>CAVVZV010000007.1:0-335788 GCA_963752845.1 uncultured Actinomycetes bacterium | reverse complement strand
GGCCGCTGATCGTTGAGCTTCCCGTACTCACGCCCCGGCTCTCGTCGTACTGGCTCCACCTGGTAACGCCGGTGAAAGCCTCGGTTGCCCGCCCGCTCATCGAAGGGTTGCGCAACGAGACCGTCGCGAAGGACGAAGGCATCCGGGAGCTACTCCCTCTCGAGCTCACGCCCTTCGACGTAGCGGCGCGAGCCGCGCTCGACGACTAGTTGTACCGAGCACGTTCGTGACACTCGGCTGATCGGGTCGTGGCGACCTGCTTAGGCTTGTCCTGCATCGGAATCTCCTTCTGGTGCCACGGCCCGATGACGCTGCTACATCGTCGGGCCTCCTTGCAGAGACGGGCGAGCCTAGCCGGCCAAGTTTCGGACAGAGCAGTTGACGGAACGGAACGCGCTGCCTATGCCCCATCTGGGTCGTTGTCCGGTGTGATGACACGACGTGAGGCTCCGACGTGATGTGAGCGCATCGGGCGCGCGCAAGCGAAGGAGCCACACGAACACAAAGCAGGCCATCGAACAGGTCTTGAAGGGCAAGCGCCGACCGACGCGCGCCCCGGAGATCATCTCCGCCGGCCACCACCTCATCTGCCCGCGAATCATCGGCTGCGATCATGGGGTCGTGGACCAGTTACGGATCGACAAGTGGCTGTGGGCGGCGCGCTTCTTCAAGACGCGCAGCGCGGCGGCCGAGGCCGTCCTCCGCGGCCGGGTACACGTCAACGGCGAGCGCGTGAAGCCGTCGAAGGTCGTCCACGCCGGGGACACGGTCGAGGTGACGATCGGGACGGTGCGCCGGACGGTAGCCGTGACCGAAGTCACCGAGCGCCGCGGGCCGGCGAGCATGGCGGCCACGTTGTACGCCGAGACGCCCGAGTCGCGCACGGGCCGCGAGCAGCACGCGCTCGAGCGACGGCTCGCCCGCCCGCTCGGGGCCGACCTCGGCGCGCGCCCGACGAAGCAGGCCCGGCGCCGGCTCGACGCCCTGCGCCGCGCACAGCGGCGCGGGCGCTGAGCTCCGTCGGCACGGTCGGCTCTCACTCGAGATCGACCAAGCCGCCGTGAGGCCCCGCTGACTACCCCCGCGCGTAGCTCAGCACGGCGCTCCTGAACCCAGTACGGAGTACCACTACGGTTTCGGGAAGATGAGGAGCGGCTCGCCACGATCTAAACCGGACTATCTGGCGATCGTCTCTGTGACGATCGCCGGCACTTTCCTCTTAGCCACGCTGGGCGCCTCTGTGAGCATGGTGGTCGTGCAGCGGGAGCACGTCGCCGCGGAACGAGCCGCCCAGCCTGAGCACGTCACCTTTGTGCGGGCAAACCAGAGATGCGAAAAGAACGAGCCTCCGCTGGCAACCGGATGGACGCTCAACTGGAACGCGAGCGCCCAGACGTACACATGTATCTACGACCGCACCGGTCGACGCGTTGGTCGGACGCTGACAATCCGCCGCGACGATCTGTAGAGAGCTCGAACGGCGGGCAGCGACCATACACTCGCGCACATGAGCGTCGGAGTCGCCGTGCGGCTCAAACCCGACGGGTTGCCGGCGGGCGTGCGCCCGACCAGGTGGAACGTCCCGGTGATGACGAGAAACGGCACGGCGCCACGTCAGCATGACGAGCGTCTCCCGCGAGCGGCGCTCGATCCGCTCGACCTGAGTACGGCGCCGGAACCGGGAGGCGGGTGGACTGCGAGCGGTTTGACCGACGGTTTTCGGGATAGGTCGTAGGTGATGTCGCAACGGATTCCAGGCCGGCTTGAGAAGTTTCAGAGCGTCGCGCTCGGACACCCGTGCCTCACGTCTGTGCTGCGGCACGCTGGAACATGAGGCGCGGGACTCGGGACGAACGGCTTTTAGACCCCACGACGTGCCATGAGCAATGAGTTTCCTGACGCCGATCCTGACCACGCCTCTCTGGCGGCCTTGAGATGAACCGACCGCGCGTTCTGGCGCTCGTGCTCGCGGGCGGCGAGGGCAGCCGCCTTGGCCCCCTCACGCACGAACGCGCGAAGCCGGCCCTCCCGTTTGCCGGCATTTACCGGCTGATCGACTTCCCGATGTCGAATTGCCTCCACAGCGGCATCGGCGACGTCTGGGTGATCCAGCAGTACGAGCCGCACGAACTGACGAAACAACTCGCCAACGGCCGGCCCTGGGATCTCGACCGCACGCGCGGCGGGCTGCGGATCCTGCATCCCTACCTCGGTGACTCCGAGAGCGGCTGGTACGAGGGGAATGCGGACGCGATCTACAGCAACCGCCAGGTAATTGCCGACCAGGATCCGGACGTGCTGCTCGTGCTCTCCGCCGACCATGTCTACAAGCTCGACTACGCGGACGTGGTCGCCCACCACCTCGATTCCGGCGCAGCGGTGACCATGGTCACCACCAGCGTCGCGAAAGAGGAGGCTTCGCGCTACGGCGTCGTTCGCGTCGACGGAGACGAACGGATCAGTGAATTCGAGTACAAGCCCGACGCTCCAGGCAGCGACGTGATCACGACGGAGGTCTTCGCATACGAGGCGCGCAGTCTGCTTCGAACTCTCGACGAGCTCGCCGAGGAGGGAGACGGCTCCAGCATCCGCGACTTCGGTCACGAGCTCCTCCCTCGACTGGTCGACGAGGGCGCGGCGCGGGCGTTCGAGCTCGACGGATACTGGCGCGACGTCGGGACGATCGACAGCTACTGGGAGGCGCACATGGAGCTGCTCGCCGACGAGCCGCCGCTGACGCTCGACGATCCCGCATGGCCAATCCTGACCATGGGCCTGCAGCGGCCGCCCGCGCGGATCGAAGGGTCGGCGACTATCGACGGCTGCCTCGTCGCTGGGGGGGCGCACGTCCGCGGAACCGTCGCGCGTTCGGTAATCGGCCCCGGCGTCGTCGTCGAGGAAGGGGCCGAGGTTCGGGACGCCGTCCTCCTCCATGACAGCTATGTCGGCGCTCGCGCGCGTGTGACACGCGCGATCGTGGACGAGGAGGCCAACGTCGGCGAGGACACGGTCGTTGGCGGCACCGACGAAATTACAGTGGTAGCGGCGCGACTGGATCCGTGACCTCGGCTGAGCCAAAACGGGACGCCGCGCGGTTCCCGTCGATCGGGGATTGGCGCGCGCGTCCCGTGAGACCCTTCTGGAACTCACTAAGGCGCATGGGCTGCCCGCCTCGGGCGGGACGCCGCTGATTCGGGAGAGAATCCGCGCGGGGCTGTAGCTCGAGCGAGTGGAGAGAAAGCGGGGCGCGCTTAAAAGCGGGGCGCGCTTGTATGTCTTCCACCTGCGCCCGATGTGGATCCGCTCACACTTGTTTTAGGCGCCTGGACCAGGGTACGGGACGTGTCTGTCCAGCAGTTGTCTAACAGGAGGTTTCACTCAACGTGTTCGCTGCACTGAACATCAGCGACAGCGTCGAGCGGGGGTTCGATGTCTTCTTTGCCTGGATCCCGGCACTGATCGGCGCGGTCGTCATCCTGATCATCGGCTTCTTCATCGCGAAGCTGGTCCAGCGGCTCCTGGCCGGCGGACTAACGCACGCGGGACTGGATCGAAACCTGCTCTCTGGGCGCACCGGCGAGTGGGTGTCCAAGGTCGCCGCGAGCCCGTCGCGACTGATCGGCCGTATCGCGTTCTGGGCGATCTTCCTCGCCTTCGTCTCCATTGCCGCATCGGCGCTCGGGATCGAGGCCGTCTCGGCGTTCGTGGCCGCGGTCTGGGGCTACCTGCCGAACGTAATCGCCGCGCTGGCGATCTTCCTCGTGGCCGGTGCAATCTCGGCCAGTGTCGCGACGCTTGCGACCCGGCTGATGGGAGACACGCCGACAGGCAGGATCGTCGCGACCGCCGCGCCGATTCTGGTCATGACCATCGCGACATTCATGATCCTCGAGCAGCTGAAGATCGCGCACGACATCGTCGTGACGACGTACACGCTCCTCCTCGGCTCGATCGCGCTCGGCGCCGCTCTGGCGTTCGGCCTTGGCGGCCGCGACGTCGCTGCGCGAATGCTCGAGGGCGCGTACCAGAAGGGCCAGCGAGAGGCCGGTCAGGTCAAGCAAGACATCCAGCGCGGCCGGATTGAGGCCGAGCGGATGAGAGAGGACATGTCACAACAGACCCAGACGACCGAGTCGAGCTCGCCGACTTCCGTCCCGGTGCGCTAGCGGAAAGTCGAACGTCCGGCGCCTCAGGCGCGGCCCATAGGGCGAGTAGACGAAAGACCGGCCGGCGCGCGGGGGTTTGCGGCGACGCGCGCCGGCCCGGTGCTCAAGTAACGAACACCGACGAAAGGACTCCCATGATCCTCCGTATCGATCGCCTCGGCGTCGAACTTCCTCCACCGTCCGACCCGGATCCGGCCGGCGCGCAGGCCGTTCAGGAACTCCTCGGCGGAAAGTTCGGTGAGATGTCGACGTGGCTCAACTACACGTTTCAATCCTTCAATTTCCGGGCGCGGCAGGGCGCCCGCCCGTTTTACGACCTCGTGTCGTCGATTGCGACGGAGGAGTTCGGCCACGTCGAGCTGGTCGCGGCGACGATCAACACGATGCTCACCGGCGCTAGTCCGATCGACGACGGCCGCGCACCGGAGGCCTCACTCGCTGACGTCAAGGGCATCGGCAACCCACATCACTTCCTCGCCGGCGGCCAGGGCTCGCTCCCGCAGAACTCGCAGGGCCGCCCGTGGAACGGAGACTACGTCTTCAGCTCGGGTGACCTGATCGAGGACTTGACCCACAACTACTTCCTCGAGACGGGCGCCCGGAACAACAAGCTGAAGGTGTACGAGATGGTCGAGCACCCAGCGGCGCGCGCCCTAACCGGCTACCTGCTGGTGCGAGGAGGCGTCCACCAGGTCGCCTACGCCCGTGCCATTGAGCATTTGACCGGAGCGAAGCTCATGAAGATGTTCCCGAGCCCGCGCATCCCGACCGAGAAGATTCCGGAATCGCGGCCGCACATCGAGCGGGGTGAACACACGAAGCTGTACCGCTTCTCCGAGGAGGACTTCAACGAAGTCGCCGCTGTTTGGAACGGCACTCACCCGGAGACGGGCGACGAACTCGTCGTGGCGAACGTCCCCCACCCGGGAGGCGTCCCCGCGCACGACCTGCCACCGCAACCTGCCGTCTTCGCTCCCGGCTATTCGCTCCAGGAGATCACCGAGATTGCGCAGAAGCTGCGCAAGCAGGCCGGCCTGCCCGACAAGCCCACCGGAGTCGTCTCGGAGGAGTCGCAGGGGCTCGTCGAAAGCCTCGTCGGCCGGGTCCCGTCGTAGGCGCGACCCAGACTCGAAGACCCGGGCCGGCGCGCGTGGTGCGGCGGCGCCCGCCGGCCCGGTACTGAAAGCAAACGAACAAGGAGAGAGCATGAAGATTGCGCTACTACTGAAGCGGCTGGGGCTGACGAGCACGCTCCTGCACAGCATGGGCGCTGCCTCGATCGCGGGCAGCCTCTCCCTCTGGGGAAGATCGGCGGCGGTGTCAAACAAGGACGCGAAGGCCCGGGCCGAGCGGCTCGCCATCTTCGTGGGCCTGTGGCCGCCGACGTTCTTTCTCCTCGGCAAGGTCCTTCAAGACCTCGAAGCGACGCCAGAAGAGCAGGCTGAGCAGGCCCGCCTGCGCGCGGCTGCCTAGCCGCTAGGGAACGGAAGCGGCAGCGTCCCTTCGACTCTGCCGCTTCCGTCGCTACCTAGACATGCGTCCCCGGCCGAAGTCGGATCGTGTCGCCGGGGTTGGGAACTGGCGCTGCAAGCCGCTACTTGCCCGCGCCGCGTGTGCCGAGAATTCGAGTGCCGTTGAAGCCGACGGCGCGGCTGATCTCTTTGTCCCGGGGCCGGCTGTGGCGGAGTTCCCGCTGATCGAGCTCCCCGTTGTACAGCGCTCGCTTAGTTATGCGGCGTCGAGCGCCGGCGGCTTTCTGGTTAAGCCGCCATCGGGCTCTTGCCCTTCGAACTCTACGCGAGTCGTTCCAGGTCAGCCGCGCTAGTTCGCTCCTTCGCCCTCGTCTTAACGACGGGTTCTTCGCGCCGCGACCTCTTGGGCCTGCGCCGCAATGATCGCGAGCTGGAGGACGCCGTCAATGAGGTAGACGGCGGAGATCCGTCGCTTGAGGCCGTGGGCAAAGTCAACCACGGCGAACCCGGCGGCAGTTCCGAAGCCGAGCAATGTGATCTCGGGTGACGCGTCCTCGCGTTTGCCGGCGAGAGCCAACGTGAGGCCGACGGCCGCCGTGATCGCACCCACTGTTTCGGCAAGCCAGAAGTCGCGCTTCTTTCCCGAGATGGCCTCGAAGCTGCGGCGATGGATCAGAGGCCAGACGCCGGTTGCGACGTAGTAGGCGCCTTGGATACGTCTGATGCGGTGATTGGCAGGCAATGTGCGGGTTAGGAGGGTTTGATCAAACGAGCTTCTGCGGAGCGGGTAAGGAGCCAGCCGCCGACGAGGAGCAGCCCACCGAAGGCGAGGAAACTGCCGTCGTAAAGCCATGTGTTGTCGGCGCCTTCGCGGACGTGGTGGATCGTGAGGATTTGGTGATCCACGATCCCTTCAACGACGTTGAACAGGCCCCAGCCGACCAGCAGCCACCCGAAAAAGGCCCTGCCGCTGGTAGCCCATCGCCAGTCCGTGGTGCGCCTCCAGAGAACCCACACGCCGATGGCGACTGCGATCCAAGTGGCCGCATGGAAAAGGCCGTCCCATAGCGTATTCGTCTCCAGTCCGGAAACCGTGGTTTTGGGGTAGTCGCCTTCGCTGGTGAGCATGTGGTGCCACTGAAGGATCTGGTGGAGGACGATGCCATCCACGAACCCTCCGAGGCCGATCCCGAGGAAGACCCCGGGGAGGCGGGGGCGGGAAACAGCCTCGGAGGCTGCTTCCACGTCCCGGCGAGTTTCCACTGCGGTAGCCATTCGCGCGTCGCCTACCCCCAGCCTGAGCGACTAAACGCGTCACGCGGCCATGCGAACGTCCCGCCGCCTCGTCCGGCTAGACGGGAGGGACGGGGGCAATCACCAGAGGCTCGACTGGGACCGGTGGCGTGCGCCGCAACCGCCACCGGTCTTTCAGCGTCATTTGTCTGTGTCGTGAACGATCAGGACAGCGTTTTCCACCGGGTCCTTAGACGCGCGGACGTCAACGACGCGCAGGGTCCTTCGGCTCAGGTAGATCGGGTCGCCAGCCTTCCAGTCGGAGACGGAGGCGAACATGAAGGCCATCCGGTTCCCCCTTCCGCTTGAACGGCTGGGACGGAACGGGGCAGCCCGCGCATCGGCCGGTTGTGTGAGTGACGCATGAGCGTCGCGTGAGCAGGCGGTCAGAGACTGGAGCCGAGCGACGAACTGGAGGCTCGAATGACCTACTCCGCGTCCACACGAAATCTGCACCGCGGACTAACAAGTGCGTCGTACCATCGAGTAATGCGAACACTTCTGGCCGGGGTGGCGCTGGCGACGATCCTTCTCGCGTCGGTCGCCGCCGCGTCGGCACTCTCATTGACCGCGGGCGCCGCCACCGTCGAGCTCAGAATCGTGTATCGCACGGTCCACCTCAAAACCCGAGGCGGCCGCCCCGAGGTGTACTCGGTCCTTCCATCCGGACAGGGCCGGCGCCTGCTCGCGCGTGGCGCGGAGCAACCGGCCTGGTCACCCGACCACACGCGGATCGCCTTCACGAGCGGGGGCCTCGTCAGACCGAGGGGGATCTGGGTGATGAACGCGGACGGCAGCGCCCAGCGCCGGCTGACCACGCGCTTAGGCGACCTCGACCCGACCTGGTCGCCCGATGGCCGCCGGCTCGCCTTTAGCGGAGGCTCGTCGGCGACCTCCGGAGACCTCTGGGTCGTCCCCGCGGCCGGCGGGAAGGCACGCCCGCTCCTGCGCACGCCTCGAGCGAACGAGGGCGCGCCGGACTGGTCCCCGGACGGCAGGCGAATCGCACTCGAGAGCACGAGAGGCGGCTCGAGACAGATTTGGGTTCTGACCCTCGCCTCGGGCAAGCTCGCAGGCTCACCGGCGGGCGCGACAGCGTCTCGCCGGACTGGGCGCCGGACGGTAGGCGAATCGCGTTCGTGAAACTCGGGCGGAAT
This sequence comes from uncultured Actinomycetes bacterium, assembly GCA_963752845.1. Classification (GTDB taxonomy): domain Bacteria; phylum Actinomycetota; class Thermoleophilia; order Gaiellales; family Gaiellaceae; genus JACDAN01. The sequence goes on along the minus strand of CAVVZV010000007.1, from coordinate 327,700 downwards.
GGCTACCGGATTGCGGTCATGGACGTCGATAGCCGCCGCGTCAAGCTGCTCCAGACCGGCACACCGCTGAGCGTTGCCAACCCTGCCTGGTCGCCGGACGGGCGGCGCATCGCCTTCCAACGCGGCGGACAGGTGCTCACCATGCGCGCCGACGGCAGCGACCGGCGTTACGTCACACGAGCTGCCTGGGGCACCAACGACGGGCCCGACTGGTAGCTGCGAAACGTCGGCGGCTCGGCGGGTGTCCCGTCTTCCCGCTCGAGCTTGAACATGAAGGCCATTCGGTTCTCCTTCCGGTCGACGGCTGGGACCGAACGGCGCGGCGAGCAGATCGCGAGCGCCGGGTTTCAATGGTCGGGGTCGCCACGGAAAGCGAGATCCGATCGTGTTTTACGACGCCCCAGGTCGCCGGTCGAGCTCGCCTCTCCAGGAATAATGGCTTGCAAGTGCGGTGTCCTTCAAGCAACTCGATCGCCACCAATGGACGATGCGTCCGGCCATACCGTCTCCCCCGAATCGACGTACGGACGAGGTGCTCGATCTGAGCGGGCTCACGTCGTGAGCGAGTTGCTGCGATCGGCCGAGCGCGGGGTTCTCGGCGCAATGGCCATGACGGGCGTGCGCCGGGTCACCACGGATCTCGGGCTGGTTCGCAAGCCTCCTCCCGAGCGCATCGCCACCGAGGGCATTCCCGGGCTCTTCGCGCGACTCGCGCCCGAGCACCCCGCAGACCGTGATCGAGCTCTGTCACTGGGGAGTCGGCGCTGTGGGCGGAATAGGGTTTCGTATCTTTCCCGCAGCACTTCGCGGGCGACGTTGGGCGGGCCCCGCCTACGGCCTCGCGATTCTGGCCGTGTTCGAGACGGCGATCGCTCCGGGCCTCGGGATCGCCGCCAGAGATCGGACCGTTTCGGAACGGTTGGCTCTGGCCGGAGACCACCTGGTCTATGGGATCGTCTTGGGACGAGAACGAACAGAGGCTTAGGAGCGCCGATGTTCAAGCGACGCGAGGATTCGCGGCTGGGCCGTCTTAGATCTCGGTCCGCAAGATGCGTATCTCACCGTCGAGCTCGAGCGAGGCTTCGCTGGCATGCGACGATCCTCGCCACTCTTCGACCGCCGCAACGAGCGTGGCCAGCCCCGGGCAATTGTCCTCGTCGAGATCGACAGCGAGGGTGTGCTCGTCCAGCGCGCGAGGTCGCGCGCGGCGATCGCGCAAGAAGCTCTCGAGCTGCCGGCACTGCCGGCCGTTCTCGACCCTGATCAGCAACTCCCGCATGTCGTGCCGGTGCCCTCCTCACTCCTGCTGATTCACGTGCACGCCCGCTCGCTCGAGCTGTGCCGCCATGCGCTGGTGGTCCTGTTCCAGGATCTACACGCAAGCGCACCGGATCGCTGGCAGACGTGGCCGAGCTGCTCGGCGACTCGAAGCGTGTCGCCGCCGAGCACTACGTCTACGCGCTCACCGACTACCGGGAGGTTGACCGCTCGATTGCGCTCAAACGTGCCCGTACCTGAGCGCGGCGTGCTGTCCCGGTGCTGTCCCCGCTGAGAGAAGAGGCCGATTAACTGGGAGGTTCGAAACCTCACGCCCATCGCTTCGCGATCGTGAAGGGGTCTGGGGAAACGGGAGTTTCCCCCAGCTAGCCGAGGAAACCGATGCCCGCGAAGCTCATTACAGGCCGCTAACAGGGCATCTTTACCCTGGGGAACGTGAATGCCCTGCGGCTTCTCGTCCTCGCCATGCTCGCAGTTACCCCCCTTGCCGCGGCGCAGACGCCTGCCGGGCAAGCAGGCGCCGGCGCCGAGTGCAGCCAGACGTCGACGGGCCTCGTTCCGCTGACCGATCTCGGCAAGCGCAAGTACCGCGGCCAACTCGGCGGGCTCTATCCGGGCGGAGCGAACCAGCCTTCGCGCCCGTATCTCAAGCAAGGGCTCGCCGCCGCCAAGCGCGTGCGACCCGTCAACGGTCGGATCGTCCTGCTCTCGATCGGGATGTCCAACGCCAGCTATGAATTCCGCTCGTTCGCCCGACTCGCAACCGCCGATCCCCAGCTCAACCCGGCCGTCAAGCTCGTCGACGGCGCGATGGGCGCCTGGGACGCACGCCGGATCGCCCGGTCGGGCGCGGGGTACTGGGCGGCTCTCGACCGTCGCCTGGTCGCCGCGGGCACCTCGTCGCGCGAGGTCCAGGCCGTGTGGCTCAAGGAGTCGATCTCCGGCGAGGACCGCACGTTCCCGCAGGACGCCAAGGCGCTGCGAACGAACCTCCGCGCCATCGCCCAGATCCTTGCGCGGCGCTTCCCGAACCTGCGGTTGATCTACACCTCCAGCCGAACGTACGGCGGCTACGCCGTCACGCCGCTCAACCCGGAACCGGCCGCGTACGACAGCGGCTACGCCGTCCGCTGGCTCATCCAGGACCGGATGGGGGCCAAGCTGAAGGGCCCATGGATCGGCTGGGGCCCGTACCTCTGGACCGACGGCATGAAGGGACGGGCGGACGGCCTGACATGGACGTGCGACGACGTGCGCAAGGACGGGACGCATCCGTCACCCGCCGGCGCGACCAAGATCGCCAACCTCCTGCTCCAGTTCTTCAAAACCGATCCGACTGCGAGGAGCTGGTTCGCGCCCTAAGCGGCGGGGAGCCTGCGCGCGCATAGGCTCCCGGCCGTGAAAGTCCTGTCCGTCGTCGGAAATCGACCGCAGTTCATCAAGTCAGGGCCGCTGTCTGTCGCGCTCCGCGATCGCGCAATCGACGAGGTCGTTGTGCACACCGGACAGCACTACGATCGCGAGCTGTCTCAGGTCTTCTTCGACGAGCTCGAGCTGCCGCCGCCGGCACATAGGCTCGACCTGAAGACGTCTGACGTCGACCAGATGCAGACGAGGATCGCGGAGGTCGTCGGGACCGAACGCCCGGAGTGCGTGCTCGTCTACGGCGACACGAACTCGACGCTCGCCGGCGCAAGAGCTGCCGGGGTCACTCCCGTGGCGCACGTGGAGGCGGGGCTCAGAAGCGGCGATCTGACGATGCCGGAGGAGCACAACCGGATCGAGGTCGACCGCATCGCCTCGCTGCTTCTCTGTCCGGACGAACGATCTCGCCGGATCCTTCGCGAGGAAGGCGTGTCCGGTCGCGCGGAGGTCGTCGGCGACGTGATGGCGGATGCCAACTTCAAGCTGGCCCCGATCGCGCGCGAGCGATCGCCGATCCTCGCCGCTCTGGAGCTGGAACCGGGTCGCTACGCGGTTGCGACCGTCCACCGTGAAGCGAACGTGCGGCCTGAGCGGCTGCGCCGGATCCTCGAGGGCTTGGGCCAGGTCGAGGGGCCGGTGATCTTCCCGGCCCACCCCCGCACGGCCTCCGTGGCCACGTCCAGGGGTCTGACCCCTGGACACGTCCGAATGATCCAGCCGCTCGGGTATCTCGACTTCGCGGCGCTCGCGTCGCAGGCACGGGTGATCCTCACCGACTCCGGCGGCCTCCAGAAGGAGGCGTACTGGTACGGCGTCCCCTGCGTGACCCTGCGCCCGTCGACCGAGTGGAAGGACACAGTCGAGGTAGGGGCGAACGTCCTTGTCGACGATGATCCAGACGCGATCGCAGCAGCAGCAGCCGCTGCGCGAATGCCGAAAGACCGGCCGCAGCTGTATGGCGACGGACACGCCTCGGACCGAATCGCAGAGCTACTGACTAGCCTGTAGCGCCATGCTCGAAGAGACACTCCAACCGCAGGCCGACCAGGACCGCGAAACCAAGACGTGGGATGCGGCCGTCGTCGGCGCCGGCTACGTCGGCGTTCCGCTCGCGCACACACTCGCCAGCGCTGGACGGTCGGTGCTCCTGATCGACGTCTCAGCCGACGTGGTCGACGCCCTCAACCGCGGCGAGAGCCACATCACCGATGTTCCCTCGGCCAAGCTCGCTCCACTCGTGCACGAGGGCCGCATCCGAGCCACGACCGAGTACAACGAGCTCCGGCACGCCGACGCAATCCTGGTCGCACTGCCGACGCCGCTCTCGAAGCAGCGGGAGCCCGATCTCTCGATCGTGATCGGCGCCGTCGAGCAGATCGGCGCGCGGCTGCGCACCGGCCACCTGGTCATCCTCGAATCGACAACTTATCCCCGCACGACCCGCGAGGTCGTCCTACCAATCCTCGAACGGACCGGTCTCAAGGCCGGCCGGGATTTCCACCTCGCCTTCTCGCCGGAACGCGTCGATCCCGGGAACGAGACTTGGACGACCAAGAACGTGCCCAAGGTCGTCGGGGGGATTACGCCCGCCTGCACGGAGCGCGCCGCGCAGCTCTACGACGGAGCGGTCGACGCCGTCCACCGCGTCTCCACGCCCGAGGCCGCAGAGCTGACGAAGCTGCTCGAGAACATCTTCCGCAGCGTCAACATCGCGCTGGTGAACGAGCTGGCGCAGCTCTGCGAACGAATGGACATCGACGTCTGGGAGGTGATCGAGGCCGCTTCGACCAAGCCGTTCGGCTTCATGAGCTTCCAACCCGGTCCGGGCCTCGGCGGACACTGCATCCCGATCGACCCCTTCTATCTGACCTGGAAGGCGCGCGAGTACGACTTCTACACCGAGTTCGTCGAGCTCGCCGGCAAGGTCAACGAGAACATGCCGTACTACTGCCGGTCGCTCATCTCGCAGGCGCTGAACCACGGTCGGCAGCGCTCCCTCAGCGGCTCGAAGATCCTTGTGCTGGGCGTGGCCTACAAGGCCGACATCGGCGACACGCGCGAGTCGCCCGCGCTCAAGCTAATCGAGCTCCTGCGCGCCGCCGGTGCCGAGCTCGCCTATCACGATCCGTTCGTGCCCGCGCTGGCCGAGCACGGGCTTGAGTCGGTGAAGCTCGACCCAGGTGCATACGACTGCGTAGTGATCGTGACGGCGCACTCGCAGATCGATTACGCAGACCTGGTCGACAAGGCCCACGTCGTGGTCGACCTCCGCAACGCCACGGGCGCCGACGGCCGCCGCAACGACAAAGTCTGGACCCTGTGATCAAGGTCGGCCTTGCGGGGCTTGGATACTGGGGGCCGAACCTCGCGCGCAACTTCGACGACCTGGCCGACCTCGCATGGCTCTGCGACGTGTCGCCGGAACTACTCGACCGCTACGGCGCGCGGTACCCGGACGCCAAGACGACCGCCCGGTTCGACGACCTGCTCGACGACAGCTCCGTGCAGGCGATCGTGATCGCCACGCCCGTCACGACGCACTACGAGCTGGCACGCCGGGCGTTGTCCGCCGGCAAGCACGTCTTCGTCGAGAAGCCCCCGTCGCTTAGCGCCGCGGAGGCCGACGAGCTCGTCGCGCTCGCAGAGGAGCGGGAACTCGTCCTCCTCCCCGGCCACCTGCTGCTCTACCACCCCGGCGTCGCCAAGCTCATGGAGCTGATCGAGGCCGGCGAGCTCGGCGAGATCCTCTACCTCTACGGGAACCGCCAGAACCTCGGGCAAATCCGCAAGGACGAAAACGCGCTCTGGTCACTCGGCGCGCATGACCTCTCGGTCATCCTGCACCTCGTCGGCGAGGAGCCGACCGAGCTTTGGGCTCGCGGCGAGGCGTTCCACAACGAAGGCGTTGAGGACGTGGTCTTCTGCTACCTCCGGTTCCCGTCGGGGATCGTCGCGCACATGCACCTGTCCTGGCTCGATCCGCACAAGAAGCGAGAAATGACCGTCGTCGGGCGGCACAAGATGGCCGTCTTCGACGATATGGAGCTGGAGCGCAAGGTCACCGTCTACGACAAGGGCACCGAGCAGCGAGCCGAGAGCTACGGCGAGTGGCGGACGCGGACCGGCGACATCTACATCCCGAAAATCCCGAATGACGAGCCGCTCCGGCTCGAGTGCCGACACTTTCTTTCGCTCGTCGCCGGCGACGGCGACCGTCTGGCGGCAGCGCGTGAGGGCGCGACCGTCGTACGCGTGCTCGAGCAGCTGCAGTCGTCGCTCGAGCGGGCTCCGGCTTGAGCTACGAAGCCGGCGAGAACGTCGTCATTTATCCGGGAACGGTGATCGGCGACGCTTGCCGGATCGGTGACAACGTCGTCCTCGGCAAGCAGCCCGCGCTCTCGCCCCGCTCGACCGCGAAGCGCGAGGAGCTCCCGCCGCTCGAGCTCGGCGAGGGGACGATCGTGTCGACCGGATCAGTGGTCTTCGCCGGCACCAGGATCGGTGCACGCGTCATCCTCGGCGACCAGACCTGCGTGCGCGAGCGCTGCGTGCTCGGCGACGACGTAGTCGTCGGCCGCGGATCCTTCGTCGAGAACGACACGACGATCGGAGCTAGGACGAAGATCCAGGCCAACGCCTACGTGACCGCGTACTCGATCGTCGAGGACGACGTCTTCATCGCGCCCTGCGTGGTGACGACCAACGACAACTTCATGGGGCGGACCGAGCAGCGCCATGCCCTGCGCAAGGGGCCGACGATCCGCCGCGGAGCAAGGATCGGCGGCGGCGCCGTTCTGCTCCCCGGGATCGAGGTCGGCGAGGAGGCGTTCGTCGGAGCCGGCGCGGTCGTAGTGCGGAACGTGCCTCCCCGGGCGCTCGTGGTCGGAAACCCCGCGCGCCAGATCAGGGACGTTTCGGACGAAGAGCTACTTCCGGACTAGTACCAGGGTGTACGGGTACGGGCCCGGTCCCGAGCCCAGCGCGGAGATCTTCACCTGGACGTAGTGGCGGCCGGAGCGCTGGGCTCGGTAACTGAGCTTTTCCTTGGGGCCCGGGTTGTTGGAAATGCGGACCTGTTGCCCGCTCAAAGAGCGAACGCCGTCCAGCCGCCGGGTGCCGGGCATCCAGAGGACGAGGTTGACGTCGGTCGTCTTCTCCCCGTGCAGCGCGATGCGCACCCGCTCGCCCTTCCTCAGACGGACGGCGTAGACGTCGTTCTGGTCGTCCCAGAAGTCGATGCTGGCCGTGCGCTTGACGTATCGGCGGCGTTGAATGCGCGCGGCTCGAGTGCCGGCGTCGTCGTTCGCCTCGTACCGATCCGGTGCGGGGAACGAGCCCTTCCAGTTGACTGCGGCGGCGATGTCGAGCCGCCCCCAGCCGGTCATCGAGTCACGGCCGGCCGGGCAGCGGCGGCATCCCGTTGCCGCCGTTTGGTCAACCGCTGATCGCTCGAGCATCGCAACGATCTGGCCGGCCTTCAGCTGCGGCCAGGTGCTGCGAGCAAGCGCGGCGCCCGCAGAGACGATCGCGGACGCGAATGACGTTCCTTGTGGGCGGCTGAACTCCAACGGCCCGCACGTGGAGTACCCCTGCTCCGGACAGGTCGGCCGCAGCGAGGTCAAGGAGCGTGGAAGTGTCGAGAAGAGATCGTCGCCCGGCGCGGCAATGTCGTTGAAGAGGTCGTCCCGGTTCGAGAACATCGGCACCGAGCCGTCGCGCTCGAGCGCACTGACGCCCAGAACGTGAGGCAGCGCCGCCGGGTAACCCGCGTAGCGCCACGGCTGCGCGGGCGCCTGGTCGCCGTTTCCGACCGCTGCGACGACGACCGCGCCTTTTCGCACGGCGTACGCGACCGCGCTCGCCTCGAGCGGCGAGTAGCTGTCGTGATCGGGATCGAGCGGGTCGCGCGTACCTCCGAGACTGAGATTGATCACGCGCGCGCCGCGGTCGACCGCCCAGCGGATCGCGCGCGCCTCGGCCTCGAGCGGGACGACGCCGTCCGGGCGAACGACCTTGGCGACGATCAGCTGCGCCGGGAAGGCGAGTCCGGCGATTCCCTCCGCATCCTGACGAGCCGCAATCAGGCCGGCGACGAACGTCCCATGCCCTTGCGTGTCACTGAACGCCGATCCGCCGACGAAGGTGTTCGCGGCCACGAGCCGATTGCGGAACTCGGGATGGCCGCGGTCGATCCCAGAGTCGATGACCGCGACCTTGACGCTTCTGAGCCAGGCCGGGCGCTGGATCCAGGAGTCGAAGCCGCGAACAGCCGGGATGTACCACTGCCGCGCAAAGAGAGGGTCGGTCGGCGTGAAAGCGACGCGGCGGCGCGCCGTCAGCCGCTCGACGTACGTGACGCCGCGCATTCCTGCGATCCCCCGGGCGTCCGGGACTTCCAGAGCCACGGCGAACGGCCCGATCGTCGAGGCAGAGCCGCCGGTGCGCGCCTCCAGCTTGCGCGCCAGCGCCTCGGCGTCGGTGCCCGGCGCGACGCCGACGGCAAAGCGAGCCGCCTCGGCGCCGCCCGGCAGCGCGAGCGCAATGCCGATCGCCGCAGTCAGGAGTCTCTTCACTTCACGACCACTGTCGAGCTCGTCCCTGCAACCAGCCCTCGCCCCGGGGCCGCAATCCGGGCCCGATAGCTCCCGGGAGTGACGTCGACCAGTGCCAGGAACTCACCACGCGCGTCGATTGTCCCACGGCCGACCGTCCGCCAGGCCTTACCTTGCAAGCGCTGGATCTCGACCGCCGTTCCTTGAAGGATGGGTCGAACGGTTCCGCCAAGCTCCGACAGGTCACCGGGCGGCACGAGCGTGACGCGGGGCGCTACACCCACCGGAGTCGCCGCCGTGCGAGCCGGACCGGCCGTCAGGCGGTAGTGCATGCTCGTCGTTGGTCGAACTGTCACCGCAAACAATCCATTCGCTTGTGGCTGCACGGGCGCGACCGCGCTCCAGGCCGTGCCCATACGCCGCTCGAGTACCGCCCTCCCGACCCCTCGAGCCAACCCGGTCAGCTTGCCGGCCGTCCCGAAAGCGACCGGGGTGGTCGGAGGTGTCAAAGCGAGTATGCCGATGCGGAACCACGTCGAGCGCAGACCAAGGCCACGCCGCAGGTCTGCACCGCGGACACTCGTCTGGCCAAGCGACCCGACCCCGGTGACGGTGGTGACACGAGCCGAGGCGTTGATCGTCGCTCGAACGTCGACGAGACGGCCCGGAGTCTTCAAGACCTTCTGCAGGCGGGCGGCCGGGAGCACGAACGGTCCCCAGCTGTGGTGCGGGGAGAGCGAGCTATACGGATCCTCGACTGAGACGAGGTACGGAACGGGGTTCGACCCCGGCCAAGCATCGGCGATCGAGGCCGTTCGTCCGCCAGACGTCGAATGGAAGTAGGTCGTCGCGGGCCGGCCCTCGTACATGAGCACCTCTCCGGCTGTCTCGTCGACGGCGAGGTTCGTCGACTCGACCTCTTCGTCGATGCCCCGGTAGACCTGGCTGCGGACGTCGGGGAAGAGGTCGAAGGCGCCATTGGTCTTGCGCGTGGCGAGCGCGTAGGTTCGCGCCGCCACGGCCTGTGCCTTCAGCACCTCGGCCGGCCAGTCGTCCGGAACCTCCGCCGGAACGACGCCGTAGAGGTACTGCTCGAGCCCGACGACGTTGATCGCTCTCAGCCGTCCACCGACGACGTCGACTTGGATCGCGCCGCGATAGCGCCTGCCCAGCCGCAGCGGTTGCTCACCCGGCAGGAAGGCGATCGGCCACTTCAGGGCGACCCGGCGCTTCGCGCCCTTCGGCTTCACTCTCAGACCCGGGCCGAGGGCGAGCTCGCCGGCAGGGAGGCTCCGGACCTTCCCGCCCTTCTCGCGGACGCGGAACGGCGCCGCCGAGGCAATCGTCAGCTGTCCCTTCCCGGCCCCGAGCAGCACGCGGACCTTCGTCACGGGCGCCTGCTCGATCGCGGTGCTCCGGTAGTAGTGAGCGAGGATCCGGTCGTACGACGTTCCTCGCCGCGCGAAGCCGTTCGCGCCCCACTGACTCATTCCCACGCCATGACCCCAGCCGTGGCCGGTGACCACGAAGACCGGGTCGCCCGGACGCGCAGCCGCGGGAGTCGCAGTGCGAGAATCCCGGGCCGCCGGCGTCGCAGACGCGATCCCGGCCACAAGAGCGCCGCAGATGACGCCTGCTGTCAGGACGAGTGCGCGAGACATTCGAGGTGACCCAGGTTGGCCGAGAACCACCCTGAGGCTAGCGCATTCTCCGGCAGGTAAACGCATTCCTTACAGCCTGTACACCAGGCCAGGCAGGCCTTCCTCAAAGCCTGTACACCGGGCCAGGCAAGTGCTCGGGCGCGGTGCCTAAAGTTCACGGCATGCGGCTTCTCGTCACCGGCGCCGCCGGATTCATCGGCTCGAACTTCGTCCACTACTGGGTGGAGCGACATCCCGACGACGAGGTCGTCGCCCTCGACCTGCTGACCTACGCCGGCAACAAGGCGAATCTCCTTGGAGTTCAAGAGCAGATCGATTTCGTCGAAGGCGACATCGGCGATCTCGAGCTCGGTCGCCGGCTGCTCGAGGAGTACGACATCGAGGTCGTCGTCAACTTCGCGGCCGAGTCGCACAACAGCCTCGCTGTCGTCGACCCCCGCCGCTTCTTCCACACCAACGTGATCGGGACTCAGACGCTGCTCGAAGCGGCACGCGATGTCGGCGGACTGCAGCGCTTCCACCACGTCTCCACCTGCGAGGTCTACGGCGACCTGCCGCTCGACAGCGACGAGATGTTCACGGAGGAATCCCCATATCGTCCTCGCACGCCCTACAACGCCTCGAAGGCGGGCGCCGATCACGCCGTTCGTGCCTATTACGAGACGTTCGGCATTCCGATCTCGATCACGAATTGCTCCAACAACTATGGGCCCTACCAGTTCCCCGAGAAGGTGATCCCGCTCTTCGTGACCAACGCACTCGACGATCGGGAGCTCCCCATGTACGCGTCCACACAGAACAAACGGGAGTGGCTGCACGTGCGAGACCACTGCCGCGCCATCGAGCTCGTCCTGGAGTCCGACCGCATCGGCGAGACGTACAACGTCGGCTCGGGGCTCGAGGCGTCGATCGAGGACATCGCCGACCTCGTGCTCAAGTTGACGGGCAAGTCGGAGTCGTTGAAAACGATCGTCCCGGACCGTCCTGGCCACGACCGCCGCTACCTGCTCGACTCGTCGAAGCTTCGCGCGCGAGCTCGGCTGGGAGCCCGAGATCAGCTGGGAGGAAGGTCTTCGCGAGACTGTCGAGTGGTACACGGCGAAGCGCGACTGGTGGGAGCCGCTAAAAGATCGGGCTCCAGTGGAAGAAACGGCCTGGCGCTAGGCTTTTCGCTGAAAGTCTCCCGACTTTCAGCGACCGTATGAAGCCGGGTAGCGCTTTCGCGCTGCGCGGCCCAGCTGCTCTCTCCACTTCCTTCTCGAGAAGCCTCGAGCGCGGCGGCAAATCATCAGGCCCCGAGACGGTCCAGGCAGGCACGTAGCCCGTCCCGCCAGTGCGGCAGCTGCGGTGCCTCAGGGCGTTCGCTCCTTAGTACCGAATAGGCGGGCCTAGGGGCCGGCGCTCCAAACTCCGCCGTCGTGATCCGCCGGACGCGGCAGTCGAGCCCGGACTCCTCGAAGATCGCTTCGGCGAAGTCGGCCCACGTACAGTCGCCCTCAGCCGCGACGTGCCAGACGCCGTGCGGCAGATCCACCAGCTCGCGGGTCGCCTCGGCGAGGTCGCCGGCGTAGGTCGGCGAGCCGCGCTGGTCGTCGACGACCGCCACTTCGTCACGCTCGCGCGCCGAGCCGAAGCATCGTGCGAACGAAGTTATGCCCGGTCCAGCCGAAGAGCCACGAGGAGCGGACGATCCAACCCGCGCGAATCTCTTGCTCGCCCTGGAGCTTCGTCTGGGCATAGACGCCAAGCGGGTTCGGCGGATCTGACTCGACGTACGGCTGGCGCTTCGTTCCGTCGAAGACGTAATCGGTCGAGTAGTAGACGACCGGTGCGCCGAGGGAAGCGACGTTGCGTGTGCCGTCGACGTTGGCCCGTCGCGCGCCGTCTGGGTCGGACTCGGCGTCGTCCACTTTCGTCCAGGCGGCCGCGTGGAGCACGAGCTCGGGCAACTCGTCGAACGGGTACGCGGCGGCGACGTCCCAGTCGGCTCGGGTGGCAGCGCGGGCCTCTGGAAAGACCTCCGCCAGCGCCGTACCGAGCTGGCCGCCGGCGCCGGTGATCAGGACGCCGCTGCGTCCCGTGCCGACAGGATCGGTGATTGGGTGCTCCAGAGGTGCTTGATCCTCGGGTCGTTCCACGGGATTTCATGCTCGTCCGGGTCGGCCGGGTCGTATTCCTCGGTCACGTGGTAACAGAAGAGGAGATCCGTCAAGGCTTCGAAGCCGTGGGCGTGATGCCCAGGGATGTAGACCGCGACCAGGTTGTCGTCGCCGATGTCCTCCGTGAAGGTCTCGCCGGTCTCGCGATCGAGCACCACAACGCGGGCGGTCCCCTGCAGGCACGCGAAGAGGTCGTCTTGGCCGCGTTGGTGATAGTGCAGACCGCGAATCACGCCCTTGCGAGAGAACGAGAGGTTCGTCTGCACGGTGCGCTTGGGCAGGCGGCTGTCCCGGCGGAGCTCGCAGAACCAGCCCCGCTCGTCCTCGAAGCGGCGAAGCGGGATGACCTCGACGCCCGCGATCACTGCTTGTTGGCGCCGTTCGTGCGGACGAAGTCGTTGACGGCGTAGTAGGCGTCGATCGACTCGCCCGCGTCGCCCCAGAAACCCTCGACCACGTCGTACTCCATCGTTCCCTGGTCGATGAACCAGTTGTTGACGTCGGTGATCTCGAGCTCCCCCCGGCCTGACGGCTTCAGCGTTGGAATCACTTCCCAGACGGCCTCGTCGTAGAAGTACACACCGGTGACGGCGTACTCGCTCGGCGGCTGCTCGGGCTTCTCGACGATGCGGACGACGCGGTCGCCGTCGAGCTCCGCGACGCCGAGATGGCGAAGGTGCTCCGGTTTGTCGAGCCGCGCCAGCACGATGCGCCCGCCGCGCTCCTGCTTTCGGAAGTTCTCGATCGGTTGACGAATCGATCGCTCGAACACATTGTCGGCGAGCATGACGACGATCCTGTCCCCCTGCCCGAACCGCTCTGCCAGGCCCAACGCCTCCGCAATGCCGCCCTCCTGCTCCTGGTACGCGTAGAAGAGGCGATCGATGCCGTGATCGTGGCCGTTCCCCAGCAGGCGGAAGAACTCGCCGGCGTGGGTCCCGCCCGTCACGAGCATGATCTCAGTGACGCCGGCGTTGACGAGCGCCTCGATCGCGAACGTCACCATGGGACGGTCGTAGATCGGCAGAAGATGCTTGTTCGTGATGCGGGTAAGCGGGTTAAGACGTGTGCCCTTCCCGCCGGCGAGGATGACGCCCTTCATCGGCGCACGATGCTAAGGGTTAGTGTGGGCCGATGAGTGAGAAGGAGCCGGAAGGCCGGCCACAGCAGGAGTCGTTCGAAGGCGAGGAGGAGCTGCTCGGAGGCCTGCCGCCAAGCCGCGATCCCTATACGCCCGAACCGGGACCACGTCCGGGAGAGCAGCGTGCGTTTCAACTCATGCGCTGGGCTGCGCTTCTGCTCGTGCTCGGCGTCGCGATCGTCATCCTCGTCGCGATCTTCCGCTAGCGCGCGGCGGGACGGAGCGCAGGCGGCGCCGAGCCCTCGAGGGGCGAGGGCTTGACGCGGAACACCTTGGCCACCGACTCGGGCAACCACCAGTTCCAGCGGCCGAAGATCTTCATCGCGCTCGGCACGAGCAATGCGCGGATGATCGTCACGTCGATCAGGATCGCCGCGGCCAAGCCGAGCCCGAACTGCTGGAGCCCGACGATCGAGCCGGCGACGAAGCCCATGAACGCCGCGAACATGATCAGTCCCGCGGCAGTGACGAGTCGCCCGGTCTTGGCGAGGCCCTGCGTGACCGCGACCGTGTTGTCGCGGGTCGCATCCCACTCTTCACGCATGCGGCTGACGAGGAAGACCTCGTAGTCCATCGAGAGCCCGAACAGCATCGCGAAGAGGAAAACCGGGATCCAGCCCTCGATCTGGTCGAACTGGGTGAGGCCGAACGGCTCGCCGGCGCCGAGCTTGAAGGCCAGCACGAGGATCCCGTACGCGGCCCCGATCGCGAGCAGGTTCAGGATAATCGCCTTCAGCGGCAGGAGCAGCGACCGGAACGCGCGCACGAGCAGGATGTAGGTCAGCAGCAGCACGGCGAGGACGAGCCACGGGAAGGCGCCGTAGGTCAGGTCGAGGAAGTCGACGCCGAACGGCGGCCCGCCGCCCGCCAGCACCTCGACGCCCCGTGGGAAGCCCGCAGCCGGGATGATCACGTCGCGCAGCCGGTCGACGAAGTCCTGCGCCGGCGGCAGCCCGTACTCGTGCTTGCCGATCGCCTGGATGTGGAGGTAGCGGCCGGACGGGTCGACCGTCTGCGGCCCGGCGGCGACGACCTCGGCGACTTCGGAGTCGCCTCGGAGCAGGCTCGCGAGCCGCTCTGTGCCCGCTTGGACTCCGGGCTCATTGGCTCCGCCTGCTCGCCCCGTGTCGATAACGATGTCGGTCGGGGAGATGGCACCCGCTCCGACCGCGCCTTCGAGGATATTGAGCCCCTTGACCGACTCCAGGCTCTGCGGCACGCCCTCGTTCGAGCCGGGGCCGAGCTGCAGTGCCGTCAACGGCGTCGCGAGTGCCAGCAGGAGCGCGGTCGCGCCGATCGCGAAGACGAGCGGGCGCCGCATGATCGTCCCCGCGAGCCTGGCCCAGAAGCTGCGTTCGTGATCGTCCCGGCGCTCGATGATCTTCCTCGGCACGAGCCGGACGCGGTCGAGTCGGTCCTCGAGCCAGTAGAGGAGCACCGGCAGCACCGTGACGGCGGCGAGCACCGAGACGAGCGGGATCAGGAGGCCGGCCAACCCGAACCCCCGCATGAACGGCAGCGGCATGAACAGCATCAGCGCGAGCCCGATCGCAACCGCCGTGCCGCTGAAGACGACCGCTCGTCCGGCGGTGTCCATTGTCCGCGCGACCGCTTCGGTCTTCTCGTAGCCCGCCTTCCGCTCCTCGCGGTAGCGATAGACGATCAGCAATGAGTAGTCGATCGCGATCCCCAGGCCGATCAGCGCGACCATGTTCGTCAGGTAGGTGGAGAGGGTCATGAAGTTGGCGAAGATCCAGATCACGCCGAGCGTGACCGGGATCGCGAAGGCGGCGAGCATGAACGGGAGCAGGAACGCCAGCGTCCCGAAGACGAACACGAGGATCGCCAGGGCGACGGGGATCGCGATGTAGAGCTCGCCGACCTGGAGGTCGCGGTTCTGGACCGGCTCGAGATCGCTCTCGATCGCCGACTGCCCGGTCAGATACACCTGCGCACCGGGAACCTGTCCGGCGGCCTCACGCATCGCGTCCGTGTGCCCCTTCGCGTCAGCGGGCTGCAACTCGGAGGCGATGCTGGCGCTGACGACGTCGCCCGAGACCGGGCGGACCTCGACGAGCTTCCCGGTCGGGAGCTCCTTCACCGCGCGAGCGGCAGCGGCGCGGGTCGGCGCGATCAGGGTCTGCGCGCTACCCGGCTTGCCTCGAACGACGAGCGAGAACGACCCTTCCGGCTTCTGCCCGAAGTGCTGCTCCAGGATCTTGCCGGCTTTCTCGCTCTCCGCACCTGGGAGGACGAAGCGATTCGTGAGCAGATCGGACAGACCGGAGGACGCCGCGCCCGCGGTTACCAGGAGCACGATCCAGGCCGCAAGCACCGCCCAGCGGAACCGAATCATCGTCTGAGCCCAGCGCGCCATCAGCCTCGCGTCCTCCCTCTGTCCCAAGTTAGTAGCGGCTAAGCTAGTGTCCACTAAGTTACTTCTGGCCAGAGACCCTGTCAAGGCTACGATTCACGACCGGATGCGAAGACGGAGAGACCTCAAAAACGAGATCGACGAGCTCTTCGGAGACCTGTGGCAGGTCTCGCGGCTGAGCGGGCGGCGCCGGGCTTTTCGGCCGGAGGTGGATTCCTTCGTGAGCGACGATCCGCCCACGTTTACCGTGGTGGTCGGACTCGCCGGAATCGATCCGGACCAGGTGAACGTCACCGCAACCAAAGGCGTGCTCGTGATCTCGGGAGAGCGGCGCCGCCAGCCGTGTGAGGGTCGCGTCTACCAGCAGATCGAGATCGAGTACGGCCCGTTTGAGCGGCTTGTACAGCTGCCAGGCGACGTGGACCTGGCGCGGGCCGAAGCGCACTATGACCGCGGCTTGCTGACGATCGAGATCCCGATTGCCGCCAAAGCGGAGGCGGCGCAGCCCGTGCCGATCCAGATTCGGAGGCAAGCACAATGACCGAGGTCGAATTCGACATCGCTGACGCGATCGACGAGCGCGAGGTCGAGATCCCTTCGACGCTCCCGGTCTTGCCGCTCAAGGAGACGGTTGTCTTCCCCGACTCCGCGGCGCCGCTTGCGATCGGGCAGGAACGGTCGATTGCGCTGATCGACGAGGTCGTCACCCAGGACGGGATGGTCGCGCTCGTTACCGCCAAGGACTCGGAGGTCGAGCAGCCCGGCTGGGAAGACCTCCACGAGATCGGGACCGCGGCGATGGTCCACAAGCTGATCAAGGTGCCCGACGGGACGCTGCGGATCCTCGTCCAGGGCCTGCAGCGGATCAAGCTCGACGAGCGAGTGCAAGACGAGCCCTACCTCGTCGGAGCCTTCTCAGAGGTGCCCGACGTCGAGAGCGACTCGAAGGAGCTCGAGGCGCTGGTCCGCAACGTCCAGATGCTGTTCGGCCGCATCGTCGGTCTCGTTCCCTACCTTCCGGCGGAGCTCGAGCTGGCCGCTGCCAACGTCGACGACGCGAGCGCGCTGTCCCACCTGGTCGCCTCGACGATGCGTCTCAAGACCGAGGAGAAGCAGCAGCTGCTCGAGCAGCCCGATGTTGAGCAGCGGCTCCGTGAGCTCTCGCTCATTCTCAGCCGCGAGCTCGAGGTCCTCGAGCTGGGCACGAAGATCCAATCGCAGGTTCAGTCGGAGCTCGAGAAGGGCCAGCGCGAGTACTTCCTGCGACAGCAGCTGAAGGCGATTCAGCAGGAGCTCGGCGAGGGCGACCCCGAGCAGGCCGAGCTGCAGGAGCTGCGCGAGCGCGTCGAGCAGGCCGGGCTTCCGGAGGAGGCGCGCAAGGCGGTCGACCGTGAGCTGGGACGGCTGGAGCGGCTGCCGTCGGCGGCAGCGGAGTACGGCGTCATCCGGACGTACCTCGACTGGATCCTGTCGCTGCCATGGTCGAAGACGACCGAGGACAACCTCGACCTCGAGCGTGCTCGGCAGATCCTCGACGAGGACCACTACGACCTCGACAAGGTCAAGGACCGGATCATCGAGTCCCTCGCCGTCGCCAAGCTGAAGAACGATGTCTCGGGCTCGATCCTCTGTTTCGTCGGCCCGCCCGGAGTAGGGAAGACATCGCTGGGGCAGTCGATCGCACGGACGCTCGGTCGTGAGTTCGTGCGCGTATCGGTCGGCGGCGTCCGCGACGAGTCGGAGGTCCGCGGCCATCGACGTACGTACATCGGGGCGATGCCGGGGACGATCATCCGCGCCCTGCGTGACGCCGAGTCCCGCAACCCCGTCTTCCTGATCGACGAGATCGACAAGATGGGCGCCGACTGGCGCGGTGACCCGGCCAGCGCGATGCTCGAGGTGCTCGATCCGGAGCAGCACTCGAGTTATCGCGATCACTATCTCGACCTGCCCTTCGACCTCTCGAAGGTGCTCTTCATCACGACCGCGAACCAGCTCGAGACGATCCCGCCGCCGCTACTCGACCGCATGGACGTGATCCAGCTGTCGGGCTACACCGAGGACGAAAAGCTGGGGATCGCCCGCAAGTACCTGGTGCCGAAGCAGCTCGAGGCGCACGGCCTCGACCCTGAGAAGGTCACGCTCACCGAGGGAGCGCTGCGCACAGTCATCCGCGAGTACACACGTGAGGCCGGCGTTCGCAACCTGGAGCGCCAGATCGCGGCGCTCGCGCGCAAAGCGGCTCGCAGGGTGGCCGAGGGCAAGGCTCGGGGCTCGACGCGAGTCGACGAGCGGCGAGTCCGGAGCTGGCTCGGCCCGCGGCGGTTCGCCGGCGAGGTGCGACGGCGCACGGCTGACCCTGGCGTCGCCACGGGCCTCGCCGTGACCGCGACGGGCGGCGACGTCCTCTTCATCGAGGCGAGCTCGTATCCCGGCCGCGGGCGCCTCCGCGTGACCGGCCAGCTTGGCGAAGTGATGCAGGAGTCCGCGCAGGCCGCGCTTTCCTGGGTGCGCTCGCACTCGGAGCTGCTCGGCCTCGACCCGGAGTGGTTCGCCGAGCACGACATCCACGTGCATGTCCCCGCGGGCGCGGTCCCGAAGGACGGCCCGTCGGCCGGGATCACGATGGTGACGGCCATCGTCTCGCTGGTCAGCGGCCGCCCGGTCTCCGAGCAGGTGGCGATGACCGGCGAGGTCACGCTCTCCGGCCAGGTGCTGGGCATCGGCGGCGTCCGCGACAAGCTCCTCGCGGCGCAACGAGCCGGCGTGCGCAGGGTCATCCTGCCCAAGGAGAACGAGCCCGATCTCGAGGATCTGCCGAATGAGGCGCGGAAGGAGCTCGAGTTCGTCCTCGCCGACCACGTCGACGAAGTGCTTGCCGCCGCATTCGACGGCGCGTCACCCGTCAGAGCGCCCAGACGCGTAGGATCGCCCGAGCGGAAGGCCGCGGCGCCCGCCTAGCGAGGCGTTTGCGCGCTCTCCGGCCCGGGTAACGGGCATTCGACAACCGAAACGAAAGGACGGCCGAGATGGCCAAGGCGAAAGACAGGCTTTACGAGGCGTATCCCTACGTGGCGCGGGCGCTCCAGGACGAGGAGGTCCGGGAGAACGTCAAGAGCGCAATTGCCGCAGGGCGGGGCGTCTACGACGAGCTGATCGGCGCGCGGCGCCCGTCCGCGGTGGCCGCGCGAGTCGCCACGGACTCGGAGATCCAGGACAACCTCCGGTCGGCGATCGACGACTTGAAGAAGGCCGCGAACCGGGTGCAGGGCAAGGAGGAGCACACGGCCAGGAACGCGTTCCTCCTGGTGACCGGAATCGTGCTGGGCCTCCTCTTCAATCCGGTTACCGGGCCACAGACCAGGGGGTGGCTGTCGGCGAAGGTGCTCGGTGATGGCGAGGCAGATATCCCGCCGGCCGGTTCCGGCAACGGCGGCAGCGGCGCGATTCCCGACTAATAGCCTCTAACTGAATGACGCTTCGCCGTCGGGGTGCGATGCGTGGTGCGAGGACGCCGCCTCGCGCGCCGCGCAGCGCGGCCCGACGGCACAAGGCTTCGTTCAGTTAGGGGCGTTAGAAAGATCAGGGTCGGCCGAGCGACAACGAGCGGCGCGTCGGCCGCACACGTGCCTCGACCGTGCCCGCCAAAGACCCGTCGTCCGCCGTGGTGGGTCCCGTCGGACGCATCGCGCGGCGGAGTGAGCCTGGCTCCAGGCCCGTCCCGTTCGAAATGTCTCGGGCCTGCAGCAGGATCGCTCCGGGCTTCGGTGCGTCGCTGGAGTCGGAGATCGGCGGCGCCCAGCCCGAGACCGCCCCTGTAAGCGGGAGGTCCTGGAGCCTTCGCCACGCGTTCAGGTACGGATAGGGCGCGACGACTCCGTCGTAACCCTCGTAGAGCAGCGCAACCGGATGGATCTCGAAGTGGAGGTGGTAGGGCGTCGCCTCGGCATCGCCGGTGTTGCCCATGAAGCCGAGAACGTCACCCGCGCGGACCTGAGCGCCGTTGACGGCAAGCGGCGAGAACGCGGAGAGGTGTGCGTAATAGAACTCGTTCCCGGCTCGGTCCTGCAGCCAGAGGCGTAGACCGCCGACGTCGTTCCAGCCAACCGAGTAGACGATGCCGTCGGCGACAGCGAGGATCGGCGCACCGAGCGGCGCAAAGATGTCCTCACCGTGGTGCCAGCCGGTGTTTGCCCGCGGCGCGCCGAACGTGTTCGTATAAGACGCCGCGCCGTAGACCGGGAAGACATAGCGGCCCGCCGTCAGCTTCGGGAAGACGTTGTAGGGGATGTCGCGCACCGGCGGGACCGACGAGCCCAGATCCCCGTCCTTCTTCGGCGTTTCCGTTGCCTTCTCCGCGTCGGTCGAGGTTGTCGGAGGTTTCGGCTTCGGCTTCGGTGGTGGTGGCGGCGGAGGCGGTGCGGGAGGCACCTCGGCAGAGACCTCGATGTAGCCGACGAGGATGTCAGTTCCGGCCGGAGCACCAGCGTGGTCGGCGTTGAGGTGGACCGAGAGGCCGGTCACCCGGGTCTGGAAGCCCGAGCCTCCTCCAGAAGAGAATGGCGTGCCGTACTGCTGGAGCCCCGTCACCGTCCCCCAAGAGCCGTAAGCCACGGTCTGGCCGGGCCCAACCGGCTGGCCGAGTACGACCGCGCCGTTGATCGCCGAGCCCGAGGCCTCGCCGGTGACGCCGCCTCCCGCTTTCGCCGAGCCGCGAGCCGTGATCGAGCTGACCGTGATCTCGCCGCCGAAAAGGGAGAGGCCTGAGACCTCGACCGAGGCGCTCGCGGTGGTCGTCGCGCCAGAGGTCCCCGAGACGGAGGAGGAAACCGAGGCGGCCCGGGCGATCGAGCCGTCCGCCGGGAAAGCGAAGCTGCCGCCCACGCCCACGGCGTCGGGCGGCCCTGTGATGACGCCGGCGCTCCCGCCTCCCAGACCAGGCGCTGACACTTGGATGCCGACGGCCTTCGCACTCGGCCGGCCGGCGCTCGTCGCGGAGGGCGCACTGGTCGACCCGGTCAGCGCCAGGACCACGACGAATCCGATCAGGGTTAACCGACGGCCGGCCACCGCTGCAGATTATTGGCAACAGCGGTTGGGATCGCCAGTCGAGCTCTAGATGAAAGTGAGAATCACTATCATCTGCGAATGGCCGGTCGTCGCAAGTCGCCCTCTGGGACCGCTGAGCATCGCGCTGAGTACCGTGGTTTGGCTCTCCCGAGTGGCATCCGCTTGACTTCCCAGCGCCTTGCCCTCCTCGACCTGATCGCGGATCGCGAAGGCAGCTTCACGGCCGTCGAGCTGTTCCAGGAGGCCCGGCGACGGGAGCCGAAGCTAGGTCTAGCCACGGTCTATCGCACGGTCGAGCTCCTTCGCCGCACCGGCTGCGTGCGTCCACTCGTGGGCGATGCCCGCCCTGGCTACGTGCGCTGCGAGCCGGGGCACCATCACCACCTGGTCTGCCTCACCTGCGGCGCCGTCGAGGAGACGGAGCTCTGCGGCGCTCCTTCCTCCACCCAGCTTCGGCGGCGCTACGGCTTCCACGCGGAGGCACACGAGCTCGACATCTACGGCACCTGCGCACGCTGCGCATGACCTGGATCGCCGTCCCGCTCGCCGGCTTAACCGTCCTCTCCACGCTCGCGGGTGGCGCCTTCGCAATGCGTCTGCACCGCGAGTTGAAGACGGCGATTGCGCTCTCGGGTGGGATCGTTGTCGCCGTCGCGCTGTTCGACCTGATTCCGGAGGCACTCGAGGCGATCGGCGACGACCGGCGAGTGACGACCCTCGTCGGCGCCGGGTTCCTCCTGTTCTTCGTTGCCGAGCGTTTCCTTGTGCTCCATCACCGCGACGACCCCGAGCAGGCCCAGGCACACGGGCAGGTTGGAGCCCTCAGTGCCGGGGCGCTCGCTTTCCACACGTTCACCGACGGGCTGGGTATCGGGCTCGCGTTCGGGCTCGACACGCAGACGGGGATCCTCGTGCTGTTCGCCGTGATCTCACACGACTTCGCCGACGGCATCAACGCGGTCACCTTCATCCTCAGCCAGGGCGGCAACCGTGTGAGTGCTCTCCGCTGGCTGGCGCTCGTCGCAGTCGCTCCACTCTTTGGCGCTCTGCTCGGCTCGGCGCTCGACATTTCCGAACGGACGCTTGGCTACCTGCTCGCTCTCTACGCCGGCATCTTCCTCTACATCGGTGCGACGGATCTCCTGCCGGAAGCCCACGAGCATCCCTCTGCTCGGCGATTGGTCGTCACCCTCGCCGGCTTCACGGGCGTCTTCGCCATCGCCGTCTTCCTCGGCGGCTAGCGATTCATATCCTGGTCCTATGAACGCTCCCGACCTGGTGGCTCGCTTCCGCAGCGACCCTGAGCACGCAGCCGTTCTCCTTGACGTCGACGGCACTCTTGCCCCGATCGTCGAGCGGCCGGAGGACTCGGCCGTGCCCGACGAGACCCGCTCGGAGGTCGAGCGCCTGGCCGAGCGCTACGGGCTCGTCGCCTGCGTCAGCGGCCGACCGTCCGCCGATGTGCGCCGGCTCGTCGGCGTCGAGGGGATCGAGTACGTCGGAGTGCACGGGCTCGAAGCGGACGCCGAGGCCCGGCGCTTTGCTCCCCAGCTCGAAGCCTTCGCCGAACGGATCGCCTGGCCGTGGACGGTCGAGAACAAGGGCGGCGTGACGCTGTCGTTCCACTACCGCGAGGCCGAGGACGAGCAGGAGGCCGCCCGGCTCGCGGCCGACGTCGCGCGCGCGGCCGAGGAGGCGGGCCTGAGACCGCATCAAGGCCGCAAGGTCCTCGAGGTACGCCCTCCGGTCGAGACCGACAAGGGCACTGCCGTCCGCCGCCTACTCGACGGCCGTCCACTGATCCGCGCGCTCTACGCCGGGGACGACACGACCGACCTCGATGCCTTCCGGGGCCTCGACGAGGCCGGTCTCGACGTCGCGATCAAGGTCGGCGTCGCCTCGCCGGAGGTGAACCCGCAGCTGCTCGCCGAGGCCGACCTGGTCGTGGACAGCCCCGGCGAGCTGCTGAGCTTGCTTCGAACGCTCTAGGCCGCAGCCTCGTACGCCGGCTCGGGTACTTCCTCGGCCGGAGTCTCCAGATCACTGCGACGAACAAGCACCAGCGCTACCAGGATTCCAACGATCGCGACGGCGCCGCCCCAGATGAATGCGGACTCGAAGCCGTCGGTCAGGGCCTTCGGAAGCGGCGTTCCCGCGGCCACCCCGGACTCGGTCTTCGACGTCGCCACAGCGGACAGCGCCGCGATCCCGAGCGCACCGCCGATCTGCTGCGAGGTGTTGAAGAGACCGGAGGCGAGGCCCGCCTCGGAATCAGCGACTCCCGCGAGCGCTGCGATCGAGATCGGGACGAAGGAGAACCCCAGCCCCATCGCGATCAGAAGGAAGCCGGGAAGCAGATCACCGAGGTACGAGCCGCCGACCGAGACCTGCGTGAAGTACAGCAGCCCGGCCGCCAGGAACGCCATCCCCGCGACGATGACGGGCTTCACGCCCACCCGGGTCACGAGCTGAGCGGCAATGGTCGACGTGATGATCGCCGACCCCGCCACGGCCAGGTACGCGACGCCCGTCTTCATCGGCGAGTAGCCGAGCACCTGCTGCATGTACAGCGTCAGCATCAGGAACATCGAGAACGTGACCGTGCCGAGGATCAGTCCTGAGATGTTGGCCGCGGTCACCGTCCGGATCCGGAAGATCGAGAACGGCATCAGCGGCTCCTTGGCACGGGCTTCCCAGCCGATGAACGCCGCGAGTAGCACGCCCGCCGCGGCGAACAGTCCGATCGTCTCCACTGATCCCCAGCCGAAGTCATTCGCCTGGGTGATCGCGTAGACGAGCGTAATGAGGCCGCCGGTGACAAGAACCGCGCCCGGCACGTCGAAGCTCTTGATGTGAGCGTCACGACTCTCGGTCAAGAGGATCGGAGTCAGGGCGAGCGCCGCGAGCCCGACCGGGACGTTGATGTAGAAGATCCATTCCCAGCTGAGCCAGTCAGTGAGGATGCCGCCGAGCAGTACGCCCGCAACCGCTCCGAACGCACCGACTGCACCCCAGACGCCGAGGGCGGTGTTTCGCTCCCGCCCTTCGGGGAAGGTCGTCATCAGGATCGAGAGTGCGGCAGGCGTAATCAGAGCCGCGCCGAAGCCCTGGACTGCGCGGGCCAAGATCAGCGCGTCGTCGCTCCATGCGAGGCCCGAGAGCAGCGAGGCGGCGCTGAAGACGACGAGGCCGACGATGAACAGCCGGCGCCTGCCGAGGAGATCGGCGACGCGGCCGCCGAGCAGTAGGAAGCCTCCGAAGAGCAGCGCGTAGGCGCTGATTACCCACTGGAGGTTCTCCTGCGAGAAACCGAGGTCGGTCTGGATCGACGGGAGCGCAACGTTCACGATCGCGATGTCCAGGACGACCATGAACTGCACTGTGGCGAGCAGCGCGAGCGCCAACCACTTGTGCTGGGCCTTTTCGACCATCACGAAGTCCTTTCAGTTGCGGTCACTTGTCTAGGAGACGAACGGAAAGCTTGAAAATCGACAGCCAACGCTTGCGAACCTACAGCCTTTGCTTGCGTTTTACAAGTCTAAGCTTCTCAAACGCAAGAGAGGGCGCTATACTTCCCGACGATGTCGAAGAGCTACGCGCAGTACTGCCCAGTCGCCCACGCGCTCGAGCTCGTCGGCGAGCGGTGGGCCCTCCTGGTCGTGCGCGAGCTCCTCAACGGCCCCAAGCGATACACCGATCTCGCAGGCGCCCTGCCGGGGATCGGCACGAACATCCTCGCCGGTCGCCTCCGCGACCTAGAGCGCGGCGGGATCGTCCAGAAGCGCCGCCTGCCGCCGCCGGCCGCCGCCAACGTCTACGAGCTCACGCCCTACGGCGAGGAGCTCCGCGAGCCGCTCTATGCGCTCGCCCGTTGGGGCGCCAAGTCGCTCGGCCCGCCGAGCCCGAAGGACTCTCTTTCCCCTGGCTGGCTCGTCAACGCAGTTCGAGCAACCTGCCTGCACGGAGAGCGGGCCCCGACCGCGCAGTTCGAGCTCAGAGTTGCCGACGACGTAGTCAGCGTTCGCTTCGACGGCCTTGATCCGGTGGTCGAGTACGGACCGTCAGACACCGCCGACGTCGTGATCGAGACCGACCCCGCCACGCTCTTCTGCTTGGCCTCGCGGGAGCAGTCGACCAGGGAGGCAATCGAGGCCGGCGCGGTCCGGATCACCGGCAAGCGCGCAGACGCTGAGCGCTTCCTCTCCCTCCTCAGTTTCGACGAGCGTTCACACCAGCTCGAGCACGTCTGAGAGCCGCTCGACGCAGCGGCCGCTCCACCGCTCACCCTCTGGGGTGAGCCGCTCGCCCGGTGCGCGCAGCTGGACGGCAGTCATTCCCGCTCGCTCGGCGCCTGGCAGCTCGTCGTTCGCGCCGTCGCCCACGAAGAGGCAGTCCGCCGGCTCGACACCGAGCTCGCCGGCTGCGAGCGCATAGATCCGCGGATCGGGCTTGCTGAACCCGACCGAGCACGAGAAGACGGCCGAGTCGAACAGCGTCGCGAACGGCGTGCGGTCCCAAACGTCGGGAACGTCCTGCGAGCAGGCGCTGATCATTCCGAGCTTGTGGCCACGGCGACGGAGCTCTTCGAGCGTGGGGATCGCGTCCAGCCGGGGGACTAGCGACTCGAGCGTCCAGTCACGGCGAATCGTGATCACCGCCTCGAGGTCGCCGGTGAGCCGGAGCTCATCGGCGATCGAGCGCAAGTGCGGCTCGATCGGCCCCGTCTCCCGCTCTCGCCGGCGGCGATGCCAGAGCTCGTGGAACGCCTCCGGATCCGCGCCCCAGGTCTCGACCAGCCGGCCGTACATCTCGTTCGCCGACTCGGTCGGCCAGGGCACCAGCGTCTGCCAGAGATCGAAGATGACCGCGCGGAACCTCACTTGATGTCTTTCCAAGCGGCGCGTATTGAGGATCTGGTCCTTCGTCAGCCAAGCTCGGCGGGCCTGAGCAACTCCGAACTCGACGAAATCGAGCGCTCCGAGCTCGTGGGAGTCCGTGGAGATCACGATCGGCAAGCCGGCTTCGCCGGCGACCCGGGCATGGGAGTCGCGCAGGTCGAGTCGGTCCGGCTGTGAGTTGATCTCGAGGTAGGTCCCGGTCTCGAGCCCCTTCGCGACCACTCTCTCGATGTCGATGTCCACTCCGCCGCGCTTGTTCAACTTGCGCGCGGTCGGGTGCCCGATGCAGTCGACATGGGGGTTCTCCATCGCCGCCAGCAGACGCTCGGTCGGGCTCTTGTCGAAGGCCGAGTGCAGGGATGCGATCACCCAGTCGCACTCGGCCAGCTCCTCGTCGGGGAAGTCCAGCGTCCCGTCGACCCGGATGCTCACCTCGATCCCGCGTAGGAGCTCGAAGGGCGC
Source organism: uncultured Actinomycetes bacterium (assembly GCA_963752845.1). Taxonomy (GTDB): domain Bacteria; phylum Actinomycetota; class Thermoleophilia; order Gaiellales; family Gaiellaceae; genus JACDAN01. The sequence goes on along the minus strand of CAVVZV010000007.1, from coordinate 301,680 downwards.
CAGCTTCTGGCGGAGCTTCGCGATCTCCTTCGCCTGGGCCTGGAAGCGGCCGTCGCGCAGGTAGTGCGCATGGTCGGTGATCGCGACGTAGTCGTACCCGCGTGCCTTGGCCGCGGCGGCCATGTCTTCGAGGGTGTCCTTGCCGTCGCTCGACCACGTCGAGTGCATGTGCAGGTCGCCGCGGAGGTCTGAGAGCTCGACCAGCGTCGGCAGCTCGCGCTTCTTCGCGGCGTCGAGCTCACCCCGCCCCTCGCGGAGCTCGGGTGGGATCCACTCGTAGCCGAGCCGCTCGTAGAGCTCCTGTTCGGTGCGGGAGGTGAAGACCTCGCCGGTCTCGACGTCCTTGACGCCGTATTCGGAGACGGACAACCCTCGCCGAACGGCATCCTCGCGGAGCTCGACGTTGTGGCGCGCCGAGCCCGTGAAGTGCTGGAGCAGGTTGCCGTATGACTCCGGCGGGACGACGCGAAGATCGAACCGCAGCCCGTCATGCGAGACCACCGTCGCCTTGGTTTTGCCCTTCGCCTCGACCTCCGAGATCCAGGCGAGCTTGGTGAAGTAATCCGTCAGTGCGGCTGGGTCGCTGGCGGTGGCGATGATGTCGAGATCCTTGACGGTCTCGGTTCGCCGGCGCACCGACCCCGCCTCCGAGACCTCATTGCTCGCCGGGTGCTCCCGGAGGACATCGATGACCGCACGCACCGCCGGTAACGCCACAGCGAGCAGCGTCCGCTGCTCCTGCGGCTTCTCGTCGAGCGCCTTGAGGATCCGCTCCTCCGTCTTCGCGCCGAGCCCCGGCAGCGTCCGCAGGCGCTCGGCTTCTGCCGCCTGGCGTAGCTCCTCGAGGGTCGTGATCCCGAGCTCCTGCCAGATGCGGCGGGCGGTCTTCGGCCCGAGTGCGGGTAGGCGGAGGAAGTCGGCCACGCCGGCCGGGACCTGCGCCTTGCGCTTCGTCAAGGCCTCGATCTCGCCCGTGTTGACGATCTGGACGATCTTGCTCTCGATTACCTGGCCGATCCCGGGCAGATCCTTTGCGCGTCCATCCAGTGCCAGTTGGGCGATCGGCCCTCCTGTGGAGCGGATCTGGTCGGCCGCCCGGCGGTACGCGAGCACGCGGAACTGCTGCTCGCCGTCGAGCTCGAGGAGGTCGGCCAAGAGATCGAACTGCTCGGCCACCTGCGCGTTTCTAGGAAGCGTTACCGCCATGGCAACGATCATAGGTACGGCGACGCGGGTGACCGGGTTCGGCGGCGAACCCTCAACCAGCCTCAACGGGGTCTGACCCCTGAGGCCTGCCGCCTACGCTCTGAGAGGCTTCCGCCGTGATCTGCATTTGTCTGCCCACGTACAACGAGCGCGAGAACCTGGAGCCGATGGTCGACCGGTTGGGAGAGATCCTCGGCGGCGACGGACGTGGTGCTCGTCATCGACGACAGCTCGCCGGACGGCACCGGTGAGATCGCCGACCGCCTGGCGGCGGAGCGTCCTTGGGTCCAGGCGCTCCATCGCCCGCGTAAGGAGGGTCTTGGACCGGCCTACCTCGACGGCTTCCGCCGGGCGCTCGAGCTGAGGGCTGACCTCATCTTCGAGCTGGATTGCGACTTCTCTCACGATCCGGCCGACATTCCCCGGCTCGCGGCCGCGGCGGAGGAGGCCGACCTCGTGATCGGCTCGCGCTATGTCCCCGGGGGAGGGACGAGGAACTGGGGCCTGGTGCGGCGCCTGATCTCTCGCGGCGGCTCGCTCTACGCGCAGCTCCTGCTCGGCGTCCCGGTCCGCGACCTGACCGGCGGCTTCAAGTGCTACCGCCGAGGAGTTCTCGAAACGATCGATCTGGACGCGATCCACTCGAAGGGCTACGCCTTCCAGATCGAGACCACCTACCGCGCAATCCGCGCGGGCTTCCGCGTCACCGAAGTGCCGATCGTCTTCGTCGACCGCGCCGTCGGCGGCTCGAAAATGAGCAAGGCGATCGTGCTCGAGGCTGTTTGGAAGGTGCCCGCGCTCAGGCTGGCTAGCCTTCGGGCCCGTGCGTGACGTCACCGACGCGACCTTCGAACAAGAAGTACTGCAGGCCGAGCGGCCGGTGGTCGTCGACTTCTGGGCACCATGGTGCGGGCCGTGTCATGCGATCACGCCGGTGCTCCAGAGCCTCGAGGACGAGGCGGGCGAGCGCGTCCTCTTCACCAAGCTGAACGTCGACCAGAACCCGGTTGCGCCGTCACGTTACGGCGTGCTCGCGATCCCGCCGTGATCCTCTTCGACGGCGGCGAGCCCATGGAGACCGTGCTCGGTGCGCGGCCCCGCTCCCACTACGAGCAAGCGCTACGAGAAGTGCTCCCAGCCGCCGAGCTCGACCGGGACGCCGTACGCGGAGTAGCTCGACGCCTTCCCCTTCCTCGCAGCGGCCGATGACGTGGAACGCTTCGGACGGAACCGCCGCCAGCAGCTCGTAGTCCTCGCCGAAGCCGAGATCCTCGATCTCTGCGCCGTTTGACAGCGGAACCCGCTCGAGCTCGACGACGCAGCGGATGCCTGAACGCCGAGCGATGTGCTCGAGGTCGGGCTCGAGGCCATCGGAGATGTCGAGCATGGCGTGGGCCGTCCGGGCGAGGCTGCCGTCCCTCGGCGAGCCGGAGGGGCGGACGTACGAACCGCTGCTCGCGAAACGCCGCCCCCGCGGCGCCGAGCGGGCCCGTGACGACGATCAGGTCGCCGGGCCGCGCTCCTCCCCGGCCGGGTACGCGCTCCGAGCGGCCGAGCGCCGTCACGCTCAGGTACGACGCGGTCGGCTGAGGTCGTGTCGCCGCCAAGCACCGGAACGCCGGTCTCGCGAATTCCTTCGTAGAGCTCGAGGACGTCGTCGAGCGCGGTCTCGCCCGGAAGCCCGAGGCTGACGATCAGCGCGTCTGGCTCCGCGCCGGACGCAGCGAGGTCGCTGAGGTTGACGGCCGCGGCTCGGAAGCCGAGGTCCCGCCACGAGATCCAGTCGAGCCGGAAGTGGACGTGCTCGACGAGAGCGTCCTGGGTGACGACTCAGGCCTTCGCCGAGCTCGGCCGCGTCGTTCTCGATCCTCTGGGCGAGGCCCCGCCGCTCGAGCTCGGCGAGCAGGCCGAGCTCCCCCAGCTCAGAGAGCCGCACGGAGCTCGGCGGCCTGCGCGGCTGCCCGAACGACGGCAACTCCGAATGCGCCGGCCTCGATGCAGTCGCGAGCGTTGGTGGTGTCGATGCCGCCGATCGCGATCACCGGGATCGACACCGACTCGCTGATCGCGCGCAGGCCGTCGAGCCCGATCGGCGGGTCGGCATCGTGCTTGCTCGGCGTCGCCCAGACTGGACCGGCGCCGATGTACGCGGCGCCTTCGAGCTCGGCCGCCTTCGCCTCTTCGGGCGAGGTGGCTGAGCGTCCGAGCATGAGGCCGGCGGCCAGCGCCTGTTCGGCGCCCTCGTCGTCGCGGCCGAGGTGAACGCCGTCGGCGAGGAGCGCCAGCGCGGCCTGAACGTCGTCATTGACGACGAAGGTGATGCCGTTAACCGTGCAGAGCGCGCGAAACAACGCACCCTGGTCGACGATCTGCTGGGTCGTCGCACCCTTGAGGCGGAGCTGGATCACACTCGCGCCGCCTTCCGCTGCGCGCCGGGCGGTGTCCAGGTCGCTGACGATCGCGTGCAGCTTCATTCGTCGATGCGGGCCCGTTCGTCCAGCGTGTCCGGGTCGAGGTTGTAAAGCGCGTCGTAGAGCGCCGCGTGGAAGGTTCCCGGGCCCTTCGCGTCGCGCGCGGCGTCCTCACCGGCGACGCCGAACGCGACAAGTGCCTCCGCCGCCGCATCAAGCGGCTCTGTCGGCTTGACCGCGAGAAAGGCTCCGGTGACCGCCGTCGCCATGCACCCTGTCCCGCTGACCGTCCCCAGCAGTTCGTGGCCATTCGAGACGCCGATCACGCGCTCGCCGTCCGAGACGTGATCGATCGGTCCGGTGACCGCGGCGACGGTGTCGAGCAACCGAGCAGCTGCGCGGGCCAGCTCGCCGCTGGAATCGGCCGCGCCGATCGACTCGACGCCGCGAATCTCGGCCTCGCGGCCGGCGAGAATCGCGATCTCGGCGGCGTTGCCGCGGACAACCGCGATGTCCAGCTCGTCCAGCAGCCGCTTCGCGGTCTCGGTGCGGTACCGGGTCGCGCCCGCCCCGACCGGATCGAGGACGATCGGGCCTCTTGCCGCCTTGCCGGCGAGCAGCATCGCCTCGATCCAATGCTCGGAGAGCGTGCCGATGTTGAGCACCAAGGCGCCGGCGATCGAGGCCATCTCTTCGACCTCCTCCGGGGCGTGCGCCATCACGGGCAACGCCCCTAGCGCCAGCGTCGCGTTCGCGGTCTCGTTCATGACCACGTAGTTCGTGATCTGGTGGACGAGCGGCTTACGCTCGCGCAGCTCGCGCAGCGTCTGGCCGGGAGAGACCGGCATCGCGCTCCTTGACGTTGAGGACATCGACTGGCCCCTCGCCTCGCTCCGATCTCGACCAGGCCGTTGCGTACGGAGGAGGCGGCCGCGGCGGCCGCGCCGCGACTCGCCTCCACGAGGGTATGCCCGCGTGCGAGCAGCGCCGCGAGCGTGGCGGAATGGGTGCAACCGGCGCCGTGAGTCGCCGGAACGTCGAGGCGCTCGACAGGGATCTCCACGTGCTGCTGGCCGTCGAACAGGTGGTCGACCGGGCTCGTTTCCGTGCCCGCCGGTGACGATCACAGCTGGCGCCCCCAGCTGGTGGATTCGCTCCGCCATCGCACGGCGTGTTCCCGTGCCCGCGAGCGACTCGGCTTCGTGGAGATTCGGCGTCACGACGGTCGCGAGCGGGAAGAGCCGGGTCACGAGGGATTCGACAGCATCATCCTGGAGCAGCTTCGCGCCGCTCGATGCGACCATTACGGGATCGACGACGAGCGGGACTGGATGGTCAGCGAGATAGTCGGCCACGACCTCGATCAGGTCTCGCGAGAAGAGCATTCCGGTCTTCGTGGCGTCGACACCGATGTCGTCGAAGACGGCCTCGAGCTGAGCGGTGACGAAGTCCGGCGGCACCTCGTGCACGGCGGTCACGCCGGTCGTGTTCTGAGCCGTCAGCGCCACGATTGCGCTCATTCCATGGCAGCCCGCGGCGGCAAACGCCTTCAGGTCGGCCTGGATCCCGGCGCCGCCGCCGGAATCGGACCCGGCAATAGTCAGACAACGTGGAACGGGCAAGTTCGCTCCCTTCGCCGGTACGAACCGGATCAGGTTCGACGGGTGTGATCTCAGCCGCGTTCAGCGGCACCCCGGTGAGATCACTCTAGCGAGCCGAGCAGGAGCGACGCGGTCGATCCGGGCTCCTCCCACGGCACGGAGCAAGCCTGCCACTACGATCGACGGACGATGGCAACGACCGCGGCAACCTGGGACGACATCGTCACCGGCGAGGAGCTCGCACACCTCACGACCGAGCCTGCTCGCGCCGCCGAGAGCGCTCCTCTGCCGAGCGATCTCGACCCTCGCGTCCGCGAGGCGCTAGACGCCGCGGGCATCACTGAGCTCTTCGCTCACCAGGCCGAGGCGTGGGAGGCGGCCGCCCGCGGCGAGCACCTGATCGTCACGACCGGGACGGCGTCCGGGAAGACGCTTGCCTTCAACCTCCCGGTGCTCGACGCGCTCGCGCGCGAGCCCAAGCTCCGCGCGCTCTACCTCTACCCCACGAAGGCGCTGGCGCAGGACCAGATCCGAGCGCTCACCGAGTTGCGGCCGCCGCGGATCAAGCCGGCGATCTACGACGGCGACACGCCCAACGAGCAGCGCTGGCAGGTCCGCAAGTGGGCCAACCTCATCCTGACCAACCCGGACATGCTTCACCTCGGCGTGCTCCCGCACCACGACCGCTGGGGCGACGTGCTCTCGAATCTCCGCTACGTCGTCGTCGACGAGGCGCACGTCTACCGCGGTGTCTTCGGCTCGCACGTCGCAAACGTCCTGCGACGGCTACGCCGCCTCGCGCGCGTCTACGGCGCCGACCCGCAGTTCCTCCTCGCTTCGGCGACGATCGCCAACCCAGGCGAGCTCGCGCAGCGACTGCTCGGCGTCGAGACCACCGTGGTCGAACGAGACGCCGCGCCGAAGGCGGAGCGGACGATCGCCCTCTGGAACCCGCCGCTCACCGACGAGGAGCTGGGACTGCGCGCGAGCGCGCTCGGTGAGGCCGCCCGCCTGATGGCAGCGCTCGTCGAGCGAGGTACTCGGACTCTCTGCTTCGCCAAGAGCCGCAAGGCAGCCGAGCTCGTCCACCGATTCACCGCGCAACGCCTCGGCGATTCGACCCGGCTCTCCCCGTATCGCGCCGGCTACACCCCCGCCCAGCGCCGCGAGATCGAGCGGCGCCTGGTCGAAGGGGAACTGCTCGGCGTCAGCGCCACGAACGCGCTCGAGCTCGGAATCGACGTCGGCCTGCTCGACTGCGTGATCTGCGTGGGCTTCCCGGGCACCGTCTCCAGCCTCCGGCAGCAGTGGGGCCGAGCCGGCCGCACGGGTCACGGCCTCGCTGTCCTCGTCGCCTCCGAAGACGCGCTCGACCAGTTCTTCATGCGCGAGCCCGACGCCCTGCTCGACCGCCGTGTCGAGGCTGCCATCCTCGACTACACCAACCCCCGCGTCCTCGACGGCCATGTTCGCGCTGCGGCGTTCGAGGCACCCCTCGATGACGCTGACGAAGAGACCCTCGGCGCTGCGGCCCTCGAGCGCGCCGCGGCTTCTGCCCGAGCTGCGCCATACGCCCAGCGGCTACGTCTGGGCCGGTCGCGACTACCCGGCCGGCCGCTTCGGCCTGCGCTCGGCGACGCCGGATCCGTTCACCGTCGTCGACGCCTCGACCGGATCGCTGCTCGGACTGGTCGAGCGCGAGCGAGCGTACTCGACCGTCCACGGCGGCGCCGTCTATCTGCACCTCGGCGAGTCCTACCGCGTCCTCGAGCTCGACCTCGAGGGCCGTGCCGCGCTCGTCGAGCCGTTCGCGGGCGACGAGTACACGCAGGCGAAGAAGGACACGATGACCGCGATCCTCGAGACGGCGCGTACGGAGCAGCGGCTCGGAGTCGAGCTCTCGTTCGGCGCGGTGACCGTGACCGAGCAGGTCGTCGCCTACCAGCGCAAGCGAATCCAGGACGGAGAGACGATCGAGACCGTCCCGCTCGATCTTCCCGAGACGGAGTTCGAGACCGAGGCGGTGTGGTTCTCGCCCGAGCCGTGGATGCTCGAGGGCCTCGAGGAGATGCCGCGGCTGCTCGGCTCGCTTCACGCGGCTGAGCATTCGCTGATCGCCCTACTCCCACTCTGGGCGATGTGCGACCGCTGGGACATCGGCGGCCTCTCCACGAACCTCCACTTCCAGACCGGCCGGCCGACGATCTTCGTCTACGACGGCCATGCCGGCGGTGTCGGGATCACCGAGCGCGGCTTCGACGCGTTCGAGGGCTGGGCGGCCGACACCGCGAAGATGCTCGAGGGCTGCCCGTGCGATCACGGCTGCCCGTCCTGCGTTCAGTCGCCGAAGTGCGGAAATCTGAACGAGCCGCTCGACAAGGCCGGCGCCCTGACTCTGCTTCAGCGGATGCTGTCGATCTGACCGTCCTCCGTTCGTCGTCTCTGCACAACGACGGAAAGGAGGAGCCGTGAAGCATCGTGGGACGCAAAGGAACCTGGTTGAGCGCGACACGGCGAAGCAGATCGACCCGAGGCTCGCGAACGAGCTGCTGTTGATCCGGCTGCGCCTCGGCCGGTAGAAAGGAGACCCATGCAGTATCCTAGCCCTGATCCACGGAAACGAGTCGGACTGGGAGGCCATGAGCGACGCCGATCGCGCAGGCGGTCTACCAGCGCTATGGCGACTTCGGTCGACGTGACGAGGTCGTCGGCGGAGCCGAGCTGGAGACGACGAGCTCGGCGACGACGGTTCGCGTCCGGAACGGCGATCGGCTCGTCACCGACGGCCCCTACGCCGAGATCAAGGAAGCCCTCGGCGGCTACTTCATCCTCGAGTGCGACTCGATCGACGAGGCGTGCCGGCTCGCGGCCGTGCTGCCCGGCCGCCGACGACAACGTCGCGATCGAGATTCGGCCCGTCTATGTCCGAGAGGAGAGCTGAGATGCGCTACGCCCTGCTGATCTACAGCGACCAGGAGCCCTGGTTCGAAATGTCGGAGGAAGAGGCGGCCAAGGCAACCGAGGAGTCGCTACCGAAGTGGTACGCGCTCATGGACGAAATGGGCACGGCGGATCCGAACATGGCGGGCAAGGAGCTCGACGACATCCGGACGGCGAAGACGGTGCGCGTTCGCGACGGCGAGGTCCTGGTCACGCGACGGCCCGTTTGCGGAGACGAAGGAGCAGATCGGCGGCCTCTTCGAGCTCACCCTGCCGGATCTCGACACCGCACTCGACTTCGCAGCGAAGATCCCGACCGCCGAGCGCGGTTCGATCGAGGTGCGCCCGATCGTCGAGAACTGACGTGAGCTCCATCGACCGCGTCTTCCGCGAGGAGTGGGGCCGTGCAGTCGCGATTCTCATCCGCGTCCTCGGTGACTTCGAGCTCGCCGAGGACGCGGTGCAGGACGCCTTCATCACCGCGCTGGAGCGTTGGCCCCAGGAGGGGGAGCCGCGGAACCCCGGCGCCTGGATCGTCACGACTGCCAAGAACCGGGCGATCGATCGCATCCGCCGCGACCGGACGCTCGCGCGCAAGACGGAGCTCCTCCAGCGCTTGGCCGAGCTGCCCGATGAGGACGAGGACGTGAGCACGATTCCCGACGAGCGGCTGGCGCTCGTCTTCACCTGCTGCCACCCGGCGCTGGCGGCTGAGGCGCAAGTCGCGCTCACGCTGCGCGAGGTCGGCGGTTTGACGACGCCCGAGATCGCCCGTGCGTTTCTCACCGCGGAGCCGACCATGGCCCAGCGGCTCGTACGGGCGAAGCGGAAGATCAGGGAAGCCGGCATCCCGTTCCGCGTGCCGCCAGACGAGGAGCTAACCGACCGCCTGCGACCCGTCCTCGCCGTCATCTACCTCGTCTTCAACGAGGGGTACAGCGCTACAGCCGGAGACGACCTCGTGCGGCGGGAGCTCTGCGACGAGGCCATCCGCCTCGGAAAGCTGCTGACCGTGCTGATGCCGGACGAGCCCGAAGTGCTCGGCCTCCTCGCGCTGATGCTCTTCCACGACTCGCGCCGCGAGGCTCGCACGAGCGCCGAAGGTGAGCTGATCCTGCTCGAGGACCAGGATCGCTCCCTCTGGAATCAGGCACGGATCGAGGAAGGCCGGAGGGTGCTCGAGCGGGCGATGCGCCTCAGGCGGGTGGGCCCGTACCAGCTTCAGGCGGCGATCGCCGCGGTCCATGCGGAGGAGACGACCGACTGGCCCACGATTGCCGGGTTGTACACCGAGCTTGCGCACGTCGCTCCCTCGCCGATCGTGGAGCTGAACCGCGCTGTGGCGGTCGCGATGGCGAACGGCGCCGATCAAGGCCTCGACCTCATCGCGCAGATCGAGGGGCTCGACGACTACCACCTCCTGCACGCCGCGCGCGCTGATCTCCTGCGCCGGCTCGGGCGCCGCGACGAGGCCGCCGGCGCCTATCGGCGCGCGCTCGCGCTCGCACCGAACCCGGTCGAGCGGGCGTTCCTGGAGCGCCGGCTGTCAGAGGTGGGCTAGCGCCAGCTCGACCGCCTGCTCCGGCGAGGCGGCGCGCTCGATCCCGTCGCCCTCGAGCTCCCAGCCCGGCTCGAGGATCACCACCGGACGCCCGAGCCTGCGCGCGAAGGCGATCTCGGCCAGGGTCCCCCAGCTGCCTCCGACCGCGATCACAGCCTGCCCCGACGCAGCGACGGCGAGATTCCGCGCGTGGCCGATGCCGGTGGCGACGACGTGGTCGATCCACTCGTTGGCGTCGTCACGTCCCCTCGCCCGGAAGGATCCCGACCGTCGTGCCGCCGGCCGCCTTCGCTCCCCGAGCGGCGGCGGCCATGACCTCGTTCCCGCCGCCGGTGACGACCGTGCACCCCCGCGCCGCGAGCAGGCGTCCAACCTCCTCGGCTCGGCGCTCGTGCTCCGCTCCGCTGCCGATCACGGACACCTGAACGGCCATGCGCGAGGGACACTAGTGCCGATGCCGGACCGGGAAGCACGAGGCGGGACCCTGATCGTCGGCGGCGGGTTCGCCGGCTCTTACGTCGCTCGCAAGCTCAGGCGTCGCGGCGCCACGATCGTCAGCCCGGAGAACTTCATGCTCTTCACGCCGCTGCTTCCGGAGGCGGCCTCGGGCACACTCGAGCCGCGGCATGTGGTCGTGCCGCTCCGAGTCATGTGCCCTCATTCAGACCTCGTTCTCGGGCGTGCCGTCGCGCACGACGGCGGCGGGCGGCGCGTCCAGGTCGAGACTGAGGAGAGTGTGTTCTGGCTCCACTACGACAACCTCGTCCTCGCTCTCGGAGCGGTCGCCCGGACACTGCCGATTCCGGGGCTCGCCGAGCACGCGCTCGGGTTCAAATCCCTGAGCGATGCGATTCACCTGCGGAATCACGTACTCACGCGGCTCGAGGTCGCCTCCAGCGCGTCCGCCGAGGCCCACCGCCGCCGCGAGCTGACCTTCGTCTTCATCGGCGCCGGCTATGCGGGTGTTGAGGCGCTCGCTGAGCTCGCCGACCTCGTCCGCGATGCGCTCCGCTACTACCCGATGCTCCAGAGCGTCCCGCAGCACTGGGTGCTCGTCGATGCGGCGCCAAAGATCCTCCCCGAGATCCTGAGCCGGCTGGGCGACTACTCGGCCGCGCTCCTCCTCCGCCGGGGCGTCGACATCAGGGTCTCGACGACCCTCGAGGAGGTCGAGCCGCACGCCGTTCGGCTCTCCGACGGCGCGCACCTGCTCACAAGCACCGTCGTCTGGACGGCCGGCGTCAAGGCCAACCCGCTCCTCGCGGAGTTTGGCCTCCCACTCGACGAACGCGGCCGCGTACGGGTCGACGGAACGCTGCGCGTCGAGGGAACCGAGCACGTCTGGGCGCTCGGCGACTGTGCGGCGGTCCCAAACGCGGCGACGCCCGGCCGGGTCGACCCGCCGACCAGCCAGCACGCGCTCCGTCAGGCCAAGCGCCTGGCCAAGAACATCGCCGGCGAGATGCGGCCTTACCGCTACCGGACGCTGGGCGAGGTCGCGACGCTGGGCCGCTACAAGGGCATCGCCAACGTCTTCGGGTTCCCGATCAAGGGCTTTCTCGGCTGGTGGGTGACGCGGACGTACCACCTCTACCAGCTCCCGTTGCTGTCGAGGAAGCTTCGCGTCGTGACCGACTGGACCGTCGCGCTCTTCTTCCGCCGCGACATCGCCGAGCTTGGCGTGCTCGAGCATCCAAGGAGACTCGGTGACTGACGAGCTCGCTCGCGTTCACCGATTCGAGCGGGAGATCGAGATGGCCGGCACCGAGACGGTCGACTCGCCGCTCGGCGTGGGCGTTTTGACGCCTGAGCTCCCGCTCCGTCACGACTCGAACTACCTTCTGATCGAGCGTGCGCGGGACGCGGCGGAGGCGGTCGCGGAGGCCGACCGCGTTCTCGGCGGCGCCGGGCGAGACTATCGCGTGATCCTCACCTTCGACGAAGAGCTGGGAGCCCGCCTGCGTCCGGAATTCGACGCGCTGGGGTGGCGTACCCAGAACCACATCTTCATGGTCCAGCGACGAGCCCCGGACAAGACGGCTGATCTGTCGATTGTGGAGGAGGTCGACGAGTCGGCGCTCCGCCCCGGCCGGACCCGGGAGATCCTCGCCCAGCCTTGGGGCAGCCCTGAGCTGGCCGAGCAGCTGGCCGACTCCAAGCTCCTGCTCGGCAAACGCGCCCAGACGCGCTTCTTCGGGATCGTGGTCGACGGCGAGGTCGTCTCCTGGACCGATCTCTACGTCGCGCAGGGAGTCGGGCAGATCGAGGACGTCGCCACCCTCGAAGAGCATCGCGGTCAGGGATACGCGACCGCCGTCGTTCTCCGCTCCGCCGACGAGGCTCGGCGCGCAGGTGCCGATCTGATCTTTCTCGTCGCCGACGACGAGGACTGGCCCAAGGTGCTCTACGGGCGGCTCGGGTTCGACACGGTCGGGCGGCAGTACAAGTTCATCACGCCTTCCTGACTTCCCTGAGCGCCGCGCTCAGCGACTGGCGCCCGTGCAGCACCGGCTCGAAGAGATCGCCGTGCTCTTCGATCCGCGAGCGGATGACCTCCATCGTGAAGTCACGCGGGTTGAGGTTCTCGTTCACCTCGTCCCAGCGAAGCGGCGTCGACACCGGCGCGCCCTCGCGCGGGCGTACGGAATAGACGGACGCGATCGTCTTGCCCTCGCCGTTCTGGTTCGAGTCGATCAGAACGCCGCGACGCTTCGCCCGCGTCCACTCGGTCGTCACGAGCCCTTGGTGCGTGCGGGCAAGTGTCGAGGCGACGATCGCCGAAAACTCGCGCGTGTCGTCGTAGGTGTGACGCCGCGCGATCGGCACGAGCACGTGGATGCCGTCCGAGCCGCTCGTCTTGACGATGCTCTCGAGCTTGAGCGCGTCGAGGACCTGCTTGACCAGCAGCGCCACCTCGACCGTCTCCTTGAAGCCAACGTCGTCGGAGGGATCGAGGTCGAAGAGCACGAAGTCGGGGCGATCGGGCTTGTCGACGCGCGAGTACCAGGTGTTCATGTCGATGCTGCCCATGTTCACCATCCACAGCAGCGCCAGCTCGTCGTTCACGAGCGGCGCACGGATCTTTCGGCGCTGCCGCGGCTTCTCCCGCGTCGACACCATGAGCTCGACAGTGGGGATCCAGTCGGGCATGTGCGTCGGGGCGTCCTTCTGGAAGAAGAACTTGCCGTAGGCCCCGTCGGGGTAGCGCTTCATCGTGAACGGGCGGTCCTTCAGGTGCGGGACGAGGACCGGCGCCACCGCGCGGTAGTACGCGAGGAGATCGCCCTTCGTGATCCCTTCGTCGGGCCAGAACGGCTTGTCCAGATTGGACAGCTTGAGCACACGCTTCCCCATGCGAATCTCGTTCGGCGTCGGCGCCGGCTCCTCGCGCTGCACGTCCTCGGCCTCCTTGTCGTCCCGTAGTCCCTGGTATGACGGTGCCCGCAATCGACCGTCGTGTGTCCATTCGACGAACTCGACCTCGGCGACGAGCTTGGGCTCGACCCAGACGATCGCGTCCTTGCGCACCTTCGGCATCTTCGGGACGGTCCGAAACGGCGGTTCCTTGCGCTCGAGCGGCTTGAGCTTGGCGAGCAGCTCGTCGATCTCGTCGTCCGTGAAGCCGGTGCCGACGTTGCCCGCATAGACCAGCTGATCGCCTTCCCGATAGCCGAGGATCAGCGACCCGAACCTCCCCGAGCGGCGACCCTGGCCTCGCGTGTAACCGGCGACCACGAACTCCTGCCGGCCGTGGGTCTTGATCTTCACCCACTCGCGCGTCCTCCTGCCGGGGAAGTAGCGCGAGTCGCGCTTCTTGGCCATGATCCCCTCGAAGCGCTGCTCCTGAGCGGCGCGGAAAAGGGCGGGCCCATCGTCGAATGCCTCCGAGAGCTGGATCGTCCGGCTCCGCCGGTCGATCAGTGCCGCTAGGCGCTTGTGTCGCTCGGCCAAAGGTAGGTCGATCAGCGGCTCCCCCTCGAGCTCGAGCAGATCGAACGCGACGAAGACGTAGCGCGTGCCGGTCTTGCCCTGCTGCATGGCCGAGAAGGTCGCGCGCCCCTCCTCGTCCAAGGCGCAGACCTCGCCGTCGAGCACGCAGTCGGGCGTCTTCATAGCTCGCTCGATTGCCTTCGCCACCGACTCGAATCGCGCGGTCAGGTCGTTGCCATTCCGGCTGGTGAGCGTCGCCTCGCCGCCGAAGAGGTCGGCGATCGCCCGATAGCCGTCCCACTTGACCTCGAAGAGCCACTCGTTGCCGGCCGGGACGTCTTTCGCCAGGGTGGCGAGCATCGGGGCGTACTTGCGCCGCTTTCGCGGGGCCTGGGCACCGTCCTCGCGCTTCTTCAGCAGCAGCCAGTTCTTCTCGTTGCCGTCGAGCTTCGCGGGCACGAGCGACCAGGTCCCGTCCAGGCGCTTGCCGTGCAGGCGGACCGTCAAACCTCCGTCTTTCTTCTCGTCCACGAGCTCGTAGGTGCCGTTGTCCCAGATCTCGACGAGGCCGGCGCCGTACTCGCCCTTCGGGATCTCGCCCTCGAAGGTCGCGTACTCGAGTGGATGGTCCTCGACGTGCACGGCGAGAGCGCGCTGACCCGACTCGAGCGGAATCCCTTTCGGCACCGCCCAGCTTGCGAGCGCGCCGTTGCGCTCGAGGCGGAAGTCGTAGTGGAGGCGGCGGGCGTCGTGCCGCTGGACCACGAAGATCGGCTCCTTCCCCTTCTTCTTCCCACCGAAGGGCTCAGGCGTCTTCTTCGGGTCGCGCTTCTTGCGGTACTCGGTGAGCTTGGCCACTAGCGAACGCTAGCTGGCTCTCGGGGCTCCGCGAACACGCCCAGCGTGCGAAACCGGGCGCGCCTGGCGCGCCGCAGCTCCTCGCCCGGAACGGTCTGAAGGTCTTCGAGCGAGCTTTGCAGCGCCTCGGCGAGCAGGCGCGCGGCCTCGTCCGGATTCTCGTGCGCGCCGCCCTCGGGTTCGGGGACGACCGCGTCGATCACGCCGAGGCGGAGGCAGTTCGCCGCGTCCGGCTTCAGCGCGGCCGCGGCCTTGACCTTCTCGCCCGCATCGCGCCAGAGGATCGCCGCACAGCCCTCCGGAGAGATCACGGTGTACATCGCGTTCTCCTGCATCAGCACGCGGTCAGCCAGGGCGGTGGCCATCGCGCCGCCCGAGCCACCCTCGCCGATGATGCATGCCGTGGTCGGAACCGTCAGCCGGCTCATGAGCGCCTGCGACCGGGCGATCGCGCCGCCCTGTCCGTGCTGCTCCGCGGCGACACCCGGGTATGCGCCGGGAGTGTCGATCAGCGAGATGATCGGAAAGCGATGCCGCTCGGCCAGGTCCATCACGCGCATCGCCTTCCGGTAGCCCTCCGGAAAAGTCATCCCGAAGTTCCTCCTCGTCCGCTCGTGGACGTCTCGCCCTTTCTGGTGGCCCATGAAGGCCACCGTCCGGCCGGCGAAGCGCGCAAGGCCGGTGATCATCGCCGGGTCCTCGGCGCGCGACCGGTCTCCGTGCAGCTCGACGAAGTCCTCGAAGATGCGCTCGACGTAGTCGAGCGTGTACGGCCGGTCCTGGTGGCGCGCCAGCTCGACGTGCTGCCAGATCTCCTCGTCGGTGGCCTCCGTGATCTTCGCGAGCTGACGCTGGAGGCGCGCAAGCTCGCCCGAGATCCGGGTGCCCCGCAGCAGCCCGAGGCCCTTCAGCCGGCTCAGGCGACCGCGCAGGTGGAGCTCGGCCTCATCGGCCATTGGCAGAGAAGAGCCTGAGCACGCGGCCCAGGTAGGGACGCAGATCGCGGCGGCCGACGATCGCGTCGAGATGCCCGAAGCGGAGGTTGGACTCGGCGAGGCCGAAGTCCTCGGGCAGCTTCTCGCGCGTCGTCTGCTGGACGACCCGCGGGCCTGTGAACGCGAGCAGCGCGCCGGGCTCCGCGATGATCACGTCCCCGAGCGACGCAAAGCTCGCGATCACCCCGGCGGTGGTCGGATGCGCCATTACGCTGATCAGCGCGCCACCCGAATCCTTGAGGTCCTCGACTGCGCAGACCGTTTTCGGCAGCTGCATCAGCGACAAGATCCCCTCCTGCATGCGTGCGCCACCGGATGCCGTGACGCTGACGAGCGGCACCCCGCGCTCGGCCGCGCTCTCACACGCGCGCGCGAACTTCTCGCCGACGACGCTTCCCATCGACCCGCCCATGAACGCGAAGTCCATGACGGACAGCTCGCACGGGACGCGCTCGATCGCCGCTCGGCCGATCACGATCGCGTCGCCGAGACCGGTGGTGACCTCTGCTTCCGCCAACCGTTCGGGATAGGGGCGCAGGTCGAAGAACTCCAGGGGATCCTCGGACCGCAGGTCCGCCGCCTCCTCCTCGAAGGTGCGCTCGTCGGCAAGCTGCTGGATCCGCTCCCGCGCTCGCAACGGGAAGTGGTGGTTGCACTGCGGGCAGACACGGAGATTCTCGGACAGCTCGTCGTCCCGGTAATGCGAGCCGCACGTCGGGCAGGTGTTCGGGTGCGGCTTCTCGTTGGTCGCCGGCTCGGGGAGATTGCGGTGCTCGATCGAGACGTCGATGCGCTCGGCCACGGAGAGGAGTCTAGAAGCCGAGGGCGGAGGCCAAGCGTGAGATGGCCGGAACGTTCTTGTCCTCGGGGAGAAAGGCCGTGAACCCGGCGCCCAGAATCGGCATCCGTTCGCGAACGGACTGAAGCACCTCCTCGACCTCGTCCAGCGACAGCCCACCAGGCTCCGGCATGAATGCCGCGACCTCGTCCTCGCGGAACACGTCCAGATCGATCGCGGCGTAGACGCCGCCCGCCCCTTCCAGCGCACCGTCGACGGCCTGCGCGCCCAAACCAAGGCCCGCTGCCGCGATGAAGTCCTCTTCGGGCGGATCGAGGTTTCGGGCGCCGACGAGCGCCACGTCAGGAACCTCAACTGCGCCGGAGTCCAAGAGCATTCGCAAAGGCATTCCCCACTCGTTGCCGGTCGGAGACGTCTCGGGCGTGTTCAGGTCGCCGTGGGCGTCGAACCACAGAAGCGCGATCCGGCCGTGCTGGGCGGCCAGGGCCTCGACGGCGCCGATGTGTGAGCAGCAGCAACCGCCGAGAACGATCGGGCGATCGGGGAGCTCGCGCGCCAGCGCGAGGCTCTGCTCGGCGAGCGTTTCCTCCTCGATCACGGCAGCCTCCGGGTAAGGCACCTGCAAATTCGCAGCCTCGGCGATCGCCTCACCACCTCGTCCCCAGGCCCTAGGCACCCTGATGAGGCCGGCAGCGAACGTTCGGCCGCAGGAATGGCACTCGTACCCGTCGTCGAGCGCAACCGCGGTGTAGGTGCGGCAGTCGGGACAGATCGCGCGCAGTCGCGACATCAGAGCGCCTTCTCGTAGACGTCTGACCGCCGCACGACCCGCATTCCGGCACTCTCGTAGAGCCGATTCGCGCCCGTCAGGCTCTCAGCATCGACGCCGAGCGCGGCGGCGTGAAAGCCGCGGCGCCGGAACTCGTGGAACGCGTGCAGGAGCAGCGCCCGCCCGAGTCCCTGCCGGCGCCATCGCTTGCGCACTCCAAGGACGCTGACCCAGCCGAGTCTCCTTTCACCCTCGTGCTCGCGGCACAGCTCGACGGCTGCGACCTCCCCGCCGTCCTCGAGGACAAACCAGAGCGTCGGATCAAACCCCTCGCGCATCAGCCAGTGCTGCCACTCCTCGAAGGGCATGCGTGTGTGCTCCCAGTGATCTTCGAACGATTCCTGATGCGCCTCGTATACCGTCTCGGCGTCGCCCGGTGTTGCCGTCCGGAGCGTCATGCCGGCCGGCCACTGCGGCTCGCTCGGCTCGCGGTCGAGCTCGATCCGCATCCGGTAGAAGTGCCGGATCACACGCAAGCCGCGCTCCTCGAGCAGACGCTTGATCGGCTCGTCCGTGCTGGCGGCGTGGACTCGCAGCAGCTCTCCCCCGCGCTCCCTGGCACGGGCCTCGACCCAGTCCAGGAGCGCGACTCGGACGTCATCCGGCTCGGACAGAGGCACACGGAGGTCGGCCCAGTAGATCGGCTCCGGTTCGGGGTCGACGTCGACGTACCCGCGGAACTCACCGTCGACGACGGCAACGCGTATGTCTGTCTCCGGATCGAGCGTCGGGCCGGTCAGCCACATCCGCATCGACTCGACGCTCTCCTCGCGCTCGCCGTAGAGCTCGTCCGAATCGCGGTTGATCAGGTCGGTCAGGGCCGCCAGGTCCTCGAGCCGCGGCGACCGCAGCTCGATGCTCATGCCTCTGCCGGGACGAGCTCGTCCAGCGTGTCGGGAAGCTTGCCGAGGTCGGTGAGCTCGCGGTCGGGCTTCGGCTCAGCCTTCTCGCCCAGCCGGTTGATCCACACCGTTTTGAGCCCCAGCTTGCGGGCCGGCGCGATGTCGTGCAAGAGGCTGGCGGCGACATGGACGTGGTGATCCTTGTCCGCGGTAGTCACCTCGAAGAAATGCTCCCAGTGCGCTAGAGCGGGCTTGTAGGAACCGAGCTCGCCGGCGACGATCGCCAGGTCGATCGGAACGCCAATGCGCTTCATCGACTCTTCGATCAAGTCGCGGTCGGTGTTCGAGAGGATGACGAGGTTCCACCCCCGGTGTCGGAGCTCCGCGAGCGCCGTCGGCACTTCGGAGAACGGCTCCCAGTGGGGCAGCGCACGGACCAGGGCTTCGGACTCTCCCTCCGGCATCGCAAGCGACTCCTCCTTCGCAAGGCGGATGAGCGCCTCGGTGAGGACTTCCTTGTACGACAGCGAGCCGTCCTCTTCGAGCTCCGGTTCGAGCTCGTGGTAGCGCGCAAGCAGCTCGGGGGCGCGCTTGACGCCGAATTGCTGCTCGAGCACGCTCGAGGATGCCGCGATTCCAGTCGATCAGCGTGCCGTAGCAGTCGAAGGTGGCCCAGCGCTGCACGGGCGCGAGACTACCCCTCGAACTGCCTGACCACGATGCAGGCGTTGTGGCCGCCGAAGCCGAAGGAGTTCGAGACCCCGATCCGGACGTCGGCCTCGCGCGACTCGTTCGGGATGTAGTCGAGATCGCACTCGGGATCGGGCTCGTCGTAGTTGATCGTCGGCGGCAGGACGTTCTTGTTCACGGCGAGGGTCGTGAAGACGGCCTCGATCGCCCCACTCGCGCCGAGGCAATGCCCGGTCGCGCCCTTGGTCGACGAGATCGGCGTCTTGCGCGCGTTCTCCTCGCCGAGCGCGAGCTTGATCACCCTCGTCTCGCTGGCGTCGCCGAGCGGCGTCGAAGTGCCGTGGGCGTTGATGTAGTCGATCTCGTCGACGTTGACCCCGGCGTCCGCCATCGCCATCCTCATCGCCCGCGCCGGGTTCTCGCCGCTGGGGTCGGGCTCGGTGACGTGTCTGGCATCGGAGGAGACGCCGTAGCCGAGCAGCTCCGCGTAGATCTTCGCGTCCCGCGCTTTGGCGTGCTCGAGCTCCTCGAGCACGACGACCGCTCCCGACTCACCCATGACGAAGCCGTCCCGCCCAGCGTCGAAGGGCCGACTCGCCTTCTCCGGCGCGTCGTTGCGACGTGAGAGCGCGCGCATTGCGCTGAAGCCGGCGATGCCGACTCGCGTGATACCCGCTTCCGTGCCGCCGGCCAGCATCACGTCGGCCCGCCCGAGCCGGATCGCATCCCCCGCTTCTCCGATTGCCATGTTCGAGGCGGCACAGGCGGTGCACTGCGACGACAACGGGCCGCGGGTGCCGAGGTACATCGAGACCCAGGCGGCGCCCATGTTCGGGATGATCTGCGGAATCGAGAAGGGGTTGACCCGGTCTGGCCCCCGCTCGAGCAGGGTCTCGAAGCAGTCCTGGAACGCCTTGAGACCCCCGATGCCAGTCGCGATCGACGCGCCGATGCGGTCGGCCTCGGCGTCGATTTCGATTCCCGAGTCGTCCCGCGCCTGAATCGCGGCTGCGACGATCATCTGTGCGAAGCGGTCCATTCGGCGCGCCTGCTTCTTCTCGATCCACTCCGCGGGGTCGAAGTCCTTCAACTCGCAGGCGAAGTGGACGGGGTATTCGCTCGCGTCGAAGCCGGCGATCGGCGCCGCGCCCGAGCGTCCGGCGGTGAGGTTCTCCCACGTCGTCTGGGCATCGTTGCCGAGCGGCGAGACCGCGCCCATCCCAGTGATCACCACGCGTCTCCGGCCGTTCATGCTCACATCCCCAGCCCTCCATCGACCATCAGCACCTCGCCGGTGACGAAAGCGGCCGCGTCCGAGCAGAGGAACCGGACCGCGCCGGCGATGTCCTCCGGATCGCCGAAGCGGCCGAGCGGCGTGTTCGCCAGCATCGTCTGCCGAATCTCCTCTGGCAGCTCGTTCGTCAGCCGCGTCGAGATGTAGCCGGGCGCGACGACGTTCGCCCGCACGCCGCGGCTCCCGAGCTCGCGCGCAAGCGCCTTGGTGAAGCCGATGATGCCGGCCTTCGACGCCGCATAGTTGGTCTGGCCGGGGTTGCCGCGGACGCCCACCACGCTCGACACATTGACGATCGCGCCCGACCGCCGCTTCATCATCCCGCGACTGGCGGCGCGGCAGGTGTTGAACGTCCCACCGAGGTTCGTGTCGAGGACCGCGCGCCAGTCCTCGTCGGACATGCGCACGAGCAGGCCGTCTCGGGTGACCCCGGCGTTGTTGACCAGCACATCGACCTCGCCCGCCTCGTCGACGAGCCGCTTGGCTTCCTCCGGGTGCGAGATATCGGCCTGGACCGTCTTGCAGCCGATCTCACCCGCCAAGTCCTCGGCCTCATCGGCACCGGACTGATAGCCGATCACGACCCGCGCGCCCGCGTTTGACAGCTCGGCCGCGATCGCCCGCCCGATGCCGCGCGACCCGCCGGTGACCAGGGCCGTCCGGCCTTCGAGGGAACAGAACTCTGTCATGCGTACCTAGATCGTTTCTTCGACCTTCTTGAGGCCGGCGAGGTTGTTGACGGAGACAGCCTTGACTCCCCGGTCGATGCGCCTGACGAGCCCGGAGAGGACGTTGCCGGGCCCGACCTCGACGAACGTTTTCACGCCTTCCTTCACCAGCCCGTGTGCCGCCTGGGTGAACTTCACCGGCGCCGTCACCTGCTCGACCAGCAGCCCGGCCATTCGCTGCGCCGGCTCGATCTTCGCCGTCACCGTCGACATGAATGGCGCGACCGGATCGGAGAACAGCACCTTGTCGACGGTCGGCTTCAGGCGCTCGGCCGCCTTCGCCACAAGCGGGCTGTGGAACGCACCCGAGACCTTCAGGCGAACGGTGCGCTTGGCGCCGAGCAGCGAGGCCTTTCCGATCAGCTCCTCGACCGCCTCTTCCTCACCGGAGACGACGATCTGGCCCGGGCAGTTGTAGTTCGCCGGCCAAACGCCCTCGATCTGCGCGCAGAGCTGCTCGACGACCTCGTCGTCGAGCCCCAGGATCGCAGCCATCGTTCCGTCGCTCTCGCGCGCCGCTTCGGCCATAGCCAGGCCGCGCTCACGGACGAGGCCGATCGCCTCGCCGGTGTCGATCGAGTTCGCCGCCGCGATTGCTGCGAACTCGCCGACCGAGTGCCCGACCACGTAGTCAGGGGCGAGCCCGCGGGCGCGCAGGGCAGCGAGTACGGCGAGGCTGGTGGCGACGAGCGCGGGCTGCTGGACATCGGTCTGGACGAGCTCGTTCAGCGGCGCCTCGAAGCACAGCCGCCTCAGATCGAGGCCCGACGCGTCCGAGCCCACCCGATAGACCTCCATGGCCTCTGGCACCGCAAAGGCGATCTCGCGGCCCATCCCCTCCTCGAGCGAGCCCTGGCCGGGAAAGCAAAAAGCGATCACTCCATCCTCCCGTTCGCCGTCCATTCCATCAGCGCAGAGCCCCAGGTGAGGCCGGCGCCCATTCCTGTCATCAGCACCGTCGACCCCGGTTCGAGCCGTCCCTCCGCCTCGGCGTCGGCCAGAGCCAGAGGGATTGATCCCGAGGAGGTGTTTCCGTACTTGTCCACATTGACGACAACCCGATCTTCCGGGATTCCCAGTTTCCTTGCTGCGTAATCGATGATCCGGGTGTTGGCCTGGTGCGGAACGTAGACGTCGACATCGTCGATCGTACGCCCGACCTCTTCGAGCAGCGCCTCGGCCGATGACACCATCACCCGGGTCGCGAACTTGAACACCTCGCGGCCGTTCATCTTCACCAGTCCGTCGGGGTCGTCGAACGTGCGCGAGCCGCTGCCCGGAAGCCAGAGGTGCTGCCCGCCACCGCCGTCGGCGCCGAGCTCGAAGCCGAGGAAGCCGACGTCCTCGACATGCTCGACCACGACGGCGCCCGCACCGTCGCCGAAGAGCACGATCGTCGAGCGGTCAGTCCAGTCGAGAATCTTCGAGAGCACATCGCCGCCGACCACGAGTGCCTTGTCGGCGAGACCGGCAGAGACCATCGCATGAGCCTGGGCGAGCGCGTAGACGAAGCCCGTGCAGCCGGCGAGTAGGTCGTAAGCGGCAGCGTCCGGTGCGGGCAGGAGATCGCCCAGGAGCGAGCCCGTCGTCGGAAACATCATGTCCGGCGTGACCGTCGCGACGATGATCAAGTCGAGCTCGGTCGACTTCACGCCAGCGCGCTCGAGCGCAATCTGGGCCGCTGGCAGAGCCAGATCCGTCATCGCTTGCTCCGGCGCGGCGATCCGACGCTCCTTGATGCCCGTGCGCTCGGTGATCCACTCGTCGGAGGTGTCCACAAGCTTCGCCAGCTCGTCGTTGGTGACCACGCGGTCGGGCGCGTAGGTGCCGAGGCCGGTGATCGACACCGGCGCGCCGTTCGGGCGTCCGATCATTGCTCCACGGCGAAGGTCAGGGTCCCGCGGGCTGCGAGCTTCCCGTCAACGGTTGCCGTCGCTTTCCCTTTCCCGATCGGGCCGCGCACCCGCTCGAGCTCACAGGTCAGCTCGAGCTCGTCGCCCGGCTCGACCACGCGCTTGAACCGGACGCCGTCGATCCCGGCGAAGAGCGCCAGCTTGCCGCGGTTTTCCTCCTCCGAGAGCACGGCCACGGCGCCGGCCTGCGCCATCGCCTCGACGATCAGGACCCCGGGCATGATCGGGCCGACCGGGAAAGTGGCCGCTGAGGTACCACTCGTCCGAGCGGACGCGCTTCCGCGCGACCACGCGTTCTCCCGGCACGAGCTCGACGACTTCGTCGAGGAGGAGAAAGGGATCGCGGTGCGGCAAGATCGCCTCGATTTCTTCACGCGTCAGGGCGGACAACCAGGTGAGTCTAGTCTCACCTAGATGGGTGACGACTCCCTGTCTCCGGCGAACGTGGAGCCGTTGCTCCGCGGTCGGTTCGGCCGCCCCTACCTCTATTTCGAGCGTTGCGAATCGACGCAGCGGGAACTCCCGCCGGATGCCCCTGAAGGTGCCGTCGCCGTCGCGGAGGAGCAGACGGCGGGGCGCGGCCGGCTCGGGCGCCCCTGGCACGCTCCGCCAAGGACGAGCGTGCTCGTTTCGATCAACCTACGCCCTGCGGTCGACGTTCCCCGCCTGCCGGAGCTCTCGGTCGTCGCGGGCCTGGCCGCGGCAGATGCGATCGCCCGGGAAACGGGCCTGCACCCGGAGGTTCGATTCCCGAACGATCTTCTGATCGGCGGCCGCAAGGTGGCGGGCATCCTCGCCGAGGCGCGCGACGACCGGGTCGTGCTGGGAATCGGAATCAACGCAAATCTCGGCGAAGACGAGCTCCCGAAGGACGTGGACACGCCGGCGACGTCCCTGAGCATCGAGGCTAATGCAGTCGTTGACCGCGCGCGCCTCCTCGCATCACTCCTCGAGCAGCTCGAGACTCACTACGACGCCTGGGTCCGTGGCGGCTGAGTGGCACCTGCGCCCGGCCACGGACGCCGA
Source organism: uncultured Actinomycetes bacterium (assembly GCA_963752845.1). Classification (GTDB taxonomy): domain Bacteria; phylum Actinomycetota; class Thermoleophilia; order Gaiellales; family Gaiellaceae; genus JACDAN01. The sequence continues at coordinate 278,057 of CAVVZV010000007.1, read as the reverse complement.
CCGGGACTTCCTGTTCGATCTGCACCGCCAAGCGATCCGCGACTATGTCGAGCCTCTGTGGGGCTGGGACGACGTCGTCCAGCGGCGCCTCTTCGACGAGCGCTTTCACGTCCCGGCCATTCCAGGTGATTCACGCGAACGGCGAAGACATCGGCGTCCTTCAACTGCAGAACCGCCCTGAGGAGTTGGTATTCGACCTGATCGAGCTGCTTCCGGCCTGGCAGGGGAAAGGGATCGGAACGGCGGTCATTCGCTCACTCCTCGCGCGGGGCAAGGCCGTGAGCCTCCGCGTCCTGACGAGCAACCCGAGAGCGGCCGCCCTCTACGAGCGCCTCGGGTTCCGCGTCGTTCGGCGGACGCCCGAGCGCCTCTTCATGCGTGTCGAGCCGGCTAACGAAGCCGGAGACGGGTGCTGACGTTGCCGGCGGCGTCCTGGGCGAAGGCCTCGAGGCTCTTGAACGGGCGTCCGAGCACAACACGGAAGATCCCGGCCTTCGGTCGGCGCACGGTCACCGCCACGCCGTCCGCAACGAACGTCACGTGCGCCGGCTCACTGAGCGTTACGCGCAGAGGACCCCGTTTCTTGACGCGCCTGAGCGTCGGCGCGATGCGGTCGATGCGGATCTTGAACTCCTGCGCCACCGGCCCGGTCGCGTCCGTGATCGTCAACCGGAGGCGGTACTCGCCGTCACGGGCACGGCCCTCCCAGACCGCAGCCTGCGGGCCCGCGGGCAGCTCCCCCGCGAGCAGCGACGCAAGCTCGGTTGGGCCTCGCAGCACCTGGAGCGATGCCAGAGCCGGGACCGTGAGGTTGAACGAGATCGACGCCGAGTCGTTGACCCCGTCGCCGTTCGGCGAGAGCGCCGTCGGCGTCACTGCGTAGCCAGAGAGCGTGCGCGAAAGGGCAACAGCCGTCGCCGCCGTCACCTGCCTTCCGCGCCCCCGGGCGGTCACGACGATGCGATAGCGGCCGTCGGGATAGGCACCGCCGTCCCAGGCGAATACGTGCCGGCCGGCGGGCTTCGATCCGCCGAACAATCGTGCGAGCGGCGTTCCGTCCTCGGCCTGAAGATCGACCGCCACCGTCGCCGAGCCGCTCAGGCGGTACGAGATGCGGGCGACATCGGTGAGCCCGTCGCCGTTGGGAGTGAACCCGGATGGGGTGGCCCGCACAGCGTCGAGGGTCAGCGCTGCGGCCGGTGCTCCGAGGACTCCCGTCGCGGGACGGAGGCTCGGCCCCGCCGAGATCCGGTACGTATACGACCCGGGCGGCGCAAAGCGGGCGTCCCACGTCCACTGGACGGCCGTTCCGAGCCCGGTGCCGACGGCAACTGGCCGCTGCGTCGCGTCGAAGATCGTGACGTTCCACGGGAGCGCAGCTGAGAGCTGCGCGGAGAAGCTGACCAGGCCGCCCAGCGAGCCTTCGATCACGGGCGCGTACAGCTTCGGCAGCCCGATCGCCGAGGCTCGCCGCGCAATCGCGCCGAGCTGGCTGTACAGATTCCTGCCCGGACAGCTCGTGAAGCCGGTGTCGCGGTGCCCGGAGACGGCCCGCAGCCAGACGGGTAGGCCCTTCCGGAACCGCGCGTTCCCGTTGGAGATCGACGTGATCCGCGAGACCGGGTGAACGTGGGCGACGTCCAGCCGCCAGGCAATCAGCCGGCTGACTGCCTCCCGAGCGGCCGCCGTCAGCGCGGCGCCGTCGTAGTTGCCGAGCACCGAGATCCCGACCGAGCCGGTGTTGAACCCCTGCGAATGCGCACCGATGACGTTGCGCTCGATCCCGCCGTAGCGGCCCTCGAAGACTTGGCCAAAACGGTCGACGAGGAAGTTGTAGCCGATGTCGTCCCACCCGTTGCCCTGCACGTGGTAGGCCTGGATTCCCCGGACGATCGCCGCTGATTGCGCCGGTGAAGACCCCGCCGCACCCGCCGTGTGGTGAACGATCGCGTTCAGCAGGACGGGCGAGTAGTCAGGATTGTCGCGCCGAATTCGCTCGTTCGCGCCCCAGGCTTTGCGAAGGATGATCCTCGGCGAGCCGGCCGTCTGGAAGGAATGATCGAGCATCGGCTCCTCCGGGCTCCAGACGAAGTGCGCACGTACGCGTTGGACTCGTCCCCGGGTGCGCACCTGCACGCGGTCGGCAGCGCCCGTCCACCATGGATTGCCGAGCCGCCACGCGGGCATCCGCCGAGCCTCGTGGGTGCCGCGGTCGGGAAGATCGTTCGTTTCGGCGTCGGCTTCGCGCCAGGCGCTCCAGCCCTTCGAACCGTGAACGCGGAAGGAGACCCGGCCCGGGCCCCGCCAGTGGAGGCCGAGCATGTTGAACTGCGTCGGCGACTCGGTTGCCGCGAGCCTGCGGACGCCGTTGACCGGAAGCTCCCGCGTCACCAGCGTCGCCTCGCCCCAGGCCGTGGCCGGGAAGGCGAGCGCGACGATGACGACGGTGAGCAGTTTCATCAGAGACGCCAGCCTAGGTTGGCAGCGGGGATCTCAGCCCGCAAGGCTCTTGATACGATCCTTACACCGTGAAAAGCCGCGTTCTGCGGGTACTTTTGGTCGCGTTCGCGGTAGCCGCGGTCGTTCCGTCCGCGTACGCCGCCACCCCGCCCCGAGTCCTCGCGGTCGAGTTCGACAACGACGTCAACCCGGTCACCGCCGACTATGTCATCGGCGAGATCGAGCGCGCGAACGAGAAGCACTACGACGCCGTCGTCATCCTTCTCGACACGCCCGGCGGCCTGTCCGACTCGATGAAGGACATCTACGAGGCCGAGCTGGCCTCGGACATCCCGGTGATCGTCTACGTCTATCCCGAGGGCGCGCGGGCCGCTTCGGCCGGTGTCTGGATCGGCCAGGCAGGCGACATTCTCGCGATGGCGCCGCAGACGAATATCGGCTCGTCGACGCCGATCAGCGTCGGCGGCGAGGACATCCAGGAGGACCTGCGTAGGAAGGTCGTCAACGACGCGGCCGCATCCCTTCGCGCGCTCGCCCGAGAGCACGGCCGCAACGTGGAGTGGGCGGACGCAGCGGTCCGCCGCGCCTCCAATCTCAACGCGCGGGAGGCGCTCGCGCAGAACGTGATCGACGTGATCGCCCCTAACCTCCCCGCCCTGTTGAACAAGATCGACGGGCGCGAGACGACGCCGAAGGGCCTTGTTCTCAACACGGCCGGCGCCCAAGTCGAGAACGTCGAGATGTCGCTGTGGAAACGCATCCTCGACACGCTGATCGACCCGAACCTGATCGTAATCCTGCTGTCCGTCGGCGTGCTCGGGATCACGATCGAGCTCTGGAGCCCGGGACTGATCCTGCCCGGCACCGTCGGCGCGATCTCCCTGGTGATCGCCTTGTTCGGCCTCCAGGTCCTCCCGGTCAGCTGGGCCGGCATCCTGCTCTTGCTGTTAGCCGCCGGCTTCTTCGTCGCCGAGACCTTCGTAGTCAGCCACGGCGCGCTCGCGCTCGCCGGGGCCGTCGCCTTCGTGATCGGCTCGCTGATGCTGTTCGACCCTGCCGGCGAGGATTACCAGGTCAGCACGAGGGTCGCGCTGATCGTCGCCGGCGTCATGGCGGCGATGGTCGGGCTCGCGACCGCCAAGATCGTTCAGGTGCGACGGGCGCCCGTCGTCACCGGCGACTCGGAGTTGATCGGCCAGGTCGGCGTCGTCCGCCAGGCGCTCGATCCCGAAGGTTTCGTTTTCGTGCGCGGCGAGCTCTGGCGGGCGAAAACGAGCGGCGAGCCCGTGTCGCCCGGCGAGGAGGTTCGCGTCGAGGGCCTCGACGACGGGCTCACGCTGACCGTCTCTCCGGCATAGGATCTTGCCGTGACCGCTGCCCTCATCGCTCTCGCCGTTGTCGCGGTCCTCCTCATCCTGCTCGTGTCGGCGTCCGTCCGGGTCGCGCGGGAGTACGAGCGGGGTGTGATCTTCCGACTGGGCCGGCTGAAGTCGCCGCCCAAGGGGCCGGGCCTCTTCTTCCTGATTCCGATCATCGACAAGATGGTCCGCGTCGACCTCCGCACGGTGACCCTGAACGTCCCTCCCCAGGAGGTCATCACCAAGGACAACGTCCCGGTTCGGGTCAACGCGGTCGCCTACTTCCGGATCATCGATCCCGAGAAAGCGATCGTGCAGGTCGAGAACTTCATGGTCGCGACCTCGCAGATCGCGCAGACCACGCTCCGCAGCGTCCTCGGCCAGCACGTGCTCGACGAGCTGCTCTCCGAGCGCGACAAGATCAATGCGATCCTGCAGCAGATCATCGACGAGGCGACCTCACCTTGGGGCGTCAAGGTCTCGATCGTCGAGGTCAAGGATGTCGAGATTCCGACCGGCATGCAGCGTGCAATGGCGCGGCAGGCCGAGGCCGAGCGCGAGCGGCGCGCGAAGGTGATCGCCGCCGAGGGAGAGTTCCAGGCCTCCGAGCGGTTGAAGGACGCTGCGATCGTGCTCGCCGAGAACCCGATGTCCCTCCAGCTCCGCTTCCTCCAGACGATGCTCGAGATCAGCTCGGAGCGCTCGTCGACAATCATCCTGCCGATCCCGATCGACCTCTTCAGACCGTTCCTCGAAGCCGGCAACGGCCCGCGCGCCTGACAAACATCCGCGAGGATCCGCTTACGGGCCGCCGCGTTGTGATCGCGCCCGGGCGTAGCTACAGGCCTGGTGCCTGGCTACCGGAGATCGAGCCCGCGACTGAGGACGAGCTCGAGCGCTGCCCGTTCTGCGCCGGCCGTGAAGATCAGACGCCGCCCGAGACGCTTCGGATCGGCGACCCCTGGCGAGTCCGCGTCGTGCCGAACCTCTACCCCGCGTTCGAGCGGCAGGAGGTCGTCATTCACTCGCCCGAGCATGTGCGCTCCTTCGCCGAGCTCGACGAAGCACGGGTGGCGCTCGTCGCCGACGCCTGGCAGGAGCGCATGGGCGGTGCGACCGACGTGCTCGCGTTCATCAACGAGGGGCGGCTGGCCGGCGCCAGCCTTCCGCACAGCCACTCGCAACTCGTCTGGACCGAGCTGCCAAGCGAGCCGCTCGAACGCCTGGCCGAGCTACTCGAGCCGTTCGAGATCGCCAGGCGCGACGGCGTGGTCGCCGCCGTTCATCCGGTCGGCGCGGCTCCGTACGAGAGCCTGATCGCGCCACTCACGGGAAACGGCTCGCTCGCCGACGGCCTCGTCCTCCTCCGAGACTTCATTCGCCGCCTGCACGCCACCGAGGGGCTGAGACCATGGAACGCCTGGCTTCATCCGGGCCCGCCGTGGCACCTCCACGTCGTACCGCGACTCACCGCACTCGCCGGCATCGAGCTCGGCGCGGGGATCTATGTCAACGTCATGCCGGCCGCGCGGGCAGCGGAGCGGCTGAGAACTCCTCGGGCGCCGGCACGCTAGCCCCGCGCTCGCGCTCGCGGAACCGCCGGGCGGCCTCGATCGCAGCGCCGAGGTTCAAGCCCTTGTCCTTCGCCTGCTTGATCAACATCACCGTCTCGACGGCGTCCATGTCGTAGATGCGCTGCTTCCGGCCCTTGGTCGGAATCTGCGCCTTGTTCGTCCAGTAGTCGAGCTGCATCTTCGAGATCCCTGCGATCTGGCACACCTGGCCGAGATAGAGCTCGACCTTGTTCAGGTGCTTGGCGAGATCGACGGGCTCTAGGAGATCGGCTTGCGTGCTTGGAGACATACACCACCCTCGTTCGATTCAGATCCCGACCCCTAGAGGAAGATAACGCGCTCCCGGCAGCTTGGGAAGTGTGAACCGGTTCATTCAGCTGCGGCCACCGCGGGCAGCTACTGCTCGGACGTCGGCGCAACCTCAGCGGGGACCGCCAGCTCGTCCTCCTCCGACGACTCGACAACCGGCGCGAGTGCGGAGACCTGCTCGCCTTCGCGCAGCCGCATCGCGATCACGCCCTGCGTCGCACGGCCCATCTGCCGGATGTCGTCGACCGGCATCCGGATGACCGTGCCGCCGGTGGAGATCAGCATGACCTGATAGCCGCTCCGGACGACTCTGGCGCCGGCGAGCTGGCCCTTCGCCTCGGTGAGCTGCACCGTCTTGACGCCGAGCCCGCCGCGGCCCTTCACCGGGTACTCGTCGATCCTCGTACGCTTCCCGTAGCCGTTCTCCGTCACGACGAGAAGGTCGGCGTCGTTCTCCGCACGGTTGATCGCGATCACCTCGTCGCCCTTGCGAAGGTTCATGCCGCGGACTCCACCCGTCGCCCGCCCCATCGGCCGCGCGTCGCCCTCGTGGAACCGGATCGCCTGGCCCTTGCGCGAGACCATGAGGATGTCGTCGTCGCCGTTCGTGTGGACGACGCCGATCAGCTCGTCGCCGTCGCGCAAGTTGATGGCGATGATCCCGTCGGCCTTCAGCGGCGTGTCGTATTCCTCGAACCGCGTCTTCTTGACGACACCGTTCTTCGTCGCCGCCACGAGGTACTCGGCCTCCTTGAAATCGCGCGTGGCGATCACCGCCCGCGTCGTCTCCCCCTCGCCGCACGGCAGGAAATTCGCAATCGCGCGGCCCTTGGCCTGGCGCGTCCCGAGCGGAAGCTCGTGCACCTTCAGCCGGTAGACCTTGCCGACGGAGGTGAAGAAGAGGATGTAGTCGTGCGTCGAGGCCACGAACAGGTGCTCGATGTAGTCGTCGTCCTTGAGCTCCATGCCCATGACCCCGATGCCGCCGCGGCGCTGCTCCCGGTAGGTAGTGACGGGCATCCGCTTGATGTAGCCGGAGCGCGTGATCGCGATCACCATGTCCTCTTCCGCGATCAGATCCTCGAGCTCGAGCTCCTCCTCGGCCGCGACGATCTCCGTGCGGCGGTCGTCATTCTTTCCGTAGATCTCCTTGATCTCCAGCAGCTCTTCGCGGACGACACTGTCCACGCGCGCCGGGTCGCCCAGGATCGCGCGTAGCTCGGCAATGCGCTCCTGGAGGTCGGCGTACTCGTCCTGGACCTCCTTGCGGCCGAGCGCCGTCAGGCGTTGGAGTCGGAGGTCGAGGATCGCCTGCGCCTGGATCTCCGAGAGCTCGAACTGCTCCTGGAGGCCGGTACGCGCCTCCTCGGCGTCGGCCGAGCCGCGGATGAGTGCGATGACGGCGTCGAGATTGTCGAGCGCCTTCAGATAGCCCGCAAGCACGTGAGCCCGCGCTTCGGCCTTGCGCAGCTCGTACTTCGACCGACGCGTGACGATCTGGCGCTGGTAGTCGAGGTAGTAGCGGATCAACTCGAGCAGCGAGAGCGTCCGCGGGATCCCCTCCACGAGCGCGACGGCGTTGTAGCCGAAGGTCGTCTGGAGCGCCGTGTGCTTGAACAGCTTGTTCAGCGCAACCTGCGGGATGATGTCGCGCTTGAGCTCGACGTAGATGCGCATGCCGTCTCTATCGGAGTGGTCCTGGAGCGCCTCGTCGGTCATCGGCACCTCGTTCAGGGTGCCGGCCTTGACGAGCTCGGCGATCTTCTCGATCACACCGCCTTCGCCGGCCTTGCGCACCCCGTACGGAAGCTCGGTGATGATGATTGCGTTCTTGCCGCCGCGCAGCTGCTCGATATGCGCGCGACCGCGCACGACGATCCGCCCGCGTCCGGATCGGTACGCATCGCGGATGCCCGAGCGCCCGACGATCGTCCCGCCGGTCGGAAAGTCCGGGCCCTTCATATGCCGACCTAGGCGCTCGACGTCGATGTCGGGGTCGTCGATCATCGCGAGGACTGCGTTGATCACCTCGCCGAGATTGTGCGGCGGGATGTTCGTCGCCATTCCCACGGCGATCCCGGCGGACCCGTTGACGAGCAGGTTCGGGAATCGAGAAGGAAGGACGGACGGCTCGCGACGCGATTCGTCGTAATTCGCGACGAAGTCGACCGTGTCGGCCTCGATGTCGCGCAGCATCTCGGTAGCGATCCGCGAGAGGCGGGCTTCCGAGTAGCGCATCGCCGCCGGGGGATCGCCGTCGATCGAGCCGAAGTAGCCCTGACCGTCGATCAGCGGATAGCGAAGCGAGAAGGGCTGCGCCATGCGAACGAGGGCGTCGTAGATCGCCGAGTCGCCGTGCGGGTGGTAGTTGCCCATCACGTCGCCGACGACGCGCGCCGACTTGCGCGTCGGCCGGTTCGGCTGCAGGCCGGCCTCGTGCATCGAGTAGAGCACCCGTCGGTGAACGGGCTTCAGGCCGTCGCGCGCATCCGGCAGCGCGCGCGAGACGATCACGCTCATCGCATAGTCGAGGAAGCTCGAACGGATCTCGTTGTCGAGCTCGCGCGGCTCGATCCGGCCCGAGCCCAGCGGTTCGTTTGTGATGTCAGACATCCAAGAAGCGAACGTCCAACGCGTTCTGCTCGATGAAAACGCGGCGCGGCTCTACCTCGTCGCCCATCAGCCGCGAGAACCAGAGATCGGCGGCGGCGGCATCTTCCACGTCGACGCGGATCAGCATCCGCTTCTTCGGGTCCATCGTCGTCGCCGCGAGCTCGGAGGCGTTCATCTCGCCGAGCCCCTTGAAGCGCGTGATCTGGATGCCCTGCTTGGCGAGCTCGAACGCGTACCGGCGGAGCTCCTCGAACGTGTCGGCAACGCGCTGCTCCTTCCCGTAGCGGATCGTGAACGGCGGAGCCCCTCCCAGGACGCCGCCGAGCCGCTCGTACAGCTCGCGAACATGGTCGTAGATCGGCGAGGAGAGCAGCTCCGCGGGCACGACGACGTTCGTCATCGTGCTCGTCTCGGTCTCGACAACGCGGACTCGAAGTGCGTCAGCCGTAGCCTCGGGCTCGAGCTCGTACCCGTTCAGCCCGTGCCGTGAGAGCGCCTTGGCGGCGTCGCCGGGCGAGACCGCGTCGGTCTCCACGAGCCCATGGCCGATGACGAAGTCGGCGGCCTGGTTGCCAAAGTCGGAGCGAAGGCGCGCCGACCAGCCCTCGAACTCGTTCAGGCCCCGCTGGAACCGTCCGAAGCGGCTCTCGGTGAGCTTGACCGCTTCTCCGCCACGGGCTGTAATCTCGAGTGCCGGGAACCGCTCGCGCACGAGCAGCTCCTCGAGCTGCGCCTCCTTTTCCAAATACGTCTGCTGGTTCCCCAGCTTGACGAGATAGAGCGGCGGCACGGCGATGTACACGTGGCCGCGGTCGAACAGCTCCTCCATATGGCGGTACAGAAAGGTGAGGACGAGGGTTCGAATGTGCGAGCCGTCCACGTCGGCGTCGGTCATCACGATGATCCGGTGATACCGAAGCTTCGCGAGGTCGAACTCTTCGCCGATGCCGGTGCCGATCACCTGCACGAGTAGCTGGATCTCGGCGTTCGAGAGCACCTTGTCGATGCGGTTCTTCTCCGAGTTGATGATCTTGCCGCGCAGCGGGAGGATCGCCTGGTTCGACTTGTCACGGGCCTCCTTGGCGGCACCGCCGGCCGAGTTGCCCTCGACGATGAAGAGCTCGGCGAGCTCGGGGTCGCGTACCTGGCAGTCGGCGAACTTCTTCGCGATCTCTCCGCCGAAAGCGCCCTTCCGGCGCGTCAGCTCACGGGCCTTGCGAGCGGCCTGGCGTGCGCGCGCGGCCGAGATCGCCTTCTGGATGATCCGGCGCGCGTCGGTCGGGTTCTCCTCGAGGAACTCGGAGAGCCGCGCGTTCACGGTCTGCTCGACGAGCCCCTTGACGCCCGGATTGCCCAGCTTCGTCTTCGTCTGGCCTTCGAACTGCGGATTGCGCAGCTTGACCGAGACGACGGCAGCGAGACCCTCGCGCGTGTCCTCGCCCTCGAGGTTGTCCTCCTTCTCCTTCAGCAGGCCTTGGTCGCGCGCGTACTTGTTCAGTGTGCGCGTCAGCGCGGCATTGAAGCCCGAGAGGTGCATCCCACCCTCGTGGGTGTTGATGTTGTTCGCAAACGCGTAGACCGATTCGACGTACTTCGTGTTCCACTGCATCGCCACCTCGACCTGGCCCTGGTCTGACTCACCCTCGAAGTAAACGATGCTCTTGTGGATCGGATCCTTGGTCTCGTTGACGTAGGCGACAAAGTCCCGGATCCCGCCCTCGTAGAGAAACTCGGCCCGCTCTCCGCCGGCCCGTTCGTCGACCAGGCAGATTCGCAAGCCGCGCGTCAGGAACGCGGTCTCGCGGAGACGCTGGACGAGGGTCTCCCACTCGAACTCGATCTCCTCGAAGACCTCGCTGTCGGGAAGGAACGTGATCGTCGTACCGGTGTCGGACTTGCGCTTCGTCTTGCCCGTGACCTTGAGCGCGCTCACCGGCTCGCCCCGCGTGAACTCCTGGTAGTGCACCTTCCCGTCCCTGCGGATCTCCAGCTTCAGCCACTCGGAGAGCGCGTTGACGACCGAGATGCCGACCCCGTGGAGCCCACCTGAGACCTTGTAGCCCTCGCCGCCGAACTTTCCGCCCGCGTGAAGCTTCGTCAGAACGACTGTCGCCGCGGGGAGCCCTTGCTCCGCCATGACGTCGACCGGGATGCCCGAGCCGTTGTCGGAAATCGTCACGGAGTTGTCCGGATGGAGGGTGACCTCGATCAGGTCAGCGCGGTCGGCGAGCGCCTCATCGACGGAGTTGTCAACCGCCTCGTAGACGAGGTGATGGAGCCCGCGGGCGCCTGTCGAGCCGATGTACATGCCCGGGCGCAGGCGAACCGGCTCGAGACCCTCGAGCACGGTGATGTCCTTTGCGGTGTACGCTGGTTCAGCCAAAGAAAAAAGCCCTGCATAATGCCGCTTTTCGGGCCACAGTCAGTCTACCAGACGAGGCGGTCGTTCCGCTGCCCTCGCGAGGCTCGCCGCAGCCGCCTTCGCGACAACTTTGCGCAGATTTTCATCCTCGATCGGCGCGGCCAGACTAGCTGCCTCACGCTCCTCCTCCGGCGTCGGCTCGCGCGGCCCGGTTCGGCCCTTGCCGGCTGGCTCGCGAGGCGGCTCCGGCAGCCGTCCGGGAGCGAAGCGGAGCCGTGGCGGCGACTCCGCTCCTAGAGCGGTCTCGAGCCGCGCGCGGATGTCCGCCTCGAGCAGTCCGAGCTCGAACGCCCACGCCGAGGAGCTCGTGGCAACGTGCAGGGTTCCGTCGCGGCTCACCCGAGCAGGCCACGCGTTGCGGGCGATCGAGTCTCCGACCGCGGCCGGCCAGGCCCTCACGATCTCGGCCATGGCGCCGACCGGCCCAAAGCGCTTCAGCTCGCGCTCGACCTCGCCCCGAATCCGCTCGGGAAACCGCCTCACACGGCTCTCCGCGCGTGCCCGGGTTGGACATCGACGAGCTCGTCCGGCATGACTGGCAGCGCCTCCGCCGTCGTCGCAGTCAGAAGCGCCTGCCCGCCGGCCTGGCGAAGCCGCCCCGCCAGAATCGACCGCCGCTCGGGATCGAGCTCGGAGAGCACGTCGTCGAGCAGCAGCAGCGGGCTCGGCTCGCCCCGCCCGGCCAGGACCTCGGCCTCTGCGAGGAGAAGGGAGAGAACCGCGAGGCGCTGCTCGCCTTGCGACCCGAAGCTGCGTAGATCACGCCCGTCGGCGGAGACGGCAACGTCGTGCAAATGTGGTCCGAGCCCGGTCGAGCCACGAGCGACGTCCTGCTCGAGCCTGCGCTCGAGCTCTGCCGTCGTCGGGTCGTCACCTACGTACTGCAGTTCGCCGACGCCGAGGCAGAGCGCCGATGCGATCTCCGCAAACGCCGGCGACAGCAGCTTCGATCAGCTCACGGCGCGCGGCGACCAACTCCGTACCGAGCTCGGCGATCCGGTGCGTCCAGGGCTCGAGGGCCTCCCGCGTGGAATACCCCGCCCCCAGCCGTCGCAGCGCGCCGTTCCGCTGCGCAAGCGCCGCCGCGTATTCGGTCGAGACCGCTGCCCGACTTGGGAACAAACGCGCGAGCGCCCGGTCGAAGTAGGCGCGCCGAACGGCCGGCCCTCCTTTGACGACCGCCAGCCGGTCGGGCGTGAAGACCAGCGTCGGCAGCCGCGAGCGCAGCTCCTCCGCCGCCCGCAGTGGCGCGCCGTTCAACCGCGCGCGCTTCGCTTCGCCCAGCCGGAGGGTGACTTCGACAGCGACCGGCGAGCCGCCGTGCTCGCCCGCAACAGCCACCCGTGCGCCCTGCTCGCCGAAACGAATCACTTGAGCGTCAACTCGAGTCCGAGGCGAAAACCCCTGGGCCGCCATGTGCAGGCTCTCGAGTAGATTCGTCTTGCCGGCGCCGTTCGGCCCCACGGCAAGCACGATCCCCGGTTCGAGGTCGAGCTCGAGGGACGCGTACGACCGGTAGTTCCGAAGTTCGAGCGACCGGACGATCAGCCGGCGAGTCGGATCGGCATGATCAGATACGAGAAGTCGTCGCCGGTGCCTTGGAGCACGGCCGGCCGCAGCGGGCTGATCAGCTTCAGCCGCAGCTCTTCGCCGTCGACAGACTCGATCCCGTCGCGTAGGAACTCCGGGTTGAAGCCGATGTCGAGCGCATCCCCGCTGAATGCCGCCGGCATCGTCTCGCGCGCTTCGCCGATGTCCTGCGTCTGCGCGGACACCGTCAACTCACCCTCGGCGAACCGCAGCCGCAGCGGCGCGTTGCGCTGAGCCATCACCGACACGCGGCGGACAACTTCGAGGAGCTCGTCACGCGGAAGCACTACCTCGGATTCGAAGCTCTCCGGTAGCAGCTGGTGGTAGTTCGGAAACTGGCCCTCGATCCGTCTCGTTGTCAGCAGGATCCCGTCGCTTGCGAACAGGACCTGGTTCTCCTGGAGGCCGAGCTGAAGCTCTGACGCGCCCTGGGCGACGCGACTCAACTCCATTAGCGCCCGCGCCGGGACGATCGCATCGAGCTCGGGCCCCGGCCCCGACATCGACGTCTCCTTCACGGCCAGGCGATACGAATCGGTTGCCGCCATGACAAGATTCTCGCCTTCAAAGCGAACGAGGATCCCTGTGAGCACCGGGCGGGATTCATCCCGTGAAGCAGCACGGCTCACCTTGGCAGCCGTCTCGAGTAGCGCTTCGGCGTCGATCGGCACCATCGTCGTGCCCGCGGAGCTGGGTAGACGCGGAAAGTCCTCCGCGTTGTAGGTGTGGATTCGATAGACCGCAGAACCGCTCACGATCTCGACCACGCCCTCCCCCTGTCGGTGCTCGATCGAGACCTCTTCGTCTGGAAGCAAGCGTGCGAGCTCAGCAAGCAGCTTGCCTGGGACCACCACCGCACCTTCACTCACCACCTCGGCTTCGAGCGGCGTTCGCAGCGAGATCTCCATGTCCGTTGCGGAGAGCTCGAGCCTTCCGTCTTCTGACCGCAGAAGCACTCCGGCCAGCACTTGCACGGTCGTTCGAGTTGAGGCGGCGCGCGAGACGATCGCGAGCTGGCGGTTGAGCGCGTCACGCGAGCACGTGGTCTTGAGAGCGGTCCCGGCCACAGCTGCAGTTTCAATCATCTATTTAAAAACCTCTTGTAGTAGTACTAGGGAGTGTGGATCCCGTGGAGGATGCTGCCGGCTGGCTCTGCGGGCGGGATCTGACTGGGGATGGGCACTGGGGACAAGACGGCGGTTTGCACAGGGCGCGCCGAGAGAGCGCCGGGCATCCACAGATCAGCCGGCCTGCTTGACGCGCGCGGTCAACTCTTGCACAAGGTTGTACACAGAGCGGTCTTCTCGGATCAAGCGTGCGATCTTCGACGTCGCGTGGATAACGGTGGTGTGGTCGCGGCCGCCGAAGTGGCGCCCGATCTTTGGGAGCGAGGAGTCGGTGAGCTCGCGCGAGAGGTACATCGCGACCTGGCGTGGATAGACGATGTTCTGCGAGCGCTTGTCACCAATCAGTTCCTCTTTCGAGAGGCCGAAGCGCTCTGAGACTTCGTCCTGGATCCGCTCGATCGAGACCTGTGCGGCCTCGCCCTGCGGGAAGACGTCGCGGAGCACGTCCTGGGCGAGATTGACGGTCATCGGCCGGCCGGTCAGCGAGGCGAACGCAACAACCCTTGTCAATGCCCCCTCGAGCTCGCGGATGTTCGTCGAGACGCGGCCGGCGATGAAGGTCATCAACTCGGCATCGGCGACTTGGATGCCGTCCGTCCTGGCCTTCTTCTGGAGAATGGCGATGCGCGTTTCCAGATCGGGCGGCTGAATGTCGGTCATCAGCCCCCACTCGAACCGCGAGCGCAGCCGCTGCTCGAGCGTCGCGATCTGTCTCGGCGGTCGATCCGACGAGATCACGATCTGCTTGCCGGCTTCGTAGAGCGTGTTGAAGGTGTGGAAGAACTCCTCCTGGATCCGCTCCTTGTGCTCGAGGAACTGGATGTCGTCGATCAACAGGACGCCGAAGGTCCGGTAGCGCTGCTTGAAACCCTCGATCCGCTTGTCGCGTAGCGAATTGATGAAGTCGTTCATGAAGCGCTCGCTCGTGACGTAGCAGACCGAAAGATCACGCAAGTGCTCGCCGATGTAATGCCCGATTGCCTGAAGCAGGTGCGTTTTTCCGAGGCCGGTTCCGCCGTAGATGAAGAGAGGGTTGTAGGCCTGCGCGGGCGCTTCGGCGACAGCGAGCGCCGCTGCGTGCGCAAAGCGGTTCGACGAGCCGATCACGAACGAGTCGAAGGTGTACTTGGGGTTCAGGCCCTCGATGCGCGGGGTCGGGTCCGCCGCCGGCCGGTTTTCTTTGCCCGCCTCGCTCTTGCGGACGGTGAGCTCGATCCGGCGCTCGTTGCCGGCGGCGTCACGGACCGCCGCGTCGATCAGGCCGAGGAAGTGGCCTTCGATCCACTCGCGCGCGAAATCGTTCGGCACGCTGAGCGTGAACGACTCTTCCGACAGGCTGACGCCCGCCGCGTCGGAGAACCACGTCCGATAAGTCGACTCATTGAGCGCGCTCCGCAGTCGCTCCGAAACCTCGGTCCACAGGTCCTCTGCTGTGAGCAACTGCTGACGCCCCACCAGGGTAAAAACTCCTCTCGCCGCCGCCGGAAGATGGCGAGCATAGCAGCGTCATAGCGCCGGCTCAATGCCCTTTCTCGAGCGGTCCTGCAGAGCATAAAGCACTCGGTTTCCAGGGATTTTGTCATCTTCCCCAAACTCCTCCACATCTGTGGAGAAGCGGGGGATGGCGGCTGTATTCATTGGGGAAAACACGCCCAGCGCAGGGGCTTTTCCGAGCACGCGCAGTCTTCCACCGCTGTGGAAAAGCTTGTGGTCGAGTCGCTCTCTATACTGCTCCGAAGCCCCTCTGTCGAGGGGCTTCAATCACTTCTCCACCTTCTCGTGAAGCGCACCTATCAGCCCAACGTTCGTCGGCGGAAGCGCCGGCACGGTTTCCGCGCACGGATGTCGACCCGGGCCGGCCGGGCCATCCTGAAGCGGCGCAGGGCCCGCGGGCGGAAGCGTCTCTCCGCCTAGAGGCACGAAATTCCACCCGCCGTGCAGCGCCGCCACCGCCTATCTCGCTCGCGTGACTTCGACGCCGTCTATCGACATGGCCGCTCCGTGTCCACGCGCTTTCTCGTCCTCTACCGCTTCGATCGCGAAGGCGAGAGCGACGGTGAGGCGCGGCTCGGGATCGCTGTGCCGAAGAAGATCGGCAGCGCCGTGACCAGGAACCGGATCAAGCGCCGGCTGCGCGAAGCATGGCGCGAGCTTCTGCCTGAGATTCCGGGCGGGGCGGACTACGTCCTGCTCGTTCGCGTTCCGCTGGCGGAAGCGGAGGGTCGCGATGCCGTGTGGCTACGCGAGCGGATCGAGGAGATTCTCGGGAAGGCGAGGGCGTGAAGTACCTCGGAATCGGAGGCGTGTACCTGTACCGCTACACGTTTGGAGCCCTCTTTCCGGCCACGTGCAAGTACCACCCCTCCTGCTCGCAGTACGCGATCGAGGCGTTGCGGCGATACGGGCTCTTCCGTGGCTCCGTGCTCGCCGGCTGGCGCCTCTTGCGCTGCAACCCGTGGAGCCACGGCGGCGTCGACCGCGTCGAGGACCAGAGGCTCTTCCGATGATCCTGCTGAGCATTTTGACCCCCGTCGAAGACGTCCTCACGTGGTCGCTCGAGGAGTTTCACACGTCGCTCGGGCTGACCTGGGCGTGGTCGGTGATCGCGCTGACTCTAGTCGTCCGGATGCTGCTCGTTCCGCTGACCGTACGGCAGATCCACTCGATGCAGCGGATGCAGGAGTACCTGCCGCAGATGAAGGAGATCCAGAAACGCTACAAGGCCGATCGGAAGAAGCAGAACGAAGAGCTCATGAAGTTCTACAAAGAGCACCAGATCAATCCGGCCTCTTCGTGCCTGCCGATCCTGCCGCAGATCCCGATCTTCTTCGCGCTCTACTTCGTCCTGCGGGATTTCGACGACGAGATCTATCCCAAGTATCCGGCGTCGGCGCTCGACTGGCTCTCGTTCGTGCCGGACATCACTGCGAACATCACCGACCACTGGTCCGGGTACGTCCTGCTCGCCGTCTACGTCGCCAGCCAGGTCGCGTCGACGTGGTACATGCCGATGGCCACTACGAACCAGGCGCAGCGCTACATCTTCCTGGCGCTGCCGTTCGTCTTCGCGATCTTCATCGTCAATCCCCCCGGCGGCGCAACGTTCCCGGTCGGCCTGCTCCTCTACTGGATGACGACGAACCTCTGGACGGTGGGGCAGGGAATCGTCACTCGGCGGCTCCGGGAGCAGGCGAAACCGGTCCAGGCCAAGCGTTCCTCGAGGACGCCGCCAAAAACGGCTCAGCCGGCCCCGGCCGGCGGGTCCGCGGCGGCACCCGAGCCCAAGGGGCAGACACCGCAGGCGGCACGGCGCGTGAGGCGGAAGAAGAAGAAACGCGCCCGGCGCTGAGATGACTGCAGAGCTTCGTGTTGAAAGCGAGGGCGAGACGGTCGGGGAGGCGAAGTGGGCGGCCCTGCGCGAGCTCGAGAAGCTGGACCCGGGGATCGACAAGTCGAACGTCCGCTTTCAAGTCGTCTCTGAAGGCGAGCGTGGGATCCTCGGCGTCGGCTACTCACCCGCGCGTGTCGTGGCGGTGGTCGAGTCCGACGGGGAGCAGCCGCTGCCAGCGGGCGCCGACGAGTCGGAGCCGGCGGCGCTCGTCCGCGATCTCATCGCCAGGATCACCTCTGCGCTCGGCATCTCGTGCCGGGTCGAGATCTCAGAGCATGAGGGCACGTTGGTCGCGACGTGCACTGGGCGTGATCTCGGCCTGCTGATCGGGCGGCACGGACAAACGATCGACGCGATCCAGTACCTCTGCAACGCCATCCTGGCGCGCGAGGGCGCCGGCGCCTCGGTCGTCGTCGACGCCGCGGGTTACCGTGCGCGCCGCGAGGCGACCCTCGGCTCGCTCGCGACGAGTGCCGCCGAGCAGGCGCTCCGCACCGGTGAGCGCGTGGAGCTCGAGCCGATGACCGCGGTTGAGCGGAAGATCGTCCACCTGAGGCTTGAGGACTTCGCCGGGGTCGAGACGACGAGCGAAGGCACCGAGCCGAACCGCTTCGTGGTTGTCCTTCCCAGTTCTTGACGCCTGGATCTCGGCGGTCGTCGAGACCCCCGGGCTGACCTCGCTGCGCGACCTGGACGAAGGACGTCGCGTGCTGCTCGAGGACAGCCTTCGGGGCGCCGAGATCGTCAGCGAGTTCGAAGGGCCGATCGTGGACGTGGGCTCCGGCGGGGGCGCGCCGGGAATTCCTCTCGCCGCCGCGCTGCCGGAGCGCGACGTGACGCTGCTGGAGGCCGAACGGCGAAAGGTGGAGTTTCTTCGACGCTGGGAGGCCGAGCTTCCGAACGTCCGGGTCGTGTGGGGGCGCGCCGAGGACCAGGAAACGGATCGATTCGGCGTTGCCGTTGCGAAGGCGCTCGCCTCGCCGCCGGTTGCTGCCGAGTGGTGCCTGCCGCTGATTGGGAGCGGCGGAGTGGTCGTGCTCTGGGTCGGCCCGACCGTGGAGGTCGAGCGGGTGGCGCGCGTCTCCGAGCAGCTGGCCGGCTCGACGCCGGAGCTGCGCGACGGGCTGCTCGTGATTCGAAAGCTCGGCCCGACGCCGGAGGGGTTCCCGCGGCGCGCCGGAATGGCCCGGAAACGTCCGTTGGCCTGAGTAGCCTCGCTTTGTACTGATGGCGATCTACGCCCTCGCCAACCAAAAGGGCGGAGTCGGGAAGACGACCACGGCCGTCAACCTGGCCGCCTGCCTTGCCGAAGCCGGTGAGCCGACGCTCCTCGTCGATCTCGACCCGCAAGGCAATGCGACCTCGGGACTGGGCGAGCGGGCGAACGGGACGTCGAGCTTCGACCTGCTTGACGGGGCGTCGGCGGACGAGCTCACCGCCCACACGCGGTTCGCCAATCTCGAGCTGATCCCCTCGCGACCCGAGCTCGCCGGCGCTGCCGCCTCGCTCGCGTTGCGCGGCGATGCTGAGCGCTATCTCGCTGAGGCTCTACGGCCTGCCGCTGCGCGCTACCGGTACGTCTTCCTGGACTGCCCGCCGTCGCTCGGACCATTGACGGTGAACGCGTTGGCGGCCGCCGACCGCGTGCTCGTTCCCGTCCAGGCGGAGTACTACGCACTCGAGGGTGTCGCTCAGATCCTCGGCTCGATCGAGACGATCCGTGCCCGTCTCAATCCGCGCCTGACGCTCGCTGGCCTGTTGCTGACGATGGTCGATCGCCGCACGCGGCTCGCCGCCGACGTCGCGGCCGAGCTGGAGCGCCATTTCGGGGAGCTCCTGTTCAGGACCCGAGTCCCGCGGTCGGTTCGCATCGCTGAGGCGCCGAGCCACGGTCTCCCGGTGATCGCCTACGACCGGCGCTCTTCGGGAGCCGACGCGTACTGGAAGGTGGCGATGGAACTTGTCGAGCGCAACTAACCCCACTCCCGCCCGCCGAGGCCTCGGCCGTGGGCTCGAGGTGCTGATGGGCGGCGCGCCGGTCACCGAGCTCGTGCACGTGCCGCTTGACCTGCTCCACCCGAATCCCCGGCAGGCCCGCCGCCGGTTCGACCACGAGGCGACGGCTGCGCTTGCCGAGTCGGTGCGGGCCCAGGGTCTCGTCCAGCCGATCGTCATCCGCTCGCGCGCCGCCGGCGGCTACGAGCTGATTGCAGGCGAGCGCCGCTGGCGGGCTGCTCGCGAGGCAGGCCTGGCGACGATTCCGGCGATTGTTCGCGAGACGGGCGATCGAGACGCGCTCCTGCTCAGTCTCGTCGAGAACGTTGCGCGCGAGCAGCTCACGCCGGTTGAAGAGGCTCGCGCCTACGCGTTACTCCTGGACGAGTTCGAGCTCGCGCTCGGCGAGATCGCGGAGCGTGTGGGACGGTCGAAGCCGTCGGTCTCAAACCGGATGCGCCTGCTCGATCTGCCCGAGGACGTCTTGGCCATGCTCGAACGCGGAGAGCTGACCGAGGGACACGCGCGGGCCGTCCTCGCCGTCCCCGATCACGACGAGCGCCGGCGGCTGGCCCGGGAAATCGTGCGCCGCGGGCTCTCCGTCCGCGAGGCCGAGCGTGCGGCGCGCTGGGCAGGTGCCCGCAGGAAGCCCCGGCGTGCCCGGATGCCGGTCGACCCGGTTCTCGCCGACCGCGTGCGAACGGCGGCGGAGCGGCTGACCGGGCGCTCGGTCCGGTTGACGGCGAGCAGGCTCGAGATCTCGTTCGCCGACGAGGTCGAGCTCGCGGAGCTCGCCGAAGCTCTCGAAGCGGCGATTTCCGCGTGAGCCGCACGCAAATTCAGGCCCGCCGCCGATGCCGGCTTGGCCGGCGTCGGCCATGACGGTTCTTCGCTAGGAGACGATCCGCTCGAAGTCGTCATGGCCGCGAAGCGGCCGGGCACGGCACGCTTGTAGCCGGGGAAACCTCCCGGTTTCCCCAGACCCCTTCCACGGCCCGCTTCGCGGGGCATCGCTACGCGATGGGCGATCGTGGATTCGAACCACGGACCTCCGCCTTATCAGAGCGGCGCTCTAACCAACTGAGCTAATCGCCCGCGAGCGACGATGGTAGCGCAAGGGTTCCTACGCCCCTCCGGGTTTTCGGGCAGGACCCCGGGGCTATCATCAGAAGAGGCCTGGAGCCTCTTCGCCGATGTTTGAGATGGTCATCTACGGGGTCAGCTTCGACTTGGTCGGCAAGCAGCCGATCGTTCTTCTCAAGACCGCGGACGGAAACAAGTTCCTCCCGATCTGGATCGGGCACCCTGAAGCTGCGGCGATCCTGATGAAGCTGCAGGGCGCCGCGACGCCGCGCCCGATGACCCACGACCTCATGGCGGACATGCTCGAGCAGCTCGACGCCGAGGTCACGCGGATCACCGTCACCGAGCTCCGCGACAACACCTTCTACGCGAGCATCACCGTCCAGCAGAACGGCTCCGAGATCGAGATCGACTCCCGTCCGTCGGACGCGATCGCGATCGCCGTCCGCGCCGAGGCGCCGATCTATGCCGCCGAGCGTGTGATCGAGGAGTCCGCGATCGAGTTCGAGGGCGAAGAGGTGAACGAGGAGGAGATCGTCGACGAGTTCCGCAAGTTCCTCGACGACGTCTCGCCCGACCAGTTCGCCGTCGGCGACGAAGAAAACTAGGTCGGTCCGCTCGAGAGCGACGTCGATCCGCCGCCGGAGCGGGGCTTTGCCCCGCGGGAGGCTCATAGCCGCAGAAAACGATTGACGGACGCTGCGCGTCGCCGGCTCCGTCCACGTTCGAGCTGAGTCGCCGCTGAAGGAGGGGGCTCGTGGGGGAACCAGGGGTTCCCCCATGCCCATTAGATCTTCTTCCGCGTCCTCCACTTCTTGAAGATGTGCGCCATGGTGCGGTGCGCAGCGCGCATCGCCTCGTCCGGGCTCATCTCGTCCCTGGCCACGCGCGCGAACATCTGTGGGATCACCCACGTTGAGAACACCTCGTCGATCGCGGCGTTCGAGTAGCCGGGATAACCGAGGTTGAACGTGTATTTCTTGGAGATCTCGTCGAGGACCGTGTACCGGCCGCGAAGCTCGTTCGGATAGTCAGTCTGCTTCGCCAGCCGTGTTTTGACGTTCGACACAGAGCGCGGGAAGGTCGGAAAGTTGTAGAAGTAACTGTTCAGGAAGTGCCCGGTGTACTTGGTGCCGATGTCGACCAGGTACTTCTTCGCTGCCGCTTTGTTCTGCGCGAACTTCCAGATCACGTAGACGCCCATCACGTGCTCCAGCCCTCGCCGTGGAGCCGGCCCCTTAGCAATCGGCAGGATGCCGATGTCCTTGTTGAAGCGGAGATTGCGCTGCTCCGCACTTCGGGCGATGGAGATCGCGTTCATCGCCAGGGACAAGCGACCGGCAAGGAACTCGTCGTTGTTCGACGCGGCCGTCCAGGCGAAGACCGAGTTGGTCATGCCACGCTTGTAGAGGTCGCGCATGAACTTGAGCGCCTCAACGGTGCCCTTGTTCTTGATCGCGACCCGAGCGTCGTCGGTTTGGAGGAACGAGCCGAAGTTCATCAGCAGCGCGATCAACGCCATGTTCGAGTCGAGCTCGTTGGACATCCCGATCCCGATCGGGTTGCCCATCGCCTTCAGCTTCGGCGCCGCCTTCCGGATGTTCTCCCAGGTGGTTGGCCTGAGCCCGACCTCGCCCCATAGGTCTTTGCGGTAGTGGATCGGGTCGGGCACATAGTTGTCGGCGAAGCCGAAGTACTTCTTCGTCTTCGGGTTGTAGGTGCTCCTGTGGCCGACGACGCCGAGCTTGCCGACCTTCTTTTGCACCTGGCTGACGACATCGTTGAGCGCGACAACCTGGTCCTCGTACGCCGCCGGCGGCGACAGGAACTGGAAGAGGTCGTGACCGTTCCGCGCGGCGACTTGCGACGCCGCGATCGTAGGCAACTGCGCGAGATTGACGTGGTCGACCTTGACCTCGGTGTCGTTTGCCTGGCCCCACCGCTTTACCCAGACGTTGTCGAACCACGTGTCGTACTTGGGCACGAAGTGGCTCCACTGCATGATCCGGAGCGTTCCCGCCAGCTCTTTGTGACGGTACTTCGGTACCCCTGCTACCGCAGTCTTGACGCCCGTGCTCCCATAGACGAGGACGACGGCGCCGAGGCCGGCGCGGCGAATCAGATCGCGTCTCGTGAGCTCGTCGTGGACCTGTGACATGTCCACTCGCTCACGCCGGTCTTTCACTCAGACCACCTCCTTTGAGACGTTTGGGACGATTCTCCCCCTTTTCACACTTCATCGAAACGCGCCGCCGGTGAAGCCGGCGATAAAGCGGTTGAGGAACGCGTTGTAGAGCAGGGCGAGCGGGATGGCGGGGATCAGCGTCGCCGCCATCAGTGCGCCCCAGTAGAAGACGTCGCCGCGGATCAGCTCGATGGGGACGGCCGACGAGACCGTCCTCGTCTCCGTGGTGGAGATGAACGTCAGGGCGTAGATGAACTCGTTGAAGACGAGCGAGAACGAGAAGATCACGACCGTCAGGATTCCGGGAACCGAGAGCGGAAAAACGACGCGCACAAGTGCGCCGAGCCGTGAGGCGCCGTCGACGAGGGCGGCGTCCTCCAGCTCCGGGGGAATTGTCTTGAAGAAGCCCATCAGCAGCCAGGTGGAGAAGGGAACCGTGAACGACGGGTAGACGACGATCAGCGACCACAGGCGATCGTTCAAGCCCAGGTCGGCCACCACTCGCGACAAAGGCAGGAAGAGGAGCGTCGGCGGCACCAGGTAGGTGAGGAAGATGCCGACGCCGACACTCTGACCCCAGCGTCCGGAGAGCCGCGCGAGGGCGTAGCCGGCGGGCAATGCGAGCACGAGCGTGAGAGCAACGACTACCAGGCCGACAACGACCGTGTTCTCGAGCCACTGCAGGTAGTCGGTCTCTTGGAAGAGGAACTTGTAGTTGTTGATCGTCGGGGAGTCGGCGTTGAACTTGTACGGCACCTGCTGGATGTCGTAGAGGTCGTTGTCCGAGCGAAGCGAGCTGATCAGCATCCAGTAAAACGGGAAGGCGAGAACGATCGCGAACGGGCCGACGATCAGGTAGCTAATGAGGCTCTCCCTACGCACCAGTCACGTCACCTCGACTCTGCGGGCAAACCACAGCATCAGGATCGTCACGAGCGCGAGTGGCGGCAGGAGGTAGAGGGAGATCGCCGCGCCCTCGCCGAGCGCGGCGCCGTTGATGCCGGTCGCGTACGCCCAGGTGGTCAGCATCTGTGTGCTGTTGAACGGCCCGCCCTGAGTGAGCACCTGCACGACGGTGATGTCCGTCGCGGTGAAGACGATCCCGAACAGGAGCGCCACGAGCGCGATCGGGAGCTGCAGTGGGAAGGTCACGTACCAGAACTTCTTCAGTCCGGTAGCCCCGTCGACCTTGGCGGCATCGTCGATCTCGGGCGGCATCGAGGCGAGGCCGGCGATGAAGATCACCGTCGCGAACGGGATGATCCTCCACGAGTGGATGAGGATGATCGCCGCGATGGCGAGGTTCGGCTCGCCGAGCCACTGCGGCGGGTCGATCGGCTCGATCGGAGTGATCTGGATCGCCGACGGCCAGAAATCGCGGGCGAACGCCCAGTTGAGGGCTCGGTACGGATAGAAAGCCGGGCTCCCCGGGAAGATGTCGTGGGTGAGCGTCCAATTCACGACGCTGTAGAGGGAATGGAAGATCCAGAGGAAGCCGACGGTGCTCAGTGCGACCGGCGCCGCCCACGGCAACAGGATCAAAAACCGAAAGATCCACTTGCCGCGGAAGTTGCGCACCAACGCATGCGCGAGAAAACCCGCGGCGACGAGCACGATCGCCTGTGAGACGACCGTGAAGATGATCGTGTTGCGAAGCGCCCGCCTGAAGTTCGGGTCGTCCCACGCGTTGAGGTAGTTGCGCAGACCGACGAACTCACCGCTCAAGGAGCCGGCGGTTGCATCGGTGAGGCTGAGGTAGATCGCGAGGGCGAGAGGCACTCCGACGAGCAGCACGATGAAGAGCACTGCCGGCGCGATCAGCAGCGGGGCAAGGAAACGTCGTTCTTCGAACGTGTCCCGCCAGCGCCGACCGCTCGCCGCCACGGATGCCACAGTCGAACGATCGTAAACCGTGACGCGGCGGGAGTATCGTTCTGTCGCTGTGGCGACAATCGAGCTCGACCAGCTGACGAAGGTCTATCCAGACGGCACTCGTGCCGTGAAGGAGCTCGATCTGCAGATCGCCGACGGCGAGTTCGTGGTGCTCGTCGGACCCTCCGGGTGTGGCAAGACGACGGCGCTGCGCATGGTTGCAGGCCTCGAGCCGATCACCTCGGGCGAGGTTCGGATCGGTGGTCGGGTGGTGAACAACCTCCCGCCGAAGAACCGCGACATCGCGATGGTGTTTCAGAACTACGCGCTCTACCCGCACATGTCGGCCTACAAGAACATGGCGTTCGGGCTGAAGCTGCGGAACATCGATAGGAGCGAAATCGACCGCCGGGTGAAGGACGCGGCACGGGTCCTCGGGCTCGGAGAGGTGCTCGGCAAGCGCCCGCGCACGCTCTCCGGCGGTCAGCGCCAGCGCGTCGCGATGGGCCGCGCCATCGTCCGCGAGCCCCAGGCGTTCCTGATGGACGAGCCGCTGTCGAACCTCGACGCGAAGCTGCGGGTCGAGATGCGGGCAGAGATCGCCCGAATTCAGCGCGACCTCGAGGTGACGACGATCTATGTCACCCACGATCAGACCGAGGCACTTACGCTCGGCGATCGCGTCGCCGTGCTCCGGGACGGGGTGCTCCAGCAGTTCGACGTCCCGCAGCGGCTCTATGACGAGCCGGTCAACCTCTTCGTCGCTGAGTTCATCGGCTCGCCGGCAATGAACCTCGTCGGCGCGGATCTCGTCGGCTCGAACGGCGGACTCGAGGCCCAATTCGGCGAGCACCGACTAAGGATCAGCGAAACGGTGATCGAAGCTCGTCCGGCGCTAACGGGCTTCGAGGGCACGCGTGTCATTCTGGGAATCAGGCCCGAGGACCTCGAGCACGTCGCCGCGACGGACGGTGCGCAGGAGGGCCGGCGTATCTCAGCGGTCGTGGACATTCGGGAGGACATGGGCTCGGAGGTGTTCGTCCACTTCGGCGTCGCGGCGCCGCCGGTCCGGGGCAAGGATGTCGAGGCGGCGGTGGGAAGTGAGGCCGTGGAGGCGACGGCCGAGCAGGCAAGGCGGCAGGGCAGCCTCTTCGTCGCCCGGCTGGGGCGCGGCCTCCAGGCGAGGGAGGGCGATCGGATCGACCTCGTCGCGACGCCCGACCGGCTGCATTTCTTCGACACGGCGACCGGCCGGGGGATCTACGCCTAGTTCAAGAGGCCGCCGACCAGCGCGATTGTGTTGAACCCGGCGTGTAGCAGCACCGGGGGATAGATGCTCTTTGTCCGACTGCGGATGAAGCCGAGCCCGACGCCGATGATGAAGAAGATCGGCAGCCCCACGAGGATGCCGTGCGTGAGCGCAAACGCAATCGCGGTCACGACGATGGCCGCCACCTCGCCGAACTGCGCAAGCAGGTAGAAGCCGATCCCTCGGAACAGCAACTCCTCGACGATCGGCCCGAGCGCGGCGGTGACGAATGCGTTGAGCACGAATGCGGGCCATCGACTGGAGTCCCATCCCGTCGGGTCGAGCCCCTGCTCTTCCCCCGCGCCGAGCACCGGCTCGAGCAGCGACGCGACGATCAGCAGCGAGACCAGCAGGCCGAGCGCCAGCCCGGCGGCAAGCCGCCACGAAGTCGGTCGCCGCAGCGCGAAGGCATCGCGCCGAGCGATCCCGGCTGCGATCAAGAGGATGACGCCGAGCACGAGCAGGTAGAAGAGCGAGCCGAAGACGAAGGTCGAGTAGCGGTAGAGGACGTCCTGCACCGGCTCCTCGTCCGACGCCTGGGCGGCGAAGCCGAGCACCGCCAGCGTCCCGACGAGCGCCCACCAAGCGAGTAGCTTCCGCTGCAGTCGCCGTTCGCTCACGCCCGTAGTAGTCACGCCACCCACTGCCAGAGCGCCCACTGGACACACACGATCCCGAGGAGCATTGCACTCACCACTATCAACGCTGTGTGCACCCGTGGGCGGGCGCCTAGCACGGCGAGCGCGAGGAAGAACGGGAAGACGACGAGGCCGAAGCGAGGCATCGAGAACAGCGGCCAGCGCTCGCTCGGGACGCTGAGCGGGATCGCCAGGCTCAGCGCTGCGAAGAGCCCATAGGGCGCGCCGAAGCGGCGCCAGGCGACGACCGTCAGCGCCACAAAGAGGACGAGGAAAACCAGCTGCTCGAGATTGATGGCGGCGACACGGTCGGGATCGGTGTCCTGCACGGGGCTCCAGTACCGGGTCCTGTCCGAGGCGGAGGCGAGCTGGCGGACGCCGGCCCAGCCCGCGCGCACTCCTTCCCAGAGACCGCCCAGCGGGCCGGCCCAGGAGACATGGCGGTTCCAGAGATCCTGGGCGCGGAGGAAGGCGAACGGATCGCCGAGCCGCCACCAGAGCCAGAGTGGATACAAGGAGAAGAGCGCCGGTGCGGCGGCGAGCTGAAGCAGCGCGGTGCCCCTTCGTGGCGCCCGCCAGGCGATCAGCACGAGCGCCGGCAGCAGTGCGATCCCGACCGGGCGGGTCAGCCACGCAAGTCCCGCGGCCACCCCGGCACCGAGGAAGCCTCCTCGCTCAGCCAGCAGGAATGCGGCGAGGCTGAAGAAGAGAAAGAGCGACTCGCTGTAGACCGCCTGGAGAAAGACCGCGAAGGGAAAGACGGCCAGGTAGAGGACCGCCCGCCCTGCGCCCGCCGGTCCGAGCTTCATCTCTGCGAGCCGGTAAAGGAGCAAGAACGAGCCGAGCGAGGCGGCAAGTGAAACCACGACACCGGCAAGCACGTAGTGGCCGAGCAGGATCCGCCCGAGAATCCCGACGAGCAGGGGATACAGCGGGAAGAACGCAGCGGCGGCCTCCTCGGCTGCGCCGTAGCCGTGCTCGGCGATGCGGAGAAACCAGACGCTGTCCCACCGCGCCCAGACGTCAACGGCGAGACCGAGGTCACGGGTCAGCTCCGGGTCGTCCCAACGGTCCGCGCGCGGGTTTCGGTTCGGCTCGAAGAGCAGGAAGGCGAGCACGACCCCGGCCCAAATCGCCGCACGGCTCCACAGGAAGAGGTCGATGACCGGGCGGAAACGTTGACCGGTCGGCACGACGGCGCGGATCATACGCCGATGGGTGCCCGACGCTACTTCACCCTCGAAGAGGCAAACGACGCGCTCGAGGAGCTCCGGCCGATCGCGGAGGAAATGGTCGCGCGGCACCGTGAGCTCGCCGAGGCTCAGAGCCACCGGGCGGCACTCGGGGCGCAGGTCGGCACGAACGGCGGCGACCTGACTCCGTCAGACTTCGCGGAAGCAGACGCGGAGCTCGAGCGTGCGGCGTCGGCACTCGCCGCCTGCGTCGAGCGGATCCAGGCCGCCGGCGTCCTGGTCAAAGACCTCGATCGCGGCCTGCTCGACTTTCCCGCCCTCCGCGAGGGTGAGGAAATCCTGCTCTGCTGGCACGTCGGCGAAGACGAGATCCGCTACTGGCACGGCCTCGACGAGGGGTTCGCCGGGCGGCGACCCTTGAGCGATCTCGAACTCTAGGGCTCCGCCCGGCGAGAAGACGGCCACGCCGGCAAAGCCGACATGGCCTCCATGCGGCATCGCAAGCGATGCCTTGGGGCCGGAAACCGATCGAGGACGTCGAATAGCCCGGCCGTGGAGGCCTGGCAGCGTTTGCTCGTAGTCGTTGGGGTGGTGCTCGGCGCGGCGGTGCTCGCAAAGCTCGTCGACATGCGCATGGCTCGCCGGGAGCTGCCGCCGCAAGCTGCTACCCGCTATCGCGTTCTTCGCCGCAGCATCATGGGCGCGATCATCTTCCTCGGGCTGCTCTCGGCCCTGCTCATAATTCCTCAGGTTCGAGCCGTTGCCGGTGGCCTGCTTGCCTCCTCGGCGATCCTCGCCGTCGTCATCGGGCTGGCTGCGCAACGAACGCTGTCCAACTTCGTCGCCGGCGTGATGATCGGCCTCAGCCAGCCGATCCGCCTAGGCGACCGCGTCGGAGTTGACGCGGGTGAGGGTGTCGTCGAGGAGATCGGACTCGTCTACACACGGATCAGACAGGACGATCGGACGCGCCTCGTGATCCCGAACGAGCGGTTGGCCTCGGATACCATCAGGAACTCGACGATCGTGACCCGGGAGCGGCTCGCCGAGATCACGGTGCCCATCCCGCGAGACAAGGATCTAGAGGCCGTGGTCGATCTATTGCGAGACGTAGCAGCACCGAGTGAACTCCTCGTCACCGGCCTCGACGGCGACGCCGTCGTCACCCTGCGCGCCTGGGCCGACGACGAGGCGTCGGCGCGGCAGCTCGAGAGCGACCTCCGCCTGCGCGCGCAGTCACGACTGCGCGAAGCCGGCGTCTATACGGCATGAGCCCTCAAGAGCGCCGCCGCCGTGCCAGGCAGCGGGAAGACGACGCCTGGCGGCCGACGAAGAGGCAACGCCGGCGCGCCCGCGCCAGGCATCGTCGTCGGCTGGCACTCATCGGCGGGCTCGTCGTCCTCGTGCTCGGCCTCATCGCCGCCGGAGGGATCACCGGTGCCGCGACGATCGCGCCGCGCTGCGACCTCGACGGCCTGCGCCCGGTCGCGATCGGCCAGAACTCGTTCGTCTACGCCGCCGACGGCTCGCTCCTCGGCTCGATCCCGGCGGAGAAGAACCGGCAACCTGTCGCGCTCAACCGCATCAGCAAGTGGATGCGGCTGGGGACGATCGCGATCGAGGACCGGCGGTTCTACAAGCACCGCGGCATCGATCTCGAGGGCATCGCGCGGGCGCTGGCGGCCGACGTCCAGGCCGGGAAGGTCGTCGAGGGCGGCTCGACGATCACCCAGCAGCTCGTCCGCAACCTCTACATCAGCCGTGAGGTCACGTTCGAGCGCAAGCTGATCGAGGCCTGCCTCGCGGTCCGGCTGAACAACCGCCGCTCGAAGCAATGGATCCTCGAGAACTACCTGAACACCGTCTACTACGGCAACCACGCCTACGGCGTCCAGGCCGCCGCGCAGACGTACTTCTCGAAGCCGGCGTGGAAGCTGACCCTCGGGCAGGCGGCGCTGCTTGCCGGCCTGACGCAGGCGCCGTCCGTCTACGACCCGCTGAACAAGCCCGCGTCTGCGCTGCGGCGCCGGGATCAGGTGCTCCAGGCGATGCTCGAGAACGGAGACATCACCCAGCGGCAGTACGCCGAGGCGGTCCGCGACCGGGAACTCCATCTGCGGCCGGGGAAGGTCTACACGCGCATCCGCGAGCCGTACTTCTTCAGCTTCGTACGCGAGCAGCTGATCACGCAGTACGGCGTGAACACGGTCCGCTCGGGCGGGCTCCGCGTCTACACGACGATCGACCGGCGCTTTCAGCAGCAGGCGCGGAACGCGATCCTGAGGACGCTGCCCTACAGCGACGATCCCGCGGCGGCGATCGTGGCCATCAACCCCGGCAACGGCGCAATCCGCGCGATGGCGGCGATCACGCCGGGCAGGCGCGGGAACCAGTTCAACCTTGCCTCCCAGGCGCGGCGGTTGGCCGGCTCGACCTTCAAGACGTTCGTCCTCACCGCGGCCGTGGCCGAGGGCGTGAACCCGGATTCCACTTACTACACCTCGCGCCCCTTTACCTATCAGCGCGATTCGTCATCCAAGCCGTGGGAGGTCTCGACGTACGACAAGTCCTATCTCGGCTCGGTACCGATCTCACAGGCGACGCTCGCTTCCGACAACACCGTGTTCGCGCAGCTGACGCTCGATCTCGGGCCCGACAAGGTTGCGGCGATGGCCCACCGGCTCGGCGTGCGCTCGAACCTGAAGACGAGGGACGGGATCCACGTTCCCTCGCTCGGGCTGGGGTCTGCGGGCGTCTCGCCGCTGGACATGGCCTCTGCGTACGCGACGCTGGCAGCCGGCGGGATCTACTCGGAGCCGATGGCGATCCGCAAGGTCGTCCTCCCGAACGGGAAGGTCGACGACGACGCCGGTTGGGGCAAACCGCAACGTCAACGCGCGGTTGCAGACTGGGTCGCGGACGAGGTGACCGAGATCCTCGAGGAGAACATCGACTCAGGGACGGGGACCGGGGCCGGCATCTTCTTCGACCGCCCCGCGGCAGGCAAGACCGGGACGACCGACGACCACACCGACGCCTGGTTCTGCGGCTACACGCCGACGCTCTCGACGACAGTCTGGGTCGGCTATCCCCAGGCGCAGATCCCGATGGAGAGCGTTCATGGGATCTCGGTTGCGGGCGGCACGTTCCCGGCCACGATCTGGAACCTGTTCATGCGCTCCACGATCGGGGACACCGACCCGGTCGACTTCCCGGAGCCCGACTCGGAGCCCGAGTGGCATTCGTTCTCGCGGGGCGAGTACGCGAACGAGTACGACGAGGATTCCGACGACGACAACGACTACTCGCCTGCGCCTGAGTACTCACTCGCCGTCCCCCGAGCCCGAGCCGCCGCCCCCGCCTCCTCCGCCGCCTCCACCTCCTCCGGAACCGCAGCCACAGCCGCCGGCGCAGCCGCCCCCGCGGCCACAGCCACCCACCGACCAGTAGCTCGCTCCGGGTGCCTTCTACGGCGTGCTGCTTGCGGCTGTGCGTCGAAGCACGAAGATCCCGTCCTCGTCCAGCACGGTCTCCCACTCGCCGCTCGCGAGCAGCCTTGCCAACGGGATCGCCGCTGTCGACGGCGCCGAGCGACGGTCGAGGTAGGACGCGCGCCGGAGATCGACCGCGACCCACTCCGACTCGCGGATGACCGGGAAGCTGAACACCCGGCGCCGCTCGGAGAGGTGAGCACCCAGTCCGTTCGTGCTGCTGACCGGGGCGTTGCGTGGGACGAGTTCGACGGCGCGCGCGGCGACGCGGTCGTGTGGGGACATCCGCTCGGGGACGAGCTCGCCGGCCCACAGCGGGCCGAGCACCACGGCCCCGGCGAGCGAGGCGGCAAGCGTGAGTGGTGCGAGGCGCGGTATCCGAGCCGCTCCGAGCACGGCGCCGGCGACGAGGAAGGGGATGATCGGCGCCGTGTAGTGGAACTCGATCGACGTCTGGGTCGTGGTCTCGGAAAGGAGATTCGCGGCGAGCTCCGGCAACGCGGGGACAAGGAGGAGCGGCGCGGCGAGGAAGAGGCCTGCGAGCGGGAGCGCCAGCTCGAGGAGATAGGTGAGGTCGCGGCTCTCGGTCGCCGCCTGGAACAGAACGATCGGGTCGGTGAACAGTGTCCTGACGATGCCGCCGGGTGAGCCGCCGACCGCGTCGTAGCGGTCGTAGAACGCGGGCGCGCCGCCGCCGCGGAAATGCGGCATCACCACGGTGAGGTAGACGACCGTCAACGCCGCCCCGGCGACGGCGATCCCCGCGCCCGCCAGCCGGCGCCCATGGGCGAACGCGTACCAGATCCCCAGTCCTGCGACGACGAGCGGTATCTCCTCCTTGGTCAACGCTGCGAGGCCGAGGAACGGCAGCGCTGCGACCAGGCGCTCTTCGTCGAGGTACCAGAGCGCGTAGAGCAGGAACGGGCACGCGAGCGCGACGGGATGGAACTCGTCCAGGGCGAGCCACTGCACGGGTGCGTAGAGCAGATAGGCCAACGCAAAGAGCGCGGGCATCCACTGCGAGCCGAGGTGCTTGCGCGCGAGCCAGTAGACGGGCAGCGCACCGAGCGCGATCACGACCGCTTGGACGACAAGCAGCATCGTGGGGCTGGGCCAGAGCCACCACAGCGGCGCGAAGGCGGCAAGCAGCGGATCGACGTGCGCCCCCAGGCGGTTGATCTGGTCGCCGTCCAGCTCGGTGACGTCGAGCGGGCGCCCGTGGGCGGTCGACCAGACCGCCTGCACCATGTTGCCGAGGTCGAAGCGGCCCGTCTCGAACGCCCTGTGCTCCAGCGACGCCAGCAGGCCGAAGCCGCCCGCGTACACGGCCATCCCCGCCCAGACCAGTGCGACCGGACTACGCGCGCGTTGCCAGGGCGAGGTAGCCGAGCGCGCCGCGCTCGACGCCGACGAAGAGTCGGTCGAGCTGGATGAGGGCGCCGACGAGGGCGATGAACGGCCCGTGCCGACGCTCCGGCCCGGCCGGGCCTCGCCGGTCGAGGTATCGCTCATAGACGTGGCGATGGTAGAGCCGGGACACCGGGAACCCCCACCCGAGGCAGCGATGGACGGTGAAGCCGGCCGCGGAGCAGGCCTCGAGCAACTCCGCCCGCGTGTACCGGCGGACGTGGCCGGCCCAGACGTCGCTCGGCCCGTGGAGCTTCGGATTCGCCGGCACGGAGAGCGCGAGCACGCCCCGCGGGCGGAGTACCCGGGCAACCTCCGCGAGTGCTCCCCGGTCGTCCTCGATGTGCTCCAGCACCTCGCCCAGCACGGCGGCATCGAAGCGCTCGTCTACGAAGGGGAGCGTGGTCAGGTCGGCCTCGACGACCTCTCCCGGTGCTCGCTCCCGTAGAAGCTCGACGGTCGTCGGGCGACACGTCGGTGCTCGTGACCTCGAACCCCAGCTCGGCGAGCCGGCGCGAGAGCGTCCCCTGGCCGGCGCCGCCGTCGAGCACCTCTGGCCCCGGCCCGGCCGAGAGAAACAGGTCGAGCAGCAGTCGCTCTCGCAGCTCGTGGCGCGGCCCGACGAAGTCTGGTGCCGTCCCCCACCGATGCGCGCTCACAGGCGGCTCTCGATCAGTGCGCGCCACCGCGCTCCGAGCACATCCTCGCTCGCGCGTTCGCGGTAGACGGTGTAGCCGCCGTCGGCCAGACGGCCCGGGAGCGCCGGGTCAGCCGTCAATCGACGCAGCGCGTCGGCCAGCGCCTCGGGATCGCCGGGCGGCACGAGCAGGGCACTCTCGCCGTCGACGAGCAGCTCACGCGCCGCCGGCGTGTCCGCGGTCACGAGCGGCACGCGGCAGGCAAGAGCCTGGAACGCCTTGTTCGGGATCACGCGCCGCGCCTTGTCCGAGGTCCCGAAGATCCCGAGCGCGCATCCGGCACGGTGGAGCTCGCGGGGAAGCTCCTCGTACTCGACCCAGCGGATCCACTCGACATTCGGCGGCCGCGACACGAGCAAGCTCTCGAGCTGTCCGCTCCCGATCACGCGGAACCTGAGCTCAGGGGCGAACCGTGCCGCTCCGAGGATCGTCTCGAGCCCGTGGAGGGGGATCAACTTCCCGACAAAAACCGCGGTGGCGGGCTCTTCCGGCGCCCAACCGGGTTGGAAGACGTTCTCCTCGGCGCCGACGAAGCAGACGACGAAACGCTGCTCCGGCAGTTCGGCGAGCTCGGCGAGGAAGTCCGCGTTCGCCTGCGTGTCGGCGACGACTACATCTGCTGTGCGTAGCGCGCGCCGGTCGACTGACGGCGAGGAGCCGAGCGGGGATCGAGCCAGGCCGGAACCGAGCGCGGTCCCCGACGAGCGTGTCGACGAGCGACACGAGCGGGTTGAAGACGACCGGGCGCCTGCGGGCCACTCGGCGGGCGGCCGGCAGGTCGAGATGGCCGGGGTAGCCGACGATCACGGCGTCCGCCTCGACTCGCGGCCGGCGAAGGAGCCGCGCCTGCGCGACGGCGAGACGCAGAGCAGTACCGAGCCCCGCCCGCCACTTCTGCCCCTGACCCTCCCAGACCGGCACATGTCGCTCGACGACCTCGACGCCCGCGCGGCGAAGGCAGGAGATCACCTGGGCGTTGCGGGGGTAGCGGCGCTCGTACGTCCCGAAGTAGAGGACCCGCACGCCTAGTGCGACACTGGCTCGCGGGCGCTCGGCGTGAGCACCTCCTCCACGTGCAGGTCGTCCGCGGTGCCGACTCGCTCCTCGTGGTGGCTCGTGATCAGCTCGCTCAGCAGCCCGAGCGAGAAGAATTGAAGCCCGACGACGACGAGCAGCACGCCGAGCGTGAGCAGCGGCCTGTGCCCGATCGCCTCGCCGGAGAGCTTGAGCACGGTTAGGTAGCTGAGCACGATCGTCCCGATTGCGCCGAGCGCGAGCCCGAGGCTCCCGAACAGGTGCAGCGGCCGGTGTCGGTAGCGCCCCATGAACCAGACGGTCAGGAAGTCGAGGAAGCCGCGCAGGTAGCGCTCGGCGCCGTACCGCGACTTCCCATGCTCGCGGGGTCTGTGGTTGACGACGAGCTCGGTGACGCGGTAGCCGCGGTCGTGGGCCAGCACGGGCAGGAAGCGATGCAGCTCGCCGTAGATGCGGAGGTTGCGAACGACCTCGGCCCGGTAGGCCTTGAGCCCGCAGTTGAGGTCGTGCAGCCGGAGCCCGGACACGCGGCCGACGACGCCGTTGAAGATCCGCGAGGGGACCCGGCGCGAGAGCGGGTCGCGTCGGTGCGCCTTCCAGCCGGAGACGAGGTCGTACCCCTCGTCGAGCTTCGCGAGTAGGCGTGGGATCTCCGCCGGGTCGTCCTGGAGGTCGGCATCGATCGTCACGACCACGTTGCCCGTCGGCGTGCCGGAAGCCCGCCGCGAGCGCCGCCGCCTTGCCGAAGTTTCGACGCAGCCGGACGACCTTGACGTTCGGCGCGACGGCGTGGAGCCGGGTGAGGGCGGCGAGGGAGCCGTCGGTCGAGCCGTCGTCGACGAACACGACCTCCCATGGCCGCGCGAGTGGCTCGAGTGAGAGGCGGAGCTCCTCGTAGAGCGGGTCGATGCTCCGCTCCTCGTCGTGGACCGGGACGACGACGGAGATCACGGCAGTAGCTTATGCGTCAGTTTGGCGGAGCTCCTGTCACTCGAGGAGGCCCAGAGCCGCATCCTCGCGCGAGTTGTGCGGCTGCCGCTCGAGCAGGTCGAGCTCGCTGAGGCGGCAGGGCGCTTCCCGGTCGAGCCTGCGACCGCGCGAGTCGACCTTCCCCCGTTCGACGCGTCGGCGATGGACGGATTTGCGGTGCGCACAGAGGACACGCCGGGGCGTCTTCCGGTCGTCGAGCGGATCGCAGCGGGTCGCCCGGCGTCGCGCGCTCTTGGCGCCGGCGAGGCGATGGGGATCGCCACGGGCGCCGCCGTGCCGGAAGGAGCCGATGCCGTCATCCCGCTGGAGTATGTTGTCGAACATGACAACACGATCGAGATCGCGGAACGGGTCGAGGTGGGCGCGAACATCCGGCCACGAGGCGGGGATCTTCGCGCCGGCGACGTGGTCGTCTCGGCCGGTGCCCGGCTCGGCCCCGCCCAGCTCGGCGCGCTCGCCGCCGCCGGCGTGGCCGACATCTCGACGACGACGCGTCCCCGGGCCGCCGTGCTCTCGACCGGGAGCGAGCTACGCCGGCCTGGAGAGACGCTCGCGCCCGGCCAGATCTACGAGGTGAACAGTGTCCTTCTCGCGGCTCAGCTTGCGTCGGCGGGTGCCGCGGTCGAGGAGCTCGACGCGGTGGCCGACGACGAGCAGGCGCATCGAGCGGCGCTCGAACGGGGGCTCGAGGCCGACGTGCTCGTCACGTCGGGCGGCGTCTCGGTTGGTCCCCACGACCTCGTGCGCTCGGTCGGCGCAGAGCTCGGGATCGAGGAGGTGCTCTGGGGCGTGGCCGTCAAGCCGGGCAAGCCGCTCTGGTTCGGAGTGCGCGGCGAGACGCTCGTCTTCGGGCTGCCGGGCAACCCGGTCTCGTCACTTGTCTGCTTCGAGCTCTTCGTGCGCCCGGCGGTGCTCGCGCTCCAGGGCGCGGCTGAGCCGTTGCCGCGCTTCGAGCCGGGGAGGCTGGCGCGGAGCGTCCGTCCGAACGCCGTCCGTACGGAGCTCGTTCGGGCGCGGTCGCGGGTGGTCGACGGCGAGGTCGAGCTGGAGGCGCTCGAGGGTCAGGACTCGCACATGATCGCCCGCGCCGCGGGTGCGGACGCGCTCGTGCTCGTTCCCGCCGGGGAGACGGAGCTGGCGGCGGGCTCTCGGGTCAGCTTCCTACGGCTCGCTTGAGCCGCGGCTCCCGGCCGCGGTTGAGCACCAGCAGGAGCAGCCGCCGCACGAGCTCGCGGATCGGCCCCCGCGGCGGGCGTTCCCGCACGCTCGGATAGGGCGCGTACCGCCCTGCGCTCACCGCTGCCAGCTGCCCGGCGGCGGCAAGCCACGCGAGGCCGATCGCGATCGAGGGGAGCGGGACATACCCGAGCGCGACGAGTTGGACGACGTACCAGGGCGCGTCGGCGCCGAGCTCGAAGCGCCACGCGAACGAGCCGATGAGGAGGAGCGGGCCGGCGAGACCCAGAGCGAGCACGGCGCCGCGAATCCAGATCGGTCGATATCGCACCTGCGGGAGCCAGAGCCAGGCGTGAAGCGAGGGAAGCACGAAGATCAGCGCGAAGGGGTTTGTCGCCACCGTCAGCAGTGCGACGACGCCGAGCGCGAGGAGCGCGGCAGTTTGCCCGGCGAGCTCTTCCTCGGTTCCGACTGGTCGGCGCGGCAGGAGACGCTCGCGGGCGACGAACCACCCGGCGAGTCCGAGCAACCCCAGGAGGCCCAAGGCAAGGAGAGGAGGATCCCCCGCGAAGTCCGTGTCCGGCGAAGGAGGTCTGGCCTCGCCGTCACCCCATACCCCGAGTAGCGCAAGCACTCCGAACACCGCGCCCGTCCACAGCCAGAAGGCCAGCCTGCTGCGGTAGCTGCGCAGAGCGGGTGCAAGCGGGATGCGGCGCCGCCGGCAGCGGGCGAAGAGGTCGACGACGGCGAGCAGGAACGGGATCAACGCCGCGATCAGGACGAGCTTGATCGCCCAGCCGCGAATGATCCGCGGGCCGAGCCAGATGTACGTCGCCGTCGAGCCCGGCAGTGCGCCGCCTTCGTCGAGCGAGCCGAGGATGCCTTCCGCTGCTCCCCCGGCCTGGCCGATTCGCTGCTCGACCAGTGCGCCGAGCGTGTCCGTGGCGGGACGGGGTGGTCGTTCGTCGGCCGCCGTCAGCGTCGCGGTGGGCACTCCGCGGCCGACAAAGGGCGCTTGCTCGTAGAAGCTGAACGGGAAGGCCAGATCGATCAGCTGCCCCAGCGCCGTAGTCCGCCGGGGCTCGATTCCCACCCGCTGCTCGACCCGGTCTGCCGCGGTCTGGACGAACGTCGGGTCGGGCGAGCGGGGCCGGTCGCCTGCGATCTCGATCCGGAGTGAGCGCGGGCCGCCGACGGCGACGAGGTTGATGACCGCCTCGAGCCGATTGCGGTAGGTCGAGTGCTCGAGGAATCGCACCGCACCGAGACCGCCGAAGGCGCCGCCGTCTGTGGACAAGAAGACGATCGTGTGCGCGGGCCTGATCGCAGCCGTGTCGGCGCGAAGGCCGTAGCCACGCGCCAGCTCGAGCAGCGCCCCGGTCCCGGAAGCGTTGTCGTCTGCGGCGGGACTGACGCCGATGTTGTCCCGGTGAGCCATGACGACCAGAGCCTCGTTCGAGCGCCCAGGCGCAACCGCGTAGACGTTCTGGAGCGGCTCCGACCCTCGCCCCGGAATCGACGCCTCGAATCGATCACGCTGAACGCTGAAGCCGTACGAACGGAACCGCTCGGCGACCCAGTCGGCGGCGTTGGCCGCGTCCTCTCCACCCGGCTGGCGGAACGGTGACTGGAGTGCCAGCTCTCGTGCCGCCTCCACCGCCGCCTGCTGGTCGAAGGCGGCCGGAAACGACGACGGCGGCAGCTCGTCGGGAATCGTGACCGTGAACGCGGCAATCAGCAGCGGGATCGCAATCAGCAGCGCCGTGCCGCGGTACGTCCGCCCGTTTACGGGCCGTTCGATCGAGCCGGGCCGCGGCCGCCTCGGCGCAGGTGGGGGCCGGAGCGCCGCCATATCGCGGGGCTATAGTAGGGAGGGCTGGTCGGCTGCGCCGACATCCTGCGGAGAAACGCCCGTGCCCGAATCCTCGACCATCCTCCTCGTCGACGACGAGGATTCCGTCCAGAAAGTCCTCTCGTACCCACTCGAGCGGGACGGATTTCGCGTCCTCGCAGCGCGAGACGGCGAAGAGGCGCTGGCGAAGTTCGCGGCCGAGCCAGTCGATCTCGTCGTCCTCGACCTGATGCTCCCGAAGCTGGACGGCTTGGAGGTCTGTAAACGGCTTCGTGCGCAGAGCACAGTGCCGATCATCATGCTGACGGCGCGGGACGACGAGTTGGACAAGGTGCTCGGGCTCGAGCTCGGCGCCGACGACTACATCACGAAGCCGTTTTCGATCCGCGAGTTCAGAAGCCGCGTCCGGGCGCTGCTTCGGCGCGCGTCGCTCCCGTCGCAGCTCGATCAGCGGCGCCAGGACGCGATTGAGGTGGACGGACTTCGAATCGACCCGGCGCGACGCTCGGTCGAGGCCAACGGCCGGCCGATCCAGCTGACGTACGTGGAATTCGAGCTCTTGCGGACGCTGGCGGCGAACCCGGGCCGCGTCTTCAGCCGTAGACGGCTACTCGAGTCACTCTGGGGCGACTCGGCCTACCGCGAGCCGCGCACGATCGACGTCCACGTCCGGCACCTGCGCGAGAAGCTCGAGCGCGACCCGAGCGGGCCCGAGTTCATCCTCACCGTGCGCGGTGCGGGCTATCGCTTCCGAGACACATGAGTCGCTTTCGGACTGTCGGTCTCAAGTTGACGCTCGCGCTTGCGGGCCTCGTCGCGGGTGCGCTGGCGATCGTCTATCTCGCCGTCGTGCCGTCGCTGAAAGACCGGCTGATCGAGGGGCGCATGGACCAACTGGAACAAACGGCCCCCGATGTGATCCGCAATATCCAGGCCAGCGAGGGCCCGGCTTTTACCCTCGATCAGATTCTTTCGGGCGAGGGGCTGGAACGCGGCGTCAGGCTTGCCGTCTTCGAGTACCTCGACACGTCTCCGGTCTCCTTGCGGCTCGTCGCCGACTCGCGTCAGCTCGGCCTGGCGGCGGGGGACGACCCGGTCGCACAGCGCGCGGCCGAGAACGGACGTGCCGAGCGTGGTGTCGTCGAGCACGGGGGAACCGAGTTCGCCGAGGTTGCGATGCCGTTTCCCTTTGGAGGGCGCATCCTGCTCGTGTCCGATCCGACCCAGGACACGCTCGGGACGGTCGCGCTGGTCGAGCGGCGGCTCCTGCTCGCCGGCCTAATCGCGCTGGCCGCCGCAGGGCTCGCCGGATTCGGCCTGGCACGCATCTTCGCGCGCCGGATCCGGCGTCTCGAGCGGGCTGTCGACCGCATCGCAGGCGGTCGCTTCGACGAGCCGGTGATCGATCCCGCCGCGGACGAGCTCGGGGAGCTTGCCGCTGCGTTCGACGACATGCGCAAGCGGCTGGCGGCGCTCGAGCGGGCGCGACGCGAGTTCATCGCCAACGCGTCGCACGAGCTGCGAACGCCGATCTTTGCGCTCGGCGGCCATCTGGAGCTGCTGACCGACGAGGAGGTGGACGAACCGACCCGCCGTGAGTTCCTGGAGGAAATGCGCCTGCAGGTCGAGCGCCTGACGAAGCTCGCCACCGATCTTCTCGACCTCTCCCGCCTGGACGCCGGCCGCCTGCGGGTCGAGCTCGCGCCGGTCGACCTGGGTGAGATCGCCGGCTCGCTCGTCGGCGAGTTCGGCGGCATCGGCCGCGAGAGCAGCCATGCACTGACGGTGGACGGGAGCACAGTGGCGGTTGCGCTCGCAGACGACGAACGCGTGCGACAAATCGGCCGGATCCTGCTCGAGAACGCGATCGTCCATACGCCACCCGGAACCGAGGTGCGTATTGCAACCCGCGGGACGTCGGCTGCCGTCGAGCTGCGGGTCGAGGACAGCGGTCCCGGGATCGCACCGGAAGACCAGGCGCACGTGTTCGAGCGCTTCTACCGCACCGACAGCGGGCTTGCGGCGGGAAGCGGGCTCGGGCTCGCGATTGCCAGCGAGCTTGCAG
Organism: uncultured Actinomycetes bacterium; assembly: GCA_963752845.1. Taxonomy (GTDB): domain Bacteria; phylum Actinomycetota; class Thermoleophilia; order Gaiellales; family Gaiellaceae; genus JACDAN01. Next base: position 238,224 of record CAVVZV010000007.1, on the reverse strand, counting down.
GCGTGATGGGAGGCGAGATCGAGCTCGACTCGCGGCCCGGACACACGGTCTTCACACTACGTCTGCCCCGGGCAAAGGTGGCGGCGGACGAGCGCGAGCCCGCGCTGGCCCGCTAACGCCCATTTCCCCGTGAAAACGGACGTCCGCTCAGGACAGCGGGCTCGAGCCTCCTGGCTACAGTGAGCTCGTGCGCTCCGGAGTCGTGGCCGTCATCGCCGGTGTCGCCGCCCTGATCGGGGGCGTGTTCGCGGTCGTCCTCGCTGACCAAACCGGGCTTGTCGACGGAGGGTCGACCGACACGGTCTTCGTCTCCGGCGGCAGCGCGGCGCAGCCGATTGAACGCCGACTGCCGGGGCAGGACGTCAAACCGCTCCTCGGGAACGGGTTCGATCCGGCCGCGATCTATCGGTCGCGGAGCGCCGGAGTCGTCACCGTCTACTCCCAGTTCGACAACCGGCCGACGGAAGAGCATGCAGCCCAGGGCTCGGGGTTCGTCGTCTCCAAGCGCGGGGACATCCTCACGAGCGCCCACGTCGTGACTACCGCAGGCGGTGGCGACCGCGATCCGGAGGGTGCGGACCGTGTCTTCGTCGCCTTCGCGGACAAGGATCGGGTCCCGGCCGAGCTCGTCGGCTGGGATCTCTTCGACGACGTGGCCGTGCTCCGGGTCGAGCCGGGTGCGCATTCGCTCGAGCCGGTGCCGCTCGGGGACTCCGCCCGCGTCGTGGTCGGAGCGCCGGTCGCCGCGATGGGAAGCCCGTTCGGCAACCAGAACTCGCTGGCGGTCGGCATCGTCTCGGCGACGCATCGCTCGATCGCCTCGCTGACGTCCGAGTACACGGTCGCCGACGCGATTCAGACGGACGCTCCGATCACACACGGGAACTCCGGCGGGCCGCTTTTTGACGCGCGCGGACGTGTGATCGGGATCAACGCGCAGATTCGCAGCGATTCCGGGCAGACGGAGGGCGTGGGCTTTGCGATTCCGATCAACGCGGCCAAGCGCTCCCTCGAGCAACTCGTTCAGAACCGGCGCGTGGTCTATGCGTACGTCGGCGTCAACGCCCAGGACCTGACGCCGACGATCGCGCGACGCTTCGGCTACATCGTGCAGCGGGGAGCCGTGGTCGCCTGCGTTGTGCCGGAGGGACCGGGGGCCAAGGCCGGCCTGCAAGGCGGGCGCGAGAGGAGGCGGCTGAACGGGTTCGAGTTTCGGTTCGGCGGTGATGTTGTTGTCGGTATTGGCAACAAGCCGGTTGACGACGCGGACGATCTCGTGCGGGTCGTCAGCGAGACCCTGCTCCCGGGCCAGGTCACCCGCTTTACCGTCGTCCGCGACGGCAAGCGCCTGGTCGTGCCCGTCGAGCTGGGAGAACGGCCAAAGCGGCAGTCGCGTAAGTGCTGACCGCGTTTAGCCCGTCGCGCCGAAGGAGATAGCCGAACTGGAGAGTCGGGGCCGGCGGTTCGGCCGAATCCTGCTAGAACCTGGCGAAAGCGAGCGCATGCCTCCGAGTTCACCGACACGAAGAGCGAACGGCAACGCCCGCAGCGTGCGCCTCACCATCCCCGCGAAGGCCGAGTACATCACGCTCGTCCGCCTGGCTCTCAGCGGCATCTCGAATCTGCGCCCACTCGACGACGAAACACTCGGCGATCTCAAGCTCGCCGTCACGGAGGCCTGCTCGAACTCGGTTCGGCACGCCTATCGCGACGGCCGGGAGGGCGCCGTCCAGGTCGTGTACGAGCTTCATCCGGACCGTCTCGTCGTCGAGGTGTGCGATGACGGGGAGGGTTTCCCTGTCGATCACGGCCTGCCGGCCGGCGCGGAGTCCCTAGCCGAGGGCGGGCTGGGAATCGCGATCATCCGTGAGCTCGCCGACGAGCTCGAGGTCGGACCGCGAGAGAGCGGGAAGGGATCTCGCCTCAGGTTCGTAAAGTTCCTTCAGGAATAGTCCAAAGCTCCCGTTATTCTCGGCCGTCGGCCATTCTTTGAGCAGGCGGGGACAGGATGAATCCTGTCCCCGCGAGCAAAGAGAAAAAGCTCCCTCGCCCATGCTCCCGCCCGTCAACGTCGGACACAAGTCGCTCGCCGACTACTCCACGCTCCTCGGGCGCGGCCTGATGGCCGAGATCACGAGGCTCGTCGAGCCGCTCGCAGGGGAAGCGCGTCCTGCACCTGTCGGCGACGGCCTTCGGCGGCGGCGTCGCGGAGATCAACTACACGCTCGTCCCGCTGATGATCAGCGCCGGCCTCGATACCGAGTGGCGGATCATCCACGGCGAGGACGAGTTCTTCAACGTCACGAAGAAGATCCACAACGCCCTGCAGGGAAGCCCGCAGGGGCTGACCTCGGAGGACATGGAGATCTTCCACCGCTACAACGCGCTCAACGCGGAGCAGCTGGACGAGTCCGACTACGACTTCGTGATCATCCACGACCCGCAGCCGGCGGCGATGATCGATCACTTCGCGGCGCGGCAGGCCCGCTGGATCTGGCGCTGCCACATCGACCTGTCGGAGCCGAACCGGGAGGTCCTCGAGTTCCTGGTACCCTCGCTCGCGCGCTACGACGCGGCGATCTTCCACCGGCCCGAGTATGTGCCCGCCACGGACAAGCTGCCCGAGGCCTTCATCTGGCCGCCGGCGATCGACCCGCTGGCACCGAAGAACATGGCCCTCTCGTCCGACGACGCCGCGTACATCGTCGACCAGTTCGGGATCGACGTCGAGCGGCCGGTGCTGACGCAGGTCTCACGCTTCGATCCCTGGAAGGACCCGCTCGGCGTCATCGACGCCTTCCGGCTGACGCGCGAGGCCCACCCCGGTCTCCAGCTCGCGCTCGTCGGCTCGATGGCGCACGACGATCCGGAGGGGTGGGAGTACTACAACCAGACCGTGGAATACGCCGGCGGCGATCCGGACATCTTCATCCTCTCCAACCTCAACAACATCGGCGCGATCGAGGTCAACGCGTTCCAGGTGCACTCGGCGGCGGTGCTGCAGAAGTCGATCCGCGAGGGTTTCGGGCTGACGGTGACGGAGGCGCTCTGGAAGGCGCGGCCGACGGTGGGCGGCCGCGCGGGCGGAATCCCCTCGCAGATTCAGGACGGCGAGACCGGCTGGCTCGTCGACACCGTCGACGAATGCGCCGCTGCCTGTCGCGAGATCCTGGCCGATCCCGCCGCCGCCGCCGTGCGCGGCCGGAAGGGCAAGGAGTACGTGCGCCAGCACTTCCTCACCCCGCGCCTGCTCCGCGACTGGCTGGCGCTCTTCAACCTGCTGGCGGGCAACGACGTGGGCGAGACCCGGCTCGTGACCGCTTCGGGCAGCCCGGCCTGAGCCGAGCGGTTCGGCGCGGCGCCTTGGGTAGGGTCAGGGCGTGGCCGCGCGCCGCAAACTGATCGTCGTCTCCAATCGCCCCCCGGTCACGTTCGGCCTGGATGAGGACGGCAACCGAGTTGCCCGCCGCGGCGGCGGCGGGCTCGTGACAGCGCTGCGGAGCCTCGTTGCCCTGCACGACGTCACCTGGGTGGCGAGCACGATGACCGACGAGGATCGGGCGGTTGCGGAGGAGGCGGGCGGCGAGGCGATCGAGGAAACTGCGCGCGACGGATCGCCGTATCGGCTCCGCCTCGTCGCTCACGACGAGGCCGCCTACGACTGGTTCTACAACGTCGTCTCGAACCCGACGCTCTGGTTTCTGCAGCACTACCTCTGGGATCTCGCTCACGTACCCAATCTCGACCGCGGCCTCCATCTCGCGTGGGACGAGGGGTACGTCGCGGTCAACGCCAGCTTCGCCGACGCGATCGTCGCCGAGCTGGACGCCGAGCCCGAGGCGGCCGTCTTCTTCCACGACTACCACCTCTATCTCGCACCCCGCTTCGTCCGCACGCGCCGACCGGACGCCGCGCTGTCGCATTTCGTGCACATCCCCTGGCCCGAGCCGGACTACTGGCGCGTCCTCCCGGAGGCGATTCGCGTCGCGCTCCACGACGGCCTGCTGGCCAACGACGTCGTCGGCTTCCACACCGACCGGTGGCGGCGCAACTTCCTGCGCTCCTGCGCGGACATCGTCGGAGCCGACTGCAACTTCGTCGACTGTGCGGCGGAGTACGACAGGCGGCGAGTGCTCGCGACCTTCCATCCGATCTCGGTCGATGCCGCCGAGTTCGACGAGCTCGCAGCGAGCGCCGAGGTGCTCGAGCTCGAGCAGCAGCTCCGCGGCGGACCGGCCGGAGCAGCTCGTCCTTCGCGTCGATCGCACCGATCCGTCGAAGAACGTCGTCCGCGGCTTTCGCGCCTTCGAGCGGCTGCTCGAGGACAACCCCGACCTGCACGGCAAGGTCGGCATGCTCGCCCTTCTGGACCCGACCCGGCAGGACATCCCCGAGTACGCGGAGTACCTCGGAGCGATCCAGCGCACCGCACGCTCGGTGAACGACCACTTCCAGACCGAGGGCTGGACGCCGATCGAGCTGAGGATCGAGGACAACTTCCTGCAGGCGGTCGCCGCCTACAAGCAGTACGACGTCCTGCTCGTGAACGCGATCTTCGACGGGCTCAACCTGGTCGCCAAGGAGGCGCCGCTGGTCAACGAGCGCGACGGAGTGCTGATCCTGTCCGAGAACGCCGGCGCCCACGAAGAGCTGGCGGAGTGGGCCCTGACCGTCAACCCGTTCGACATCGCGGGTCAGGCGGAGGCGCTCCGCACTGCGCTGGAGATGCCGAGCGATGGAACGGCGGCAGCGGCTCGAGGGTCTCCGCGCCCACGTCCGCGAGCACGACCTGGCCGAGTGGGTCGAGGCGCAGCTGGCGGACTTGGATCGCGTGCGGGCGCACGCGGGCGCGGGGCCTTGAGCGAGTTCTCGCACCTGGACGCCCAGGGCGGAGTGCGAATGGTGGATGTCGGCGGCAAGCCGCTCTCGCGGAGGCGCGCGCGGGCGCGGGCCCGGCTGACGATGGCTCCAGAGACGGCGAGCAGGCTCCGTGAGCTGCCGAAGGGGGATGCGCTGACGACCGCGCAGCTGGCGGGGATCATGGCGGCCAAGCGCACGAGTGAGCTGATTCCGCTCTGTCACCCGTTGCCGCTGACGTCGATCGACGTTCATGTTGCCATAGTAGAAAACGGTGCGGACATCACCTCGACCGTCGAGACCACGGCGCAGACCGGAGTCGAGATGGAGGCGCTGGTTGCCGCCAGCGTCGCTGCGCTCACGGTCTACGACATGGCGAAGGCCGTGGACGAGACGATGGAGGTGGCGGAGGTGCGGCTGCTCGAGAAGAGCAAGGAGACGGCGTGAAGGCGGCCGTGCTCACCGTCTCGGACGGCGTCGCCCGCGGCGAGCGGGAAGACGAGAGCGGCGCCGTCCTCGAGCGTCTGTTGAGCGACGAGGGGTACGAGGTCGCGAGGAGGGTTGTTCCCGGACGAGCGAAGCGAGATCGCCGAGGCAATCGAGGAACTCACGGACGAGGCAGCGCTCGTCCTGACGACGGGTGGTACGGGCGTGGCGCCGCGAGACGTCACTCCCGAGGCGACGGCGTCCGTCCTCGAGCGGCAGGTTCCCGGGATCGCGGAGGCGCTGCGACGCGACGCCGCGCAGCGAACACCGCACGGGCTGCTGTCGCGAGGGGTCGCGGGCATCCGCGGGGCTGCGCTCGTGGTCAACCTGCCCGGCTCGCCCGGAGGCTGTCGCGACGGATTCGCCGTGCTCCGGGAGGCGCTCCCGCACGCGCTGAGACTTCTGGCCGGCGAGCAGGGCGGTCACCGGCAGACGTGACCGCGCCGCGCGGAGCAGCTCGAAGCTCGATCCGGCACGGTTTCGGCACGATCACGTGCGCCACGCGTGCGTTCCTCCTCGATACGATCGCAGTGGGGAGGAGGTCGGGGGTGCCGAGTTACAGACACGTAGGCGCCTCGGAACGATGATCCATGCTCGCGGGCTCGGCCGGCGCTTCGGCGAGAAGCGCGCCCTCAGCGGCGTCGACCTCGACGTTGGCGTCGGCGATTTCCTGCTCGTCACCGGGCCGAACGGCTCGGGCAAGACGACCCTGCTCCGCCTCATCGCCGGGCTGATCGTCCCGACCGCGGGCGAGCTCGAGGTCCGGACCGACCGCGCGCGGATCGGCTTCCTCGGCCACGAGCCGCTCGTCTATCGGGAGCTGACACCGCTCGAGAACCTCGACTTGTACGGGCGGCTCTACCGGATCTCCGAGCGCCGCGAACGCATCGGGATGCTGCTCGAGCGTTTTGGGCTGTGGGAGGCCCGCCGCGAGCAGACCGGCGTCCTCTCCCGCGGCATGCTCCAGCGCCTCGCCCTCTGCCGGACGCTGCTTCACGAGCCCGAGCTCCTGCTCTTCGACGAGCCGTTCAGCGCACTCGATGCCGCCGGCGCAGATCTCCTGCTCGACGAGCTCTCCCGTCGGGACGCCCCGACGCACGATCGTCGTCTCGAGCCACCAACCAGAGCGGCTCGCCGACCGGCCGACGACGCGCCTCTCCCTCGCCGAAGCATGAGCGGCTACCTCTCCGACGTCGCGGCGCTGGCCCGCAAGGATCTGGTCGTCGAGCTCCGTTCGCGGGACACCGTTCCTGCGATGCTCCTCTTCGTCGTCGGCGCACTCGTCGTCTTCCACTTCGCCCTCGCCGAAGACTCCTCCCGGCTTGCGGCCGCTGGGATGCTTTGGATCGCGCTGCTCTTCACCGCGCTGCTCGCGCTCGTCCGGGCCTTCGTCGCCGAGCGGGACGAGGCGGTCATCGACGGGCTCCTGCTCGCGCCGTGCGACCGGAGCGCGATCTGGCTCGGCAAGACGCTCAGCGTCTTCGCCTTCCTCACGCTTGCGGAAGCGGTCGCTCTCCCTGCCTTCGCGCTTTTCTACGACCCGGTCAGCTGGGAGCTGATCGCGGGGGTCGCGCTGGCGAACGTCGGCATCGCCGCAGTCGGCACGTTGCTGGGCGCCATGGCCGCGGCGGCACGGGCCCGCGAGCTGCTCCTTCCGCTCCTCTTCATGCCGCTCGCGATCCCGATCGTCGTGGGCGGCGTCGGCGCCACGCTGGCCGAGGATCCCGGTCGCTACCTCGGTTTCCTGGGCCTGTACGACGCGATCTTTGCGATCCTCTCCTGGGCAAGCTTTGAGTACGTCGTTACGGAATAACGGCGCGTTCGTCCTCTCCCTCGCCGCGGCGGTGCTCCTCACCACCGGGCTTGGTCTCGCACTGCTGTGGGCGCCCGAGGACGCCGATCAGGGCCCGAGCCAGCGAATCTTCTACATCCACGTCCCCGTCGCGCTGACCGCCTACCTCTGCTTCGGATGGGCCGCGTGGAAGGCCTTCCGTCTGCTCTGGAAGCGAGACGAGCGGGCCGACCTCGAGAGCTACACGGCCGTGCACATGGGCGTGATCTTCGGATTGCTGACGCTGATCACTGGTTCGATCTGGGCGAAGATCTCGTGGGGAGTCTGGTGGACCTGGAGCGAGCGGCAGCTCGTGCTCTTCCTGATCCTGTTTCTCTTCTACTCGGCCTATTTCATGCTTCGCTACTCGACGGAGCCGGGCCCGCGCCGCGCGAGGAGCTCGGCCGTCTACGCGCTCTTCGGCGTCGTCCTGCTGCCTGTGAGCTTCCTCGCCATCCGGCTCGCGGAGCAGCTCCTCCATCCGGCGCCTCTTTTCAACCGCGACGGGCCTCAGATGTCGGCGTCGATGTTCATCACGTTCTGTGTCTGCATGGCCGCGATGGTGACGCTGGCCGCCGCCCTGTACCTGATCGAGCTCACCGGCAAGCGGGCCGACGCGAGCTTGCGCGAGCTGCGGGAGCACTTGGCGTGAGCACGGGCGAGAAATACCTCGCGGCCGCGTATCTCGTCCTCTTCGCGGCGGTCCTGCTCTACGTCGTGCTGATCGCGCTGAAGCTGGCGCGGATCGAGCGCGAGCTGGCCGAGCTCGCGCGGATCGCCAAGGAGCGGGCCGGTGGCTGAGCTGCTCGTCTGGCCGGCGCTGCTCGCCTACGGCGAGGCCGCGGTCGCCTACGCGGGGAACGCCAGGAAGCCCGGGGCGCTCGGGCGCCTTGCCACCTGGGGCGTCCGCGTCGGCTGGCTCGCACAGACGGCGCTGCTCGCGGGCCAGGCGTCCAGGGCGGACAGCTTCCCTTGGAACACGTGGGCGGGCTCGCTCAACCTCTTCGTCTGGCTTGTGGTCAGCGCCTATCTGATCTGGGGCTGCAGCCCACGGTTTCGGCTGCTCGGGCTCGCGGTGATGCCGTTTGCGGCCGCGCTGCTGGCCGTCTCCTACGTCGCCGGCGGTACCAACTCGGACGCCGGAACCGCCTGGAACGACGTCCTGCTCGTCACTCACGTGGCCTTCGCCCTCACCGCCTTCGCCGGCTTCACGGTCGCCGCCGGGCTCGCGGCGCTCGAGCTTTGGGAGGAGCGGCTGCTCAAGCGCCACAGAGCCGGCATCCTCCGCCTCCGCCTGCCCTCGCTCATCGTGCTCGACCGCTTCACGGTTGGGACGATCGCAGTCTCGCTCGCAGCCCTGACCGTCGGTCTTCTCGCCGTGTTCGCCCGCCTTCCCGACCGCGGCGTCGACCTCCTGATGGCCGGAACGGTGGCCGCGTGGCTCCTGTACGCCTCGATCCTCTACCTCCGAGTCCGCTCCGGCCGGCGGGCGCTCGCCGCGCGCCTCGCCCTCGTCGGCTTCGCCTCGGTGCTCGTCCTCCAGCTCGGTCTCCTCGTCACCCACGTCGCATGAAGCTCCTGCTGATCGGAACCTCGCATCGACTCGCCCCCGTGGAGGTGCGGGAGCGCGTCGCGGTCGACCCCGACGGTGCAGCGGCGCTCGCGACACGCCTCGCCGCGGACGGAGAAGCGGTCTGCCTCTCCACCTGTAACCGAACGGAGATCTACCTGGCTGCGTCCGACCCGGCCGAGGCCGACCGGCGGGCGACCGGGGCGCTGGCCGAGCTCGCGGAGATCGACCCTGCCGACCTCGAGCCCTTCCTCTACCGCCTCGAGCACGAGGCTGCGGCCGTCCACCTGTTCCGCGTTGCCGCCGGCCTGGACTCGCTCGTCCCCGGCGAGGGCGAGATCCTCGGTCAGGTTCGAACCGCCTACGAGCGCGGCCAGGTAGGCCCGCTGCTCGATCGTCTCTTCAGCCACGCGCTCCATGCGGGGAAGAAGGTGCGGACCGACACCGCGATCGCCGAGAGCCCGGGTACGACCTCGTCCGCCGCGGCCGCGCTGGCGGCGCAGGTGTTCGGCGATCTCAAGGGCGCGCGGATCGCGATCGTCGGCGCGGGCAAGATCGGGAGACGGGCGGCGCGCCGGCTGACGAAGCGCGGCGCCTCTCTCTCCTTCGTCGCCAATCGCACGGAAACGCGCGGCCGCGAGCTGGCGCAAGAGCTCGGCGGCGAGCCGATCCCGCTCGAGCGGCTCGTAGAGGCGGCGGCGAGCGCGGACATCCTCGTCTCCACGACGAGCGCTGCCGATCTCGTACTGACCAAGGAGGAGCTCGCCCGGGCCCTGCCGGCGCGAAAGGGCAGGCCGCTGCTCCTGATCGACCTGGCCGTCCCCAGGGATCTCGATCCGGCGATCAACGAGCTTGCCGACTGCTACCTGTACGACATCGACGACCTCGAGGCGGTCGTCCACGAGACCGCTCGTGGGCGGGAGGCCGAGTTCGCGAGGGCCGAGTCGATCGCTGTCGAGGAGGCCGCTCGGTTCCGCGAATGGCTGGCAACGCGCGATGTCGTGCCGACGATCGCCTCGCTCCGCGAGCGCGCAGAGACGATCAGGCGAGGCGAGCTGGCCAAGGCGAGCCCACGGCTCTCCGGCCTATCGGAGCGGGAGCGGAACGCGGTCGAGTCGCTGACGAGCCAGATCGTCAACAAGCTCCTGCACGAGCCGATCGTGCGCTTGAAGGAAGCGGCCGCCGCCGAGGACCGTCGTGGTCCTGAGAATCGGTTCGAGAGGTAGCCGGCTCGCGCTGACGCAGGCGGAACTCGCTGTCGAGCGCCTGCGACGGCCCGGGCTCGAGTTCGCGCTCGTACCGGTGACGACGGCCGGCGACCGCGATCGCAGCAAGCCCTTCGGTGAGATCGGCAGCCGAGGGGTGTTCGTCAAGGAGCTCGAAGAGGCTCTGCTGGCGCGCCATGTGGACGTGGCCGTCCACTCCGCGAAGGACATGACTTCCACGGACAACGAAGGTTTGGCGGTGGGCGCGTACCTGCCGCGGGAGGACGCCCGCGACGCGTTGTGCGGGAGTAGCGAGCTGCGACCGGGAATGCGGATCGGCACCGCGTCGATTCGCCGCCGCGCGCAGCTGCTTGCGCTCGAGCCGGGCCTGCGGATCGAGCCGCTGCGCGGGAACATCGACACCCGGCTGCGAAAGCGCCGTGAACGCGGGCTCGACGCCGTCGTCCTCGCCGCCTGCGGGCTGGATCGCCTCGGCCTCGGCGACGAGATCGACCGGCGCTTCGAGTCGGATGAGCTGCTCCCCGAGGCCGGGCAGGGGGCGCTTGCCCTCCAAGTCCGCGCGGGCGAGGAGAGCACCGTGGCTCACGCCGACGATCCCGAGACCAGGAGGCGCGTCGAGGCCGAGCGGGCCTGCGTCGCGGCGATCGGCGGCGGCTGTCTCGCCCCGGTCGCCGCCCATCACGACGGAACCGTGCTTACCGCTCTGATCGCGGCGGAGGATGGAACCTGGATCGAGCGTCGCTCGGGCGACGATCCGGCTGCGGTCGCTGCCGAGCTCGTCGCGCTCGCTCGGTGAAGATCCTGCTGACGCGGCCGGAGGGTCGCAACGTGCAGCTCGCGGAGGCGCTCCGCGCCCAAGGGCACGACGTCGTCTCCGAGCCGCTTATCGCCGTCGAGCCCACCGGCGACGAGCTGATCGAGCTCGACGGCTACGACTGGCTGATCGTCACCAGCGTGACCGGTGCGGAGGAGCTGAGGCGCCGCGCGTGTGGCCGGGCGAGGCGGGTGGCGGCCATCGGGCGAGCGACTGCGGCTGCGCTCGGTGGCGCAGACCTCGTCCCCCGAGTGTCGACGCAGGAGGGCCTGCTGGCCGAGCTGCCGCGACCCGCCGGTCGCGTCCTCTTCGCAGGCGCGGAGGGGGCGCGCCGCCTGCTCGTCGAGGAGCTCGCTGCCGACTTCGTCCCGCTGTACCGCACCCGCGCGCTGAAGCTCGAGCAGCTGCCCGACGCCGACGTGGTCGTGCTCGCGTCGCCCTCCGCCGCCAAGGCCTTCGCCGCGCTCGGCGGAGAGATCGCCGCGGTCTCGATCGGCCCTGAGACCACGAAGGCGGCGGAGAACCACGGGATCCGCGTCATCCGAGAGGCTGCGACGCACGACCTCGACGGCTTGCTCCAGGCGTTAGCGTCCCTCCGGCCGTGATCACGTTCCTCTCCGACTTCGGCCTCGAGGACGACTTCGTCGGCACGTGCCACGGCGTGATCAAGCGAATCGCGCCGGAGGTGGACGTGATCGACATCACGCACGGAATTGAGGCGCAGAGCATCCTCCAGGGAGCGATCGTGCTCGCGAACACGCTGCCGTACATGCCGGAGGGCGTGCACCTGGCCGTTGTCGATCCTGACGTCGGAACCCCACGTCGCGCCCTTGCCATCCGCACCGGCGACGGACGGCTGCTGGTCGGCCCCGACAACGGGCTGCTCATACCGGCGACGGAGCGAGTCGATGGGATCGAGGCCGCGTACGAGATCACCAATCGCCGCTACGCCCTCGATCCCGTCTCCGCGACCTTCCACGGACGCGACGTCTTCTCCCCGGCGGCCGCGCATCTCGCGCTCGGGCTGGACCCCGCCGTCCTCGGGAGCCCCGTCCCTGTGGAGGAGCTCGTCCGCCTCGAGATTCCCCAGCCCGAGATCGGCGAGCGCCGAATCCGCGCCACCTGCCTCTATGTCGATCGGTTCGGGAACATCAAGCTGAACCTCGACGCCGGCCAGGTCGAGCCGCTCGGCATCGTTCCCGGCCGGCAGGTCGAGGTCGAGCTGGCGATGGACCGCTTCTATGCGCTCGCAGCCCGCACGTTCGCCGAGGCTCGGCCTGGTGAGATCATTGTCTACGAGGACGCCTACCGGAACATCACGCTCGCGATCTCGCGTGGGAACGCGGCCGAAACGTTCGGGGTCCGCGCCGGGTCGGAGGTGCGACTACGCGTGGAGTAGCAGAATCGCTCGGGCGTAGCTTCGCTCGGCTGGCGACGAACGCCGTCATCCGGTGGCCCTGGCTCTGGCCGCTGTTCCGTCCTCTGATGCGCCGCATGTTCGACCGAATCGCCCCCGCCTGGGAGACGATATTGATGGAGGACTCGCTCGCAGCCTACGAGGCCGCGCTCGCGCGAGTCTCCGGTCCGGTCGAGCGCGCCCTCGACCTCGGCACCGGCACCGGCGCGGGCGCGCGTGCGATTCGCCAACGGTTTGCCGATGCAGACGTCGTCGGCGCCGATCTCTCTGCCGAGATGCTGGCCGAGGCGCGAAAGCTCGCTCCGGGGGTCACATTCGTCCAGGCGGACGCAAGCGACCTCCCGTTCGACGACGAGTCGTTCGATCTCGTCGCCCACTCGAACATGATCCCGTTCCTGGACGAGGTGGCCCGGGTACTGCGGCCGGGCGGCTGGACGATCTTCGGCTTCTCGTCCGGGCCGGACACGCCGATCTGGGTTGAGCCGAAGCGCCTACGAGCTGAGCTGGAGCGCCGAGGTTTCACGGACTTTGCGGAAATTGCCGCGGGCCGCGGCATTGCCGCCGTTGCCCGCCGGCCCGGCGGCAACTAAGCTCTTGGACAAGAGGACGTTCGTGACGCGGTTGCACCGGTCCGGACGTCCTTTTTTCGCGGCCCGGACGGCTAGACTGACCGGTTCGGGGCGAGGTAGCTCAGTTGGTAGAGCACACGGCTGAAAACCGTGGTGTCGCCGGTTCGATTCCGGCCCTCGCCATCTCGCCTGCCGTCCGTCAGGATGCCGTCCAGGAGGCGACATGAACCGTGTGAAGGAGATCCTCGACGAGAAGGGCCACGCTGTCCTCCGGATCGAGGCGGACGCTTCCGTCTTCGAGGCGGTGAAGCGAATGGTCGATGCGGGCGTCGGCTCGCTGCTCGTGACGGAGGGCGGCGAGACCGCCGGAATCTTCACGGAGCGGGACTACCTCCGCCGCATGACGCTCGAAGGGCGCGACGACAAGGAAACCGCCGTCAGGGTGGTCATGTCCTCACCGCTGGTCGTCGTCACGCCGGAGAACACGATCGACGAGTGCATGGCGATGATGACCGACCGGCGGATCCGGCACCTCCCCGTCGTCGAGGGCGGGGAAGTCGCCGGCATCGTCTCGATCGGGGACATCGTCAAGTTCAAGTCGAAGCAGCAGAGCTTCGAGATCAAGTACCTGACCGACTACATCACGGCGCGCTAAAGCGCCCTCAGATTGCTGCGCGAGCGGCGACGATCCGATCCGAGAGCTCGTCCGAGAGCTCGTCCTTCATCAGCACGGCATCGGCGCCGGCTTCTTCGGCGGCACGGTGCAGCTCGGGCGCCGCTTCGGCTGTGATCGCGATCAGACACAGTTTCGGGTGATCCTGGCGTAGGCGGGCCAGGGCGCTGACGCCGTCCAGGCGCGGCATCTGCAGATCGATGACGACGGCCTCGGGCGCCAGCTCCTCGACGAGCTCGATCGCCTCGAGCCCGTCACCGGCGACACCGACCACGGACAGTCGTGGCCGCTCGTCGACGATCCCCCGAAGGGACTCGACGAAGCTCCGGTCGTCGTCTGCGAGGACGACCGTGATCCGCCGCTCGGCCGGCGATTCCTCCTTCTCGGTCACCCGATTCGACCCTAGCGGATCGTGTTCAGAATGCGACCGTCCTGTTAGCGATCCTCTACGACATTCACGGAAATACCGCCGCGCTCGACCGCGTGCTCGCGGGAGCCGACGAGCTCGGCGTCGACCGCTACCTCCTCGGCGGCGATTACGGGACGCCCAGCCCGGCTCCACAGGAGACGCTGGACCGCCTTCGCGCTCTGCCGAATGCGGTCTGGATCCGCGGTAACGGCGAGCGCTGGCTGCGCGAACCGCCTGAGATCCCGGAGGTGCAAGAGGTGTACGCGGCGTTCGAGGGCGCGATTCCCGACGAGCAGATCGAGTGGCTCTACTCACTGCCGGAGCGTGTCGAGCTGGACGGGATCCTCTACGTGCACGGGTCCCCGCTGTCCGACGTCGACAGCTTCGCGCCGGAGCCGCAGCCGGATGAGGAGCGGCTCCTGGCCGGAGTCCGGGACCGGACGATCGTCTTCGGGCACAGCCATCAGCAGTTCCGCCGACCGGGACCGAACGACACCGACCTCGTCAACCCAGGAAGCGTCGGCATGCCGCTCGACGGGGACGTCCGCGCCGCGTGGGCGACGTGGAACGGGGACTTCGCCTTCCGCCGCACGGAGTACGACGTCGAGCGGGCGGCGGCGGCCTACCGCTCGATGGGCGGCGAGTTCGGCGAGTTCGCCGCTCAGCGAATCCTCAAAGGGTCTGACTGAGCGCTACGCCAGCGAGGCGTCCACGGAAACGTCGACGTTGCCCTTCAGCGCCTGTGAGACGGGGCAGTTCTCCTTCGCCTCCTCGGCCGCCCGGCGGAAGCCGTCCTCGTCGAGCCCCTCGACCTGGCCTCGCGTCGAGATGCGCATGGTCGTCATCCGGAACCCATCGGGAGTCTGTTCGAAGGTCGCGGTCGCCTCGGTCTCGAGTTTCGTCGGCGTCGTCCCGGCCTGAGCAAGGCCGTTCGCGAGCGCCATCGAGATGCAGGTCGCGTGCGCGGCGGCGATCAGCTCCTCGGGGCTCGTGTTCTCGTCGGCCTCGTCGGCGCGCGAGCTCCACTTGACGGTCGCGTTGCCGATTACGCCACTCTCCGTCGAGACCTGGCCCGAGCCGCCGAGTAGATCGCCCTCCCAAACCGCCGTTGCGCTGCGTTCAACCGCCATCGTTGTCCCCCTTCTCCTCGCCGGAACCGGACGGTCGATAGTACCGCCGTCCCTTCAGCTCGTCGGGCAGGTGGTCGACGTCAAAGCCGCGCGGATCGGAGTGCGGGTAGATGTAGCCCTGGCCGCGGCCGAGCTTCTTGGCGCCGTAGTAGCCGGTGCCGCGCAGCGCCGCGGGCGGCCGCAGGTGGCCGTGGTCGCGAACGTCCTTCTGGGCCTCGCGCAGCGCCTCGATCACCGCGTTCGACTTCGGCGCCCGGGCCAGGTAGATCGCGGCCTGCGCGAGGTTGAGCTGCGCTTCGGGCAGGCCGACGTGCTCGACGGCGTGGGCCGCCGCGACGGCGACCTGGAGCGCACGCGGATCGGCATTCCCGATGTCCTCGGAGGCGAGGACGATCATCCTGCGTGCGATGTAGCGCGCATCCTCTCCGCCCTCCAGCATCGCGGCGAGGTAGTAGAGCGAGGCGTCCGGGTCGGAGCCGCGCATCGACTTGATGAACGCCGAGATGAAGTCGTAGTGAGCGTCGCCGCCCTTGTCGTAGACGAGCGGACGCTTGCGGGCGGCGTCCTCCACGTGTGCCTCAGCAACCGGGATGCCCTCGGCCCGCGCGGTGTGAGCCGCGAGCTCGAGGATGTTGAGGGCGTTTCGTGCATCTCCGCCGGCACGGCGAGCGATCAGCTCGACGATCTCCTCGGTCAGGTCGGCTTCGAGCTCTGAGGCGCCGCGCCGAACGACGATCGCGAGCTCGTCGTCCGAGAGGGGCTCGAGCTCGTAGATCTGTGTCCGCGAGAGCAAGGCCGAGTTGACCTCGAAGTAGGGGTTCTCGGTCGTGGCGCCGATCAGCGTCAGCACCCCTTCCTCGACGGCAGGCAGGAGCGCGTCCTGCTGGGCCTTGTTGAAGCGGTGGATCTCGTCGAGGAAGAGGATCGTGCGGGTGGCCGAGGTCCCCAACCGCTCACGGCTGCGGGCGATGGTTTCTCGGACGTCCTTTACCGAGGCGGATACGGCCGAGAGCTCCTCGAACTCCGCGCCCGTCTGGTTGGCGACGATTCGCGCGAGCGTGGTCTTGCCGCTCCCAGGCGGGCCGAAGAGGATCATCGAGCCGACGCGGTCCTCCTCGATCGCAAGCCGCAGCGCCGAGCCCTGGCCGAGCACGTCTTCCTGGCCGACGAAGTCTTCGAGCCGCTGGGGTCGCAGGCGCAGGGCGAGCGGTGCGACCTCGGGCAGGCGCTGGTCGGCGGCGTCAGAGAAGAGGTCGCCCATTGCAGGGAAAGTATGCTGGCGCCGTGGGTGGTTCCGACGCGACACAGGCCCCACCGGGCCACGGCAGCGGCGAGCCTGAGGAAGACTTCGCGCCGGTCCTCGAGGGTCGCGGGGGAAGCGACTACGAGCGCTACCTCCGCACCGATGAGCTCCTCGAGCTCCAGAAGACGCCCGAGGAGGCAGCCCATCGCGACGAGCTGCTCTTCCAGACCGTGCACCAGTCCTCGGAGCTCTGGCTCAAGCTCGCCTGGAGCGAGTTGGAGGAGGCAACGCGGCTCATCAGCAGGCGAGAGCTGGCCGGCGCGCTCAGACTGCTCCGCCGCGCGAACGACTGCCTGAAGACCGTGACCTCGCTGATGGACATGCTCGAGCAGATGTCACCGTGGGAGTACACGCGCTGGATCCGCCCGGTGCTCGGCCACGGGAGCGGTTTCGACTCGCCTGGCTTCCGCCGCATCCGCGAGGTCTCGCCCGAACTGGGGCAGGCCTTCCACGAGCTGCGCCGAGAGCACGAGCTCAGCGTCGTCGAGCTCTATCAGCGCGGCCGGGAGCACGAGGAGCTGTACCAGCTCGCCGAGGCGCTGATCGAGTGGGACGAACGGGTCACGCTCTGGCGGATGCGCCACTACCTCGTCGTCGCGCGGATAATCGGGGACCACGTGGTCGGCACACAGGGGACCCCGGTCGAGCTGCTCGGCAATCTGATCAAGAACAGGATGTACCCCGAGCTCTGGCAAGCCAGGAACGAGCTCACGGAAGCCGCGAAACTGGAGGAGTAGACGTGCCATTCGAAGAGCTGAAGCAGCGTCACGCAGTGGTGTGGGGCTCCGGCCCCTACCAGGGCATCACCGAGACGGTCAAGGACATCCACAAGAGGGTGATCGACCGCCTCGATCCCAAACCCGGGCAGCGCCTGCTCGACCTCGCCACCGGGACGGGCGCCGTCGCGGAGCTGGCCGCCACGACTGGCGCCGAGGTCGTGGGCGTCGACATCGCGCCGGCGCTGATCGAGCAGGCGAAGGAGCGAGCTGCCGAGCGAGGGCTCGAGATCGACTACCGGGTCGGAGATGCCGAGGCGCTCGATCTGGACGATGCGAGCTTCGACCTCGTCGCGTCGACGTGTGGGGTGATGTTCGCTCCGGATCATGCGGCAGTCGGGCGCGAGCTCGGACGGGTGACCAAGCCCGGTGGTCGGATCGCGATCGCCTGCTGGACTCCGGATTCAGGCCTCGCGAAAATGTTCGAGGTAATGCGTTCGTTCCAGCCGGCGCCACCGCCGGCGGGCGTTGACAACCCGTTCGACTGCGGGAACGAGGACCACGTGAGGAAGCTGCTCGAGGGGGACTTTGAGCTCGAGTTCGAGCTCGGCGACTCGGTGCTCGAGGCAGAGTCGGGCGAGACGATCTGGGAGTTGTTCTCGACCGAGTACGGGCCGACAAAGACACTCGCCGACTCGCTCGACGACGAGCGCAGGGAGCAGCTGCGTAGCGAGTTCGTCGAGCTGCACGAGCAATCGAGAACGAACGGCGGCATCGCGTTCTCACGCACGTACCTGCTCACACTCGGTACGCGCAGGTAGTGACGATCCTCAGCCTGCGGGACGAGGCCGCCGGCCTCCTCCAGGAGCTGATCCGGCTCGACACGGTCAATCCGCCGGGGAACGAGACGGTCGCGGCGGAGCATCTGCGCGGCTACCTCGAAGGAAACGGGGTCAGCTGTGAGCTCTTCGCCCGGGTGCCGGAGCGCGCCAACCTCGTCGCCCGCATCCCTGGAAACGGCGACGGCCCGCGGCTGCTGCTCCTCTCCCACACCGACACCGTGCTCGCCGATCCTGCCGAGTGGCAGCTCGATCCCTGGTCGGGGGAGCTGCGCGACGGCCAGGTGTGGGGGCGTGGCGCGCTCGACATGAAGGGCCAGACCGCGGCGAGCGCCGTCGCGATCGCGTCGCTGGCACGCGAGGGCTTGGAGCCAGCCGGCGACCTGATCTTCGCCGCCTGCGCCGACGAGGAGGTCGGCGACGGCTTCGGGCTGCAGTGGTTGGTCGAGGAGCACCCCGAGGCCGTTCGGGCCGAATATTGCATCAACGAGGGCGGCGGCGACCGGCTCGTTCTCGACGGGCGCGCCTTCTGGGTTTGTTCGACGGCCGAGAAGATGAGCGCGCCGTTCCAACTGACGGTTCACGGCCGGAGCGGTCATGCGTCCCGGCCCGGGATCGCCGACAACGCACTGGTGAAGGCTGCGCCGCTCGTCGAGCCTCTGGGCGCCTTCCAGGACGAGCCCGAGCTTGGGCCCGAAGTGGCAGCGTTTCTACGGGTGCTGTGCGGCGAGGTTCCCGACGCGGCGGAGGCGGTGTCCGCGGCGCGTGCGGTACATCCCATCGCAGGTGACATCGTCGAGCCATTGCTCGGCACCACGCTCTCGCCGACCATGATCCAGGCGTCGCAGAAGCGCAACGTGATCCCGAATCGCTGTGAGATCACCGTCGACTGCCGGATCCTTCCTGGTCACAGCCAGGAGGAGGTGGAGGCGAAGGTCGCCGACCACCTCCAGGGCGCGGAGTATGACTTCGAGTGGATCGAGGCGCAGGGTGGGACCCGCTCGCCCGTCGAGACGCCGCTCTGGGACGTCGTCGAGTCTTTCGTAGCGGAGATCGAGCCCGAGGCGGAGACCGTGCCGCTTCTCCTCTCCGGCTTCACGGACAGCCACTGGGTACGCGAAGCATTCGGTACAGTCGCCTACGGCTTCTTCCCGATGCGCGCGATGGATGCGGAGGTCGCCGCGCGGCTAATCCATTCCGCCGACGAGCGAATCGAGCTGGACGACCTCGAGCTCGGCGTACGCTTCTTGCGTCACGCGGCGAGTGCGCTAGCGTCGCTACCGTAATCCCATGGCCGAGGAAAAGCTCCGACTCGGAGGGATGGCACTAGCGAACGGCGTGCTCGTGCACGGCCCGAACGCCTGGGCGTGCGCGATCCGGCTTCCGGACGGGACGCTGAAGCAGGCCTCGGCGTACAAGCGGTTCCGAGCCGCGGCGGTCGAGCAGCCGTTGCTCCGGGGCCCGGCCAGGCTGGCCGAGGTCTTCACCCTCTTGCCGGAGGTGCGGAGCCGCTTGCCCGAAGCGCGTCTTCCGTTCGAGCGGCCGGCGGTCGCCGCTGCGATGGTCGCCGGCACGGCGATGAGCCAGGTCGTGCGCCGCTCGTCGCTCGGCGCGGCGACGAAGGAGCTTCTCGGCGGGCTGGCTTCGCTCGCTCCAGCTGTAGTCGCTCTGCGCGGGACGACGCTCGCGGCCTACCACGGGGCCGAGCACATCTCGATCGGGACGTACGAGCATGGGGAGCAGCGGGAGAAGGAGCATGAGCGCTGTGGCTCGCACCTCGTCGGCCCCCTGTTCGTGACGATGGCGGCTGGGAACACGCTGGCGGCGAAAGCGCCGGAGCACCTCCGCGGGCCCGCTCGCCTCGCTGCCTCGCTCGGCGCGCTCGCGACCTCGACCGAGATCTTCGCCTGGATGACCCGCAATCCAGAGAGCCGACTGACGAAGCTGCTGGCCAAGCCGGGGCACGAGCTCCAGCACCGGCTGGCGACCGCTGAGCCGACGCCGGAGCAGCTCGAGGTCGCCGAGGTGGCTCTGGCGGCATGCCTGCGGCTCGAGGCGGAAATGCAGTGAGCGTCCAGACGCGGGGAAAGCGGCTGCCGCCCGACATCTTCGACCTTCCTGTCGAGAAGATGCGGGAGGGGTACTACACCGACGAGTACTTCAACCAGACGCGGCGAGTGCTGCTCGAGGACGGTCGCCATCCGCGGGTCGTGATGCAGGTCTTTCAGAAGAAGAGCTCCGTGCTCGCGGGCATCGACGAAGCGATCGCGATCATCAAGCTGTGCTCGGACGACTGGGAGGGCCTGACCGTCCACGCGCTCTATGAAGGCGACGAGATTTCGCCCTGGGAGCCGGTGATGACGATCGAGGGCGACTACACCGGCTTCGCCCACCTCGAGACGCTCTACCTCGGCGTCCTCGCGCGCCGGACGATGATCGCCACCAACGTCAAGCGGGTCGTCGAGGCCGCGAACGGCAAGCCGATCATCTTCATGCCCGCCCGCTACGACCACCACCGCGTGCAGACCGGTGACGGCTTCGCGGCCTATGTCGCGGGCGCGACGATCGGCGTTCCCATCGGTGTGACGACCGAGGCCAATGCGTCGTGGTGGGGAGGCCGGGCGATCGGTACCGTCCCGCACTCGCTGATCGGCTCGTACGGCGGCAACACCGTACTCGCGGCGACCAAGTTCGCCGAGCACAGCGACCCGGACACCAACGTGGTCGTTCTGGTCGACTTCGAGAACGACTCGGTCGGGACTTCGCTCGAGGTGGCCAGGGCGCTTGGCGAGCGGCTGTGGGGGGTCCGGCTCGACACCTCACGGACGATGGTCGACCGCTCGCTCTGGAACGAGCTGGGCGATTTCGATCCCACGGGCGTCAACGACCGCCTCGTCCTGAAGGTGCGCGAGGCCCTCGACCGCGACGGGTTCGAGCGCGTGAAGATCGTTGTCTCCGGCGGCATGAACGCCCAGCGCATCTCGGAGTTCGAGGAGAAGGGCGTGCCGGTCGACTCCTACGGAGTCGGCTCGGCGCTGATCCGGGGCGAGAACGACTTCACCGCCGACGTCGTGCTGACCGACGGTCGGCCCGCGGCGAAAGCCGGCCGCTGGTACCGGCCGAACGACCGCCTCCAAATCGTTACGTAACCGGCGTAGGGATTCCGGGCCAACTCTCGATCGGCTCGGTCGAGCGCACGACGTGCATCCCGGCCGCGGCGAAGCGTTGGAACGCGGCGTCAGCCTGCTCCGTGTAGTCCATGCCGGGGACGACGACGGGCGAGGTGCAGTCTTCCAGCAGGTAGGTGCGCGGCGCCAGCGCCCGCTCGCGCGCGTCGTCGCCCTCGAGGAGATCGTCGATCGTCCAGGCGACACAGTGGCTCTTCGCCTGGCCGGCGACGACGATGGCGTCGTAGAGGGAGAGCTGCTGGATGAGTAGGTCGTTCATTCCGGCGATCGTCTCACCGTCGGGGCCCTCGGTGATCTCGGGGCCCAGCATCGAGTAGTGCTCGGTCAGCGGGTTGTCGCCCTTGACCTGGAAGGCGGGCTGGCTCGAGCGCGCGATCGTGTGGAAGAAAATCGCCTCCTCGACGGCTGGGACGAGCGCGTGACCGACCCCTCCCAGCATGGCGTGATACGGCCAGATCGTCAGGTTGTACTTCCCGCGTTCGGCGAGCTTCTGCGTGTAGTCGAGGAGTTGCCGCTGGGCGTAGTCGGCTTCGAAGCCTGCGCTCTCCACCGCCGCGGGGTTGATCCGCCAGCGGCCTGACTCCACGTCCTCGAGTGTGACGAGGGTGTACGGGTCGGGGTGCCGACCCTCGGCGTCAACGAGCCACGCGGCATGGAAGATTTGCATCGCCCCGTGCGTGTCGAGCGTCGGGATGATCGCGGTGATCGAGCCCAGATTCCGGTAGACGAACTCGCACAGCCGCCGACTGTCGTCGACAGCGCCTGTCCCCGAACGCCCGGCCACGAACAGCTCGAAGCCGGGGATGCAAAACGTGTTCTGCACGTCGACCACGACGAGGCAGACCCGGAAGCCGTCCTCGAGCGCCGGCTGGAGCCCATGCTCCTCGGCCCAGGCCTGCGCCTCGTCCGCGCGCTCCTGGTACGGGACGTGCCAGACCTCGCCGGCGCTGGCCGGGTCGAAGTGCGGGGGGACCGGCAGCTCAGTCACGCCAGCAGGCTAGTCGCAGGCGGGCAGCTCGGGTGTCGACCAGGTGGCCGGCCGCAGCCCGTCCAGCCGTAACTAGCATCCGAAGGCGTGGAAGCACTCCGCATTCACCACCTCGGCGTCGCGGTCGACGACCTTGACGAGGCCGTCGAGTCGTACGAGCGGCTGTTCGGCGCGACGGTCGAGCACCGCGCCACCGTCGAGGACCAGGGCGTCGAGGCGGCGTCGCTCCGGCTCGGAGAAAGCCGCGTCGAGCTCCTCGCCTCGCTGGGTGAGGAGACACCGGTCGGCAAGTTCCTCGCCAAGCGCGGGGAGGGCATGCACCACGTGGCCTATGAGGTCGCCGACCTTCCCGCGGCCCTCCGCCAGCTCTTGGACGGCGGTGTCGAGCTGATCGACGACGCTCCGCGCGAAGGGCTGTTCGGCCTCCAGGTCGCGTTCGTCCACCCCGAGTCGGTCCACGGCGTACTGTCGGAGCTGGTTGATGGCCACTAACGAGCACGACACCCGGATCGAACTGGGCTTCGAAGGGAACCAGATCATGAGCGCGCTCGTCACTTCCCAGGCCGCCGACGAGCTCGAGAGCGCCCTCGAAGCCGGCAAGGGAGGGACACTGGCGCTGGACGCCGAGGACGGTCGTTACACGGTCGCACTCGGCAAAATCGTCTATCTCAAGCGGTTTGCGCGCGAAGGTCGCGTCGGTTTCGTGACCTAACGTTGGGGTTCGCCCTCGCTCCGGCATCTAACGGAGCGTGGGACAGGGCGC
Organism: uncultured Actinomycetes bacterium; assembly: GCA_963752845.1. Classification (GTDB taxonomy): domain Bacteria; phylum Actinomycetota; class Thermoleophilia; order Gaiellales; family Gaiellaceae; genus JACDAN01. The sequence continues at coordinate 215,445 of CAVVZV010000007.1, read as the reverse complement.
AGTAGCCGCGCCGGCGAAGCGGCGGGATCGCAATGGAAGCGTTCGCGTGCTCGTCGAGCGCGCCCAGCGTGGCGACCGGCCGGCGCTCGAGGAGCTCTATCTCCTCCACTTCGACCGGATCTACAGCTATTTGCACATGAGCGTCGGCAACAGGCACGACGCCGAGGATCTGACGACACAGACGTTCGTGAAGATGCTCGAGGCGATTCGACGCTTTCAGTGGCGGTCGGTGCCGTTCTCCGCGTGGCTCCTCCGCATCGCCCACAACCTCGCGATGGATCACTTCCGGGCCAACCGCCGCTGGCAGCCCGAGGAGCACGTCCCCGAGACCACGGACGGCGACGAAAGCTCGGCCGAGGAACAGGCGCTTGCCTCACTGGGCGACACAAGCGTGCTGACGCTGATCGAGCGGCTCCCACCGGAACAGCGCCAGGTGCTGACGCTGAAGTTCGTCTATCGCTTCTCCAATGGCGAAGCGGCGGCCATTCTCGGCAAGACCGAAGGAGCAGTGAAGTCGCTGCAGCACCGCGCGCTCGCCTCGCTGGAGAGGCACGTCACGCGCTAGAAATGGGTCCATGCTCGAGGTCGGGATCGTCGGTCCGCCTGGCGCGGGCAAGAGCACGCTCTTTGCCGCGCTGACCGGAACCGCGCCGGCGGGATACGGCGCCGAACACGTCGGGATGGCGATGATTCCGGACGAGCGCCTGCCGCAGGTCGCCCGCGTCATCGGGTCGGCGAAGGTAACCCCGGCTTCGATCCGCGTCCTCGACCTACCCGGAACGGCCGCCGCGCAGCTCGGCGGAGCGAGAGCCGCGGATGCGCTCATCGCCGTGGTCGCAGAGGAGGCCGATGTCGAAGGCGCTCAAGCTCGAGCTGCTCGTCGCCGACAGCGATCACGTCGAGCGGCGCCTGGAACGGGTGCGGCGCGAGGCCAAGTCGGGCGATCCGAAGCTGCGGGCGGAGGCCGAAGAGCTCCAGCGGCTGCTCGAGCACGTCGGCGCCGGCCGCCCGCTCGACGAGTACGAGGGTGCCTTGCCGCCCGAGCTCGAGCCGCTGACGACCAAGCCGCTCGTTCCCGTCGTCAACGGCCCAGCCGGGATCGACCTCAAGCTCGAGGCGGAGCTCGCAGAGCTGCCGGCCCAGGAAGCTGCGGCGTTTCGCGACGGACAGCCGTCGGCGCTCGACCAGGTCGTCCGCCGGCTCACCGAGGAGCTCGACCTCGTCACGTTCTTCACCGCAAACGAGAACGAGGCGCGGGCATGGAGCCTCCGCCGCGGCCAGTCAGTTCTCGAGGCCGCGGCTGCGGTCCATACGGACATGGCACGAGGGTTCATCCGCTGCGAGGTCGTGCCGTGGCGCGACCTGGTAGAAGCTGGATCGAGGGCCGAAGCAGCCCGGCGCGGCCTACAACGGTTGGAAGGGAAGACCTATGAGGTACAAGATGGGGACGTCCTGAACATCAGATTCAACGTCTAAGGCTACGAGCGGCCCTCTTAATGGAAACCAAATGATCGCTGAACGAGTATTGAAGCCTCGATGACCAGCGTCGGGCCGACCGCCGAACGCAAGGACGAGCGGCTCGAACGAGCCGTCGATGTCTCCGGACGCCTGCTCGACAACATCGAGCATGCGATTCGCGGCAAGCGCGAGGAGGTCAAGCTCGTGCTTGCCGCACTCGCCTGCAAGGGACACGTCCTGTTCGAGGACGTTCCGGGCACGGCCAAGACTGTGCTGGCGCGCGCGATCGCCCAGTCGATCGAAGGCGCACAGCCGTCGCGCATCCAGTGCACCCCCGATCTCCAGCCGACCGACGTCACCGGGCTCTCGATCTGGAACCAGCAAGATCCGCGACTTCGAGTTCCGGGCGGGACCGATCTTCGCCCACGTGGTGCTCGTCGACGAGATCAACCGGGCGATGCCGAAGACTCAGTCGGCGCTGCTCGAGGCCATGGCCGAGCGCCAGGTGACGATCGACGGCGTCACGCGCGAGCTGAGCGAGCCCTTCATCGTGCTCGCGACGCAGAACCCGATCGAGCTCGAGGGCACCTTCCCGCTCCCCGAGGCGCAGCTCGACCGCTTCTTCATCCGAACCGCGCTCGGCTACCCGGGCGGCGATGACGAGCTCGAGATCGTCCGCGACCAGCTCCACGGACATCCGCTCGGCGACCTCGAGACGGTCGTGCAGGTCGAGGACGTGGCCGATCTCCACGACGCCACGACGGCCGTCTACGTGGACGAATTGCTCCAGCGCTGGATCATCGACCTCGTCCGAGTCACCCGCGACCTCGACATCGTCGCGATCGGCGCATCGGTTCGCGGCAGCCTCGCGCTGGAGCGGGCGGCCCGCGGCTGGGCGCTGCTCTCGGGCCGCGACTACGTGCTCCCAGAGGACATCGAGCGCCTGTTCCTGCCCGTGATCGGACACCGGATCCTGTTCACGCCGTCCTTCCTCGTCGAGGTCCGGAAGATGGGTCGCATCCAGGCGTTGGACGACTTCCGCGCGCGGTGTTTCGCCGCGGTGCCGCGGCCCCAGGCCTCGCTCGGCGGCGACGGCGAGGTCGTGCCCCTCTCGCCGTCGCATGATGAGCGGGCCGACTGAGCTCAGCTTCCCGCTCGTTCCCCGCCGCCGGCTGATCGGACTCGCCTTCGGAAGCGCGCACAGCGCCAAGCGTGGCAAGGGATCGGACGTCGCCAGCTCCAGGCCGTACCAGCCGGGAGACGACATCGACGCGATCGACTGGGCGGCGTCGGCCAAGCTCTCGGCCGCCCACGGGACGGACGAGTTCATCGTGCGCGAGCGCTATGCGGAGGAGGCGCCGCGAGTCGTCGTCGTCTGCGACCGGCGGCCGGCGATGCAGCTCTACCCAGACGGCTATCCCTGGCTGTCGAAGCCCGCAGGTGATGATCGAGGCGGGCACGATGATCGCCGACAGCACGGCCAAGGCCCGTGGACTGATCGGCTATCTGGACTACGCAAGCGGCTGGGAACGGAAACGGCGCGGGCCCGCCGTTCTGGCGGCCCGCCTCACGGCCAGACCGACTTCTGGCGGGTCAAGGAGTCGCATCTGCTCTGGCCGCTCTTCCTCGCTCCCGAGGACAACCTCGAGCGCGCGTTCGCTTTCCTCGCTCCGCTGCGACGCGCACTCCCGGCGGGCACCTTCGTCTTCATCCTCTCGGACTTCCTGAACATGCCTTCCCCCGAGACCTGGTCGCTGATCCTGGAGCTGCCGTGGGAGCTCGTGCCGGTCGTGATCCAGGACCCGGTCTGGGAGCAGAGCTTCCCCGATGTGTCCTCCGTGGTCGTCCCGCTGGTGGAGCCCGGCAGTCAACAAGTGCGTCTCGTGCGTCTCACCCGTCGAGAGGCCCGTGAGCGGCGCGCCGCCAACGAGGAGCGGGCGCGCGCGACGGTGGCGGCGTTCAATAGGCTCGGTCTCGAGCCGATCGTGCTCACGACCGCGGACCGAGACACGATCCACAGCTCGTTCATTGAGTGGGTCGAGCTGCGGCGGCTGGCCGTGAGGACCTGGTCGTGATCGACCGCCGGCATTTCGCTGCCCTCGCTGCACTCGTCGTACTCATCGTGGCGGCCGCCGGCTACCTCGCCTGGCGGGCCTGGGACTCGGGCGAGAAGTCGTCCCTGGCCGAGCCGATCGCGGTCAGTGCGATTGTCGGACCGGAGCAGCACATGTTCGGCGATCCGGTCCGGGCCCAGGTCGAAGTGCTCCTCGATCGAGACCGGATCGATCCGGACTCCGTCAACCTCCGCGTGAACTTCGCTCCATACCGGCCGTTGCGACCGCGTACTCGAACGGAAAGCACCGCCGGCGCGATCACGAAGCTTCGATTTGACTACCAGCTCGCCTGCCTGACGTACCGCTGCCTACCGAAAGGGGAGCGCTTCTACGAGCTGCGGAGCGGTGCGGTCGAGTATCGGAGCCGAGGTGCCGAGGGCGTGCAGACGGAGGAGATCGACTGGCCGGTGCTCAAAGCCACCGGGAGGATCCCGGCCGAGTCACTCTGGCAAGCGCAGCTTCGCTCCGAGTACCGAGAGCTCGGAGCACCGACGTATTCAGTTCGCCCGAAGCTGGTCGAGCTCGTCGCGCTCCTGCTCGCCGTTCTCTTCGGCGCTGCGGCGCTGATCCTGACCCTGCGGCTGCTGCCGCTGGCGCGGATCGCCGAGCGACTCGGGCTCAAGCTAGTCGATCGGCGGACCCCACTCGAGCGTGCCTTGGCGCAGGTCCACCAGACGGCTGAGCAGCCCGACGAAGGGAGACGCGCGCTCGAGCGGCTCGCGCAGGAGTTACGGCGGGCGCGTAGACCCGAGCTGGCCGGTACCGCGAGCCGGCTCGCCTGGTCGCGCCAGTTTCCGGCCGACGGACGGCTCACGGCGCTCTCCAGCCAGGTCGAGCGGCTGATTGCCGAGGGGGCGGGACATGAGACATCGCTTGCGGCTAAGGCATCGCTTGCGATGCCGCTTAGAGGGCATGCTGGCTTTGCCAGCGTGCCCGTCTCCTTTGCCCGTGCGGCCGTCTGCACTGACCGGTCGACGCGTTCGAACTCGGGATGTAGGCCCGTGAGGCTGCGGAACTCACAGGCGATCCCGCTCGCGGACGCGGGCGCCATGGCCAAGTCGGCTCGGCGTCTGAAGATCGTCCGCGCTGTCCTCGCGGCCGGCCTCATCGCCGCTCTCGCCGGCGCGGTGTTCTTCGCGCAGCGACCAGCCGAGGGCGAACGGGCGCTCGTCAAGGGCGCCGACAGCGGCGTGGTCGTCCTCGACCTGTCGGCAAGCATCGGCCAGCCAGGCCGGACGGTGACCGACCCCTTCGAGTACCTCGCCGACACCGGCCAGGAGTTCGGCATGGCGATCTTCTCCGGGCGTGCCTACGAGATGCTCCCGCCCGGGACGAGCTCGGCGGAGCTGCGGCCCATCATCCAGGCGCTCGTGCCGTTCCCGGACGTCTGCCTTGCGCGCACGGACATTCAATGCCCGCCGGGTACGCGACGAGTGGTTCCGGACAGCAAGGAGGGCGAGCGCATTCGGCGCCTCTCCGTGACCCCTTGGGACAGCGCCTTTCGCGGCGGGACCGAGATCTCCAAAGGACTCAACGTCGCACGCGAGATGCTCGAGCGCCACGACATGAAGAAGCACGGGGTCCTCCTGATCAGCGATCTCGACGACGCGCTCCTGGACGTCCCGAAACTGACGCGCGAGCTGATCACCTATCGCCAGCAGAACATTCCGCTCCACATCGTCGCGCTGGCGCCCTTCGACGATGACCGCTTCTTCTTCGAGCGGATTCTCGGGAAGAGCGCGTTCGTCGACCACGCCAACATGACGCCTGGGCTCGACGCGCGGCGACGGGCCGAGCGAGCCGGCGTGCCTGAAGGGCTGGCCGGCCTCGCCCTCCTCCTGCTCATCCTGCTCGCGCTCAACGAGCACTTCTGCGGACGGCTGGCATGGAAGGCGGAACGATGACGATCAAGCGCGGCTTGCGGAGGGTCGCCAAGTTCGTACCGATCGCCGTTCTGCTCGTCCTTGCGATCAGTGCCGCGCTCGTTGCCCGCGATGCCGCCGCGGTCCGCCACAGCGTCGAGCGCAGTGACCTCGTCTTCCTCGACGCGGAGCCCTCGTACGAGCGCCTCTGGCGGCTGGACACGACGATGCCGTACGCCGCCAGGTTCTTCGGAATCGAGGACGACCTCCTCTACCGCCACGCGCTGCGGAAGTACGCGGCCGAGGATCGGCGCCAGCAGGGGCGCTTTAACTTCTCGAGCCCCGGCCTGCGCGCCGAGACTCAGGCGTCGCTGAGCATCGCCGAGAACTCCGATCTCTCGCCCGCCCGCCGGTCGAAGCTTGCGAATCTCCAGGGCATCCTCAGCTACGACGAAACGCTCGCGAACCCCCTGGACGCGTCTGGCCTCGCCCAGGAGGCGCTTGAACACTTCCACCGCGCGGTGAAGATCGACCCGTCGAACATCGAGGCGAAGTACAACCTCGAGTATCTGCTCCGGCTGGTTGATCCGAGCCCGAATCCCGCCCGCCAGCGCGCGTTCGTCCCTGCGGACATCGAAGCTCGGAGCACCCCCGGCGGAGGCGGCGAGCGCCGGGGCCACGGCTACTAAGTGCCCCTCCAGGCGATACACGCCTGCTTCTGGCCCGCGATCACGCGGCGCCAGAGCACACTCTCCTCCTCACCAAGCCTCTCCAGCCTTGCCTCGTCGGAGTGCGCACTCTGGCTTGGTGCTCGCGACCCAGAAGCTAGGCAGCATCACCTGAAGGGGCACCAATGAAAATCACGTTCCTCACGCCGGCTGCCGGACTCGTCGCGTTCGCCGCCATTCTCCCGCTCGTTGCGTTCGTCCGAACCGAGCGGCGCGCCGAGCGCGTTCGCTCACTGCTCCGGCTCGCCGCGCCGGGCGGCTCCCCGCGGCTGACCGTCGCTGCGATCGTCGCCGTGGCTCTCCTCGTGGGCATTGCCGCGGCGCAGCCGGTGATCGAGAACTCGGACGAGCGGCCCGAGCGCGTGGACGCTCAGGTGTTCTTTGCGCTCGACACGACGCGTTCGATGCTGTCGTCGAGGAGACCGGATCAGCCGACGCGATTCGATCGGGCCGTAGCGGCAGCGCGACGGATGCGCGATGCGCTCGGGGAGGTGCCGGTGGGGATCGTGTCGCTGACCGACCAGGTCCTTCCGCTTCTGTTTCCAACTTCGAATCGGGGGTCGTTCGAGGCGGTTCTGCGCAACTCGATCGCGGTCGACAAGCCCGAGTCGAACGACGCCAACAACAGACAGGCCACCGACCTCGGGGCGACGAGGTTCATTGCGTCCGGAAACTTCTTTCGCGGCGCCCGGCATCGCGTCCTCGTCGTCTTCACGGATGCCCAGACGAAGGAGTACGAGGTCGGCCGGCTGACCGGCGCGTTCGCCGGCACGCGGGATCGAGGTGATTCTCGTGCGCCTGTGGGCAGAGCGCGAGCTGGTCTACGGCCCCGAGGGGGTCGAGTCCGCCTACGTTCCTGATCCAGCGGGCGCGGCTGCCGCCGCCGAGCGATATGCGACGCTGGTCAAGGGCAAGGCGTTCGACGAGGGCGAGCTCGACTCAGCGATCCAGACAGCTCGCTCCGCGCTCGGCTCCAAGGGCTCGATCACGAGGGTCAGGACGGTCGACATCCAGCCGCTCGGCCCCTTCGTCCTCCTGGCGGCGCTGCTGCCGCTGTCGTTCCTGCTCGTGCGGAGGAATTTGGCCTAGGCACTGCTTGCGGTGCCGCCTTCAGGCGCTGCAGGCTTCGTTGCGCGGCGACCGCGTCGAGCTGGTTCGCGTGGTAGAGCACCGCGGCCTCGGCCGTCCGGGCCGCGCGCCCGTCGTGGTGGACGGCGACGGCGTGGACGAGCTCGGCGAGCGCGTCGCGGTCGAGCTCGGCCGCCCGCGACTCGATCAGCCTGATCCCGAGCTGGACGTGGCCCAGGAGTCGGCCCTCCTCGGTCGGTCGAAAGGTCGGCGCACGGCCGAGCTCGAGTGTCCGGCCGACGTCGTGGAGCAGCGCCGCCGCTACCAGCAGGTCCGACCGCAGCCGCGGATGCACCTGTGCGCCGTCCCGGCAGATCGTCGCCACCGCGACGGTGTGCTCGAGCAGTCCGCCGGCGTAGTCGTGGTGGAGATCAGGGCTCGCGGGGAGCTCGCGGAGCCTGATCCGGAACCGCTCGTCGTGCGAGGAAGCGCGCGACGACCGACTTCAGGCCGGGATGGCTGATCTCGCCGCCGAGGAACTCGAGGAAGCCGTCGAGCTCATCCGCGTCGCGGCGGAGGCCTGGTGTGAGCGCGGCGGCGTTCTCCCCCTCGGCCGGCTCGAGCGACCTGACGTCGAGTTGCAGGCGGTCTCGGTACTTGTCGACCCGTCCGAGCACGCGCACCGCGTCGCCCTCGCCGAAGCGGCTGTCGAGCAGCTCGACGTCGCTCCAGACTCGCGCCTCGATCCTTCCGCTCGGGTCGACGAGCTCGAGCGCGAGGTAGTCCGAGCCCGCCCGGGTGCGTCGCCGCTCCTTTCTCGAGACCGCGTAGACGCCCTCGACGACCCGGTCTTCCTGGAGCTCGGCGATCGCGCTCACGGCCCGAGTCTAGGGACGAAAACGGATGGTACGCTCGCCCGCGATGGCCGTAGTGAAGCCGTTCCGGGCCGTTCGCTACGACGAGGACGTCGCCGGCCCGCTCGACATGCTCGTCGCGCCGCCGTATGACGTCATCGACGAGGCTCAGCGTGAAGAGCTCTTGGCGCGCAGCCCGTTCAACGTCGTCCACCTCACGCTGCCCGAGGACGAGAACGACGCCGCCCGCCTCTGGAACGAGTGGCAGTCAGACGGCGCCATCGTGCGGGAAGACGCGCCGTCGTTCTGGGCGCTCGAGCAGGACTACGTCGGCCCCGACGGGGTCCCACGCACGCGCCGCGGGCTCGTCGCCGCGCTCCGCCCCGAGCCGTACGAGAACCGGGTCGTCCTGCCGCACGAGCGCACCCACGCAGGGCCGAAGGAGGGCCGGCTACGCCTCCTCCGGGCCACCGGCGTCCACTTCGAGCCGATCTTCCTGCTCTACGACGGCGAGCCGCCGTTCGAGTTTCCGACCGGGTCGCCCGACATCCAGGCGGAGGGCACGAAGCTCTGGCGGATCGCTTCCGACGGGATCGAGGAGGCGTTCGCCGACAAGCAGCTGCTGATCGCCGACGGACACCACCGCTACGAGACGGCGCTCGCGTTCGGCGCGAAGTCGATCCCTGTCGTGCTCGTCTCGACCGAGGACCCCGGCCTGATGATCTTCCCGACCCACCGGATCGTCGCGCGGGTGAACGGCCCTGCTCCGGCTCAGGTCGATCTGAGGAGCGCCCTCGCGGAGCTCGAGGCCGAGCCGCCGGATCGTGCGGCGGCCGTGCTCTACCGGGGGGAGGGCGGGATCGCGGTCGTGCACGGGCGCGAGGGAGAGCTCGACGTCCAGCTCGTCGAGTCGCTCGCGCCCGAAGGGATCAGCTACACGCCTTCGGTCGAGGAGGCAGTTGCCGCCGTCGACAGTGGTCGCGCCGCCGGCGCTTTCATCGTGCGGCCGACCCGAATCGAGGACGTCTTCCGGTTCGCCGAGGCGGGGGAGCCACTGCCGCAGAAGACGACGTACTTCTATCCGAAGCTTCTCTCCGGGCTGCTCTTCCTCACCGAGTGAAGCCCTGGCTCGAGCTTTGCCGGGCTGCGGCCGCGGACATCCGCGGAGTGCTCGACGAGTTGCCAACCCGGGCCGAGCGAGAGCCGGTGCTCGCGCGGGGCGTCGGCGGAGATGAAACGACTGCAATCGACGAGGCGGCCGAGCGCGCTGTGGTCGCCCGGCTCGAGGTGCTCCACCGGCAGGGACAAGAGTTCCTGCTCGTCTCCGAGGAGCTTGGGGAGCGAGCGTTCGGCGATTCGCCGACGCGGGTCGTGGTCGACCCGATCGACGGGTCGGAGAACGCGAAGCGCGGGCTCCGGCACTTTTGCCTCTCGGTCGCGGTCTCCGACGGCCGGACGATGGGGGACGTCGTCTTCGGCTACGTCTACGACTTCGGCTCCGGCGAGGAGTGGACGGCGACGCGTGGCGGCGGCGCTCAGCTCGACGGTAGGCCGCTCGGCGGGGTGAGGCCGAAGGAGACCGTCGAGATCCTCGTGATGGAAGGGACGCTGTCGGCCTCAGTTGCCGGCAAGGCCGAGGCGCTGGCCGGCTACGCGCATCGCTTCCGGATCATGGGCTCGCTCGCGCTCTCGCTCTGCCAGTTCGCCGCGGGCCGAGTCGATGCCGTCTGCTCGCTCCGCGCTGCACGCGCGGTCGACATCGCGGCTGCCCAGCTTGTCGTGCGGGAATGCAACCTGCCGATCGCGTTCGCGGATGCCGCACCGTGGGACGCGGCGCCGCTCGATACCGCACCGCGCTCGGTCGTGGTCGCGGCGCCGACCGAGGAGTTGCGGGACCGGCTTGCGGAGATCCTGGTCATGTGAGCGTGGTTCGGATCGGCTGCTCGGGGTGGAACTACCCGCACTGGCGCGAGCGGGTCTATCCCAAGGGGCTGCCGCCGAAGCGCTGGCTCGAGCACTACGCGACGCTCTTCGACACCGTGGAGGTCAACAGCACCTTCTACCGGCTGCCGATCGTCGCAGCCGTCCAGGGCTGGGTCGAGCAGAGCCCGCCCGGCTTCCTGTTCGCCGTCAAGGCGAGCCGTTACCTGACGCACATCAGGCGGCTTACGGATCTCGAGGGCGGCGTCAGGCGCTTCTACGAGCGGATCGACCCGCTCGTGCGCTCGCCGAAGCTGGGCCCGGTGCTCTGGCAGCTGCCGCCGAACTTCAAGCGCGACGACGAGCGGCTCGCGTCGGCACTCGAGGTGCTCCCGAGCGGGCGCCACTGCTTCGAGTTCCGCGAGCCGTCGTGGTACGTGGACGAGGTATACGCCCTGCTCCGCGAGCGCAACGTCGCGCTCGTGATCCCCGACAGCCCGAAATACCCGTTCCGGGCGCTGGAGCTGACCGCGGACTGGACGTTCATCCGCTTCCACCACGGCTCCCGGGGGCGGAACGGGAACTACTCGGAGGGTGAGCTGGAGGAGTGGGCCGGCCGGATCGCCGGCTGGCGCGATTCACGCGCGGACGTGTTCGCGTACTTCAACAACGACTGGGAGGGGTACGCGGTCAAGAACGGCCTGCGGCTCAGGGAATTGCTGGGCGTCTAGGCTTGTATTGATGCAGCCGACGCCGGAGCAGATCACCGAGGCCCTGAGCCGGGTCATCGACCCGGAGCTGAAGAAGCCCGTCACCGAGCTGGGAATGGTGCGCGGCGTCGACGTCAAGGGTGATCACGCCGCCGTCACGATTGCGCTCACCGTGCCCGGCTGCCCGCTGCGGCACAGCTTCGAGGAGCAGGTGCAGCGCGAACTCCTCCCCCTGCCCGGAATCGAGTCGGTCTCGCTCGAGTTCGGCGTGATGAGCCCGGAGGAGAAGGCGGCGCTGACGACGAGGCTCCGAGGCGGCGTCTCACCGCGGACGAAGGGCATCTCGCTCGACCGCTCGACCCGCGTGGTCGCCGTCGCCAGCGGCAAGGGCGGGGTCGGCAAGTCGACTCTCACCGCGAACCTGGCCGCTGCCTTCGCGCGGCTGGGCCAACGGACCGGCGTGCTCGACGCCGACGTGTACGGCCATTCGATCCCGCACATGCTCGGAGTCCATCAGCGTCCGGTCGTCGTCGACAGGATGATCGTCCCGCCGGTTCGCGACGAGCTCAAGCTGATGTCGATCGGCTTCTTCCTCGAGGACAACGCGCCGGTCATGTGGCGTGGGCCGATGCTGCACAAGGCGCTCGAGCAGTTCCTCTCCGACGTCCACTGGGGCGAGCTCGACACGCTCGTCGTGGACATGCCTCCTGGAACGGGCGATGTCTCGATCTCGCTCGGGCAGCTGCTCCCGCGCGCCGAGGTCCTCGTCGTGACGACGCCGCAGCCGGCCGCGCAGAAGGTCGCGGTGCGCGCGGCGCAGATGGCAGAGAAGACGAACATGCGCCTGCTCGGCGCCGTCGAGAACATGTCCTATCTGGTCGGGAGCGGTGACGAGCTCTTCGGCTCCGGTGGAGGTGAGGCGCTCGCTCGGGAGATCGGGGTGCCGCTGCTCGCCAAGGTTCCACTCGATCCCGCGCTGCGCGAGGCCGCGGACCGCGGCGAGCCGCTCGTGTGGGAGCAGCCCGACGCAGAGGCGAGCCGCGAGATCGTCACGCTCGCGGAGCGGATCTCCGCGACGAGCCGCGAGCAGGGACTCGGAATCACCAAGTCCCTCCCGCTCGCCGGCGCGCGTTCCTAGCCTTCGCGTGCGCGCCGACGAGGCGGTACCGCGGCTTCGAGCCCTCGGGTTCGGAGAGCGGGAAGCTCAGACCCTCGCCGGGCACTTCCTCGACGCGGAGAGCCGTGGGAAGGCCGGCCACGGGCTCGCGCGGATCGAGTGGCTCGCCGAGCAGACGCTCGATCCCGGCGCGAGACCCGAGCGACTGTTCGCCGGTGAGGGCTTCGAGCGCTGGGATGGTCGCGGCGCGCTCGGGTATCTGACACTCGCCGAGATCTGCAGCGCTCAGATCGCGTCGCCGCCCGAGCATGCTCGGGTCGTCGTCGCCTCGAACTGCTTTCCGACCGGGATGCTCGGCCACTGGACGCGGCTGCTCGCCGATGCGGGTCTCGTCGCTCTGCTGACTGCGACGTCGCCGGCGCGGCTCGCCCATCCGGACGGCGGCCCGGCGCTGGCGGGCACCAATCCACTCTCGATCGCGATTCCGAGCTCGGATGGCCAGCCGGTCGTCGCCGACGTCTCGATGGGCCGGGTGACCTACGGCGACGTCATCGCGGGGCTGGCCTCCGCGCACGAGCTCGTCCCGTTTGGCGGCGAGCAGGCCCATAAGGCGTTCGCGCTCGCGCTCGGCCTCCAGCTCCTGGTCGACGCGCTGGCAGGAGACGGCTACGGCGCGGTGCTGCTCGTCGCCCGCCCCGAGGCGGATCCGGTGCCGGCGCTGCGGCGGCTTGCAGCGGGAATTCGCCTGCCGGGCGACGGACCTGCCGAGGCTTAACCAAAGCTTTCCGCTCTCCTAGCCCCGGTTTGCCCGCCGTTGGGCGGACGCCCGCGAGCCTGTCCTCGTGACCAAAGGAGGACACATGAGCAAGCTCGTCATAGGCCTGGCCGTATTCGTTCTGCTTGCGGCAGGCGGTGCGCTCGCCGGCGGAGCGCTCACCGACTCGTCCTTGGACGACGGGGTGACAAGCACGATCGATGAGACGACCACCAGCGGAGGGACCACGACTACGAACGAAACCACCACTCTCGGCACGACGACGAACGAGATCGAGGACGTCAGTGGCCCGTGCGACGAGGCCGAGCACGCCAACGATCCGCGTTGCACGGGCGCAGAGCCCGGCGACGACGACCGCCGAGACCGCGGCCGACGACGACGAGCCGCGGGCACGACGACGACGACCACAACGGCAACGACAACGACGACACGACCGCTCCGGCTCGAACTCGGGCCGCGGGTAACCACGAGAAGGAGGAATCGATGCAGAAGACCATGGGAGTGTTGCTGGCCTCGGCGATTGCGCTGGTCGCGCTCGCCGTGCCCACGCTCGGCTCGGGGGCAGCGCAGACGATCCGCGTCAACGAGGTCGACGGCCGCATCTCCGTGTCGGCCCGGCCGAAGTCGGGCGCCGTCAAGTTCGTCGTCCGCAACCGCGGCGACGAGGGGCACGACTTCTGGCTCCGCGGCGGCGGCAAGCGCTGGAAGACGCGGGTTCTCGGCGTCGGCAGCGGCGCGACGCTGACCGTCCGCCTCAAGAAGGGCGTCCGCTACTCGTACTGGTGCGGCGTCAGCGACCACGCCCAGGAGGGCATGCGCGGGAGCTTCGTCGCCCGGTAGCGGGTACAACCCCCGATATGCAGTTCGGTAAACGGACGATTCTGCTCGTCGAGGACGAGGAATCGATCGTCACGCCACTCGTCGAAGCCCTCCGTCGCGAGGGCTTCGACACTGCTGTCTCCACTACTGCGGCGGACTCGCTAGGGGCATTCGAGCAGGCCCGGCCAGACCTCGTCCTCCTGGACGTCATGCTCCCGGACGGCTCGGGCTTCGAGGTCTGCCGGGAGCTCCGTACCGCGCTCGCGCGTTCCGATCATCATGCTGACCGCGCGCGGCGAGGAGGCCGACCGCGTCGCCGGGCTCGAGCTTGGGGCGGACGACTACGTCGTGAAACCCTTCAGCGCGCGGGAGCTCGTGGCCAGGGTACGAGCGGTGCTCAGGCGCGCGGCCGAGGCGGGCGAACGCCGAGCCGAAGGTGCGACCGAGATCGGCGAGCTCCGGGTCGATCCGGCCCGGCGAACCGCCTCCTTCCGCAGCGAGGAGCTCGAGCTCAGCCGCAAGGAGTTCGATCTCCTGCGCCTGCTCGTCGATAACGCAGGCTCCGTCGTCACGCGCGAGCGGCTGATCGACGAGGTTTGGGACACGAACTGGTTCGGCTCGACGAAGACGCTCGACGTGCACGTCAGCGGACTGCGGAAGAAGCTCGAGGACGACCCGAACGCGCCGCGCTACATCCACACCGTCCGCGGCGTCGGCTTTCGCTTCGCCTCGGCGGACGGAGAGTCAGCTATGAGCCTCCGCACCCGCCTCCTCGCCGCGTTCGCGTACGTGCTCGTGCTCGTGATCGTCGCCCTGGAGGTGCCGCTGATCCTCAACGTCTCGCGCCGGGTCGACGCGGAGGTGAAGGCGCAGGCGGCGGCGCAGGCACAGCTCGTCGCGGCGAGCGCGGCGGCCGAGCTCGAGGACGAGGATGTGCGGAAGCTCGGCGACATCGCGAGGGAGGCCGGCCGAGAGTCGGGTGGGCGGGTGATCGTCGTCGGCCGGGACGGTCGGCTCGTGGCCGACTCGGCGGGCCTCGAATCGGGCTCCTACCGAGACCGGCCCGAGATCGCGGCTGCGCTGGACGGCCGGATCGCTCAAGGACGCCGGTTCAGCGAGACGCTGGGCGAGTCGCTCCTGTACACCGCGGTTCCTGTCGTCGTCGGCGATGACGTTGGGGGCGCCGTGCGAGTGACGCAGAGCGTTGACGCGATCGACAGGCGGGTCCGGCGCGACGTCCTGGGTCTGGTCGGCATCGGCGCGATCGCGCTCGTTCTCGGGCTCGGGTTTGCCTGGGTACTGGCGGGCACGCTCGCCCGTCCGCTCCAGCGGCTCGCAAGCACGGCGCGACGCGTCGAGGCGGGGGACCTCGCGGCCCGCGCCGAGCCAGAAGGCTCCACGGAGCACCGCGAGGTGGCGCATGCCTTCAACGACATGACCGAGCGCCTCGGCCAGGTGCTCGAGGCGCAGCGTCAGTTCGTCGCGAACGCCTCCCACCAGCTGCGAACGCCCTTGACCGGTCTTCGGCTCCGGCTCGAGTCGGCATCGCTCAAGGCCGGACCGGAGCTGGCGGAAGAGCTCGAGGCGGCCGAACGCGAGGTCGAGCGGCTGGCCCGACTGCTCACCGCGCTCCTCACCCTTGCCCGCGAGGGCGACCGGCCGACGGTCGACGCGTCCGTGTCCGTGCGCGAGGCCGCCGAGCAGGCGAGGGAGCGCTGGGTCGACCGGGCGGAGCAGAGTGGCCACCGCTTGCGAGTCGACTTCCGGGACGACGTCGTCGCGCGGGCGTCGGAGGAGGACCTGGCGATCGTCCTCGACAACCTGATCGAGAACGCGTTGCATTACTCGGACGGCGGCGCCGTCACAGTCGAGTGCGGCCGCGACGACGGCGTGGCCTACGTCGCCGTGCTCGACGAGGGCCCCGGACTGGAGCCCGGTGAGGAGCAGGGTGTCTTCGAACGGTTCGCGCGCGGCAGCGGCGGACGCCGGTCTCCCGGCACGGGCCTCGGTCTCGCGCTGGTGGCGACGCTCGCGCGGAGGTGGGGCGGCTCAGCGCGGATCGTCAATCGCCCTGAGGGCGGAGCGCGGGCAGAGGTCCGCTTTCCACTGGCGACGGGGCCCTTGCAAAGTCCGAACAGAGACTTGGACGAGGCTTTACCCGGCCGCGTCTAGCCTGGACCCATGCGCCTCGCCTTCTTGGTCGTTCTCGGGCTCGTCTTCGCCGCCGGTCTCGCACTCGCCGGCCACCTGATCGCACGGGACACGGTCGCCCTGCCGGTCGCCAGCCTGGAGGCCGACGAGGACCTCGCGCCGACTCAGACTCGTCGCGCGACGGCGACGGCGACGACGACGGGACGACGACCCGGGCACGGCGCACGACAACCACTCGGTCGACCACCCGCACGACGGAGACCACGCGCACCGAGACCGACGACGATCGCGGCCGTGGTCGCGGCCGGAATCGAGGACGCGGCGGCGACGACTCCGGTGGCGACGACTCCGGCAGCGGCAGCTCCGGCTAGCGGCGAGCTCAGGCTCGGGCGACGACGATTAGCCGACGAGCTGCTTGAACCGCGGATCGTCGCGGATCGAGTCGAAGTCGCTGTCCGTCTGCGCGAACTCGCGGAAGCTCTCGTCGATCGCGATCGACTGACCGAGGTGGTCGATCGGCATCGTCCGCCCGCCCGAGCAGGCTCTCCGCGCACGCGAGGTTGAACAGCACCGTGGGATCGTCCGGGAACTCCTCGTGCGCCTTCCAGCAGCGCTTCGTGCGCCTTCTCGTACTCCTGGGTCGCGAAGAAGGCCAAGGCGGGCGCCGAGCGCTCCCACGTCGAAGGAGTGAATGCCTCGCCCGGCCGACCGCCGACGGTAAGCACCGTCGTCCCGTCTTCCTCGGCGACGGCCCCTCGCTTTGCCGCCGGATCGCGAACGAAGACGACCGTGCCGGCCGGTGCGTCGATCGTCTCGCCGTCGACCGTGAACGTCGCTCGCCCCTTGACCACGAAGTAGAGCTCCTCGTGGCGCTGCGCGCGCGGGCCGACCTCGTCGTGCTCGCCGATGACGTTCGTGCCGGCCTCGGCCGCGCTCCAGGCGTTGATTCCGAAACTGCCGACGTCCAGATGCCGGCGGATCGGGGCCCATCGGATCGCAGGGTCGCTGGACGGGATCTCGATCTCGGACAGCGTCGCCACCTGGAACTTCTCGCTCACGACTGCGTCCTCAACTCCTCGAGCACCACCGGATCGATCGCCTCGGCGCCGTCCACGCGTTCCTCGAGGTTCTCGTTCCCGGCCCAGCGGAAGAGGGCGTCGCCGAGCTCACCTTCGTAGCCGAGCCGAGCCAGGCGCTCGCGGAGCTCGTCGGCGAGCTGTTCATCGACCGCGACCCACTCCTCTCGCGGAGTCTGGCCGTAGATCGCCTGGTGCAGGCCGTAGAGGCGCCGGAGCTCCTCGAGCGGCCGCTCGTGGTCGTCCACGCGCAGATCGATGACGACATCCGAGAGGTTGGCATAGCCACCGTCCTTCTCCACGACGAGCAGCGCGGCCGATTGTTGGCCGCGGCTGTCGCCGCCCGCCGCCTGCGCCGCGTCGAGGCAGTCCAGCAGCCGCTCGGCGAGCGGGCTCCCGGCGGTTCGCTCGAACGTTTCCGCCAGCGCGTCGACCGTCTCTGCGGAGACGAGGATGTTTCCCTGGGCTGCGTATCCTGGCCCTGTTCGGCCGCCGGCCCAGTCGAAGCACTCCGAGCCGGTGAAGCTGGCGCTGCGGCCCTCGCGGTCGACGACGCCGAGCTGGCGGTGATCACGGCCGTCGTCCGCCGAGGCCAAGCGCTTGACCACTTCGTCGGCCGAGACGCCCTCCCGCAGCAGCGCCAGGCCTTCGGGCCCGTAGCGCGGGTTGGCGTAGGCCTGCGTCGCCACCGCGCCGGCGTGCGGCTCGGCCCACGTGACGACCGAGCCGACGGCGAGGAACTTCGACTGCGTCGCGACGCCCCATTGGCCCGCGTCGAGGTCGCAGGCTGCGATCGAGTACGTCCCGTAGGTCAGCTTGATCAGGTCGAGGTCGAGCAGTTCACGACGCTCAGCCGGGACGAGCACCGACGCGACCTCGGGCCGCTTGAGCGCCTGGAGTACCGCCTCCGCCGAGGCGGCGCGCACGACGATCGGCTTGCCCCCGTCGAAGGCCGCGCGCAACGCCCCGTCGTCGAGGTCGTCGAGCACGACCGCGCCGTCGACGTCCAGCTCGCCCTCGACCGCGATCTGCGGCACCTTCCGCCCGGTCGCTCCGAACCAGCGTTCGCGCATTAGATCGTGACCGTCTCTCCGGGTTCGAGGCTGATTACGTCGACGCCTGGCGCATGCTCGCGCAACTGATCGGGAGTTCCGGCCAGCAGCGGGAACGTCCCCCAGTGCACGGGCACGCACCGCTTGCAGCCGAGCAGCTCAAGGGCGGCCGCGGCCTGCCGCGGGCCCATCGTGAAGTGATCCCCGATGGGCAGGATCGCAACCTCCGGCTCGAGGTAGCGGCCGATCAGCTCCATGTCGCCGAAGAGGGCCGTGTCACCCGCGGCGTACACCTTCGTCCCGTTCTCGAACTCGATCACGAAGCCGGCGGCGTCGCCGAGGTAGGTGATGCCGCCGTC
This sequence comes from uncultured Actinomycetes bacterium, assembly GCA_963752845.1. GTDB lineage: Bacteria > Actinomycetota > Thermoleophilia > Gaiellales > Gaiellaceae > JACDAN01. The sequence goes on along the minus strand of CAVVZV010000007.1, from coordinate 197,382 downwards.
GTCGGCGATGAGCCCGCCCGAGTGGAGCGCGTGAGTCATGTGGAACTTCGTCCCGTCAACCTCGACCGTCCCTCCCTTGTTCATCCCGAGCGCGCTCGCGTTCGGGACGCCTTGCGCCTCGAGCCAGTTCGCGAGCTCGAACATCGCCACCACGGTTGGCGAGTGCCGCCGCCCGAGCTCCACCGCCGAGCCAACGTGATCGCCGTGCCCGTGCGAGAGAACCATGACGTCGAGCCGTTCCGGCTCGCGTTCCGACTCCGGGTACTTGGGATTGTCGAGCCACGGATCGACATAGATTCGCTGGCCGGCGGGGCTGTCGAGGCGATAGCCCCCGTGGCCGAGCCAGGTCAGGGCGACGTCGGGCATTGATCCTCCTTTGTTGGGCCGCGATGAGCCTATTGAAGCGCGATCAGGATGTGGGCGGCGACGGGCTCCGCTCTTCCTCGGACCTGAAGGTCACCCAGAGGCTCCGCGCGGACGCCGTCGCTGATCGCCTCGAGCGTCGCCTCGCCGATCACGACCTGGCCCGGCTCGGCGTGGCCTTGCAGGCGCGAGGCGAGGTTGGTCGTGTCGCCGATTGCGGTGAAGCTGCGCTGCTCCGCGGTGCCGACGTTCCCCACGATCGCTGGACCGGTGTTGATGCCAACCCGGAAGCGAGGGCAATCGGCCCGCCCGGCAGCGACCTCCCGGGCGGCGCGCTGGAGGTCGAGGCCTGCGCGCGCGGCGCGGCGCGCGTGGTCGGGCTGGTCGGTGGCCGCATTGAAGACGACCATGATCGCGTCGCCGGCGAAGCGCTCGATCATGCCGCTGTGCTCGCCGAGGACTACGGGAACCGTCTCGGCCCAGTACTCGTTCAGCAGCTCGAGCACCTCCGCCGGCGTGTGCCGCTCGGCGAAGGCGGTGAAACCTTGCAGGTCGGCGAAGAGAATGCTCACTTCGCGCTCCTCGCCGCCGAGCTGCGCCGCCTCCGGCTCGGCACGCAGCCTCGCGGTGAGCTGCGGCGAGAGGTAGGGCTGGAGGAGGCTTTCGACCGTTGTGATCTCGTGAGCCGCCCGCTCGGCGACCGCCGCTTCCTCCGCACCGAGGCCGAAGCGGCGTCGTAGCTCCTCCTGGCCGAGCTGCTCGGCTGCCGCGGCTTTGACCGCCTGCGTCTGGCGGCGGTCGATTCGGCCCAGCGTGTCGTCGAGGTACAGCCCGGCGAAGACCTCACCGCGTTCGCGCTCCCGCAGCGCCGTGAAGGCGACGATCGCGAAGGCTGCGGCCATCAGGACGTGCCACTCCCACCACGAGGCATGCCAGCTGCGCGCGAAGGCGACCGCGATCATGGCCTCCGCGAGCAGGATCCACGCCGTGGTTACCCCGAGCAGGACCAGGGCCGGCCGGCGGCGGTAAAGCTCCAGGTAACGGAAGGCGGCGAACCCGTAGAGCAGGACCCCGGGGACGGCGAGCCCGAACTCCCGCGCCTCGGCTTTGTCCGGAGGAAGCGGCTCGTCGAGCGGCCCAAGCTCGGCGAGCGACGCTGCGGCCCAGGCGAGAAGAACGAGGGCCAGACCCCACCGGAAGAGCCGCTTGCGGCGCAGGATCGCAGCGGCGGTCTCGGGCGTCAGATCGATGGCCGAAAAGGCGGCAAACACCGATGCCAGAGCTAGTCCGACCGGTGTGGCGATTACAAAGCCTGTATTGGGCAGATCGAGGAGCACTCCGGGAGTCGCCAGGGCGTGCAGGCCGAGGAAGCCCGCACTGGTGAGGAAAGCGAGCGAGACGAGGAAGAGGCGCGCGTCGGAGCGGCGGGTCGCGGCCTCGCTCGTCACGGCGCCGAGGGCGACGCTGACGACGGAGACGCCGAGGACGAGCCAGAAGTGGGCCGGGTGATGTTCCCAGTCGACGTCGAGATCGGGCTGGAGCAGCAGGAGCGCCAGCCCTCCGAGCGGAATCGCGATGAGGAGCGTCCAGAGGATCAACGGCGGCAGGAGGACCCTACCCACGTGTCGAACGGCGAGGCATGAGCCGCCACCTTGGGCCGGCTGCCCTCGTGGTCTTCGCGGGCTTGGCCGATACCGCCGGCCGCTCGGATCTCGCGTTCTACGCGCTGCTCGCCGCCGTTCCGATCATCGCCGCCGCCGCCTTGGCCGCCTACGGAGATCTCGTCACCGTCGGGCGGCCGGCGCCTGCCCCGGTCTCGTTGCAGGCGCTGCTCTGGGGCCTCGGTCTCGCGCTCGTCACCGCCAGCGCCGCCGTTCGCGCGCCGGCGTTCGACTCGGTCGCTCCTACGTTCGGCGGCGCCACGTTGACAGCGTGCCTCGCCATCGTCGGCATCCAGGGCGCGGTCGCGCTGGCGACCGAGATCAGACGCTAGAACGGCAGCTGCGCGGCAGCCTTCTCGGCGAGGTCGATCAGCGGCTCCACGGCAAAGAAGGTGCCGATCGTGATCGCCATGCAGGCGAAGACCGAGGCCTGGAGGACTTCTTCGCGCGGCGGCGATCCACCGACCGGTGCGAGCTGCACGTCCGGCATCCGCATATAGAGCGCCCGGATCACGGCGAGGTAGTAGTAGAGGCTGATCGCGGTCGCGATCACTCCGGCGATGACCAGCCACCACTTGCCCGCGTCGTAGGCGGCGGCGAAGACGTAGAACTTGCCCACGAACCCGCCTGTCAGCGGCAAGCCGGCAAAGGCGAGCATGAAGACCCACATCGCCACGCCGAGCAGCGGCCGCTCCCAGCCCATCCCGGCAACGTTGTCGAGCGTGACCCGCTCGCCGAGCTCCCGCTCCCGCGCCGCGATCACCCCGAACGCGCCGAGCGAGGCGGCCCCGTAGGGAACCAGGTAGTAGAGCAGCGCCCGCGCTCCGAGCTCGCTGTTCGCAGCGACCGCGATCAGCATGAAGCCGGCATGCGACACGGACGAGTAGGCGAGCATCCGCTTCAGGTTCCGCTGCACGAGCGCGGCGACGTTTCCGACCGCGAGCGAGACACAGGCAATGACGGCGACGGCGATCGTCCAGAGCTCCTCCTCGCTCGGGAACGCGGTGACGAGCACCCGCAGCATGAGCACGAGCGCGACCGCCTTCGTCGCCGCCGACATGAACGCCGTCACCGGCGTCGGCGCGCCTTCGTAGACGTCGGGCGTCCACATGTGGAACGGCGCCGCCGAAGCCTTGAAGCAAAGTCCGGCGAGGATCATCGCGAGGCCCGCGAGCACGAGCCCGTCGTTGACGAGCCCTTGGTTCTGGATCTCCTGTGCGATCGCGCCGAACTCGAGCTCGCCGGTGGCGCCGTAGACGAGAGCCGAGCCGAAGAGCAGCACGGCCGAACCGAAGCTGCCGATCACAAGGTATTTCAGGCCGGCCTCGAGCGAGCTGACGAGGTCGATCTCGATCGCGCAGAGGATGTAGAGGCAGATCGAGAACCACTCGAGGCCGAGGAAGAGGGTCATCAGGTTGTTGGCCTGGACGAGGAAGACCATCCCGGCGCCCGCGGCGGCGAGCAGGGCGTAGTACTCGCCGACGTGCTCCGCGCGCGTCCGCTGCCCGAAGGAGATCCCGACCGCGACCAGGCCGGCGCCGGCGATGATGATCTGCGCGAACGCGCCGAAGCGGTCTCTTGTGATGGCGTCGGCGACCTCGAGCGTCGCATCCGGCGTCTCGGAGTACAGGAGCCCCGCCCAGACCCCGGCGGCGATAAACCCGGCGGCGGCAACGACCGCTGCGAAGATCTTTCGCGCCACTGCGGGCACGAGCACCGCGCCGAGCAGCGCCAGCGACGCTGCGGCGAGGAGCGCCAGGGACGGCGCCAGGGCGAACCAGTCGATGGTGGGCTTCGTCATAGGAAGGTCAGGTGGTCGGTGATCGCCGCCGGCCAGGCCGAGAGCGCAAGCAGAGACCCGACGAGTGGGACGACGATTGCGAGCTCAGCGGGCCTGAGATCCAGCGCTTCTGCCGGCACTGACGAGCCCACCTGCTGATGGAGCACGCCGGAGATCAGCCGCAGCATGTACATCGCCGCGAGGACGATCGCCACGGCGCCGACCACCGCCCAGCCCCACCCCTCGCCGAAGACTCCGGCAAGGATCAGGAACTCGCCGGCGAAGGCGGTCGAGCCCGGAACCGCGAGTGCGATCACGCCGATGGTCAGCAAGAGCGTGGCCAGCACGGGCCGCCCGCGTGCCATCCCGCCCAGTCGGGCGAAGTCCCCCGTCGCCGTCCGGCGCTCGATCGTCCCGGCGAGTAGGAAGAGCGCGGCCGAGATCAGTCCGTGGTTGACCATCTGCAGGACCGCGCCAGTTCGCCCTAGGTCGTTCAGCGCGAAGAGCCCGATCGTGATCAGGCCCATCTGCGCCAGGCTGGAGTAGGCGATCACACCGCGCACGTCGGGCGCCCGGAAAGCGACGATCGACCCGTAGACCAGGCTTGCCGCTGCCAGAGCGAGCAGCAAAGGCTGGAGGTCGTTCGCCGGCTCGGGAAAGCGGAAGATCGCGATGTAGAGGAAGCCGAAGCCGGCGGCCTTGGAGACGACGCCGGAGAGGACGGCGGCGACCTCCGGCGACGACTCGCGATAGGCGTCGGGCAGCCAGCCGTGCAATGGAAAGAGCGGAGCCTTGACGGCGAAGGCGGCGACGAAGCCGAGGAAGATCCAATCGTTGTCGCTTTCGAGGGTCGTCAGGTCGAACGTCCCTGCCGTCAGCCCGAGGGCAACAATCGCTGCCAGCATCAGCAACGAGCCGGCCATCGTGTAGATGACGAACTTGATCGTCGCCGTCAGCCGCCCGGCTCCGCCCCAGACGCCGACGAGCACGTAGAGCGGGATCAGCATCGCCTCGAAGAAGACGTAGAAGAGGAGCAGATCCTGGGCGGAGAAGACGCCGACGACGGCACCGGTCAGGAACAACATCAGGCCGAAGTACGCCCTCGGTCGCTCGCGTCCGGTCCAGAACGCGTACGCGATCGCCGCCGCCATCACCACGACCGCCATCCCCACCAGCCAGAGCGAGAAGCCGAGGAGGCCGACGTGATAGGAGACGCCGAGGTCGTCGAACCAGGTCCGTTGCTGGTCGAACTGGATCCCGGAGGCGCCGAAGTCGAAGCGGGTCAGCGCGTTGATCCAGACTCCGACCTCGGCGAGCGCCGCGAGGAGGGCGAACGACCCAGCCGCCTGGCTCGACCAGGGCAGTAGCCAGATGACGAGGCCAGCGCCCAGCGGCAACAGGATCAGGATCGTCGTCAGCCAGTCGTCCATCAGTGCCCCTTCCAGTGATGCCGCCGAGTTTCTGGGTCGCGAGCACGATCAAGCCAGAGGTCGCACTCGACCGCGCCAAGGCTGCTTGACTGCCTTGGCAAGGGCGAGGGCGGGCTCTGGCGCCGCGTGATCGCGGGCCAGAAGCCGGCATGTATTGCTGGATGGGGCACTAAGCGCGCACCGCCAGGAAGACGAGCGTGAGAATCGCCGCGCCGCTGCCGAGCGCCAGCGCGTAGGTGCGGAGAAGGCCGGTCTGCGCCTCCGTGACTCGCGTGGCGAGGAGTCGCGCGCCGTCGGTCACTCCGCGGATCGAGCCGGCGATCAGCGGCCCCTCGACGAAGCGGATCGCCGCCGCCGCGAGCCAAGCGGCCGGCCGGTAGAAGACGGCGTCGTAGAGCTCGTCGAAGTAGAACTTGTGCTCGAGCACCCGTTGCCCGAAGGCGAACCTCGGCACCGCGGCGCGACGCGCGGAATAGATCCACCAGGCAATCCCGATCCCGAGGGCGCCAAGCCCGACGGAAAGCACGCTCGTCACCAAATCCTCCACACCGGTCGGCTCGACGCCCGGCTCCGCAACCGGGTCGAGAAAGTCCGACAGCGGGTGCCAGAAGGGCGAGAACTGGATCCAGCCGCCGATGACGGACAGCACGGCGAGGGCGCCGACCGTCCAGGCCATCCAGAGCGCCGGCATCGTGTGCCCGGGCCGGTGGAGGTGCTCGCGGACGAACGGCGAGGGCTCGCCGCCGAAGACGATGAAGATCATCCGAAAGATGTAGAGCCCGGTCAGGAACGTTCCGGCCAGCGCAACCGCCCACAAGAGCTGTCCGTAGGCGCCGGCATCGAGCGCCGCCGCCATCAGCGGGTCTTTCGAGAAGAAGCCGGCGAACGGCGGGATCGCGGCCAGCGCGAGCGCCCCGATCAGCATCACCGCGAAGGTCTTCGGGAGCATCCGCCCGAGGCCGCCCATGTTCCGCATGTCCTGGTTGCCGACCAGGGCATGGATGACGATCCCGGCGGCGAGGAAGAGCAGCGCCTTGAAGAAGGCGTGCGTCATGAGGTGGAACATCGAGTTCCCGTACGCGGTCAGCCCGGCGCCGACGAACATGTAGCCGATTTGCGACATCGTCGAGTAGGCGATCACGCGCTTGATGTCGGTCTGGACGAGCGCGATCAGGCCCGCGACGAGGAGCGTGATCGCGCCGAGCCCGGCCGCGAGGTCCTGGATTCGCGGCGCCTGCTCGAAGACCGGGTTGAGACGAACGAGCAGGAAGGCGCCGGCGACGACCATCGTCGCGGCGTGGATGAGGGCGCTGACCGGGGTCGGCCCTTCCATGGCATCCGGAAGCCAGGTGTGGAGTGGGATCTGCGCCGACTTGGCGACGGCGCCGCCGAGCAGTCCCAGGGCGATGAGCGTGATCGCCCAGCCGCCGACCTGGTCGATTCTCTCGAAGACCCCGCCGTACTCCAGCGTCCCCACCCGCTGGATGAGCAGGAAGAGGGCGAGCGCCATAGTCGCGTCGCCGAAGGCGTTCATGATGAACGCCTTCTTGGCGGCGGCGATCGCCGCCGGTCGCTCCTGCTCGTAGCCGATCAGCAGGTACGAGCAGAGCCCGACCAGGCCCCAGCCGGCCAGCAGGATCAACAGGTCGCCGCTCTGGACAAGCAGCAGCATCGAGAAGACGAACAGCGACATGTAGGCGAAGTAGCGCCGCTCCTCGTCGGAGCGGTCCATGTACCCGATCGAGTAGGCGACGATCAGGAACCCGACGCCGGAGACGACGAGCATCATGAAGACCGACAACGGGTCGACCAGAATCGAGAGCCCGGCCTCGAAGTCGCCGGCGCTCAGCCAGGTCCAGAGCGTCGATGTATGCGAGCGCTCTTCGGTGGGCTCGTCGAGGAGCCGAAAGAGCGCGACGAGGGCGGCGACGAAGGAGACGAGCACCGAGAGCGTCGCCAGGTGGCCGGCCAAGCGCCGAGTGAGGCGGGTGCCGCCGAGCGTGATCAGGAGTGCGGCGGCGAGCGGAGAGAGCAGGCAGATCCAGGCGGCGGTGATCATCAGTGGGGCACTAGCCTCGTAGCGTCGTTAGGCGGTCGACGTCGAGGGCGATCCGATCCCGGTTCATTGCGACGATCAGGCCGAGGCCGACGACGACCTCGGAGGCGGCGACCGCCATCACCGCGAGCGCGAAGACCTGGCCGGACGTGTCACCGAGGTGGCGCGCGAACCCGATCAGCGCGAGGTTCGCGGAGTTGAGCATGATCTCGAGCGAGAGCAGGATGATCAACGGGTTGCGGCGGAGCAGGACGCCGAGCACGCCGATCGCGAAGAGGAAGGCGCTCAGCGTCAAGTACCAGCTGACGTCCGGGCCCTTCATGGCCGCTTCCTGGTCCTCTCGCTGCCGAGGATGACGCCGCCGACTGCCGCGACGAGCAGGACGATCGAGGTGATCTCGAACGCGAGCAGGTGGTCGGTCAGGAACACTTCCCCGACCTCCGCCGGGCCGCCGAAGGAGGGGCCGACCTCGGCCTCGTCGTCGAGGCGCCCGCCGGTCGTTGCCCCGATCGCGATCACGATGTTGACGACGATCGCGCCGGCCGCCACGACTGCGGCAATCGCCTGCCAGCTCGGCCCGCCCGAGAACGGCGCGGCCGCCCGACCGCCGACGTAGGCGATCACGAACAGGAACATCACCATGACCGCACCCGCGTAGACGAGCACCTGCGCCGCCGTGACGAACTCGGCGGACAGGAGCAGGTAGAGGACGGCGAGGGAAGCGAGGTTGCCGATCAACGCCAGCGCCGAGAAGAACGGGTTCGTGAAGCTGATGACGGCGATCCCGGAGCCGAGGCAGCCGATAGCGGCGATCACCCAGACGGCCCAGACGAGGACGTCGCCCACGCTCGCCTAGCTCCGAGCCTTGTAGGCCGGGATCGGGGTGTCGAAGAGCTCGCGGTCGGCGACGGGCATCCGCTTGATCGGTGCGGCCAGCAGCATGTCCTTCGTGTAGATCAAGTCGTCGCGGGAGTACTCCGAGAGCTCGTACTCGGCCTCGAGCGTGATCGCGTCGAAGGGGCACGCGACTTCGCAGTAGCCGCAGAAGATGCAGCGGCTGAGGTTGATCTCGTAGATGCGGGCGTAGCGCTCACCCGGCGAGACCCGGTTCGTCGCCGTGTTCTCCTCCGCGACCACGCGGATGCAGTCGGCGGGGCAGGCGGCCGCGCAGAGCGAGCAGCCGATGCACTTCTCGAGCCCGTTCTCGTGGCGCCAGAGCCGGTGTCGGCCGCGAAACCTGGGATACACGGGCCGCTTGTACTCGGGGTACTGCTGCGTGATCGGCTTCTTGAAGATCTGCTTCAGCGTCACGCCGAAGCCCTTGACTGATCAAAGGGCTGAGGACTCACGCCACGCGCCGCCCCAGTGACGTGAGCGAGCTCACAGCGCCACCACCAGGGCCGCAGTCACGAGCGCGTTGATCGTCGCAACCGGCAAGAGCACCTTCCAACCGAAGGCCATCAGCTGGTCGTAGCGCAGCCGCGGCAAGGTCGTTCGCAGCCAGATGAAGATGAAGATGACCACGAGCAGCTTGAGCACGAACCAAAGCGGGCTCAGCGCGTCGACCGGGCCGACCCAGCCGCCGAAGAAGAGCGTCACGCAAAGCGCAGAGAGGACGATCATGTTGATGTACTCGGCCATCGAGAAGAGGCCGAAGCGCATCCCGCTGTACTCGGTCATGTAGCCCTGGACGAGCTCGGATTCGGCCTCGGGCAGGTCGAAAGGGGCGCGGTTCGTCTCGGCGATGCCGGCGATGAAGAAGATGAGCAGCCCGACGAACTGGGGTAACGCGAACCACCAGTTCGCCTCCTGCTCGCGGACGATCTCCACGAGCGAGAGCGAGCCGGCCATGATCACGACGCCGAGTACCGACAGCGCCAACGAGACCTCGTAGGAGACGAGCTGCGCGCAGGTGCGCATCGCCCCGAGCAGCGAGTACTTCGAGTCGGATGCCCAGCCGCCCACGATGAAGCCGTAGATGCCGACCGAGCCCAGCGCGAAGAGCAGAATCAGGCCGATCGAGACGTTGGCGACCTGGCCGCTGATGTAGTAGTCGCCGATGTGCCACCCCTCTCCGAAGGGGATGACGGCAAAGGCGGCGAGCGCCGTCGCCGCCGATAGGGCGGGCGCGGTGATGTAGAGGACGTCGATCGCTTGGGCCGGAAAGAACGACTCCTTCCGGATCAGCTTCACGAGGTCGGCGATCGGCTGGAGGATCCCGCCGGGGCCGGCGCGATTCGGCCCATAGCGGCGCTGCATCCGCCCGATCAGCTTGCGCTCGACGAGCGTCATGTAGGCAAAGGTGAGCAGGAGCAGGTTGATGATCACGAACGCCTTGATGGCGTCGATCCACCAGGGCTCGTTCACGGAACGACCTCGACCCGTGGCTCGAGCTCGCCGGCGTGCTCCTCCGCGATCCGAGCGACGCCGGCGGCGACGTCGTCGGCGAGCCGAGCTCGCAGACTCACCGAGGTCCCGTTGGACCGCACGTTCACCTGCTGGCCGTTCGTGATCCCGAGCCGCTCAACGTCGGCCCGGGAGAGCTCGACCTCGGGCTCTGGCCGCTGGAACTGGAGCTCGGGCACGCGCTCGACCGCCGGCCCGGAGAACAGCGACCGGTAGGTGACGAGCCGCATCACCTCCCCGTCGCCTGTCTCCTCCGGCCGTGTCTCGGGGCCAGACCCCTGCACCTGGCCGGCGGAGACGCTCTCGGGTAGCTCGGCCTCCTCGCCCACCTCGCCGTAGGGCCTCCCGCCGTACACGATCTCCGAGACCTCTTCAAAGACCTGGGAGGGATACGGCGACAGCTCGACTTCGAACCGCTGGGCCAGCCGCGCCAGCACCGCGAGCTCGTCGGGTGCAGGCGGGATCGAGGTGCGGCGGAGCCGCTGCAGTCGTCCTTCGAGGTTGACGTACGTGCCGTCGCGCTCGAGATAGCTCGTCCCGGGGAGGATGAGATCGGCCAGCGGCGCCACCAAGCGCCGGAACATCGTGATCGCCAGCACGGATTCCGCCTGCTCGGCCATCGCCCGCACGTTCGGGTCGGCGGCGGCTTCGTCTCCGGAGATGATCAGAAGCGAGATCGGCTCCGGGTTCTCAGCGTCCTCGTCGCCGGCCGCCGCCCACGCGTCGGCGACGCCGCGCCCGTTCGCCGTCTGTGGCAGGTGGAACGCGGCACAGCCCAGCGTCTGCGCCAGTGCGGCAACCTGCGCACCTCCGTCATCCCCACCCGACCAGACGAGCACGCCGCGCTCCGCCTCCCGCAACCGCTCCTCGTCGACCCTGTAGAGGATCTCAGCGCCGTTCCTCCGCGCCAGCCGGATCCAGAGATCGACGATCGGGGCGCGTTCGGCAACCGGCTCGTCTCCCAGGATCGCGACGACGTCCGCCCGGCCTATGGTCGACAGCGGCGTTCGAACGGCATCCAATGAGTTGTCGACCACCTCCGGGAGGACGGCGCAGTGCGCGCCGAGCCCCTGGCGCACGAGCTTCCCGAGCGCGTAGGCGATCTCGACCGTCTCCGATCCGGACAGAGCGGTGACGATCCGGTTCCCGGCTCCGCGCAGCAGACGCTCGGCCTCGTCCAGCGCATCCTCCCAGGCGAGCTCCTCGTAGCGGGGTCGCCGGCGGCGGAGCGGATCGACCACGCGATCCTGCGCCTGCAGGTGTCCGTAGGCGAACCGGCCCTTGTCGCACAACCAGCCGCCGTCCACCTCCGGATGGTTGCGCGAGAGGATCCGCCTGATCCGGCCCTCACGGGTCGTCGCGCTGATGTTGCAGCCCACCGGGCACATGCCGCAGACCGTCGGGACGTTCTGGATCTCCCACGGCCGCGCGTCGAACCTGTAGGTCGTCGACGTCAGCGCGCCGACGGGACAGAGCTCGATCACGTTGCCGCTGAAGCGACCACGGTAGGGCTCGTCCTGGAAGGTCGCAATCACCGAGAGCGCGCCGCGGTTCTTGGCGATCAGGTGGCCGTCCTCGGCGACGTCCTCCGAGAAGCGCGTGCAGCGGTAGCAGAGGATGCACCGCTCGCGGTCGAGGGCGATCAGCGGGCTGATCGGGATCGGCTTGTCCAGCGTGCGCTTGGGGAGCCGCATCCGCGTGTTCCCCGGTCCCCAGCGGAACGTCAGATCCTGGAGCGGGCATTCGCCGCCCTTGTCGCAGATCGGACAGTCGAGCGGGTGGTTGACGAGGATGAACTCGAGCGTCGCCTCCTGCCCGTCGGCCGCCTTCTCGGACGCGGCGGCGGTGTTGACGATCATCCCGTCCTGCGCCGTCATCGTGCAGCCCGCCTGCAGCTTCGGCATCCCCTCGACCTCGACGAGGCACATCCGGCAGGCGCCGATCGGCGGCCCGAGCCGCGGCTCGTAGCAAAAGACGGGGATCTCGATCCCGGCGGCGGCAGCCGTCTCGACCAGCCCGAGGCCCTTCGGCACCTGCACCTCGACGCCGTCGATCGTGACCTTCACCAACTCGGGCGAGCTCACTGCCGCACCGTCCAATTCGGCACGCATCGACCGGTCATTTCAGACGGCCGCACGGGGAAAGCCCGCACGGCCTGGAGGAAACACCGCAAGCGGTGTTTCATGCTGGGACCTCCGCCATCGCGGTGTGCGTGTGCTGGTCGCTGGGCGCCGGCACGTCCTCGATCGACGACTCGCCGCCGAAGGGGCAGCGCCCCAGGTCGATGTGGGCCTGGAACTCGTCGCGGAACTTCTCGATGTAGCTGCCCACGCACCAGACCGCGAAGTCGCCGAGCGCGCACAGGGACTTTCCTTCGATCCGGTTGCACACCTGGACGACGAGGTCGAGGTCGGCCTGGGTGCCTTCTCCCGCCTCGATCTTCTCCAGGAGCTGGACGAGCCAGCGAGTCCCCTCGCGGCAGGGCGTGCACTTGCCGCACGACTCGTGCATGTAGAACTTCTCCGCCCGCACCGCCAACTGCACCATGCAGGCCCGGTCATCGACGACGATCACCGCCGCCGAGCCGAGGTACGAGCCGGCCGCCTGCACGGCGTCAAAGTCGAGTGGCACGTCGAGCTGGTCGGGCGTGAAGACCGGGACGGAGGAGCCGCCGGGAATGACCGCCTTCAGCGCTCGCCCGTCGGCGACGCCGTGGCCATGCTCGAAGATCAGCTCGCGCAGGGTCGTTCCGAGCGGCAGCTCGTAGTTGCCGGGACGATTGACGTTGCCCGAAAGCGAGTAGACGACCGTCCCCGGCGCCGACTCGACGCCGAGCTCCTTGTAGCGGTCGACCCCCAGCTCGATGATCGCCGGCACGCTGGCCAGCGTCTGGACGTTGTTGACCAGCGTCGGCTGCATGTAGAGGCCCGCAACGGGCGGGAACGGAGGACGTGGCCGAGGCTGCCCGCGGCTCCCCTCCAGCGATTCGAGCAAGGCCGACTCCTCACCGCAGATGTAGGCGCCGGCGCCGCGGTGGACGAGCACGTCCACGTCGCCGAAGACGCCGGCGGCGCGCGCTTCCTCGACGGCGGCCTCGAGGACGAGGTACTCCGCGAGGTACTCGCCGCGGATGTAGATGAAGACGTTCGTCGACTGGATCGCGTGCGCCGCGATCAGGCACCCCTCGATGAAGCGGTGCGGGACCAGGCGCATGATCTCGCGGTCCTTGAAGGAGCCCGGCTCGGACTCGTCTGCGTTCGCGACGACGTACGCCGGGCCGGGACGCTTGTCCGGGGCCGGGACCAGGCTCAGCTTTCGGCCCATCGGGAAGCCCGCACCGCCCCGTCCACGCAGGGACGCGTCGCTGATTTGTTCAATCAGATCTGCGGGGGTCATTCCCCGAGCCCGTTCCAACGCGCTGTAGCCGCCGACCGCGCGGTACTCGTCGAGCCGCGTCAGGTCGCGCTCGTCGGCGCCGGTGAGGACGGTCAGCTCAGCTGCCACGCAGCCCCTCGACGATCGCGGGAACGTCTTCCGGTTTTGTGGGCTCTCGATAGCGGCCGTCGACGATGACGATCGGTGCGTAGCCGCAGCCCCCCGCGCACTCGACCAGCCTGAGCGTGACCTCGCCGTCGTCGGACGTCTCGCCCGGCGGGATCCCGAGCTGCTCCTCGAATGCATCAACCACCTGTTTCGCGCCGACCAGCGCGCAGGACAAGTTCGTACAGACCTCGACAAGGTGCCGCCCGACGGGCTCGAGGTTGTACATGTCGTAGAACGTCGCCACTGCCTCGACGTGGGCAGGCGTGAGCTCCATCGCGTCCGCGACCTCCCGCAGCGCCTCGGGCGGCAGCCAGCCGCCGTGTCGCTCCTGCGCCAACCGCAAGGCCCCCATGACCGCCGAGCGGCCCTGTGGGTAACGAGCCCGCAGACGCTGAATTTCGGCGACGAAGTCGCTCACCTGTCGACCTCGCCCATGAGCGTGTCCAGGGAGCCGACGATCGCGATCAGGTCGGCGACCAGCGCGTCGCGCATGCATGTGGCAGTCGCCTCGAGCGCTACGAACGACGGTGCCCGGAACTTCACCCGCCACGGTCTCGGGCCACCGTCGGAAACGACGTAGCAGCCGAGCTCGCCGCGCGGAGATTCGACCGCGACGTACACCTCGCCCTCCGGCACCCGGAACCCCTCGGTGACGAGCTTGAAGTGATGGATCAGGGACTCCATCGAGGTGTGGAGCTCCTCGCGCGGCGGGAGGACGACCTTGCGGTCGTCCGTGATCCACGGCTGACCCTCCATGCCCTCGAGGCGGTCGAGGCACTGCGCGACGATGCGGGTCGACTCGCGCATCTCGTCGACGCGAACCTTGTAGCGGTCGTAGACGTCGCCGTTCTGGTACACCGGCGCGACGAAGTCGACCTCACCGTAGGTGAGGTAGGGGGCCGCCTTGCGCAGGTCCCAATCGATGCCGGACGCGCGCAGCATTGGTCCGGACTGCCCGAGCGCGATCGCGTCCTCGGCGGAGAGGAGCCCGATGCCCTGAGTCCGCTCGAGCCAGATCTCGTTCTGGGAGAGCAAGCCCTCGTAGTCGTCGATCGCCTTCGGCATCCACTCGACGAAGCGCCGGCACTCGGGGTAGAAGCCGGATGGGATGTCCTCGGCCAAGCCGCCGGTCTGGAAGTAGCGCGTGTGCATCCGCGTGCCCGTCACCAGCTCGAAGAGGTCGAGGATCAGGTCACGCTCGCGGAAGCAGTACCAAAAGACCGAGATCGCGCCCAGCTCGAGCCCCGAGGTACCGAGATAGACGAGATGCGAATGGATGCGGTTGAGCTCGCAGAGCAGCGTTCGCATCCAACGCGCCTTCTCCGGGATCTCCAGTCCGAGCAGCTTTTCGATCGCGAGGACGAAGACGAGCTCGTTGTTCTGAAAGGAGAGGTAGTCGATCCGCGGCGCGTACGTGATCCCCTTCCACCATGTCTTGTGCTCCATGTTCTTCTCGAAGCCGGTGTGGAGGTAGCCGATAACGGCACGCAGCCCGACGACCTGCTCGCCGTTCAAGTCGACGATCAGCCGCAGCACTCCGTGCGTCGAGGGATGGTTCGGCCCGAAGTTGACCTGGAGCAGGTTCTCGCTCTCGCGCAGCTCCGCGGGCACTTCGAGGATCGTCGGTGTCGGCGACGGGATGTGGCTGCCCTCGTAGATCCGCGGCCGCTCGACGATGGCCATACCTACTCCTCGTTGGTGAACCGGACCGGCTCGCCGCCGAGCGGGTAGTCCTTGCGCAGCGGGTGACCTTCCCAGTCCTCGTCCATCAGGATCCGAGTCGGGTTGGGGTGACCTTCGATCTCGGATACCGAAGAGGTCCCAGGCCTCGCGCTCGTGCCAGTCCGCAGTCGGCCAGACGGGGACGACAGTGGGGATGGTCTCCCCGTCGTCGACCCAGACCTGCACCCGCACCCGCGGAGCTCCCTCCCGCAGCGCGAGCAGGTGGTAGTTGACCGAGAAGCGCTTCGCCTTCGGCTTCGGCACCCGGGCGTGCCCCTGCGAGCCGGAGGCGGCTCCCTGGCCGCCGGGCAGGTTGAGATCGCGTCCCGCGGCCGTCCCGTAGTAGCCGGCGACCCCGCGGGCGCCCCAGCCCAGGTAGTCCGCGGCGCTGATGTCGGAGAGGAAGTCAAAGCCCTGGGCGTCCCGTAGGTGAAGGCAGGCGTCGAGCAGGCGGGCGGGATCGACGACAAGCGTCGTCTCGCCGTGCGCCTCTTTCGTCTCGACCAGACCAGGGACGCCCTCGAACGTCACGGCGCTGGCCGCCTCCCGCTCCCGCCCGGCAAAGCCGGGCTCCGCGTGAGGCTGACGCAGGTCAGGACGCCACCCCGCGGATCTCGTACGCAGGCGGAACGCCCGCGTGGATCTTCTCCTGCAGCCGCACGATGCCCTCGAGCAGCGCCTCCGGACGAGGCGGGCAGCCGGGGACGTGGATGTCGACGGGGACGATCTTGTCGACGCCTTGCAGGACGGCGTAGTTGTTGAACATCCCGCCGGAAGATGCGCAGGCGCCCATCGCGATCACCCACTTCGGCTCCAGCATCTGGTCGTAGATCTGCCGAAGCGGCGCGGCCATCTTGTGCGCGACCCGCCCGGAGACGATCAGCAGGTCGGCCTGGCGCGGCGTCGAGCGAAAGACCTCGGCGCCGAAGCGCGCGCTGTCGTAGCGCGAAGTGACGATCGACATCATCTCGATCGCGCAGCAGGCGAGCCCGAAGGTCGCCGGCCAGATCGAGTACTTCTGCGCCCAGGCAACCGCCTTCTCGACGGTCGTGAGCAGCAGCTTCTGCTCGAGGTCGCCGAGCTCCTGTTCGAAGACGCCCGGCCCCTTGCCTTTCCAGAGCACCCGCTCGGAGCGGAGCCCGTACTCCCGGAGGGGCTTGCCGTTGCGGTCGTCGTTCACCGGCGCCAATTCAGGGCTCCCTTTCGCCAGATGTAGACGTACGCGAGCGCGAGGATGCCGAGGAAGAACGCGAGCTCCCAGAAACCGAACCAGCCCAACGGCTCGAGGACGACCGCGAGCGGGTAGAGGAAGACGATCTCGATGTCGAAGACGATGAAGAGCAGCGCCGTGAGGTAGAAGCTGATCGTGAACCGCTGGACGTCCGGCGAGCCCTGGGAGACGCCCGACTCGAACGGCAGCGTCCTAGCCCTTCGGTTCCGCGCGACCGGCCGTGTGGCGAAGGCGAACGACATGCCGACCATCGAGAGCGGGATCGCGACCGCGAGCAGGCCGTAGATCAGAAACGGCAGCCAGTTATCGAGCATCGCTCCCTGCCCTCGCAGGCGTCACCGTGGGCGAACACTACACCCTCTCCAGCTGCTACGAACGTCGCCCGAAACCGCTCAACAAAGCGTGAAGCAGTTGTTACAAAGTCGCCGGTCGCGACGCCCTCTCCAGGCGGACGATGAGCGCCGGACGCGCTGCTACGATGACGCGCAGATGGAGCTCACCGAGCGTCCGATTACCCTCGTCTCGCTCACCGAGCGGGCCGCCTCGAAGATCACGGAGCTGATGGCCGAGGAGCCCGAGGGCGAGGCTGCAGTGCTGCGCGTCGCCGTCCAGGGCGGCGGGTGCTCGGGGTTCGAGTACGCGCTCGGGTTCGACCGGGGCGCGATGGAGGGCGACCACGAAGTCGAGCTGGAGGGCGTCCGCGTCGTCGTCGACCCCTACAGCGCGCCGTACCTCCAGGGCACCGAGATCGATTTCGTCGAGGGTCTGCAGGGCGGCTTCGCGATCAACAACCCGAACGTCACCGCCGTCGTGCGGGTGCGGCCACTCGTTCCAGGTCGCCGAGGGCGAAGACCCTGCCGCCGAGGCCGGCGGCTGCGGCTCCGGCTGCCACTAGCCGCGGTACCTCCTACTACCATTTCTCGCCGTGGCTGACACGAACGGCGTCGTCGACGTGACCATTCTCGGGGCGGGCCCCGTGGGCCTCTCCGCCGCGTACTACCTCGGCCACCGCGACGGGACCGTGCGGATCGTCGAGTCGCTCGAGCAGATCGGCGGCCAGGTGGCCGCGACCTATCCGGAGAAGCACGTCTACGACGTCGCGGGCTTTCCCAAGATCCTCGGCCAGAAGCTCGTCGACATGTGCGCCGAGCAAGGGCTCCAGTACGGCGCCGACGTCCGTCTCGGCGAGGAGGCGAAGACGCTCGAGCGCGTGAGCCAGAACGGCGAAGAGCTGCTGGCGCTCACGACCGATCAGGGCAACACCTACCTCTCGCGCGCGATGATCATCACCGCCGGCCACGGCGCCTTCGAGCCGCGGAAGCTCGGGGTCGAGGGGATCGACGAGTGGCAGGGGCGCGGGACTCCACTACGTAGTCCGCGAGAAGGCTCAGTTCGCGGGGAAGCGCTGCGTGATCGTCGGCGGGGGCGACTCGGCGCTCGACTGGACGCTCGGGCTCCAGGACACGGCCGATCTCCCGATCACGCTCGTCCACCGTCGCGACCGATTCCGGGCGCTCGAGTCGTCGATGAACGAGGCCAAGAGGCTGGAGGGCGAGGGTACGGTTCGGATCCTGACGCCGCACGAGGTGCGCGAGGTGCACGGCGACGGGCAGCATCGAGGCGCTCACGATCGAGAACACGGCCACCGGCGAGCTGGAACAGCATGAGTGCGACGCGCTGATCACGCTGCTCGGCTTCGTCTCCCATCTGGGCGCGATCGCCGAGTGGGGGATCGAGCTCGAAGGCAAGCGGCAGATCAAGATCGACCCGATGACGTGCGAGACGTCGATGCCGGGCGTCTACGCGGCCGGTGACGTCGCCGGCTACCCGGGCAAGATCACGCTGATCACGGTGGGGATGGGCGAAGCGGCGATCGCCGCGAACAACGCAATCGCTGCGATGCGCGGCGAGAAGGTCCAGCCGAAGTACTCGACGGACTAGCGCCGAACTAGACTCAACGCGTGGCCGACATCGAGACGCGTACCGAGCTCTGGGGGGAAGAAACCACGAAGGCGGTCGCCAACTTCACCGTCTCCGGCGAGCCGATTCCGGCCTCTGTCACCCACTGGCTCGGCCGGATCAAGGGCGCCGCGGCTGGGTGAACGCCGAGCTCGGCCTGCTCGATCCCGACAAGGCCGCGCGGATTGCGAGCGCCGCCGAGCGCATCGCCTCCGGCGAGCTCGACGACCAGTTCCCGATCGACGTCTTCCAGACGGGCTCCGGCACCTCGTCGAACACGAACGCCAACGAAGTCATTGCCACGCTGGCCGGCGAGGACGTTCATCCCAACGACGACGTCAACATGGGTCAGTCCTCGAACGACGTCTTCCCCTCAGCCGTCCACCTGGCCGCGCTGGACCAGCTGAACCACGACCTGATCCCGGCGCTCGAGCAGCTGGCGAACTCGCTGGGCCTCAAGTCACAGGAGTTCGACGACGTCGTCAAATCCGGTCGCACGCACTTGATGGACGCTGTGCCGGTCACGCTCGGCCAGGAATTCTCCGGCTATGCGGCGCAGGTGCGCCAGGGCGCGGATCGCGTCCGCGACACGCTCGAGCGAGTGGGCCAGATCCCGCTTGGCGGCACCGCGGTCGGAACCGGCCTCAACACCCATCCCGAGTTCGCCGAGCGCGTACGCCGACGCCTGAGCGACGAGACCGGTCTGAAGATCAACCCTCCTGCCGATCCGTTCGAAGCGCAGGCCGCGCGCGACGCGCTGGTCGAGGCCTCCGGCGCTCTCAAGACCGTGGCCGTCTCGCTGAACAAGATCGCCAACGACCTGCGGCTGATGGGGTCGGGCCCGCGCGCCGGCTTGGCCGAGATCTTTCTTCCCGAGCTACAGAAGGGGAGCTCGATCATGCCGGGCAAGGTCAACCCAGTCGTCCCGGAGGTCGTCACCCAGGTTGCGGCGCAGGTGATCGGTAACGACCAAGCGATCACGGTCGGCGGTATGCAAGGGCACTTCGAGCTCAATGTGTTCGTGCCGCTGATCGCGCGGAACCTGCTGGAGTCGATCCGCCTCCTCGCCGCAGCGTCGCGGCTCCTGGCTGAGAAGTGCGTCGACGGAATCGAGGCCAATCGCGAGAACGCCGAGCGCTACGCGGAGCTGACGCTGTCGGCTGCGGCTGCGCTCAACCCATACATCGGCTACGACCGCGCGACGGAGATCGTGAAGACCGCCGCCGCCACCGGCCGCCCGTTGCGCGAAGTCGCCCGTGAGGCGGGCGTGTCCGAGGAGATCCTCGACCGCGCGCTCGATTATCGGGCGATGGCCAAGCCGCACAACCAGTAGGCCGAAAGACAAGGCACCGAACTTTGTCATTTCCAAAGGACCTGGTTAGTATCCGCGCCCGACGACGCCAAATAGCGGCGTCTCTATGTTGGGGTCAATTTCCGAAGGGGGAGACTGGATGAGGTTCCGATGGTCGGCGCCCGTGGCGCTTCTGGCGCTCCTGGCGCTACTCGCCGTTGCCGTCTCGGCTGCCGCCGGGGCAGGAACGGCGCCCGCACGCGATGCCCGCAAGGATGCCGGGCAGACGCGGAGTCACGATCTGCCGGGCCCGCTGACGAAGGAGTTCGACGCTCGGCGTGAGGCCGGCCTCGAGCTCAAGCTTCGCGGCGAGGCTCGCGGCAAGATCGCCCGACTAGGCAAGAACAAGTACGTCGAGCTCGTCCGTGAGAAGACCGATCCGGTCTTCGTCGTGATCGCCGAGTTCGGCAACAACCGGCACGCGTCATTCTGCGATGCGGTCGACACGGATCCGGCGCCGCCGAATCCGTGTGCGTTCCCGTCCGACGGGTCGCCGCAGACCTTCGACGGGCCGGAGCACAACAAGATCGCGCAGCCGAATCGCGCGATCGACAACTCGACGCTCTGGCAACCCGACTACAACGTCGCTCACTACCAGAACATGTACTTCAACCGAATGGCGGAGTACTTCGAGCGGCAGTCGTCCAACCGCTACTCGGTCATGGGCTCGAGCCCGACTGGGAAAGAGGTTCATGGCTGGGTGAAGGTGCCGTTCAACGAGGCACGCTACGGCCGCGACTTCTGCGGCTCGATCGTCTGCAACAACACCTGGTTCCTGATCCGCGATGCCATGGCGTTCTGGGTTCAGGGCCAGCTCGCTGCCGGCAAGACCACCACGGAGATCGCGAACTACCTGAGGCAGTTCGACAAGTGGGACCGCTACGACCTCAACGGTGACGGGAATTTCAACGAGCCCGACGGGTTCATCGATCACTTCCAGATCGTCCACGCCGGCGGCGACCAGGCCGCAGGCGACCCGCATCAGGGCACGGACGCGATCTGGAGCCACCGCTGGTACGCCGCGGTTCAGCCCGGCGGTCCCGGTGGTCTTCCGGGCGTCAACGCCGGCGGCTGCGTTCCACCGGAGGCACCCGGAAACGCGACCTGCGCGTCAGGCGGTATCGCCGGAATCATTCCCGAACAACCCGACCGGCGTCTGGGTCGGCGACTACACCATCCAACCTGAGAACGGGGGACTCGGCGTCTTTGCGCACGAGTACGCGCATGACCTCAATCTTCCGGATCTCTACGACACCTCCGGCAACACGGGTGGCGCAGAGAACTCAACCGCCTTCTGGACGCTCATGAGCTCGGGCGCGAACATCGGCGATGGCGGCCGCAACGGCATCGGCGATGCTCCGACCGACCTGGGCGCCTGGGAGAAGTTCCAGCTCGGCTGGCTCGGCTGCGACACGTGCGCAGGCGGGAAGTTCTACGACACCGTCGACTTCGGTGAGCGGAAGAAGCTCCGGCTCGGCCCGAACGACGCAGCCAACAAGCTAGGTCTGCAGGCCGCGTTCGCGCTTCTGCCCGACAAGAAGAAAGAGACCAATGTCGGCGCTCCGAAAACGGGCTCCTGCGTTCTACTGGAGCACGATGGGGAACGACCTCAACACCTCGATGTCCAAGGCGTACACGGTTCCCGCGGCGCGCGACGCTCACGGCGGACGTGAACTACGACACCGAGGAGGACTTCGACTACGCGTTCCTCGAGCAGTCGACGAACGGCGGAACGACTTGGACGCCGGTGCCGACGAACCTCTCGTCTCCGGCATCCGAGGACCAAAGCGGATTCAATGCGAGCGGCACGGGCATCACGGGCTCGAGCAACGGCGCGTACGTGGCGCTGACGGCGAACCTGCCGCCCCGGGCGCCTCGCTGATCCGCTTCCGCTACCAGACCGACCCGGCCGTCACCGGCACGGGCTTCAGGTTCGACAACATCGCGATCACGGGTAGCCCGATCGACGGTGCCGAGGACGCGGCTTCGGGCTTTACGTTCGCAGGCTTCAAGCGGACGAACGGCACGGAGATCAGCTTCCACCTCAACGCGTACGTGATGGAGAACCGGCAATACGACGGGTATGACCGGTCGCTCCGCACGGCGTACAACTTCGGGTTCCTCGACACGAGGCCCGACTGGGTGGAGCACTACCCGTACCAGGACGGCCTGTTGATCAGCTACTGGGACGAGACGTTCAACGACAACAGCGTCGGCGACCATCCCGGCGGCGGGCTGATCCTGCCGGTCGACGCACATCAGTCGAACGAGCACTGGGCCAACGGCCAGTACATGCGGCAGCGGATCCAGGCGTACGACTCGACCTTCGGGCTCGAGCGCACGAACCGGATCACGCTGCACCTGAACAGCGAGCCGACGACCATCCGCTCGAAGCGGGCGGTTCCGCTGTTCGACGACATGCGGTCCTACTGGACCGGCGACGACGGTCACACGGCGGCGTTCCATGGACGCTTCCAGCCGCAGTGGACCAGCGTCAAGGTCGCTGCGACCGGCACCCGGATCAAGGTGCTGAAGCAGAGCCACGGCGGACGCGTCATGGATGTCGAGGTCAACCCGCGCTAGGCAATTCCTAGTTCGGAACGAGAAGAGGGCCGCCTTCGGGCGGCCCTCTTCATGCTTAGCTAGGCGCATGACCGACGAACCAATCCCCACGGAAGACCTGGAGGAGCCGACCGGCGAGGAGCCGCCGGATCGCAAGGAGCCGCTCTCCGATCCCGATCTTCCCGACCTCCCGGTCGGAGACATCCCCAAGGGGGCCCCACAGGAGCCGGGCCTCCCGCCGCCGCGCGACTAGGGCGAGGGCGGACAGGCCGGCGCCGGCAGCAGCAGCCGAGCGCGGCTCCCGCGCGAGCCGATCGCGAACGCGGTCAGGCCGGAGCACCGGTTGTAGCCCGCCCTGCTAAACACTGCGACGAAGAGCCCCCGCCGCGACGCGGTCACGCGCGTCTGCACCCGCCCCGGAACTCGGACGACCAAACGGACTCGCTCACCGGCGGCGAAGCCCGTTCCACGCAGCGTCAGTGGAGTCTTGTCGACGATCTTCATCGCGGGCTGACGTGAGCTTGTGGCGCTCTGGCCGGCCGCCGAGGCCGCGAGTGCGACGGCGACGAAGGCTACGGCGAGTGCGGTGCGTCTCATCGGTCGTCAAGTATGCCAATACCGAAGGGCCGCCATCCGGCGGCCTTTCCACTAGCCTGGCGCCCGGTGCGCCGGGCTGTCCTGCTCCTCGCAATCCTCGGGCTCGCCGGGTGCAGCCTGACCAGCGACGATGACCGCGCCGCCTCGATCGAAGTCGCGGAGCTGAGGAAGCTCGTGCTCCGGCCGGAAGACGTCCCGCGCAGCTTCATGCGCTTCGACGAGGGGCGCCAGATCGCAGCCGACCTGCCCGCCGGAACCCGAGCCGATCCGGCCCGGTTCGGCCGCCGGGACGGCTGGAAGGCGCGCTACAGGCGAGGTGGAACGATTCAGACCTCCGGGCCGCTCGTGATCGAGTCGAAGGCTGATCTGTTCGGGTCGGGGGAAGGGGCCGAGGACGACTTCGACGCGGCTCGGGCCGAAACCGAATGGCAGCCAATCGGTGAACCTGGCCTCGGAGACGAATCGTTCGCCGCAACCCTGCTCCAGGGGCTGGAGACATCAGGCGTCCGCTTCTATCAGGTCGTCTGGCGCGAGGACAACGCCGTCGCCTCGCTGAACGTAAACGGCTTCGCGCGCGGACTGAGCCTCGAGGACGCCCTCGAGCTGGCGCGGGCGCAGGAACGGCGCATTGAAACTGTCGCCGAGTCCTGAAGCTGGCTCTAAGGCTCTAGACAGTGGATGTTGGAGAAGGTGACCGAGGCGCGGCTGCCCTTGGAGCCGACGGCGGCCACGAAGACGCCGTTACAGGCGTTCGCCTCCAGGAACGCGACCGTGAACCTGCCGCGTCTGCCGGCGGTGACGAACTTGCGCCGGCCGTTGGCCGTAACGCGTATGCGCTCTTTGGGCTTGAATCCACGCCCCGCGATCGTGACGGGCGAGGTGCTGCACGATCTCCAGCGTCGCCCGACGTGCCGTATCGCCTGCGGGAGCCGGGACGGCGCTCGCGGCGGGCAGCGTCAGCGCCGAGATCGCGAGGACCGCGAATAACGCCAGCTGAGCCATAGGTCAAAAAGTGTACGGCGCTGCGAAGTCGTCGGTCACATAGCGCCGGCTAGTAGGCCACTGCGCCGCGACCCGTCTCGGCCGCATGCCGCTGCTCGTCCGCGCGGTAGCTCGAGCGGACCAGCGGCCCCGAGAAGACAGAGCCGAAGCCCAACTCCTCGCCCTGCTCGCGGAACCAGCGGAATTCATCCGGGTGCACCCAGCGGTCGATCTGGACGTGTTTCGCGGACGGCTGGAGGTACTGGCCGATCGTGACCACGTCGACCCCGTGAGCACGGAGGTCGCGCATCGTGTTGAGGACCTCGTCGTTCGTCTCCCCCATCCCGACGATGATCCCCGACTTCGTCAGCACCGGGTAGTCCGCGACCTCCTTCGCACGCTCGAGCAGCCACAGCGCCTTGTCGTACGAAGCTTTCGCGCCCCGCATCCGGCGGTGAAGCCGTCGGACGGTCTCGATGTTGTGGTTGAAGACCTCCGGCTGCTCAGCGAGCACGATCCGGAGCGCCTCTTCCTCGGCACCCAGGAAATCGGGCGTCAGCACCTCGACGCTCGTCCCCGGCGCCTTGCGCTTGAGCGCCCGAATTGTCGCTGCAAAGTGACCGGCGCCCTTGTCTGCCAGGTCGTCGCGGTCGACGGAGGTGACGACGACGTGCTCGAGCCCCATCTGCGCCGCCGTATTGGCCAGGCGGAGCGGTTCGAGCGGGTCGGGTGGGTGCTCCGGACGCCCCGAGTGCACGTAGCAGTAACGACACGCTCGCGTGCACGTGTCGCCCAGGATCTGGAAGGTCGCCGTTCCCCGCCCCCAGCACTCGGCGATGTTCGGGCAGCGCGCCTCTTCGCAGACGGTGTGCAGGCTCGCGCCATGGATCAGCTTGCGGACGTCGAAGTACTGCGAGTCGGCGCTCGGCGCCCGGACCTTCATCCACGGCGGTCGGCGCGGGCGCTCTGCGACGGGCAGCGAGCTCACGACGGAAGTCTACGGACGAGGTTCGGGATGCTGCGAGGAAGTACGGCGTCTCGGTTAAGAAAGAGACGAGGAAGCCCGCGTAGGCGTACGCGGATCTACCGCACTCGCGCTGGGTCGCCTATCGCGAGGGCCGGCTCGCCGATTTCTAGGCTGTCGGGGTCGGCCTCTTCGAGCACGAGGTCGAAGACCTGCTCGAGCGCGGCGGCGGCGTGCGGCCGCACCTCGTCGACGGAGAGCGGGCGGCCGAGCTCGCGGGCGATCGTCGTGAAGGCGGTGTCCTCGAGCCCGCAGGCCGTGATCCAATCGGTGAACGGGGCGGGGTCCAGATCGACGTTGAGCGCGTAGCCGTGCGTCGTCACCCATTTCGAGATGTGGACGCCGATGCTGGCGATCTTCCGCGGCGGGCGCTCCAGCCAGATCCCCGTGAGGCCCTCGAGCCGCGTGGCCTCGACGCCCGCGGCGGCGAGCGTTCGAATCAACGCTTCCTCGAGGTCGCGGCAGTACCGCTTGACGTCCTGCCCATGCCGCGTCAGGTCGAAGATCGGGTAGCAGACAAGCTGCCCCGGCCCGTGGTAGGTGGACTTGCCGCCGCGGTCGGTCTCGACGATCTCGACGTCGGCACCGTCAGGGATGTGCAGCTCGCTCTCATCCGCACGGCGGCCCAGGGTGATCACCGGCGGGTGCTCGAGCAGCATCACCGAGTCCGGGATCGCGCCCTGCGAGACGGCGCCGGCGAGCCGGCGCTGGAGCTCCCACGCCTCGACGTATGGGACTTGTCCGAGGTTGAGGAGGTACGCCGGCCTCACGGAGCGAGTACCTCATAGCGCGGAAGCCCGTCCTCGGGCAGCGTTTCCCACGGAGCGACCGAGCGGACGTAGTTGTGCCGATCGGGCTTCTGGTTCAGTCCGCCGTCGATCGCGCTGAGGCGGACGCTCGCTTGCTCGGAGTCGGGCCAGCCGCCGCCGAAGAGGTTCGAGCCGCAGACCGAACAGAAGGTCTTCGCGCTCCCCTCCTCGGGCTGGTACGTCGTCAGTAGCTCACGGCCCTGCTTCACGTCGATCCACTCGGTTCGGGTTCTGCCGTTGGCCGTTCCGACGCCGCCGGAGATCCGCTTGCAGGAAGTGCAGTGGCAGAAGGTGAGGGCGACGAACGGCTCGCTGACCTCGAAGCGAACGCCTCCGCACCAGCAGCTGCCCTGCATCGCGCTCATGCTCCTCCTAGCGTAGTCGTGCCGTCGACCAGCTCGCGGATGATCTCCAGCCATGCCGCGACCGGCTGTCCGTACTCCTCGCGCGCCTCTGGCGCGAGCGGCTCGAGCGTGCGCCGCCAGAGATCGGCGCGGGAGACGCCGTGAAGGAGATAGCCGTCGGCGAACAGCTCACGCAGCTCGCCCATCGGCGCAAACCGGGTGAACGGCTCGAGGTAGACGTCGCGAAGTCGCTTGACGTCAGCCGACGCCGGCGCGTAGCCGCCGCCCTCCGTCGCTCCGCGAAGCGTCTGGAGTGGGCCGACGAACGGATGCGTGACGACCGCCTCCGCCCAGTCGATGAGGACCGGCCGGTCGCCCCGCACGAAGATGTTGCCGTCGTGTCCCTCCATGTGGGCGACCGTGGTCGGAAGGGAGTCGGCCAGCCGGTCCGCGGCAGCGCGGACGGCGGCGAGACAATCGCCACCGAGCGTCGCGTAGCGGTCCGGCAGACGCTCGGGCCGATCGTCGGGCGTGCCGAGTGCGAGCGCTTTGTTCGCGACGTCCATGAAGTCGACCTGTAGCTCGGCATACACCCGCAGGATCTCCTCCCACGACGGAGCCGCCTCGCCGGCCCCCATGAGCTCGCGAAGCCTCGGCCCGACGTCGCGCGTGAGCATGCGTCGGCCCTCCCAAGCGAGCAGCTCCGGAAGGGACTCGGGTCGCCGGTGAGCGAGGAGGTCGGTCAGCGCAGGCTCGAACTCGTCGGCCGGCGGATCCTCCTTGAACCAAGCGATGCCGTCAGCCGTCGGTACCCGGACGATCGCCGACCATGCGCGCGCGTGGACGAGCTCGACGTCACCCGTCCGTTCGACCCGCTCGTCGATCCACGCCGTCGCCCGGTCGAGCCAGCCTGGCTCGTCCCAGGCTAGTACGCCGCTTCGTCCCAGCTCTGGAGCTTCTCGCGCATGTCCCGCAGGAACCGGCCCGCGAGCGCACCGTCGACGAGACGGTGGTCGTACGTGAGCGTCAGGTTCATGATCGGCCGGATCGCGATCACGTCCTTGCCGAGCTCGTCCTGGATCACCCAGGGACGTTTGACGACGGCGTAGGTTCCGAGGATCGCCGCCTGCGGCTGGCTGATGACCGGCGTTCCGTGGAAGGTGCCGTACCCGCCGGGATTGGTGATCGTGAAGGTGCCCCCCTGCACCTCGTCCGGCGTCAGCTTCTTGTTTCGCGCACGGTCGGCGATGTCCGTGACGGCGCGCGTCATCCCGAGCAGGTTCAGGCCGTCGGAGTTCTTGACGACCGGGACGATCAGGCCCTTGCCGTCCTCGAGCTCGACTGCGAAGCCGAGGTTGATGTAGTTGCGCGTGACGATCTTGTCGCCGCGGATCTCGCCGTTGATCCACGGGTAGTCCTTCAGCGTCTCGACTACAGCCCGCGCGACGAAGATCAAGTACGTCGGATTGACGCCGTAGCTCTTCTGGAACTCCGGCTTCAGCTTCTCGCGGAGCGCGACGACCTTGGACATGTCGACCTCGATCGCGCTCGTGACGTGCGCCGAGGTGTCGAGCGAGCGGCGCATGTGCTCGGCGATGCCCTTGCGCATCGCGGTCATCGGTTCAAACTGCTCGCCCGGCGCGGCTTCCCTCGGTGGAGCTGCCGGCGCGGCGGCAGCGGGAGCCGGTGCCGCCGCGGGTGCGGCCTCAGGCTCGGGCTCCGGCGGCGGCGGTGCCGCCGGTGGCGCGGGTGCGGGTGCCGGCTCGGCTGGAGGAGCCGGAGCAGTCGGCGCGGCGGCGGCCTGCACGCCGCCTTCGACGAACGCAAGGATGTCCTTCTTCGTCACGCGCCCGCCGCGGCCCGTGCCCTGAACTTGTGAGACGTCGACGTTGTGCTCGGAGGCGATGCGGGCGACCACCGGTGAGACGAAGCTCTTGCCGTCCTCGCTCGGCTCAGGCTGCGGCTCTGGAGCCGCAGGAGCCGCAGGAGCCGCCGGAGCGGCCTCCTCGGCCGGCGGTGGGGCCGGCGCGGGGGTCTCGGCACTCGAGACCGCTGCGGCCTCGGCGGCCGCCTCGGTCGTCGCCTGCTCGGGGGCTGCGCCGTCACCCGACGGTGCTTCGGGAGGTGCGGCAGCACCGGCCGCGCCGATCACGGCCAGCTTCGTGCCGACCTCGACGGTCTCGCCCTCCTGGACGAGGATCTGCTGGACGACGCCGGTGCCGGGGCTCGGCACTTCGGTGTCGACTTTGTCGGTCGAGATCTCCAGCAGCGGCTCGTCGGACTGGATCTCCTCGCCTTCCTGCTTGAGCCACTTCGTGACCGTCCCCTCGGAGACGGACACGCCCATCTGGGGCATCACGACGTCGACGGCGGTTGGCGTAGCCATCAGTACTCAGCCAACTCTCGTACCCCTGCGGCGACGTCGTCCACCTGTGGGATGAAGGCTTTCTCGAGCGGCGGCGAGAAGGGGACCGGCGAGTCGGGGGCGGCGATCCGGACAATCGGCGCGTCGAGGTGCTCGAACGCCTCCTCGGCGATGGTCGCCGCGATCTCGCCGCCGAAGCCGCCGCGACGGGTGTCCTCGTGGAGGACGAGGATCTTGGACGTCTTCCTCGCGCTCTCGAGAACGGCCTCGCGGTCCCACGGGACCAACGTCCTCAGGTCGAGGATCTCGACCGAGATCCCGTCGCCCTCGAGCTGCTGCGCCGCCTCGTCGGCCGTGTACACCATCGCCCCCCAGGTGACGACCGTGACGTCGTCGCCTTCGCGGTGGATCCGCGCCTTCCCGAACGGCGTCGTGTAGCGCTCCTCCGGCACGTCGGCCTTGATCCGGCGGTACAGGTGCTTGTGCTCGAAGTACAGGACCGGGTTGGGATCCTCGATCGCGCTGATCAGGAGGCCCTTTGCGTCCTCGGGCGTCGCCGGGCAGACGACCTTCAGGCCGGCGATGTGGGCGAACGAGCTCTCCGGGTTCTGGGAGTGGAACGGCCCGCCGGAGAAGCCGCCGCCCGACGGGAGCCGGACGACGATCGGGATCGGGGTGCCGACCCGGTAGAACTGCTTCGCCGCGACCGTCACGAGGTGGTCCCAGGCGCAGGAGACGAAGTCGGCGAACTGCATCTCGGCGACCGGGCGCATGCCCATGATCGCCGCGCCCGTGCAGCCTCCGACGATCGCCGTCTCGGAGAGCGGCGCGTCGATCACGCGCCACGGGCCGAATTCCTCCTGGAAGCCGAGCGTGACCTTGAACGCGCCGCCGTAGACGCCGACGTCCTCGCCGATTACGAAGACCCGCTTGTCGCGCCGCATCTCCTGCCGGAGACCGTCGGAAATTGCCTGCAAATAGGTGAGCTCTGGCATTACTTGTGGTGAGGTGTGTCGAGGTCCTCTGGACGGGCGAAGACGCGCTCGGCGACCGTCGAGGGATCGGGCAGCGGCGACTGCTCGGCGCGCTCGATCGCCTGGTTGAGGGTCCGCTTGACCCCCGCCGCGAGCTCATCCTCTTCCTCGTCGGTCATGTCCGCGTTCTCGCGCAGCCAGGAACGGAAGCGCTCGATCGGATCGCGCTTCGCCCACTCCTCGAAGAGCTCCTTCGGGACGTAGAAGGCGTCGTCGTGGACGGCGTGGCCTTCCATGCGCAGGGTCATCGACTCGATCAGCGTCGGACCGCCGCCTTCGCGGGCCTTCTCGATCGCCCGCTTCGTCTCACGGTAGACGGCGAGCACGTCGGTGCCGTCGACGACCACGCCGTCGAACCCGTAGGCCTGCGCGCGGTCGGCGAGGTTCTCGCAGGCGTACTCGAGATGCGTCGGCGTCGAGTAGGCCCACTGGTTGTTGTCGCAGATGAACACGACCGGGAGGCGGCGCACGCCGGCGAGGTTCATGCCCTCGTGCGTATCTCCTCGCGCCGACGCGCCCTCGCCGTACCAGGCGACGGCGACGCGCTTCTCGTTGCGGATGCGGAAGGCGAGTGCGGCGCCGACGGCGACCGGCAGCATGGCGGGGAGATGGCTGACCATTGCGATCAGGCCCAGCTGGGCGTCGGCCATGTGCACGTTCCCGTCGCGCCCGCGCGTGGGCCCGTCCTCGCGGCCCATGTACTGCGCGAAGATTCGCCAGGGCTCGACCCCGCGCGTGACGTGGACGCCCATGTCACGGTGAAGTGGGGTGCCGACGTCCTCCGGGCCCATCGCGGTGGCAACGCCGACCGAGGAGGCCTCGTTGCCGCGCCCGGTGTAGAAGGAGCCGGGGATCTTGCCCTGCTTGTAGAGGATGTGGCCGCGCTCCTCGATCCCGCGCGTGATCAGCATGCTCCGATAAATCCCGAACAGGTCCTCGCGGTCCAGACCCGCCTCGCGGATCTCGTGCAGCGAGGCGACGGGCTCGGCTTCCCGGGCGATCGCCATTGGGCGGAAACTCTAACGGTCGAGGCTGAGGGCTAGAGTCGAGGCATGAGCAGTCCGGGCGACTGGCTGAAGGAAGAGCGGCGCAAGACCCTCGGCGACTGGGTCGCCGTCTGTCTCTCGTGCGGTTATGCGCAGCGCTACTTCGAGGAGTGGGAGGCGGAGCTGCCGGCGGCCTGTCCCCAGTGCGAGGGCGAACTGCGCTGGCGCTGCCCGTCCTGCAACAGCCGCTTCACGTCTGCGTTCGCCGTCGAGTGCGAGGCATGCGGCGGCGAGCTACGGCCGCCGGAGCTCTTCGGCACGCCCATCCACAAGCGCGGCCGCTAGCTCTTCTTGATCTCGGAGAAGCGGATCACCGTGACGGTGTCCTCCGCTCCGACCGGCCGGTTGTAGAGCTGGCCGAGCCAATTCGCCATCTCGTCCGGCCGGCGCATCTCCGGGTTGTCGTGCTCGATCTCGCGCGGGGAGACATCTGCGAGTTGCTTGACCTCGACCTTGTCGATCACCGCGTCGAACACCCTCTCGCGCGGCCCGAAGCGCGATCCGACGAGGACCTGGACGACCATGCCCTTCTTGTACTTGGCGGACTTGTCCCCGAGCCGGATCGTCGCCGTCTTCCGACGGCTTCGCAGCTGGTCGGCGACCATGGGTGAGTAGAAGTTCAGCGCGTACATCGGCTCGTCGGTGGCCACCGAGGCCGCCGGATCATACGGCCTCGGCTGACAACCCTGCCAGCGCCTGTCGCGCCATGTCGCGCTCGCCGCCATAGGCGAGTAGCCGAGGCGCTTCTTCGAGCGGCAGCCAGCGCGCCTCAGCGACCTCGTGCCGGAACGCACGAGGGACGTCGTCGATGCGGCCACGGCGGTAGCGCAGGAGATAGAAGCTCACGATCTTGAAGATGCGCTCACCGCCGCGCGTGTAGACGTACTTGACGTCGCCGAGCTTGCCCAGCGAGGTGCCCTCGAGCCCGGTCTCCTCCGTCACCTCACGCAGCGCCGTCGCCTCGGCCGACTCACCGCGGCCGATGTTGCCCTTGGGCAGTGCCCACGTCCCCTCGGGTTTCCCCCCGGGACGGATCGCGGCGAGCCACCAGCGCCCACGCAGCCGGCGGACGAGTACCGCTCCTGCCGAAAACTCCCGAGGCACTCACTGGTTTGTAACAAACGTGCGTCGTTTGAGTTGCGCTGGCTCGCAAAGGCCCGTTAGAATAGGCTGGCACTCGTCCCCGATGAGTGCCAACACCTGTCACAAAGTCTGCTGAAAGAGGAGGTCGGTTGATGGATTTGCAACCGCTGGGCGACCGCCTGATCGTCG
Organism: uncultured Actinomycetes bacterium; assembly: GCA_963752845.1. Classification (GTDB taxonomy): domain Bacteria; phylum Actinomycetota; class Thermoleophilia; order Gaiellales; family Gaiellaceae; genus JACDAN01. The sequence continues at coordinate 165,846 of CAVVZV010000007.1, read as the reverse complement.
AGGCCCTCGAGGACGAGGACACGACGTCGAGCGGCATCGTCCTTCCGGACACGGCCAAGGAGAAGCCCCAGCGCGGGCGCGTTCTGGCCGTCGGCCCCGGCGGCCGCAACGATCGCGGTGAGCTGATCCCGCTCGAGGTGGCCGAAGGCGACGAGATCGTCTATTCCAAGTACGGCGGCACCGAGATCAAGCTCGGCACCGACGAGTATCTGATCCTGCGGGAGTCGGACGTCCTCGCGAAGGTCGCGGGCAGTGGCTCGAAGTCCCGCAGCAAGAAGAAGGAAGCGGCCGGCGCAAGCGCCTAGCCACGCGTAATTCAACTGGAGGTATCTGAATGGCACACAAGGAACTGAAGTTCGACGAGGAAGCGCGTCGCGCGCTCGAGCGGGGCGTCAACGTCCTCGCGGACGCGGTCAAGGTGACGCTCGGCCCCAAGGGCCGCTACGTCGTGCTCGACAAGAAGTTCGGCGCGCCGACGATCACCAACGACGGCGTCACGATCGCCCGCGAGATCGAGCTCGAGGACGTGTTCGAGAACCAGGGCGCGCAGCTCGTCCGTGAGGTCGCGACGGCGACGAACGACATCGCCGGCGACGGGACGACCACCGCGACCCTCCTCGCTCAGGCGATCGTCAGAGAGGGCCTGAAGAACGTCGCCGCCGGCGCCAACCCGATGGGGCTTAAGCGGGGCGTCGAGCAGGCCGTCGACGCCGTCGTCGACGATCTCAAGAAGCAGTCCAAGGAGATCTCGGGCAAGGAGGACATCGCCCGGGTCGCCACGATCTCCGCGCGCGAGCGCGAGATCGGCGACACGATCGCAGACGCGATCGACAAGGTCGGCAAGGACGGTGTCGTGAACGTCGAGGAGGGCCAGACCTTCGGCCTCGAGCTCGAGTTCACCGAGGGCATGCAGTTCGACAAGGGCTACCTGTCGCCTTACATGATCACCGACCCCGAGCGCATGGAGGCCGTGCTCGAGGACCCGTACATCCTGGTCGCGAACCAGAAGATCGGGGCCGTCAAGGACATCCTGCCGGTGCTCGAGCAGGTGATCCAGGCCGGGAAGCCGTTGCTGATCGTGGCTGAGGACGTCGAGGGCGAGTCGCTCGCCACCATCGTCGTCAACAAGCTGCGCGGCACGTTCACGGCCGTCGCGGTCAAGGCTCCGGGCTTCGGCGATCGCCGCAAGCGCATGCTCGAGGACATCGCGATCCTCACCGGCGCCGAGGTGATCACCGAGGAGATGGGCCTCAAGCTCGAGAACACCAAGCTGAGCCAGCTCGGCCACGCCCGCCGCGTCGTCGTCGACAAGGACTCGACGACGATCATCGACGGTGCCGGCGATGCTGACGGGATCAAGGCTCGGATCAAGCAGCTGAAGTCGGAGATCGAGACCACCGACTCGGACTTCGATCGCGAGAAGCTCCAGGAGCGCCTCGCGAAGCTCGCAGGCGGTGTCGCCGTGATCAAGGTCGGCGCTGCCACCGAGACCGAGATGAAGGAGAAGAAGCACCGCGTCGAGGACGCCGTGCAGGCCACCAGGGCGGCTCTCGAGGAGGGCATCGTGCCCGGCGGTGGCGTCGCGCTTCTCAACGCCGCCTCGGCGATCAAGCTCGACAAGCTCGAGGGTGACGATCGCACCGGTGCTCAAATCGTCGTCCGTGCGCTCGAGGAGCCGATCCGCCAGCTCGCCGCGAATGCGGGCATGGAAGGCTCCGTCGTCGTCTCTCAGGTCCGCGAGGCACAGCCCGGGCACGGCCTGAACGTCGACACCGGCGAGATCGAGGATCTCGTCAAGACGGGGATCATCGATCCGACGATGGTCACGCGCTCGGCGCTGCAGAACGCGGCATCGATCGCGAAGAACATCCTGACCACGGAGGCCGTCGTGGCCGAGCCGCCGGAGAAGCAGCCGGCGATGGCCGGCGGCATGCCGGGCGGCGGGATGCCGGACATGATGTAGGAGCGCGGGGGAACCCCTGGTTCCCCCGCGAGCCCCCTCCTTGCGAGCGGGGTGTTTGGTTCAACCGGGGACGGAGCCGGCGTAGCGTCTGCTCCGTCCCTTGTTTCTTTGTTGGTTGGCCTCCCGCCGGGCATAGCCCGGCTCCGGCGGCGGATCGACGTGGCTCCACGCGTCTTTACAGGGTCGGACCCCGTTAAGGCCCGGCATGCCGCTCGGACCTTTCAGCGCTCTTCCAGCCGCAGCACCGCATCTTTACGGGGTCGGACCCGTTAACGCCCTTTACAGGGTCCGACCCCGTTAAGAGCCACGCTCAGAATCCGTATCTCTCTTCTTTCCAGTAGTCCGCTTCGTTGTGGTAGCCGAGGCGCTCCCAGAAGCCCGGCTCGTCGTGGTCGAGGAGCTCGATCCCGCGCAGCCATTTGGCGCTCTTCCAGAAGTAGCGGTTGGGGATCACGAGGCGCAGCGGCCACCCGTGTTCCGGAGTGAGCGGCTCGCCGTCCGCCTCGTACGCGAGCAGCGCGCCGTCGTCCTCGAGCGCAGAGAGCGGGACGTTCGCGGTGAAGTCCTGCTCGGCGTGCGCAACGACGAACCTCGCGCTCGGCTTCGGCTTGACGAGCTTGGCGAGCTCGCTCCAGTGGACGCCCTTGAAGCTCGCGTCGAACCGGCTCCACCGGGTGACGCAGTGGATGTCCGTGGTGAGCTCGCGGGTGGGTAGCGCTGTGAGCTCGTTCCAGGAGAGCGTGATCGGGGTCTCGACCTCTCCGAAGACGCGGAGATCCCACGTCGAGAGGTCTGTCTGCGGGACGGTACCGGCATGGAGCACGGGCCACTTCTCGGTGAGGTACTGGCCCGGGGGAAGCCGGTTCGGGTCGTAGCCGGCCTCTTCGACCTTGCGCGCGGCGCGGGAGCGGAACATGCGTCCCTAGACTAATTTCCGTGGGAATCGTTACGTCGAGCGCAGCGATCCGGCCCCGCGACTACGTCGCCGTCCGGGGCCAGGACGCGAAGGACTTCCTGCAGCGAATGGTCTCGAACGACGTCGAGGGCGCGCCCTGTCCGGCGCTGCTGCTGACACCCAAAGCCCGTGTCATCGCTCCGCTCGTGGTCGTGCGCCGAGGCGATGACGACTACCTCCTCCTGACCGAGGAAGGGCTCGGCGAGGTCGTCCGCTCGGCGCTCGCCCGCGCTCGCTTTGCGGCGAAGGTCGAGATCGAGCCGGAGGAACACACGTCCGTGCTTCTCTTCGGCGAGGACAAAGGAATCCCGAACGAGGAGTTCGGTGCTCCCGCAGTCGAGGTCCTCGATGCCGAGCCGCCGGCCGAGCTCCTCGACGAGGAGGAGCTCGAGCGCATGCGGATCCGCGCCGGCAGGCCGCGCTGGGGCCGTGAGATCGATGACCGTGTTCTCCCCGCCGAGGCGGGCCTGACCGAGACCCACGTCAGCTTCACGAAGGGCTGCTATCCGGGCCAGGAGCCGATCGCACGGCTTCAGTACCGCGGGAAGACGAACCGGGCCCTCCGCGTGCTCGAGGTCGAGGGCGAGCCGGCGCCGGACACCGACGTGCTCAACGGCGACAAGATCGTCGGGCGGATCACGAGCTCGGTTCCGGGGCTGGCGCTCGCCTACGTCCGGACCGACGTTCGGGAGGACACTCCGCTCGTCGTCGCCGGCACCGCCGCCCGCATCCTCTGACAGAGCCTTCCAGGAGTTTGTAAGGTGCGCCTTACATGCATTGGAAGCATGCCTTTACACGTCTGGTCGCGCTCGTCGCGATGGTGGCCGCTCTCGCGGCGTGCGGCGGCAACGAAGACACCTCGGCTCAGCCCGTTACCACCTCAAAGGCGACACGGGAAGCTCCGACCCGGCTCGCCGGAGTCAAGGACTACCTAGTCGATCACACTCAGCGCCTGACCGAGTTCACGGGCCGCTTCCAGGCCGATGCGAGGCGTTACTACCGCCTCGCAGACGCATCCGGGTTGGACTACGAGACGTTGTGGGGCCGCCGTAGTTCTGAGGTCGCGCCGCTCGTCGAGCGGCTCAAGCGATCGTGGATCCGAGGCAATCCCTACTACGAGCGGGTCGAAGGCGTGGTGGCCGGAACACCGTCGCTCGCCGAGTACGACGTGATTCTCGACGCCGGCTCGAGTGCCACCGAGGATCCCCAGAGCGCGGTTCCCTTCGATCTCACGCTGCCGGACGGCACCGTTCTCGAGCAGCCCGGGAATCTCTTCAATCTGACCGAGGGCGCGCTGTGGGGGACGCTGTCGAGCGGCCTGCCGCCGAGTAGGCCTGCCGATCTCGACGGAGACGGGCGAGAGGAGTTCGGGGAGGCGCTGCCCGACGCCCGCCTCCTCAAAGCCGCAGCAGAGCAATTCGACCGCTCCGCGAAGGAGCTCGATCGCGAGGCGCGAGCATGGCGGCCGACGGACTCGGACGCCTTCACCGCGCTGGTGGTGATGGTGCCGACCATGAGCGAGTACTTCGGGCAGTGGAAAGAATCGCGCTTCGTCGCCGGCCGCGGCTTCGAGTCCGAGTCGTTCAACGTCGTCTCCAGGCTCTCGGACATCAACGACATCCTTACCGGCCTCGACGTCATCTACGCGGGAGTTGAGCCGCGGATCGCCAAGGTCGATAGTGCGCAAGCCGGGCAGACGGACCGCGAGCTCGCGGATCTCAAGTCGTTCATCGACGACCTGCATCGACGGGAGCGGGCCGGCGAGTCCTTCGCCCCCGAGCAGGCGGACATCCTCGGCGCCGAGGCGCAAGAGCGCGGCACGGCGATCGCGGGCCAGATCTCACAGGCTGCTGCAGCGCTCGGCGTGGAGATCGCCCAGTAGCCCGGGACCGTCGTGAGAGCGCTCCTCAGCTGCCTTGTTGCGACGGCGTCGCTCTGTCTGGTCGCCGCGGCGCCGGCGGCAGCCGAGCCTCCCTGGCGAGCCGCCGCCGACATTCGAACCTCTCTGACCGAGGCACAGCGGGCGCTTGCCCGCGGCGACCGGGTGCTGGCCGGGAGACTCGTGACGCAGGCGCGGGAGCACTCACTAGCCCGTTCCGCACAGGTCCGAATTGGCCTGGATGCCGCTGGAACGGCCGTTCGGGCAGACGACGCTGTCGCGTTCGAGGTCGCGCGGGCCCAAGCCTGGACAGGACTGCTCGGCATCGCCGCCGACCGAACCATCGGCGCCCTGAAACGCGGCGACGTCGATGCGGCCCGTGCCTGGCTGCTGGTTCGCGAGTTCCGCGCGCCAACCCGATTCTCGCGCCCGGGTGCCGACGCGACGCTCGCCATACGCTCCCTCAGCGAAGGTCGGATGACCAGAACGGCGGCGCTTGCCTCGACGCGGGCCGACCTCTTCGACACGTACCAATCGCGGCTCCGGGCGGCGGTCGAGTCGGTCGGCGACGCCGGCTCCCGGGGGTTCGCCGCCGGTCGAGCGGGCGCAGCCGCCCGCGCACGCGGTTACTTCGCGATCCTGGCTGATGCCTATGCACAACAGCGCGGCCGGCGAGCGGCCAAGGCCGCCGGGCGCGCCTTCGACCGCTTGGAGGCCGCGGCGGAAGGTCAAGACGAGGGTGGCGTGACGCAGGCGCTGGCGGAGATCGAGACGCACCTGCACGGCTTCCGTGCGGCCCCGCTCTCACACGAAGAGACGATTCGCCGCGCAGGACAGCTCCAACGCTTCCTCGCGCTCGTCCCGATCGAGTACGGCCGCGGCGTCGACGAAGGGCGGGTGACGCTCGACTTCGAGATCCAGGAAGCCGTGACGTTCAGGGACGGCGCGGCGCAGGCGTTCGGCGAGCTCGAGGCGGCGCTTTCCCGGCGCGACACCAAAGCCACGCTCCGGCTCGAGCAGCTGCTGGGCCGGCTCGGCCACGATCTCTCCAGTGCGGCGGCGCACGGTCGTGTCGCCGATCCGGACACCGTCGAGCAGACGACCGACGAGGCACTCGCCCTGATCGACGACCTCTATCCCGACGAGTGGAAGGGCGCGGGTGACACGGCCGACTTCGACGTCATCTCCGGCACGCTCGACCGTCTCGAGGCGGCCGCGAAAGCCGACCAGTACGCCAGGGCCGAGCAGGCGAGGCTCGAGGCCTACGCGGTGTTCGAGTTCGGCCCGGAGCAGCGCCTTCGCGGGCTTGCATCCGGTCTCTTCGTCCGGGTCGAGGGCCTCTTCTGGTACGGAGCAGACGGCCTGCCCGGTCTGGCCCAGCTCGTCAAGCGCAAGTCCGGTCCCGCGGAGATCACGGAGACGCGCCGGGCGCTCGACGCAGCGCTCGCCGATGCCGAGAGCGCAGTCGGGGCAGGCCCGACCTCCACCTGGGCTGTGGTCTCGAACACGGCGGTGATCGTCTTTCGGGAGGGGCTGGAGGCGGTGCTGATCCTCGCAGTGCTGATGGCGGGCATGGTCGGGCCTCAGCGGCGCCTGCGTCGGCCGCTCCTGCTTGGAGGCGCCGCGGCGGTCGGTGCCAGCGCGGCGACGTGGGTGGTGGCCCAGACCGTGCTCGGCTCCCTGTCCCGCTACGGCGAGCGGCTGGAGGCGGTCGTCTCGCTGATCGCGATCGGCGTCCTGCTGCTCGTGCTCAATTGGTTCTACCACCGGGTGTACTGGAACGAGCACCTCGCCGACCTGCACGGGCGGAAGAAGCGGGTGGTCGGCGTGGGTGGGCTCGCTGCGACCCTCGGCCTTGTCACGCTCGGATTTGCCAGCGTCTACCGGGAAGGATTCGAGACCGTGCTCTTCGTCCAGGCACTCGTTCTCGAGGCGGGGACGCTGCCGGTGCTCGCCGGCGTTGCGGTGGGCGCGGCTGCGACCGCTGTCGTCGGGGTGCTCACGATCACGCTCCAGCAAAAGCTGCCGCACAAGAAGATGCTGATCGGGTCGGGTCTCCTGATCGTCTGGGTGTTGGTGGTCATGGTCGGGACAACCGTGCAGGCGCTTCAGGTCGCCGGTTGGGTGCCGGTGACTCCGGTCGACGAGCTTCGGCTCCCGTACTGGGTCGGCCTCTGGTTCGGGGTTTATCCCACTTGGGAAGGCCTGACCGCGCAGCTGCTCGCGGCAACGTTCGTCCTCGGGAGCTATGTGGCGGCCGAGCAGCTGCGGAAGCGGCGCCGACGGGTGATTCTTGCGCGCGCATAGCTCCACGCTCGCCTAACTCGCCCCCGGCCAACTCCAGAGCACGAAGGCCACGGTGCCCAGGACGACCCAAATTCCCAGAAGCACGAGCCCGATCCGCTTGAGTCGGCCGGCCGCCATGCACGGGAGTTTCCGCGAGCGGCCGAGCCTGATCAAGATGTCCGATTTGGACAGTGCGCCCGGCACGATTCGAACGTACGAGCTCTGCCTCCGGAGGGCGCGCCGCCGGTATCGACCGACGATGAGTCTGGTCGCGCGCGGGGCTCGTCGGCTAGACGTACGACCTCACATGAAGACAAAGCACCGGGAGGAGACGGCGAATGAGCAGAGTTGTCGTGATCGATCATGTGACGCTCGACGGCGTGATGCAGAGCCCGGGTCGCGCCGACGAGGACGTCCGCGACGGTTTCGCGCACGGTGGTTGGGCTGGGTCGAACGTCGACGAGGTGGTGAATGCTGCGATGGGCGCTCGCATGCCCAAGAGCGGCGGGCTGCTGCTCGGCCGGCACAGCTACGAGGACATGCTGGGCTATTGGAACACCCAGGACAGCCCGTTCAAAGACATGCTCAACAACGCGCCCAAGTACGTTGCCTCACGCACCTTGAGCGAGCCGCTGCCTTGGCCGAACTCGACGCTGCTGCGCGGCGATGCCGCCGATGCGGTGGCGCAGCTCAGGCAGCAGCCTGGCCGGGACTTGAACGTGATGGGTAGCGGCGAGCTGATCCAGACACTCATGCGCCATGACCTGATCGACGAGTACCTGCTGCTGATCCACCCGCTCGTGCTCGGCACCGGTCGGCGCCTCTTCCCCGACGGCGGGCAGCACGCTTCGCTCCGCCTCATTGACAGCACGGTCAGCACGACCGGCGTCCTGATCGCCACTTACCAGCCGGCGCGCTAGCTCGACGAGTTCGAGAGATGCGCCCGGCACGATTCGAACGTGCGACCTCTGCCTCCGCAGAGCACACCGATGGTGTTGTGTCGTCCGGCTCGAGGTCGCCTGATCCCCGATGGTTAGTGGCGTTGCGCCTGTTTTGGTGAGAGTCGCCCGCATGGCCCGAGAGGGCCGATTTGGGGCGTTTGGGGCATGAATGGGTCACGCTGGTTCGCCCTCGTGCCCTACCGCTGGCCGGTCGCTGGCGCCCTCGTTCGGCGGTACGCTCGCAGCGACGGCTGTTGAAGCGCCCGCCTTCCGACTTCAAGCTACTGCGAGCGATCTACAAGCGGCATCGCGACGAGTACGCAGCTCATGTCGAAGACAGCCGAGTGTCGAAGGTGCTCGTCCCGATCGACATTCCGAAGATTGCAGATGAGTTTGGCGTCGATCCCAACATCGTCTTCGGACGGCTCTACTACCACCTCGATCCGTTGTACGGGCAGGAGGAGGACAGTAGGGGCGCTCGAAAGGTCTTCTTCGCTCCGGTCGCGGGAGACGACCGCAACTGCGTGAACTTCCCGCTGCTCGAAGCCGTCCTCGCTGGTCTTTGGGAGCAACGTCGTCGCGATCTCTGGACTCTCTGGCTCGCCGTTGTGTCCCTCGGAATCGCAGGCGGCTCGCTCGTTGTCGCCGTCACCACGGCTCTCACGGCGTGACTTCCGGAAGCGAGGCGTCGCATGGCAGCTTAGCCCTGGCCCTAACGGCAGTTTGAGCAGCTATGGAGGGCCGACCATGCCGATGAACGATCGAGTTACGGTCGCGCCGTTCGACCAAGAGAGGCCCGAAGACGTGACAGCGCCTCGGGCCACGACATCGGAAGGAGGCTCCGATGCAGGAGCAGAGTACGACCGGAACGTTCCAGCCGACGGACCCGTGACGTGAGGCGCTACCTCGTACGCGCACCGAAGCGCAACTACCCGGAGCGCTTTCGAATCGTCCACAACTTCTACCCGGACCGCACGATGATCCCGGCCGGGATCGAGAGGTTCGACTCGGCGGCTTCCGTGTATGGGTGACGGACGAGCAGCCGAGCGAGAACGAGCGGCGTTGCTACTGCGGATGGCTCGACGGGCGCGAGCACTACGGCACCGTCGCAGTCATCGACGCTGACGGGAAGCGGGCATGAGTCTCGCGGCTGAACCGCTCGTCTGCGTCGAGTGCGGGCGCGAGCAAGACGCCGACGAGCGCGGCTGGCGCTCCTACCTGACCACCGACGAGGAGGAGCCAGGAGGCGCTTGACTACTGCCCGAGCTGCGCTGCTCGTGAGTTTGGTCTCGACGACCTCTGAGGTCGTGCCCGCGCCTCGTCCATGTGGCCCCAACCGGTCCCGAAATCTGGGGCGAAGTGCAGGCGCCACCTGAATTAGCCGCAGAGCGGCGCTAGGTTCCAAGCATGGTGGACGCCTTCGGACAGATGCTTCTGGACGAGGCCGACCGGGAGATCGTCGAGCGGGACGATGGATTCGTCTCGACCGCGATACTGAACTACTTCGCGCCCGTCCGTCGCTGGGCTGCCGTCGAGCGCCGGGCGCTCCGTTGGGTGCGGGGGCGCGTCCTCGACGTGGGCGTCGGCGCCGGACGGGTGGCGCTCGAGCTTCAGGAGCGTGGCCGGGAGGTAGTCGCGATCGACGTCTCGCCGGGGGCGGTCCAGGTGGCGCGGCGACGCGGTGTGCGCGATGTGCGGCTCCTCGCCTTCGAGGACGTGGACGAGTCACTCGGCCAGTTCGACACTCTCGTCATGTTCGGCAATAACTTCGGGCTGTTCGGCTCGCGAGCGAAGGCGCGTCGCCTGCTCCGGCAGCTACGGCCGTTCGTCCGAAGGATCGTCGCCACGTCGAACGACCCGTTCGGGACCGAAGATCCCGTCCACGTCGCCTACCACGAGCGGAACCGCAACCGCGGGCGGATGCCTGGCCAGCTTCGGCTGCGCATCCGCTACCGCGACCTGATCGGCCCGTGGTTCGAGTATCTGATCGTGTCGCCCGACGAAATGGCCGAGATCGTCGAGGGAACGGGCTGGGAGATTCGCCACCTCATCCGGGACGAAGGCTCCTTCTATGTCGCCGTGCTCGAACAGCCGGGCTGACACGAGCTTCGGCGGCGCTCGCCGCCCCACCCAGGGGTAGGGCCTCGCGGGTCGCTTCCGAGGCGAGGACAGGGCAGGCTGCTGGGAAAAACAGAGCCGGAAACTCAGACCGGTCACGCTTTTCGCTCGTAGCAGCGTCCGAGAGAGCGAGAACGTCGGCAGTACCCTTCGATTCATGGTCACTCAGCCCGTCGAGCGTCGCTGCGAGGGCTGTGGTGCCGCTCTGCCTCTGCTGGCGCGACCGAATCGACGCCATTGCGGGCCTACCTGCAGGAGGGCGGCATTCGTTCGACGGCGGCGCGAGGCCAGGGAGCAGGCCGGTGCTCCGGCGCAGCTCGGGCCGATGACCAAGTTGGAGGCGGCGCTTGCGAAGGCGACAGCGGAAACGACGCTCCTCGCGCAGGTCGCAGCAGCCTCGGCACGGGGAGATTGGAGAGCAAGCGCCTGGATACTCGCGAGGAAGTTCCCCGAACGCGAATCGAGGAGCCTTGCGAGGACTTCTACCCCGATGATGTCGCCGACGAGGTAGCGCAACTCCGCGACCTGCTCGAAGCCTGGGCGGAGTCAGCAGTCGAGGCGCTGACACTCGCCCGCCCTGCACGCATCGACGGTCTTCGCGATCGGACGAACGAGGTCTGGAGGCCGCTGCTTGCTATCGCCGAGCTGGCGGGCGCCGCCTGGCCGGACGCGGCGCGACGGTCGGCAGTCGTGCTCGCCGCAGGCGAGAACGATGAACCTTCGCTTGGAGTCCTCCTCCTCGGCGACATCCGCGAGGTCTTCAAGGCACGGAAGGCGGAGCGGATCGCCACGTCCGACCTGATCCTCGCCCTCGCGAAGTTCTCGGAGTCGCCCTGGGCGGAGTGGTGGCTCGACCCGAAGGGCGAGCTGCCGGTGCGAGGCGCCCCGAGGCGGCTGGCCCAGCTTCTCCGCCCCTACGGCATCCGCACCAATCAGACCGTGCGGGTCGGCAAAGAAGACGCCTCGCGGCTACAAGCGCGAGGACTTCGCTGACGCCTGGGAGCGTTTCCTCCCGGCTGGCGTGGATCAGCAACAAGAGCAACAAGAGCAACATCCCAATGCCCATGCGGAGCCGGATGTTGCTGATGTTGCTGATGTTGCTCATGGACGCGAGCACCTCGGCGAGAGCACGTTCCTGATCAACCCTGATGGCCGCTTCTGCGTCGAGTGCGAGGCGCCGGACGAGTGCATCGCGAACGGCTGCCAGGAGATCGCACGCAGCGCAGCGATCAACAACGCCAGCCAGAACCCTTCGGGAGCCTCGATCGACGGGAGACGGGCCTAGGACGCTCCGTGAGCGGGAGACTGCTGACGACGCGAGAGGTTGCCGCACCGGCTGGGCGTGATGCCCGAGACGGTCCTGCGCTGGATCGACTCACGCGGGCTACCTGTGATCCGGCTGACCAGCGCGAGCGCTGCGCTACGAGGAGGCCGCGCTCGATGACTGGCTCGCCGAGCGATCGACAGCGGCGACCGGGACGAGAAAGCGCCAGCAAACCCGACCGGTCGCCGCTCGGCGAAGGCTATCCTCCCTTCTGCCAGCAAACCCGCTGCCCGAGGCAGCCAAAGACGAGGAGGACTAGACCAATGCCAGCGACCCAACGCGGGAGCGTGCGCAAGCTCGCTTCTGGCCGCTACCAGCTCCGCTACTACGACCGCGAAGGCGAACGTCAGCACCGGCGGATCGTTCCCGACCCGCTCCGCCGCCTTCGCACCACTACAACGACGTGATCGCGCCGCAGCTCCGAGGCGAGAGGCCCGAGCTGACGCTCCGCCGAGCTCGCCGACGTGTACCTCGCCCGCCACGCGCAGTTTCGCTCAGCAGGCGACGATCAGGACGCTTCGCCATCGACTGCGCCGCCCGCTCGACGCCTATGGGGACGTGTCCGCTGCGCGAGCTGGAGGGGATGGGCGGCGATCTCGCCGACTTCCGGGCGACGCTGCCCGAGCGATTCGCCCACGACGTGATGCGAGCGCTTCGCCAGACCTTCGCCGCAGGTGTCCGCTATGGCTACATGGACTCGAACCCTGCCGTGGCTCGCTGGCGACAATCCTGCGCCGAGGCCGAGGCCGGTCCGCGCCTACACGCTCGCCGAGCTGGACGCGCTCGAAGCCGAGCTCGGCCCCGACGTACGGGCCGCTTCGTGCCGCTCGTCGCCGCTACCGGCTGCGGCCGCTGGAGTGGGCGCTGCTCGAACGTCGCGACATCGACCGAGGGCGACGCGTCTTACCGTGCGACGGCACGAAAACCGCGGCTCATGGCGCGAGGTTCCGCTCACGCGGCGGCGCTCGACGCGCTCGACCGCTGCCTGCGCGGCTGGATACGCCGCTGCTGTTCGCCGCCCCGGAGGGCGGACCGCTGAACCTCAACAACTTCCGCCGCCGCGTCTGGACGCCCGCCGTCAAGGCCTCGGCGTCGAACGCCCGCCCGCATCTACGACCTGCGCTCGACCTTCGCCTCGAACGCGCTCGCCGCAGGCGTGACCGTGTTCGAGCTGGCGAAGGTGATGGGCACGTCCGTCGCGATGATCGAGCGCCACTACGGGACGCTGATCGGCGGCGCCCACGCTGGGATCGCCGGACGACTGGACGCGCACGAGGCCGCGCAGGCGCACGCAGGCTACGAGGCCGATGAGCAATGAGCTTCGACCCGCTCCGGTTCATCGCTCGCGTCGAGTGGCGTCACGCTCGTACCGTGGCGAGGTTCCCGCACTCCTACTACGTTCAGCCCCGCGAGGACGCCGACGACTTCTTCGCGCTCGCCGAGCTGATCAACAAGGAGGGCGAGCCGAGGCTGTTCGGCAAGACGCGCTACCGCTACTTGGAGATCGGGGAGCACGTCTTTTGGGTCAGCCGCTCCTGGTACGACCGCGATGCCCTGATCATCAACCGCAGGCTCGCCGACGACGATCAGGGCGCACGCTTCGATGGCTCGAACTACGCCTGAGCGACCGTTTAGGGCACTAGTGGGGCACGACGCCGAGCACGTTCACGCGATCACCTGGAGGGAAGCCCTGCGCTTTTGCAGGGGATTCGAGAGATGCGCCCGGCACGATTCGAACGTGCGACCTCTGCCTCCGCAGGGCAGCGCTCTATCCCCTGAGCTACGGGCGCCGAGCGGCCTAGTGTAGCCGTGTGCCTCTTTACCTGACCGAAGCCGACGTCGAGCGGCTGCTCACGCCGGCCGACGCGATCGCGGCCGTCGAGGGATGCTTTCAGCGGCTCGCGCGCGGGGAGGTCGAGAACCGTCCGCGCGTCCGGCAGAAGGCGGACGGCGGCGCCTTCGCGGTCATGCCGGCCGTCGACCACGAGCTCAGGTTCGCCGGGGTCAAGTCGTACACCTGGCTTCCGGGCGGCACGCCCTTCGTCGTCTGCCTGTTCGACCTCGACCGTGCCGAGCTCGCCGCGGTGATCGAAGCCGACAAGCTGGGCCAACTTCGGACCGGAGCCGCGAGCGCGGTCGCGGCGAAGTACCTCGCTCGTGAGGGGGCGAGCAGCCTAGGCGTCCTCGGGTGCGGCTGGCAGGCCGAGAGCCAGGTCCTGTGCATTCGCGAGGCGGTGCCGACGATCGAGCGAGTGGTCGCCTACTGCCGCACGGAGGAGAACCTCGCGAGGTTCTGCAAGACGCTCGGTGCCGAACCGGGCGAGACCCATCGCGACGCAGCCGAACAGGACGTCGTCGTCACGGTGACGACCTCGCGCGATCCCGTGCTCCGCGGGGAGTGGCTCGAACCCGGCGCCCTCGTCTGCGCGGTCGGCGCTAACGACCGGCAGGCCCGCGAGCTGGACAACGCCGTGCTCGAGCGCGCGAGCTTCGTGTGCTGCGATTCGATCGAACAGGCCAGGCTCGAGTCCGGAGACCTGATCGAGCCGATCGAGCAGGGTCTCCTCGACTGGCTCGAGGTGCACGAGCTCCAGGAGGTCGTCGCCGGCGAGCTTCAGGGACGCCAAGCGGACGACGACATCGTCCTCTTCAAGTCGAACGGGATCGCCGCGTGGGATGTCGCGGCCGGAGCACTCGCGCTCGGGCGAGCGCGTGAGCAAGGCGTTGGGGTCGAGCTCTAGCCGACTTCCTGCTTCGCGGCCTCGACCGTGTCGCGGCCGAGCGCGCGGATGACCTCGGGCGGTCGAGCAGCCGCTCCCGCTCCGAGGGCGTCGTGCGGTTCTTGATGTAGGGGTCGTCGAGGATCTCGGTCAGCGAGCGGCCGCGCTCGTGCTCCCGGATGACGTAGGCAGCGATCCGGTCCTCGCCCGACGAGCGGGTGAAAAGAAACGAGAACGGGTTGCGCAGGAAGTCCCAGAAGGCCACTCGCCTCGATTTTAGTAGCCTCGCTGCGATGAGCCGGGCCGTCGTTTGTCGGCCGTCCGCACGCCGGTCGGGCGGTACGGCGGCGCGCTCTCCCACATCCGGCCGGACGATCTCGCGGCCACGGCGATCGCGGCGGCGATCGAGCGGGCCGGGGTCGAGCCCGGCGAGATCGAGGACGTCTACTTCGGGGCGGCGAACCAGGCGGGCGAGGACAACCGCAACGTCGCCCGCATGGGGGCGCTGCTCGCCGGGCTGCCGGAGTCCGTTGCCGGCGTGACCGTCAACCGCCTCTGCGCCTCCGGCCTCTCGGCGGTCGTGTCCGCAAGCCACGCGGTCGCCGCCGGCGACGGCGATCTCTTCGTCGCCGGCGGAGTGGAGTCGATGAGCCGGGCGCCGCTCGTGATTGCGAAGCCCGACCGAGCCTTTCCGCGCGGAGATCAGACGGTCTACGACACGACCCTCGGCTGGCGCTTCCCGAACCCGCGGATGGAGGAGCGGTTTCCCCTCGAGTCGATGGGTGAGACCGGCGAGAACGTCGCCGAGCGCTGGGGTATCTCGCGGGAGGAGCAAGACGAGTTCGCGCTTCGCTCGCAGCAGCGCTGGGCGGCGGCGGACTTCTCGGACGAGCTCGTCGCAGTCGACGGCGTCGCACAGGACGAACATCCGCGACCTGACACGAACCTCGAGAAGCTGGCCGCCTTGAAGCCCGCGTTCCGCCCCAACGGAACGGTCACGGCGGGCAACTCGAGCGGGATCAACGACGGGGCCGCGGCGCTGGTGATCGCGAGCGAGGAGAAGGCGCGAGCACTAGGGGTGGAGCCGCTGGCCGCCTTCGTCGGCAGCGCGGTCGCCGGCGTCGATCCAAGGGTGATGGGGATCGGCCCGGTGCCGGCCGTGCGGAAGCTTCTCGCCCGTACGGGAATCGATGCCGCCGAGCTAGACCTCGTCGAGCTGAACGAGGCGTTCGCGTCGCAGAGCCTCGTCGTCATCCGCGAGCTCGGGCTCGATCCCGAGAAGGTCAACGTCAACGGCGGCGCGATTGCGATTGGCCACCCGCTGGGCATGAGCGGCGCCCGCCTCGTCGTCACGCTGCTCCACGAGCTGCGCCGGCGCGCCGGCCGCTACGGGCTCGCGACTCTGTGCGTCGGCGTCGGGCAGGGCCAGGCGGCGCTGTTCGAAAGGTGACCCGGTATCGTCCCGCGCGATGGCTGTCGTAACTGCGCGCGAGTACGGGCTCTTCATCAACGGCGAGGTCACGGAGCCTGCGGACGGCGAGCTCCGCGAGCTGACGGAGCCCGCGAGCGGGGAACCGCTCGGCAAGGTCGCGCTCGCCGGTCAGCGTGACGTCGACCGGGCCGTCGAGGCGGCCCGCGCCGCGCTCGACGGCGACTGGGGGAAGACGCCGCCGACGGAACGTTCGCGTCTCCTCCATGCCCTCGCTGACGCGATCGTCGCGAACCGCAAGGAAATCGCCGAGCTCGAGACGAGGAATGTGGGCAAGGCGATCTCTTCCGTCAAGGCCGAGATCGCCCAGGCCGTCGAGAACTTCCGCTACTACGCCTCGGCGATCGCGTCGATCGCCGGCCGCTCGAACCCCCTCGGCGGCTCGCTTCTCTTCTACTCGTTGAAAGAGCCCGTCGGCGTCGCAGGCCAGATCGTCCCCTGGAACTACCCGCTGACGATGGCGACGTGGAAGCTCGCACCTGCGCTCGCCGCCGGCTGCTCAGTCGTGCTCAAGCCTGACGAAGCGACGCCGCTCAGCGCGCTGCGCGTGGCCGAGCTCGCTTCGGAGGTGGGGTTCCCGCCCGGCGTGATCAACATCGTCCCGGGCGGCGGGCCGACGACCGGCGCCTACATCGTCAGCCATCCGGGTATCGACAAGATCGCCTTCACCGGCTCGACGGCGACGGGCGCCGAAGTGATGCGGCTGGCGTCCGGCGGGATCAAGCGGCTGTCGCTCGAGCTCGGCGGCAAAAGCCCGAATCTCGTCTTCGCTGACGCGAACCTCGACGAGGCGATTCCCGAGCTCGGTCTGGTCGATCTACTACGCCGCCGGCCAGAGCTGTGAGGCGCGCTCGCGTGTTCTGGTCGAGCGGCCGCGTGTACGACGAGTTCGTCACCAGCTTCTCGGAGGCTGCGGGACGACTGAAGGTCGGTGACCCGCTCGAGCCCGAGACGCAGGTGGGCTCGCTCGTCTCGGAAGCCCATCGAGACCGCGTCCACGGCTTCGTCGAGAAGGGCCGCGAGGAGGGCGCCGAAGTCGTCATCGGCGGTGAGCCGCCGGACGGGAACGGCGCGTTCTATCCGCCGACTGTGATCGCCAAGGTCGACAACGCGATGACCGTGGCGCAGGAGGAGATCTTCGGCCCCGTCGTGACCGTGATCCCGTTCGAAGACGAGCAGGACGCGATCCGGATCGCGAACGACGTCCGCTACGGCTTGATGGCGACTGTCTGGACGGGCGATCCCGCGAAGGGGCACAGGCTTGCACGCCGGATCAAAGCGGGGACGATCGGGATCAACATGCCGTACACCGCCTTCCCGGGCATTCCGTTCGGGGGCTACAAGCAGTCCGGCTTTGGCCGCGAGCTCGGCCTCGAGACGCTGGAGCTCTATCTGGAGACGAAGAGCGTGATCGTCTCCACGTCGCCGAAGCCGTTCAACCCGTTCCAGTTGTAGGCGTGCGCTACCGCTGGGCGGTCCTGGCCGCGGGGACCGCCGCGGCGACCGCAGGTTCTGCGCTGTTCATCGGGCCGGCGGTCATCGCCCCCGCGATTCGGGACGAGTTCGAGATCAGTCTCTCGCGGGTCGGGATCCTGCTTGCGAGCCTCTGGGTCGGAACGATCTTGACGCTGCTCGCCTGGGGGCTGCTCGCCGACCGCGCTGGGCGAGCGGATCGTGCTCGGGACCGGCCTCTCGGTTTGTGGCGTGCTGGCCGCAGCGGCCGGCTGGGCCGGACGAGTTTCTGGACGTTCGTGATCCTGCTCTTCCTCGCCGCGCCGCGGGCGCCAGCGTCAATGCGGCGAGCGGACGGGCGGTCATGCAGTGGTTCGCGCCGGAGGAGCGCGGTCTCGCGCTCGGGATCAGGCAGACGGCGATCCCTGCCGGGGCAGGGATCGGAGCCGTCGTGCTGCCTTCCCTGGAGGAGGCCGGCGGCCTCGAGGCTGCATTCGCATTCCTGGGCGCGCTCTGCATCGCGGCCGCGCTCGTTGCCGCGATCGTCATCCGCGACGCTCCGGCGCGAGACGCCGAGCTCGAGGGCGACGCGATCCCGTGGACGCTTCACGATCGGCGGCTCTGGACGCTTTCGCGTGGAAGCGGCCTCTACCTCTTCGGGCAGATCCCGTTGATGTCGTTCGCCGTCCTGTTCCTGCACGACGTGCACGGCATGTCGGTCGCCCGCGCGGGCGCCGTCCTGGCCGCCTTCCAGGCCGGAGCTGTTCTGACGCGGATCGGAGCCGGGCGCCTGTCCGATCGGCTCGGCACTCGGCTTCGGCCGCTGCGCTGGATCGGCCTGGCGAGCGCCGTCGGCCTGCTGGCCACGGCGCTCGTAGCCGACGGCGACCTCGCGCTCGTGATCCTCGTGATCGTCGTCGCCGGCGCGATCTCGATGGCGTGGAACGGGTTGTCCCTGACGGCCGCCGCCGAGCTCGCCGGCCGGGCGCGGAGCGGCGCCGCGATCGGCTTCCAGCAGACGACGCTCGGCGTGGTTGGCGTTGTCGTCCCGGTCGTCTTCGCGCTCGTCGTCGAGTCGACCTCGTACCGGACCGGCTTCGCGCTGGCCGCGCTCGGCCCCCTAGCCGGCTGGTGGATGCTCGGGAGGCTCTAGGGAAGCTAGATCCAGTCGAACTCCTGCTGGAGGATCGGGATCGCGAAGTAGAGCGCGAACGCGAGCGCCGCAAGGAACATGAGCGGGTGCACCCGGCGCCACTGGCCCTGGCAGACGCGGATCCAGACGTAGGCGATGAAGCCGGCGGCGATCCCGTCGGTGATCGAGAACGTGAACGGCATGAACATGATCGCGATCGCGGCCGAGAGGCCGAGCGCGACGTCGTGGAAGTCGATCCCGGCGAGCTTGCGGCCGGGCCGCACCCCGCCGCGTCTCTTCCTCCTCGGCCTCCTCCTCGCCCTCGGTCAGCACCGAGATCATCAGCCAGCCGACGATGATCAGCGCCGGCGCGGTCGCCTGCGGCGGCACCATTCCGATCAGCGGCGCGAGGAACATGAACGGGAAGAACAGCGCGCCCGTGACCACGCTGACCCAGCCGGTCCGTCCGCCGACGCCGACGCCCGACGCGGACTCGATGTAGGTCGTCGCCGACGAGGCGGAGACGAAGCCGCCGGCCGCCGCCGCCGCCGAGTCGACGAGCAGTGGCTTGCTGATCTCGGGCATCTCGCCGCGCTCGTCCAGATAGCCGGCCTGACGGCCGACGCCGACGAGCGTTCCCATCGTGTCGAAGAAGTCGGCGAGGAACAGCGTGAAGACAAACGCCAGGGCGGCGATGACCGGCAACGTCGAGAAGGCGTCGAAGCTGATGTCGCCGACGAGGCTGAAGTCGGGCGACTGGAAGACGTCGTCCGGCCAGCGCGCGTAGCCGAGGTTCTCCGGATAGACGTCGGCCGGCGTAGTTGACGATCGTCGCGAACGCGGTCGTCAGGATGATCCCGACGAGCAGGTCGCCGGGGAAGCCGATCGCCCGGAGGCCGATCGTGATCAGCAGGCCGACGATCGTGATCAGCACCGTCCAGTTCGTGAACGGCGCCAGGTCGACCGGCGTCGGCGCGTTGCGGCCCTGGACGAGCCCCGAGTTGTAGAGGCCGATGAAGGCGATGAAGAGGCCGATGCCGATCGCGATCGCCTTCTTCAGCTCGAGCGGGATCGCCCGCATGATCGACTCGCGCAGGCCGAGGAGGACCAGGACCGTGATCGCGAGACCCTCGATCACGACGAGCCCCATCGCCTCGGGGAAGCTCGAGCCCGGCGTCGGCGACGAGGGTGAAGGCGACGACCGCGTTCAGGCCCAGGCCCGGGGCGATCGCATAGGCCATGTTCGTGTAGAGGCCCATGATGATCGTCATCACCCCGGCGACGAGGCACGTCGAGGTCAGGACGGCGTCGAAGGGAAGGCCGGTGCCTTCGAGGCCTTCGACGCCCGCGAACCCGAGGATCGCCGGGTTCACGAAGATGATGTAGGACATGACGATGAAGGTCGTCAGGCCTGCGACCGTGTCCCGGCCCGGCGTCGTTCCGTTCTCGCCGGAACCGGAACCGTCGGCCGAACGCCGAGCGTTCGAACGAGGCGGCGAGCTCGCTCATCCCGATGCTCCTTTCCCCAGGAACGTGCCGGTGACGATCCTAAAACGGCGTCTGGACGACGTTTTCCACATCGGGAACGGCGTCGGCGCCAATCGAGTCGGCGGGACGCCGCGAGGAGGACGAGGCGTGCGAGCTCGCCGTCTCCTGGATGGAGGAGGCCGGGCTCGAGGTCGAGGTGGACGGGCGTGGGAACGTGGTCGGTCGGCTCCGGGGGACGGCGCCCGAGCTGCCCGAGGTCTGGACGGGCTCGCATCTGGACTCGGTGCCGGCGGGTGGGCGCTTCGACGGCGCTCTGGGAGTGGCCGCCGGGCTCGAGGCGGTGCAGACGGTCGGGCGATCGGAACGGACGTTGGGGGTGGTCGTCTTCCGCGACGAGGAGACGGGTTGCCACGGGAGTCGCTGGCGCGTCCGGCATGGCTCGCTTCCCGGGTCGTTCGTCGAGCTCCACATCGAGCAGGGCCCGAGGCTGGAGCGGGCGGGAGCTCCGCTCGGGGTGGTAACGCAGCATCGCCGGGATCGTCCGCTGCTCGCGCGACTTCGAGGGCCGGGCCGACCACGCTGGGACGACGCCGATGGAGATCCGGACCGACGCCCTTGTGGCAGCGGCCGAGTACGTGCTGCGGGTTCGCGACGTCGCCGCCGGGATCGACGGCGCGGTCGCAACGGTCGGACAGCTCGGGGTCGAGCCGGGCGCTGCGAATGTGGTTCCTGGGCGCGTTCGGCTGCTGGTCGACGCCCGCGCGCCGGATCAGGAGCGTCTCGACCGGCTCGTCTCAGAGCTGGGGTTGGAGGACGCGCATTACGTGATTCCGCCCGTGCAGCTCTCGCCGGCGGTGCTGAGGGAAGAGGTCGAGCGGCGCGGGCTGCCGGTGGTCGAACTTCCGTCAGGCGCGGGTCACGACGCCGGCGTGCTCGCGGCGGCCGGCGTCGAGGCCTCGATGCTCTTCGTCCGCAGCCTGAACGGCGGCGCCAGCCACTCGCCGCAGGAGTTCTCGAGCGACGAGGACATCGAGCTCGCGGTCGAGGTGCTGACCGCCACCCTGCGTCGGCTCGCTTCGTCTTAACAGGGTCGGACCCCGTTAAGACCCTTACGGGGTCCGACCCCGTAAAGGGAACCGTTCACGTCTCGCGAAACGAGATTGGCTGGGCGCCCTCCCAGAGGGTCAGCCGGCCCAGCTCCTTCAGGTTCTCCTGGCCCTCGACAGCGTCGCGAAGTGGTTCGCCCACAGCTGCCCGGCCTTGCTGGCGAAATTGCAGTAGCCGTAGGGGAAGAGCAGCTCCGTTTCGCTCTGGCCGCCCGGGTAGAGGGCGAGCTCGCCCGGGTGTGGATAGCTCGTCGCGTTCTCCGGCCCGATGCCGAGATCGCGGTCGCCCCACGGGATCCAGTTCGACTCGCCGCTCCAGCGGCAGTGGATGATCCGGTCCTCGAACGGCAGGATCGCGCGGAACGCCGCCACCGTCTGCGGCGCCAGCTCCTCCTCGAACCGTCGCGACGAACGTGAACGGACCGGCCTTGATCTCGAGCACGCCAGGAACCTACTCCAAGGAGTCGAGCCAGGCGCCGAGCGTCTCGCGCTCCTCGTCGGTCATCTCGGTGACGTTCCCCAGCGGCATCGCCTTGGTGCGCACCGCCTGCTCGTCGATCGCGGCTGCCTGATCGACGATCTGCTCGCGGGTGTCGAGCACCACGCCCGCCGGTGCCGCGTCGAACCCCTCCTGCGTGGGGTTCTGCGAGTGACAGGGAACGCAGCGCTGCTGCACGATCGCAACAGCCGCGCCGGCGTCAACCGGACCAGCCGGAGTCCCAACGCCTTCGTCCGGGCGAATCGCCACCGCCAGCAGCAGAGCCGCCGCCACTGCGGTGATCGGGATGAACCACTCCGTTCGGCCGGCGTGCCGCAGGTTGAAGAAGTGCCTGATCCAGGCCCCGATCAGGATCAGCGCGACGAGCACCGCCCACGCGTGCTCGTCCTCGTACGTGAACGCGAAGTGGTTCGAGATCATCGTGAAGACGACCGGCAGCGTCAGATAGTTGTTGTGCACCGAGCGCCGCTTGGCCTCGAGCGCCGGCGCCGGGTCCGGCTCGCGCCCGGCCTCCTTCGCCCGAATCAGGTCCCAGTGCGCCGGGATGATGTTGAAGAGGACGTTGCGCGGCCATGATCGTCCCGAGCATGGCGCCGACCTGGAGGTAGGCGGCTCGACCGGAGAAGACCTGTCCGGCGCCGTACGCCGAGCCCACGACCAGCGCCAGCAGCAGAAGGCCGACGACGGCGTCGCTCTTGAAGGCCATGCAAGCGAGGTCGTAGACCACCCATGCCGCCGCCAGCCCGATCAGGCTGATCGCGATCGCCGCCGCTACCGGGATGTCCGCGACGGACTTGTCGATCAGATACGTGTCGGCATTCGCGTAGTAGAGAACGACCAGCAGTGCAAAGCCGGAGAGCCATGTCGTGTAGGCCTCCCACTTGAACCAGTGCAACGGCTCGGGCAGCTCGTCCGGTGCGATCCGGTACTTCGAGATCCGGTAGAAGCCGCCGCCGTGGATCTCCCACGACTCGCCGGCCACGCCCTCCTCCGCCACTCGTGGCCGGCCGAGGTGGTTGTCGAGTGCGACGAAGTAGAACGAGGTGCCGATCCAGACGATCCCGGCGACGACGTGCAGCCAGCGAAAACCGAGCTCGAGCCAGTCCTCCCAGTAGGCGTCGATCAGCGACGCTGCCAACGATCCTGCGCGATCGCGACCAGCTCGCTGATGCCGGTCTCGAGCTCTTCCTCCCGCGTCCGCGCCAGCCGCTCGCGCATGACTTCGAGCAGCTCACCGCGCGGCCGGCCGGCGACGAAGACGACGAAGCGCAAGCCGAACTTCTCCTCGTAGACCTGGTTCAGGTACGCGAGCTCGGTCAGCACCGTCGGGTCGTTGCCGGACTGCTCGTCCGACGGCTCGCCGATGCGCGGATGTGCCCCCAGCGCCTCGGCTTTGTCCTCGTCAGACAGGCCGACCGCGATCTCTTCCGCGCGACCGAGCGGATCGTCGACCTCAGCGAGCAGGTTCACGAGCACGCTCGGCCCGCTGAAGAGCTCCTCGAGCTCCTGGCTCCTCAGCTGCCGCGGTAGCTCGCGCATCCGAAGGGAGAGACGAGGAGCGGGACGTGGTAGTGGCCGTCGTCGAGCGACAGCTCGAGCTCGACGCGGCGGAAGAACGGTGACGGTGGGTGGAAGACGAGTCGGTAGGCCCCCGGGTCGAGCTGCCCGGCGAGCTCCGGAATGCGGCCGTCGGCGTTGGTCTCAGCGGAGCCGATGACTTCGTCGCCACGGAAGAGCTCCACGCGTACGCCGCGCGCCGGCTCGCCCCGGCCGGTGTCGAGCACGTGAGTCGAGAGCGAGACGCTCACGCCGCGAATCTTGTCGCTTGGACCCGATGTTGGCGCGCGATCTCGTCCTCGTCCGCCCGAACGAGCCGACCCTCCCGCACGATTTCCTGCCCTCCAACGTAGAGCCGATCGACGCGATGGGGCGCCGAGAGGACGAGTCCGGCGAGAAGATCAGCGGCGCCGGCGAGCTGGAGGCCATCCGTCCGCCAGATGGCAAGATCTGCTCGGCGTCCCGGCTCGAGCGACCCGATGTCGTCCCGTCGCAAGACCTCGGCGCCGCCGCGAGTCGCCAGCCGAAGCGCACTCGCGGACGGTCATCGCCTCCAGGACCGCCGCGCCCTCGCGCGACGAGGAGCGCCTGCTTGACCTCGAAGAAGAGGTCGCTGCGCTCGTTCGAGGCGGAGCCGTCGACACCCAGGCCGACCCGCGCGCCGGCGTCCACCAACGCCCGCACCGGAGCCACTCCTGCTCCGAGCCGCAGGTTGGAGGTCGGGCAGTGGGCGACTCCGGTGCCGGTGTCGGCGAAGCGCCGCACCTCCTGCTCGGAGAGATGGACGCAATGCGCGCACCAGACGTCCTCCGCAAGCCACCCGAGCTCCTCGAGGTATTCGACCGGCGTGCAGCCGTAGAGCTCTTGGCAGTACGCCTCCTCCTCCGCCGTCTCGGCGAGGTGTGTGTGGAGCGGCACGCCGAGGCGGCGGGCAAGCTCCGCCGACTCGCGCATCAGCTCCTTGGTGACCGAGAACGGCGAGCAGGGAGCGACGGCGACGTCGACTCCGTCGTTGGCCAGCTTCTCCGTCTGCTCCAGGATCGTGTCGAGGTCCTCGACGAGCGAGTCCGGCGGCAGTCCGCCCTCCGACTCGCCGAGGTCCATCGAGCCGCGGCCGAAGACGAGCCGCACCCCGATTTCATCCGCCGCGCGCAGCAAAGCCTCGGCGATGCCGGACTGTTCGCGCGGGAAGACGTAGTGGTGGTCGAAGACGGTCGTGCAGCCCGAAAGCGCGAGCTCGGCCAGGCCGGTGCGGGCAGCGGCGTACTCGGATTCGGCGTCGATCCCGGCCCAGACCGGGTAGAGCGTCTTCAGCCAGGTGAAGAGGTCGGCTTCCTGCGCTCTGGCGCGAGTGAGGGTCTGGTAGAGGTGGTGGTGGGTGTTGACAAGGCCTGGCGTGACGACGGCGCCGCCGAGGTCGATCAGCTCCTCCGCTTCCGGCGGGGCACCTCCGCCGACCGCGTCGATCATCCCCTCCCGGACCAGCACCCAGCCGTCCTCGTGCTCGGCGCCCGCCTCGTCCATGGTCACGACCCAGGCGCTGTGGAGCAGCGTGCTCACGCTTGAGTGGCACGAGCTCGAAGCGATCGACGTCGACGAGCCCGCGATCCGTGATCTTCAGCCTGGGAATCACCGACAGGGCGAGAAACGCCATTGACTGGAACGGCGAGTGCAGCTCGCAGCCAAGGCTGCGTGCCGCTTCGACGCAGGCTTGGCTGCCGGCGATCACCTCTTCGAGCCCGGCGTCGGAGAGCAGGCCGGCCACCGGGAGCTTCAACTCGGCCCGGACGATGCCGCCGTCGACCACGACCACCCCACCACCGGTGTCCGCGAGGCGGCGAACGGCGCGCAGCATGTCGTCGTCCTTGACCCCGACGACGACGACGTTGTGTGCGTCGTGGGCGACGGTCGAGGCCATCGCGCCGCTCTTCAGCGCGAAGCCCCTCACCAGTCCGAGCCCGACACGGCCGGTCCCCAGGTGCCGCTCGACGACGGCGATCTTCAGCAAGTCGCGCTCGGGATCAGCGAGCACCCTGCCATCGTCGACCCGCGGCTCCTCGAGCAGCGAGTCCGTGACGATCTGATCGGGCACGAGCCCGATCACCCTGGCCTGTCCGTCTCCCTCCCACGGGATGGCGAAGTCGTTCGTGGACAGCGGATGCAGGCGAACCGTGTGCTTGACCCAGTCCGGCACGTCGGGCCGCTCGATCTCGCCGACCTCGCGGCCCGCCTTCAGCACCTTCTCCGGCGCGAAGCTCTCGAGGTCGGGCAGGACGAGCACGTCGGCCTGGTAGCCGGGCGCCAGGGCGCCGAGGTGGTGGAGCCCGTGCCAGGTCGCCGGGTTCAGCGACGCCATCACCAGGGCGTCCTCGGGCGCCACACCGGCCTTGACCGCTTCGCGCACCATCGAGTTGACGTGACCCTCCTCCGCGATGTGCTCGGGCTCCCGGTCGTCCGTGCAGAAGGCGAGCCGGTGCGGCCCGAACTCTGCGACGAGCGGAAGCAGATCGTGGAGGTTGCGGGCGCCCGAGGCCTCGCGGATCAGCACCCACATGCCGACCCGTAGCCGCTCCCGGCCCTCCTCGATCGTGCTTATCTCGTGGTCGGAGCGGATGCCCGCCGCGGCGTACGCGTTCAGACCCTTGCCGAGCAGGGAGGGGGCGTGGCCGTCGACGTGCGTCGCGCCCGGCAGCGCCAGCTTCTCCAATTCGGTCTCGCTGCCGGAGACGACACCGGGGAAGTTCATCATCTCGGCCAGTCCGAGCACTCGCCTTCGCCTAAGCAAGCCTTCGAGGTCACCCGCCAGGAGCGGGCGGCGCGGCGACTCGAAGATCGAGGCCGGCACGCTCGAAGGCGCCATGAAGAAAACGTCCAGCGGCAGGTCGCGGCAGAGGTCCGCGAGCCAGTGGACGCCGTCGGTGCCGAGGACGTTTGCGATCTCGTGGGGGTCGGCGACGACCGCAGTCGTCCCGAGCGGCAGCACGAGCCGGGCGAACTCGTCGACCAGCAGCTTCGCCGACTCGAGATGCATGTGCGCGTCGATGAAGCCGGGGACGAGGTAGCGGCCGGTCGTGTCGAGCGTCTCCTCGCCCTCGTAGTCGCCGAGGCCCGCGATCGCTCCATCGACGATCGCCAGGTCGCCCTCCAGCCACTCGCGCGTGAAGACCGAGAACACCCGCCCGCCGCGGATCACGAGGTCGGCGGGCTCGTCGCCGCGGGCGACCGCGAGACGGTGAGCCAGGTCGGCCATTCCGTCAAACGTACTAGGGGATTAGCCTTGGGCGCATGGACGTGCTGACTCCGCGCACGCTCGACGAGGCGCTGGGCCTGAAGGCCGACCGCCCGGATGCGGTCCCGATCGAGGGTGGCACTGACGTGATGGTCGAGCTCAACTTCGACCGCGCCCGCCCGACCACGATCCTGAATCTCAACGAGGTGACGGAGCTGAAGGGGTGGTCGCGCGAGAACGGAGCACTGCGGCTGGGAGCGGCGCTGACGTACACGGAGGCGATGGAGGCGCCGCTGCGGGACGAGTTGCCGGCGCTGGCCGAAGCGTCACGGACGGTCGGGTCGCCGCAGATCCGCAACCGCGGAACGCTGGGCGGAAACCTCGGCACGGCGTCGCCGGCCGGTGACGCGCTGCCGCCGCTCTATGTCGAGGGCGCGGAGGTCGAGCTCGCGAGCCGCCGCGGCGTCCGGCGGCTTCCGCTTCGCGACTTCATCGTCGGCCCGAAGCGCAACGCGCTCGAGCCGGACGAGCTGATCCTGGCCGTGCTGCTTCGGCCGAGCGGCGCTCGGCAGACGTTCATGAAGGTCGGCCCGCGGAACGCGATGGTGATTGCGGTCTGCTCGCTGGCGCTCGTCGCCGATCGAGAGCGCGGAGAGCTGCGCGCGTCGTTCGGCTCGGCCGGGCCGGTGCCAGGGCTCGTGGTGGCCGCAATCGACGAGCGCGACGGGTTTCCCGAGCAGGTCGCCGAGGCGGCGAGCCCGATCGACGACGTGCGCGGGACGGCCGCCTACCGGCGGCATGCGCTTCGCGTTTTGACGAAGCGGGCGCTGGACCGCTGCCTCACGTGAAGATCGCGCTGACGGTCAACGGGGAGAAGCGGGAGACGGACGTTCTGGCCGGGCGAGAGCCTGCTCTACGCGCTCCGCGAGCGACTGGGGCTCCCGGGCTCGAAGAACGCGTGCGAGCAGGGCGAGTGCGGCTCGTGCTCGGTGCTCCTAGACGGGACGCTCGTCTGCGCCTGTCTCGTGCTCGCCGCCCAGGCCGACGGCCACGAGCTCGTCACCGTCGAGGGCCTCGGTGAGGACGGGCAGCTCCATCGCGTGCAAGAGGCGTTTGCCGAGACGGGGGCGGTCCAGTGCGGCTTCTGCACGCCCGGCCTGGTCGTCGCCACCGTCGATCTCCTGGCCCGAAACGCCCAGCCCTCCGACGACGAGATCCGGGAGGCGCTCTCCGGCAATGTCTGCCGCTGCACTGGCTACGCGAAGATCTTCGACGCGGTGCGGCTGGCTGCGGGCAGCTCGTGAACACGAAACTCGAGCTCGGGCGGGTCGGCGAGAGCGTCAGTCGAGTCGACGCGATCCCGAAGGTGACGGGCGAGTTCGCCTACTCGAGCGACCTGTTCGCGGCCGGGATGCTCTGGGGTCACACCCTCCGCAGCCCGCACGCCCACGCTCAGATCCAGTCGATCGACCTCTCGCGAGGCGTTGGCAATGCCCGGCGTTCACGCCGTGCTCACGCACGAGGACGTTCCGGGCGACAAGCGCTACGGGCTCGAGTTCGCCGACCAGCCGGTGCTCGCCTTCGACCGCGTTCGCTACTTCGGCGAGCCGGTCGCGCTCGTCGCGCGCCGAGCATCCCGAGCAGGCCCGACGGGCGGCGGCCAAGATCGTCGTCGAGTACGAGCCGCTCGAGCCGGTGGTCGACATGGAGCGGGCAGCCGACCAGGAGCCGATCCACTCACAGCACTGGACGTCGGGCCACGGCTTCCGGGACGATCCGCGGCCGAACGTCGTCCGCGACATGCGAATCCTGCGCGGAGATCCCGAGACGATGGCCGACGTCTCGGTGGAGGGCTACTACGAGCTCGGGATCCAGGACCAGGCGTTCCTCGGGCCCGAGTCCGGACTCGCGGTGCCGGACGGAGAGGGCGGGGTCGACATCTACGTGGCGACGCAGTGGCTCCACGTCGACCGCGATCAGGTCGCGCCCTGCCTGGGCCTCGAGAACGAGCAGGTGCGGATCCACCTCGCTGGGGTGGGCGGCGCGTTCGGCGGCCGCGAGGACCTGTCGATGCAGATCCACAGCGCGATGCTCGCCCTGCACACGAACCGGCCGGTGAAGATGGTCTACACGCGGGAGGAGTCGTTCTACGGCCACGTCCACCGGCACCCGGCGCGGATCTGGATGGAGCACCGCGCCAACCGCGACGGCAAGCTCGTCGGCGTCCGGGCGCGAATCCTCGTCGACGGCGGCGCCTATGCGTCGAGCTCGACGGCCGTGATCTCGAATGCGTGCTCCTTCGCCTGTGGGCCGTACACGGTCGAGAACGCGCTGATCGAAGGGACGTGCGTCTACACCAACAACCCGCCCTGCGGCGCGATGCGCGGCTTTGGCGCCGTGCAGAGCTGCTTCGCCGCCGAGGCGCAGATGGACAAGCTCGCGGCCGCGCTCGAGCTGGACCCGGTCGAGCTGCGGCTCCGAAACGCGCTCGCCCGCGGAGATTCGCTGCCGACCGGCCAGAGGATCACCGGCGCGTTGCCGGTCGCCGAGGTCATTCGCCGAGCGGCCGCGATCCCGGTCCCCGAGCCGGAGGAGCTGCTGCGAGACCCGATCCGGCTGCCCGGAGGTGCCGGAAACACGACCCGCGGCGAAGGAGTTCGGCGCGGCATCGGCTTCGCGGTCGGGTTCAAGAACATCGGCTACTCGGAGGGCTTCGACGATTACACGGCAGCCCGCGTGCGCTTGTTTGCCGACAGTGAGGGCGAGCAGACGGCGGAAGTGCACTGCGCGGCGGCGGAGGTCGGGCAGGGAGTGAGCAACGTGATCGTCCAGACGGCTCGCACCGAGCTCGAGACCGAGAACGTCGTCCTCGCTCCCCACACGACCGCCTCGGTCGACTCGGCGGGCTCCTCGTCGGCATCTCGGATGACGTGGATGGCGTCGGGGGCCGTGCAAGCCGCCTGCCGGGCGGTGAAGGACGAGCTCGAGCGGCGAGGCGGCCGGCTGGCGCCGGGCGAGGAGATCGATCTCGAGCGGATCTACCGGCATCCCCGCACGGCCCCGCTCGATCCGGAGACCGGGCAGGTCACAGGCGAGCGGGCCCACGTCGCCTACGCGGTCGCCGCGATGCGCGCCGTCGTCGAGGTCGATGTCGAGCTCGGTCTGACCCGCGTCGTCTGGATCGGGACCGCGCAGGACGTCGGCAAGGCGCTGAACCCGCAGGCGGTCTACGGGCAGATCGAGGGCGGCACCGCGCAGGGCCTCGGCCTCGCGCTGATGGAGGAGATCCAGACGCGCGACGGCCTGATCACGAACGCCAGCTTCACCGACTACCTGATCCCGACGGCGCTCGACATGCCGCCGGTGGTCGCCGAGCTGGTCGAGGAGCCCGAGCCGGATGCGCCGTACGGCGTCAAGGGCGTCGGCGAGCATGCGACGGTCGTCTCCACCCCGGCGATCGTGTCAGCGCTGCGAGCCGCCACCGGTCGGGAGCTGAACCGCGTGCCGGTCCGCCCAGACGACATCTGCCTCTAGCCGTAGCGCCGGGTCTTTACAGGGTCGGACCCCGTAAAGCCTTGACCGCTCGACTGCGTTCTCGACGACGTCTGGCCGCGGATGTCGAGCCCCTTAACGGGGTCCGACCCCGTTAAGGGCCCTCAGATCCCGCCGTCGATCGGCTCGTCCGGTGGGCCTGACTCGCTCGAGCGGTCTCGCGGAGGACGGCGTTCACGTGCGGGAGAGCAGGAGCGCGGCGCCGGCCGAGACGAGCAAGAGGCCAAGTAGGCGCCAGCGGTCGATCGGGATCACCTCCTGGGCGAACAGGCCGTAGCGGTCGATCACCGCCGCGCTGAAGAGGTTGCCTGCGATCACGATCCCGACCGTCGCCGCCACCCCGATCCGTGGCGGGCCGACCGTGATCGCAAAGACGATGAAGACGCTCATCAAGGCGCCGATCCACAGCCACGCAGGCTCGTGGAGGACGGCTCGTACCCCGGCGAAGCTCCGCTCCCAGACGAGGAGCGCCGCCAGGCCGATGAAGAGCGCGGCGATGACGGAGAAGGCGACCGCGGGGACGATTCCCACGCGCTCGCCCAGCTCGCCCATCACCGCGGCCTGCACCGAGCCGGCCAGGCCGGCCGTCGCTGCCAGCGTCACTGCCACAGCTGATCCGCTCGACATGGGGCGAAGCTATACGCTCCCGCGCGTCGCCGACGGAAGGAGAGTGCATGGTCCGCGCGTTCGTCTTGTACGAGGAAGTGCCCGACCCCGCGCGCTACGAACAGCACGCCGAGCTTTGCCGGCTGGTCCCGGGCGGAACCTTCCGCCACGGCCGCGTCTTCGGTGCGCCGATGGGCGAGCCGAAGTTCAAGTACTACGCCGAGTGGGAGTTCGCCGACATGGACGCGTTCAAGGAGGCAGCGCGCACCGACGAGTTCAGGTTGACGGGGAAGGACGCGATGGAGATGGGCGTCCCCTTCCACGTCCATTTCGCGGAGGTTGAGTGACGGAACCGACTTACCCGAGGCCGGTCTCGCCGGACGAGCTCGGCTTCGAGCGGATCGTCTACGAGAAGGCGCCGCCGCGCGCGACGATCACGTTCAATAGGCCGGAGGTCCTGAACGCCTTCGACTTCCAGCTCCTCCGCGAGCTCGCGCGCGCCTGCGAGGACGCGTCGTGGGACGACGAGATTCGGGTCGTTGTGCTGACCGGGGCGGGGCGGGCCTTTTGCGTTGGCGCCGACCTCTCCTCCTGGGCGGACGACTACCTCGGCAAGCCCACCGAGTACTGGAAGTGGTTCGGCGCCTTCAAGGACGCGCACGACCGGCTGCGCGAGATCGGCAAGCCGACACTCGCCCGAATCAACGGGATCGCCGTCGGCGGCGGCAACGAGCTCCAGATGGCCTGCGACCTCGCAGTCATGGTCGACGACGCCTACATCCGGCACGTCGGGCCGGAGCACGGATCGGTGCCGGCCGGCGGCGCCACCCAGTGGCTCACGATCATGGTCGGCGATCGCCGCGCCCGGGAAATCGTCCTCATGTGCGAGGAGCTGCCGGCGAAGAAGGCTGCGGAGTGGGGGCTGGTCAACTGGGCCGTTCCGGCGGCCGAGCTCGACCCCAAGACCGACGAGGTTGTCGAGAACCTCGCGCGCAAGCTGCCGCAGACGACGCGGTACGCGAAGCAACACCTCAATTTCTGGCGGGACCTCGCCTGGCACGAGACGATCAACCACGCGCGTGACTGGCTGGCGCTCTCCATGGCGACCGACGAGCCGAAGGCGGCGATCGAGAAGTTCCTGAAGAAGAAATGAGCGACCTCGTCCTCGTGGAGCGCGAGGAGCCGATCGCGGTCGTCCTCCTCAACCGGCCGAAGCAGCTGAACGCGCTCTCGGACGAGCTGATGGGAGCGCTGGTGGATGCTCTTCGCGAGCTCGACGGGGACGAGGCGATTCGCTGCATCGTTGTCGGCGGCTCCGAGCGGGCGTTCGCGGCAGGCGCCGACATCGCGCAGTTGGCAGAGGTCTCGCCGATCGAGATGTACTACCAGCGGCGCGTCGATCGCTGGGACGAGATTAGAGGGCTGTGGACGCCGCTCGTCGCCGCGGTCTCCGGCTTCTGTCTCGGCGGCGGCTGCGAGCTGGCGATGGCGTGCGACCTGATCGTCGCGTCGGAGACGGCGAGGTTCGGCCAGCCGGAGACGGGCCTCGGCCTGATCCCCGGCGCCGGCGGGACGCAGCGGCTGACGCGTGCAGTCGGGAAGGCCGTCGCGATGGACGTGATTCTGAGCGGCCGTTTCCTCACGGCCTCCGAGGCCGTACGCGCGGGACTCGTCGCTCGCCTCGTCGCGAAGGAGGCCTGGCTCGACGAGGCGAAGCGTCGTCGCGCGCGACATCGCTGCCAAGGGGCCGGTTGCGACACGCCTCGCCAAGGAGGCGGTCGACCGTGCGTTCGAGGGACCGCTCACGCTCGGAGTCGAGTACGAGCGGCGGCTGCTCTACGTGGCGCTAGCCTCGGAAGACGCCAAGGAGGGGCTGACCGCGTTTCTCGAGAAGCGGCGCCCGGAGTTCAAAGGGAGGTAGGGATGCCCGACATCGACGAGCTGCTCAAGGGAGCCCGGGACGCGATCACCGTGAAGCGTGTCTACGCCGATCCGATCGAGAGCGACGGAGTCACTATCGTGCCCGCGGCTGTCGTTCGAGGAGTCGGAGGCGGAGGTGGCGACGACGACGGCAACGGCGGTGGGGGGTTCGGTCTTCACGCACGGCCGACCGGCGCGTGGGTGATCCGCGGCAGCGAGGCGGCCTGGAAGCCTGCGGTTGACCTGAACCGCATCGCGCTCTTCGCGTTCCTGCTCGGGCTCGTGTTCGCGCTGCGCCGGAGCCGGGACTAGACCTCGAGCTCGACCGGGCGGAGCGGCAGCTGGAGCTCCTCGCCGTTCCGGATCACCGTCGCGGTCGCGGTCGAGCCGATCAGCTCGTCGACCATCAGGCGCTGCAGGTCGTCCACGCCTTCCACGACCACGCCGTCGAGCGCGACGATCAGGTCTTCGGGTCGCAGACCGGCCTGAGCGGCCGGGCTGCCCTCGCCGACCTCGACGATCTCGACAGCGCTCTCGCGGCCGAGTTGGGCAGCAAGCCGCGGCGGCAGCGGGCGCGAGCCGCCGGCGATCCCGATGTAGGCGCGGCGGAAGCGACCCTCGCTCATCAGCGCGCCGACGATCTTGCGCGTGGTTGCGTCGATCGGAACCGCGAGGCCGAGTCCGATTCCGGCGACGGCCGTGTTGATTCCGACGACGTTTCCCCGGCCGTCGGCGAGCGCGCCGCCGGAGTTGCCGGGATTCAGGGCGGCGTCGGTCTGGATCACGTTCTCGACCAGGCGGAACTGGCGCCGCGTGCGAACCGGCAGCGAGCGTCCCAGCGCGGAGACGACCCCCGCGGTGACGGAGCCGGCGAAGCCGTTCGGGTTCCCGATCGCGACCACCAGCTGGCCGACGCGAAGGTGCTCGGCGTCTCCGAGCTCGGCCGGCACCACGTCGCGGGCGTCGAGTCTGAGGACGGCAAGGTCGGAGAGCGGATCGGAGCCGACGATCTCGAAGGCAAGCTCGCGGCCGTCGACGAACGAAGCCTGGCCGGAGCCGTCGGTCCGCTCGACCACATGGGCCGAAGTGAGCATGTAGCCGTCGGGCGTGATCACGACGCCGCTGCCGGCGCCGTCGAGCCGGCGGCCGCCGCGCACGCGGCGTGAGACGCGGAGGTTGGCGACCGAGGGTGAGAGCCGCTCGGCGACGCTCGTGACGACCCGGGAGTAGGCGTCGAGCGCCTCGGCGTCGGTCGGGATCGGTGCGGCGTGGCGCTGGTTGCCGTCGTGCTGCTCGGCGCGGACGAGCTTCAAGGAGGCCATGCGCCCAAGGTAGCGAGGTGTGCCGAGTCTGCGTCGAGACAGGTCCGGGCCGTGGCGCCCCGGCCGGCTGGCCGGGGCGCCAGTGGGTGCTAACGCACCGTGAACGACTGCTTCAAGCTCGCGTTCGAGCTCGAGCCTGCGTACACGTCGATCTGCCCTGGTTCCACGACGAACTTGCCGCGGTTGTCGTAAAACCCGAAGTCGCTCTTGTCGAGCGTGAACGTGACCGTCCGTGCCTCGCCCGCGTTCAGCGTCAGGCGCTCGAACCCGCGCAGGCGGCGCACGGGCTGCGAGATGCTGGCCACGGGGTCGTGAATGTAGAGCTGGACGACCTCGTCACCCGTGCGGCTGCCCGTATTCGTCACGGTCACGGAGGCCGTGAGGCTGCCCCTGCGCGATACGGTCGAGGAGCTCAGCTGCAGGTTGGAGACCTCGAAGGTCGTGTAGCTGAGCCCGTAGCCGAACTCGTACAGCGGCGAGCAGCTCGGGATGTCGCGGTGGCGCGAGTTGTACTTCGCATCGGGGTTGCACGGCCGACCCGTCGGCTCGTGGTTGTAGTAGATCGGCACCTGGCCGAGCCGCCGCGGGAAGGACACCGGCAGCTTGCCGCCCGGGTTGACCTTGCCGAACACCACGTCGGCGACCGCGGGGCCCGCCTGCACGCCGGGGAACCACGCCTCGAGGATCGCGGGCACGTCAGCGACCACGTCCTCGAGCGCGAGCGGACGGCCGTTGAACAGAAGCACCACGAACGGCTTTCCAGTCGCCTTGATCGCCTGGATCAGCTCCTCCTGCCTCCCCGGGAGATCGAGCGTGCTGCGAGCAGCCGCCTCGCCGCTCATCTCGCGCGTCTCGCCAAGGGCGAGCACGACCTGGTCCGCCGCCTGGGCGACAGCCACAGCCTCAGCGAAGCCGGCGTTCGAACCACAACCCTCGGGATCGGTGGTCGGCGGCTCGGTGTTCGAGAGCTTGCAGCCCTCCGCATAGGTCGCTCCGGGGCTCTGCTCGTTGATCCCGTCGAAGACGGTCACGGCATCGCTGTCGCGGCCGGCGCCCCACCAGGGACCGAGCATGTCGTGTTGGTTTCGAGCGAGCGGCCCGATCACGGCCGTCTTCTTGGCCGGATCGAACGGAAGGATCCCGCCTTCGTTCTTGAGGAGGACCATCGAGCGGCTCGCGGCGTTGCGAGCCGCGGCGACGGCGTCTGGCCGAAGCATCTGAGCCTCCGCCTCGGCGGGCTCGAAGGGTGCGTACGGGTTCTCGAACAGGCCCGCGCGGAACTTGATGCGCAAGATCCTGCGCACCGCGTCGTCGATCCGCCTCCTCGAGATGCGGCCCTCGTCGAGCAGTTCCTCGCCGAAGTCGCGGATCAGCGTGCTCGTCATCTCCGAGTCCACGCCGGAATTGAGCGCGAGCGCCGCGGCGGCAGGCCCGTCTTCGGCAACCCCGTGCCCACACTCGCCGGTGTCGGGCGTTTTCGGCGGACAGGCACGCATCTCGGCGACGGCGGTCCAGTCGCTCTCGATGAACCCGTCGAAGTCCCACTTGCCCTTGAGGATCTCGTTCATCAGGTAATCGTTGCCGCAGGCCGGCACGCCGTTGATCGCGTTGAACCCGCACATGGCGGTGTCCGCTCCTGCGTCGATCGCTGCCTTGAACGGAGGCAGGTAGAAGTTCCACAGCCGTTGCTCGGACATGTCGGTGGTGTTGTAGTCGCGGCCGCTCTCGGGCTGGCCGTAGGCCGCGAAGTGCTTGGGGCTGGCAACGAGCTTGTCGCTCGCGCTGTAGTCCGCCCCCTGGATCGCCTTGACGCGCGCGGCGGCGAACACCGAGTTCAGGTACGGGTCCTCACCCGCTGCCTCGGCGATCCGGCCCCACCGCGGCTCGTGCGAGACGTCAACCATCGGGGCGTAGGTCTGTTTGAGCCCCACGGCCGCCGACTCGCGCGCGCCGTAGGTGTGGTCGTCGAACGCAACCTCCGGATCAAAGCTCGCGCCCGCGCCCAACGGGATCGGGAAGACAGTCCGGAACCCGTGGATCGTGTCGAACGCGAACAGCATCGGGATCTTCAGGCGCGACTCCTCGACGGCGATGCGCTGCAGCTCCCTGATCCGCGCCGGATCGGTCACGCTCAGGACCGAGCCGAGCCCCTTGCGCACCTCGTCTTCGGTCACCAGGAAGTCCGGCAGCAGCTGGATCTGCTCCAGCTTCTCTTCGAGCGTCATCCTCGAGAGCAGCCGGTTCACCTGCGATTCGATGCCTCGATTCGCAGGCTGCCGCGTGGGCTGGAGTGCCCGCTCGTCGCTCGGCTGCGTGGCGGCGACCACGCCGCCCGCGAGCATTGTGCTGAGCGCGAGGATTGCCACGGCGACCGCAGTTCTGGGTCTGAAGCTCCACATGGCTTCCCCCTCATATGGATTGCTACTAGCGGGCGTCTACCCCTGATGCCGGGAGTCAAACTCGGCCGCAGACAGAGGAATGCGCCAAGATTGCGCGGATGGCCGAGGTCGAGACCAGCCGGGACGGCGCCGTCCTGACGATCACGCTCAACCGGCCCGACGTGCTCAACGCCTTGAACAAGGCCATGCAGGATGCGCTTGCGGCGGCGCTCAAGGAGGCACGCGATCCCGAGATCAGAGCGGTCGTCGTCACGGGCGCGGGGCGGGGCTTCTGCGTCGGCCAGGACCTCACGGAGTTCCGCGAGGCGCCCGCCGACATCGCCGACCGGCTCCGCGGCAGCTACCACCCCAATGTCCTCGCGGTCCGTGCGCTCGAGAAGCCGGTCATCGCCTCGGTCAACGGGCCGGCGGCCGGAGCTGGGCTCTCGTTCGCCGCCGCCTGCGACCTCCGGATCGCCGCCGACTCGGCGACCTTCATCCCGGCCTTCATCAACATCGGCCTCGTTCCCGACTCCGGCGGCACGTTCTTCGTCGCCCGCCTCCTCGGCCCGGCGCGCGCGTTCGAGTGGATGACCTCCGGCCGGCGGCTCACCGCGGCGGAGGCTCAAGCCTGGGGACTCGTTTCCGAAGTGGTCGAAGCCGACCGCCTGCCCGAACGCACTGCGGAGCTCGCCGCCACGCTCGCGGCGATGCCCACACGCGCGATCGGGATGACGAAGCGCCTCTTCGACGCCGCTCCGAACAACACGCTCGAGGAGCAGTTGGAGCTCGAAGCCCAGCTGCAGTCGGCGGCCACGCGTAGCGAGGACTTCCGGGAAGGCGTCACTGCCTTCCTCGAGAAGCGCGAGCCCGACTTCAAGGGCCGCTAGCCCGGCTTGACGGCCGACAGGTACGCGCTGCCCATGCGCCAGACGCCGCGACCCTGCTCGACGGCCGGCCGCAGCTCGGCGACCAGCCGCTCCCGCTCCTCCGCGGTCAAAGCCTGCTCCATGGCCTTGGCGAGCGTCGGAACCTTGGGATTTGGCGATCCGTGGAGGAACGACTGCCAACTGCGAGGCTTGAACGCTCTGACCTCAGCGACGTACTCGAGCTCGATCGGAAAGAAACCGGCGCGCTCGGCGAGCGCAACCAGGTCGCGCTCGTCGAAGTCGAACATCGGATCGTCCGCCGGTTGGATCGTCGCCGCGAGGGCAGTCAGCGCCTGCATCAAGCCGGCCGCTTCGTCGTCGAGCGTGAAGCCCCAACGTGCGTCTCCGCTCTTCGATGCCGAAGCGGTTGATCGGCTCGAAGAGGGAAATGCGACCGCCGGGGCGCAGGACGCGGTGGAACTCGGCGAAGCGCCCGATCCTTCTCCTTCACGTAGATCAGCACCGAGCGCGTGGTGACGACGTCGACCGAATCAGCCTCGATCGCCTCGAGGTTCTCGGCCGGCGCCTCGATGAAGCGGCAGCGCTCGATCACTCCTGCCTTCGCAGCGACCTCGCGGCAGTCATCGAGCAGTGGGCCTGACACGTCGCTGAACACAACCTCGCCTGCACCGCGCTCGAGCGCGCCGAAGCCGATCAAGTCCGTTGCCGCAGCCGACGTCGAGCAGCGTCTCCCCCGGCCGAAGGTCGGCGCGCGTCGAGGACCTTGTCGCGCACCGCGGCGAGCTCTTCGAGCATCTTCGCCTCGTAGTCGGGATCGCCTCCGGTCCGGCGAGAGCGGATCCAGTCGGCCCAACAGTCCGTCACGATGCACCGCAGGCGCCGCAGTGGAGGACGCCGACCCGCCGGTCGGAGCCACACGCCGCGCAGCTCGCCACAACCTCCCGGCCGCAGCCCTCGCAACGCTGGTTTCCGCGTACCGGATAGCCGCAGAAGGGGCACTCCCGTTTCCGCACGCGGCTGAGTGGGATCCTGCGAGCGAGGTAGCGCTGGAGAACGGCGAAGGCGAGCAGCGTGGCCGCGATTCCGACGAGTGACAGCACGAGCGGCCCCAGATCGAGTGGGTCGACGTAGTCGGTGACGTAGTCCGCGGCGAGAACGAGGGCGAGGATCGCTGCGAACGCGACGACGGCGACGGCGACCGTGAAGTACCGAGACCCGCGCCTGCGCAGCCGCGCCAGCAGCCAGTAGCCGAGCCCAAGCGACGCGGCGACAAGGGCGAAGCGCAGCAAGAAGGTGAAGAGGTCGCGCTGATCCTGTTTTCGCTCACCCTCCGCCGCGAGCCGATCGTTGGCGCGGTCGGCGGCGGGGAGCGCACCTGCGACCGCGCGCCGAGCCGTTGCCACTTCGCGCTGAGCCCGGCGGAACCGAGCCTGCGCCTGCCCGTAGGCCCGCTCGAGTGCCGGCGCGGACCGACCGGCGTCGAGCGCTGTCCGGTAGGCCTCGCGACGAAGCTCCAGGTCGTCCCGGGTGGCAGCTTGACGCGCTGTCGCCGCGTCGAGGTCCGCGCGCGCGTCTTCGAATCGTTGGAGCGCCGCCCGATCCTCCGGGCTCGGCCTGACGTTCTCGACGCCGACGGCGTCACGCACCTCGTCGTCGATTCGCTGATAGATCCAGACGCCTCCGATCAGCAAGAAGGTCGCAAGCACGACTGCAAGGAGCTTCTCGCTCTTCGTCGTCTCGATGTCCTCGACCTCGACTCGTGTGCTCATCTCGATGCCCCCCTCCTCGTCCTTGGCCGCAGCTCTACGCGAAGCTCGCAGTCGAGCGCGTTGGCAATGCGCAGAAGCGTGTCGATCCGGGGCGGTCTCCCACCCGACTCGAGCCGCGCGATCGCCGACTGCGTCGTTCCCGTCAGCTCGGCCAGGTCCGCCTGTGAGAGTCCGAGCGCCCGACGACGGTCCGACACCTGCTCGGCGATCCTCGCGAAGAACCAGCCCTGGTCGGGTTCGATGTGCGCGAGACGTTCGCGCAAACGCTCCAGCGCGCTCATAGCAACTCTGCGATAATAGCAGAGATGCTATGCGAGCGCAGCGAGGATCTCGTCGTTCTCGGGGAAGCGACCGCTCTCGTGCTTGGAGAAGATCAACTCGCCGTCGCGCAGCACGTCGAACTGGCCCTTGCCGCCCGGGATGTCCTGCGCCTCGATCCCGTTCGCGTTCAACTCGGCTGCGAGACTCGCAGCCCGCTCGTCATAGCCCGTTCAGGTGGGGCAGTAGTAGATCTCGACCGCCACGGTCGTCAGCGTACCTTCCAGTTCCGACTGCGCCTGTGCGGATCTGCTCTGATAGGGGTGCCGGCAGGGCGACCGAAGGGAGGTACATGGCGAAAGCACGCAACACACGCATGCGGGCGATCGTCGTACTGATCGCCGGCCTGCTGGCAGCGGCGGTCGTCTGGGCAGGGACCGCGCTCGGCGGCGGGTCCGATGGAGGGGCGAAACCCTCCACGCCTGCGCAGAGCGAGACTGGCAAGAGCCAGGGCGGCAAGCGGGTCACCGAGAGGGACTGCCCGAACGACCGCGCGCACGACGACTCGTCGATCGATCTGTAGCGACGGGCGAGACCGGCGACCCGTGCCCCGGGCCCAGCCCGGGGCCGCCGGTCCTAAATCGTCTTGAACTGCTCGAACGGCTGGCGGCAGCTCTTGCAGTAGCGCAGTGACCGGCACGGCGTCGGGCCGAAGATGTTCTCGAGCTCGGTGTCCGTCGACCCGCAGTAGGGGCAGCGGAACGGCCCTCGCTGGAGCTGGAC
Source organism: uncultured Actinomycetes bacterium (assembly GCA_963752845.1). Lineage (GTDB taxonomy): Bacteria > Actinomycetota > Thermoleophilia > Gaiellales > Gaiellaceae > JACDAN01. Next base: position 126,230 of record CAVVZV010000007.1, on the reverse strand, counting down.
GAGCTGAGGCCGCGGCCCTGGACCACGCAGCGCCGGCGGTGCGAACCCGGCCTCGCGGAGCTTCTCGCGGCCCGCGGGCGTGATCCGGTCGGTCGACCACGAGTCGTCGACGATCACCTGGATCTCGGGCTCGGCGCCGAGCTCGCGGACCTTCGCCGCCATCTGGTCGCGCATCACCTCGAGCGCCGGGCAGCCGAGGAAGGTCGGCGTGAACTCCACCCGCACCCGCCCGTCCTCGACCTCGACGTCCCGCACGACGCCCAGCTCGACCAGCGAGATCACCGGGATCTCCGGATCGGCGATCTCGGCGAGGGCCTCCCAGACCTCAGCCTCGGTCACCACGTCGCGCCCACCACCGAACGTCGCACCATCGTCATCTCCTCCCAGAGCTCGGCGAACTCCGGCACGTGCTCCCCGCGCCGGTCGACGAGCGGCTCCAGCTCCTCGAGCGCCTCGGTGAAGCGAGGCTCGTCCTTCAGGCGGTCGTGCCACATCTGGGCGTGCATGCGGTGGTAGACCTCCTCGCGGTCGATCTTCGCCGCGAGGCCGGCGAGCTCCGGATCGTCGGCTGCCTTCAGCGCTTCGAGCCGCTTCGCATCGGCCGTCTCGTAGAGGTAGTGCCGAGCGATCGTCCTCGCCCAGTCGGGCACGAGCCGGAGCTCGACGAACTGCGAGCACCGGTACTCGTCGGGCTTGCGGTCGAAGGCAAGCTCGTCCGCAGTCGTCCCGAGGTCGCGGGCGGCGAGCTCGTACAGGGCCCGGGCATGGCCGATCTCGTTCTGCGCGATCGACGAGAAGGCGACGTCCTCCTCGAGGAACGGCGCGATCCCCGTCCACTCGGAGTTGCGCCAGCCGAGGACGAGCTCGTCGTCAGCGATCTCCAGCAGCTGCTGTGCCCGCTCTCACGCGCCTCCTTCAGCTTCTCCTTCAGCGGATACCCGTCGACGCGGTGGTAGTTGCGCTGCAGCTCGTCGACGAACTCGTCGATCTCGACGATCTCCTCGCGCGGAACGACCCAGAGCGCGACCGACTCGCCGCGGCGCCCGTACTGCTCGCGCGCGTACCACTCGGCGAAGGCCTCGTCGGGCGCCTCGACCGACCCGGCATGCTGGAACGGCTGGCCCTTCCGCTCCAGCCGAAAGACCTCGTAGATCACGCCGCTTCGGCCAGCACCACGCGGCGCACCCACGCCGTCTCCTCACGCGTCGTGCGCCGCAGGTCGAGCCGCTCCTGCGTCTTTGGGCCGTGTCCCGTCACCACGTGCTTGAGCTCGTCCCAGTCGGGCTCGGTGAACTCCCAGACGCCGTCGTCCCGCTTGCGCAGCTTCGGATCCGGCACCGTCAGGCCAAGCTCCCAGATCTGCGGGACGTAGCCGTCGAGGAACTGCTGTCGCGCCTCCTCGTTGCCCTGGCTCTTGATCCGCCAGACGTACATCGGATCGTCGTCCTTCGGGATCGGGTTGCCGTGGAACTGCATCAGCGGCCCCCACCAGCGGTTGACCGCTTCCTGGACGAGCTCGCGCTGCTCGTCGGTGCCGTTCATCATCGTCAGGATCACGTCGCGGCCGTGGAGGATGTGGAACGACTCCTCCCAGCAGATCTTCTTCATGATCCGCGCGTAGGGCGCGTACGAGCACTTCAGGAGCGCCTTCTGACTGATGATCGCCGCCGCGTCGACGAGCCACGCGATCACGCCGACGTCGCCCCAGGTCTTCGTCGGGTAGTGGAAGACGTTGTGGAACTTGGTCTTGCCCGAGATCAGATCGTCGAGGCATTGCTCCCGCGGCTTGCCGAGATCCTCGACGACGCGGTAGATCAGCTGCGAGTGGCCGACCTCGTCCTGCACCTTCGCGGTCAGCGCGAGCTTCCGCTGCAGCGTCGGCGCGCGGAGGATCCATTCGCGCTCGGGCAGGACGCCCATCAGCTCCGAGTTGCCGTGCATCTCGATGAACTTGATGAGCTTCGCGCGGTACTCGTCGGGCATCGGGTCGCTGCGTCTCGACCTGCCCGCCGCCCTGCACGTATTCGAGGAACTCCTGCTCGTTCATCTCGCGCTCCTTACGAACGGTCGTTAGGCTCCATCGTACTATCTCCGCGCGCCGGACCGAGCTGACACGCGAAGCCGCCCGCCTCTTCGCCGAGCGCGGCTACCACGGCACGTCGATCGGCGACCTCGCCAAGGCGATGGGCGTCCAGAAGGGCTCGCTCTACGCGCACATCGAGTCGAAGCAGGACCTGCTCTACGAGGCGATGCGCGAGGGTGCGGAGGCGTTCCACGCCGCGCTCGACGCGATTCCCGGACGACCTCAAGGTCACGGAGCGGATCCGGCTGGCGCTGCGCGCGCATCTGCGCGTCGTGAAGGAGCAGCTCGACGTCGCGACGGTCTTCGTCAGGGAGTGGCGCTACCTCGAGGGCGAGCGGGCGGCCGAGTTCCTCGCCGAGCGCCGCCGCTACGAGGAGCGCTTTCGCGCTCTCTTCCGCGAGGGCCGTGAGCTCGGCGAGCTGCGCACCGACCTCGACGACCAGGCCGCGGTGCTCCTCGTCCTCTCGGCGGCGAACTGGGCATACACCTGGCTCCCTCCCGACGCCGACACCGACGAGCTGGCCGACCGCTTCTTCGCGATCTTGATCGACGGCGTCCGCGGCTACTCGACGCCTGCCTAGAGAGTCCAGCGCTGCAGGACCGCGCGCTCCGAGCACAAGCGCGGTTGACAGATGGCGATAGAGCTTTCAAGATCGCGTCTCCACGGTGTCAGAGGGAAACCCTGACGAGGGAGGGAGAGCAATGAAGCGAGCGCCTTTTGGCGCCATCGCGGCGTCTGCCGTCGCGTTGGGCGCCCTAGTGCTCCCGGGAGCGTCTCTGGGCGTCGCGGAGATCCAAGGCGAAGAGCCTCAGGTCCTCGACGGCCAGCAGCTCCGGGACTACGACTCGCGAACGGCGATCGTGTCGCCGTCCGCTGCACAAGAAGCAGCCGCCGCGCGTCTCGACGCGACGGTGCGCTGGAATGATTTCGGAACGCCGCAGTCAGTCGTGCGACATGGCGACTACCTGGCAGGCGGCATCAGCGCCGACTCCGCCGAAGGGGCAGCCCGTGAGTGGCTGACCGCGAACCGAGCGCTCTTCGGACTCGGCTCGCTCGGCTCGCTGAAGCTGGACCACGCGGCACGACTCCCGTCCAGCAACGCCTACGCCGTCATCTACCGTCAGGAGTTCGGGGCGCTCGAGGGCGCCGACAACGTCGTGACGGTCGGCGTCAGCGGCGCGGCTGCCAGCGGTTGGAAAGTGGGCTACGTCTCGTCGACCCTTGCCCGCGACACGGGCGTCGTCGGTGAGGCAACCCTGTCTGCGGAACAAGCGTGGCTGAAGGCCGCGGACAACATTGACAAGGGTCCGGGCTCGATCCTTGCAATCGATCCTGCAGGTAGGCAGGGGGACTGGAAGAAGCTCGACGTCGCGGGTCTGCAGCGCGACCAGAAGGTGCGGCCGGTGGGCTTCGCCACGCACACCGCCGGTGTGATCCCCGCCTACGAGACGCAGTTCATGAGCAACGACGGGGAAACCATGTTCAAGCACGTGGTCGACGGGCGAACCGGTCGCGTCTTGCTTCGGCAGAACCTCGTCCACAACGTGGAGGGCGAGGAGAACGCGATCGTCCCGCAGCCGCCGTTCTCAGGCGAAGTGCCGGCGGCGGACGGGGCGTGCGGGCCTCGGCATGGCCCGTACACGGTCGCTACGCCGATCACGGCGATCTCGGCCGTCGCTACCGCGACGCTCTCGAGCAATGACGTCGTTTTCAGCATCTATCGCGGAACGACGCTCCTACGGTCGGCCGACACCGGCACGTCGCCGGAGTCGCTCACGTATGCCCCGACGGGCGGCGTGCTTCCGGGCGACTACTTCTTCGAGGTCTGCGACTTCGTTAGCGGTGGTGGGTGGGCGGCTCCCCGCACGTACACCGGGACGGTCAACTTCGACGACGCGGCGCCGCTTCCGTATCCGCCGCGGTGGAAGGTGTTCCCGGCGACGCCGCTGCTCTTCACGCTGCCGGCCGATCCGTGGAACGTTCCGGAGACGGACATCCGGAAGACGTGGTGTTGGGACGCGGTGCTCAACGGCGCCCCGGTCGCCGGATGTGAGGCCGAGGTCAAGAACCTAGCCTCGCGCGGACCGTGGGACCAGGACATGAGACTGAACGTTCCGACGTTCACGACGATCGGGAATAACGCATCGAGCCACGAGCGGTGGCTCGCGACTGCACCGGTGGGCACGCTGTTCCGCCCCACGAACCCGATGCGGAACTACACGTTCCCGTGGACGAACGAGTGGGAGACCCGCGACTGTCCGGATCTCGGAACGCGGGCGGCTCCGCTGATCACGCCTGGAGTCAGCCTCGACATCTCGGCGGCGGTGACGAACCTCTTCGTCCAGCACAACCGGATGCACGACTGGTCGTACCACCTCGGTTTGACCGAGGAGAACTGGAACGCGCAGTCGTTCAACTTCGGTCTCACGAACCCGCAGGGAGAGAACGATGCGGTCGACGGCCGTGCCCAGTCGGGAGCGATCGTGCCCGGCTCGCGGAACAACGCGAACATGGGTACGCCGCCCGACGGGAGCCCGCCGGTCACGAACATGTTCCTCTGGCAGCCACAGTCGGCGGCGTTCTACGCGCCATGCGTGGACGGGGACTACGACATGCAGATCATCGGCCATGAGTACGGCCACATGATCGAGAACCGGCTGATCGGCAAGGGAGGCGGTCGCCAGCAGCATCACGCGGGCGCCATGGGCGAGAGCCACGGCGACCTGTTCGGGATGGAGTACGTGAACGAGTTCAACTTCGTCCCGGTCTCCGACGAGAACCGCTACGCCGTCGGCGCATACGCGACCGGGAACAAGCAGCGGGCGATTCGCAACTACGGGATGAACTTCCCGTACAGCGGCGATGTGCCCGAGCCGAGCGACAACGGCGGGGTGAACCCGCTCAACTTCAGTGCGATGGGCTACGACATCACCGGTCCGCAGGTGCACGCGGACGGTGAGATCTGGAGTGCAACCAACTTCGAGATCCGGCAGGCGCTGAACGCGAAGTACGACGGCGCCTTCCCGTCCTCGAACGCGACGCTCCAGGCCCGTTGCGCGAACGGTGAGATTCCGCCGGATCTCTGTCCTGGGAACCGGAGGTGGATGCAGCTCGTGTTCGATGCGATGCTGCTGATGCCGATCGCACCGACGATGCTCGACGCCCGCGACGCACAGCTCGCGGCGGACCTGATGCGTTTCGGCGGCGCCAACCAGAGCGAGCTCTGGCGCGCGTTCGCCCACCGTGGGTTCGGCGCAGGGGCCTCGAGCTCGAACACGACGGCGGACACCGACACCGACCCGACGCCGGACTTCCGGTCGCCGGTTCATCCGTTCGCCACGGTGAGGTTCCAAGTCACGAGCCGTGACGGGGGCAACAACCCGATCCCGGCCCGGATCTACGTCGGTCACTACGAGGCCGGCGTCTCGCCGATCGCCGACACAAACCCGGCGACGTCGGGACAGAACCTCGACGACACGGCCGCGTTCGTCGCGGGCGAGTACGAGTTCGTCGTGAACGCGCCCGGCTATGGGCACGTCCGCTTCCGGGCCGACATCAGGGCGAACAGCTCGCCGACGTTCAGGATCCGGATGCCGACGAACTACGCCTCGAAGAGCCAGGGTGCCGCCGCGTCGGGCGACGTCAACCTCCAGCACGCGTGCTTCGGGCCTCCGGTCATTCCGGCCCCGGAGTGCACGTCTGAGACTCCCGCCGATCTCCAGGCGAGCCTGGATGGCCTCGTTGACGACACCGAGTCGACGATGTGGGAGAACTTCGAGACCGTTGTTGCCCCACCCGGCGGTAACGGTCCGGTTGTGGTCGACGGCACGAAGGTGACGGTCGATCTAGCCGGCACTGACGCTGTACGGGTGGACCGCGTGCAGGTGAGCGCGATGCTCAAGCCGTTCACGCGGCCACTGCCGGTCGCGGGTGCAACCGTGCTGTTCAACCCGAACCGCTTCACTGCCTTGCGGTCGTTCGTGATCGCGGCGTGCAACGCGCGGTCGGGTGCAAACTGCGCCACGGACGCCGGTTACTCCACGGTGTACACGGCTCCTACGGACGCCTTCCCATCGGCGCCGCCGCGGCCGGTTGCGCCGGAGATGATCATCCGCAGCTTCGACATCCCGGCGACGAGGGCCACGCACCTGCGGCTCATCGTCAAGAACTCGCAGTGCACGGGCGAACCCGCGTTCCAGGGCGACCAGGACTCCGCGGCGGCAAATCCGGACTGCGATGAGGTCGCGCAGCGTGGTGACCGAGCGACGTTCGTCTCGGGCTCGTCCAAGGCCGGGGTACGAGCGGCCGAACTGCAGGCGTTCACCTCGGACCCGGTCGTCTCCGGGCCCGGGACCGACACGCAACCGCTAGCGCAGCCGCAGTCTCAGCCGCAACCCAACCCGAAGCCGATCGTGAAGCGCTGCGTCGTGCCTCGGGTGAAGGGCATGCCGCTGCGGCGGGCTCGCTCGGTGATCAGGAACCGGCACTGCCGTATCGGCAAGGTCGTCAAGCGGAACGCCGGCGCCCGGAAGCGGGTTGTCGTCGGCCAGCGGCCGGCGGCCCGCACCCGCCTTCGGGTCGGCGCCCGCGTCAACCTCGTCGTGAGCACGGGCTCCCGCCAGGTGCGGAAGCCGTCATCGCGCTCACGCCGCTAGCAGACAGCAATCTACGACCGAGCGGGGCGGCCCAAGGCCGCCCCGCTCATTTCCCCGTCTCAGGGCCTCCTCGCGTCCTCGCCGCCTCGGTAGACGATCGCCTCGAGCTCCCGGCCGTCCGGGTCCTGGAAGAAGACTCCGACGGCGATCTCGTGGTCGCGCTCCTCCCACTCGATGCCCGCCTCGTCGAGGCGCCGCTTGAGCTCGGCCTGCTCCTCCGCGGACATGCGGACGCCTGTGTGGTCGCCGGGCCCGTTCCTCTTGTGAAACGCGAAGCCTGTGTTGCCGAGGTAGGCCATGACCGGGTGGCCCTCGGCCTTGACGACGCGTGCGCCGAGGATCCGCTCATAGAAGGCTGCGGTCTCGTCGGGATCGTGCGTCCCCACTGCAACATGGTCGATGCGTGGCATGGTCCAGGGACGATGCCGCGGCCGCTCCTGATCGTCAATCCACACGCGAGCGCGGTGACGCCGCCGAGCGTCGCGAAGGTCGCCGCGGAGCTGCCTGATGTCGAGGTCGTCTGGACCGAGCGTCCCGGGCACGGGACGGAGATCGCTGCGGGTGCCGACGCGGATGCTGTCTTCGTCTTCGCCGGCGACGGCGGCTTCAACGAGGTGCTGAACGGCATCGGGCCAGAGGTCCCGGTCGGTTTCATCCCGGGCGGCGGCTCGAGCGTGCTTCCCCGCGCGCTGGGACTGGCGCACGAGCCGGTCGAGGCGGCGCGCCAGCTCGCGGAGGCGCTGCGAGCGGGACGAACGCGCCGGATCTCACTCGGCCGCGTCAACGGCCGCCGCTTCGGCTTCGCGGCCGCGGTCGGCTTCCCCGCCGAGGTCGTGCGCCGCGTCGACGACCTCGGGCGAGCGAACGGACGGCGGCCGCCCGACCGCACCTTCGCGCTCACGGTTGCGCGCGCGTTGATCGCCCGGGGCGGGCGCTTCGACCCCGCGCTCGAGATCGACGGCGAGGCAGGCCGCCTTCGCGCTCGTCGCCAACGGCGACCCGTATACGTACCTCGCCCGGCTGCCGCTGCGCTTCGCGCCGGACGCTCGCTTCGAGAGCGGGCTCGATTTGGTCGCGCCCCGTCGGGTTCGCCTGCGGGATATTCCGCGGCTGACCGCCGCCGGCGTGCTCGGCCGGAAGGTACCGGGCGTCGTCTACCGGCACGACCTCGACCGGCTCGAGATCCGCTCCGCCGAGCCGGTGCCGCTCCAGGCCGACGGAGAGGACCTGGGCGACGTTGCCGAAGCGAGCTTCGAGTCCGAGCGCAACGCGGTCTCGGTCCTCGTGCCGCGATAATCCGGGCATGGCCCAGGTCCTTCGCGACGAGCGTGAGCTGCGCCGCGTCATCGGTGACGGCGATGAGCTCCCCGACGGCGAGGTCGAGGGGCTCGACGAGCGCGACCTGATCGAGCTCTATCGCGGGATGGTGCTCCTCCGCACCTACGACGAGCGCTCGGTCGTCTACCACCGCCAGGGCCGGATCGGCACCTACGCGATCTTCTGGAACCACGAGGCGATGCAAGCGGGCACGATGTACGCGCTCGAGCGCGACGACTGGGTCTTTCCGAGCTATCGGGAGTCGGCGATCGGGCTCCTGCGGGGGATGCCCGCCTCGACCGTGCTTTCCTGGTGGCGGGGCCACCCGGCCGGCTGGTGGAACCCGCTCGACTACAACGTCGCCTCGATCTGCGTCCCGATCGGGACGCACGTGCCGCACGCCGCCGGGCTGGCCTGGGGGAAGAAGTTGCGCGGCGAGCGAGCGTGCGCGCTCGTTTTCTTCGGCGACGGCGCGACCTCGGAGGGCTCGTTCCACGAGGGAGCCAACTTCGCGGGCGTGATGCGCGCGCCGCTGATTCTCCTCTGCAACAACAACGGCTGGGCGATCTCGACGCCCCTCTCGGCGCAGACGGCGGCGGAGACGCTCGCGGACAAGGCAGTGGGCTACGGGATTCCGGGAGTACGCGTCGACGGGCTGGACGTGCTCGCCGTCTTCGAGGCGACACGCGAAGCGGTCGAGCGGGCGCGGGCGGGCGACGGGCCGACGTTCATCGAGGCGGTCAGCTACCGGGCTGCGCCGCACGCGACCGCCGACGACCCGACTGCGTACATCGACCTCGAGCGCGTCGAGGAGGAGAAGCGGAACGAGTGCGTCGGCCGTTACGAGCGCTACCTGCGCCGCCTCGGCGTCCATGACCGACCAGATCGCCGAGGAGATTCGCGCGGAGGCGCAGGAGCGTCATGCGCCAAGGAATCGCCGAGTGCCGAGGCCGAGCCACAGGCCGATCCAGATCTTCTCTTCAAGAACGCCTACGTCGATCCACCGCCCTCCCTCACGCGAATCGGCTGAAGAAGCTCCTAGTCGAGGCCATCAACGACTGCTTCCACGTCGAGCTCGAGCGCGACGACGAACGTCATGGTCATGGGCGAGGACGTCGGGCGCGCCGGCGGCGTCTTCCGCGCGACGGCTGGGCTGCGCGACCGCTTCGGGCCGGATCGCTGCGTCGACACGCCGCTGGCGGAGGCGGGGATCCTCGGGACGCGCCGTCGGCCTCTGCATGGCCGGCTGGCGGCCGGTCTGCGAGATGCAGTACGACGCGTTCAGCTACCCGGCGCTCGACCAGCTGATCACGCACGTCGGGCGCTACCGCTGGCGGACCGGCGGCACCATGGAGTTCCCGCTGACGATTCGAATGCCATACGGGGGCGGTGTGCGCGCGCCCGAGCTCCACGACGACTCGCCGGAGACGTACTACGTGCACACGCCGGGCGTGAAGGTGGCGATCCCATCGACGCCGGCGGACGCGAAGGGCCTGCTTGCTGCTGCGATCCGCGATCCCGACCCCGTCGTCGTCCTCGAGCCGAAGCTCCACTACCGCACGATGCGCGGCGAGGTGCCGGAGGGCGAGCACGTGGTGCCGCTCGGCGAGGCCCGGGTTGCGCGGGAAGGCACGGACGTCACGCTCGTCGCTTACGGCGCGATGGTGCCGCTCTCTGAGCAGGCCGCGGACGCGCTGGACGGCGAGGCGAGCGTCGAGGTGCTCGACATCCGGACGCTGAAGCCGCTGGACGAGGAGGCGCTCCTCGCCTCGGCCGCGAAGACAGGCCGCGTTGTGATCGTCCAGGAGGCGCCGAGGACGGCCGGGTACGGCGCCGAGCTGGCGGCAATCCTGGCGGAGAAGGCGATCCTCGACCTACGCGGGCCCGTGTTGCGTGTCACGGGCTACGACGTGCCCTACCCGTACTGGCAGATCGAGGACGCGTACATGCCGTCGGTCGAGCGGGTAGCGGCAGCGGTGCGCAAGCTGCTCGAGTTCTGATGCCTCGGACACTTGTCTGGCGCGGGCTTGACATGCCGCTGATGGAGATCGCCTACGTCGAGCTCGACGGGGCGGCGCTACGGGCGCGGGGGACGCAGATCGGAGTCGCGTACGAGCTCCGCTACGAGCTGGAGCCGGGGCGCCTCCGGGCTCACGTCGTCGACGGACCGAGCCTGGACACCGGCCTCGACGACGAAACGGACTTCTTCGATCTCGGCAACTCGCCGCTCTTCAACTCGCTGCCCGTGCTGGCTGGTCTGGACACGGCGAAGGACTTCGTCATGACCTTCGTGCACGTGCCGTCCCTGGAGGTCACCCGGGCGGAGCAGCGCTACGAGCCGCTCGGCGACGGCGTCGTCCGTTTTCGCTCCGGCTCGTTCGTCGCCGACCTCACGTTCGACGCGGACGGCTTCGTCACGCGCTACGAGGGGCTCGCCGAGAGGGTGGGGTGAGCGAGCGGCTCCGCTTGTTGCTGGAGCGCGGCCACTCCGGGTACTACCTGCGCGATGCGGCAACGGGCGAGCCGGTGCGCTGGGAGGACCCGCGCATTCGCGTCGTCCCAGTGGCTGGAGTCTCGTACCGCGCCGAAGCATTGCCGGATCCCTCGTTCGATCCGGGCCGCCGATTGGCACTCGTTCCCGAGCCCCAGAACGAGCACGACCCGAATGCCGTCGCGATCTGGAACGAGGAGCGCACGCTCCAGCTCGGCTACGTGCCCCGTGAGACGGCGGCCGAGCTCGCTGCCGATGAGCAGGCGGTCTCGCTCTGGCGCGTCGAAGGCGGCCTGCGGGTCTTGATCGCACCGGCAGATGCCTGGATCGGCCAGCCTCGCTAGGTTGGCGCCGTGGCGTACGAGTTCAAGCTGCCGGATCTAGGCGAAGGGCTGACCGAGGGCGAGATCGCCCGCTGGCTGGTCCAGGAGGGCCAGGAGGTCGCTGAAGACGATCCGCTCGTCGAGATCCAGACCGACAAGACGACGGTCGAGATCCCCTCTCCCGCGGCCGGGAAGGTGGCGCGGATCATGGTCGGGGAGGGAGACGTCGTCCCGGTCGGGACGGTACTCGTCGTCATCGGGGAGGACGGGGCCGAGCCACCGCCGGCGAAGCGGGAAGAGACCAAGGTTCGGGCGACACCGCTCGTCCGGAGGCTGGCTCAGGAGCTCGGCGTCGAGCTCGAGAGCATCGCCGGGACGGGCCCGCAGGGACGCATCACTGAAGAGGACCTGCGCCGTGCAGCCACGTCTAGGGGTCAGACCCCTGGACCGGTCCCTGAGGGCCGGCGCGAGCCGCTCAGAGGCGTACGCCGCCTGATCGCGGAGCACATGACGCGGGCTCACCGTGAGGTACCGCCCGTCACTTGGGTCGAAGAATGCGACTTCGGCGACCTCGACCTCAAGCTGCTGCTTCCCACGACCCTCAAGGCGTGCGCGCTCTCGCTGCAGGAGTTCCCGGAGCTGAATGCTCGGCTGGAAGGCGACGAGATCGTCCTGCTCGACCGATATGACCTCGGTATCGCCGTCCAGGCCGACGACGGACTAGTCGTGCCCGTCGTCCGCGACTGCGACTCGCGCTCGATCGAGGAGCTCGACGCGGAGGTTCGGCGTCTTGCCGAGGACGCACGCGCCGGCACGCTCAAGCCCGAGGAGCTCCGCGGCTCGACCTTCACGGTCACGAGCGCCGGCAAGCTGGCCGGGCTCTTTCAGACTCCAATCGTCAACCACCCCGAGGTTGCGATCCTCAGCTTGGGCAGGATCGCGGTGCGCCCGGTCGTCCGCGATGGGGAAATCGTCTCCCGTCCGGTCGGTTACGTCGCGCTGACCTTCGACCACCGTGTCGTCGATGGTGCCCGGGCGGCGGAGTTCGGCCTGGCCGTCATCCGCCGCCTCGAGCAGCCGGTTAGCTAGTCGTCAGTCGAATAGTGGACGGCCGGTGTACTCCTTCTGATCCCGGTCGTTGATCTGACCGCGAATCTCGCCGCCGGGGAAGCCGACCTGTGGTGGGCCGGCGCTGCCGGTGTGAACGTTGGCGTACGTGTGGCCGACCTTGATCGCAGCAATCAGCTCATCCCACTCACGCTCGTTGCCGGCTCCGGTTCCCGGGCCAAGGCCGCGCCCCGTGGCCAGCAGGTGGGCCGGGGTGAAGGTGCCGCTGACGGACCCTCCCGATGCCGGTGGACACACAGGCACTGCCGGCGTCCCATCAGGCACGTTGGGAGCGACGTTCGGGTCAGGGTCGCAGAGCCAGACGGCAATCCCGCCGTTCTGGGCGCGTTGTGCGAAGTGGATGTGCGCCTGGGTGACTGGCGACTCCAAGTCCCGATACGAGAGCGTGTAATCGACGCTGTTCTCGCCCCGGTTGATCTTCAGTTTGAAGCTGCCGAAGCCTGCCGTCGAGACCGATGTCACTTCTTGGTAGCCGTTGAGCCTGGCGCCGTCCTTGCTGCTGCCGTCGTCGTCGTTGGCGACTGCGACCGCGCCAACTGCCAGGACACCGGTCCCGAGCAGTGCGGCCAAGAGTGCAACCTTCCTCATCTTCCCTCCTTAGTTGTTTTCCCCCGCTGCCAATACGGTGCCGAGGAGAGATCGGATGGATTAGCCAGCCGCCTACACTGGTCCGAGCATGTGGGATGTGTATTGGGTCGGGGTCTTTCTCGGCGTGGGCGTCGGGCTCGGCGTCGTCCTGGCGGGGCTGCTCGGCGGCGTCCGGTGGGGACTTGCCGTTGGCGCGGTTGTCGCGGCCGCGATCGGGGTCGGCCTGGGCCTGGCGCTCGGCGAGATTGAGGACAGCGTCGCGGGCGGCATCGGAGGACTGCTCGGCGCAGCCGGCACCCAACGGTTGCTGAGCGGAACCCTTCGCCGCGGAGGGACAAGGGCGGCCGCTGCCGCACTCCTCGCCCTCGGCGGGCTCCTGATCGCAGTGCTTGCCTTCATCCCGCTGTTCGGCTTCATCGAAGCCGTCGTCGTCCCCGCGCTGGCAGCGCGGATGCGCCGCCGCGAGCCGGAGCGATACGCCGGCCTGCGCACCTTGGCGCGCGATTGAGAAACAAGAAACTCATCCTGGTCGTCATCGACGGCCTGACGCCGGATGTCTTCGAGGCGGCGGCCGGAAGCCGGTCCGCGCCGACTCTCGCCGGGCTCGCCGAGGCCGGAACCTATGCGCGGGCGACGTCGACCTTCCCCTCGCTGACCCCGGTCTGCCTCGCGTCGCTCGCCACCGGCGGGGCACCCGACGTCCATCACATCCCGCACCTCGTCTGGTACCACCGCGGCGAGGGGCGCGTAGTCGAGTACGGCTCTTCGTTCGGCGCTATGCGTGCGGTCGGCGCGCGGCGGTCGGTGAAGGATGCGATCGTCGAGATGAACGCGGAGCACCTCGCGCCGGACGCTGTGACCGTGTACGAGGCACTCGAGGACGACGGGCTCGTGGCCGCGGCCGTCAACGTCCCTTGTTACCGAGGTCGCACGAGACACGTCCCGACGGTCCCGGGCGTTGTGCGTCCCGTCAACGGCCCACGCCGGTTTTTCTACTACAGCCTGTTCGAGTCCGACGTGACCGGAGCGCCGCTCGCTGTCGGCGGCCGAGCAAGGGGCTCGATCGACGCCTACGCCGCCGCCGTCGGCCGCTGGCTCGTCACGCGTGACGGCTTCGACTTCCTCTTCTTCTATCTCCCGGACTACGACTTCGCATCCCACGCATTGGGCCCCGCAGGCGCGGACGAGGCGCTCGCAAGGAGCGACCGCGCCGTCGGCGCGCTGGTCGAGGCGGCGGGCGGGCTCGAGGCATTCCTGGAGCGCTACGACGTCGTCCTCTGCTCCGACCACGGCCAGACGCCGGTCGATCAGCCTTTCCGCCTCGAGTCAGTGCTCTCCGACTACCGCTTGTTCCGGCTCCACGGGCGGCGGGACGACGCCGAGCTTGCAGTCACAGCATCCAACCGGGCGGGAATGGTCTACCTACTGCCTGGGGCGCGGGTCGAGCCAAGGTCGATCGCAGAGCGTCTCAGCGAGGAGGCGGCGCTCGACGTCGTGATCTTCCGCGAGGGTGACGAGACGATCGCGCTCCGCGAGGGCGCAGAACTGCGTCTTGGTGACGACGACGGCGGTTGGCGGGGACGGGCCTGGCACGCCCTGGCGAACCCGAACGCGGGCGACATTCTCGTCTCGGCAGCGGCGGGTGTCGAGCTCAGCGACCTCGGCGGCCGCAATCACGTCGGAGGTGGGTCGCACGGCTCGCTGCTTGACGGTGACTCGCTCGTCCCGATGCTCGTCGTCGGCGGCGCGGCACCGCCGGCGAGCATTCTGGGGGTCGCGCCGCTCGTCCTCGAGCACTTCGGCGTGCCGGCCCCGGCCTATGCCAGTGCCGCCTGAGAGCGCTCGACGAGCGCGGATGGTCGACGACCAGCTGCGCGGGCGCGACATCGTCGACGAGCGCGTGCTCGACGCAATGGAGCGGGTGCCGCGCGAGCTGTTCGTCCCCGAAGAATTGAGGGACCGCGCATTCGAGGACGCGGCGCTGCCGATCGGCGCCGGCCAGACGATCTCCCAGCCGTACATGGTCGCGCGCATCGCCGAGGAGCTGGGCCTCGACGGCGACGAGCGCGTGCTCGACGTGGGGACCGGCTCCGGCTACCAGGCGGCGCTGCTCGCGGAGCTCGCCGATGAAGTGCATACGATCGAGCGGATTCCTGAGCTGGCCGAGCAGGCGAAGGCGAACCTGGCGGCGGCCGGGTTCGACAATGTCGCCGTGTATGTGGGCGACGGCTCGCGCGGGCTGCCCGAGCAGGCGCCGTTCGACGCAATCGCCGTCGCCGCCGCGGCCCCGACCTTCCCCCAGGCGCTCTACGACCAGCTGCGGCCGGGAGGACGTCTCGTCGTGCCCGTCGGCGGCCGGCGTGGTCAGAGGCTCGAGGTGATCGTGCGCAGCCCGGAGGGGCCCGCCGTCATCCGCTCGGTGCCGTGCCGCTTCGTTCCCCTCGTCGGCGAGGAGGGGTTCGAAGCCTGAGTTCCGGAGACGTCGCTTGCGATGTCTCCTTCAGCCCGTGCGGGCTCTGCCCGTGCGGGCGTCTGAAATGACCGGTCGATGCGCGAAAACTTGGAAACTGCGGCGATGAACGCAAGGGCGCACGTGAGAGTGCGAGGACATGTCCAAGGCGTGTTCTTCCGTGCGGAGGCACGCGATCGTGCGGCCTCGCTCGGTCTCGGCGGCTGGGTGCGCAACAACCCCGACGGAACCCTCGAGGCGGTCTTCGAAGGTGAGCGGGAACGCGTCGAGTCGATGGTGGAGTGGTGTCGACGAGGTCCCGCTCATGCCCAGGTCGAGAAGGTCGACGTGGCCTGGGAAGAGCCTGAGGGCGACTCGAGGTTCGCGGTCAGGGGCGGATGGTAAATAGAGACCAGATGGAGGAGCTGCTCGAACGGACCGTCGTCATCAAGGGCCTGCAGGTCGGCCGTGTCGTCGACGTGATCCTCGACCGTGAGGGCGGAGGCGTGATCGGCTTCGAGGTTCGCTGTGAGGACGGAAGGCATCGATTTCTGCCGCAGGCAGCGGCGACGTCGCACGACCTTGTGATCGAGATCGACTCACCCTTTGCGCTCCTCGACACCGACCAGCTCGAGTTCTATCGACGGCGGGGCGCAACGCTTCGGACCCGCCAAGACCCAGCCGCTTAGGCTGACGGGCCAAGGCGCCGACTAGGCGGCGCCGACCAAGAGAGGCCGCGGCGGCATGACGGCGCGGCCGCTAAGTTTCGCGTCCGTGACGCGATCCTTTGCGACCTCGCTGGCCCTGGCCGGCGGACGTGCACAAGCTGCACTCAGGAGCCCACACAACTGGGTGCAGCTGGCGAAGTTCTGCACCGTCGGCGCGACGGGCTACGTCGTCAACCTGGCCGTCTTCAGTGCGCTCGTGCTCGGCCTCGACTGGCACCATCTCGTCGCCGCGACCGTCTCGTTCCTCGTCGCGGTCACGAACAACTACACCTGGAACCGGTTGTGGACGTTTCGGGGCCAGCGCGGCCACGTCGCCTACCAGGGCATCCGGTTCCTGATCGTGGCTGTCTGCGCCTTGGTGGCAAACCTGATCGTGCTCGAGACGCTCGTCTCGATCGGGCTGGACAAGGTCCCCGCGCAGGCGATCGCGATCGTCCTTGTCATGCCGCTGAACTTCATCGGCAACAAGCTCTGGAGTTTTCGCAGACGCGGGTAGTGCGATTGCTGCTGGTCGTCGCGGTGGCGCTCCTGGCGGCGCCTTCCGCCGCGGCGGCCGAAGCGCGCCTGACCGAAACGGCGGCGACGAATGCCTTCCTCCGGCAGGAGAAGGTGGCCGACTGGCTCGACCGCTATCCGGCGAGGGGCGTCGTCAAGGACGCGACCTTCGACGCGAAAGACGGCGACTGGACCGTGCACGTCTGGTGGGAGGAGGCGGGCGAGATCGCCACCGGCAAGGTGGACGACGCCACGGGCCGGGTGACGGAGGCCTGGACCGGCCCGCAGGTCGCCTGGAAGATGGCGCGCGGCTACGAGGGCGCGTTCGGCGGGAAGACGCTCAATCGGACGGAGGTCTGGCTCGCGTTCTCCGCCATCTTCCTGCTCGGGCTGATCGATTGGCGGCGGCCGCTCAGCCTGCGCACGCTCGATCTGCTCGTCCTCCTGTCCTTTTCCGCCTCGCTCTGGTTCTTCAACCGAGGCGATGTCTTTACGAGCATGCCGCTCGTCTACCCCGCGTTCGCGTACCTGCTCGCGCGCATGCTCTGGGTCGGCCTTCGCGGACGGAGCCCGTCCGCGCGCGCCGCGTTCTGGCCCGTCTGGCTGCTCGCGGCCGCCGCCGTCTTCCTGGCCGGCTTTCGCATCGGCCTCAACGTCGAAGGCTCGAACGTGATCGACGTCGGCTACTCGGGCGTCGTCGGCGCGCACCGGATCGTGAACGGCGAGATGCCGTATGGGCACATGCCGGTCCAGGGGAACCTGAAAGCATGCGGCCCGGCGGACGCAGAGGGAGAGATCCGCGAGCGCATTCAGACCAACGGGCGCTGCGAATCGTCGAACGAGCGGGGCGACACGTACGGGCCGGTTTCGTACCTCGCCTACGTCCCGGGATTCCTCGCGCTGGGCTGGAGCGGCAAGTGGGACTCGCTCCCGGCCGCCCACTTCACGTCGATCGCGCTCGATCTGCTGGTGCTGCTCGGGCTGGCGCTGGTCGGGCGTCGCTTCGGCGGGTTGCCCCTGGCGGCCACGCTCGCCTTCGCTTGGGCGGCGTATCCGTTCACCCAGTACGTCTCCAACTCGAACACGAACGATGCGCTGATGCCGCTGCTCCTGGTCTGGGGTTTCTGGCTCGTGTCGTCGCCCTGGGCGCGAGGGATCTTCGGCGCCCTCGCGGGGTGGACGAAGTTCGCCGCGCTCCTGGTCGCCCCGCTGTGGGCCGGGTACCCCGAGGCAGTTCGGTTTCGCCGCCCGCGCGGGCCGTTGCTTTTCGCGGCCGGGTTTGCGGCGGCCACGCTCGCCGCCTTCTCGATCCTGCTGCTCGAGCCCGACCCTGCTCACGCGGCACGCGTCTTCTGGGACCGGACACTGGGCTGGCAGCTCGGCCGGGAGTCGCCGTTCTCGATCTGGGATTGGGGCCAGTACCACGCGGCCGGGATCCCCGACCTCCGGCTCGTGCAGTTACCGCTGATCGGCCTCGTGCTCGCAGGCGCCGTGGCGCTGGCCTTCTATCCGCGCCGCCGATCGCCCCTGCAGCTCGCCGCCCTGACCGCCGCGATCCTGATCGGCTTTGAGATCGTCCTCACGCACTGGTCGTATCTCTACCTCCCATGGTTCTTCCCGTTCGCCGCCTTCGCGGTGCTGGCACCGCTCCGGCATGCGAGCCGCGCGACGCGAGAAAGCGCGCGCATCCAGCGTACAGCCGGCGCTTGACCGCGAACTCTTCGAGCCTTGCCTCGCGGGCGAGCTGGTGCTCGCGACCCGGCTCGCGCTACATACGGCCTCTCGGCGCCGCGCGCGGCGGTTGCGCTCTTCCTCGTCTCCTGGGCGCTCCTTCATCACGGCTTCTACGCGCGCAACGACATCGTCGACACCCCGGTCTACGAGCGCTACGGCGAGGCGATGACCCAGGGGCAGGTGCCCTATCGGGACTTCGCCGTCGAATATCCCCCCGCGGCTCTGCCGGTCTTTCTCCTGCCGGCCCTCGGGGACGGAGATTCGAGCGACTACGAGCGGCGCTTCGGGGGTCTGATGGCGGCGCTCGGCGTCGCCTGCGTCCTGATGGTGGCCGCCGTCGCCTCGGCGCCCTGGGCCCCGTTCTTCGTCGCCGCCGCGCCGCTCGCCCTCGGTTCGGTGATGCTCACACGCTTCGATCTCTGGCCGGCGGCGCTGACGGTCGCCGCGCTGGCTCTGCTCGTCGGTGGACGGTTTCGCCTCGGTCTCGGAACGCTGGGACTGGCGACGGCGGCGAAGCTCTATCCCGCGCTGCTCGTGCCGATCGCGCTCGCCCACGTGTGGCGCCTGCGGGGCCGGCGAGAGGCGCTGATCTGCGCGGGGGTATTCCTGGCGGTCCTGGCGGCAGTCGTGCTGCCCTTCGCGGTGCTGTCACCCGGCGGCGTGTGGGATTCGTTCTGGCGCCAAGCCGGGCGGCCGCTGCAGATCGAGAGCCTCGGCGCCGGACTGCTGCTCGTGTCCCACCACCTGTTCGGGCTCGAGCTCACGATGGAGTCGAGCCACGGGTCGCAGAACCTCGTCGGAAGCGAAGCGGACGTGCTCTCGGTCGCTTCGACGCTCGTGCAGGCTGCTGCGCTGGTCGCGATCTGGGTCTGGTACGCGCGGGGCCCGGCGGAGCGGGGGCGGCTGCTGGCGGCGAGTGCGGCGGCGGTGTGCGCCTTCGTCGCGTTCGGAAAAGTGCTCTCGCCGCAGTTTCTGATCTGGCTGATCCCACTCGTCCCGCTCATCGGCGGACGCCGCGGCCTTGCGGCCTGCGGCCTGTTGGCCGTCGCGCTCGTCCTGACGCAGCTCTGGTTCCCGTTTCGCTACTGGGAGCTGGCACTCGAGTTCGACACGGCAGCTTCGTGGCTCGTGTTGGTGCGCGACCTCGTGCTGGTCGCGCTCACGGTGCTGCTGATCAGTCGAGTTCGACCCGTACGAGCTCGCAGCCCGTAGCCCGTCCGTCGTCGCCGCACTCGACGAGCACGCCCTCGAGCCGCACCCCGCCCGCGGCCGTCCGAAACCGAATCGGAATCCCGGTCCGCATCTGCTCGACCGCGATCTCCGTGATCACCCCGATCACCGAGTCGTGCGGGCCCGTCATCCCGGCGTCGGTGATCGCCGCCGTCCCGCCCGGCAACACCCGCGCGTCGTTTGTCTGGATGTGCGTGTGCGTTCCGAGCACCGCGGTCACCTTGCCGTCGAGATACGCGGCCATCCCCACCTTCTCGCTCGTCGCCTCGCCATGGAAGTCGACCAAGATCACGGGTGTCGTCCGGCGTGCCTCGGTAACGAGGTCGTCGATCACTTCCCAGGGCCCTAGCGGCGGCGCCAGGAACAGCTGGCCGAGCAGGTTGATGACGGCCACCTTCGACCCATTCGCCGCATCGCCGATCGTCAGGCCGCGGCCGGGCGTGTGCTTCGAGAGGTTTGCGGGGCGGATGACGCGGTCGGCCTCCGCGAGGTAGGGGATCACCTCCTTGCGACGCCAGGTGTGGTTTCCGAGCGTGATCACGTCGGCGCCCGAGGCCAGGATCTTCTCGGCGATCTGCGGCGTGATCCCGAGCCCGTCGGCGGCGTTCTCGCCGTTGACGGCGCAGAAGTCGGCCCTGAGCTCTTCGCGCAGGCCAGGGAGCAGCCGCTCGACGGCGCGCACGCCCGGCGTGCCGTTCACATCGGCGACGAAGAGGATCCTTATGACGCGCTCCTGGGGCGTCGCTGGCAAGGGAGGCAAGCCCGGGGTGCGCAGGACAGTGCAAGTGGCACGGACAAGCACCGCGGGCGCGGCATCCCGCCGCCAGCGGCGTCAGGCGTCGGCGGAGCCGGGCTTCGCCCGGCGGGAGCCGACGCCGTCCAGGAGTGCGTCAGGGGATCGCTAGCGTCGCGGCGGGGTGTACTTCGATGGAGACGTGGTTGCCCGCGTCCTGGGTGTAGCGGGCGAGCGCTTGCCGCTCGACGCGCGAGAAGTCGAGTACGGTGCCGACCTTCGTGGTAGCTGCCGTCACTGCCGTGCCGACCGTGAGTGCGGGATCGGAACGAAGGTGCGTGAGGGAGACCACGAGTGACGGCGCGCTTGCGGGCTGGATGTCGATCCGAAAGCCGTAGCGGCGCCCGCCGATCACGAAATCCGTGATGCCGACAACGGTGCCGTCGACCGGCGCGTAGACGTCGGTTCCAGGCGCGGCGCCGACGTGGAGCACGGCCGTCGCCGGCCCGCGGCCGCCGAGCTGGTAGTAGGCGAGCCTGCTGTCGCCGCCGCCGAAGACGCGACGGACGAAGCGTCCGAGAACGCCCTCGTTGGCCTGCCGGCCAACCGGTTCGAGCTCGAGCGCGCCGTTGTCGACGCCGTGGTAGCCGATCGCAGTCACACGCGATTGCGCGACCGGCATCTGGATCCGAAGCGTGTCGCGAAGCGCGACGATCTGTGGGCGGGGCGGGCCCGATGGCAGCAGCCGCTGCGCGGGCGCGGGCGCTGTCGGCACGGATGGCGACGTGCCCGATCCGAACGCGGTCAGGAGAAGGGTGATGCCGATGGCCGCCGATGCCAGCACCAGCAGCGCGACGCGCTTGGCCCGCTGGTGACTGGCAGCGTGCCGCCTGCGAGCGCGGCGGCGCGCGCGCTCGACTGCCTTGGGCGGAGGCATCGCGCGGACGCTAACGCCTCGGCGGGCGGCTTCAACTGGCCACTTCGTGACACGGCGGTGGCGGAGTCTAGAACCAACTCGACCGCGTTTTCGCGGGGATCGAGCGCGAGGTTCCCATCTTCCGGGAAATTCCGGCGCGAGGCGCAGGCCTGACTCGGTCCGTCTGGGACGCGAGGCCGTGGAAGGGGTCTGGGGAAACCGGGAGGTTTCCCCAGCTCCAGGCGTGCCCCCGATGTGAGGGGCGGCCCCGATCTGGTCGAGCCAGATCTCGGGAGTACGATCCTGACGATGCCCACCGAGGTGTCGAAGATCGAGATTCCGCGCTGGATCCAGCTGGTGGGGCTGCCGCTCGGGCTGCTGTTTCTGTGGACGTTGGCGAGCACGGTCGCTCACGTCGTCTTCCTGTTCCTGGTTGCGGCGCTGATCGCGCTGCTGCTCGATCCGCTCGTGCGAGCGCTTGGGCGGCTTTGGATTCCCCGTGGTTTGTCGATCGCCGTCGTCTACCTGAGCTTCGCCGCCGCGCTCGTGGTCGGCGTGATCGCGCTCGGCGCGGTCGTCGTCGACCAGTCACGCGAGGCTGCGGACCGGATCGACACCTACCTTACGGTCGAAAGCGGACAGAGCGGCGAGACCGACGCGGAGCGTGACGTCGACCGCCTCCAGGCCTGGCTCGACGACCATGGCCTGGAGCGAATCCAGATCCGAGAACAGGGTCAGGATTTCGTCGACTCGCTGCGCGATGCCGATCCGCAGGAGTACACATCGCGGGCGATCGACTTCCTCGAGGGCGCGGCGCTGTCGATCTTCGAGCTGCTCTTCAGCCTCGTCCTGATCATCGTCGTATCGATCTACATGCTCCTGGACATGGGGCGCCTGTCGGCGGCCATCGACCGGCGCTTTCCCCCGCATCCAGGCTCCGGCTCACTGATCCCGAGGATCGAGAGCGCGCTCGCAGGCTACGTCCGGGGACAGCTGCTGCTTTCGCTGATCATCGGGGTCAGCGCCGGTGTCGGGCTGTGGGTGCTCGGGACACTCGGCTGGGCGGAAGGGATGGACCGGTACGCGCTTTTGTTCGGGGCCTGGGTCGCGGTGACGGAGCTGATTCCGTACCTCGGTCCTGGCTCGGCGCGATTCCCCCGGTGATCTACGCGCTGATCGTCGATCCGGTCTCGGCGATCTGGGTTGCGCTGCTCTTCCTGGGGATCCACCAGATCGAGGGGCACATCGTCGTTCCGAACGTGATGGGCAGCGCGCTGCGGCTCCACCCGCTGCTCGTGATCTTCGGCCTCCTGGCGGGCGGCGAGATCTACGGGCTGCCGGGCATCTTCGTCGCGCTGCCGCTGCTGGCCGGGTTCCGCGCCTTGTGGGAGTTCATCGGCGAGCGGGTCAAGCTCGCGTCATGGGAGGAGGCCGGCCCCATGCCCGTCGAGGTGGAGATCGAGGAAGCGCCCCCGCCGCCCCCGGCGGCTAACGTCCGCACATGAGACGGAAGATGGAGGGACGGCCATGAGCACGTTTCCGGTCACCCGGCTGCGGCGGCTGCGGCGGACAGGCGCGCTGCGTTCGCTCGTCCGCGAGACCCGGCTCGACCTCGACGACTTCGTCCTGCCCGTCTTCGTCGCTCCCGAGCCGCTCCGCAACGAGGCGCTGCCGGCGCTCACACGGTTCACGGTCGACGAGCTCGTCGCGGAGGCGGAGGAATGCGCTTCCCTCGGGCTCTCGGCGCTGCTCCTGTTCGGGCTCCCCGAGGAGAAGGACGAGCGCGGCTCGGGTGCGTGGGACGACGATGGGATCGTCCAACAGGCGCTCCGCGCGGTCCGCGAGCGGGTCCCGCAGCTCGTGCTGGTCACCGACGTCTGCCTCTGCGAGTACACCTCGCACGGACACTGCGGCGTCCTGGACGGGGAGGAGGTCGCGAACGACGAGACGCTCGAGCTGCTCGCGCGGACGGCGGTCAGCCACGTCGAGGCCGGAGCCGACGCAGTTGCGCCCAGCGACATGATGGACGGCCGCGTCGCGGCGCTCCGGACAGCGCTCGACGAGGCCGGCTACGAGTCGGCCCCGATCCTCTCCTACGCCGCCAAGTACGCCTCCGCGTTCTACGGGCCGTTCCGCGAGGCGGCCGACTCGGCTCCCGCCTTCGGCGACCGCCGCGGCTACCAGATGGATCCCGCCAACGTCCGGGAGGCGCTCCGTGAGTGCGAGCTCGACGTTCGCGAAGGCGCCGACCTGCTGATGGTCAAGCCGGCGCTGCCGAACTTGGACGTGATCCGGGCCGTGCGCGAGCGCTTCGACCTGCCGGTCGCCGCCTACAACGTCTCCGGCGAATACGCGATGGTCAAGGCGGCCGGCGCGGCGGGGTGGATGGACGAGCAGGCGGCGGCGCTCGAGTCCTTGACCGCGATCAAGCGCGCCGGTGCCGACGTGATCGTGACGTACTGGGCCAAGGAGGTCGCGCGCTGGCTGTGAGAACGGCCGGCGATCTCTTTCGCCGAGCGCAGCGGCTGATTCCAGGCGGAGTCAACTCTCCGGTCCGCTCGATGCGGACCGTTGGCCTGGAAGAGCCCTTCTTCGTCCGGCGCGCCGACGGCGCGTACCTCGAGACCGAGGACGGGCAGCGGCTCCTCGACTGGGTGTGCTCATGGGGGGCGCTCATCTTCGGGCACGCGGATCCCGAGACCGTGGAGGCGGTCAGGGAGGCCGCCCTCGACGGTACGAGCTATGGCGCGCCCACCGAGCGGGAGGTCCTGCTGGCCGAGGAGATCGTCGACGCCGTCCCGTCCGTCGAGATGGTTCGCCTCGTCTCCTCGGGCACCGAGGCGGCGATGAGCGCGATCCGGCTCGCCCGGGGCGCGACTCGCCGCGATCGGGTGCTCAAGTTCGCCGGCTGCTACCACGGCCACGTCGACGCGCTGCTGGCCGAGGCCGGCTCGGGGGTCGCGACGCTCGGCATTCCGGCGACCCCGGGTGTTCCCAGCGAGGTCACGGCGCACACGATCGTCTGCTCCCTACAACGATCTGGAGGCAACGGCGAAGGCAGTCGCCGGCGTACGGCGAGGGCCTCGCCTGCATCATCGTCGAGCCCATCGCCGGGAACATGGGCGTGGTCCCACCCACGGATGGGTTTCTCGAGGGGCTGAGGCAGCTCTGCGACGCGAGCGGCGCCCTGCTCGTCTTCGACGAGGTCATCACTGGCTTCCGGGTCGCCCGCGGCGGCGCCCAGGAGCGCTACGGGGTGCTGCCGGACCTGACGGTTCTGGGCAAGATTGCCGGCGGCGGTCTGCCACTTGCCGCGTTCGGCGGCCGGGCCGAGATCATGCAGGAGCTCGCGCCGTCCGGTCCCGTCTACCAGGCCGGAACGTTGTCCGGAAATCCGCTGGCCACGGCGGCCGGGTTGTCCGTACTCCGGCGCCTGCGGAATCCCGCTGTCTACGAGGAGCTGGAACGCCGGGGCGCGCGCCTCGAAGCCGGCCTTTCCGACCATGGCAGGGTGGCGCGAGTCGGCGCAATGCTGACGCTCTTCGCCGCAGACACCGAGCAGTACGCAGCGCTTTTCCGGCACCTGCTCGACCGCGGCATCTACGTCGCTCCCTCGCAGTTCGAGGCGATGTTCCTCTCGCTCGCGCACGGGGACGAGGAGATCGACCGCACGATCGAGGCCGTTGCCGATTTCGGCGTCTGAGCTCCATCGAACGCTGCGCGAGCCCGCTGAGGGCGAGCTCGAGCCGGTGTTCTCGCCCCTCGCCGTCGAGCGCTTCGGACTCGGGCTCGAGACGATCTACGAGGGCTACCTCGTCCACTACGGACGCCCGCGGGTCTTCGAGTCCGAGGACGGCGACGCGGCGCTCGTCCTCGGGGACTACCTTTACGCCCAGGGGCTGGCGCGGATCGCATCGCTGGGTGATGTGGCCGCCGTCGCCGACCTTGCCGAGCTGATCTCGATCTGTGCGCAGGCGCGGGCGGACGGCGGGCCGGGCGACGGAGCGGCGTGGGCTGCGACTGCCGCGCTGCTCGGGCAGAGCCGCCTGGCCGAAGCGCGTTCGGCGCTCAGCAGGGGCGGGGATCCCGCCCAGCTCGATCGGCTGGCGCGCCGGGCGGCCGGCGACGAGCTGGTCGAGCGGGCACTCGAAGCCCACGCGCGCCACATGGATCGTTAGAGTCGCGCCCGATGTCGCTCCTCACAGCAGCCGTCTTGTTCGCGCAGGCACAGGAAGTGGAGATCGATCCCGCTGAAGAGGGGAAAAAGGTCATCATCGGGATGCTGATCGTCGGCCTGATCTTCATCGCTGTGATCGCGCTCGGTCAGCTCGCGGAATGGGCTGGGCATCGCCGCGAGGCACGGCGGCCTCGAACGTACTGAGCCCTTCGCCGCGCTAGTACTCTCGTGCCGATGGCACGCGCCACACTGGCCGCTCTTGCGGTGTTCGCTGCGTTTGCCTACGCCGGTGCCGCCGCTCCGGGCGATCCGGAGCTCGCCCTCGTCGGGAACTTCTCCGCGCCGACGTACTTGACCGCCCCGCCGGGCGACGGCGAGCGCCTCTTCGTCGTCCAGCAGGGCGGCCGAATCAGGGTCGTTCGCAACGGCGTGACGCTCCCGGCGGATTTCCTCAACATCACGGGCCTGGTCCTGTCGGGCGGCGAGCGGGGTCTCCTCTCGATGGCCTTTGCGCCCGACTATGCGGCGAGCGGCCGCTTCTACGTCTACTACACGGCGCAAACGGACGGCCGGCTGACGATCGCCGAGTACCAGCGGTCGGCCAATCCGGACGTCGCGAACCATGCAAGCGCCCGCACCGTTCTCTCGATCGCGCATCCCACCTACGCGAACCACAACGGCGGCCAGCTCCAGTTCGGTCCGGACGGCTACCTCTACATCGGGACCGGCGACGGCGGCGGCGGAGGAGATCCCGACGAGAACGCCCAGGACCTGGGGGCGCTGCTGGGGAAGATCCTGCGCGTCAACCCGGTGGGCTCGCCGTACACGATTCCGCCGGACAACCCGTTCATCGGCCGGCCCGGCGCGCGTGGCGAGATCTGGTCGTACGGCCTGCGCAACCCATGGCGGTTCTCGTTCGATCGGCAGACCGGCGATCTCGTCATCGGCGACGTCGGGCAGAACCAATGGGAGGAGATCGACTTCGCGACGACGGCCTCGGGCCGTGGTCGGGGCGCCAACTTCGGCTGGGACTGCTGGGAAGGTCGGAACGTGTTCGAACTCTGCACTCCGCCGCCGACCGACCACGTGCCGCCGGTTGCGCAGTACTCGCACGCGCGCGGCTGCTCGATCACCGGCGGCTACGTGGTGCGCGACCCGGCGCTCGCATCGCTCGCAGGACGCTACGTCTACGGCGACTACTGCACGGCACCAGTGTGGTCAATCCGCCTCGCCGTTCCCGACGCGCACGACGACCGCCAGGCCGGCCTGAGCGTGCCGAGCTTGTACTCGTTCGGCGAGGACGCTTGCGGTCGGGTCTACGCTCTCTCGGGATCGGGCCCGGTGTATCGGCTGCAGCCGTCGGGCTCCCCCTCGCCGCCAGTGTGCATGCCGCCCCCTCCGCCGCCACTACCGCCGCTACCTCCGGGTTTCCCCCCAACGCCAACCGCTTCACCGCCGCCGAGCGCTGCCCGCCCGATCTGCCGAGTTCCGCGGGTGATCGGCCTTCGCACTCCAAGAGCCCGGACCCGAATCCGGCGTGCGAACTGCCGCATGGGACGCCTCCGCTACAGGCACTCGGCGCGTGCCCGTGGGCGCGTGCTCTCCCAGAGCCCACGCTTCGGCGCTCGCCGAGTCCGAGGCGCGCGCGTCCACCTCATCCTCAGCCGCGGCCGTCGATAGGTTGCAAGAGCTCCCGACCGGCACAGTCACCCTCCTCTTCACTGACATCGAGGGCTCGACGCGGCTGCTGGAGGAGCTCGGAGACCGTTACTCGGAGGTGCTCGGCGAGCATCGCCGCCTGCTCAAGGATGTGTTCGAGCGGCATGGAGGGGTCGAGATCGACACCCTCGGAGATGCCGTCTACTGCGCCTTCAGTCGCGCATCGGACGCCTTGGCGGCAGCGGCTGAAGCGCAACGGGGACTCGCCGCGCTTCCGGTGCGTGTTCGCATGGGCCTTCACACCGGCGAGCCGCTGTTGACCGACGAGGGATATGTCGGGATGGACGTCCACCGCACCGCCCGCATCGCCGCGGCCGGCCACGGCGGGCAGGTGGTGCTGTCGGAGACGACGCGCGAGCTCATCGACAGCGAGTTCGAGCTCCGCGATCTCGGCGAGCACCGGCTGAAGGATCTCGGTGCCCCGATCCGCCTCCATCAGCTCGGCCGTGACGAGTTCCCGCCGGTCCGGAGTCTTAGCCAGGCGCGCCTGCCAGTCGAGCCGATCCCGCTCCTCGGGCGCAAGCGGGAGCTCGGCGAGCTCCTGCGGCTGGTCGGCAAGGATCGGGCTCGCGTCGTGACGGTCACCGGACCCGGCGGAATCGGAAAGACGAGCCTGGTCATCGCAGCGGCAGCCGAGCTCGTGGAGTCGTTCGAGGACGGGGTGACGCTGATCGAGCTGGCGGCAATTCGAAACCCAGACCTCGTCCCATCCGTGATCGCAGAGGGGCTCGGCGCCGAAGGCGACCCGGCGGCGCAGATCGCCGATCGCGAGCTCCTGCTCGTTCTCGACAACATCGAGCAGGTCGTTGCCGCGGCCGGGGACGTTGCCCGGGTCGTGAGCGCATGTCCCAACCTCAGCGTCCTGACGACTAGCCGCGAGCCCTTGCGGATCGCCGGCGAACGAGAGTTCCCGCTCAAGCCGCTGGCAGAGGCACCGGCGGTAGAGCTCTTCCGGCAGCGGGCGGACGCCGTCCTCCCGCGGTTCTCGGCCGACTACGGCCTGCTGGCGGAGATCTGCCGCCGACTCGACAGCCTGCCGCTCGCGATCGAGCTGGCGGCGGCGCGGGTAAAGGTCTTGCCTCCCGGCGAGCTTCTCGGCCGTCTCGACCGGCGGCTGCCGCTGCTGACCGCGTCGCGGCGCGACCTCCCCGAGCGTCAGCAGACGCTCCGGGCGACGATCGCATGGAGCTATGACCTTTGCTCGGCCGACGAGCAACAGCTCTTCGGCCGCTTGGGCGTCTTCTCGGGCGGCTTCACGCTGGACGCAGCCGAGGCTGTCTGCGACGCCGGCCTGGACACGTTCCAAGGACTTCTGGAGAAGAGCCTCGTCCGTCGCGAAGGCGAGCGCTTCTCGATGCTCGAGACGATTCGGGAGTTCGCAGTCGAGCGCCTCGAGGAGACGGGCCAGGGCGGCGAGCTTCGACGGCGGCACGCCGTGTACTTCACGGAGCTGGCGGAGGACGTCGAAACCGAGCACCTCGGCCCCGCGCAAGCGCCCTTGCGCGAGCAGTTCCGCACCGAGTGGGACAACATCCGCGCGGCCCTGAGCTGGGCAGTAGAGAGCGGCGAAACCGAGCAGGGGCTTCGGCTGGCGGGCGCGCTGACCACCGTTTGGCTCGACCAGAACGTCGCAGTCGAGGGAGAGGGGTGGTTCCGCACGCTGTTCGAAAGCTCCGCCGAGGTCGACGACGCTGTCCGTGCCAAGGCGCTGATGACCGCGTCGATGGTGGCCGGTGTCCGGAACCACTTCGAACAGGCTGCGGAGTGGGGCGAGGAGGCGCTCCGCTACTACCGCGCCGCCGGCTCCGAGGAGGGGATCGCGTGGGCACTGACCACGACGGCGCTGATTCCGATGGAGCTGGGACAGCCAGAGGAAGCGGGCCCCATGCTCGAGGAGGCTGAAGCCCTCAACCGAAAGGTCGGCAACTCGGGCGGGATCCGCCGAGTCCTGCACCTCCGCGGACTGCAGGCGGCAGCCGTCGGCGATGTCGACGAGGGCCGTCGGCTCTTTCGGGACGCGGCCGAGCTTTCTCGTCAGGAGGACGACACCTTCAGCGCGGTGAGCGCGCTCCACTCGCTCGGCGACGTCGAGCTCGGTGCCGGAGAGATCGACGCCGCCGATGCCGCCTACCGAGAGGGGCTGCGTTCCGCCTGGGACACGAGTGCCGATCGGCTTGTCTGCTACTGCCTGGCCGGGCTCGCCGCGGTCGCCGCGGTGCGCGGTGACGCCGGCCGCGCGGCCCTGATCTGGGGGTTCGCCGAGGCGTATGAGGATCGGCTGCGCTTCAGCATGCGAGGGCGGGCGCTGTATCAGGAGCGGCTGGAGCCGGTCGCGGCCGCCGACCCCGAGGAGCGCGACGCCGGCCGCCGTCTGGGCGTGGACGCCGCGGTCGAGATGGCCCTCTCCGGGGGCTAGCTCATTGCGGCAGTTGCCACGTCGTTGACACCAGCCGTTTAGTCTCGCTTGAATCTAGTCACGGCAAGCGAAGGAACCGGTCTCTAGCGTGGAACCCCACCAAGGGGACGACAAGCCTCACCTCCCGTCGCCGAGCATCTGGCCGGTCGGCTTCGCCGTAGGCATCGCGTGCATGCTGGCGGGCATCGTCGTCAGCACGCCGGCGGTCATCGTCGGCGCTGTGATCGCTCTTGTCTTCGGAGCGCTCTGGGCGCGCGACGCGATGAGGCCGACACGGGGGCCGGAGTCGACCCCGGCGGACGAGCGCGCGGCGGCGGCGATGGCCGAGGCCGAGCCGGAAGAGGTCAACCGCTTCCCGCGCAACCAGTTCCTCGAGCTGACCACGCTGGCTCTCGGTGGCGTGATCACAGCCGTTGTCGCGTTGCCGGTCGTCGGCTTCGCCGTCCTGCCTGCGTTCACCAACCAGAAGCGCGAGGGCGTGGACCTGGGGCCGACCGACAACTTTCCGGAGAACGAGTGGGTCGAGGCCACCTTCCTACTCGATCCTTCCGCCGGCGAGGTCTCCCGCCGGACGGCGTTCGTTCGGTACAACGGCGTCTTCGAGGGCCTTCCGAGCTACACGCTGATCTCCAACCGCTGCGTGCACCTCGGGTGTCCGGTCCAGGCGGCCGGTCCGAGGAGGGAGGACGCGAGGAAGACGGTCGAGAGCGAGCAGGCGGAGATCGCCCTGACCCCCATCCTGCCTGCGGCCTACAGCTGCCCTTGCCATGGCGGTGCCTACGACACCGAGGGCAACCGGACCGCCGGGCCGCCCGTGCGCGCGATGGATCGCTTCAAGTTCGCGATCGACGACAATCGCCTGATTCTGCACGAGCCATTCGCCGTCGCCAAGGTGGAGGGCGAGGGCGCACAAGCGAAGCTGGAGGCCTACGGGATCCAGGGGCCAGGCGAGCACGTCGACGGGCTCGAGGGCTGGCTCTACCCGATCCAGCCGCAGGACCTCCGCTGATGCTGGAGACGCCGCAAAGCCACCCGCCGGTCCCGCCTCCGTCGCGCCAGAAGAAGCAGAGCAGGTTGAGCGCGCTCGTGTGGGCCCCCCTTAACTGGCTCGAGGAGCGCTCGGCGATCGTCAGCGGCACCCGCTATTTCCTGTTCCGCAAGGTGCCGTCCGACACGAACTGGTTCCACACGCTCGGGTCGGCGACGCTGACCGCGTTCCTCGTCCAGGTGGGCACCGGGGTGATCCTCGCCTTCTATTACCGGCCGACCCCGGACGGGGCCTACGAGTCGATCCGGCACATCACGGACGACGTCACCCTGGGCTGGCTCGTGCGCGGGATGCACAAGTGGGGCGCCAGCGTCTTCATCATCCTGCTGTTCCTCCACATGGCACGCGTCTTTCTCTTCGGCGCCTACAAGTACCCGCGCGAGCTGAACTGGATCATCGGCTTTCTGCTGCTCGTGCTCGGGATGCTCCAGGGCTTCACGGGCTATCTCTTGCCGTGGGACCAGACCGCGTACTGGGCGACCGTCGTCGGGATCAACCTGAACGGGACCGGGCCGATATTCGGGCCGTTCCTCGCGCAGTTCTTACGCGGCGGTGACGAGATCGGCCCCAACACGATCACGATCTTCTACGCCATGCACATGCTGCTCTTACCGCTCGCGATCGGGGGCCTGATCTTCGTGCACCTCTACCTCGTCGTGCGCCTCGGCGTCTCCTCGCCGCCCTGGTCGCCCGAGGCTGCGGGGGGCGAACCGGCGGATGTGGAGCCGCGCGGGCCGGGACTTGTACGGCCGAGGGCGCGCGGGAGGTTCGCCAGGTGAGCCGCGCGCTGGACGAGCAGAGGGCGGCGTACAAGCGCTACAAGGAGGACGTCCAGCAACGGGGCAAGCAGTTCCACCCGTGGGCGATGTTCCACGACACGGTCATGAGCCTGGTCGTCGTCACGGTGATCGTCGCGCTCGCATGCGTCTGGTACTTCACGGCCGAAGACGTCGGTGAAGGGGCGTCGAAGCCGGGTTGGCTCGGCGTGCTCTACGAGGACAAGGCCGACCCCGGAACCACGAGCTTCGTGCCGCGGCCGGACTGGTACTTCTACTTCCTCTTCTATCTGCTGCGGATCTTCAAGTGGCCGGACACGGTCGTGCTCGGCACCGTCGGCATCCCGACGATCCTGCTCATCATCGGCCTGCTGCTGCCGTTTCTCGACCGGCGGTCGGAGCGCCGCCCGCTGCGCCGACCGGTCGCGATCGTGGTGCTGATCCTGACCGCGATCTCGATGGGCGTCCTCACCTACAAGGGCGCAACGGCCGAGGAGGCAGGTGCGGGTGCGGTCCTGAAGGTGCCGGAGTGGATGGAGCAGTACAACCTGCCGGAGAACGCGCGCCCGGGCGCCGAGGTCTTCGCCGAGTCGGCATGCCTGAACTGCCACGTCTACGACGGCGAGGGCTCCTCGCAGCTCGGCGCGCCCGACCTGACCGAGGAGGGGTTGCGGAACCGCGGCATCCAGTGGCAGATCGACCACCTGAAGTGCCCGAGCTGCGAGACGCCCGGCTCGCCGATGCCGTCGTTTGAGGACTTCGGCGATCAAATCCTGCGCCAGCTCGCGATCTTCCTCGAGGCCTCCAAGGGCGAGTCGGGCGGGGGCTAGCTTGAGCGTCGAGAGCGGGACGCTCACGCGGACCGAAGTGCGCTCGATGTTCGACCGGATCGCGCCGGTCTACGACGCGATGAACCATGCGATGACCGCCGGCCTCGACCGGCGCTGGCGTCGGCTGACCGCTCAGGCGGTCGTCACGCCCGGTGCGCGAGTCCTGGACGCCTGTTGCGGCACCGGTGACCTCGCGCTCGCCGCGCCACCGAACGGCGGCGCGGTCACGGGCCTCGACTTCTCGGAGCCGATGCTCGAGCGCGCGCGCCGCAAGTCATCCGAGATCGAATGGGTGCGGGGCGATCTGCTCGAGCTGCCGTTCGCGAACGAGAGCTTCGACGCGGCCACCGTTGGCTTCGGCGTTCGGAACGTGGATGACCTGAGCCGCGCTCTGCGCGAGCTCCGAAGGGTGCTGCGGCCGGGCGGTCGCCTGGGAATCCTCGAGCTCGTCCGACCGAAGGGGCCGCTGTCGCTCTTCTACGGCGTCTGGTTCGACCGGCTCATACCGCTTGTCGGCAAGGTTGTGCCCGGCGGCGCCGCGTACAAGTACCTACCGGCAAGTGTGAAGCGCTTTCCCGGCCCGACCGAGCTGACCGAGCAGGTAAGGGCCGCTGGATTCGGGCCGGTTGCGCACCGGCTGCTCGGGGGTGGGATCGTCGTTCTCCTGGTCGGAGAGGCGGCGTGACGGCCCTCGCCGCCGTTCAGAACACGCCGGGCCTGGAGGCCTACCTCAGCGAGCTGGAAGAGCGGCTCCACGCAGTCGTCGCGAGCCATCCGGGCACCGTCGCCGAGGCGGGATCGGACGCGCTCGCTGCCGGCGGCAAGCGGCTGCGGCCGCTACTCGTCTTCCTCGCGTCGACCGGCGAGCCGCCGCTGGCCGCCGGTGTCGCGGTCGAGCTCGTGCACATGGCGAGCCTCGTCCACGACGACCTGATCGACCGCGCCGCGCTCCGCCGCGGCCACGCGACGGCCTGGCGCACGCATGGAGCAATCGGCGCGCGCGCCACCGGCGACTACCTCTTCGCCCGCGCGTTCTCGGAGTTGGCGGCCTCCGGCGACACCGAAGGCGTCCAGGTGCTCGCCGACGCCGCTCTCGCCCTGGTTCGAGGCGAGGCGCTCCAGCACGCTCAGGCGCACCGGCCTGACACGACGGTGGACGAGTACCTCCATCGCTGCTCGCTGAAGACGGCCGAGCTCTTCCGCGCCGCCTGCCTGCTCGCGAGCCGGGATCCCCAGCTGGGCCGGTTCGGCGTCGCCCTCGGGATGGCGTTCCAGATCACCGACGACATCCTCGACTGCACGGGCTCGACGATCGAGACCGGCAAGGTCGCCGGCAACGACCTGCGCGAGGGAACGCCGACGCTGCCACTCCTCCTCGCCGCGCGCGAGGACGAGGTCGTGCGAGCGGCGCTTGCGGGTGGACCGCTCGGAGGGCGCGCTGGTCCGGGTCGCCGCCACCGGTGCACTCGAGCAGGCTCGCGAGGTCGCGCTGCGCTACGCCGCCGAAGCGCGCTCCCACCTCGACGGCGGCGGCTACCGCCCGGAGCTGGAGGCGCTCACGCACATCGTCGTCGAGCGCCGGAACTGACGGGTTATCGTCCGCACGATGGGCGTCCTTCCGCAGCCGGTTGAAGCACTGCTCGAGACGGCGCTCGTGAGCGAGCTCACCGTCATCGACCCGGCCGGCCGGCCGGTGACCCACCCGCTGATCCCGCTCTACGACGGGGAGCTGATCTATCTGACGTCGAGCATCCTCTTCTCGAAGAAGCTCGAGCACATCAAGGCCAACCCGAAGGTGTCGCTCTCGATCAGCGACCCCGTCGCCGTGAAGGTCGACCGCTTCGCGCGGGCGACGATCCAGGGCGATGCGACGGTGGACGACTCCGACCTCCACTCGGGCTGGGAGCGCGTGCTTCCGCTCTGGCGGAAGAAGGAGCCCGCAATCGACATGTTCCTCGGGAAGCGCGTCGCGCTCCCGCTCTTCTTCGAGCGCGGCGTGATCGAGGTGCGGCCGCGGAGGGCGTTCCTATGGGAGGACGGGCGGACCGACCGCGCCGCCGCAGGTCTTCGAGGTCGCGCGGGCGCTCGCATGAAGCCGAACCCGGACTTGATCCGCCGGCTGGAGGAGCGCTTCGCCCATGCGGTGATCGCCTATGTGGACGAGGACGGCTACCCGATGTCGATCGCGACCGAGTTCCGGGTCGACACGGATCGAGGCGTCGTCGTCCTTCAGGCGGTCGCCGGCGAGGCGCAGCCGCCGGCGGACGAGCGCGTCAACGTCGTCTTCAGCCACATCCGGCCGCAGCCGGGAATCGGGTACGACGAGCGGCGCTATGTCTCTCTCTGGGGTCCGCTGCGCCGCGCCGAGGAAGGGCTCGAGTTCACCCCGGAGCGGGAGCAGCACTGGGACGAGCAGGAGATGACGTTCTTCGAGTACTCGGAGCGCGGCGTGCCGCAGGCGCTCCGCTACCTCGAGCAGGTGTCGGCCGAGCAGGGCCGGGAGGTGCGCCCGAAGCTCCCGTTCGGCTGGCTCTTCCTGCGGACAACTCGGCTGCCGTTTCTCACGGCGACGTTCGTGCCGATCCTGCTCGGCATCGCCGTCGCGGCCTGGACGAACGGCTTCAACTGGTGGCTCGCGCTGCTCACGCTGATCGGCGGCGCCTGCATCCACCTGGGTCTGAACGTTGCGAACGACGTCTTCGACACGGCGAGCGGGGCCGATGCGGCCAATGTGAACCCGACGCAGTTCAGCGGCGGCTCGCGGGTCGTGCTGTACGGCCTGCTCTCGCTTCGCGAGCTGGCGCTGCTCTCGTTCGGGTTCTACGCCGTCGGGATCGCGATCGGCATCGGTCTTGCCGCCGCGCGCGGCTGGGACCTCTTGTGGGTCGGCGTGGCCGGCGCGCTCGTGAGCGTCTTCTACACGGCGCCGCCGCTCAAGCTCGTCCATCGCGGCCTGGGCGACATCGCCGTCTTTCTCGGCTTCGGACCGATCATGGTCCTTGGCGCCTACTTCGTGCAGGCGCGGGAGTACGACCTCGAGCCGCTGCTCGTCTCGATCCCGGTCGGGATCCTGATCGCGCTCGTCCTGTACGTGAACGAGGTTCCGGATCGGCCCGCGGACGCCGCGGCCGGGAAGCGGACGCTGCCGGTTCGCCTCTCCAAGGACGCGGTCGTCAACCTCTACGCCGCCGCGGTCGCCCTCGCGTTCGGGCTGATCGTCGTCTTCGCGGTGGCCGGGTGGATCGTCCGCCCGACGATCATCGCGCTCGCCGCCGCTCCGCTGGCGGTGCCCGTGTACCGGGCGCTCAAGGAGTGGTACGACCAGCCGTACGCGCTCATGCCGGCGATGGCGAAGAACATCCAGCTGCACCTCGCCACCGGCGTGCTCTTGATCCTCGGCTACGTGATCGCGATCGTTGCGGACGCCGCCATGGACGACCCGCCGTTCTTCCTGACCTAGCTCTTCGACATGGCCGAAACGACCACGCCTTGGAGCTGGTACAGCGACCCGGCGGTGCTGGCGCGCGAGGAGGAGGCGATCTTTCGTCGCGCCTGGCACTACATCGGCCGCCTCGGCGAGCCGGGCGACGTCGTCCCCGGGTGGGCCGGGCAAGTGCCCGTCCTGCTCGTCAAGAGCGAGGACGGCGAGGAGCGCGCGTTCGTCAACGTCTGCCGGCACCGCGGCTCGGTCGTGGTCGAGGAGCCGGGCAACCGCAAGACGCTCCAGTGCCCCTACCACGCGTGGACGTACAACCTGGACGGGTCGCTCCGCGCTGCTCCCAGGTCGGAGCGCGAGGGCGTCGACCTCTCCGACGTCTCGCTCGAGCCCGTGCGCCTGGAGGGCTGGGGCCCGTTCCGGTTCGTCAACCTCGACGACGAGGCACCGCCGCTCGCTCGAGCTGCTCGGCGACGTCCCCGATCGGATCGCCGCCGCCGGCCTCGACGTCGACGAGCTCGTCTTTCACCACCGCGCCGACTGGGAGGTCGGGGCGAACTGGAAGATCGCGAGCGAGAACTTCCTGGAGTGTTACCACTGCCCCGTCGCGCACCCGGGTTTCTCAGGGCTGGTCGACGTCTCACCCGACAACTACGAGCTCCAGACAGGAGACTGGCACTGGAGCCAGTTCGGGCAGCTACGCAGCCGCGGCGACGCCGAGCTCCCCCTTGGCCAGTTCCACTTCATCTGGCCGAACACCGGGATCAACATCTTCCCCGGTCGGCCGAATCTTTCCATCGGGCCGATCCTCCCGCTCGCCCCGGACCGAACGCGTCGCGTCCTCGACTATTTCTTCGCCGCCGACGCGACCGACGAGTGGGTCGCGGAGTTCCTCGAGTTCGACGACCAGGTTGGGCAAGAGGATGCGCGGCTCGTGGAGCTGGTCCAGCGAGGCGCCGGGTCCGGCGTGATCCCCGAGGGTCGGCTGCTGCCGCAGAGCGAGCGCCTCGTTGCCGGCTTCCAGGCCCGGGTGCGCGAAGCGCTCGCGGGCTAGCCCCGCAGCCACCCACCTCGCCGGAACGTTCAGCCAGGCCCGCACTCGTAGCCGCAATCGAGTGAGAGGTTAAGAGGGCCCGGCTTGGCCGGGCCCGCTCACGTTCAGAAGAACCTTCTAAGAAGGGGGTCCACGGGGGAAACATGGTTTCCCCCGTGCTCTAACCGCCGCCGGCGGCTTCCGCCTTGCGCAGCCCCCGCACCGCCCAGACGGAGAACGCACCGACGAGCGCGACCGCCGCGGCGAACGCATAGCCCACGTGGGTGGGCGTGCCGGCAATGAGGCTCCGCCCCGCCTCGAGCAGGAGCGTCACCGGATTCAGGTGGGCGATGACCCGGAGCCAGCCTGCGAGCAGATCGACGGGCACGAAGACCGGGGCGAAGAAGAGGCAGAGGAAGATTGGGAGCTGCATAAGCGGCGCGGCCTGCAGGCTGCGGAACCGCATCGCGATCCCCGCCGACCAGAGCAGCCCACACGCGTTCACGAGCACGGCAAGCGCATAGAGCGCGAAGATGTCGACACCGTCGCCGCCGACCTGCATGCCGGCGGCGAGGGCGACCACCGTCAGGACCGTCGCAGTCACTGTCCAGCGGCCGAACGCGCCGAACGCGTAGCCGAGCAGGATCCCGCGGCGATCCGGCGCCGCGAGCAGCAGCCGGCGCGCGAAGCCGGTCTCGAAGTCGCGCACGATCCCGAACCCGGTGAAGACGCCCGCGAACGCCGCCGACTGGAGCAGGACGAACACGAACTGGAAGGCGGTGTAGCCGACCGGGAACTGGAAGCCGGGAACGTCGTTCACGCGGGACAGCCCGCCTGCAAATGCCACGAAGAAGAAGAGCGGAAACGCGAGCCCGGGAAGCAGCAGCGAGGGTTCGAGAAGTTGTTGTGCAGCATCCGCCACCCGACCGCCAGCGCCACGCTAACGGACTGCTCTTCATGTCCTCGCCATCCTTCCGCGCAGCGCGAGCGACGAGAGCGAAAGGCCGATGATCGCCAGCCCGATTGCGATCGAGAAGCCGAGTGCGAGCGCCTGTGCGTCCCACCCGACGATGACGAGGCTGCGGATCGCCTCGATCAGGTACGAGACCGGGTTCAGCGACGCCGCGATCCGGAACCAGTCGGTCTCGATCAGGTTCCGCGGCAGGTTCATCGACGAGATGAACAGGAAGACGAAGAAGACCGGGAAGAGGCTGTGCACCGCCTCGGTCGACCCCGTCCACAAGGCTGCGAGCGCGCCGAACGACCCGAAGGCGAGCACGATCAGCACGGCGAGCACGAACAGCACGAGTGCTCCGAGGACGCCCGATTCGAGCCGGACGCCGACCGCCAGGCCGACGGCGAGGTACCAGACCGCCTGGAGGAAGCCCATCGCGATCACGCCGCCCAGGTGTCCGACGAGCAGGGCCGCGCTCTGCATCGGCGTCAGCGACAGGCGGTTGAGGAACCCCGTCTGAATGTCGCGGGCGAGGTCGACGCCGGCGTTGACGGTCGCGAACAGCGCGCCCTGGATGAACGGGAAGGCGAGGAAGAACGCGAGGAACGAGTCGCTCGGGAAGCCGGGGAGGTTCGTGGCCGCGTCGAGCCCGCCCGTGTTCACGGCCATCAAGGCGAGCGGAAAGATCAGCGGCGTGATCCAGTTGGCCGGCTGCCGCAGCGTCCGGATCACCGAGCGGCGCGCCAGGTAGAAGACCTGCGCCGCGAGCCTCATTCGTCCGTCTCCGACGGCTCGTCGGAGCCCTCGAGCGAGCGTCCGGTCTTGGCGAGAAAGACGTCGTCCAGCGTCGGCGCGTGCAGGTGAAGGTCGGCGACGCGAACGCTGGCCGAGTCGATGGCGCGGATGACGTCGGCGAGATCGCCGCGGCCGTCGAGCCGGACGGCGACTCCGGCGGTCGACGGCTGGAGCTCGCCGAAGCGTTCCATGATCCCTTCGAGCGCCGCGGTCTCGGTCCCGTCCGCGGGGAGCGCCTCGACCGTCGGGCGTCCGATCTCGGCCTTCAGGCTCGCCGGAGTGCCCTCGGCGACGATCCGGCCGTGGTCGATGATCCCGACGCGGTCGGCGAGGAGGTCGGCCTCCTCGAGGTACTGGGTGGTGAGGAAGACGGTGACGCCCTCGTCCCGCTTCAGGCGGACGACCTCGTCCCAGAGCGCGCTCCGGCTCTGAGGATCGAGCCCCGTTGTCGGCTCGTCGAGAAACAGGATCCGCGGGTGGTGGGCGAGGGCGAGTGCCAGGTCGAGCCGTCGCTTCATGCCGCCCGAGTAGCCGCTGATCCTGCGATCCGCCGCGAGGCGAAGGCCAACCCGCTCGAGCAGCGCGTCGGTCCGCGCCAGGCGCTCCGCGCGCGGGATCCCGTGCAGCGCGAGCTGGAGCCTCAGGTGCTCGCGGCCGGTCAGCAGCGGGTCGAGCGCGGCTTCCTGGAGAGCGGCGCCGATCGTTGCGCGTACCTCCGCCCCCTGTCTGACGACGTCGAAGCCGCCGACCCGCGCGCTGCCCGCCGTCGGCGGGAGCAGCGTGGTCAGCATGTGGACGGTCGTCGATTTGCCCGCGCCGTTCGGGCCGAGGAAGCCGTAGATCTCGCCCGGCGCGACCTCGAGATCGATTCCCGCCACGGCCCGAATGCCGCCCTTGAAGTCTCGGACCAGACCTCGAACCTCGATCGCGTGCTCCACGGCGTCACACTAGCGACGAGGGGGTCAGGTCTTGCGTTGCAATCCCCATCCCGCCGCTCCGTGCCAGATGTGGCAACGCAAGACCTGACCCCAGTGACGTTTCTTTTCGGCTAGCCTCACCCGCGGGTCTTGGTGCGCAAGCTCGTCATTTCGTGCCTGCTTGCAGGCGTTTTCGCGTCGCCTGCCGCGGGCGCGGCGCAGATTCTGATGCCGGGCGTGACCTACGAGAACCGCCTCCAGTTCACGCGCTTCGGCCCGATGCGCCTGCACGTCCTCTCCGCGCCCAAGCCGGACGGCGTCCTCTACAAGCTCCAGCCGGTGCTCTCGAACGGCGCCGTCATCGGCCGGGAGCGGGTGACCTCGATGCAGCGGCGGGCCGTGCAGAGCTCGACGACGGCGGGGGTCAACGGCGACCTCTTCACCTGGGCTGACGGCATCCCGAGCAGCGGTCTGATCCAGGACGGCGTCCTGCAGACCACGCCGCATCCCCGACGCTCGATGGTCGGCGTCGACGTCGCCGGGAACCTGCGCGTGGAGAAGATCGCGATGCTCGGGACCTGGCAGGGCGACGGCCCGCGCCGGGCGATCCACTTGCTCAACCGTCCGCCGGGACCGAACGGGACAACGCTCTACACGCCCGCCTACGGCGGTGCGACGCCGACAGGGAGCGGCGTCGTCGAAGCCGTCCTCTCCCCGTTCCCCGCGGCGACGCCGAACACGGACCTCGTCGGCATGGTCACCGAGAACCGGCGCGGCGGGACGCCGATTCCACCCGGTGGCGCCGTCCTGGCCGCGAAGGGGACGGCGGCGCAGCGGCTCCTGATCGAGGCGTTCGGTGGACAGCTCGTCACCGTGCGCCTCGTCCTCCGTCCGGACTGGCGTGACGTGCCGGAGGCGCTGGGCGGCGGGCCGGTGATCGTTCGCGCCGGCAAGCCGATCTTCAATGCGCTCGAGGACTTCGGGAGCGACCACCTGAACCGCCGCCACCCCCGGACCGCGGTCGGCCAGCGCGCCGACGGGCGGATCATCATGCTCGTCGTCGACGGCCGCCGGCCGGGCTACTCGGCGGGCATGACGAACTTCGAGCTCGCCCAGGCGATGATCCGCCTGGGCGCGGTGACCGCGTCGGCGCTCGACGCCGGAGGCTCCTCGACGATGGCCTTCGACGGTCAGCTGCTCAGCCGGCCCTCGGACACGGGGGGCGAGCGGATGGTCGCCGAATCGCTGCTCGTCTCCTACTACGGCGTCTACGCGCCGATACCCGAGGTGACGTTCTCGCCGAACGGTGACGGAGCCGGCGACAAGCAGGCGCTGAGCTACAAGATC
This sequence comes from uncultured Actinomycetes bacterium, assembly GCA_963752845.1. Classification (GTDB taxonomy): domain Bacteria; phylum Actinomycetota; class Thermoleophilia; order Gaiellales; family Gaiellaceae; genus JACDAN01. The sequence goes on along the minus strand of CAVVZV010000007.1, from coordinate 85,910 downwards.
GTGCGTCAGTCGACGGTCACGGCGACGCTCACGGGGCCCGGCGGAGTGACGCGATCGATCGACCAGGGCCAGCGCAGCCCGGGCGTCTATCGCTTCGACTGGAGCGGACAGGCGAACGGCGCGGCCGAGCCCGAGGGCCGCTGGCGCTTCACCGTGAATGCGGTCGACTTCGAGGGCAAGGGGTCGAGCGCCGAGCGGGCGTTCTTCCTCAACAACACGCTCGGCTTTATCACGGTGAAACCGTTGCGAGCGACCGTCCACCGTAGGCGAGGCGGCCGCGTCACGATCGGCTTCCGGCTCACCCGGCCGGCCCAGGTCACGGTCGCGATCACGTCCAAGACCGGTCAGCTCCTCCGCGTCGTCCGCAACCAGCGTGGGGTGCGAGCCGGGCGGGTCACCGCAACCTGGAACGGGAAGTACCCGAACGGCAAGCCCGTCTTCTCCGGAGCCTACGTCGCCAAGGTCACGGCGATCTCGAGCGCCGGGAAGGCGGAGCTCGCCCGCTCCTTCCGCGTCCGACGGCGGTAGCGCCCCTAGACTCGGCTCGTGCTCGAAGCGATCACCGACGCCCTGACGGCGCTGGTCGGCGACCACGGCCTCTACGCGGTGTTCGCGCTGATGCTGATCGACGCCGTCTTCCCCGCGGCTAGCGAACTGGTGATGGTCTACGCGGGAGCCCTGGCTGCGGGAGCTTTTTCGGGCCAGAACGTCGTCCTCTTCGGCGAGCAGATCGATTCCGAGCTCTGGGCCTACGTCGCCATGGCAACCGCCGGCACGCTCGGCTACGTCCTCGGGTCGATCGGCGGCTGGGCGATCGGCCTCTACGGGGGCCGACCGCTGCTGGAGCGCCGCGGCCGCCTGCTCCACCTGACCCCGGAGAACCTCCACCGGGCCGAGGACTGGTTCGAGCGCTTCGGCGACCTGGCCGTCCTGATCAGCCGCGTCACGCCCGTGATCCGGTCGTTCATCTCGATCCCGGCTGGCGTCATGGAGATGCCGCTCGCGCGCTACACGGTGCTCACGATCCCGGGCTCGGCGGTCTGGTGCTTCGGGCTCGCGGCGATCGGCTGGGCACTCGGCTCGAACTGGGAGGAGTTCCACCACCAGTTCCGCTACGCCGAGTACGCGGTCCTGGCGGCGATCGTGCTCCTGGTCGTGGCCGTGCTTGTCCGTCATCGCCGGGCATCTAGACTGGGCCGCCGTGCCGACGATCCCGCTCGTTGACGTGAAGGCGCAGTACGCGCCGCTGGTCGAGGAGCTGCGGGAGCGGTTCGAGGAGGTTCTCGACTCCTCGACGTTCATCCGCGGGCCGAATGTGAAGGCGTTCGAAGAGGAGGCCGCCGCCTATCTCGGCGTCAAGCAGACGATCGGCGTCGCCAACGGCACCGACGCCCTGGTCCTCGTCCTCGACGCGATGGGGATCGGACCCGGCGACGAGGTGATCTGTCCCGCTTTCACCTTCTACGCGACGGCGGAATCGATCGCGCGCCGCGGCGCGACTCCGGTCTTCGCGGACATCGACCCGGTGACCTTGAACCTCGACCAGGAGGACGTTGCCGGCCGGATCACGGGCCGAACCCGCGCGATCATGCCGGTGCACCTGTTCGGCCGACCGGCGCCGCTCGGCAACCTTGCGGGCCTCGGCCCGCCGCTGATCGAGGACGCCGCCCAGGCGTTCGGCTCCGCGGGCATTGCGGGCTCTCCCGTCTCGACCTTCAGCTTCTATCCGACCAAAAACCTCTTCTGCCTCGGCGACGGCGGCCTCGTCGCCGCCAACGACGAGGAGCTCGGCGAGCGGATCAGGCTGCTCGCCTTCCACGGTTCGCGCGACAAGACCGACTTCCAGTTCGTGGGCTACAACTCGCGCCTCGACGAGCTCCAGGCCGCCTTCCTTCGCGTCTTCCTGACCCACCTGGACGAGTGGACGCGCGGTCGGCGGGAGGCAGCGGTCCGCTACGCCGAGCTCGGCCTCGGCGAGCTGGTCCAGATCCCCGAGGACGAGCCGGGCCACGTCTATCACCTGTTCGTCTGCCGCTCGCCGGAGCGAGACAGGATTCGTGAGGCGTTGACCGAAGCCGATATCGCCTCGGCCGTGTACTACACAACGCCACTTCATCTGCAGCCGGCCCTGCGCTTCCTCGGCTGGAAGCCCGGGTCCCTCCCCGAGACCGAGCGCGCCGGGCGGGAGAACTTCTCCGTACCGCTGTGGCCGGGCATCCCGGTCGAAGTCCAGGAGCGCGTCGTCGAAGCGGTGCGCTCCGCCGTCGGGGTAGGTGTCGGATGAGCGTTCCGGTCAACAGACATCGTCTCTGGCAGCTCGTTGCGGACGCGGCGCTGATCGCCGCCGCCTGGTTCTTCGCCTTCCAGCTCCGCTTCGACTTCAACGTGCCGCCGACGTTCGAGGACGGGCTGTGGGCGACGATCGCGCTCGTCGTTGCGATCAAGCTCGCCGTCTTCGTCGCGCTGGGCTTCTACAACCGCTGGTGGCGCTACGTCTCCACGAGAGACATGTGGCGCGCCGCCCTCGGCGTGCTGGTGGCGTCGGTGCTCGCCGCCCTGGCGGTCTACTTCGCCGATCCGTTCGAGCGCCGGCTGCCGCGTGGGGTCGTCCTGATCGACTTCGTGCTCCTGCTCGGCCTCGTGGCGGGCACTCGCCTCGCGGCTCGCACGATTTTCGAGCGGCCGAGCGCGTCGGGCCTCGTCGCGCGCGGCAAGGAGGTGATCGTCGTCGGGGCCGGCGACGCCGGCCAGCTCGTCATCCGGGAAATGCAGCGGTCGCGACAGCTCGGCTACACGCCGATCGGGCTCGTCGACGACGACCCGCGGAAGAAGAACCTGCGCGTGCACGGCGTCCGCGTGCTGGGGACGACCAACGAGCTGCCGCACGTCCTGCGCGACAACCGTCCCGACGAGCTCCTGATCGCGATTCCGTCTGCCTCCGGTGAGGATCGCCAGAAAGTCGTCGAGGTCGCGCGCCGTGAGGGAATCCCCGTCAAGACCCTGCCGGGCCTCTACGAGCTGATTGCCGACGAAGAAAACCTCGCGGGACGGATCCGGCCGGTGCAGGTGGAGGACGTCCTCGGCCGCGAGCCGGTCGAGGTCGATCTCGATGCGATCTCGGAGTACCTGGAGGGCCAGACGGTCCTTGTCACCGGCGCCGGCGGGTCGATCGGTTCGGAGCTCTGCCGCCAGATCGCCCGCGCCCGCCCCGCGCGACTGGTGCTGGTCGATCAGGCGGAGACGCCGTTGTTCGAGATCGAGCGAGAACTGGTCGACGAGCGTGATTTCACCGCCAGCATTCCGGTACTCGCCGACGTCGCCAACCGCGCGCGTATCCGGAGTATCTTCGAGCGCTACCGGCCCGCCGTCGTCTTCCACTCCGCCGCCTACAAGCACGTGCCTCTGATGGAGGCCAACCCCTTGGAGTCGGTGCGGAACAATGTGCTCGCGACCAAGGTCGTCGCCGACACCGCCGTCGAGTTCAATGCCGAACGCTTCGTGCTCATCTCCACGGACAAGGCGCTCAATCCGAAGGCGGTGTACGGGCAGTGCAAGACGCTCTGCGAGTGGATCGTCGAGGCCTACGGAAGCCGCCCGAACGTGCCCACGCGGTTCGTGGCCGTTCGCTTCGGCAACGTCCTCGGCTCGGCCGGGAGCGTGATCACGATCTTCAAGCGCCAGATCGAGAAGGGTGGGCCGGTAACGATCACCCACCCGGAGATGACCCGCTTCTTCATGACCATTCCGGAGGCTTCGTCGCTCGTCGTCCAGGCCGGAGCGATCGGCGGCGCCGGCGAGATCTTCGTGCTCGACATGGGCGAACCGGTCAGGATCCTCGACCTCGCGCGCGACATGATCCGTCTCTCCGGCAAGGAGCCTGAACGGGAGATCCCGTTCGAGTTCATCGGCGTTCGCGCGGGCGAGAAGCTCCACGAGGACCTCTGGGGCGAGGACGAGGAGGTCGCCCAGACCGGCCACCCGAAGATCCAGCGCGCCCGGCGGGTGCCGATCGACGCGGCGTGGCTCGAGGAGGAGCTGACCGAGCTCGAGCGGCTCGTCTGGGACGGCGAGACGCTGCAGGTCGTCTCGCGGCTTTCCAGGATGGTGAACACGCCCGTGCGCCTACGGCCAAGCGAGCAGCAGGTCGAGGAGCTTCGCGGGATCGCGCCGGACTCGCGGCCGCTGGGCTGACGTCCGCCTCTCGACGATCAGGGCGCGTGGGTCGGTGATCGGGACCAGGCGTCCCTGGCGAATCAGCTCTTCGTCGACGCCCCCCAGCCGCCCGCCGAACGTCGTGTAGACGGGGACGCCGAGCGCCGCAGCCTCCCGGTTCATCGTCCCGCCGGCCGAGACGACCAGGTCGCTGAGCGCGATGAGGCTCTGGGCGTCGACCGCGTGCTCCGGGACGACCACCGCCGGCAGCCCGAGCGTGCGAACGTACTCGCCCTGCTCCTTCGTCCGCGGGAGAACGACGGCGTCGAGGTCTTCCTGCCGCCCCAGATGCTCGAGCACCTGCGGGAAGAGTGGATTCGATCGGCGGTGGTACAGCGAGACGTCAGGCGGCGTCCGCACGACCACGAGCGTGCGGTCGGGATCAAGCGACAGCGCCTCAGTCGCCGAGCGGTCGGGCTCGAAGTCGGCGAGGTAGTACTCCTCCTTCAGCCCTTCGTACTGCCTCAGCTTCGGCGGTCGAACCCCGTAGCGCGCAAGCCGGTCGGGCGGGATCGCTTCCGGGACGACAACGTGGGTCGCGGCGCGTAGGCCGAGCTGGTGCTGGAGCCACGCGAACTCGTAGTCGAACGTCGTCGAGCTCGGGATCCCCAGGCGATGGGCAGTGATCGTCAGCTCGTGCGAGCCGTGCGCGAGAGCCCGATCGAACCTGCGGCCCTCGGCCCAGCGCCGGAGCGCGCCGAGCCGCGAGGTCAGCGCGCGGGCTTTCCCGAGTCTCGAACGGCCGCCGTGGCGGCCGAAGACCTCGGCGTCGATCCCGTGCAGCTCGAGCAGCTCGAGCGTCTGTGCGTAGCTCCGGGCTGTGACCTCGACCTCGTCCCCGCGCTCGCGCAGGATTCGGATCAGCGGCCGGAACACCAGCACGTGCGCCGGCGCGGTGATGTCGATCCAGACCTTCACAAGCGCTCCGCGAGACGAAAACGAATTGCCACGATCGGAGTGTGGAGCTCGATCGCCTGCTCGAAGAACCGCTCATGCGCCGCGTGCCACTCTTCCACGGACTCGAACCCTTCGCCCTCGTCACGCGCGAACTGAACGTCGATCTCGTTCGCGGGGACGATTTTCGCCTCCGTCACCTCGACGATCGCGACGGGCTCGTCTTCGTAGCCGTGCAATAGGTAACGCGTTCCGGCCGCCGGCGCGACCTCTCCGGGCTCCGCCAGGCCGGCAGTCGCTGTCTTCTCGCCCGAGAGCACGGCGGCCACGAGCGTGCGGCGCAGATCTGTGCGCGGATAGCCCAGCTCGAAAGGCGGAAGGTCGGTCAAGCGACGGCTTGCGCGAGACGGGGCTCTGCGAGCGCGCCGGGCATCCGCTCCACGTGGCGCTCGTACCAGAGCGTGAAGGCGAGCAGGCCCCAGAGCTGCCGCGAGAGGTCCTCCTTGCCGGCGACGTGCCGGTCGAGCAGGCGCGTCACGGTGGCGGGCTGGAAGAACGCCTGCCGTCGCAGCGTCTCGGGCGAGAGAACGTCGCGCGCGAACGGCTCGAGCTCACCGCGGAGCCAGGCCGCGGCCGGAATCGAGAAGCCCCGCTTGCGCCCGTAGACGATCCGCCTGGGAAGGAGCGGTGCGGCCGCCTTGCGAAGCAGTCGCTTCTTGCGCAGGCCGTTGACCTTGAGTCGCGTCGGGAGCGCTTGTGCGAGACCCGCGACGAGTGGGTCGAGGTAGGGGACGCGGGCCTCGAGCGAGTGCGCCATCGACGCGCGATCGGTCTTCACGAGCAGGTCGTCGACGAGGTAGGTCCCTAGGTCGACGTCCTGAAGCCGCGCGAGCAGCTCGGCGCCCTCGGTCTCCGCGTACCGTGCGCGCAGGAGGTCGACCGGATCGAAGCTGGAGGGCCGTCCCAGCAGCTCCCTCCGCACCTCCGGCGAGAAGATCTCCTTCCATGCGTGGTGGCGTTCGAGCGGTGGCAGGCCGGCTGCGCGGACGAAGCGCTTTGCCTTGTAGTCGAAGCTCGCGCGCCGGCTCGAGCTCGGTAGGCGTTCGACGAGCGGCCGGGCAAGCGGCGCCAGGCGTCCGACGCGCAGCGCGAGCAGGTCGGCGGCGTAGGTGTAGTAGCCGCCGAACAGCTCGTCGCCGCCCTCGCCGGAGAGTGCGACCTTGACGTGGCGAGCCGCCAGCTCAGAGACGAGGTAGGTCGGCAGCGCGGACGAGTCGGCGAACGGCTCGTCGAAAGCGTCGGCGAGGGCGGGCAAGAGCAGGGCGGCGTCCGGACGCAGAACGAGCTCCTCGTGCCGCGTCCCGTACAGTTGCGCGACGGAGCGGGCGTCGTCGAGCTCGTCGAACGAACGCTCCTCGAAACCGATCGAGAAGGTATGGACCGGCTCCGAGCTCTCCTGTGCGGCCAGCGCGGCGAGCGCGGACGAGTCGACGCCGCCCGAAAGGAGCACCCCAACCGGAACGTCGGCGATCAGGTGCGCGCGAACGGAGTCGCGCAGCCGCGCCCGCAGCTCTTCGGCGAGCTCGTCGTCGTCCTCGCGGCGAACCTCGGAGGCCGGCACTGGCGCAGGCCGGGCGAAGCGAGACAACCGCGCCTCGCCATCCTCCCAGACGAGCAGATGCCCAGAAGGGAGCTTCTTGACCTCGCGGAAGATCGAGTACGGGCCCGGGATCGAGTTGAAGGCGAGGAACGCTTCGAGCGCCTCGAGGTCGATCTCGCCGCGCGGCAGCGCGCGGAGCTCCGATGCGAACGCGAGCCCGTCCGCGTTCTCCCGGTAGTAGAGCGGCTTGATGCCGAACGGGTCGCGGGCGAGGACGAGCCGCTGCCGCTTCGCATCCCAGACGGCGACGGCGAACATGCCCCGCAGCCGCTCCGCGAAACCGTCGCCGTGCTCCTCGTACAGATGCACGAGCACCTCGGTGTCCGAGCGGGTCGCGAAGCGGTGTCCGGCCACCTCGAGGCCGGCTCGCAGCTCGCGGTAGTTGTAGATCTCCCCGTTCTGGACGACGTGGACCGTGCCGTCCTCGTTGGCGATCGGCTGGTCTCCGGTCTCGAGGTCGATGATCGAGAGCCGGCGGGCCGCGAGCCCGACGGGCCCATCGACTAGCTGGCCGTCCGAGTCAGGTCCGCGATGGACGAGCGTGGCGCTCATCGCGCGCAGGCGCTCCGGGTCGGCCGCGCCCGCTCCGCGACGCGAGTCCGGCAGATCCCACACACGCCGCTCTACTCTACTTTCGTCGGTCGGACCGCTCCGCGGAGCGACTGCCGGAGCACGCGCCAGCCGGTCGTACCCAGCGTGCGGAGGTAGAGGCCAACCGAGCGGTCGGCGATCCACTCGAGGTCGTGGGCGAGCTTCTCCGCCATCGAGGTCTCATAGCCGCGCCGCACCTGGGCGAAGCCGGTCAGGCCAGGGCGGACGACGAGCCGCTGCCAGTAGGCCGGGAGCTCCGAGGCGAGCCGCTCGAAGAAGATCGGACGAATCGGCCTGGGCCCAACCAGACTCATGTCGCCGCGGAGCACGTTCCAGAGCTGGGGTAGCTCGTCGAGCTGCGTCGCCCTCAGCCAGGCTCCGACAGCCGTGCGCTCCTCGCGGGTCCTCCGGACGAGCTCGTCGCCGAGGAAGGGGCCAAGCCGATCCTCTGCGCCGCGGCGCAGCGTCCGAAACTTGAGCATCTTGTAGAAGCGCCCGCCGCGGCCCACTCTCTCGCCGCGATAGAGGACCGGGCGCCCACCCGTGAACAGGATGGCGAGGGCGATCACGACCATCGGCAGGGCGGCGATCGCCAGGAAGAGCACGGAGAGCGCGACGTCGAGCACGCGGAGCGTGGTGTCGACCCGCTCGCGGCGAGGGCTCTCACGCGCCTGACGGATGAAGCTCTCGGAGAGCGAGGGCCGTGTCTGCACCGGCTGATGGTAGAGACCGCGAGGGCCGGCTTGCGCCGGCCCTCGCGGGTGCTTCAGTCGGTCGGAAGGCGGAACAGCAGCAGCTGCCCGCCTTCACGTTGGTAGGTGATGCCGTCGGCCCGGGTCTCTTCTTGGACCACGAGCGAAGGTGCCTGGATGTCGACGAGGAACGCGCCCTTGCCCAAGAACTTCGACGCGTCGACGATGCCGCTCGACTCCCAGCCGCCTGCGAGCGCCTTCGAGGTGCTCGCGTCCACGTCGGTCGGCCCCTCGTCGGCCGACTGGTTGACGCGGGCGACGACGTACGGATCGCCGCCGTCCTTGAGGTCGTAGGCCCAGATCCTCGCGGTCGTGCCGCTCCCGAGCGGGTACTGGTTGTGGCTGCCCGGATCCTCCTGGAAGAGCAGGAGGTCCTTGGTGGTCTCGACGTTGTCGGGCTGGTGGATCAGGTCGAGAGCACCGGCGCCGGCGCCGCCACGCGCGTCGCCGTCGATCAGGATCGACAGGCTCTTCACGACCTTCGGATCGCGGCGATCGAGGACGAGCTTGAAGATGCGGCCGTTCGGCCACGGTCCGGACGGCTGGCCGGAGGGGCCGCGGCGGAGCCGGCCGGTGGCCGGATCCGGAAGCGCGCGGGGCTCACCGGTGTCCGCGAAGTACACGACGTTCTTGTGCTTCCGGTCGTACGCGATGTCCTCGACGCGGATGAACTGGAACACGTTGTTCGTGTTGCTCCAGTGCTCCAGCAGCCACTGCGGGCCGTCGGGCAGGCCGGCACTCGCCGGCGGAGTCGGGAAGCCGACGTCGGCGGACTTGGCGTCCGTTCCGTCAGCCTTCTTGCCCGTCGCGATGATGCGCGGGACCTCGATGAAGCGGCCGGAGACGGACTCCGAGCCCGACAGGTCGCCGTAGTCGTTCGTCGCCGGGTCGTCGGACACGAACGCCCAGAGCGCGCCCTCGTCGTTCCAGACGGCCCGGCCGCTGCGCGCCGTGTACATGTACAGCTGCGACGCGGGCGCGGTGAACGTGTCATCGCCGGAGAGGACGACCGGATGCCCGTAGCCCTCGAGCGCGACGCTGTTCTCGTGATTGTGCCGGCCCATGCCGAAGATCGACTTGTACTCGCCGGTCTTCACGTCGTACGCGACGACGACGCCGGCCTGCTCGGCGTCCGGGGTCGCCGGCCGAGCGGCCAGGCGGTTCCGGTGCGGTTGACGAAGTCGGTCGCCTCCTCGTTCGTGAAGAGGAGCTCTCGCTCGAATCCGTTCTTCCGCGTCGCGAGGAAGTTCGAGCAGAACCGCTGGTAATTGGCCTCGTCCGGGATCGCATAGGAGCCCGAGAGCACGCCGGCGGAGTGCCGGCTCAGCGTCAGCTTGCTCAGCAGCGAGTTCGTGAAGTCGTTCAGCGGAACCGGCGTCAGCGGAAACGGGACGAGCGAGGTCTCGTGGTTCACGTAGGCCTCGACCGTCTTCCCGTGCCCCTTCCGAAGCGCGATGCCGTCCGGGATCGACTCGAACTTGTAGGTCGAGCCCGGCAGCGTCTCGCCGACGGTGATCAGCGGCTCGACGGTCGCGCCCGCAACCGCTGGATCGAGCATCGCCGCCTGGTTCGTCTTAAAGCCCGGGTTGTGTCGGGCACGCCGCGGGCATCACCACCATCACGAAGGCAAGAGCGACTGCCGCAACGAGAAGTGCTTTCTTCATTCCTCTCCCCCTAATTTGATTTGCACCGGGGGAGTATTTCGCCAGTCCGCTCGGATGCGGAACACGAGCTACTTGTGGTCTTATGCATAATGATTCCTTATGGATACCCGCCAGCTGGCAGCATTCTGCGCCGTCGTCGACCGACGCAGCTTCTCGCAGGCCGCCGAGCAGCTGGGCGTGACGCAGCCGGCGGTCAGCCTCCAGATTCGCTCGCTCGAGAAGCGCCTCGGACAGCGGCTGCTCGATCGCTCCGGGCGCCGGGTCGAGCCGACCGAGGCGGGACAGCGGCTCTACCGGAGCGCGCAGCGCCTGCTCGCGCTCGAGCAGGCGCTGATCGAGGAGGTCGCGGGCGAGGGTGAGGGCGAGCTCACCGGCAGGCTGGAGATCGGCTGCTCGACCGGCCCGGGCGCCACCGTGCTCCCGCTGCTGCTCTGCCAGTTCCAGGAGGCGAATCCCGGCGTGGCGATCTCGCTCTCCGTCAACGACACGCAGCACGTAGTCGACTCGGTCGCCCGCCGGGAGCTCGAGCTGGGCGTGGTCGGCGCGGCGACCAGGCGGCGCGGGGTGAGTTTCGAGCCGTTCTTCCAGGACGAGGTCGTGCTCGCCGTCCCGCCGGGCCATCCCTTCGCCGGCAAGACGGTCGGCCTCGACGAGCTTCGGGCGGAAACGCTGATCCTCATGCAGGAGGGTGCGGGCGTCCGCCAGATGATCGAGGACGAGCTGCGCGAGGCCGGCCTCCGGCTACGTGATCTCGGCGTCCGGCTCGAGCTGGGGCTGCAGGAGTCGGTCAAGGCCGCGGTCGCGGCAGGCCACGGCGTGACGTTCATCTCGCGGTCGTCGATGGAGCCGGAGCTCGCGGCCGGCAGCCTGGCGACGGCCCGAGTGAAGGGGCTGGATCCGACGCGGGAGATCTCGCTCGTCCGCTCGACGGGGCGGACTCCGACCCGCGTCGCCGATGCGTTCATCGAGTTCGCGCGCGACCGGGTTCCGTGATCGTCCGCTGGGGACTCGAGGAGCTGCCCGGCCTGCTCGGCGAGCTCGGGATCGAGCGGCCGCTGCTCGTCGCGAGTCGCCGCTGGGACGGGCTCGGGCTCGAGGCTGCGGCGCGCTGGGACGAGATCCCGTCCCATCGGATCGAGGTGCCTTCTGGCGTGGACGGGGTGCTCGCAGTCGGCGGCGGGAGCGCGATCGACACTGCCAAGGCGGCATCAGCGGCGGCGGGGCTGCCCTTGGTCTCCGTCCCGACGACCTACTCAGGCTCGGAGTGGACGGCGTTTTTCGGAGTGCGCGATCCGGATCGCCGGATGCGAGGCGGGGGCGGCGGGGCGCAGCTCGCGGGCATCGTCTACGACCCCGAATTGACCCTCGAGCTGCCGTCCGAAGTCTCGGCCGGTACGGCGCTGAACGCGCTGGCGCACTCGGCCGAGGCGCTGTACCACCCCGCCCGCAGTCCTGAGTCGGACGAGGCTGCGATCGAGGGAGCCGAGCTGATCGCCGAGGCTTTGCCCGACGTGCTCGGTTCCGGCCGCGATCTCGAGGCGAGAACACGGCTGCTTCGAGGCGCGGCGCGGGCGGGGGAGGCGCTGGGACGCTCAGGGCTCTGCCTCGGCCACGCGATGGCGCAGGCGCTCGGCGGGCGCTACGGACTGCCGCACGGCGCGATGAACGCGCTCTGCCTCCCGCCGGCGCTCCGCTTCAACCAGCCCGTTGCGGGCGACGAGATCGAGCAGCTCGGACAGGCGATGGCGGTGACCGATCCGATCGCGCGGGTGGAGCAACTGGCCCGCCTCGGCGGCTTCGAGCGGCTCCGCGACTTCGGCGTCCCCGAAGACGACCTCGACGAGGTCGCGGAAGCAACGGCGGGCAGGCCCGGAGCCAAGGCGAACCCGAGGCCGGCCTCGGCGACCGAGATCGCTGAGCTCTTACGAGCGATCTGGTAGCGCAGTGGCCGTGCACGAGCGGCTCGGAGGCCGCTTGTTGGGGCCGAGCCACATCAGCGTCCGGCGTACAGTCGATCCGCCGCGCAGACGAACGGTCAACTCGGTTGGTAGAGCACCCCTGACGACCTTGTCCCGTGGGACGGACGTCCAAAAGAGCGGTCGGCGGCGAAAGTCCATCGACAGGCTCGTGCAATCGGCCAGTGTGATCCGTGCGCTGCGTACGCGGTCCGACACGAGGCCATAGACGACGAAAGCGTCGATGCGCGAGGGGTCTCGTGGATTCGGCTTCAGACCGAGGTTCGTCATCATCGGCTGCCGCTTCACGACCTGAGCGGCGGCGCAGCTCCCTTCGTCTGTTGTCCTCGGGACGCGGAGGAGCCAGCACACACGCCCCAGACTCCGAGTCGCGGCAAATGTCCAAATGTCGCCGGCGATGCGCTTTCTGCGGACTCCGATCACGTCAGACGTCACTGACCCGGATCCGGACGCGGTCAGGCGAGCGAGGCGTCTCAAGAGCCGAAGGTCGGTCTGACGCGCGGCAGCTTCCACCGCCTGCGGCGGTGCAACCGGCGAAGAAGCGAGCGTCCGACCATCCGCTGCGCCTCGGCTCGTAACGGCGAACGCAACGACCGCGGAAGCCGCCACGACGATCGCGCACGCGGCGGCCTTCGGCCCGAATTCAGGCCGGCGGAGCATCATGCTCCGCCGGCCGATGAGTGCTTTCGGCCCCTGCTCGGGTGGGGTCATCTCGCCCACTGGTAGATCTCAAAGTATGAGCCGGCCTGACCGATGTACACCGACGAGTAGCGGTACTCGTTGTACGGCCAGGCGTTCGAGTACCACACCTGGCCAGTGGAGCAGAACCCTGCCAGCCATCGAACGGTCCAGGGGGTCTGGGGGGTGATGTGCACGACTCGACCGACGTTCTGTGGGGCGTAACACGTGGAGACGGGGTTCCACACCGAGAACGACGTTTGGAACGAGTAGCAGGGGCTCGTACTGATCTCCACGCCCCCGGTGAGCGTGGGCTGGCTGGCCTGGTCCGCGCTACCGCAGACGTATGCGCCCCCCTCCCCCGGGGGGACCGCCTGCGCGGCGGGGGCGATCGCCGTTACTACAGCCGTCACTCCCATCGCGATGAGCAGCAGCGGGCGCTTCACATTCATCCAGCACCTCCTTCGAGTAGGTGACGCTCCGTCGATACCCGCCGCTCCTGAAGCGGCCTTAATTCCGGCTAAAGGCCGCCCAAAGCGTCGCAGTGCTAGGCTCGGCCTCCCGTCAGGGGAGGCGAAGCGCGTGGAGTTCTCGATCCTCGGTTCGCTGCGGTTGGACGGTGAGCACGGCGCCGTCCCCGTCAACGGTCCTCGTCGCCGCGCGCTGCTCGCCATCCTTCTCCTCGAGGCAAACCGCGTCGTTCCCGTCGAGCGCCTGATCGAGGCGGTCTGGGGCGACGAGGAGCCGCCCAGCGCCGCGAGCGCGCTCTACGTCCACGTCAGCAAGCTCCGCAAAGCTCTGGCAAGCGCAGACGGCGCGCTCGCGGCGCTTCGCACCCGGGCGCCGGGCTACGTGCTCGAGGTCGACCCCGAGCGGATCGACGCCCATCGCTTCGAGCGGCTGGCTGCACAGGGAGAGCGACGGCGCGACGAGAGTCCCGCAGCAGCAGGGCGCCTCCTCCGCGACGCGCTGGCCCTCTGGCGAGGCCCCGCCCTCGCCGACTTCCGCGATGCGGCCTTCGCGCAGCCGCACATCGTGCGCCTCGAGGAGCTTCGGTTGAAGACGCTCGAGGACCGCATCGACGCCGACCTGGCCCTCGGTCACCACGCCGCGCTCGTCGGTGAGCTCGAAGGGCTCGTCGTCGAGCATCCCGCGCGCGAGCGCTTTTGGGCCCAGCTGATGCTCGCTCTCTATCGCTGCGGCCGGCAGGCCGACGCCCTCGCGGCTTACCGGCAGGCGCGCCGCGTTCTCGTCGACGACGTCGGAGTCGAACCCGGGCGCAGGTTGCGCGATCTCGAGCGAGCGGTCCTGACTCAGGACCCGACGCTTGACGTCGACGGGCCCACTTCCGCGCATGCCACGGTGGCGCCTGCGCTGTCGGCGCGGCGCAAGACCGTGACGGTCGTGGCCGCGCGGATGGCGCTTGCCGGCGGTACCGTCGACCCGGAGGCGGTTTCGGGGCTTTCCGCGAGCTGGGAGCGCGAGGCGCAGCGCGCAATCACGCGGCACGGAGGGTCTGTCCGCATCGCGGAAGGGGCCGTACTCGGGGTGTTTGGCGCCGTCCGCACGTACGAGGATGACGCGGTCCGCGCCGCGCGTGCGGCGACCGACCTCGCCGGCGCGCTGAGGTACATCAACGCGGAGCTCGAAGATCGAGCCGGCGTTCGGGTCGAGTCCGCGCTCGGCGTGTGTTCCGGTGAGGCCCTTATCGGCGGCACGAGCGAGAGCGTTACGGGCGAGCCGATCCAAACCGCCCGATCCCTCGCGGCCGCGGCCGGCCCCGGCGAGATCCTTCTCGACGACCTCACGGCGGTGCTGCTGGCCGGACGCGCCGAGCTGGACGGTGCTGGACACCGAGGAGCCAAGCAGCGGCTCATCGCCGTAGCCGCAGCGAGCGAGGCCCGGTCGCTGAGGCTCGAAGCCCGGTTCGTCGGCCGCGAGGAAGAGCTGGCCCGCCTCGCACGCGTCTTCGAGGCCGTCGAGCGCCAAGCGGTCGCCCGGCTGGTGGTTGTCTCGGGTGTAGCGGGGATCGGGAAGTCGCGCCTAGCTGCGGAGCTCACGGCGCAAATCGCGGGGCGGGCGGCGCTTGTCTCGGGCCGGTGCCTGCCGTACGGCGACGGAATCACGTTCTGGCCGCTCGCAGAGATCGTCCGCGAGGCAACCGGCGATGCGTCTTCCGAGTCGCTCGCCAAGTTCCTCGCCGGCGAGTCCGACGCTGGTGTGATCACGGCACAGCTCGCAGGGGCCGTCGGCGCGGCGAGTGCGGGAGAGGGTGGCGAGGAAACCTTCTGGGCTGCGCGCCGATTCCTCGAGCACGCCGCGCGCGCCCAGCCGCTCGTTGTCGTGCTCGAAGACCTCCACTGGGCAGAGAGCACGTTCCTCGACCTCGTCGATCACGTCGTCGACTGGGCCCGAGGTCGTCCGATCATGATCCTCGCGCTCGCGCGCCCGGAGCTGCTTGCCGACCGGCCGTCGCTCCTCTCGAAAGCGAACGCCCAGCACATCGCGCTCGGCCCACTGGACGACGAATGCGCGCGCGAGCTCGTCCGCCACCTGACAAAGACGCGGGTGCCTGCGAGGGAGCAGCAACGAATCGTCGGGGCCGCCGACGGCAATCCCCTCTTCCTCGAAGAGCTCACGCTGGCTCACGGGCCGCGCGCCGGCCCGATGCCTCCTACCGTGTACACGGTGATCGCTGCCCGGCTCGACGGGGTCAGCGAGAAGGAGCGTGCGGTGCTTGATCTGGCGGCTGTGATCGGCAAGGAGTTCACGCGCGAGGCACTCCGAGCGCTGGCGCCGACCGACTTGCAGCGCGAGCTCGACGACTGCATCGCGTCTCTCGCCACAGCCGAGTTCGTCCGCGAGCGAGACGGGACCGTCTCGTTTCGTCACATCCTCGTGCGCGACGCAGCCTACGCCGCGATTCCGAAGGCCCGGCGCGCAGAGCTTCACAAGCTGTTCGCCGAGTGGCTCATCGCCGATGCTGGACCGCTGCTGCCGGAGTTCGAGGAGGTCGTGGGTTACCACTACGAGCAATCCGCGATCTTCCGGCGTGAAGTCGGCTTGATCGACGGCGAGCGCGAGCTTGCCCAGAGTGCCGCGGATCACCTCGTTGCCGCGGCGTGCCGCGCCTACGCGCGAGACGACCGTCCCGCGGAGGCGCGGCTCCTCAAACGGGCGGCGGCACTGCTGCCTGACGGTGAACGCACGGCCGTTGCCGGCGAGCTCGCCGACGCCCTGCGCGACACAGGCGACTTCGAAGGCGCGGCGCAGCTCGCCGAGGAGTTAGCGAGCGACCCTGATTCCGCCAGGGCTGCGCGTGGCCGTCTTCTAACGCTCCGAATCGCCTTCCAGACTCAGCCCACGTTCCATCTGGATAACGTCGAGCGTGAGGCTCAGGAGGCGGTCGCGACGCTCTCGAGATCTGACCCGAGGTGGCTCGCGCGAGCGTGGGAGCTTCGCGCGTGGGTTCCGTACCTGCGTTGCCGCGCGGCTGACGCCGAGCCGGCACTCGACCGCGCGCTCAGCCTCGCGCGCTCCGCGGGCGATCGCCGGCAGGAAGCCAGGCTGCTGTCGCTGCTCTTCTCGGTCGTGATCTTCGGGCCGGCACCGCGCGATGCGGCTCTCGCGCGGTGCGAGCGCGTTCTCCTCGAGGGCGCGGTCGGACGACTTCGCGCCTCGACGTTGAGAGCCCTCGCCTCGCTCCGCGCAATGGAGGGGAACTTCGCCGAGGGTCGGCGCCTGCTCAAGGAGGACAGGCGTCTGCTCCGTGAGCTCGGGTTGCCCCTTGTTGCCGCCCGTGCGTCTGTGGCGTACGGTCAGCTCGAACTTCTCGCCGGTGATCCGGAGCGCGCCGAGCGGGAGTTGCGGCGCGGGCTCGCGCGGCTCAAGCGGATCGGCGAGCGCGGAGCCCTTTCCAACGTCGCGGCGGTGCTTGCGCAGGCACTCGGCGAGCAGGGGCGCCATGAGGAAGCGCTGAAGTTGACCGAGCTTGCGGAGGAGACAGCTCCAGAGGAGGACATCTCGGCCCAGGTCTACTGGCGAATGCCTCGTGGCTTGGCGCTGGTGCACATGGAGGAGGCAAAGGAAGGCACCCAGCTCCTCCGCTTCGCGGTCAGGCTTGCGAGCAAGACCGACTTTCTCAACATGCATGGCGAGGCGCTCGCTTGTCTCGGTGCGGTCCTCGAGGACCACCGCCTGCTCGCGCAGGCCGCAAAGGTGTACGACCGGAAGGGGAATGTGGCCGCGTCGATGCGGCTGCGTCACGCGCAACCGGTCTAGCGCGGGCAGGCGATGAGCCTGGGAACTCCGCGACACCAGAACAACAGCGGTCTGCCCTAGCTTGGCATAAACGTTCGTTATCAGCCGGATTAGCCCACCGGTGGTACATTTGTGCCGTGGGCGCAACCGCCTCTTTCGACGTGCTCGTGATCGGATCCGGCGCTTCCGGGCTCGCGGCCGCGGTGTCGGCCGAGCGGGCCGGTGCGCGAGTCGCGCTCGCCTCGAAAGGAGCGCTGCAGTCGTGCAACTCCGCGAAGGCGCAGGGCGGGATCCAGGCGGCGCTCGGCGACGACGACTCGCCGGAGATTCACGCCGGAGACGTCTGGAAGAGCTCGCACGAGACGGCTGACCGCAGGCTCGTCGAGATCCTGACCGGCGAGGCGCCGTCCGCGATCCACTGGCTGGAGGAGCTCGGCGTCGAGTTCACGCGCGAGAACGGCGGCTATCGCCTCGCCCGCTGCGGCGGCGCGTCGCGCAAGCGGCTGCTCCAAGTCGGCGACCGCACCGGGCTCGCGATCACGACCGCGCTGCGCGAGGCGTTCGAGGCCGGCTCGGGCACCGCCTTCCCGAAGTCACCGCTGACCGAGCTCCGGCCGATCGAGCGTGGCTGGCGCGCGAGCTGCGGCGAGCACCTGATCGAGGCGGCGACGGTCGTTCTCGCCGCCGGCGGCCGCTGCTTCCGCGTAGCGAAGGAGCGCGGCGAGCTCTCGACCAACCATCCGGGGGCGACCGGCGAGGTGACGCAAATCGCCGTCGGCCTGGGCGCCGAGCTCCGCGATTTCGATGCGCTCCAGTACCACCCGAACGGGGGCGCCTGGCCCTCGACGATGCAGGGGTACTCGATCCCGGAGACGACGCGGGCCTACGGCGCCGTGCTCCTGAACGCGCGACGGCGAGGAGTTCACCGACTCGCTCGGACCGCGCGACGAGGTCTCGCAGGCGATCTTCGACGAGGTCGAGAAGGGCAAGGGCGTCGAGACCGAGGACGGCCGGCCGGCGGTCTACCTGGACACCACCCGGATCGCCGAGGCCGACGCCGAGGTGTCCCTCCCGTACATGCTCCGGCGCTACCGGGCGGGCGGCGTCGACCCGCTCACCGAGCCGATCCTCACCTATCCGGTCCTCCACTACCAGAACGGCGGGCTCGTGATCGACGAGCACGGCGAGACGACGGTCGAGGGCCTCTACGCGGCCGGCGAGATCGCCGGCGGCACGCATGGACGCAACCGGATGATGGGCAACTCGCTGCTCGAGTGCACGGTCTTCGGCCGACGCACCGGTAAAGCTGCGGCAGAGAAGGCGACCGCATGAGCACGGTCGAGACCGACATCCAGCAGGCGGTCGAGGACGCGGCGGCGTACCTCTACGTCTGGGCGCTGAAGGACATCCCGCAGGATCTGCGAGATGCGCTTGCCGACGCGGCTGACAGGGAGACGTCGGTGCCGGGCCAGCGTGTTCTCCAGACGATCCTCAAGAACGTCCAGATCGCCGAGCGCGAGAACAACATCGTCTGCCAAGACACGGGGATCGCCGTCTACTACTGCAAGGTCGGCGAGCACTTCCCGCTCCATCCGGCCCGGATCTACCAGGCGCTCTACGACGGGACGATGCGCGCGACGCTCGACCACCCGCTGCGCTCGAACATCGTCCACACGCTCACGCGCGAGAACACCGGCCCCAACGTCGGCTACCGCGTCCCGATCGTCCACTGGGAGTTCGTTCCGGACTGGGACGGGCTCGACGTCAAGTGCGTCCCCAAGGGCTCCGGCTCCGAGAACATGAGCTTCCTGAAGATGTGCGTCCCCGCCGACGGCGTGAAGGGGATCAAGCAGTTCGTGCTCGAATCGATCGTCGGTGCGGGTGGAAAGCCGTGCCCGCCGGGGATCGTCGGCGTCGGGATCGGCGGCTCGGCGGACTACGCGATGCACCTCGCGAAGGAAGCGATCGCGCGGCCTGTCGGCACGCTGAATGCGGATCCGCTGGTCGCGCAGCTCGAGGAGGAGCTCACCGGCCTCTTGAATGAGACGGGAATCGGGCCGATGGGGCTGGGCGGCGACGTCACCGTCCTCCACTGCCACGTCGAGCACGCGGACACGCACATGACGCTGAACCCGGTGGCCGTCAACTACCAATGCTGGGCCGCCCGGCGCGCGACGGCGCACATCGGCGCCGACGGCGCCGTCGACTACGACCGGGAGGCGTAGTGGCGGAGCATCGACTCACCTTTCCGGCGTCCGAAGAGGACATCCGCGAGCTCCGCGCCGGCGACCTTGTCACCGTGGACGGTCACATCATCGGCATCCGCGACCGCTCGCACATCCGGATCTTCGACGAAGGGGTCGAGCCGCCGATGGATTTCGAAGGAGCCTTCCTGCTCCACACGGCTCCCGGCGTCCGGAAGCTCGGTCCGGGGCGCTACGAGAAGGTCTCGATCGGCACGACGACGAGCGCGCGGATGGTGCGCTTCACCGAAGGTCTCGGCGCTAAGTACGGCGTTCGGGCGATCGCCGGCAAGGGAGGAATGCCCGACGAGGCGATCGAACCAATGCGGAAGCACGGGATGGTCTACTTCGCGATCGTCGGCGGCGCTGCGGCGCTCGAGACGACCCAGATCGAGGAGATCGAGGAGGTCGCCTGGGAGGAACTGATGCCCGAGTGCCTCTGGCGCTTCCGCGTCAAGGACTTCGGGCCGCTCTGGGTCGGGATCGACTCGCACGGCAACTCGCTCTTCCACGACGTCCAAGAGCAGGCGACGAAGAACCTGGAGGACATCCTTGCTCGACTTTGAGCCGCGTTCCGGTGGGCTCACGCATGTGCTCGACAAGGGTCTCGGCCCGCGGGCGTGGGAGGACGTGCTCGAGACGGCCGGTGACTACATCGACGTCGTCAAGCTCGGCTGGGGCACGGCGTACGTGACGCCGAACCTCCGGCACAAGCTCGATGTGCTCCGTGACAAGCGGGTCGTGATCGGCGGAACGTTTTTCGAGGCGGTCTGGGCGACCGGCAAGGTCGAGCAGTACAAGGCTTGGCTGCGCGAGCACGGGCTGACGCACGTCGAGATCTCGGACGGCGCCGTGGAGATGCCGCGGGATCAGAAGCTCGAGCTGATCGCAGAGTTTGCGCGCGATTTCACCGTCCTCTCCGAGGTCGGGTCGAAGGACTCAGCGGTCGAGTTCTCGACCGACGAGTGGCTCACGTGGATCTCGGAGGAGCTGGTAGCCGGCTCGTGGAAGGTGATTACGGAGGCCAGGGAAACGGGCAGCTCCGGAATCTTCACGAGCGAAGGATCGATGAGAACGGACCTGGTGTCGTCGATCGCCGACTCCGCCGGAGTCGACCAAGTCATCTTCGAGGCGCCCACGAAGTCGGCACAGGCGTGGTTCGTGAAGACGTTCGGGCCGACCGTGAACCTCGGGAACATTCCGCCGGACGAGGTGATCCCGCTCGAGACGCTGCGCCGCGGGCTCCGCGCCGACACGCTCAAGGAGGTGTTGCTTGGCGACCGCGCCCCCGCTTCCTGAGCTCGATTTCGAGGCGATGCGCGCGGAGGATCTGCTCCGCTGGGCCCACGAGGAGTTCGGTGAGCAGCTCTGCCTGACCTGCTCCTGGCAGAAGCAGTCGTCCGTGCTCGTGCACATGGTCTCCGAGCTCGGGCTCGACATCCCGATCATCGAGCTCGACACGCACCTCTTCTTCCGCGAGACCTACGAGACCCGCGACCGGCTCGTCGAGCGCTACGGCCTCGAGCTGCTCCCGCCCCCGCCGGTGATCACCGTGGCCGAGCAGCACAAGCAGGAAGGGCCGAACCTCTGGGAGCGCGATCCCGACCGCTGCTGCCACATCCGCAAGGTCGAGCCGCTGCTCGCGGCCCTCAAGCCCTACGGCGCCTGGATCTCGGGCATCCGCCGCGACCAGTCGCCGTCGAGGGCGGAGACGCCGAAGGTGCAGTGGTCGGAGCGCTACGGCGTCTGGAAGATCCACCCGCTCGCCGACTGGGACGAGCGCCTCGTCTGGGGCTATATCCAGGTCAACGAGATCCCTTTCAACCCGCTCCACGAGGCCGGCTACCGGTCGATCGGTTGCATGCCCTGCACCCGGCCGACGGCGCCCGACGAGGAGGAGCGGGCGGGACGCTGGGCCGGCTCGGACAAGCTCGAGTGCGGCATCCACATAGATACGCCAATCGATGCGAAGGAGACCAATGCCTGACGGCTTCACGCTCTGGTTTACGGGCCTCAGCGGGGCCGGGAAGACGACGATCGCCGAGCTGGTCGGCCCCGAGCTCGAGCGCCGCGGCCACCTCGTCGAGTACCTGGACGGGGACGTCGTCCGGACACACCTCTCGAAGGGCCTCGGGTTCTCGAAGGAGGACCGCGACACGAACATCGAGCGCATCGGATGGGTCGCCTCCCGGCTGACCCGCCACGGCGCCGCGGTTCTCGTCTCCGCGATCTCGCCGTACGAGGAGACCCGCCGCCACGCGCGCGCGCTGGTCGAAGAGCACGGCTCGTTCGTCGAGGTGTACGTGGCGACCTCGGTCGAGGAGTGCGCGCGGCGCGACGTCAAGGGGCTGTATGAGAAAGCTTTCAGCGGCGAGCTCAAGGAGTTCACCGGCGTCTCCGACCCCTACGAGGAGCCGCGCGACCCCGAGGTCCGCATCGACACCGAGGAGCACCCGCCGGAGGAGTCGGCCCGCATCGTCCTCGACAAGCTCGAGCAGCTGGGCCTGACGCGCGCCGAGGTCGCGGCGTGACCGTCACGGCGACGGAACAGCTGGTCGCGCCACACGGCGGCACGCTCGTCGACCGGACGGGCGAGCGGCCCGACGACATCGAGCAGCTCGAGGTGGTCACGCTCACCTCGCGCGAGCTCTCGGACCTGGACATGCTCGCGTCGGGCGCCCTGAGCCCGCTCGAGGGCTTCATGAGCCGCGAGGACTACGAGCGCGTCGTCGAGGAGATGCGCCTCGCCAACGGGCTTCCCTGGGCGCTCCCGGTCTGCCTGGCGGTCGACGCGCCGCCGGGAGGCGAACGGGTCGCGCTCGCCGACCAGTCGGGCCGCCCGCGTCGCCGTGCTCGAGGTCGAGGAGACCTTCGAGTACGACAAGGAGCGCGAGGCCGAGCAGTGCTTCCGGACGACCGACGATGCCCACCCGGGCGTCGATCGGCTCTACGCGCAGAAGCCGCTCTACCTCGCCGGCCGCGTGACGGTCTTCGAGCGCGCGCAGCCGCCCTTTCCCGAGTTGGCCCGCGATCCCGCCGACACCCGCGCCGAGTTCGCACGCCGCGGCTGGAGGCGGGTCGTCGGCTTCCAGACCCGCAACCCGATCCACCGGGCGCACGAGTACCTGACCAAGACGGCGCTCGAGACCGTCGACGGGCTGCTGATCCATCCGCTCGTCGGCGACACGAAGTCGGACGACGTCCCCGCCGCAACGCGCGTGGAGTGCTACCGGGTGCTGCTCGACGGCTACTACCCGCCCGACCGCGTCGTCCTCTCCGCCTTCCCGGCGGCGATGCGCTACGCCGGTCCCCGCGAGGCGATCTGGCATGCCATCTGCCGCAAGAACTACGGCTGCTCGCACTTCATCGTCGGCCGCGACCACGCCGGCGTCGGGGACTACTACGGCTCCTACGACGCCCAGCTGATCTTCGACGAGCTCGAGCCGCGCGAGCTGGACATCGAGCCGATGTTCTTCGAGCACGCCGTCTACTGCCGGGTCTGCGAGGCGATGGTGTCGCCGAAGACCTGCCCGCACGGCGGCGACGACCACGTCTTCCTCTCGGGGACGAAGGTCAGGGAGATGCTCGGCCGCGGCGAGCTGCCGCCGGCCGAGTTCTCCCGGCCCGAGGTGGCACAGGTGCTGATTGAGGCCTATTCGTGACTTCGCGCTTGACACAGAGCAGCGCCTCTGGATAGAAGTCGCTAATGACTGTGATTAGCACTTCGTATTCAAGGAGGCTCATGAGCAAGCGAATACTGCTACCGGTCGTCTTCGCACTCGCCGCCGCAGTGGTGGCCGCGATCTCGCTGAACGGAGGCGACGCCCAGGCGCGCGCCCAAGACTCGAAGCTGACGCTCGTCGCCTATTCGACGCCGCGCGAGGCGTACGCGAAGATCATCCCCGAGTTCGAGAAGACGGCCAAAGGCAAGGACGTCTCGTTCGAGCAGTCGTACGGCTCGTCGGGTGAGCAGGCCCGGGCCGTCCGCTCCGGTCTCAAGGCAGACATCGTCGCGCTCTCGCTCGAGCCCGATATCACCACCCTCGTCAAGGCCGGGCTCGTCAACCCGAAGTGGAAGCAGAACAAGTGGGAGGGCATCGTCACCCGCTCGGTCGTCGTTTTCGCCGTCCGCAAGGGCAACCCGAAGAAGATCAAGGATTGGGAGGACTTGATCCGCAAGGACGTCGACGTGGTGACGCCGAACGTCCAGACGTCCGGCGGCGCCAAGTGGAACGTCATGGCCGCCTACGGCGCGATGCGGAAGAAGGGCCGGACGCACAAGCAGGCGGTCGCCTACCTCCGCAACCTCTACAAGCACGTCGTCTCGCAGGACAAGAGCGCCCGCGAGTCTCTCCAGACGTTCCTCGCCGGTCGAGGTGACGTCCTGCTCGCCTACGAGAACGAGGCGTTCTTCGCCAACAGCAAGGGCCAGGACGTGCCGTACGTCATCCCCAAGGCGACGATCCGGATCGAGAACCCGGTCGCGATCGTCAAGACCTCGAAGAACAAAGCTGCCGCCGGCGCCTTCCTGAACTTCCTGCGCTCGGCGAAGGCGCAGCAGATCTACGGCCAGAACGGCTACCGGCCGCTGGTCCCGTCGGTGCTGAAGCAGTTCAAGTACCCGGCGCGCCCGTGGCTGTTCACGATCAAGAGCCTCGGCGGCTGGGCGAAGGTCGACAAGCAGTTCTTCGACCCGAACACGGGCATCGTCACCAAGATCCAGAAGGAGACGGGCTAACTGTCGACCCCCGCTGTTGCGGCTCCCCGCCCCCGGGTCTCACCAGGCCCGGGGGCGGTGCTCGCGCAGGGACTGGCGACCGCCTACCTGAGCCTGATCGTCCTCCTGCCGCTCGCCGCCCTCGTCTGGCACGCCGCGGGCGGCGGAGTCGACGACTTCCGCGCCGCGGTCACCGACTCGCAGGCCGTTTCCGCGCTCAAGTTGACGCTCGTCGCGTCGGTCGCGGTCGCGCTGATCAACGCGGTGATGGGGACGATCGTCGCCTGGATCCTCGTCCGGGACCGCTTCCCGGGACAGTCGGTCGTGAACGCCCTCGTCGACCTGCCGTTCGCGCTGCCGACGATCGTCGCGGGCCTCACCCTCCTGACGCTCTACGGCCCCACGAGCCCCGTGAACGTGGATGTCGCCTTCTCACGCGCCGCGGTCTTGCTCGCTCTGCTGTTCGTGACGCTGCCGTTCGTGATCCGGACCGTGCAGCCCGTGCTGCTCGAGCTCGACCGGGAGATGGAGGAGGCGGCCGCCTCGCTCGGCGCCGGCTCGTTTCAGATCTTCCGCCGGATCATCCTCCCGAACCTGCTTCCGGCGATCCTTTCGGGCGTCGCCCTCGCGTTCGCACGCGCGATCGGCGAGTTCGGCGCGCTCGTGCTGATCACGGGCAACCTGCCCTTCGAGACCGAGGTCGCGTCCGTCTACATCTTCGGGCGCATCGAGAGCGGCGACCCTCGGAGCGCGGCGGCCGTCTCGGTCGTCCTCCTCGTGATCACGTTCCTGTCCCTGCTCCTGATCGGCGCGCTCCGGCGTCGCGTGACGAGGCATGACGCGGTTCCGTAAGTACGCGCTCCGGTTCGTCGGCCTGGGCTACCTCGCCGTGCTGCTCGCGGCGCCCGTCGCCCTCGTGTTCCAGCGTGCGTTCCAGGACGGCGTCGGGGCGGCGTGGGACGCCGTGACGACGCCGGCGGCGAAGCACGCGCTGCTCGTGACCCTGATCATCGCCGCGATCGCCGTTCCCGCGAACACGATCTTCGGGATCGTCTGCGCGATCGCGATCGTCCGCCACCGGTTCCCGGGCAAGAACGTCGTCAACGTGATCGTCGACCTGCCCCTGGCGCTGTCGCCGATCGTCGTCGGGCTGGCGTTTCTGCTCCTGTTCGGCACCGGCGGGTGGCTCGCGGGGCTCCCCTTCGACGTCGTCTTCGCGCTACCGGCGATGGTGCTGGCGACGATGTTCGTGTCGCTGCCCTTCGTCGTGCGGGAAGTCGTGCCGGTGCTGCGCGAGATTGGAACCGAGCAGGAACAGGCGGCGGCGACGCTGGGCGCCGGCGGCTGGCAGACCTTCCGGCGCGTGACCTTCCCAGCGATCCGCTGGGCGGTGGCGTACGGCGTCGTCCTCACCACCGCCAGGGCGCTCGGCGAGTTCGGCGCCGTCAGCGTCGTCTCCGGCCGGGTGATCGGCAAGACCGAGTCGCTGACGCTTCACGTCGAGGAGCGTTATCAGTCGTTCGACTACGTCGGTGCCTATGCCGCGTCCGTCCTCCTTGCGATGCTGGCGATCGCCACGCTGGTCGCGATGACGGTCTTCAGGCCCAAGGAGGAGGCTCGCTAGGTGGCGATCGAGGCTCATTCGGTTACTAAGCGCTTCGGCGAATTCGTCGCGGTCGAGGACGTCTCGATCTCGGTTCCGACCGGCTCGCTGACGGCCCTCCTCGGCCCCAGCGGCAGCGGCAAATCGACGCTGCTGCGCGTGATCTCGGGACTCGAGCAGCCGGACGACGGCCGCGTCGTGATCGAAGGCAACGACGTCACCGGGACTGCCGCCGCAGCGCCGCGGGATCGGGTTCGTCTTCCAGCACTACGCGGCGTTCAAGCACATGACAGTGCGCAAGAACGTTGCGTTCGGGTTGGAGATCCGGCGCCGCCCCCGCGCCGAGATCAGCAAGCGCGTAGACGAGCTGCTCGAGCTCGTCCAGCTCACTGGGCTGGCGAAGCGCTACCCGGCGCAGCTCTCCGGCGGCCAGCGCCAGCGGATGGCGCTGGCGCGCGCCCTCGCAGTCGAGCCTACCGTCCTTCTCCTCGACGAGCCCTTCGGCGCCCTGGATGCCCGAGTGCGCAAGGAGCTTCGCGCGTGGCTCCGCCGCCTTCACGAAGAAGTCCACGTGACGACGATCTTCGTCACCCACGATCAGGAGGAGGCGATGGAGATCGCCGACCAGATCGTCCTGATGAACCAGGGCCGAGTCGAGCAGGTCGGCGGCGCCCGCGACCTCTACGAGCAGCCGGCGAACGAGTTCGTGATGTCGTTCATCGGGCCGGTCAGCCACTTCGGCGAGGAGCTCGTGCGGCCGCACGACATCGACGTGCGTCGCGAGCCGAACGGGTCAGCCGAGCGCGCCACGGTCGAGCGAGTCGTGCACCTCGGCTTCGAGGTTCGCGCCGACCTGGCCCTAGCGGATGGACGCGAGGTGTGGGTGCAGATGACGCGGGACGAGGCGCAGGCGCTCGAGCTAGCCGAAGGCACCCAGGTTTTCGTAGCGACTCGGAGCTAGGCGCCGCGGAACCGGCTTTGCCGGTTCCGCCACTGAGGCTAGTGGAGAAGGAAGCGTCGTAACGAAATCTAGGCCGCGCAGCGCAAAGCGCTGCCCGGCTCAATACGGTCGCTGAAAATTGTGAGATTTTCAGCGAAGAGCTAAGTCGTAAGCGCTAGGAAGGGCAGGTAGGTCGTGAGGTCGACGACTGCCACGGCCGGCAGCTCGTCGTAGCGGCAGCGAAGGCGGTCGAGCCCATCCCTGAGAGGGCGGTTGAACCAGCGCTCGAAGATCTGGCGCCGCTGGATCTCCTTCAGCGCGGCGACGACCGCCGGCCTCGCCATCGAGAGCGGGAACGTGCCGAGCGGGTGAGAATCGTCTTCCGAGCGCACCCGGAAGAAGCCGTCCGCTGTTCGGATGCGCCGCCACTTCTTGCCCGTTGGGATGCCGAAGACCTGCGGCGGTGCCAGCGAGCCGATCGCCAGGCCCTCTCGGCGCTCGCCGAGCCACCACGCTCTCGGCTTGACCTCGACCATCCGTGCGGGGATGTTCGCGACGCTCTCGTAGTAGCTCCTGATCTGCTCCGGGGTCGGTGCTCTCACCCGGAAGCGGCGACCCATGCGCTGCTGGCGCAGCTCATCGGCGATCACCTCCCGGGCGAGCGCCTGCCTCGCGCGACCCCTCGCGAGCGCGCGCCGATAGGCAGCCCGGCTGCCGCGGAAGCGGGAGGAGATGATCGCCCGCTCGGCGGCGAGGACGTCCGCCCGGTCGACCTCGACCAGCCCGGCGAGCACGGCCCGTGCGTACGCGGCCGAGAAGGCGATGCCCGGATCCCCCGTCACCCGCCTGAGCTGTGTCAGCCCGCTGCCGGTGATCGAACGGTCTCCGATCGCGCAGCGCACGCCTCGCGAGAGCGAGATCTGACTCGGCGTGAACGTCGGATCGAAGTCAGGCCCCGCGGCCGCGGGGCCGTCGCACAGCCTCGGGCTGCGTACCCAGAGCCAGACGCACGCGGCCGCCTCCTTGTCGGGATCCGCCTGCGCCGTGTTCCGCGCCTGCCAGCCCCAGGACCAGACACTCCCAAGCTGCCTCTCGCGCGCCACCTGCTTGATCGCGAGCGCTTGGAGCTTCACGTGATGGAACCAGGCAACCGGGCCCATCGAGCCGCGGTTCGAGGCCTGAAAGCCGAGCATGATCCCGAGCTTTGCGCTCCGGGATCCCGATCTCGGTGAAGGTGCGCACCGCCGCGCGAAAGCGGCTGCGGAGCGCCCTGCTGCCCGCGACCGGACCCATGTTTGTGGATCAGCCGGCCCGTGAAGTAGACCTCCTGGATGAGGTCGGCGTAGTGCGCGGCTTCGCGCCACCACTGGCCTGCGGCGCCCTGCGTGTAGGGCCGGCTCGAGAGCAGGAGCATCGGGCGGGCGCCGAGGTCGCGCAGCGTCTTGATGAAGACGATGATGTTGTGGCGGTAGGCGGCGTTGTTCGACGTCCACGGCGTCGTCGTGTGCGCCCCGAAGAGCTCGTTGAGCGCCATCCACGGCCGTGAGCAGCCGGAGGAGGCGACGGCGCGGAAGAAGATCCGCTGCGCCCAATCGACCACGGTCGCCTCCTCCTCGGGCTTGTCGGGCGTTCCGACCCTGCTGTTCAGGTAGAGGTCGAAGTAGATGGTCCTCGCCCCGCCCGCGCGAAGCTGCGGCGGGAAGATGAAGTTCGAGGCCGCCGCGATCACGCCGGGCCTGGCGAACTGGTACCAGAACGGCACCGAACCGTCGGCGAAGTCGACCCAGGCGGTCCCGTTCTCGGGCAGGCCGCAGGCCGCCTCGGCGGGACGGGCCGTCGCGGCGAAGCAGACGATCGCGATGACGCCGGCGAGGACCGCTCTCCTCACGCGGACGATCGTACCTAGCGGTCCAGCGCGCTAACTACACTCGCCGAGCTTGCCGCACTTTCGCACCCTGCTCGTCCTGGTCTTACTCGCGGCGACCGCCGCGGCCTTCGTCGTCACCGAGGATCTGAAGCTGGAGCCGGACCCTCTCGCCCTGCCTCGAGTCGACCCGTCCTTCTCACCGGTCTGCCGGTGCGACCAGCAGACCGCCCGGATCGCCTTCCGCCTGCGGCGTTCGGACGAGCTGACGCTGACGATCGCCGACGAGAACGGGCAGGTCGTCCGCACGCTCCTGAACGAGGCCGAGTTTCGCCCGGGGAACCACCAGTTCGGCTGGGACGGGCGCGACCAGAACGGAAAGATCGTCCCCGAGGGCCGCTATCAGCCCCGGGTCGAGCTGAAGAAGCTCGGCCGCGTGATCGAGTTCTCGAAGCGGATCACCGTCGACACGACTCCGCCCAGCGTCCGCGTGCTCAACGTCAGCCGGCGAATCGTCTCGCCAGACGGAGACGGGCGCGGCGACGCGATCAGGATCCGCTACCGGCTGAGCGAGCCATCGCACGCGCTGCTGCTGGTGAATGGAAGGCGGGTCTGGAGGACGGCGCTCCGAACCGAGGGCGTGATCCCCTGGAGGCCCGGTCGTTTGCGTCCAGGGCTCGAGCGGCTCCAGGTCGTCGCTCTCGATGCGGCCGGGAACCAGGCCGCCGGCCGCCCCTTCTACGTGCGAGTCCGGTACCTGGAGGTGAGCCCGTCGCGCCTCCGCGTCCGGCCGCGGCGGCTGATCACGGTCCGCGTCTCGACCGACTACCCGCGCTACACCTGGCGAATCGGGCGCCGGCAAGGATCGGCCCGCGTCCACACACTTCGCCTCCGCGCGCCGGCGACGCCCGGCCGCTACGCGCTGAGGGTGGAAGCGGGCGGCCGCCGCGAGACAACCAGCGTGCTCGTTCGGCGCGCCTCGCTAGCCTGCTCCGGGTGCCGCGGACGTGGCTGCTGATTCTGCTTGGCTTCGCGACCGCGCTGGCTCCGGGGGTCGCCGCTGGATTCTGGCTTCACGACGAAGCGACGATCGACTACCAGCGCGGCTCGCCGACGATCGAGTTCGTCACGACGATCAAGCCTCCTGAGCAGAAGCGCCCGCGGAAGGTCGTGCTCCGCCTGCCCTGGCCGACGTACGGCCTGAAGGTGCAGCGGACGCACACAGCGACTGACTTCAGGCTCCGGCCGCCGTTCCGGCATCGCTGGACGTTCAAGGCCCGCCACGTGCTCGAGTTCCCGCCGTCGGTCGCCTACGGACGCCTGTACCTCGCACAGCAGCGTGGCCGCTTCTTCGCAGTGCATCACCGAACGGGGAAGCAGATCTGGGAGCGCCGTTTCAACCACTGCTCGGCCTCGTCACCGACGGTCGCCTACCGCGTCGTTTACCACGCCTGGATGCAGCCTCTGCCCTGCAACCGCTTTCCGCGGAGCCAGCGCGGGATGATCACCGCGATGGCGGCGCGGACCGGGAAGCTCATCTGGCGCTTCAGCGCGGGAGTCTTCGAGACGACGCCGCTCGTGATCGGGAAGACGCTCTACGCCGGATCCTGGGACCACAAGCTCTACGCGATCAACATCTACACGGGCAAGCCTCGCTGGACGTTCACCGCCGATCACGAGATCAACAGCTCGCCGACGTACAGCGCCGGAAAGGTCTACTTCGGTACCGACGGCGGCAGCGTCTACGCGATCAACGCGCGCACGGGACGCCTGGTGTGGCGGGCGCGGGCGCTCACGCGCTTCGGGCGGCGTGAGTTCTTCTACGCGACGCCGACGATCGCCTACGGCCGCGTCTTCATTGGGAACACGGACGGGACGCTGTACGCGTTCGGTGCATCGAGCGGCCGGCTGCTCTGGGCGCAGCGGGCCGGCACCTACGTCTATACGGCGGCCGCGGTCTGGCGCCGGCGGGTCTACGTGGGCACCTACGACGGCTACTTCATGGCCTTCAATGCGGCCACGGGCGACCGCCTCTGGCGCTTCGAGGCCTCCTCTGCGATCCACGGAGCGCCAAGCGTGGTGAACGGCATCGTCTACTTCGCTGCCTGCCCCCGCTGCGGCAGCGTCGCCTCGCGCTACGCCAAGCAGGGGGACCGCGGCACGTACGGGCTGAACGCGCGGACCGGAAAGCTCATGTGGCACTGGCCGGACGGTGTCTTCAGCCCGGTCGTCGCCGACAGCAATCACCTCTACGTCGTCGGCCGTTCGCGCGTCTTCAGCTTCGCGCCGAAGCGTCGCCTCGCTCGGCAGACGCTAAGACAAAAGCGACGAGCAGCGCGCTCAAAGGCCAGATCAAGTAGGAGTTCTGGAACACGCGCCCGAGGTAGAACAGCACGAAAATCGAAGCCGCGAAGCCGGTAGCACCGACCCAGAGACGGCCCGACCGCCACTGCGTCCACGCCAGCCAGGCGGTGAGCGGCACCCAAACGAGAAGCAGGAGAGGCAGGAAGGGATACGGCCCGAAGCGGTCGTCGAGGACCCTGAACTCGACCAGGGCGCCGGCGAGCCCGTACCCGATGATCCTGTACGTCTGCGCGCCGTAGGCGATCGTGTCGTCCCAGAGCGCGCCGATGTCGGCGATCGCGAACGGGAGGAATCCGGCGACGAGCACGAGCGCGAACACCGCCTCCGGCGCGATACAGGACCGGCCGCGGCACGGCCCGCGTGAGCATCGCCACCGCCAGGAACGGCACGGCGGCGAGCGCGAATTGCTTCAGCAGCACGGCGCCGCCGAGCGACGCGGCGGCTAGGACGTAGCGCGAGCGCGTGACCAGCGCGAACGCGAGGACGGTCAGCAGGATGCTCGGGGCGTCCGCCGTGCCGAACCAGGCCGCGCGCGTGGCGAGCGGGTTGGCGGCGAGGGCTGCACCGGCCGCGAGCTTCCAGGGGAGCGGCGCGTCGAAGAGCAGCGCCGCCGCGAACAGGGCCAGTGTGCAGAGCAGCACGAAGACGCGGTAGTCGTCGTAGGGAGCGGGCACGAGCCGCCAGGCGGCCGACGTCAGCGCCGTGCCGGGGAAGTAGGCGAAATGGTCGAGCGCGACCCGTGGAACGTCCTCATCGGCGTCGACCGCGGGATACCAGCGTTCGAGCCCAGAGCCGCGGTAGTCGTGCCCGTAGGGCGTCTCGCCGTCGAGCACGAGCTCGCCCGCGAGGTCGATCTGGTACGTCGAGTCGTTGTCGAAGTACCAGGGCGCCGTTCCGTCGCGCAGGCCGACCTGGAGCAAAGTCGCCGGCACGGCGAGGAGCACGATCACGCCGGCGCAGAGCACGGCCACGAAGGCAGGACGAACGGCGCGGACGCGAAAGCAGGACCACAGTCGCGAGCGCGACGATCAGGCCCGCGAACATCGCCAGCCCGCGGAGGACACCGGGGCTCTCGTCCCACTCGTCACCTGCGGCGCGAACGAGCTGCCCGAGGATGCCGTGTCGCTCGACGGATGGCGGGTCGAACGGCCAAGGCTGGGATCCGAGCTCCGGGACCGTGATCGCGACGAGGATCCCGAGGACGCCGAGGACTGCCCCGGCCTCGCGCCGGGTCACCTGGCCGTGATCGGCTGCCCCGTGGCCGCCGGCTCGGTCTTCGAGGGTGCTACGGCAGGCTCACGCGCGAGAACGGGCGCCGCCAGGTAGGCGGCGCCGATCCCGAGCGCGAGCCACGTGATCGGATCCTCGAAGAAGCCGCTGTATGCGAGCGCGTGGACGAAGAGCGCCAGCAGCACGGCGCCCAGCGACAGCGCGAGCGCTGCGTCGCGCGAGCGGAGGAGCATGATCATCCGGATCGCAGCAGCCAACAGCAGCCCGTAGATCGCCAGCCCTACGATCCCGAGCTCGGCTGCGACCGTCAGCGGCGTGGTGTGCGACACGAACCGCGCCGTCCTGGCGCCGTTCTGCTCTGCGAGCTCCTGGCTCACCTTCGGCTGGGCGCCGAGACCCACGCCGAAGAGCGGCGCCTCGCGCACGACGTCCGCGGTGCGCTCGACTCGGGTCCACCTGCCGCTCGTCACGTCTGCGATCGACTGATCCTTCGCGTCGGCGAGGAGGAAGCCTGCCGCGGCGAGCACGACGACGGCCGAGGCGGCCACAACTCCGCGGCGGGCGGTCCGATCGCCGGCGAGGAGCGTCACGACGAAGGCGACCGCGAACAGCGCCGCCATGCTCGTCTGGGAGTAGGAGAAGTAGAGGCCGGCGAAGAGCAGCGTCCCGATGGCCGCCGCCAGGTAGGGGTTGATCCGGTTGGCCCAGAGCAGGACGAGCAGCACGGCAAAGCCGAGCACGAGGTGCCGTCCGTAGAGGCTCGGGTCGGTGAAGAGCGATGTCACTCGGAAGAACGGCGAGTACGCGTTCGCGACCTCCAGCTGCGGCGAGAAGAAGAACAGATCCTTCGTCGCCTCCTGCCAGAGGCCGATTGCCGCGAACAGCGACGCCAGCCCGATCGCAATCCACGCGAGCGCCTTGGGCAGCCACGGTGCAAGCTCAGCCCGCGCGACCACGGCCACGAGCGCAGCGAACGGCAGCAGGAAGAACGCCAGCAGGTTCGCGCCAGCGTCGAGATCACGGGACCAGAGAAGCGACAGTGACGCGAGCGCGAAGAAGGCGGCGGCCGGGACCCCCAGCAGTCGCGGGATCGCCGCGACCTCAGCGCCGCGCAGCACGCGCCAGAGGTACGCGGCCACGGCAGCGGCGAGGACGACGTACAGCGGGACGAGCCGGCCGAGCCTCCCGCCCTGGGCAAGCGCGAAGAAGAACCGGTGGTCGCGGTCGAAATCGAAGGGGAGCCTGAAGGGCGCGGCGAGGAGCAGGGCGGGAATGACCAACGCCGGGTAGCGGACGAACACGGCGGCCCCCGCCGCGAGGACGAGCAGCCCTGCCAGGCCCGCCGCGACCAGGGTCGGCGAGATCCCGTCGAACTCGGCGAGCAGCACCTCGGCGGCCGCGATCAGCGCGAAGCCTGCGACAAGCGTCGCGCGGCGCCCCGCCAAGAGCACGAGCACGGCGCCGGCTGCACCCACGACCCCTGCGAGCTCCGACAATCCAGCCTCATCCATGCCCGGAGCCGGATACTACGTCGCTCATGGTGGAGGCCTGGAAGAGAGTGCTTGTGCTCGCCCCGCACACGGACGACGGTGAGTTCGGCTGCGGCGGCACGCTCGTCCGCCTGGTCGACGCAGGCACGGAGGTGCGGTATGTCGCCTTCTCGATTGCGACTCGCTCGCTCCCCAAGGGGTTTCCGCCGGACACCCTGGCCCGCGAGGTACGCGAGGCGACGGCCGAGCTCGGGATCCCCGAAGCTCAGCTCGTGGTCCACGACTTCGAAGTGCGCACTTTCCCCGAGCACCGCCAGGAGATCCTCGAGCTGCTAATCGCGCTCTGGGACGAGTGGAAGCCCGACGCCGTGCTCCAGCCGAGCCTGCGCGACATCCACCAGGACCATCAAGTCGTCGCCGCCGAGGGGCTCCGAGCCTTCAAACGGACGACGATCCTCGGCTACGAGATCCCGTGGAACAACTTCGACTTCGGCTACCAGGCGTACGTGGCGCTGGAGCGGGATCACCTCGATCGAAAGGTCGCTGCGCTAGCCAAGTACGAGTCGCAGCAGCACCGGCGCTACTCCGACCCCGAGTACATCTTCAACCTCGCCCGGACGCACGGGATCAACGTCAACCGTGAGTACGCCGAGGTATTCGAGGTCTACCGGCTCGTGGCGTAATCGCCAGTTGGAGGTCTCGCCCCAGGCGGACGATCATGCCGCCGGCGGCGAGGAGCAGAAGCGCAAGCAGGACCACGGTCAAGAACAGCCACAGCTTGAGCTTCTGTCTCCCCACCGCCGACAAGCCTCTCGGGTTACGCGCTCGGCTCGAGCGCGGCCTCGGCACCCGCGGGCACGTAGGTCGCCTCGTAGCCGAACAGCCGGCCGAGTGGGGCGCCGAGTGCGAGCCCCATCCGCTGCATCCACGCCGGCGGGAAGGGAAGGCGCACGTCGTCGAAGTGACCGTGCGCGATCACGGCCAGCCGCAGCGGGTTCGGCATGCCCTTGCGGTTCGTCTTGCCGTCACCCGCGAGCCCGAACATCGTCTCGATCAGCTGCTCGAACTGCAGCGCCGGCCGCACCTCGCACACGAAGTGCGCCTCGTCTTCGCCGGCGTTCCAGAACTTGTGCGCTGTCCCGGCGGGAACCGTGAGCCTCTGGCCCGGCCCGGCGACGATCTCCTCGCCCCCGACGCGGAAGCCGACCGTCCCACGCAGTACCTGGAAGCGCTCCTCCTGGTAGGGGTGTAGGTGGGCCGCCGCGACGAACCCGTTCGGCTTGACGAAGGTCTCGATGACGACCGCCTCGCCGTTCGTCTCCCGCGAGGTCTTGCGGAAAACGAGCCGCTCGCCGGTGACCGGGTTCTCGATGACGTCTCCTGCGTGAATCATTGAACTGCTCCTTTCGTCCAGGTTGAAATCGAGACGATCGGAGGGCGCGCTTACGGAACGCTTACGGCAGGCTGGACTGATGGAGCAAAGACGCTGCATAAGCGTCGAATTCAGGCTGCTCGGCCCGCTCGAGGTCGAGCAGGAAGGCCGCGTCCTCGCCGTCGGCGGGCGGCGTCAACGGGCCCTGCTCGCTGTCCTGCTCTTGCACGCGAACACCGTCGTCTCCCGCGACCGGTTGATCGACGCACTCTGGGGCGAAAATCCTCCCGAGACGGCCGCAAACGCCCTCCAGGTCGCCGTGCATGCGCTGCGGAAGCTGCTCGGCGCCGACCGAATCGTCACCCGCGGCCGCGGCTACCTCATTCGTGTCGAAGCAGGTGAGCTCGACATGGAGCGCTTCGGAGCGCTGACCGAACGAGCGCGGACAGAAGCTCCCGCCGAAGCTGCGGAGACGCTCCGCGAGGCGCTCGCGCTCTGGAGTGGGCCCCCGCTCTCGGATCTCGGCGAGGCCCCGTTCGCGGCCGTCGAGGCGGCGCGGCTCGAGGAGCTTCACCTGGTGGCGCTCGAGGAGCGGATCGCTGCCGACCTCGCGCTCGGCCGTCACGGCGAGCTCGTGCCCGAGCTCGAGGCGCTGGTTGCCGCCCACCCCTATCGCGAACGGCTGCGCCGCGAGCACATGCTCGCGCTCTATCGCTCGGGGCGTCAGGCGGAGGCGCTGGAGGTCTACCAGCAGGCTCGCCGGACGCTCGTCGGAGACCTCGGGCTCGAGCCGGGTCAGGAGCTGCAAGCGCTCGAGCAGGCGATTCTGCGCCAGGACGCGGCGCTCGCACTACCCGCCGCGCGAGCGAAGAGCAACATTCCGGCGCCGTTAACGCCGCTGGTCGGGCGTCGGCTCGAGCTCGCCGCTTTGACCTCGCTCGTGCGGAGCCGGGACGCCCGCCTGCTCACCCTGACCGGGCCGGGAGGGACCGGCAAGACCCGGCTCGCGCTCGAAGGCGCCTGGGAGCTGGTCTCCGACTTCGGCGACGGCGTCTGCTTCGTCGATCTCGCGGCGATCGCCGATCCGGAGCTCGTCGCAACGCAGATCCTCGGTGCGCTCGAGGTGGACGAGCAGCCCGGTCGTCCGGTCGAGGAGACGTTGAAGGAGGCTCTTCGCGGCCGGCAGCTGCTGCTCGTGCTGGACAACTTCGAGGGAGTGACCGCTGCCGCGCCGCTCGTCACGGAGCTGCTCACGGCCGCACCGGGCCTGAAAGCGCTCGTCACGAGCCGGGTCATACTCGATCTGTACGGCGAGCACGAGTACCCGGTGCCCCCACTTGCGCTCCCCGACATCGAGTACGACAGCGTCAAGACCCTGGCCGGGAGCGAAGCGGTCGAGCTCTTCGCAGCGCGCGCCCGGGCCGTTAGACCCACGTTTCGCCTCACCGAGGAGAACGTGCGGATCCTCGCTGCGATCTGCGTCGCGCTCGACGGCCTCCCGCTGGCGATCGAACTTGCCGCGGCGAGAACCCGGGAGCTCGCCCCGGAGGCGATGCTCGAACACCTTGAAAGCCGGCTCGAGCTGCTGACCGCGGGCCCGCGCGATGCGCCGGTCCGTCACAGGACGCTCCGCGCCACCCTGGACTGGAGCTACGAGCTCCTCAACGGCGACGAGCAGACGCTCCTTGCGGGGCTCGCCGTCTTCTCCGGCAGCTCCACACTCGAGGCGACCGAAACCGTCTGCGGCGCCGACCTCGGCGCGCTCACCTCGCTCGTCCACAAGAGCCTGCTCCGCCGCGAAGCGAGGGACGAGGGCACGCCGCGCTTCCGCATGCTGGAAACAGTCCGTGAGTACGCGCTCGAGCGCCTCCAGGAGCGGGGCGAGGCCGCGCAGCTGCATCGGCGCCATGCCGAGCACTTCCGTGACGTCGCCGGGCGGGCCGCGGCGGAGCTTCGCGCCGGGAGGCCGAGCGCGGAGGTGTACGCGCGGCTCGAATCCGACCTTGACAACTTCCGCGCCGCGCTTCGCTGGGCGGACTCCGCAGACCCCGAGCTCATGCTCCAGATCGCGGGTCTGCTCAAGCTGTTCTGGCGGGTACGGGGCCACCTCAACGAAGGCCGACGGTGGTTGGAGAGCGCGCTCGCCCATGGCGGCTTTGCAGCGACACCGGGTCGCGCGAGGGCGCTCGAGGCCGCCGGCGCGCTCGCGCAGAGGCGCGGCGATTAC
Source organism: uncultured Actinomycetes bacterium (assembly GCA_963752845.1). Lineage (GTDB taxonomy): Bacteria > Actinomycetota > Thermoleophilia > Gaiellales > Gaiellaceae > JACDAN01. The sequence continues at coordinate 49,173 of CAVVZV010000007.1, read as the reverse complement.
GCGTCGGCCAAGGACCTGTGGCAGGAAGGTCTCGACATCTGGCGCGGGCTCGGCGACGCCGAGGGCGTCGCTCGGGCTCTCGGCGATCTCGCCAGTGTGCTCGACCTCGAAGGCGACGCGCGACAGGCGATTCCGTTGTACGAGGAGAGCGCGGCCCTGCTTCGTGGGCTCGGGCTCGAGTACGAGCTGGGAACGGTCGTCTCGAACCTGGGCGTCTGCCTGACGAGTCAGGGAAGGCTCGACGAGGCCGCACGACTGCACGAGGAGGCGGTCGGGCTCTGCCGCAAGACGGGACGCGACGAGCAGCTCGTGATCTCGCTTTTCAACCTTGGGCGAGTCTCAATGCTCCAAGGGCGTCACGGGGCGGCTGCGAAGCGATTCGAGGAGGCGCTCGAGGCCGCTCGAGAGCTCGGCTACAGGGAAATGATCGCCTACTGCCTCAAGGGAATCGGCGAGGTGCTGGCGGCACGTGGAGAGGCCGAGCCTGCGACCCGTCTCCTCGGCGCCTCGGACCGGCTCTTCAACGAGCTGGGCGCCCATGTCGAGGCGACCGAGCAGGCGACCTACGAGCAGACCGTCGAGCAGCTGAAGGACATGCTCGGGGACGACGCGTACGGCACCGCCCATGCCGAGGGTCAGGCTCTACGGCTCGAGCAGTCACTCGACCTGGCGCTCGCCGCCTCCTCTTCGGATCCTCCCTGAACTGGAAAAATCCCCGGGCATGCGCCGCAGCCGGCCGGATTTCGGTCCCGAGTACGGCATCGCCACCGACGAGGAGGGCATGCTGCCGTGGAGCTGGGCCGACGAGCAGCTCAGCGCAGCGCGCAACTACTGGATCGTCACGGCCGGCGCGGACGGTGAGCCGAGCGCGGCGCCGGTCTGGGGCGTCTGGGCGGACGGGGCCGTGCGGTTCAGCACGAATCCGCGCTCGCGCAAAGGCCTTAACCTGGCACGTGATCCGCGGGTCGTCATCCATCTCGACAGCGGTGACGACGTGGTGATCCTCCACGGTGAAGTCGAGCCGTACGAGCTCGAGGACTCGATTGCCGACGACTACGAGGCGAAGTACGACTACCGACCGGAGCCCCGCGAGGGCTGGTTCCTGCTCCGGCCGCGGCGCGCGCTCGCCTGGCTCGAGCGGGACTACCCCAAGACGGCAACGCGCTTCGACTTCAACGCATAATCCACCCGTGGCGGAGCCCTTCGTGCGCTTCACGGTCGCGGACGACTTCCGGCGCTCGCGCCTGACCGTCTTCTTCCGCCTTCTGCTCGCGATCCCCCATTTCATCTGGTGGACGCTCTGGTCGATCGCGGCGGTGCTCGCCGCGATTGCGAACTGGTTCGCGACGCTCGTGACAGGCCGCCCGCCCAGCGCTCTGTACCGGTTCCTGACCACGTACATCCGCTACTCGACGCACCTGTTCGCGTACGTGTATCTCGCCGCAAACCCCTATCCGGCCTTCGTCCCGGCGCAGGGATACCCGGTCGACGTCGAGTTCGCCGAGCCCGAGCGGCAGCGCCGCTGGGTGACGGCGCTACGGATCTTCCTGGCGGTCCCCGCTCTCCTCCTGGCCGCCGTGTTCGAGGGAAGCGGGTTCGGCGGGTGGTCCGGCTACCGCGGCGACGCGTACGGCGGCGACGAGAAGTCGTTCGCTTGGGGTGGTGGAGGGTTGCTGCTCGTCGTCGCCGTCCTCGGGTGGTTCGTCTCGGTCGCCCGGGCGCGGATGCCGTTCGGCTTCCGCGATGTCGTGGTCTACGGCCTGCGCTTCCTCGCGGAGCTGGCGTCGTACTTGTTCGTCCTGACGGAGCGCTATCCGAACGTCGATCCGGCCGCGACGCCGGTGTCGGCTCCGTCGGATCACCCGGTCCGCCTGACCGTCACCGACGATCTGCGCCGCTCGCGCCTGACGGTCTTCTTCCGCCTGCTGCTTGCGATTCCCCACTTCGTTTGGTTGTTCCTGTGGACGATCGCAGTCGTTCTTCGCGGCCTTCGTCACCTGGGTCGCGACCCTGATCACCGGACGCCCGCCGGAGGCGCTGCATCGCTTCCTCTCCGCCTACGTCCGCTACTCGACCCACCTGTCGGCCTACGTCGCGCTCACGGCCAACCCGTTCCCGGGCTTCACGGGCACGCCGGGCTCGTATCCGGTCGACCCGGAGCTGCCGGGGCCCGAGCGGCAGCACCGGCTCGTCACCGGTTTCCGCATCTTCCTGGCGCTGCCGGCGCTGCTCGTCTCCGCCGCGCTGGACGGGCTGCTGTTCGTCGTCGGCGTTTCTCGGCTGGTTCGCGTCGCTTGCGCTGGGCCGCATGCCGCACTCGCTCCGGGAGGCGCAGGCCTACGCGCTTCGCTACTCGGCGCAGGTCTCGGCCTACGTGCTCCTCGTCACCGAGCGGTACGCGTTCAGCGCGCCGGTGCTCGGGGAGCCGGAGCAGGCCCCGTCGCCGGAGCCGCCGCCGGCGAGACGCCGGCAGTCGCCTGACCAGCCGCCACGCGAAGCCGCTCGGCCTCCTCCTGCTGGGGATCGGCTGGCTCGTCGCCGCATCGCTGCTCTGGCAGACCGCGGTGCCGGACGACCTCGTCCTGCCCGAGGTCGATCCGGTGAGCGGCCTCGGGCGCGGGCGTGGTCGAGGAGGCCGAGGAGTTCGACTCGTTCCTCCGCTGGAGCTTCATCGCGTCACAGCTCGCCGCGCTCGCCGTGCTCGCCGTCTACGCCCGGCGTGGAGCGCGGTTCATTCGGGAGTCGGCCGCCGGCCGCATCGGCACCGGGATGCTGCTCGGGATGCTCGGGCTCGCGTTCGTCTGGCTCTCACAGCTGCCCTTCCAGCTGCTGGAGCTCTGGTGGCTGCGCCGTCACGACCTCTGGAAGGCCGGCTACCTCGACTGGTTCGTCGAGCGCTGGGCCCTGCTCGCCGGCGAGTTCCTCTTCATCTGTCTCTGGCTGCTGATCACGATGGCGCTGGCGGCCCGGTTCCGACGCACGTGGTGGCTCCCGGCCGTCCCCGTCTTCGTCGGTCTCGCGCTCCTCTTCGCCTTCCTCTACCCCTACCTCGTCGTCGACCAGCACGCGGCTTCCCCGGAGCTGAAGCGTGACGTGGTGCGGTTTGCCGAGCGCCAGGACACCGAGCCGGTGAAGGTGGTCGTCGAGGAGACGAGCGAGTTCACGACTGCCCCGAACGCGTACGCGACAGGTCTCGGCCCGAGCCGGCGCATCTTCCTCTGGGACACGCTGCTCGACGGGCGGTTCGATGACGACCAGGTCGGCGTCGTGCTGGCCCACGAGCTCGCTCACCACTCGCGCGGGCACATCTGGAAGGGCATTGCCTGGCTCGCCCTCTTGCTGCTCCCGCTCCTCGGTGGGGTTGCCTGGCTGACGCGGCAGGCGTGGTGGTCTCTACCAGCCGAAGGCGGTGCCGCTCGCCCTGCTGGCGCTGGTTGCGGGAAGTCTCCTGCTGCAGCCCGCTCGACAACGCCGTCTCGCGGGAGTGGGAGGCCGAGGCGGACTGGATCGCGCTCGAGACGACGCGCGACCCGGCCGCGGCGCGGGCGCTCTTCCGGGGCTTCACTCGAGAGGCGCTCGAGGATCCGACGCCGCCGGGCTGGGCATACCAGGCGCTGGCCACGCACCCGTCGGTCGCGAGGCGGATCGCGATGGCGACCGCGTGGGAGCGCCGTAACGGCTAGCTGACGCTGATCCTGGCCGCGAGCTCGCGCGAGATCGCGTGATCCGCGCCGCCGACGCGAACGGTCAGCGGGCCGTCGAAGGGTGCTGACTCGCGCACCTGGAGACGGCTTCCCGGAGTCAGCTTGAGCCTCGACAGGTAGCGCAGGAGCTCGCCATCGCCGTCGGGAACTCGCGCGACTGTGGCCTTCGCGCCGGGCTCGAGCGTCGAAAGCGGGGTCAGGTCTTGCGTTGCCACATTGAGCTCGGCGTCCGGGATCGGATCACCGTGCGGGTCGCGGGTCGGGAAGCCAAGCGTGCGGTCGATGTGCGCTTCGAGCTCCTCCGAGAGCGCGTGCTCGAGCCGGTCGGCCTCGACGTGGACGGCGTCGATCGGAATCCCCAGCGTCTCGACCAGGTATTGCTCGATCAGCCGGTGGTGCCGAATCACCTCGAGCGCCACGCGCTCTCCCCGGTCGGTGAGCGTGGCACCGCGGTAGCGCTCGTGCTTGACCAGCCCCAGGGTTGCGAGCTTCTTCAGCATCGAGGTGACCGATGGAGGGGAGACCTCCAGCACTTCGGCGAGCGCAGAGGTGGTTACTCGCCGCCCGGCGGCGTCGAGCTTGTAGATCTCCTTCAAGTAGTCCTGGATCGCGTCTGTCAGTTCCATATGACTCAGTTATGATTTAGGCATGCCTAAGTTTACTCGGAAGCAGATGCTGGCCGGTGCAGCGCCGCTAGTCGCAGCCGCCCCGTTCGCCAGGCTGAACTTTCCCGGGCAATCACACTCGCATCCGAGCGCCACGCACGAGGGCCACAAGCACCCGACGCTCGGACACGCCGCCATGATCCGCGATCACGTCCCGGCTCCCGACGGCGCTCACGATCTCGACCACCTGCTCTATCCACCGAAGGCGCTGCCGCACAAGCCCGGCCGGGTGCGGGAGTACGAGGTCCGCGCGGTCGACAAGACGATCGAGATCGCACCGGGCGTCTTCTTCAACGCCTGGACGTACAACGGGACCGTCCCCGGCCCGGTGATCCGCGCGACCGAGGGCGACCTCCTGCGCGTCAACTTCGTCAACGGCGGCTCGCACCCACACACCATCCACTTCCACGGCATCCATCCAGCGAACATGGACGGCGTCTTCGAGATCGTCCCTCCCGGCGGTTCGTTCACCTACGAGTTCCCGGCGCGGCCGGCGGGGATGCACCTCTACCACTGCCACGCGACGCCGCTGAAGAAGCACATCCACAAAGGGCTCTACGGCGCGTTCATCATCGACCCGAAGGAGCCGCGCCCGCCGGCGCAGGAGCTGGTCATGGTCATGAACGGCTACGACACCGACGGCGACGGCGAGAACAACTTCTACACCGTCAACGGCAGGTCGTTCTACTACTCGCGCTATCCGATCCAGGTCAAGCGCTCGCAGACGGTGCGCATCTATCTCGCGAACCTGACCGAGTTCGACCTCCTCAACTCGTTCCACCTGCACGGCGACTTCTTCCGTTACCAGCCGACAGGCACCGGCGATCACTGGGAGTACACGGACACCGTCGCTCAGGTGCAGGGCCAGCGCGGGATCCTCGAGATCGACTTCGCCAACACGGGCGAGTTCATGTTCCACGCGCACCAGTCCGAATTCGCCGAGCTCGGCTGGATGGGCTTCTTCGACGTGAAGGATTGATGGCGAGCCGCGCCGAAGCAGCTGCACCGGGCCGGAGCTGGCGGCTCTGGGCGTTCGTGCCGCTCATCCTGCTCACCGGAGTCGTCGCGCTCTTCACCGCCACGGGCGGGTCGGTCACGAACCTGCTCGGCGAGAGCCCGCCGCCGGCCGACGAGTTCGACATCCGCCGAGTCGAGTTCCATCCCGGCCAGATCCGGATCCGGGTCACGAACCCCCAGCCGGACGACCTGACGATTGCCTCGGTCACCGTCGACGACGCGATCATGCCGTTCGACGTCGAGGGGGAGCGGACGCTCGGCCGCCTGCGCTCGAGCGAGGTCATCGTCCAGTACGACTGGGTGCCGGAGGAGCCGATCTCGGTCGGAGTCACCAGCTCGACCGGCATCGAGACGACTGAGGAGATCGCGGCTGCGGTCGAGACCCCCCAGGCCTCGGCGAGGAGCTTCTTCGGCTACGCGCTGATCGGGACGCTCGTCGGGATCGTGCCGGTCGCCCTCGGGCTGCTGTGGCTGCCGTCGCTGCGGCGAGCGGCGCCCCAGTGGCTGGCCGCGTTCATGGCGCTGACCGCCGGGCTGCTCACGTTCCTCGCGGTGGAGGCGTTGTCGGAAGCGTTGGAGCTCCAGGCGGCGCTGCCGAGCGCGCTGGGCGGCGCCGGCCTGGTGCTGCTCGGCGTCGCGCTCAGCTTCCTGTTCCTGACGGCGATCTCGACGCGGATGGGCGGGGGCCGCGGCTCGGGCGTCAACGGGCTCGCTCTGGCCACGCTCGTCGCGATCGGAATCGGCCTCCATAACCTCGGCGAGGGCCTGGCCGATCGGCTCGTCCTTCGCGCTCGGCGAGCTCGCGCTCGGGACGTTCTTCATCGTCGGCTTCATGATCCACAACGTCACCGAGGGACTGGGGATCGCCTCGCCGCTCGCGGAGGGCCGTAGCGTCGCGTGGCAGCGGCTGGCGGTGCTGGCGCTCGTGGCCGGCGCGCCCGCAATCCTGGGCGCCTGGCTGGGCGGCTTTGTGACGAGCGACCTGCTCGGCGTCGTGTTCTTCGCCGCCGCAGCGGGCGCGGCGTTCGAGGTCGTCGTCGAGGTCGGGCGCTACGTGGCGCGCAAGGCGCCTGGTGGGCTCAGCTCGCCTCACGTGCTCGGCGGCTTCCTCGCAGGCATCGTCGTCATGTACGTGACCGGCCTGCTCGTGGCCTAAGGTTCGGCGCCATGTCGGATTTCGCGGCCGTCAAGGAGCTGATCAAGGACGTCCCCGGCTGGCTCTCGGACGAGGAGGGCGAGGCGCTCTACGAGCTCGCGCGCGACTGCACGGGGAGGGGCGTGATCGTGGAGATCGGCTCCTGGAAGGGCAAGTCGACGATCTGCCTCGGGCTCGGCTCGCGGGCGGGGAACGGCGTCCGCATCTTCGCCGTCGACCCGCACGCCGACTACCGCCACGGCGAGTTCAAGAAGAACATCGAGCGTGCCGGCATTGCCGATCTCGTCACGCCGGTCAAGGGCCTCTCCCAGGACGTCGTCGAGAGCTTCCAGGAGCCGATCGAGCTGCTCTTCGTCGACGGCTCGCATGAGGAGGAGGACGTCCGCCACGACTTCGAGACCTGGGTGCCGAAGGTCATCGAGGGTGGCACGATCGCGTTCCACGACACAACCTGGCACAAGGGTGTCCGGAAGGTGGTGGCCGAGAAGATCTTCGGTTCCCACCAGTTCCGCGACGTCCGGTTCGTGATCGGCTCGACGACGATCGCATCGAAGGTGGCCCACAACACGCCGTACGACCGGCTGCATGCCCGCCGCGTTCAGCTGATGAAGGCGATTTTCGGCGCGACCACGAGGGTCGCGAGGAAGAGGCGCGACTGGCTACCGGGCCCGGTCGAGCGCGCCGGGCGCCGCGTCTTCAAGGTCCTAGGGCACTAGGACCACAATCTTTCCGCTTTCCTAGCACGTTGTTTACAGCGCGCTGGGTTATACGCACTGGTGCAAATGCCGACGCGAAGCCCAGGCAGGCGTGTCACTGCAACCTTGCTGCTGTCAGGCCTCGTCCTTCTGTCCGGCGGTGCCGGGCAGGCGGGCGTCCTCGCCGCGCCGGCGGCGATCACCGGACCGGTGAGCGCCGTGGGAACGACCTCCGCAACGGCGAGTGGCACGCTCAACCCCAACGGCCAGTCGACCAGCTGGTACTTCGAGTACGGCACGAGCACGAACTACGGCAGGAGGACCCCGTCGAGGAGCGCGGGCTCCGGCAACTCCAACGTCCAGGTTTCCGCAGTGCTCGCTGGTCTCACGGCTGGAACGACCTACCACTATCGGCTCGTCGCCACGAACGGCGGCGGCACGGCACGGGGCGCCGACGGGATCTTCACCACCTTGACGGCGCCTGTAGCCGCCACCGGGTCGGCGACGAGCGCCACGGTCAACTCCGCCACGCTCAACGGCTCAATCGACCCGAACGGGCGGGCGGCGACGTGGTACTTCGAGTACGGCACGAGCACGAGCTACGGCTCCAGGACGCCCCCGAGGAGCGCGGGCTCGGGCACGACGGCCGTTAGCGTCTCCGCGGCGGTGTCGAGCCTGGCGCCCGGACGGCTCTACCACTACCGGCTCGTCGCCTCGAGCGACGCGGGCACCGGCCGAGGAAGAGACCGAACGTTCTCGACCGCGGGCCGGCCCACGACGGTGACGGCACCTGCGTCATCGCTGGGGCCGAGCTCGGCGCGGCTCAACGGCAGCGTCAGCCCGAACGGCCTGGCGACGACGTGGTACTTCGAGTACGGGACAACCATCGGCTACGGTGCCAGGACTCCGACAAGGAACGCCGGCAAGGGCACGAGGCCGGTGAACGTCACCTTTGGACTGACGCGCCTGAGAGCGGCGACCACCTACCACTACCGACTGGTCGCGCGAAACGCCGAGGGGACGGTTCGAGGAGCCGATGTGACGTTCGCGACCGCCGGTGTGACGCTCGCGGCTCAAGCGAACAGGGTCGTATACGGACGCGGCGTCATGCTCTCGGGACTCGTGCCGACCAGGCGTGCGGGCGAGACCGTGACGGTGTTCGCCGAGGAGTTCGGACGCGGCTCGCCCAGGGCGATCGCAACCGTCGTCACCGGCGCCGGCGGGGCCTGGTCCTACTTGGCGAGGCCGGCGATCCTCACCTCGTACATCGCAAACTGGAACGGCGTGACGAGCCGAGCGACCCAGGTCGGAGTCCGGCCGAGAGTTGCGTTTCGACGTATAGGGAGGGCTCGCTTCATTACGCGTGTCGTCGCTGCGCGGTCATTCAGAGGCCGTTTGGTGAGGCTCCAGCGCCGCACGTCGGCCGGCCGTTGGGTAATGGTGAAGCGCGTCCGCCTGAACGGCCGCTCGGCCGCCAGGTTCCGGACCCGACTCCGGCGGGGCACCTTTCGGATCGTGATGAGCGTCAACCAGGCCGGGCCTGGCTACCTGGCCGGCGTCAGCCGCACGATCGTCTACCGACGCAGCTGAGCGGCATCTAGCGCGGATCGGTCAGCTCGGCGATGCGGCGGGGAATCCCCGCCGTCTTCCTCACCACGTGGTAGCCCTCACGTTCGGCGACGACTTGCTCGACGTCTGGGATTTCGTGGCCGGGAACGATCGCGAAGTGGGCGGGATCGGCGCGAAGCTCTTCGTAATCCTCCGGGCTCATCGAGATCTTGTCGACGCATTTGGCGTCGCCGCATTCGCAGACCAGCACGAGCTCGTCCGTGATCGTCGCGAACGTCTGATTGAGGTCCTCGATCCGCTCGTTCGCCTCACGGAAAACCGCTTCGTTGAGCCCGATGCGCCGCTCGCGTTCCTCCACTCCAGAAACCCTAGTCGTCGGAAGCTGCGGCTTGTCGCCGGGCGGCCGTTCTCTCATCGAGGGCCTCGGCCACGTCGCCGGCGTAGCCGACCTTCTCGACGATCACGTAGCCCTCTCGTCGCTCGACGACGACAGCTGCTCCCTGTGCTGCCGCCTCGTGGCCGGGGACATTCAGGAAACGGCGGGAGTCGGCCCGGATCTCCTCGTAGCGCCCCAGCTCGAGCGGGACGATCTCCGAGCACGCCGGGTCGGCGCACTCACAGATGAAGGGGACGACCCCTTCCACGCGGTAGATGCCGGCCAGTGCACCGATCCGCTCGTTCGCTTCGCGGAACGTGGCGTTGTTCCGAGCGATCCGCTTCTCGATTAGCCGGTCCACGTAGTCGCTTCCTGCCTTTCTCGGCCGGCTCGTAAACATCCGGCGCTACAGCGAGCGGTAGATCGCGATCAGGCGGTCGGCGCCTTTGTCTGCGTCGTGCACGTGCTCGACGTAGGCGCGAGACGAGTCGCCGATCCGCCGCCGCTCGTAAGCCGAAGCCGCGAGCTCGGCGATCCGATCCCGCAGCGTCCCCTTCGTGACCGGGACGATCGGGACTTCGACGCCCAGCGACCGCTCGGTCTCGCGCACCGCCTCTTCCCGGAGGTAGCTCAGCACCGGCTTCCCGAGCGCCATTGCCTCGAGGGCGAGGATTCCGTACCACCCGGCATTGAGCTGGTCGACGACGATGTCGGCGCGTTCGTAATGGCGCCGCGCCTCGTCGTGGCGCAGCCCTTCGACGATGTCGAGGTCGACGTCGAGCCCTTCGCAGGCAGCGATGACGTGCTCCGTGCCCTTGCGGCGCCGTGACGACGGCGCGTGCAGCACCACCGGCCGCCGGCGCTCCTCCGACGGCACCGGCGTGTACTCGCGCAGGTCGAGCCCCGGCGGCACCACGTGCGCGTCGGGCACCCAGCGCAGCGCATCGTACGAGCCGACGATCCGCGCGTCGGCGCCGCGCGCGTATGCGAGCTGCTCTGGTGCCTTGCCGCGGATGTCCGAGCCGAGGAAGTGCAGCACGGAGCGCCTCCGTGCCGCTTTCAGCAGCGGCCACTGCACCCGTCTCGGGACGAGTGTCCAGCCGAAGTAGAAGTGGAAGACGTCGGTCTTCGGCAGCAGGCGGAGGAACGCCGGCCACTGCACGGCCTGCCGGCCCCAGAAGCCGGCGGGCCGGTCGAGCGACCAGTCGGCCTCCGGATGCAGCCTCTGCCGCTCGACGACGACGAGCCTCGCGTCGACGCCCTTCCGGCGCAATGCCTGCACGTTCGTCCACGGGATCCCCGCCACGTTCAGCGGGGTGTGGACTACCCGGAGGGGTCGTCCCACTCGACCTGGTCGAAGTAGCGCAGCGCCCGCCGGGTCGGGCGCACCCGCGCGCGATACGACGCCAGCTCCTCGGCCGAGATCTCGCCCAGCGCGTGCTTGACGCCGAGCCAGGGGAGGTTCAGATCCTCCTGGTAGACGATCGTCGAGATCCGCGGATTGATCTCGATCACCTTGTCGCCGACGAGCTGGATGTTGAAGAAGTGGTCGAGCGCGAGCGCGTCGACGATCTTCGCCGCGACATCCATCAGCCAGTCGTCGTCGAGCGTCGCGAAGTACATGGCGAGGCCCGCCCGCATCGATTCGCGCGTCTTCGGGTGCCCCAGGACGATCCGGCCGCCTTCGGCGATCCCGTCGATCGTCCGCTCGAGGCCGCTCGCCAGCTCCATCACGAGCAGCGGCGTCTGGTCGTCCCCCAGCAACTCGACGAGCTCCTCCAGGCGCAGCGCCTCCGCGACGCCGGGCCGGTTCTTCAGCAGCTGCTCGCGGCGGTCGGCCCCCGCGGACAGGATCCGGAACCCGCGCGAGCCGGAGGAGAACGCAGGCTTGACGGCGACGTCTTCTGCGGGATAGCCGAGCTCCCGCGCTGCTTCACCCACCGCCTCGCCGCCGACGACGCGCCGCCACTTCGGCCCCGGCGCGCCGATCTCGTCCAGGAGCGCGTAGCTCTCGGCCTTGTCGTTCGAGCGCCGCACCGCCTCCGGCGAGGAGACCATCACGGCGACGCCCTCGAACCGGCCCTTCGCCTCCGCGAGGCCGAGCAGGTCGAAGGACGACTGCGGCAGGATCGCGTCGACCTCCTCCCTCCCTGCGACCTCGAGCATCGCGTCGGCGAACTCGGAGTCAGACCCCGGGGGGACGAGGTGAAACGCATCGCAGAGGTGGCGCCCCACTGACCGTTCGGCCATGTCCGTTCCGACCACGCGCACCTCGCGCTCGCCGTTCTCCCGGAGCGCCCGCACGAGCGCGGCCGTCCCGGGCGCGCCGGCCGCAGAGACGAGGACCGTCGTCACTTAGTGATCATCGCGAGCTTCTGACCCGAGCGCCTCGGGCTCGCGCCCGACCTCGCCGACGAACTCGTCCCACGCCGTGTTCACGTTCACGTCGTCGGCGACGAGCACGCCGCCCTCGCGCAGCGCCTCCCACGCGGCCCGGAACTCGAAGCTCATGCACTCGTAGGAGTGTTCGCTGTCGTGCATGAAGAAGTCGATCGAGCCGAGCTGCTCGAGCAGCGGCGGCAGCTCGTCCTGCGACCGGCCGAGCACGAGCCGCCAGCGCTCCCGGAGGCCCTGCGGCACCATCCAGCCGGGCTCCTTCCCCGGCGGGATCACCGCGCCGCCCTTCCCGTCCCAGAACGTCCCGGGCTCGTACTCCTCGCCGGCTACCTCCGGGAGGTCGATGGAGTACAGGCGGCCGTCGCGGTTCTCCTCGAGCGCGAGCAGGAGAAATGCGGTAGAGACCCCGTTGCAGACGCCGGTCTCGACCGCGACGCGCGGCCGGAGCCCGCGCAGGAGGCGGTACAGCTTGAATCCCTCGTCGTAGCCGTTCCGCCCTGTGACGCGACCAGTGTTGTAGCGCTGGCCGCGCGGTGTCTCGCCCTGGACGGTGTCCCAGAACTCGGCTGCGCGCTCGTCCAGGAGCGCGGTCAGTATCTCGACTCCCATCACCGGGAGGGCATCGTAGTGACCCGCATCCGTTTCAGCTCCTCGGGCAGGTAGAAGCCGAGCGGGAGGAGCACGAGTGGATAGGCGGCGACGATCGCGATCGCGGCCGCCAGCGGCGGGTCCAGAACGCGGCCGAGGATCGTCAGTGCGACCGCAACTACGATATGCGGTCGCCACCCGGCGCCACTGGTACGGCACGGGATAGACCTGCTGGGCCTTCCAGGCCATGCCGAGGAAGAGCAGGCCGTAGGCGGCGACGGTGGCGACGGCCGCGCCCATCATCCCGAACTCGGGGATCAACACGAGGTTGAGCGCGACGTTGACCGCCGCCGCCGCACCGGTGATTACCCAGTTCGAGCGCGTGCGCCGCGCGCGGCCGATCCCGATCACGACGACGATGTAGGCGCCGAACGCAGCGGCCGCGAAGGCGAGTGGGGCAACGACGCGCTCGGCCGAGTAGAAGTCTTCTGTCGTCAGCAGCCGCACGAGCCAGGGCGCGAGCACGCCCAGGGCCAGCGCCATCCAGGACGTGATCACGACGATGTACGTGAGGACGAAGCTGTAGGTGCGCTTCGCCTCCCGGTCGTCCTCGATCGAATAGGCGAAAGCCGGCCACGCAGTCCGGAAGGCGGCGAGCAGGAGGATGATGGCCGAGGCGATCCGGACGCCGATCGAGTAGAGCCCGACCTCTCTCGGCCCGGCCAGCTTGACGAGGAAGAATCGGTCGCTGAAGTTGAGCCCCCAGAGGAAGAGCGCGGAGGGGACGAGCGGCATCCCGAAGCGGTTCATCTCGCGGAGGAGGGGGCGGTCGAGCTCGACACCGAGCTGCTCGCGCCGGTAGGCCAGCAGGCCCGCATAGACGAGCAGCGTCCCGGTGAAGTTGCCGATGATGACGCCGATCGGCCCCTTTTCCCACACGACGACGAGCAGGACCGTTGCCGCGACGGTAATGCCGAGGTTGATCAGCGTCGCGATCAGGTACGCGACCGACCGCTGCTCGACCCGGAACAGCGAGGTCATCTGCTCGTAGTTGACGTGCGCCCAGAGCCCCACGAACGACGCCCGGACGAGATTGGCGTGGTCGTCCGTATCGAACAGGAGCTCCGAGATCGGCCCGGCGAGCACGAGGCCGGCGACGAGCCCTGCGGTGGCGCTCGCCATCGTGAACCAGAACGACGTGCGGATCACGCGCAGCCGCCCGGGCCCGTCCGGCTCGTCGAAGTAGAAGCGGAAGAACGCGCTCTTGACGCCCGCCGCGAGCAGCACGGTCAGGATCGCGGACAGCGCGATCAGCGTCTCGATCAGGCCGTAGTCCGCCGGCGAGAGGTAGCGCGTGTAGACCGGCAGCAGCAGGACGGCGATGAAGCGCGAAACGAGCGAGCCGAAGCCGTAGACCGCCGAGTGACGGCCGAGCTCCATCATCCGTTGTCCCAGGGTCACGACAGGTCGATGCGGTCTTCGGCGAGGAGCGCCAGCCTCCGCTGCCGCTCGGCGTCGAGCATCGAGTTCATCGTCTCGCGCATCGTGTCCCCGGGATAGATCCAGATCTCCGGGTGAACCAGCAGCTGAAGCCACTCGAACTCGCTCCGGGCGAGCCCTTCATGCGGGCAGCCGTGACGCCAGCGCTGGTTCGAGTCGGACCGGTAGTGCTCAGGGTCGAAGAAGGCGGTCTGCATTGCGTTGACGGCCCCGTCGAGCGGCTCGGACATGTAGTCCGGGTTGGGGTTGTGCCAGGCGACGACGGGATCGAAGCGCTCGTCGAGCTCGGCGCCCGGCCAGACCGCGTGCAGGCCGACGGCGTGTCCCAGCTCACGGAGCCGGTTGAGCGCGCGGAGGCCTTCCGGCGAAGCCAGGTTGTAGAAGACGCTTTGCGTCATCAGGAAGTAGGTGGCGGCCGCGCCCGCCTCCGCCTCCAGCTCGGCCAGGCGGAGAGCGGCGTCGAGCGAGAGGTCGACGTCGTGGCGGAGCAGCAGGTCGCCCGGCTCCGGGTCATGGTCGAAGAAGGCGTAGCTGTAGCCGCCGACCTCCGCCGCCGCCAGCACCTCACGGTAATGCTCCAACGAGAACGAGCAATTCATGGCCGTGCCTTCCATCTTCCAGCGTGTCGACCGGTCATTGCAGACGGCCGCACGGGCAAAGGAGACGGGCACGCTGGCAAAGCCAGCATGCCCTCTAAGCGGCATCGCAAGCGATGCCTTAGCCGCGCGGCCTGAAATCGACATCGCAAGCGACGTCTCATGCGACTTCCACATCCAGCAGTCTCGCTGCCGCCTCGGCGCGCTCGACTGCCTGGAGGTTCGTCTCGCCGAGCGCGATCACGTACCCGCGCCGGTCGCCGTCCACGCGCACGGGCCGAATCGTCTCGCCCTCCTGGAAGTAGAGGTCGGCCTCGACGACCCCCGGGAAGGCGAGCACCTTGTCGAGCCCGCCCACGCGGATGAGCTGGCCCGTCGGCAGCGGGCCGGGCTGGGCGGTCAGGAAAGCGATCGCCATCGGCTGCTGCCTCACGGGCTCGACGAGCTCGTCCGGCGCCGGCCGGCCGAGCGCCTGGCGGAGCGCGATCTCGACCAGGTCGACGCCGACGCCGTAGCGCGCGACCGAGTCCATCTGCCCCGCCGGGATCCTCGCCGCTACCTCGATCAGGCGGGCGACGCCGTCGTCGCCCCAGATCACTTGCGGGTAGGCGATTCCGTCTCTCAGCCCGAGCGCGTGAACGGTCGAGCGCCCGACCCGCTCGACCTCGGCGAGCGCGTCGCCGAAGAGCGTCGAGGGGTAGACGTGCGCCAGCGCGACTCCGAAACCAGCGCCTGCCGCCCGCCGGCGGTCGGACAGGGTCACTACGGTCACCTCGCCGCCGCGCGCGACGAGCAGCCCGTTGACCTCGAGGCCGGGGTGGAAGCTCTCGAGGATCGCCTCCTCGTCGGTCGACTGGGCGAGCGCGGCGTGGAGGTGTCGCTCGACGTCGTCGACGGAGGAGACAAGGAACAGCCCCCGCTGCCCGGCCGAGTCGGCGGGCTTCAGCACGGCCGGGAACCCGACTGCCTCGACTGCCGCGCCGACCTCGCGCACGTGCCGAACGGCCGCGAATCGCGGCTGCGGCACTCCTACGTCGGCAAGACGCCTCCGCATGGCGATCTTGTTCGTCATCAGGTGCGCCGTCTCGGTGCCGATGCCGGGCAGCCGGAGCGCCTCGGCGATGCCGGCGACGACGGGTACGGCCCGGTCGGCCGCGAACGTCATTACCCCGTTCACCCCGTGGCGGCGCCCGACTTCGGCGACTGCCTCGACGTCGGCGAAATCGATCACTTCGCCCACATCCGCGATTTCGAGCCCGGGGGCGTCAGGATTTCGGTCGACCGCGACCAATCGGACGCCCAGCTCCTTCACCCGCTGGAGCGCGCGTCGCTGGTGGCGTCCGGCGCCCACGAACAGGACCGTGTCCTCGGCGCTCACTCCTCGAGCTTGAAGAGAAATGCGTGCTTGTCCCAGCGCGCCATCTCGCAGCCGTTCGTCCGATCGAAGCGGGCAGTGACGGTCTCGTCCCGGTACACGCCCTGCACCGACAAGAGCTCCGGGCCGCCGTACTGCTCCGTGCAGACGGCATCCTCTGGGGTCTCGGCGAACGGCTGGTCCACGTCGTCGAGCCGCTCGCATGCCTCCTTGGCGTCGGGGAAGGATCCTCCCGGCGGGTCGCAACGGAGCGTCCAGATCTTGGATCGGCCGACGCCCCGGCGGCGCAGGTCGAGCACTCGCCCGACGCCGCCTGCAGGTCTCGTGGTCTCCCAGGCGGCGATCCGGAGGTCGGTCACCGCGCGGGTCGGGTCGGCAGGGCCGTTGCTACCGCTGCTCCCACAGCCGGCCAGGACGACCAAAACCACCACTAGACTCGCCGCGTGTCTCTTCACGGTAAGCGCATTGTGCTCACAGGCGGCGCCGGTTTCATCGGAACTACGCTCACGCGCCGCCTGATCGACGCGAACGAGATCGTCGTTCTCGACAATCTGCACCGGGACGCACTCGCCGGAACCGACCTCAGCGACCACCGGAATCTGACCTTCGTGCAGGGCGACGTCCTCGATGCCGACGCCGTTCGCGACACGGTCCACGGGGCGACGCACGTCGTCCACCTGGCCGCGATCGCCGGCGTCGACACCGTCCTCGAGAGCCCCGTCCGCACGATGAGAGTGAACCTGATCGGCACCTACAACGTGCTCGAGGCCGCGCACGCAACGATCGACACGGTCGAGCGCCTGGTCGACTTCTCCACCAGCGAGGTCTTCGGCCGCCACGCCTACAAGGTTGAGGAGATCCACGAGACGGCGCAAGGCTCGGTGGGCGAGGCGCGGTGGACGTATGCGGTCTCGAAGCTGGCCGGCGAGCACATGGCCCATGCCTACTACCACGAGTTCGGGCTTCCGACCTGCTCGCTCCGGCCTTTCAACGTCTACGGCCCGGGGCAGATCGGCGGCGGTGCGATCCGGGCGTTCATCGAGACCGTCCTCGCCGGCGAAGACCTGATCATCCACGGCGACGGCTCCCAGATCCGGGCGTGGTGCTACGTGGACGACCTCATCGATGCGCTCCTGCTCGTGCTCGAGCGGCCCGAGGCGGTGGGGGAGGTCTTCAACGTCGGCAACCAACGCTCGGTCGTCACGATCTTCGACCTCGCCAGCCGGATCCATCGGTTGATGGGCGCCGACGTCGAGATCAAGTTCCGGCCGCTCCACTACACCGACGTCGAGATGCGGATCCCGAACGTCGACAAGGCGCGCGCGCTGCTCGGGTGGGAGCCGAGGGTCGACCTCGACGAAGGGCTGGCGCGCACGATCGCGTGGTACCGGGAACGACAGCCGGCGCCCGCGTGATCCGGCTCGCGTGGCCGGACCTCGGCGAGGAGGAGCTCGCCGCGGTCGCCGAGGTGCTCGAGAGCGGCCAGCTGACTATGGGGCCGAAGGTGGCCGAGTTCGAGGACGGGCTGGCACGGGCCTGCGAGGTCGAGCATGCGGTCGCAGTCTCCTCGGGCACGGCCGCGCTTCACCTGGCCGTGCTCGCGTTCGGGATCGGACCGGGCGACGAGGTGATCGTCCCGGCGTACACCTTCCCGGCGACGGCCAACGTGGTCGCGCTCGCGGGCGCGAAGCCGGTGCTCGTCGATATCGATCCGGAGACGATGAACGTGCGCGCCGGAGGCGGTCGCGGACGCAGTCACGGACCGCACCCGCGCCGTGCTGGTCGTCCACCTCTTCGGCCGGCCCGCGCGCTGGGAGGAGATCGAGGCGGCTGTGCCCGAGCGCGTCGTGCTGCTCGAGGATGCCGCCGGCGCTCTCGGCGCGCGGCGGGCAGGCCGTGCCTGCGGCGGCCTCGGCCGGCTCGGCTGCCTCTCGTTTCACCCGCGGAAGATCGTCACGACCGGCGAGGGCGGAGCGGTGACGACCAACGACGGGGAGCTCGCCGAGACGATCAGGACCTTGCGCCACCACGGCTGGCGGGATGCGGACATGCCCGCGCCCGGCCTCAACTACCGCCTGTCGGACGTGCTCTGCGCGCTCGGGATCACGCAGCTCCGCCGGCTCGAGGCGCTGCTCGAAGGGCGCGAGCGGCTCGCCGCCGCCTACCGCGAACGGCTCGAGGGCCAGCGTGCAGCTCCCGTCCGCCGACGAAGGCGACCGGCACGGGTGGCAGGCCTACGTCGTCCAGATCGACCGCCGCGACGACACGCTGCGCGCGCTCCAAGCCGCCGGCATCCAGGCCCAGATCGGCACGTACGCGCTCCAGCGTCTCGGCGCCTACAGCGATCAGGGCCCCTTCCCCGGCGCGGACGCAACCTGCGAGCGAGCGCTCGCATTGCCGTTCCACAACCGCCTGACGGACGCGGACGTCGATCGCGTCGCAGAGGTCTTGACAAGGCTTGTAAGTGAGTGATAACTTACAACGCTGATGACAGTCACGGCGACAAGGCAGACGGCTGAAGCGCGGCGCGAGTCGATCCTCGACGTCGCCATCGTCGAGTTCGCCGCCAAGGGCCTGCACGGCACCTCGACCGAAGACATTGCCAAGCGGGCTGGCATCTCCCAGCCGTACGTCTTCAGGCTCTTCGGCACGAAGAAGAAGCTGTTCGCGGAGGCCTGCCGGCGCTGCATGCGCGAGGTACACGGAGCGATGGCGAAGGCGGCGGCTGGACGCTCCGGTCAGGAGGCGCTCGACGCGATGGGCGCCGCCTACATCGACCTCCTCGCCGCCAACCCGCGCCAGCTCACCCTCCAGATGCACATGTATGCGGCTTCAGACGAGCCCGAGATCCGGGAGGTCGCACGGGACGGCTACGGCGAGCTCGTTCGCTTCGTGGAGCAGGCGAGTGGGGAATCGGGCGACAAAGTCACTCGTTTCTTTGCGCAAGGCATGTTGATCAACGTCATCGCAGCCATGGGTGTGCGCGGCGCCGGCATCGACTGGGCCGACCGGCTGATGGATGGCTGCAAGGACGAGGGATAGGCCTCTCTTTTTTGGCTTACGAGTAAGTGATGAATCACTACCGAGATAGGAGGAAGGAGATGGAAAGGCCCCGGACGCTCTGGACGTTCGTGATCACGTCCCTGGCTCTCTTCATGGTCGTGCTCGACAACCTCGTCGTCTCGACCGCGCTGCCGGTGATCCGGACCGATCTCAACGCTTCGCTCGAGGAGTTGGAGTGGACCGTCAACGCGTACACGCTGACGTTCGCAGTCCTGCTCCTCACCGGCGCGGCGCTCGGTGACCGCTTCGGGCGCCGGCGCATGTTCGTCGCCGGGCTGACGATCTTCACCGGCGCCTCGGCGGCGGCGGCGCTGGCACCGACCATGGACGCGCTGATCGTCGCGCGCGCGATCCAGGGGATAGGCGGTGCGATCGTCACGCCGCTCACGCTGACGATCCTCAGCGAGGCGTTCCCGAAAGAGAAGCGCGGCCTAGCGCTCGGCGCCTGGTCCGGCATCGCCGGCCTCGCCGTTGCCTCCGGCCCGCTCGTCGGCGGCGCCGTCGTCGACGGGATCTCCTGGCAGTGGATCTTTTGGCTCAACGTTCCGATCGGGATCCTGCTCGTCCCGCTGGCCTTCGGATTCCTGCGTGAGACCCATGGTCCGGCCGCTGGGCTCGACCTGCCCGGGCTCGCGCTGATCAGCTTCGGCCTGCTCGGTCTGGTGTGGGGCCTCATCCACGGCAACGGCGACGGCTGGACGAGCCCACAGATCGTCGCATCGCTGGGATTGGGCGCCGTCCTGACGGCTGCCTTCGTGGTGTGGGAGCTGAGGGCATCGGCGCCGATGCTGCCGATGCGCCTCTTCCGCAATCGGGCGTTCGCGGCCGCCAACGGCGCGTCGCTGCTCATGTACTTCGGGATGTTCGGCTCGATCTTCCTGCTGGCCCAGTTCCTCCAGACTGTGCAGGGCCACTCGCCGCTAGGCGCCGGGCTCCGGGTCCTGCCCTGGACGGCGATGCCGATGATCGTCGCGCCGATTGCCGGCGCTCTCTCCGACCGGATCGGCGGTCGGCCGCTGATGGCCGGCGGGCTCGCGCTCCAGGCGATCGGCCTCGGCTGGCTGGCCGCGGTCTCGACGCCGACAGTGCCCTATACGGAGCTCGTGATCCCGTTCATCCTCAGCGGCACCGGGATGGCGATGTTCTTCGCGCCGGTGGCAAACGTCGTCCTCTCCTCGGTGCGGCCCGAGGAGGAGGGTAAGGCCTCAGGCGCCAACAACGCGATCCGGGAAGTCGGCGGCGTGTTCGGCGTCGCCGTGCTCGCGACGGTGTTCTCCCAGTACGGCGGCTACGGGTCGCCGCAGACCTTCGTCGACGGCCTCTCGCCTGCGATCTGGGTGGGCGCGATCGTCGTGGCTGTCGGGGCGCTCATCTCGTTGGCAATCCCGCGCATCCACCGGCCGCAGGAAGAGCCTGTGGAAGAGCGCGAGGTCGCGCTCGAGGCTGCGTAACTTCCTGTCGCTCGGGGCTGGCCCTAGCGGTTGGCCCCGAGCGGCATGACCAGCGCGTAGCCCTCGCTGAGGAACGGCACTCGGTCGACCAGCACTGCGATCTCGTCTGGCGCGAAGGGCCCCTCCTCCGTCACGACCTCGGTGATGAGGTCGGGCGGAACGAGCTCGAACAGGGAGCGCTCGATGTCGGCCAGCTCTGGCGCCTGGCTTCCCGGCACGGGCGCCAGCTTCATTACTTCCGCTGCGACGACGGTAGGTACGCCCGCTTCCGCGGCGGCCTTCGCCAGCGGGATCGTCCCGACCTTGTTGCAGAGAGTGCCGTCGCGAAAAACGGTGTCGGCGCCGATCAAGAGGATCGAGGCGTCCGCGACGCGATCTGGCGCCTCTGCATCCTCGACCAGCTCGGTGTCGAGGCCGGCCGCCCGCCACTCCTCGGCGAACGCACGACCCTCGCCGACCGGCTCGGAGGCGGTGCAGATCACCTTCGCCGGCTTCGTCTGCTGGAACGCCTCGCGAACCGTCCCCGAGGCGGAGTGCGTGAGCACGGTCGCGCCGTCGAGTCGCTCGCGCAGCTGGATCGTGATCGAGGCGGCAGCCCGCTGACGGCTGTCGTCAAGCGCTTGCGCCTCCTCCTGGATCAGGCGGCGGAGGTTGTCGAGGTCGAGATGAGACTCGTGACCAGCGGCGGCCAACACACGTCCGACGGCACCGGCGACCGCGCCCACCCCGGGGCGACAGGCCGCGAGCTGGCGACCGGCGTCTCTGAGCTCGCCCAGCAGGTCGTCGCAGCTAGCGACCTCGAGTCTGGTCAGCTCGGCGAGCGTCTCGACGGCCCGACGAGCCATCCAGCTCGCGCCGTGGGAGCGATCGTCCCGAAGCTCCTGAACTCGTTCGGCGAGGAGGGCAGCGGCGTCCACGAAGAAACGAATTGTAGGCTCGATCTCATGTCGCCCGAGATTTCGGTCGTGGTCACGCTCTACAACGAGGACGGCACAGTCGGCGAAGTCGTCCGGAGAACGGTCGAGACGCTTGATCATCTCGGCCGCGATTGGGAGCTGATCCTCGTCGACGACGGCTCGACCGACGCGACCTGGGCGGCGGTGGAGGGAGCGCACGCCGCCGACGCGGAGCGGATTCGTGGCATCCGGCTCAAGCGCAACTTC
Organism: uncultured Actinomycetes bacterium; assembly: GCA_963752845.1. Taxonomy (GTDB): domain Bacteria; phylum Actinomycetota; class Thermoleophilia; order Gaiellales; family Gaiellaceae; genus JACDAN01. The sequence continues at coordinate 27,858 of CAVVZV010000007.1, read as the reverse complement.
GGCCAGCATCCGGCGATGCACGCCGGGCTCGTGCGGGCCCGAGGCGACGTGCTGGTGACGATGGACGGAGACCTTCAGAACGCACCGGAGGACATCCCGAAACTGGTCGCGGCGGTCGAAAACGGCGCCGACGTCGCCAGCGGGCGCCGCGCCGCCCGGCGGGACTCCTGGGGGCGAACGGTGCCGTCCCTGCTCGTCAACGGGATGCTCCGGCGGTTCACGGGCGTCGCGATCTCGGACTTCGGCTGCGCCTTCAACGCCTACCGGCGCTCGGCGCTCGAGCCCGCGCTGGGATCGATCGGGAAGCAGAAGTTCACCAAGGCGCTCGTGCTCTCGACGGGTGCGAGCGTGGCCGAGGTCGACGTCCAGCACTCACCTCGGCACGGGTCTTCGCGCTACTCGCCGCTGCGGCTGACGCGTGTCGCGCTGCACGTGCTCGCCGGTTTCTGGCCCCAGCCGATCCAGTGGATCGGCCTCGCGCTGGGGACGGTGTGCGCGCTCGCTGCCTTCATCCTGGGGATCTACGGCGTCGTCTACTGGATCACCGAGTCCAACTTCCCCGGCCCGCTCTTCGGCGGCGTCGGCGTCATCTTCGTCCTCGGCGTGCAAGGGTTCATCCTCGCCCTGATCGGCGAATACCTGGGCAGGATTCAGCGAGACGTGGAGGGCCGCCCGCTCTACACGGTCGACCGCGAGCTGTAGCGCCGCTCCGGTTGGGGTCAGGTCTTGCGTTGCAACATCACCTCTTCGCGCTCGAGCGCGCGGCTGACCGTGCTGTAGTGACAGCCGAGATGAGCGGCGATCTCGTGCAGGCGGTACCGATGGATGCGGTAGGCGACTGCGATCGGGGCGCGCTCCGAGGCAAACAAGTCCGCGAGTGGACGACGAAGAGGCTTGAGCTGAGCGCGCGGTACCTCGGGCAGCGTGTCGTGGCGGCCGAGCTCCAACGAGAGGAACTCTTCGCCGCCTACGCGCTCGCCTGAGACCGCCGGCTCCTCGAGTCCCACCGCGACGAAGTTGAGGTAGCGAGCCTGCGCCAGGCGGCGAGTTGACCCGAACTGGGAGAGCACCCATTCGGTCGTCAGGAAGGCGGGCGCCGGCTCGAACCCAGCCATCGCGCGATGGCTGCTCCAGGGGTAGTCCTCAGGTCGCTGCACGACGCCGGCCCTGACCGGGTTCAGGACGATGTATCGGCTGACAGAAAGCAAGTAGTCGTCCTTTTCGACGAGGATTGAGCGGTATCGCGCCTGGAAGAGATGACCAAACCGCCGATGGCGGCGGTTGTACCGTTGTGCGTAGACGCCGTTGAGGTGGCGCATCCCGAGGGGCAGGTTTCCGAGCGGGACTTCGAGCAGCAGGTGGTAGTGGTTGTCCATCAAGCAGTAGGTGTGACAGAGCCACCGATACCGCTCGATCGCTCGAGCGAAGATCGCCAGGAACGCGTGACGGTCGTGATCGTCTTGGACGATCGGACCCTGCTCGTTCCCGCGGGCGATCACGTGAACCACTGCCCCGGGAGGACAGACGCGGAGCGGTCTCGCCATGATCCCGCCAAGCTAGGCTGCGGCGGCGCCTTCCGGCTCAACCGGGACGGACTTTCACCCTCTCGGCACACATGGAGCTGGTCCGCGGGCTGATGTTGCAATGCAAGACCTGACCCCGAAACGCGTCAGGCTCCCGGCGTGGCCAAGCGCGTTCTCGTCACCGGCGGGGCGGGGTTCATCTCCTCCGCGTTCATCCGGCACCTGCTGAAGGCGACGCCGTACGAGGTCGTCTCGCTCGACGCGCTCACCTACGCGGGCAACCTCGAGAACCTGGCCGACATCCGCTCCCACGAGCGGCTCTCGTTCGTCCAGGGCGACATCCGGGACGAGGCGCTCGTGCGGTCCGTGATCGAGCAGGTCGACGTGATCGTCAACGCTGCCGCAGAGTCGCATGTAGAGAAGTCGATCCTCGAAGGCGCCTCCGAGTTCGTCGCCACGAACGTCGAGGGGACGCGTGTGCTGCTCGACGCGATGCGCGAGGTGCCGGTCGAGCGCTTCATCCTGATCTCATCCAGCGAGGTGTACGGAACCGCGGTGACCGACCCGATGGACGAGGAGCACCCGCTCAACCCGCGAGCCCCTACGCGGCGACCAAGGCCGGCGCCGACCGCCTTGCCTACGCCTACCGCGCCACGTACGACCTCCCGATCGTGATCGTGCGCCCCTTCAACAACTACGGTCCGCGGCAGCACCCCGAGAAGGTGATCCCGCGGTTCGTGATCCAGGCGCTCGAGGACAAGCCGCTGACCGTCCACGGGGACGGAAGTGCGAGCCGCGACTGGCTCTACGTCGACGACGACGCCGAGGCGATCGAGGCGCTGATCGAGGCCGACCTCGACAAGGTCGCCGGCGAGGTGATCAACCTGGCGACGGGCGTCGACGTCTCGGTCTCCCGCATCGCCGACCTCGTGCTCGAAGTGCTCGGCAAGCCCGCGTCGCTGAAGGACTTCGTGGCCGAGCGGCCGGGCCAGGTGCGCCGGCATGTCGGCTCGACCGAGAAGGCAGAACGCCTGCTTGGCTGGCGCGCCCGGACGCGTCTCGAGGACGGGCTCGGCCGTACGGTCCAGTGGTATCGCGAGAATGAGGCCTGGTGGCGAGCGACTCAGGCCGCAAGCGTCTCCTCGTCCTAGGCGCGGGCCCGGCGCAGCTCGGGCTGCTCGAGGCAGCGCGCGAGCGCGGCCTGTACACGATTGCGGTCGATCGCGACCCGGCCGCGCCCGGCTTCGCCCTCGCCGATCGACGCGCGATCATCTCCACCGAGGACGAGCGCGGGATCGAGCGGCTGGCCGGAGCCGAGCGGGTCAACGGCGTGATCGCGCCGGGAATCGACTGGCCGGTCGGGATCGCGGCAAGGGTCGCGGCGAAGAGTCGGGATTCCGCACCCGCTCGAGCCGGCCGTCGCCGGTCTTGCCGTCTCGAAGGCGCGACAGCGAGAGCGCTTCGAGGCCGCGGAGGTGCCGCAACCGCACTGGCGGCTCGTCTCCGAGGCTGAGGACGGACTGCCGCTTCCCTGCGTCGTCAAGGCACCCGACCGCCAGGGCCAACGCGGGCTCAGCGTCGTCCGTGACGAGCGCGAGCTGCGACCGGCGATCGAGCGGGCGATCGAGGCGTCGAGGACCGACTTCGCCGTCGTCGAGGAGCTCGTGGACGGCCCGGAGCTGACCGTGAACGCGTTTTCCGTCGACGGCGGGTTCTACCCGCTGACGGTGACCGACCGGATCACCGCCGAGCCCCCGGCCTTCGGGGTCGCCCTTGCGCACATCTGGCCCGCGGAGGCGGAGGCCGATGCGGCCGCGGACGCTGCCCGCCAGGCTGTCGAGGCGCTCGGGATCCGCAGCGGCCCCACCTACACGCAGGTCCGCATCGGCCCTGAGGGCCCGCAGGTGATCGAGGTGGCCGCGCGCTTGGGCGGCGGCCACGACGCCGAGCTCTGCGAGGTGGCGCTCGGCGTCGACCTGAACGGCCTCGCGCTCGCGGCCGCGCTGGGCGAAGACACCTCACCGCCTGATCCGCGTCCACAAGTCGGTGGTGCGTGCACCGCCTTCCTCGTGCCGCCGCCCGGCGAGCTTCTCGGCTACGAGGGCGTAGAAGATGCTCAGCACGCCGACGGCGTCGTCGCCGTCCGCGTCTACCGGCGCCCGGGCTTCCGCTTCGGTGAGCTCCGCGTCGGCGCCGATCGCGCCGGAGCGGTGCAGGCGGTCGGCGGTAACCGGACCGAGGCGTACGAGCGGGCGAAGGCTGCGGCCGCTCTCATACGCTTCCAGACCGATGCGGCTCTCGTCTAGCGTCAGCTTCCAACCCCCCGCCATGGGCGAGGAGGAGATCGACGCCGTCGCCGAGGCGATCCGCTCGGGCTGGCTGACTACCGGGCCGCGGGCCGCCGAGCTCGAGGAACGGCTGGCCGCGTACCTCGAGGCGAAGCATGTGCTCGCCGTCTCCTCGGGGACGGCGGCGCTGCACCTCTCGCTCGTCGCGCTCGGGGTCGGTCGCGGCGACGAGGTGATCACCAGTCCGATCACCTGGCCTTCGACCGCGAACGTGATCGTCCACTGCGGGGCGACTCCTGTGTTCGTCGGACGTCCGCGACTCCGACCTCAACATCGATCCCGAGCGGGTCGCCGAGGCCGTCACCGAGCGGACGAAGGCGATCATTCCCGTGCATCTCGCGGGCCAGCCGTGCGACCTCGAGCCCCTGTGGGCGCTCGGGATCCCGGTCGTCGAGGACGCGGCGCATGCGTTGGAGAGCTCCTACCGCGGCCGCAAGCTGGGAGCGCTCTCCGACGCCACCTGCTTCTCGCTCTATGCGACCAAGAATCTCTCCGCGGGTGAAGGCGGGCTGATCTCGACGAACCGCGACGACCTCGCAGAGCGCGCTCGAGCAGCTGCGGCTGATGCGCCGTTCCGGCGGATCGCTCTACGACATCGCCGTGCCGGGCTACAAGGCGAACCTCCCGGACATCCTCGCCGCGATCGCGCTTGCCCAGTTCGAGAAGCTCGAGCGCCACCGCGCGATCCGCCGGCAACAGTTCGCGGCCTACGACGACGCGGTCTCCGAGCTCGGCGGCATCGAGCCGCTCGCGCGCGACGGCCGTGACACGCACGCCTACCACCTCTACATCGTCCGGATCGATCCCGAGCAGGCGGGCGGGACGCGGGACGAGTACGCCGCGCTCCTGGACGAGGAGGGCATCGCGACGAGCATCCACTTCCTGCCCGTGCACAGCCTGACGGCCTACCGCGAGCTCCTCGACGAGTCGCCGGACCTGCCTGTCGCCGAGCGGGCCGGCGCCGAGGTGCTGTCGCTGCCGCTCTCGCCCGCGCACTCGGAGGAGGCGATCGTCGAGGTAGTGACGGCGCTGCGCCGCGTCCACGGGCGCCTTGCCAAGTGAGACGTCGCTTGCGATGTCGACTTCAGGCCGTGCCGGCTTTGCCGGTGCGGCCGTCTGCAATGACCGGTCGACACGTTCGACGGCGAAAGCAACGGCGATGAGTAAGAGGCTAAGGGTCGCGCTGACCCTGCTCGTGACGGCGCTGTGCGCCGCTTACGTGCTCTGGAAGATCGACGTCGGCCGCACGCTCGAGCTGCTCGTCGACATCAATATCGGCTGGTTCGCGGCGGCGGTCGCCGTCATGGTCGTCACGACCTGGCCGATGGCCAAGCGCTGGCAGTGGCTCCTCGATGCCAAAGGGATCCACGAGCGACTGAACTGGCTGACGCGAGCGTACTTCGTCTCGTACGCGTTCAGCCAGGTGCTGCCGACCGGGATCGGCGGGGACGCCTCGCGGATCTACGAGACCGCCCGGAGGCATCCCGGCAACACGGGGACGATTGCCGGCTCCGTGATCCTCGAGCGCGCCATCGGCGGTGCGGCGACGCTCCTCCTCGCCGCCGCCGGCCTCGTGCTCGCGATCGGCGAGTACGACATCGGCCCCTACCTGTGGATTGAGATCGCCGCCGTCCTCGCTCTGCTCACCGGCGCCGTGGTCGCCTTCTCGCGCACCGTGAGGCGCCGGTTGGCGTGGCTCGGCCCTCCGCTCGCCAGGATCCGGCTCGAGCGGCCGCTGCGTGCGCTCTACGAGGGCATCCACGGTTTTCGCGACCACCCCGGAGCGCAGTTCGCCGTGTTCGCGCTCTCGCTCGGGATCCAGATCTCGCGCATCGCTGCGATCTGGATGACCGGCAAGGCGGTTGGCGTCGATCTCTCCCTGGGCCCGTACTTCGTCCTCGGGCCGCTGCTCTTCCTCGTCATGCTCTTTCCGTTCACGATCAACGGGCTCGCCGTCCGTGAGGCGTTCTTCATCAGCTTCATGGCGAGGCTCGACATCGACGCGGACGCGGCGGCGGCGACCGGCTTTCTCTTCTTCGCCGTGACCCTCGCGCTCGCGCTCCCCGGCGTCGCGATCCTCGCATGGGAGGCGATTCGCTCGCCCGCGCGGCGCTCTCTGCCTCATGCCTGACGTCGCTGCGGTCGTCGTGACGTACAACGCGCTGCCTTACGTGGAGCGCACGCTCGAGAGCCTCGAGCGCTACGAGACGATCGTCGTCGACCACGGCTCGACCGACGGGACGCTCGAGCTCGTGCGCCGGCGCTTTCCGCGGGCCAAGCTCGTCGAGCAGGAGAACCGCGGGCTCGCCGCGGGCTGGAACCGCGGCGTCCGGGAGACCTCGACGCCCTACGTGCTCGTCCTCAACGCCGATGCGTGGCTGGTCGACGATGCGGCCGACCGTCTTGCCGCCTTCGCCGAGCACCACGAGCGGGCCGGCTTCGTCGCGCCGCGGCTGCTCAACCCCGACGGCACGCTACAGCCGTCGGTCCGCGCGTTTCCGACGCCCTGGCGGCTCGCGACCGAGTACCTCTTCCTGCGCAAGCTTGCGCCCCGCTCGCGTGCGCTCAACGCGTTCTACGGCGCGGGCTTCCGTCACGACCAGGTCCGCGAGATCGACTTCGCCAAGGCGGCGGGCTTCCTTCTCAGGCGGGCAGCCTTCGACGAGATCGGGCCCTTCGACGAGGAGTTCTTCCTCTTCAGCGAGGAGACGGACTGGTGCTACCGGCTGCGCGAGGCGGGGTGGCAGTCGTTCTTCTACCCGGGCGCCGAGGTCGTCCACGTCGGCGGCGCGAGCTGGCGGGCAGAGTCGGCGACCCTGTTCACGGAGCAGGTGCGCGGACACCTTCGCTTCCTCGCCAAGCACCAGGGGCAGAAGGCCGCCGACCGCGGCCGGCACGTGCTGCTGGCCGGGCTCCGGCTGCGCTCGCTCGTCTTCCGGGGAGAGCGGGGGGACGTCTACCGGAACGCCGCGAACTGGCTGCGATCCACGCGTTGACCCGACTGCCCCTGCTGCTTGCGGCGCCACCGCTGCTCGTCATCGCGCGCTTCCTGCCGGACGAGGGCCTGGGCCTCGCGCTCAGACTCGCCCTGGCGACCCTGTGCCTGTTCTTGCCGGGCGCGCTGATCGCGCGGGCGCTGCGGCTCCCGGGCGCCGCTCCGGCATTCGCGCTGACGCTCAGTGCCCTCTTCGTGGCGCTCGTCGTCGTCTTCGCGTTCGAGACCTCGATCCTCGTCGCGCTCGCCGTGCTGGTCGGCGTGACGCTAGCCGCCCTTCCCTTCGCGATCCGGCAGGTGACGCCTTGTTACCTGGGCGGCCGGGCGGGGTGGCTGGTGCTGGCGCTTGGCGCGGCCTTCGCGATCCCGGTCTGGCGCTTCGGGGCGGCGCTCCAGGGGGATGCGCTCTTCCACGTCGCCCGGGTCCGGAAGCTGGCCGACTTCGACAACCTGTCGCTCGACGCGGTGGGGGAGTTCGCCGACGGGGGACTGCACCCGGGGTACGCGTTCCCGCTCTGGCATGGTCTTCTCGCACTCGTCAGCCGCTTGGCGGGCGTCGACCCGGCGGACATGATCCTGCACGAGGCGGCGATCCTCGTGCCGCTTGCGTTCCTGCTCGCCTTCGAGGCCGGGCGCGCCGTCTTCAACTCGGTCTGGGGCGGCCTCGCGGTGTTGGCCGGGCAGGTTGCAATCACTGCGCTCGCCCCGGGAGACGGAGGCGCCTACGACTCGCTCGAACTTCCCGCGACCGCCGCGCGCCAGCTGATCGTGCCGATGGTCGTGGCGCTGGCGGTGCGGTTCGTCAGGACGCCGCGACTAGAGCTGATCGCCCCGCTCGCGGCGGCCTCACTCGCCCTCGCGCTCATCCATCCGACCTATGCGCTCTTCCTGCTCCTCCCGCTCGGCGGTTTCGCGCTCGTACGGCTCCTCTTCGCCCGAAGCGATCTCGTCTCCCTCGCGGGCGCCCTCGCATCGGTCGGAATCCCCACCGCTGCCGTGTTCGTCTGGCTGGCGCCGATCGTCGAAGACACCGCCGGGCACACACCGTCCGGCGCCGAGGTCGCGCGAGCGCTCGAGCGCTACTCGCGCGAACTGAACGTCGAATCGCTCGACCGGTACTCGCTCGCGCCGGAGGTGTTCGGCCGCAGCGGCGCCGTCGCTGTCGCCGCCCTCGTCTCGATCCCGCTCGCCGCCCTCGCCATGCGAGCGCGCTGGGCCGCCTTCGTCGTCGGAGGCTCGCTTCCAATCCTGATCCTGATGTCGAGTGACGTGCTGTTTCCCCAGTTCGCCGACCTGGTCTCGATCTCGCAGGCGCGGCGCGCCGCCGGCTTCCTTCCGCTCGCCGTTGCGTTCGCGGGCGGGTGTGTCGTCCTCGCCGGCCTCCTCCGCGGCGCGGTGCTGCCCGTTGCCTTCGCAGCCGGGCTCTGGCTGCAGCTGACGTGGCCAGGGGACTTCGGCGATCTCGAGGACGGCGGTCCGGCGGCGGCGACGTGGATCGCGCTCGTCGGCGGTGCGCTGGCGATCCCCGCCGGCTTCGTCATCTCCCGGCGGTTCAGGCCGGTGCAGGACCGGGGCGTGTTTGCTGCCCTCGCCGCGGCGCTCTTCATCGTCCCTGTCGCCTTCCACGGGCTGAGGGACTGGCATGAGCCCGATTCGCCTCGACTGCCGCTGACACCGGGGCTCGTAACAGCCCTCCGCGACAGGGTCCCCGAGGGCGCGATCGTCTTTTCCGACCTGGAGACGAGCTACCGGATCGGGGCGATGGCGCCCGTTTACGTCGCTGCCGGGCCGCCGGCGCACGTCGCGGACACCGAGGAGAACCGCCCCTACGAGCGGCGGCGCGATGTTCTTCGGTTCTTCCGCACCGGCCGGCTCCAGATCCCGCGCAGCTACGGCGCCGACTGGCTCGTGATCGACCGCGAACGGTCGTTTCTGCGCCCGGCGCTGCCGGTCGTCTACGCCGACGACCGCTACCTCCTGTACCAGCTATAGGTACTCGCATGAAGGTGCTGCTCGTGACGCTGTACTTCCCGCCCGCGGGCGGCGGCGGCGTCCAGCGCCCGCTCAAGTTCGCCACGCATCTGCCGGCGCTAGGGATCGAGACCCACGTGCTCGCGCCGCACGACCCGAAGTGGGTGCACCGCGACGACGACCTCGTTCCGCCCACCCAGGCCTGGATCCACCGCGTTCGCTACCTCGGCCCGAAGGGACGGCTGCCGGCCGAGGAGCTCCACGGCCTCAAGGGACTCGAGCGCGCCGGGCGGAAGACGGCGCTCGCCTTCCGGCGGGTGCTCGTGCCCGACGAGAACGTCAGCTGGAACCTGACCGCGGCGCCGGCGGCGATCCGGATCGCTCGTCGCGAGAAGATCGACGTCGTGATCACGACCTCGCCGCCGACCTCGGTCCACCTCGTCGGCGCGGCGGTCAAGCGGGCGACGGGCGCCCGCTGGATCGCCGACCTGCGCGACTCGATCGTCGCCAACCCCCACCGCCGGGTCGAGTCGCGGCTCGTGCGGGCGAAGGAAGCGACCGGCCAGCGCGTCGCCCGGCTGGTGGCCGGCTACGCCGACGCCGTCACGGCCGTCACCGATCCGATTGGCGAGGAACTGCGGGCGCTCGGCGCGGGCCGGGTCCAGACGATCGCCAACGGCTGCGACTTCGAGGACTTCGCCGGGCTCTCGTACGAGCCCGGGCCCCGGTTCCGGCTCACGCACACGGGCAGCTTCTTCGGGCGGCGGAGCCCGCGACCGATCCTCGAAGCAGTCGCTGGGGCCGACGCCGACATCGTCGCCCGCTTCGTCGGCGACTTCCGCGCCGCCGACCGTGAGTGGGCGGAGGGGCTCGACCTCGGCGACCGGCTCGAGCTCCATCCGTATCTCCCCCGGCGGCGCGTACTCGAGCTCCAGCGCGACTCGGAGGCGCTCCTGCTTCTCATCCCCGAGTCGGGCGGGCGCGGGCGGGCGGTGCTCTCGGCGAAGGTGTTCGAGTACCTCGCGGCCGAGCGGCCGATTCTCGCCGCGGTGCCGCCGGACGGCGCCGCCGCCGACCTGGTGCGCGAGACTGGCGCGGGCGTCGTGGTGGCGCCGGACGACGTGGACGGCCTGCGCGACGCACTGGTCCGGCTCGAGGGCGACTGGCGGGCGGGCAAGCTGAACGGGACGCCGCTCTCGGCCGAGGTGCGGGCGCGGCTGTCGCGGCGGGCGCGGGCCGAGGAGCTCGCCGAGCTGGCGAGGAGTCTGTGAGACGTCGCTTGCGATGTCTCATTCAGGCCTTGCGGCCAAGGCATCGCTTGCGATGCCGCCTAGAGGGCATGCTGGCTTTGCCAGCGTGCCCGTCTCCTTTGCCCGTGCGGCCGTCTGAACTGACCGGTCGACACGTTTGCCCCTCGAGGTGCGGCTGTGAGTAACGGGCGGCTGACCGCATTCCTGTTCCTGGCGACGCTCTTTTGCGTCAGCTTCGAGAAGATCCAGTGGGAGCTCGCCGGGACGATCGGCCTCTCCGGGATCCTGGCGGCGCTCTTCGTCTTCGCGTTCGGGGCCGAGCGGCTGTCGGCAGCGACGCGCGGATTCCCGCGGACGGTCGCGATCGTCCTCCTCTTCGGGCTCATGTTCATGCTCGTCTACCTCGCCGGGTTCTTCAGCATCGAGACCGAGCAGGCCGCTGACCAGTTCGCCAAGGGACTGGCGCGGTTCGCGATCACGTTCGCGTTCGCCGCGGCGGGGATCGCGTATCTGGCGCGGAGGCCGGTGCGCTTCTACTGGCTCGCGCTCGGGGTGCTCTGCGCCGGGATCGCCTTCAACGGCGTCTACGGGATTGCCCAGCTCGCGTTCGCCGAATCGGGTCGGGACCTCGACCAGACGGTGCTCGGGCCGCTGCTCGGCGACGCGCGGCCGATCAACTTCTACGGCGCCGTCGAGGGCGCCGACGTCTACCGGCCGAACGCGCTCACCAACGACCCGAATCACCTCGGGATCGTCCTGCTGCTGCCGCTGTTGATCCTGACGCCGCTCTACCTGCGTCTCGAGCGCGGGCACCGGCTCAAGTGGCCGCTGGCAGTGCTGCTGCCCGTGCTGCTCCTCGTCGAGCTGGCGACACTTTCGCGCAGCGGCCTGCTCGGGCTCGGGGTCGGGACGCTGATCCTGCTCATCCCCTACCGGCGGCGGTTCGTGTCGGGCGCCGTGCTCTTACCGCTTGCCGGCCTCGCGCTGGTGCTCGCCTGGATCGTCTCGCGCCGCGTGGAGTTCTTCGAGACGGTGGTTCGCTCCCGGCTCGACACCGAGGCCGACTCGACCGCCGTCCACTTCGACGTCTACGAGCTGATCGGGCCCGCGCTCGACGGCCACGCCCTCTTCGGGCTCGGCCTGAACACGTTCTCCGTCTACTACGAGGCGGTCACCGGGCTCACGAACTGGGGCCCGCACTCGTTCTACGCGGCGCTCGTGATCGAGACCGGGATCGTCGGCGCCGCGCTCTTCGGGCTCTTCCTCTTCTGGGTCTTCCGCCGGCTGCAGGCCGGACACCGGCTCGGCCGAGCCCTGGCGGCGATGCGCGATCCGCTGGCGGCGCGCGTGCGCCCGCTCGCCTGGGGCCTGACCGCGGCGATCGTCGGGGTGATGGCCGCGAACGCCTTCTACCTGACGATGCAGCAGTCCTACTTCTACGCGCTGACGATGCTCGCGCTGGCGCTCCCGGTCGTCTTCGGGCGGCGGCTCGTGCCCGATTGAGAATCGTCGTCCTGACGACGTCGTATCCGCGGCACGCGGATGACACGGCGGGGCGGTTCGTGGCCGACGCGGTCGAGCACGTGCGGGCGGCGGGGGTCGACGTGGACGTGGTCTCGCCGGCGGACTTTCGCCACTTCGGGATCGCGTACGGCGCCGGCGTGATGGGCAACCTCCGGCGGCAGCCGTGGCGCTCGGCGCTGGTACCCGCGTTCCTCGTGAACTTCGCGCGGGCAGCGCGGCGGGCGGCTCGGGAGGCCGATCTCATCCACGCGCACTGGCTGCCGTCGGGGGGCGTGGCGCTCGCGACCGGCAAGCCCTTCGTCGTACAGCTCTGGGGCTCGGACGTCGAGGTCGCGCGCCACGTACCTCGCCTCGCGCGCCGGGTGGTCCGGCGGGCTCGCGCCGTCATCTGCCCGTCGCACGCACTGGCGGAGGAGGCCCGGATGCTCGGTGCCCGCGAGCTCGCGGTGATCCCGAGCGGCGTCGAGCTCCCGGCCGAGGTCGGGGAGGAGGCCGACCCACCCGAGGTGCTCTACGCCGGGCGGCTGTCGCCGGAGAAGGGCGTGCTCGAGCTGGTCGAGGCGACGCGGGGGATGAACCTCGTGCGTCGCCGGCGACGGCCCGCTCCGCGACCGGGTGCCGCAGGCGCGCGGGTTCGTGCCGCCCGAGGAGCTGGCGCGTCTCTACGGGCGTGCGGCGGTGATCGTCTGCCCATCCCACCGCGAGGGCTTCGGCGTCGCCTGCCTGGAGGCGATGGCGCACGGTCGCCCGGTGGTGGCGAGCGCCGTCGGTGGGCTGCTCGACCTGGTCGTGGACGGTGAGACGGGCATCCAGGTGCCGCCCGGCGATGTCCCTGCGCTGCGGGGTGCGATCGAGCGGCTGCTCGGCGACCGCGAGCTGCGACGGCGGATGGGCGAGGCGGGCCGCCGGCGCGCGGCCGAGCACTTCTCCTGGGACGCGGTCACGCGCCGCACGGTCGAGCTCTACGCGCGGTACGCCGGGAAGAAGCCCGGCCTCGGCGGCTCGGGCTCCTCGGAGCGCCGCGCGACGAGCGCGTCGTAGCGCTGGCGGTCGGCGACGAGCGTCGCGAACGAGTACGTGAAGGTCTCGCCGCCGAAGCTCTTCTTGAAGGCGTAGAGCGGGTCGGCTGCCGGAGTTCCCGCCGCCCAGGTGGAGCAGCTCGCAGCCTCGCTCCCGCGCCCACTCGGCGCCGGCGTGGACGAGCAGTGTCCCGGCCTTCAGCTCGCGGCCGGCGTCGGTCGTGCCGCTCAGGTGGTAGTGGGCGAAGCGTCGGTCGGCGAGGAACAGCGCACCGCCGACAGGCTCGTCTCCGCGGAGGGCGAGAGCGACGCCGAGGCGCTCGCCGAGCCCCTCGGCGAGCGCGCGGTAGTACGCAGGCGGGAAGAGGTAGAACTCGTCCGCTCCGAGGCGCCGCATCGTGCCGTCGTAGATCGCGCGGAAGCGCTCGAGCGCTTCCTCGTCGGTCGCCCAGCCGAGCTCCAGCTCTCGGCGCGCGATTGTCAGGTCCGCCTTACGTCCTTTCGACATCCCTCTGAGCCGACCCGTGGCCTCGTCGATCCGGCGCGGGTCGATCGCGGTCGTCGGCCCGTACTCGCGGACCTCCATCTCGGCCTCGTCGCTTTGGGACAGCTGTTCCGAGCCCCCCAGGAGGGGGTGTAGCCGCAGCAGGCAGCTCACGACTCCGTTCGTCACACACCAGTCACGAAGTTGGTGCAGATCGGTCGTCTTAACGGGGTCCGACCCTGTTAAGACGCCGCCGTAGCCGTACGGCGTCGCCGCGTCGACGCCGTCCTCGCCGAACGGCAGCGGCCGGAGGAGCAGCGGGAAGAGCGCGCCCGCGGTCTCGACTGCCACCAGCCGCCCGTGCCCGGCCGCCTCGTACGCCGCGCAGTACCCCGGCCGGTAGTAGACGTCCGGGGTCGGCGAAGCGTCGACGAGCTCGTCCCAGCGCGAGTCGCCGGCGCCGAGCGTCGCTCCTCGAGCCCGACCGTCAACCGGACAGCACGAGCGAGGCGATCCGCGCCATGTCGGCGGCGGAGTAGCGCCAGTCGGTCGGGATCGTGAGGATCCGCTCGGCGAGCTCCCGCACCCGGTCGGAGCCCGACGCCGCCGCGTCGGCCCAGTGCACCGGGCAGTAGACGCCGGCCTCGCGCAGCTCGTTCCGAGCCCGATCGCGCTCGCCGCCGGACTCGAACACGAAGACGGCGCCCAGCGGCGCCACATCCGCCGGCCACTCGCCGAACAGGGGCTCGGCGCCGTCCCAGTCGTGCAGAGCGGCCAGCAGCCGGGCCGTGTTCTCCGACCGCCTCGCCCGCCAGGGGAGCGGCACGCCCCGGACGAGCGACTCGCGCGTCGTCGCCGATGCCCCAGCGACGGCCGACTGCGCCAGGCGCTCCTCGCCGTCCGACCTGGAGCCGACGGAACCGCTCCTTGAGCTTGTCGTCACCGCCGGCCAGGTACTCGCCCTTGAGCAGCATCGCTGCAAGCTTCAGCTCGCTGCCGTCGGCGCTGCCCGCCGGCTGATCCGGAAGGGGCAGCCCGCGCGGCGACCACAGAATCGCCCCGTCCGGAACAGGCAGGGTCTTGCGCAGCGAGGTGAACGCGTAGTCGGCCTGCGACCCCGTCGCCCACTCCGACGCCGGGTCGTGGGCGTGATCCTCGACGAGGACGCACTCGGTCCGCTCCCGCCACGCGCGCCACGTGCTCGCCCGAACGCACGCCGAAGTAGTTGACGGCGACCACCGCGTCGCGCCGGCCGGGTCGGAGCGACTCCCAGCGCGGCTCGTCCCATCGAGGATCGTCCTCGTAGCGCTCGAGCTCCGTCACCTCCGCCCAGCTCCGGGCCACCTCGTCGCAGAAGTAGTCCGGCAGCCAGAGCTTGGGCGGGCGCAGCCGCCGCAGCAGCGCCTCGAGCGCGTGGCGGCCGAGCGCGAACCAGACGGCTCCTTCGGGCCAGCGGTGGTACGGCCCGGGCGGGTCGACCGGCAGGTGGAACTCGCCGCCGACCTCCCACCGCGTCGCCACCGCCGTCACGAGAGCCCGCGCTCCCGCCGCACTGCGTCGTGGAGGCCGACGTCGTCGACCTCGGCATCGGCCTGCGCCGGCTGCGCGCCGCGCATCGTCAGCACCTTCAGGAGCGTGAGCCCGAGGATCTTCAGATCGAGGCCAAGGCTGCGGTTGTCCACGTACCAGACGTCCAGCTCCAGCCGCTTGGAGAAGAGGATCGCGTGGCGGCCCTGAACCTGCGCCCACCCGGTCACTCCCGGCTTGACGTCGTGCCGGCGCATCTGCTCGGGCGAGTACCACTTCAGGAACTCCATCAGCAGCGGCCTCGGGCCGATGAAGCTCATGTCGCCGCGGAGGATGTTCCAGAGCTGCGGGAGCTCGTCGAGGGAGAGCTGGCGCATGAAGACGCCCAGGCGCGTGAGGCGTTCCTCGTCGCGGAAGGTCAGCCTCGTCCGTCATCGTCCGGAACTTGAGCACCTCGAACGGCCGCCCCTTGTAGCCGGGCCGAAGCTGGCGGAAGAGGACCGGCGAGCCCATCGTCAAGCGGATCGCCGCGGCCAGCCCGGCGAGCACCGGCGACAGCACCACGGTCAGGATCGTCGCCCCGACCACGTCGACCGCGCGTCTCAGCACTCCGGAATCATGGCGTTCGCGACCGGAGGTAGCCGAGAGAGGCGACCGCAGGCCAGGGATCGTCTCGCGCGAACACCGCGCGCGCCTTGCGCCCGCGCAGGTACTGGGACGCGAACTCCCGCGCACCGCAGCTCGCGGCGGCGCGCCATCTGCATCGAGACCCAGACGTCCTTGGCGAGGTAGATCCAGGTCAGGTCCTCGCGGAAGGTCGGCAGCGGCGCGACCTCCTTCCCGGTGAGATCGTCGTAGGCGATGCGGGGCAGATCGAGGTGCCGGTTCGCGGCGAGTGCGGCCCAGACGGGCAGCCTCGTGTTCACCTCCAGGAGCTGGAACTCGCCGTCGCGCGGGTCCTGCGCGAACTCGACGTGGGCGATCCCCGTGTAGCCGACCGTCTTGAGCAGCCGCAGCCCGAGCTCGAGCACGCGCGGCTCGTAGTCGACCTCGAACACGGCGCTCGTCCCGAAGCGAAGCGGCCCCTGCCTGACCTTGCGCCCGACGAGCGTGACGATCGGCTCGCCCGAGCGCCCGATGTAGGTGAGCAGCGAGTACACGCGCTCGTGCGAGTCCGGGACGATCTCCTGGACGATCATGTGGAAGCCGCGCTCGCGCGCCTCGCGGACCGCGGCCAGCGCCGCGTCGACGTCCGGCGCCACGACGGCCTTGTGCCCGAAGGCGAGCGCGTACGCCTGCCCCTCGACCGCCTTGACGACGAGCGGCGGCCGCAGGCCGGCGTCGCGAACGGCCTCGTCGCTGTCGGCGAGCACCGTCCGCGGCGACGAAACGCCTGCCTCGGCGGCGACCAGCGGCAGCACGTCCTTGCGCCGCAGCCGCCGCACCGCCTCCGCGTCGTCGGGGAGCGGCAGCTCGGCGACCGCACGCACCTCGTCCCAGTGGTCGAGCGCGAACTCGACGTTCTCGTCGCGCTCCGGGAAGAAGACGACGCGCTCGCCGCGCGCCTCCTCGCGCAGCGCCGCGAGCACTGCCTGCGCCGTCGCCGAACGGCACGACGTGCCGCCGGTCGAGGTAGCGGGACTTGAGCCCGAACTCGTGCGGATTCCACGAGATGCCGGTCACCGGAACGCCGTCCCGGCCGAGGCTGCGGGCGACGGCGAGCCCGGCGTGGAGGAGCCCGAAGACGACCGCGCGCCTCACCCGACGGCCTCCTCGAGCGTCCGCGCCAGCCGGTCGGCCATCTCGTCGCGCCCGAACTCGCGCTCCGCGAGCGCCCGGGCGTTCCGGCCCATCAGCTCGACGCGCTCCGGGTTCGCGGCGAGCGCGCTCAGCGCGCCGGCCAGCGCCTCGGCGTTCCCGCCCGGGACCCAGACGCCGGCGTCGTTGTCCTCGACCAGGCCGCGCAGCCAGCCGCCGAGGTTGACGACGACCGGCTTGCCCGCCGCGAGCGAGTCGAAGAACTTGTTCGGCGAGTTCGTCTCCAGGATCGGGTGCGGGGCGAAGATCGTCAGCGTCACGTCGGCGGCGCCGACGATCCCGGCCAGCTCCTCCTTCGACACCGGCGGCAGGAAGAGCAGGTTGTCGAGGCCGAGCTCCCGGGCCCGCTCCTCGAGGCCCGGCCGCTCGCCGCCGTCGCCGAGCGCGACGATCGTCACCCGCGTGTCGCCCCAGCGGCGCAGCGCCTCGGCCGCGCCGACGAGCTGGTCGAGCCCGTTCGCCGGTCCCATCGCCCCGGCGTAGAGGGCGACGAACCGATCCTCGAGCCCGTGCCGCGCCCGAAAGCCCTCGTCGACCACGTCGGGCCTGAAGACGTCCAGATCGGCGGCGTTGGGGATGAAGACGAGCTTCTCGTCGGGAATGCCGCGCCGCTTCAGCTCCTCGCGCGAGCCCTCGCTGAGGACGACGATCCGCTCGGCGCCGTCGTAGAGGCGCCGCTCGAGCCACTCCGCCGATCCGATCGCCGCCCCGCTCTTGAGCGCGCCGAGCGCGACCGGCACCGCCGGCCAGAGGTCGCGGATCTCGAAGACGAACGGCACCCGCTTCGCGCGGGCGGTGAGCAGGCCGGCGATCCCGATCGTCAGCGGCGTCGACGAGGCGAAGACGACGTCCGGGCGCCGCTGCAGCGCTCCGGCGACGCTCGCGGCGATGGTGAAGGCCGTGAACGAGGCCATCCGGACGGGCGCCGAGTACCGGTTCGCATAGGGCACGTTCAGGAACAGGACGTCGATCCCGTCGACCTGCTCGCGGGCGACGACGCGCCCCCGCGGCGGGCTCTCGCGGCCCGACTCGAGCATGCGCGTGTCGCGGCTGACGATCGTCACCCGGTGCCCACGGTCGACGAGCCGCCGCGCGAGCTCGTACGAGCGGGTCGCGGTCGATCGCCGCCGGGTGGCGAAGTACTGGTGGAAGTAGAGGACGTCCACGGAGCGCGGCGTATTGTCACAGTCACCGGTGCGCATCGCGCTGCTCGATCCGCCCAGCTACTCGCCGGCCTACGACCACCACCTCGCCTCGGCGCTGGCCGCGCGCGGCCACGAGGTCGAGCTGCTCACCTCCCCGTTCGCGTTCGGCGGCGCGCCGGAGCCGGACGGCTACCAGCGGCGCGAGCTCTTCCTGCCGCTCTCGGGAAAGCTGCTGCGCCGCTCGCCCCGCTCGCCGCTGCGCCTTGTCCTCAAGGGCGTCGAGTACCCGCCGAGCGTCCTTCGGCTCCAGCGCGGCGTCGCCGCCTTCCGGCCGGATGTCGTCCACGTCCAGTGGCTTCCTCGCCCGCGGTTCGACCTGCGCTGGGTGCAGCGGCTGCGGCGCGACCGGCCCGTCGTGCTAACCGCGCACAACGTGCTCCCGCACGAGGGAGAAGTGGATGCCGAGCAGCGCCGCCGCCTCTATACAGCCTTCGACCGGGTGGTGGTACACACGCGAAAGGGCGCGGAGCAGCTCGTGGCGTTCGGCGTTCCGCCCGAGCAGGTCGTCCGCATCCCGCATGGGACGTTCAACGCGCCGCCTGCCGAGGCGATCGAGCCGCCGCGCGGCCGCACGCTTCTCTTCTTCGGTCTGATTCGGCGCTACAAGGGCCTGGACGTGCTCGTTCGCGCTCTGCCCGACATTCCCGATGCGCGGCTGATCGTCGCCGGCGACCCGCTCGACTCGGTCAAGCCCATCCAGCGGCTGGCACAGGAGCTCGGCGTCGCCGAGCGGATCGACTGGCGGCTGGGCTACCTCCCCGACGAGGAGGTCGAGACGCTCATGCGCGAGACGACGATCGTCGTCTTCCCCCATCGCGGCGGCGAGTTTGCGTCCGGGACGCTGGCCACCGCGCTGGGTCACGGGCGGCCCGTCGTAGTGACGGAGATCCTCGGCGAGACGGTGAGGGAGTACGGCGCGGGCCTCGTCGTGCCGCCCGACGATCCCATCGCGCTGGCCGAGGCGTGCACCCGGCTCCTGACCAACAAAGCGGCGCTCTCAGAGGCCTTTCACGGAACCGAGTGGGCGCGGGCGGCGCTTTCGTGGCCTGCAATCGCGGAGGCTCACGAGCGGCTCTACGCCGACCTGCAAGCTAAAGTCGCCGCCGGATGACGGTGACGGAGCGTCCACGCGAGACCGACGAGCTCGACCTCGACGCCGAGCAGGAGGTCGACTTCCGGCGGTACTGGAACGCCGTGCTCAAGCGCTGGTGGCTGCCTGCGCTCGGGCTACTTGCCGGCGTGCTGGGCGGCTACGCGCTCGCGCTCAGCGGCGGCGACGTCTACCGCGCCGAGTCGACCCTCTATCTCGGCCAGCCGTTCACCCCCAACGGCGCCACGCCCGTTCCCGGCCTGGCGACGAACCCCAGCACCGTCAACGAGATCGTCCACTCCGAGGCCGCGCTCCAGCGCGCGAGCGAGGTGAGCGGGATGCGGATCGGCAGGCTCCGGGCGAACGTGACGTCGAGGCAGGCCGGATTGCCGGCGGGCCGGCGCCTGGCGGCCGGCCAGACGCCGCTGATCGAGATCGCCGTCACGGGCGCGAACGCACGGGCGACGGCGCGCGCCGCGAACGCGCTCGCCGGGATCGTCGTCGAGGACGTCTCCCCCTACGTCGAGGACAAGATCGAGGCGATCCAGGAGCGCATCGACTCCGACGAGCGCGAGCTGGCCGAGAGCCAGCGCCGGCTCGACCTCGCGCAGTCGGAGCTGAACGATCTCCTGACCAGCCGGAACCTGAGCGCGACCGACCGTCTGATCGGCGTCACGACCCTCAATTCGACGATCGGCTCGCTCGTCGAGCGCCGCGGGCTCGTGACCCAGGACCTGCTCGAGGCGAAGCAGGCGCTCTCGCTGGCCGAGAACGTCGAGCGGCCGAGCATCGTCGAGCGCGCCGCGGCGAGGAAGACGACCGCTCGCAGCGTCGGCCGCTCCGTCCTCGTCGGCGGCCTGATCGGACTGATCCTCGGCATCCTCGCCGCGATCTTCTGGGAGCCTGTCCGGCGCCGGTTCGCCTAGCGGATGCTGGAGGGGAAGCGGGTCGCGGTCGTCGTCCCGGCCTACGACGAGGAGGGTTTGATCGCGGAGACGCTCGCCGCGATCCCCGAGTTCGTCGACCGCATCTACGTGGTCGACGACCACTCGCAGGACGGCACGGCGGCGCGGGCGCAGGAGGTCGGCGACCCCCGGGTCGAGGTGATCGTGCACGACCGAAACGAAGGCGTCGGCGCGGCGATCGTCAGCGGCTACCGGCGCGCGCTCGCCGAGGGGATCGACGTCACCTGCGTGATGGCCGCAGACGGGCAGATGGATCCCGCCGACCTGGAGACGATCGCGGGCGCCGTCGCGCGCGGGGAGGTCGAGTACGCCAAGGCCAACCGGCTCTTCACGGGCCAGGCGTGGGAGCTGATGCCGCGCCACCGCTACCTCGGCAACGCCGTCCTCTCGATGCTGACCAAGATCGCGAGCGGCTACTGGCACGTGGCCGACTCGCAGTCCGGCTACACGGCGATCTCGCGGGAGCAGCTCGAGCGCCTCGACCTCGACCGCATCTACCGCCGCTACGGCTTCCCGAACGACATGCTCGTCCATCTCAACGTCTGGAACGCTCGGGTGCGCGACATCCCGTCCCGCCCGATCTACGGCCACGGCGAGCGCTCCGGGATCAGGCTGTGGCGCGTCATCCCCTCGATTGCCTGGCTGCTCCTGAAGGGATTCTTCTGGCGGCTGCGGGAGAAGTACGTGATCCGGGACTTCCACCCGCTCGTCTTCTTCTACGTCTTCGGGATCCTGCTCACCGTCGCCGGCCTCGTGCTCGGCGCGGTCGAGA
The DNA here is from genome assembly GCA_963752845.1 of uncultured Actinomycetes bacterium. Lineage (GTDB taxonomy): Bacteria > Actinomycetota > Thermoleophilia > Gaiellales > Gaiellaceae > JACDAN01. Next base: position 7,367 of record CAVVZV010000007.1, on the reverse strand, counting down.
CGATCCTTCGTCTCATGGGCAACGAGCTGACGACGCCGACGATTGTCCTGGTCGCGCTGCTCCTGATTTCCGGGTCCCAGTTCACCCTTTTCGCGATGTGGTTCGACATGGAATCGAACAAAGACCTCCGCTAGCAGCGCTTTTTTTCGTTAAAGCTTCGTAAGCATCGGTTTTGCGCGCCGGAAGCGCGGGTATCCTCGCCGCTGTGACAACTTCGGTCGTCACCGGGGGAGCCGGTTTTCTCGGCTCCCACCTGTGTGAGCTGCTGCTCGCGAACGGCCACCGGGTCATCTGCATGGACAACCTGGAGACCGCGTCGCTCGAGAACATCGACCACATCCGCGGCGACGACTTCCTCTTCGTCAACCACGACGTGATGGAGCCGATCTCGATCGAGGAGCAGGTCGATCTCGTCTTCCACCTCGCGGCGATCCCGAGCCCGATCGACTACCTGCGGCTTCCGCTGTTGACGCTCAAGATCGGGTCGTACGGCACACACCACGCGCTCGGGCTCGCGAAGTGGAAGCGCGCCCGGTTCGTCCTCGCCTCGACGAGCGAGGTGTACGGCGACCCGCTGGTCCACCCGCAGCCGGAGAGCTACTGGGGCAACGTCAACCCGGTCGGCCCGCGCGGCGTCTACGACGAGGCCAAGCGCTACTCGGAGGCGATGACGATGGCCTACCACCGCCAGCAGGGCGTGGACACCGCCATCGGTCGGATCTTCAACTCGTACGGACCTCGAATGAGGCGCAACGACGGCCGGGCGATCCCGACTTTCGTGCGCCAGGCGCTCGAGGACAAGCCGCTGACCGTCTTCGGCGACGGCTCGCAGACGCGGAGCTTCTGCTACGTCGACGACATGATCAAGGGGCTGTATCTCCTCGCGATGAGCAAGGAGCACATGCCGATCAACCTCGGGAACCCGAAGGAGTTCACGATTCTCGAGCTGGCGGAAACCGTGATCCGCGTAACAGGCTCAAACAGCGAGATCGTCTTTGAAGCGCTGCCCATCGATGACCCGCAAACGCGGCAGCCGGACATTACTCTGGCGAAGGAGATCCTGGGCTGGAAGCCTGAAATCGAACTCGAAGAGGGGCTCCGGCGGATGCTGCCGAGTCTCGGAAGGGAGCCTGTGAGTGTTTAAACGCGTCACGCTCTTTCTCGTGTTATCGCTCGCCGCCGCGGGAGTTGCGGTCTCGGCGAGCTCCACAGCCAATTCAGCGTCGAAGCAGACGACTGCAAGTCCCATGCTCGTCGGTTTCTACGACGACGAGCAGGTCTACGGCCGCACCGACTGGGCCTTCAACCAGCTGAAGAACCTGCGTGCGGGCGTCGTGCGGATCACGCTCGACTGGTCGAGCGTCGCCAGGCGACGCCCCGGAGCGCCGGCCGACCCGGACGAGTCGCGCCTACAACTGGACGGCGGTCGACAACGTGGTCACGGCGGCCGCGAAGAAGAAGATGCGCGTCGTCATGGCGATCTACGGGACGCCGCGCTGGGCCGGGCCGGCCAAGAACCGGCTGCCGCGGCGGATCACCGATCTGCGGCTCTTCGCCTTTGCCGCCGCGACCCGCTACAGCGGGACGTACGAGCTCGAAGTGGGCGAGAACGAGGCCGCGCGGAGCCTGCCGGCCGTTCGCCACTGGCTGGCCTGGAACGAGCCGAACAACCCGGTGTTCCTGAAGCCGCAGTGGAAGAAGGTGGGCGGGGCGTGGCGTCCGCAGAGCGCCTTCGACTACGCCAAGATCTGCTCGGCGATCTGGGCCGGGGTCCATTCGACGGGATTGGCCAACGAGAAGGTGGCGTGCGGCGTTACGGGGCCGCGCGGGAACGATGCGCCCGCGAGCTCACGCCCGTCGACGTCCCCGCTCGTCTTCCTGACCTGGTTGCGGCGCGCCGGGCTCAAGCAGTTCGACGCCTACGCGCATCACCCGTACTACGGCGCCAAGACGGAGAAGCCGACGACGATGCCGACCTCGAAGAAGTCGGTCACGCTCGCCAACATCAGCGTGCTGATCAGCCAGCTCAACCGCCTGTACGGGCGGAGCAAGCGGCTGTGGGTGACCGAGTACGGCTACCAGACCCAGCCGCCCGACCGGCTCTTCGGCGTCTCGTACGCGACGCAGGCGAAGTACGTCCACCAGGCGATCGCGCAGGCCAAGAAGACGCGCCGGATCGACATGTTCGTCTGGTTCCTGATCCGCGACGAGCGCCGCATCGAAGGCTGGCAGTCCGGCGTCGTCACGGTCAACGGCAAGCGCAAGCCCGCTTACCGCGCCTTCCAGACGGTCAAGCGATAGAACGCGCCGCTTCCGGCGTCCGCGTCCGGCGGGCGCCGGAAGTACCATCTTGTGGTGGCTACGAAGGAAGCGCCGCCGGCTGAGCCGTCCCGGGCGGCGGCGACGCCCCCGGCGCTCGGCGACATCAGAGCCGGGCGGCCGCAGGTCTTCGGCAGCTCGGTCACGACGCTCCTTCGTCGCACGGCGAGCATCGTCTCGTTGATCCTGCTCGACCTCTGTGGGCTGACTCTGGGCCTCTACGCGGCCCTCGTGCTGCGTGCGGTGCTGTACGGCGAGGATGTCCTTTGGGGTGCGATCTGGCGGGTCGAGATCGACTGGCTGCCGTTCCTCGGCCTCGTGATGGTGCTCGTCTTCTGGCGCGCCGGCCTCTACGCAGAGCGGGAGCGTCGCGGCGGCGGCGGCCGGATCGTGGGCTCGCTGATCCTCGTCGGCATCGTCGCGCTCGCGTTCGGAATCGGGACGAATCGCGAGTTCGGGACCTACGGGCTGGCGCCGACCGCGGTCGTGCTGTCGATCGCCTTCATCGGACTGCTCCGGGCGAGCTACGACGTGATCACGGCCGACCTGCATGCGGCTCGTCGGCGTCCGCCGCCGCGCCGTGCTCGTCGGCGACCGCGACCGGATCCAGTATCTCCAGCACGTCCTCGGCCAGGGTCGCGGGGGGATCGCCTATGACTTCGTCGGCGCTGTGGGCCCATCGTCCGACCGGCTGCCGCTCCCGTTCCTCGGCCGGGTCGACGATCTGCCACAGATCTTCGCCGAGCGGGAGCTGGACGAGCTGATCGTCGCCGAGACCGATTTCGACGACAAGGCGCTGATCGAGCTCGTCGACCTGGCGCACCGCCGTGGCGTGCGCGTGCGGGTGGCGCCGACGACGGCCGAGCTGCTGACCCAGCGCGCCGACTACGTCCCCGGCCAGGGCGTCCCGCTGTTCGAGCTCCGTCCGCCCGCGTTCGTCGGCACCGACTGGGTCGTCAAGCGCTCGTTTGACCTCGTCGCCAGCGTCCTGATCGTCGTCCTGGGCCTGCCGTTCTGGATCGCGATCGCGATCGCGATCAAGCTCGGCTCGCGCGGGCCCGTCCTCTTCCGCGACCGGCGGGTGGGCCTGAACGAGCGCGAGTTCGGGATGATCAAGTTCCGGACGATGTACGCCGACGCCCCGGAGCACCAACAGCGGCTCGAGGCGGCGAACGAGGCCGAAGGCGCGCTCTTCAAGCTCCGCGACGACCCGCGCGTGACGCCGGTCGGCCGCGTTCCTCCGCCGCTTCTCGCTCGACGAGGTGCCGCAGGTCCTGAACGTCCTCCGCGGCGAGATGAGCCTCGTCGGCCCGCGGCCGCTGCCGCTGCGCGACTACCGCCTGCTCGAGCCCTGGCACCGCAAGCGCTACCTCGTCCTGCCCGGCATGACCGGCCTGTGGCAGATCGCCGGCCGCTCCGACCTCAGCTTCGACGACCTCGTCCGGCTCGACTTCTACTACCTGGAGAACTGGTCGATCTGGCTCGACATCTCGATCCTGTTCCGGACGGTGCCGGCCGTGCTGGCGGCGCGCGGCGCGTACTAGCGTCTCGCGCGAGCTCAGGTGGCGGTTGAGCCTTGACCGGTTCGCAGGCTCTTTCAATCACCGGCCTCGCGCTGACGCTCGCGGGCCCTCGTGCTCGCCTACCGCGACCTTCGTCTGAGGCAGCGAACCTAGGGCGAGGCCCTGTACGGCTTCCGCCGCCGGGAGGCATGGATTGGATTCCCCCTCATCGCCGCCGGTTCGGCGTTGCAGATTCTTTCCAGTCGCTTTTTCATAGCCCTCCGCTGACGCAGAAGACTAGCGCCGGTGTTCGCGCTCGACCTACGCTACGATTATCCGTAACGTCAAACCGTACGGTTTAAACTTCAGGGAGCAACCATGGCCCGCATCGTCACTGCTGATGACCTCCGCGCGAAGCTCGGCCGCGAGCTCGACGCCCTCCGCCAGAGCGAGGAGGCGCTGTACGTCACCAAGCGAGGCCGGCTCGCCGGCGTCCTCCTCGACCCCGAGCGATATGCGGAGCTCATCGAGCGTCTTGACTATCTCGAGGACAGCCTCGCGGCCCTACAGGCACGAGACGAGCGCGACACCGCCCTACCGTGGTCTGAGGTCCACACGTAGGGCCACCATCCGAGCACACGTACGAAATTCGCCTGCACCCCGAGGCAGCACGCACGTTTCGGCGTCTGCACAACCCTCTCCGCGGCCGTATCTGCCGCGGCGATCGATGGCCTGGCGAATGATCCAGACCTCCAGGAACTGCGAAGCTCGCCGGGCGGGACGACTATCGAATCCGCGTCGGCGACTACCGGATCGTGTACGCCGTCGAGGACGATGAGCACCTCGTGCTGATCGTGCGAATCGCTCACCGCCGCGAGGTCTACCGTCGGTAGAGGTTGCTCAGGCAGCGATGGACGGATGACTGGTATGCGACGCGATAGCCCCGGTGGCAGCAGGTCGCTCGGCGGCTCATCCATGTGAATCGGCGTTTTGAAACGAACCACCGCAACGGCGAGCACTGGCACCGCGACAGCACTCAGCGCCTGCCCTCGCTGCTGGCGATCGGGGGGTAACACACCCCGTACCTGCCGGTGGCCTATCGGAGAGGCTGCCAGTCCGGGTACGCGTAGTCGATGCCCCCGGTGGTAAGCCGCTTCTCTTTTCGTGCCATGCCGCATTCATCGTGTAAATGGCCGCCTTCCGACGGCGCATGCTGACGAAAACGATGCGCTTCCCGTCCGGAGACCGACGCGGGCCAAGTGTGTGCCCCCCTCCTGTCTTGTGAGCCGCCGGAGGCCGCTTCCATCGGGGCGGATCGCGTAGATGTCGGTCCGACCTCGATACCGTCGCACGAACGCGAGCTCGTCGCCGGAGGGTGACCAGTCGGCCATCGAGTCATGCCCGTTCCAAGCGGAGACTTCGGGATGTTGCGGTGGGAACGTCAACTGGCGCCGATTGCTGCCAGTCCGGGTTCATCAGCCAGATCTCATCGATGCCGGATACCCCAGCGGTGTGGTTGGAGCGCTCGGTAGGCAATCGTCGTGCCGTCAGGCGACCAGGCTGGTAGTCCCTCGAGGTTACGGGTCAGACGGCGGTAACCGGTGCCGTTGACGTTGATGACCGAGAGTCCGAATGTTCCGGACGCGCGACTGCTTGAGAAGACGAAGCGCTTGCCGTCCGGAGACCAGGCGAGCTGATCGTCAACCCAGCGGTCTCGCGTCACGCGGCGGAACCCAGTGCCGTTCGGGTGCATGACGTAGATCTCGTACGCGCCCTCATTGTCAGGCCGCGAACGATTGCTGATGAACGCGATCCATCTGCCGTCAGGCGACCAGCGCCGGGTATCGCTCGAACGCGCGCCCGCTCGTGTTCCGCCGCAGCTTCGTCCCATCCGGTCGCATCAGGTAGAGGTCAAAGAAGCAGTTCGAGGTCCGGTCGCGGAACGCACACTTGAGAAAACGATCTCCCCGTTCCGGCGGCCCGGAAACGTAACGTTGCCAGACTCGGCATCGCGAAGTGTTCCAACCAAGCCGGCCAGGAGGACAAGAAGCAAGACAACCGCCAGCCTGAAACGCGAGACCACCCCCACGGACGCTGGTCGTGGCGATTCGTATAGTCGACCTCGAAGGCATTGCGGACTCTTACTTGACCCGACGACGAAGTCGTTACGAATCGAGTGCGGAATCGTTACGAATACATCAAGGTCAGAGTTCGACTGATCTAAGGTCCGCTCGATGGCGCGGCGCGCGCTCGTGACCGGAATCGGCGGGCAGGACGGGTCCTACCTCGCTGAGCTGCTGCTCGGGCGCGGCTACGAGCTCTTTGGCACCACCCTTGGTTCTGCCGAGCGTAAGCAGGACAGGATCGAGTCATCCAGCTCGAGTCTGACCGACCCAGATGCCGTCGCAGCGGCGATCCGGGAGCTCGGGCCCGACGAGACCTACCACCTTGCCTCGCCATCGTTCGTCCCCGCCTCCTGGGAGGACCCTGTCGGCACCTCCGCCTTCGCCGCCGCCTCCGCGGCCGCGCTCCTCGAAGGGCTCCGCCGTGAGCACCCCGAGGGACGGTTTCTGAATGCAGCTTCGGCCGAGATCTTCGGCGCGCCGGCGGAGGTGCCGCAGTCCGAGGAGACGCCGATCTCGCCGATCACCCGTACGGCGCCGGCAAGGCGTTCGCCCACTTCCTGACCGGCGCGTTCCGCCGCCATTACGGCCTGCACGCGTCGTCGGCGATCCTCTTCAACCACGAGTCCCCGCGGCGGCCCGAGCACTTCCTCACCCGGAAGGTGAGCCGCGGTGCGGCGGCAATCAGCCTCGGGCTCGAGCAGGAGCTGAGGCTGGCGACCTCTCGGCCCAGAGGGACTGGGGCTTCGCCGGCGACTACGTGCGGGCGATGTGGCTGATGCTTCAGGCCGACGAGCCGGACGACTACGTCGTCGCGACGGGCGAGGCGCACACCGCCGAGGAGTTCGTCGCCGCCGCCTTCGAGCACGTCGGCCTCGACTGGCGCGACCACGTCCGCTTCGACGAGGCGCTGCACGCGGCGCGAGCGATCCGCCCGCGCTCGTTGGCGACCCGTCGAAGATCGCGAGCGGCTCGGGTGGGAGCCCGAGGTGCGCTTCGAGGACCTCGTGAAGATGCTCGTCGACGCCGACGTCGAGGAGCTCCGGCCCAGCTGCCGCCGGGGCTCGGTAGGGTGCCTCCGGTGGCGAGCCGCAGAGCGCTAATCACAGGAATCACGGGCCAGGACGGCTCCTACCTCGCGGAGCTCCTCCTCGACAAGGGCTACGAGGTGTTCGGGATGACGCGCCGCGCGTCGACCGAGAACGTCGAGCGCATCGCACACTTCGTCGACCGCCTCACGCTCGTTCAGGGCGACCTGCTCGATCCCCCCTCGCTCGTGTCGGCGCTCCGCACGGCGGAGCCGCACGAGGTCTACAACCTCGCCGCCCAGAGCTTCGTCCCGACCTCGTGGAACCAGCCGGTGCTCACGGCCGAGTTCACCGGCATCGGTGTGACGCGCATGCTCGAGGCGGTCCGCTCCGTC
>CAVVZV010000006.1:0-175999 GCA_963752845.1 uncultured Actinomycetes bacterium | reverse complement strand
CTCGCCGACCTGAAGGCGCAGGGCGTCCTCACCGAGGAGGAGTTCGCGGCGCAGAAGGCCAAGATCCTCGCGTCCTAGGTCCAAGCTCGAGCAAGGTGAAGACGGGCGGCTCGTGCCGCCCGTCCGCGTTCTGTAGAGGCTCACGAGCAGGCGTTATCGTGGAGGTGCCGTGGCCACCGAACGACCCGTGACGGGAGCATCGGAGAGGCAGCAGGAAGAGCTCCTCGAGGAGATCGACAACCCGATCGAGCGGCTAAAGCTGCTGTCGGGCAACGACGACGAGATCGCGAAGTACCTCGACGCGATCGAGGTGACGAGCCCGCGCGAGCGGGAGATGATGCACGAGATCTCGCGGACGCGTCCGCTCGCGCGCCCGGATGTGTTCCCCCAGGCACATCGCAACATGGTCGAGGCGCTCGAGTCGCTGGCCCGGCACGGGTACCACGGAACGAGCGCCGGCAAGAACCTGGGCCCGCTCCGGGCCGCGATCCGGTGGGGCGTCCAGCTAGTCGCCCGCTACCTCGTCGTGTCCCACGTTCGGAACCTCTCGACCCGGCTCAGGAACCTCTACGGCCTTCGTGAGATCCAGGCGCTCCCCGGGAGCGAAGAACGCCGCGAGCTGCATCGCGCGCGGCTTGATGCCGAGCGGATGGTCGAGGCGCTCCAGACGCGAGAGCTGGCGCTGCCGGCGTTCCTCCTCGGCGGCGCGGCGCTTCCGGTCTTCGCTTCGCTCGGCCGCATCACCGGCTTGTTCGAGAGCACAACCTGGGCCACGGTCATCGGCGTCATCGGCATGCTCGTCGCGCTCGCCGCGTCCTGGATAATCCTCCGCGGCGCGGCGCTCGCTTCGCGCCGCATCCGGCTCGCGACGCGCGCCCCGCTCCAGGTCCTCTGGAGCGCGATCGGCTGGAATGGCAAGCCGCCCAAGGACTCGACTCGCACCTTCGTACTCGTCTCCGTCGGCCTGACGCTCGGCTGCTGGATCCTCGTGCCGATCCTCGTCGGGATCGCATTGGCGACCTAGTGCCCCGTCCAGCGATACATGCCGGCTTCTGGCCCGCGATCACGCGGCGCCAGAGCCCACCCTCCTCCTCACCAAGGCTGTCCAGCCTTGCCTCGTCGGAGCGCGCACTCTGGCTTGGTGCTCGCGACCCAGAAGCTCGGCGGCACCACTAGACGGGGCACCGCCGGGCGTAGAATCTGGCCGTGCGGAAGTTTTGGGACCGTCCGCTCGGATCGAAGCTGATCCTCCTGCTGAGCGTGGCCCTTCTCGTCGAGATGGCCGCGCCGTGGCAGCGCATCTGCGCGGTCACGAGCGGAGACGAGCCCCGGATCTGCGGCTGGCGGACGGGGTACGAAGGATCGAACTTCGGCGCCTATGCGGCGATCCTCGCCGGGGTAATCCTCGTGTGGGAGCTGCTTCCAGTCGTGTTTCCGCGGCTGTCGATGCGCGGCTGGCCGGCTGCGATCGTGACCGCAGTCCTCTCGACCGCGCTTGCCGTCTTCGTGCTCCTGAAGCTGATCAAGGACAACGAGTTCCAGACGATCTGGGCGTGGATCGGCCTCATCATCTCCGTCGCGCTCATGGTCACAGCTTGGATCCGCGTCCGCTTCCGCTGGGGGATCAGGGACGAACGCCGCGCGCCAGAGCCGAGCAAGGTCGCGCCGCCGGCTCAGGTTCAACCGCCGCCGACCGGCGGATCAGGCTCGTAATCGATCTTGCCTCTGAACGGCCGCGGCATCGAGCCGCACCCTTCAGGCCCTGTCGGTTGTTACCCCCGGTCGGGTCAGCGCCCAGATCACCCACACGGCGAGCGCGATCTCGAGGATCGCCCAGAACGGGTAGTAGGGGATGAAGAAGAAGTTGGCGATGGCGCTGAGGACGGCGAGAAAGATCGCGGTCACGACCGCCCACGTCTGGCCGGCGTAGAGACCCAACGCGGCGAGGATGAGGAGGATGCCGAGAATCAGGTGCACCCAGCCCCACGCGGTCGTGTCGAGGTCGAAGGCGTAGTTTTGGCCCACGACGAAGAAGTCGTCGTCGAAGATCGCAGCCAGTCCGGCGATCGCCTGGAAGATGCCGACCAGCAAGAGGATCGTGGCCGCGAAGGTGACTCCTGCCACTGCCCAGCCCGAGACCTCTGGCTCACGAGTGTCGTACTGCGTCATGCGGGCGCTCCTTTCGACCCCTGGGGGACCGCGAGTATCGCACCGGGCTCGGATGCCCGTGTCCATTATGCGATCCGGGTGATTTGCGGCCGTCGTCGGAGGGTCGTCGCCGCGAGCAGTCCCAGCACGAGCGTCGGCACCATCGTCAGAAAGCGGTAGACCAGCACGGCGGCGACCACGCCGGCGTTGTTCCCGCCGAATCCGAGCAGGGCACCGGTCAGCCCAAGCTCGACGACGCCGATGCCTCCCGGGGTGATCGGCACCGAGCCGAGCAGGCGGGCGAGCGACCAGGCGGCGAAGGCCTCGACGACCGAGACCTCTGACCCGGGCACGTCGAGGGCGCGCAGCGAGACGAGAAGGACGAGGAACACGGTAAGCGTGCCGGCATAGGTCGTCAGCGTGAGGACGTGCCAGCGTCGTCTCAGCAGCTGGAGTGAATCTTGGCGAAAGCGCTCGAAGCTCCCACCACCCCACAACACTGGATCGCGACCGAACTTTCCCCGTACCCAGCTGACGAACTGCGCGGTGAGGTCGCCGATGTCGGTCGCCATCCCGTCGCTCGCGAGCACCGCGGCGAGCGCGGCAACCGCGACGCCGAGCACAGCGACGCCGACGAACGCGGCTGTGGCCAGCAGTGCCGACTCGCCGCCCAAGACGGTGAGGAGGAAGACGGCGACGATCGGATAGGAGAGGTTCGCGAACTGGTTCCAGAGACTGACCAGCGTGACGGCGCGGCCGATGTGGCGGCTCGGAAAGCCCCAGCTCCTCAGCACCCCGTAGGACCCCGCGATCCCGACGGCCGCTCCGGCCGGTAGGACGATCGAGAGCGCGGTCGACATCTGGGTGAGCGCGAGCGCCGGCCAGAAGCGCAGACCGGGAAGAGCCACCATCCAGGGCGGCGCGAACGTCAGCACGTTGAGGATCGTCGCCGCCGCCAGCACGAGGATCCACTGCCACGACAACTCCTTGATGACGTCCCAGACGTCGCGGTAGTCGGCGATCTGCGGCAGGAAGTACGCGAAGGTCGCGACGGCGAAGACGAGGCCGACGGCGGTGAATCCGAATCGTCGCCAGGTACGCGGCGCAGGCGCCATCGGCCCATGATCTCCGATGGGGTGGCCGATCACCCAGTCAGGACGATGAGCGTGCTACAAGGCGACGCGAGAGTATGGAGTGGTGACGCTGACTCAGCTCGATGAGATGACGCTGATCCGAGGCGGGACGTTCCGGATGGGCTCCGAGGACTTCTACCCGGAGGAGAGGCCGGTGCAGGAGGTCGAGGTCGGTGATTTCTGGATGGACGAGCACCCGGTGACGGCGGCCCAGTTCCGGCGGTTCGTCCGGGAGACGGGTTACGTGACCGTCGCCGAGCGCCCGCTCGATCCAGACGATTATCCGGACGCCGACCCCGACCTGCTCGTGCCGGGATCGCTGGTCTTCCGCCAGACGCCGGGCCCGGTGCGGTTGAACGATGTCCGCAGCTGGTGGGAGTACGTTCCCGGCGCCCACTGGAAGAAGCCGGGCGGTCCCGGGACGACGATCAACGGACGCGACCACCATCCCGTCGTCCAGGTTGCCTACGAGGACGCCGAGGCGTATGCAGCCTGGGCGGGGAAGGAGCTGCCGACCGAGGCCGAGTGGGAGTTTGCGGCGCGCGGCGGGCTCGACGGCGCTTCCTTCGCCTGGGGCGACGAGCAGTTCCCGAACGGCAAGCCGGCGGCGAACACGTGGCAAGGTGAGTTCCCCTGGCAGAACCTCAACGTCGACGGGTTCGAGGGCACCTCCCCTGTCGGGAGCTTCCCGCCGAACGGCTATGGGCTGTACGACATGTGCGGGAACGTCTGGGAATGGACGACCGGCTCGTTCACGTCGAGCCATGCCCAGTCGCCGTGTTGCGCGCCGGAGCTGCTCCCGGGCGACCGGTTTCCGCGCAAGGTGATCAAGGGCGGGTCACATCTCTGCGCGCCCAACTACTGCCTCCGCTACCGGCCGGCGGCGCGGCAGGGCGAGACGATCGACACTTCGACCGGCCACATCGGCTTTCGCTGCATCGTCCGGCCGGACGAGTAGAAACCTGGCGTGCTCGAGGCGTTCTTGTGGGGCGCGTTCGCGAGCTCGTCGCTCCTCGTCGGTGGGCTGCTCGTGCTCAACCTGCCGCTGAGCCGTCGGCTGATCGGTCTCGTGATGGGCTTCGGCGCCGGCGTCCTGATCAGCGCTGTGGCGTTCGAGCTCTTCGCCGAGGCGGCGGCAGCCGTCGAGAACCGGAACAGTGCCGCGACTGGTCTCTTCGCCGGCTCGCTGACCTTCTTCGCCGGCGACGCCTTGATCGACCGCCTGGGCGGCGAAGGGCGGAAGAGCATGGTCGGGCGGCAGGCCGGCGGGGTCGCACTCGCGATCGTGCTCGGGATCGTGCTCGACGGCATTCCCGAGTCGTTCGTCGTCGGCATGGGCCTGGTTGACGGCGGCGGCGTCAGCGTGGCCTTCATCGTCGCGGTTTTCCTGTCCAACCTGCCGGAGGCCGCGGCCGCCTCGTCCGGGCTCAGGGACTCGGGCTGGAAACCCTCGAGGATCTACCTGCTCTGGGTGGGGGTCACCTTGGTCGCCGGTCTCGCCTCGGCACTCGGCTACACCGTCTTCAGCGACGCGTCGGGCGACACCGTCGCCTTCGTGCTCGCATTTGCAGCCGGCGCGATCCTGACCATGCTTGCCGACACGATGATGCCCGAGGCCTTCGAGCAAGGCGGGAAAGCCGTCGGCCTGCTCACGACCCTCGGCTTCGCAGTCGCCTACACGATCGGAACGCTCGACTAGCGCCTAAACGGCCGGTCGCATGCGGCTCAGCCGCTTGGGCAGATTGCGAACCTCGAAGGCAATCAGGATCTGCCAGATGCCGGTCACGATCGCCCAGGCTCCGGCGAGCGTGACGATCACGGCCAGAGTCAGGCCGGGCCGACGCAGCGCCCAGATCCCGATCGGCACTTCGATCAGGCCGAACACCAGGACAAGCCACCAATAGGGCGCTTGCCGGTTGACGAAGGCCCCAACGATGTGAAGGAGGCCGCTCACGACGATCCAGATCCCGATAAAGACGGCAAGCGTGTAGAGGCCGCGATCGGGCCAGACGAGCAGCGCGATCCCCGCAGCAATGCCCAGGCCGCCGGCGATCAGGTTCGTCGAACGCGTGCCGCCGTCAAGGGGGCGCGTGATCGCCCACGCCACGCCCTGGATGATGAACAAGGCTCCGACGAAGGCCGCAAGGCTGTCGACGCCCCAGTCGATACTGAGGATCAGCGCGCCGAAGACGAGCGAGATAATCCCGGTGAGCAGGTAGAGCCACCAGTCTCTCGCGACCTGTTCCGCCTCGTCGATCTCGAAGACTTCGCGGTCGCTGACCGGGTTGAGGAGCATCCCGCGGCGAGTCTACGGCAAGGGTCGGGCGGCGGCGCCGCGAACTCCCAGATCGTGAGACCTCGCGTCGAAGTCCGGGTCGAGCACTGGTACGAGCGCCTGACGCTCTTCCGCGCCGTCAGCACGATCATTGCGCTCGCGCTCGTTCTCGTCCTGATCGCCGGTCTACTCGTCCGCCTCGTCGAGCCCGACACGTTCACGAGCATCGGGCTTTCCTACTGGTGGGCGGTAGAAACCGTGACGACCGTCGGGTACGGCGACGTGGTTCCCAAGGATCCTCCCGGTCGCATCGTGGGCGTGCTGCTGATGCTTACGGGCCTCGCTCTCATTCCGACGCTGACCAGCGTGATCGTCTCCACGTTCCTCTCGAAACGCAGAGAAGCTGAGCAGGAACGCCTGGAGCAGATGGTGCAGCGCCTCGAGGAGCACCTGAGCCGGATCGAGAAGGGGCTTTGAGTCAACTTCTCTTTGGTTCGCAGCGGGGCATCGCCGGGGCTGTCTACGGCACGATCGTTGTGATGGGAGCGATCGCGGCAGGCTCCGACGACGAGGGTGAGGCCTGGCAGCTCGCAACATTCGCGGCGTCAACTGTGCTGGTGCTGTGGCTCGCGCATGTGTACTCGCACTCGCTGGGCGAGACGATCGAAGCCGGGCGGCGGCTCGATCGGACCGAGGTGTTCGACGTCATGCGGCGTGAGTTGCCGATCCCGCTCGCCGCGGTCGCTCCCGTAGCCGCGCTTGTGCTCGGAGCCGCCGGCGTTATGCGCGAGACCGGCGCGATCCGGCTGGCGCTGGGGATCGGCCTGGCGACCTTGGTCTTGCAGGGGGTCCGCTATGCCGGAGTAGAAGGCTTCAGCAGAGCCGGGACGATCGTTGCCATCGCGGTCAACCTCTCACTGGGGCTTGTGATCGTCGCTCTGGAGGTCGCGCTGACGCACTAGACCTCGAGCTCCTCGCCGGGCCGGAGGACGCGGACGTCCACGTCCGGCGCGGCGATTGCCGCGGCGCGGACAAACGCCTCAGCGGGCTCGCTCAGGAACGGCGCGTCCGAGCCTCGATAGAAGGGCCGGTAGGTGCCCCAGTGGATCGGGACCACGATCTTCGGCCGGAGCCTCCGCACAGCTTCGGCCGCTTGCTCGGGATCGAGATGGTTGCCGCGGCCCAGCTCCGCTCCCCAGCCCCAGATTGGAACGAGCGCCACGTCAAGCTCAGGAACGAGCCCGTCCATGCCCGCGAAGAGGCCGGTGTCGCCGGCGAAGAAGATGCGTCTTGAGCCTGTCAGGACGTAGCCGAGAGCGCTGCTTCGGCCCCACGGCGGCCGGCCCCCGTCGTGCTCGGCATGCGTCGCGCGCACCGCGACCGGGCCGACACTCACTTCGTCGCCCTCGTCTACCTCGACGACATCGAATCCGCGCAGGCGCGCACCCAAGCCCCGTGGGGCGACGACCTTGGCGGCGAGTGTGCGTAGCGAAGGCAGGTCCAGATGGTCATAGTGGCCGTGTGAGATCAGGACCGCGTCGACCTGGCCGATCGGTTCGAGCGGCGCGGCACGCCGCAAGTGAGCAACCCGCATCCGAAGCAGGGGATCGGTCAGGAAGCGCACTCCGTCGAGCTCGACGAGCACGGTGGCGTGTCCGATGTAGCGAAGCACCAATAGCCCATATGGGACGATGACAGAGCTTGGCTAGCCCCGATAGACACCGCTGATGGGCCGAATGCTGCTCGCTCGCGTGTTGGTGGTCCTCGGGGCGCTGCTCGCGGTTCTCGCCCTGCTTGCGGGCTACATCCGCTTCCAGGCTCTCGACACCGACACCGTTGAGAACACGGCCGGCGAGCTGATCGCCGATCCCGAGATCCGCGATCAGATCGCCGCAACCCTCGCCGACGAGCTTTTCACCAAGGTCGACGTCGAAGCGGCGCTCCGCGAGCAGCTGCCGGCCGACCAGAAGGGGCTGGCCGCGCCGATCGCCAGCGCTCTGCGCCTTGGTGCCGAGCCGGCTGCGCAGCGACTGCTTGAGCGGCCGCGAGTTCAGGAGCTGTGGGTGCGCTCGATCAGCACCTCGCACAGGCAGCTGATCCAGCTGTTGGAAGGCGACGACGGCGCGCTTCGGGCGAGCGGCGGGAACGTGGTCCTCGATCTCAGACCGCTTGTCGTCCAGCTCGGGGACCGGGTCGCGATCGTCGGCCGGATCAGCGAGCGCCTGCCCCCTGACACCGGCCTGATCACGATCGTGGAAGCCGACAACCTCGAGACCGCCCAGGACCTGACGCAGCTCCTCAAGGTGCTCGGTATGTGGCTCTGGCTCGTGCCGATTGCCTTGTGGGCCGTTGCGCTGTGGCTCGCGCGCGGGCGCCGCCGAGCGATCTTGCGCATGATCGCCTTCAGCTCGATCATCGCCGGCCTGCTCGTCCTCGTCGTCAGACGGGTGGGGGGGTCAACTGTGGTCGACGAGCTCGTTCCGACCGGGGCCGAGTCTGTCGAAAAAGCAGTCGGCGACGCCTGGGAGATTCTCACCTCGCAGCTCCGCGACGGCGGCCTCACGCTGCTCGGCATCGGGGTGATCCTCCTGGTCGCCGTTTGGATCGCCGGGCCGTCGAGGCGGGCGACCGCCGCGCGGCGGTGGATCGACGCCGTACATCGCCCGGCCGGAGATCGCGTTCGGCGCCGCCGCTGTGCTCCTCCTACTCCTGGTCTGGTGGGGGCCCGTCGTTCAGACCCAGCGCTGGCAGTTCGTGCTCGCGATCGCGGCCGCGCTAGCCCTCGGCGTCGAGGTGTTCCGGCGCCAGACGGCGCGGGAGTTTCCGGAGCTAGTTCCTGTTGCCGAAGAAGACGAGGGCGTAGTAGAGAAGAAGTGAGAGCGCCGACAGCGCGCCGGCGACGTAGGTGAACGCCGCAGCCCTCAGGACCTTCTCGACTCCTTCGCCCTCGGTCGGGCCGACCAGGCCGAGCTCTCGGAGCTGCACTCCGGCGCGCTTCGAGGCGTTGAACTCGACCGGGAGCGTGACGATGTGGAACGCCACGGCGACGGCGTAGAGGATGAGCGCCAGCGCCACGAGGTTGAGAGCGCCGAGGATCGCCCCGATGAGCAAGAGCCAGATCCAGGCGGTCGAGGCGAACGCGACCGCGGGGTACATCGCCGAGCGAATCCTCAGCGGCACGTAGCCACGAGAATCCTGAAGGGCGTGGCCCGTCTCGTGCGCGGACACCGCCGCCGCGGCGACGCTTGGCGGCGTGTACACCGGCTCGGACAGGAACAGCGCCTTCTTGCGCGGGTCGTAGTGGTCGGAGAGAGCGCCGCCCGGCGCCATCTCGACCGGGACTTCGCTGAGCCCGTTCGAGTCGAGGATCTGGCGGGCGACCTGGGCCCCCGGGAGCCCGCTCGCGAGCTCGACGTTGGAGTACTTGGCGAAGGTCCGCTTCAACCAGGCCTGCACCCCGAGCCCGAGCGCCAGCGGCGGAACCAAGAACAAGATGAAGAGCCCGAAGTCACCCATGGGAAGCGGATCGTACCCGCTGTGCCGTGGCCGCCCTGGCCCGTCTCGTTCTCGCCGTCGCCGGATCGAGCACAGGCTCGCCAATCCACAGAGCCCGCAGTACTACCCGCGGGCGAGCCGCTCGAGCGCCGTGTTCAATCTCGTCCTGACGCGTCAGTAGCCTTGTAGCTCCCCACGAAAGGAGCGCACATGTCGACCCCAGGCGATCGGTCCGTGAGCGGTTGGGCGGTCGGGTTCTCTTGGTTCGCCGGCGCGATCTTGGTGCTGATCGGCGGCTTTCACGCCTTGATGGGGCTCGCGGCGATCATCGACGATGGGTTCTTTCGCGATCCGCAGGACTACGCCTACGACCTGGACACGACCGGATATGGCTGGATCCACCTCATCCTCGGAATCGTGATCGTCCTCGCGGGGTTCGGCATCTTTGCCCGAAAGACCTGGGCTCGCACTGTCGGCATCCTGCTCGCCATGCTCAGTGCATTCGTGAACTTCTTCTTCATCCCGTCCTATCCCGTCTGGTCGGTCCTGATCATCGCGCTCGACATCGCCGTGATCTGGGCGCTGGCGTCGGAGAGCACCGACGTCAGGGACACCATCTGACGGACTTGCGCGCCTGATGGCGCGACCACGCGCAGAACTGGCCGACGATCCGGCAGTCGAGAACCTCTCGCGGATCGACCACATCGTCGTGCTCATGCTCGAGAACCGGTCGTTCGACCACATGCTCGGCTACCTGAAGCTCGAGGCCGACCTCCCGGTCGACGGTCTCAAGGCGTCGATGTCGAACACGCACGCCGGCAAGACCTATCGAGTCCACCACCTGGAAACCACGAAGCTGACGAAGGACCAGGATCCCGGCCACGGCGGCGCGGACGTCAAGGAACAGCTCTCGAACGAAAACGGCGGGTTCGTCTCCAGCTACTCCAAGCACAACCCGAAGGACCCGGACCCCGGGACCGTGATGGGCTACTACAACGGCACCGACCTCCCGGTCTACGACCACCTCGCGCGCGAGTACGCCGTCTGCGACCGCTGGTTCTGCTCGGTGCCGGGAGCAACCTGGCCGAACCGCCTGTACGCGGTCTGCGGGAAGGCTTCGGGCAGCAAGAACAACCGGAGCCGGCCGCTCTATGCCGAGCCGTCGTTCGTTCGCCACCTCGACCGCGCCGGGGTCTTCTGGCGCTGGTACGCGCACGAGTACGTCGCCACCCTCCGTCTGATCGACGACCGGTACCGGTGGAGCCTCTCGACCAGCAACTTCCGCTATTTCGACCGCCGCACGGCGGCACTCGGCAGGAGCTTCCTCGAGCATGCTGCGGCCGGCGACCTGGCCTCGGTCTCCTGGATCGACCCGAACTTCGTCGACTTCGACCTGCTCGGGCCGGCGGGATCCAACGACGACCACCCGCCGTCAGACGTGAAGGCCGGCCAGCAGCTCGTGCTCGCGCTGTACGCCGCGCTCGCGAGCAGCCCGAACTGGTCGAAGACGCTGCTGGTCATCACCTACGACGAGCACGGCGGCTTCTTCGACCACGTTCCGCCGCCGGCCGCGGAGGACGACCGCGCCGCCTTCCGCTCGTATGGGCCGCGCGTGCCGGCGCTGGTGGTCTCGCCGTGGATCCCGCGCCGGACGGTGTCGAGCGAGCTTTACGACCACACTTCGATCATCAAGACGATCCTGTTGCGGTTCTGCCGCCGGCCCGACGGCTCGATTCCGAATATGGGCGCTCGGGTCGCGAGCGCCAACCACCTCGGCGGCCTGCTCACGCTCCGCAGCGCACGGCCGGAGCCGAGGCCTTCTGCGCTCAAGCCGCTGATCAGGCAGATCTCGCAATGGCGGAGCGACGAGCTCGAGCAGAAGCTGGTCGACCAGGCCGACGGCCTCGGGCCGCGGGAGGTCGAGTTCAACGAGCTCCAGGAGGGCTACCTCAAGGCGAAGGACAAGCTCCGCCGCGACGGCCTGCGGGCGGGGATGCCTTAAACCCTTGCAGCCCGCCGGTCTGCGGCCCATGAGGCCACCGCCGTGCGCGAGCGCTCGATCAGGCGTTCCTGTTTCTCCTCCGGCTCCTCGGTCTGGATGATCTGAACGATCAGCTCGTCAAACTCGGGGCTCTCGACGTACTCGACCATCGTCTCCTCGAGCTGCGGGAGCGCCTCGCCGCGGAACTCCTCGAACGCCTCCGCCTGGAAGTAGTCGTCTGCGAGCGCGCAGTAGCGCTCGAGCTTGTCCCCGTACGAGAGGTCGCTGTCGCCGATCTCGAAGTAGTCGCGCGTCGGCTGATACACGCCGACCCTACGGTCGGTGGCCGTGCAGAACATGCACCACGCCGCCAGGGCCTGAATCGCCCAGGGGAAGTAGTAGTGGAGGCTGACGAGCGCCATGTCGGGCGAGGCGTTTGCGTAGTCGATCGGGTAGGCCTCGCCGCCTTTGACAATCACCTCGCACGAGTTGAGCTCCCAGCGGAAGAACGCATTCACGAGCCGTCCGATGGTCTCGACCTCGCGCATCAGCTCGGGAGGAAGGAAGTCGTCGCCGACGATGTACCGGTAGTGCCCGTTGGCCGAGGGGTCGTACTGCGTCACCTTCGTCTGCGGGCCGATCGAGAGGCTGCGGGTGAAGACGTCGAAGTCGTCGACCGCCGCCTGCAGGTGCATCAGCCGCTCGCCCGACTCGTCGTAGCTGCGGTGCAGCTCGGCGCTCGATTCGATCCTGGTGACGCCGACCCACATGCCGCCGTCGAACGGCTTCATGTAGAGGGGGTAACCGACCTGCTCGGCGACGTAGTCGAGGTCGAACTCCGGGCTGTAACTCTCCGCCATCGGGACGTAGCGCGGATCGTCGGGCGGGAGCTTGTGCGGGATCAGCCACGTCTCGGGCACCTTGAGCCCGAGCCGCATCATCGCGCAGTAGGCGGCGTGCTTCTCCATCGCCTGGAAGGTGAAGGGGTTGTTGAGGAGGTAGACCTCGTCCATCAGGGCGAGCTTCTTCAGCCACTCGCGCGGAACGTCGTACCACCAGGCCAGCCGGTCGATGATCAGCTGGTAGCGCGGCTTGTAGCGGAGGTCGAACGGTTCGTGGACAATGCGCTGGGTCGCGAACTCGTGCGTCTCGCCGCGCCAGCGCACCGGGCCGAGGCGCTGGAGCACCGTCTCGAAAGCCGTCGGCCAGTCCTCCTCGGTCGCGAGAAGCAGTCCGATCAGGTGGCGTCGCGCCATCTGCTTCGGCGTGAGTCTAAGGTGACGCCGTGGACCTGACACCGGAAGCTTGCGAGCTGATCGAGTCGGGCGCGCTGGCCCACCTGGTGACGCTGAACGCGGATGGGTCGCCGCAGGTGACCTGTGTCTGGGTTGGGCTCGAGGGCGACGAGATCGTCTCGGGCCACCTTCCCGAGAACCAGCAAAAGCTCAAGAACGTTCGTCGCGACCCCCGGGTGACACTGTCGATCGAAGGCACCGAGCTGCAGCCGCCGGGCCTCAAGCAGTACCTCGTCGTTCACGGTCGCGCGCGGCTGGAGCCTGGCGGCGCGCCCGAGCTCCTGCAGAAGCTCGCGTACGTCTATCTCGGGCCGGATGTGAAGTTCCCGCCGATGGAGAACCCGCCGCCCGGCAACGTGATGCGAATCGAGGTCGATCGGATCGCCGGCGTCGGTCCCTGGAGTGCGGGTTAGAGAGTCTTAGCGGCGAGCGACGTGAGGATCTCCTCGGCTCGCGCCCAAAGCAGGAGGTGACCGTCGTCGCGTACAACGGTGAGCAAGCTCTCGGGGATCGTGCGGGCGAAGAACTCGGCCACCGCGAGCGGCACCGCCGGATCGCGGTCACCGTGCCACATCCGCGTCGGCACGAAGATCTGCTCCGGCGCGAAGCCCCAGGGCGAGACGAAGAGGAGAAGGAGGTCGTGCGCGTACCCCTCGGGGCCGCGGGCGGCCGATTCGAGGTGAGCGGCACGGAGGCGTTCGCGCAGGTCAGGGTCTGCGACGTCTCCGTCGCCGGGTTCACGCCTTGCTTCCTCGAGCTCCGCGCGACAGTCCTCTAGCAGCCGGCGTGCCACCATCCGGCGATCTCTCCGAGCGAGGTCGACAAGCGGCTGGCGGTGGGGCGGCAGCGAGTAGCGAAGCTCGGGGCGGTCCCAGACCGGGCCAGGGGAGCTGACGAGGCCGACGGCGGAGACCCGGTCCGGGAGGGCGTAGCCGCAAGCCGCGGCGTGCGGGCCGCCGCCCGACATTCCGAAGACGGCGAACCGCTCAATCCCGAGCGCGTCGGCCAGCTCGGCGACGTCTGCCGGCCAGTCCAGGAGGGCGCGTCCGGGCTGGAGGTCCGAGCACCCGTAGCCGGGCCGGTCGACGAGAACGAGCCTGACACCGGCGGCACGCGGAGCCTCTTCGCCGAGGTGCGCCAGCGACGAGAGACCCGTCCCGAGAAACCCGAGCACCGGTGTG
Source organism: uncultured Actinomycetes bacterium (assembly GCA_963752845.1). GTDB lineage: Bacteria > Actinomycetota > Thermoleophilia > Gaiellales > Gaiellaceae > JACDAN01. The sequence continues at coordinate 162,491 of CAVVZV010000006.1, read as the reverse complement.
CCGTCGGCGACACCCCACTCGGCGTAGCCGAGTCGGCGCCCATCGTGCAGGTCAACCGTGTCTCCCAAGGGGCCGGGAAGCTACCTGCTCGTTCTGTCACCTCGGCGGTCTGAGGACCGCGAACGGGTCTGTCACTTCCAGCTCGGCCGAGCGGAACCGGAACAACTCGGCAGGCCGACCGCCCGTCCTTCCAGGCTCTCGCTTCGACCCGGTGCGCTCGAGCACACCGCGCCGGAGCAGCACGCGCTGGAGGTTTGTCGCGGAGACGTCGTGCCCGAGCGCGGCGACGTAGATCGTTCGGAGCTCCGACAGCGTGAACACCGACGGCGCCAGCGCGAAGCCGATGTTCGTGTACGAGAGCTTCGCGCGCAGTCGCTGCAGCCCTGATTCGACGATCTCCCGGTGATCGAACGCTGCAGGCGGCAGGGCGCCGACGGCCTGCCAGGCTGTGTCCGGCGGCACCTCGGGGTCGAGCCCGGCTGGAACCAGGCCGAGGTAGGCCGTCGCGAGCTCCCACTGGCGAGGGTTTCGCTCCGGGTCGCTGCGCGTCTCGAGCTGCTCGAGGTGCGCGAGCTCGCGCAGGTCGACCTTGGCGGCGAGGTGGCGCCGAATCGACTGCTCGAGCGTCTCTTTGGGCTCGAGGTAGCCGCCGGGCAGCGCCCACCTGCCCTTGAACGGATCGCGCGCCCGCTGCCACATCAGAACCTGCAGCGCGTCGCCGCGGACCTGGAAGACGACGGAGAGCGTGACGTGGAGCGGCGCAGGTCGCGTAGACTTCGCCACTAGGTTTGAGACTACCAAGCGAAAACCTCTTCGTTCGGCTGGCGGTCGCCTTCGCGCTCGCGCTCGGGCTCGTCGCGTGCGGCGGTGACGACGACGCCGCCGACACGGGCGCGACCCCCTCGAGCGACGTCAGCGTCGCGCTCGTGACCGACGTCGGCCAGCTCAACGACCGTGGCTTCAACCAGCTCGCCTTCCAGGGCCTGAAGCGGGCAGAGCGAGAGCTCGGCATTCGGATACGGGTTGTCGAGTCCCAGTCCGCGGCCGACTACGTGCCCAACTACTCTGCGCTCGCCCGCCAGCAGTTCGACCTGATCATCGGGGTCGGCTTCGCCCAGGGTGACGCGATCGACACCGCCGCGACGCAGTTTCCGAACACGAAGTTCGCGATCATCGACGTCGACCAGGCCGGGCTCAAGCACAAGCCGAAGAACGTCGTCGGGCTGCTCTTCAAAGAGCAGGAGGTGGGCTATCTCGCGGGTTATCTCGCCGGATTGACCGAGAAGCGGGCAGGCGGGCGCGAGGTGATCGGCTCGGTCGGCGGCTTCAAGGAGCCGCCCGTCGACCGCTTCATCGCCGGCTACCAGGCCGGCGCCAGAGAAGCCCTGCCTGGGATTACGACCCTGAACGGCTACTCGTCCAACTGGGACGACCAGGCGAAGTGCAAGGAGATCGCGCTCAACCAGATCGCCCGCGGCGCCGGCATCGTCTTCCAGGTCGCCGGCGAGTGTGGCCTCGGCGCGCTGAGGGCGGCGAAGGAGACGAGCATCTGGGGGATCGGCGTCGATGCCGACCAGTCCTTCCTGGGCCCGTTCGTCCTCACCAGCGCCTTGAAGCGCGTCGACGCAGCCGTCGTCCAGACGATCAGGTCGGTCGTCGACGACCGCTGGCAAGGCGGCCGTAACCTCACGTTCGGGCTGGAGCAGGACGGGGTCGGGCTCGGCAAGATCAGTTCGAAGGTGCCGCAGGAGGACCTCGACGCGCTCGAGCAGGTCAAGGAGCGCATCCGCTCCGGCGAGATCTCGGTCCCGACTGAGCTCTAGCGAGCGGCCGCCCGCGATAGCCGCGATTACGCGCACTTCTTCGACGCCGTTGAGCGGCGTCTCGAGACCATCGGCGCGGCGCGCGTCCTCGCCGTCGACGTAGACGTTGACGAGCGGGCGGAGCTCGCCGCGCTCGTCGAGGAGGAGATCGGCGACCGGCAGCGACCGCAACGCGTCTCCGACCGTCGCCGCCTCGAGCTCGAACCTGCCCTGCCCGCCCGCCTGGTCGGCGAGCAGGGAGGGCAGTCGAACTAGGACCACTCCCCGACCTCGACGGACAGGATCGGCGGCAGCTGGCGGACGACCTCGACCCACTCGTCGCCCTCCGACGCGGACACATACACCGAGCCGCTCTGCGTGCCGAAGTAGATTCCGGTCGGGTCGCGGCCGTCGGAGGCGAAGCCTTCGCGCATGACGGCGGCCCAGGCCTGTTGCGGCAGGCCGTCCTGGAGGAGCTCCCAGCTCGCGCCGCCGTCGGTCGTGCGGTAGACGCCGAGCCGGCCGTCGGGAGTGACGCGGTTCTCGGCTCCCTCCTCCGGGATCACGTAGGCGACGTCGGGCTCCCGAGGATGGAGAGCGAGCGGGAAGCCGAACCCGCTGGGCAGGCCGTTCCCGTCCAGCCGCTCCCAGCTGTCGCCACCGTTGTCGGATCGGTAGACGCCGGCGTGATTCTGCTGCCAGACCCGGTCCGGCCGCTCAGGGTGAAGCAGGAGCTTGTGCACGCACTGCCCGACCTCCGGGAAGGGATCGGGCGCGAAATCCACGGCGACGCCCTTGTTTGCAGGCGTCCACGTCTCGCCGCCGTCGGCGGTCCGGAACGTGCCGGCGGCGGAGATCGCCGCGTACATCTGCTTCGGGTCGTCCGGGTGGATCTGAATCGAGTGGCAGCACATTCCGCCGGCGCCGGGCTGCCAATGCTCACGGGTCTCGTGCTGGACGAGCCCCAAAACGGGGGCCCAGGTCTCGCCCTTGTCGTTCGAGCGGAACAGGGCGCCCGGCGTCGCGCCGAGCCAGAGCGTGTCCGGCTCGTTCACGTTTCCCGGCTCGACGTGCCAGACCTCCTCGAGCTTGAGCCCGGTCTCCTCGGGAAGGCCCAGCCCTTCGGAGCGCTCCCAGGTCTGGCCGAGATCGGTCGAGCGCTGGACGGTCCCGCCGTAGACGAAGTTGTTGCCGGCGACGTAGAGGCTCCCATCCCGCGGGTCCTGGATGGCGTGGAAGACCGACCAGCCCGTCAGGAGCGGGCCGTCGAGCTCCCACTTCCGGCGTGATTCGTCGCCGCGGAGCAGGAACAGTCCCTTGCGGGTACCGACGAGCAGTAGCGCGCCCATGCGCGGCTAGCGTACGCGACGTGGCGACGCTGCTCCGCGAGGTCGGCCCGCGCGACGGGCTCCAGAACGAGCAGCAGATCGTCCCTCCCGAGACTAGGGCTGAGCTCGTCCGCCGGCTCGTCGACGCCGGGCTGAAGCGGATCGAGGCCGCGAGCTTCGTCAATCCCGAGCGCGTGCCGCAGATGGCGGGGGCCGAGGAGGTGGTAGCCGGGCTCGACCGCCGCGACGGCGTCGTCTACGCCGGCCTGGCGCTGAACGAACGCGGGTACGACCGGCTGCGCGAGACCGGTCTGGGCGAGGTCAGCTTCGCGCTGGCTGCGACCGAGAGCTTCTCGCAGCGGAACGCGGGTGCGTCCGTCGAAGACAGCATCGCCGCCGCAGAGCAGATCGTGACCCGAGCGCGGGAGGACGGAATCCACGCCAGCCTGACGATCTCAGTCGCCTTCGGCTGCCCGTTCGAAGGTCGCGTGGATCCTGGACGCGTGGTCGAGATCGCCGAGCGGCTGGCGGTGACCGACCCGGACGAGCTCGTCCTCGCCGACACGATCGGCGTCGCCACGCCGACGCAGGTACGGACGTTGCTCGAGCGGGTCGCGGAGCTCGGCAAGCCGGTCGGCGGCCACTTCCACAACACGCGGAACACGGGCTTCGCCAACGCGTACGCAGCGCTCGAGGCTGGGGTATCGGTGCTCGACGCGTCGGTCGGCGGCCTCGGGGGCTGCCCGTTCGCGCCCAAGGCGACAGGGAACATCGCCACCGAGGATCTGGTCTACCTGCTCGAGGGCGAGGGCGTCGAGAGCGGCGTCGACCTCGATGCGCTCATCGCGGTCTCCGAATGGTTGGAGGAGCTACTCGGACGGCGGCTCGACGGCTACGTGTACCGAGCGGGACCGTTCAGAAGAACACCGTCTTGACGATCAGGACGATGATTGCCGCCGCGGCAACGACCAGCACGAGGTTGAGGAGGCCGAAGAACGTGTGCTTCGTCCCGCCGGCGGCGCTGTCGAAGCTGGCCAGGATCTGCTCGTTGACCTTTTGCTCGATCCGTGTCGCGAGGTCGTCCGCGGCGGTCTGAGGCTGCTCGGTCTTGAGCGGCGGGAAGTCGGTGCGTTGATCGGCGAGCGTGAGCTCGAAGAGCCGCTCGTGCTGGATGTCCTTGAGGTTTGCGCGCCCGAGATCGCGGATCTCGACTCCGTCAGGCACGTTGTTGCCGACCAGCGCTCGGGTCGTCTCCGACAAGAGGATCTGACCGCCGTGGCCCGCTGAGCAGATACGCGCCGCTCGCACGACGTCGAGCCCGACGTAGCCCTCCTCGCCGACGTTCGGCTCGCCTGTGTGGAGCCCCATGCGGGTCTTGACCGCGAGCCCCTCCGGCCACTCGTGGGCGGCGAGTGCCCGCTGGGCCGCGACTGCGCCGGTGACCGCGTCCTTCGCGCGCGTGAACGAAAAGAAGAAGGCGTCGCCCTGGGTGTCGATCTCCTGACCGTTCGCCGCTTGAAGCCGCTCTCGAAGGATCCGCCGATGCTCGCGGAGCACGTCCGAGTAGCGGTCACCCAGCTGTTCGAGCAGGCGGGTCGAGCCCTCGATGTCGGAGAAGAGAAACGTAACCGTCCCGCGGGGAAGCTCGGCCACGCGTCTAGCCTAGTTCTATGAACCGCCTCGCCCAGGAGACCAGCCCCTACCTGCTCCAGCACGCCGACAACCCGGTCGACTGGTACCCGTGGGGCGAGGAGGCGCTCGAGCGGGCGCGGGCCGAGGACAAGCCGATCCTGCTCTCGATCGGCTACGCGGCCTGCCACTGGTGCCACGTGATGGAGCACGAGTCGTTCGAGGACGACGAGACGGCGCGGCTGATGAACGAGCGCTTCGTCAACGTCAAGGTCGACCGCGAGGAGCGGCCCGGACGTCGATGCGCTCTACATGGAGGCGGTCGTGGCGCTCACCGGCCAGGGCGGCTGGCCGATGACCGTGTTCCTCACGCCCGAGGGCGTGCCGTTCTTCGGCGGTACCTACTACCCGCCGGAGCCGCGGCACGGGCTGCCGTCCTTCCGCGACGTGCTGGAGACGATCTCCGGGCTCTACCGCGAGCGGCGCGGTGCTGTCGACGGCTCGGCGAGCCAGCTGAAGGAGGCGCTCGAGCAGGCGAGCAGGATCTCGCCGTCGACCGAGCCGCTGACCGAGCAGCTGCTCGCGGACGCCTCGGTCGCGCTCCGGCGCCAGTTCGACCCGGAGTGGGGCGGCTTCGGCGGCGCGCCGAAGTTCCCGCCCGCCTCGACGCTCGAGTTCCTGCTGCGGATGCATCTGCGCGGCGATGAGCAGGCACTGGCGATGGTGGTGAAGACGCTCGACGCGATGGCGGCCGGCGGCATGTACGACCTCGTCGGCGGCGGCTTCCACCGCTACTCGGTCGACCGGACCTGGCTGGTCCCGCACTTCGAGAAGATGCTCTACGACAACGCACTGCTGGCCTCGGTGTACCTCCACGCGTGGGTCGTTACCGGCGAGGAGCGCTACCGGACGGTGGTCGAGCGGACGCTCGAGTACGTCCTCCGCGAGCTTGCGCTGCCCGAGGGCGGCTTCGCCTCGGCGCAAGACGCGGACACGGAAGGAGTCGAAGGCCTGACCTTCACCTGGACGACAGAGGAAGGCGTCCCCGAGGAGCTCTTGCACCCCTTCGAAGAGGGTCGCTCGATCATCCGCGGCGAGCTGGACGAGGAGCTCCGCCGCCGCCTCTTCGAGCTGCGGGAGCAGCGCCCGAAGCCGCTGCGCGACGACAAGGCGATCGCCTCCTGGAACGGCCTACTGCTGGCTGCGCTGGCCGAGGCGGGCCGCAGGCTGGAGCGCCGCGACTGGCTCGACGCGGCGACGAGGCTCGGCGAGTTCCTGCTCGGGCCGCTTTCCGACGATCAGGGCCGCCTCTACCGCACGTTTCGGGAGGGCCGCGCCAAGAACACCGGCTTCCTCGAGGACTACGCGGATGTCGCCAACGGGCTCTACGAGCTCCACGTCGCGACCGGAGAGCTCCGCTGGCTCGAGGAGGCCAACCGACTCGCACGGCTCGCGATCGAGCTCTTCGGCGACGAGGAGCGCGGCGGCTTCTTTCTCACGCCGGCCGACGGAGAGCAGCTGATTGCCCGCCAAAAGGCCTTCGACGACAATCCGACTCCCTCGGGCAACTCGATGCTCGCGTTCGTGCTCCTGCGGCTCGCGAGGATCTACGGCGACGACGAGCTCGAGCGCAGAGCCGTCGGTGTGTTCCGGCTGATCCGTAACGCCCTCGCCCGCGCCCCGCAAGCATTCGGCCACGCGCTGAGCGCGCTCGACCTGCACCTCTCGCCGCCGCGCGAGCTGGCGATCCTGGGCCCGGTGGAAAGTGACGTCGCCCGCGCCGCACTCGCGCCGTTCGAGCCGTCGAGCGTCGTCGCGGTCGGGCCTGCAGAGGGAGTCCCGTTGCTCGAAGGCAAGACGCTCGTCGACGGCAAGCCCGCCGTCTACGTCTGCGAGAACTTCGTCTGTCGCGCTCCAGTAACCGATTTCGGGGCAGCGCGGGGACAGGATTGATCCTGGCCCCGCGAACCTGAAAGTTTTCCAAAGCGCTTACAAACCCCTAACCGCCGCCCCGCGTCTCCTGGTCATGATGGCGGGCATGAGGCCGAGGGCTTGGGGGGTCCTGGCAGCCGCGTCAGCGGCGCTGACGCTCTCGGCCGTGCTCGCCATAGCCGGCGGAGGAGGGGCGGCGACAGCCGTCTCTCCTCAGCAGGCTGCCGCCAAGCCGAACATCGTCGTCCTGATGGCGGACGACCAGACCGTCGAGTCGCTGCGCGTGATGGCGAACGTCAACGCCCTGCTCGCGCGCCAGGGGACGACCTTCGTGAACAACTTCGCGTCGTTCCCGCTCTGCTGCCCGTCGCGGACGACGTTCATCACCGGCCAGTACGGCCACAACCACACGATCATGGGCAATGCCCCGCCGGCAGGCGGGTACGACAAGCTCGCTCCGGCGCACGCGAACACCCTGCCCGCGTGGCTCCAACAGGCCGGCTACCACACCGTGCACGTCGGCAAGTACCTGAACGGCTACGGGCGGGCGAGGCCGACCGAGGTGCCGGCGGGCTGGACCGAGTGGTACGGCTCGACCGACCCGTCGACCTATCGCTTCTACAACTACACGCTGAACGAGAACGGCCGGCTGGTGACGTACGGGACGGGCCCGGCCAACTACCAGGGCGACGTCTACAACCGCAAGGCGGTCGACCTCGTCCGCCGCCTCGCGCCCGGCCCGAAGCCGTTCTTCCTGTCGGTGGCCTTCTTGGCTCCGCACAGCGGCGGGCCGCGGGACGCCGACGACCCCGCCAACCAGGCGACGCCGTCGCCCGCGCCACGGCACCGGAACGTGTTCGCCAACCAGCCGCTGCCGACGCCGCCGTCGCTGAACGAGGCCGACGTCTCGGACAAGCCGGCCGCGATCCGCAACCGCCGGCTGATCCCACCCGCCCGGTTGAACGCGATGCGCGAGAACTATCAGCAGCGACTCGAGTCTCTGCTCGCCGTGGACGAGGCGGTCCGGGACATCTTCTCGGCGCTCGACGCGACGGGCGTGCTCGGCCGGACCTACGTGATCTTCACGGCGGACAACGGCTTCTTCCACGGTGAGCATCGGATCCCGGACGGGAAGGTGCTCGTCTACGAGCCCTCGGTCCGCGTGCCGCTGCTTTTGAGGGGCCCGGACATCCCACGTGGCGCGCAGAGGACGAACCTCGCCGCCAACGTCGACCTGGCCGCGACGATCCTCGACGCCGCCGGGGCGAAGGCAGGTCGCCGCCTCGACGGTCGCTCGCTGCTGCCGTTCGCCCGCGACTCGCGGAAGGCTTCGGGCCGCGACATCTTGCTCGAGACGACCACGTACAGCGCGATCAGGACGCCGCGGCATGTGTTCGTCCAGCACTCGACCGGCGAGCAGGAGCTCTACGACCTCGTGACCGATCCGCACCAGCTCACTAGCCTCCACGCGGATTCCCGCTACGCGACGCTGAAGACCCAGCTCGCGGCTCGGCTCGCCGCCTTGAGGGCCTGCGCCGGCGACGCCTGCCGGAAGGGGCCGGATCTGAAGTTGAGGGTCCGGTATCGGGCAGGCGGCGGCCGGTGCGCGCGCTCGAATGTTCGGATCCGCGTCGGCGGATCGGCGGCCTCGCGGATCGCCTCCGTCGTCTTCTACCGCGGCACCCGCGCGATCAAGCGGGACGCGCGGGCGCCCTACACCGCCACCGTCAGCCGCAGCCGGCTCGGACAGAAGGCGACGCTCGTCCGCGCGCTGGTCACCTTGAACGACTCGCGCAGCGCCTCGCTCGATCGCGCGCTTCGCCGCTGCTCCTAGGGCAAGCGTAAGCTGCGCCCGTGCGGGCGCTGCTCGAGGCGACGACGGAGGAGCTTTGTGCCGAGGCGCGCAGCCTCAGGCGCGGCACGGTCGTCACCTACTCGCCGAAGGTCTTCATCCCGCTGACGAAGCTCTGCCGGGACGTCTGCCACTACTGCACCTTTGCCCAGCCGCCGCGGCGAGGCGAGCGGGCGTATATGTCGGAGGAGGAGGTGCTGGCGGTCGCACGGGCCGGGGCGGAGGCGGGCTGCCGCGAGGCGCTGTTCACCCTCGGCGACAAGCCGGAGCTGCGCTACCGCGTCGCGCGCGAGGAGCTCGCGCAGCTCGGCTGCGAGACGACCGTCGAGTACCTCGCCCGCTGCGCGAAGCTCGTGCTCGAGGAGACCGGGCTCCTGCCGCACGCCAACCCCGGCGTGCTCAGCCGCGACGAGCTGGCGCTGCTCCGCACGGTCAGCGTGTCGCAGGGGCTGATGCTGGAGACGGCGTCCGAGCGCCTATCGGCGCGCGGCGGGCCGCACTTCGGCTCACCCGACAAGCTGCCGGCCGCGCGGCTGGAGACGATCCGGCTCGCCGGGGAGCTGCGGATCCCGTTCACGACCGGGATCCTGATCGGGATCGGCGAGACTCGCGAGGAGCGGATCGACGCGCTGCTCGCGATCCGGGACATCGGCGAGCGGTACGGCCACGTCCAGGAGGTGATCGTCCAGAACTTCCGGGCGAAGCAGGGCACGAAGATGGCCGACCACCCGGAGCCGTCGCTCGACGAGCTGCTCTGGACGGCGGCGGCCGCGCGAGTTGTGCTCGGCTCCGGTTGGCACATCCAGTGCCCGCCGAACCTGAGCGGCGCCGATTTCGGCCGCCTGCTCGATGCCGGCATCGACGACTGGGGCGGCGTCTCGCCGGTGACGATCGACCACGTCAACCCGGAAGCCCCCTGGCCCGAGCTCGAGCGGTTGTCAGCCGAGACCGAGGCGCAGGGATTCGCGCTCGCACCGCGGTTAGCCGTTTACCCGGAGTACATCTCAGGCGGCTGGGTCGACGGGGGCGTCATGCCCCACGTACTGCACGCAGCCGACGGGGACGGGCTCGCCCGGGACGAACGCTGGGCGGCCGGCTCCCACCAGTCGCTGCCTTTCGTCCCGCGCGATGCGCTTCCGGTCGACTCGCGCGACGAGCTGGGCGAGGATGAGCTCGTGCGCCTCTTCGCGGCCCGCGGGGAGGAGCTGCACCGAGTGTTCGCCGCGGCGGACGCGCTTCGGCGAAAAGTAAACGGCGACACCGTCACCTACGTGGTCACGCGGAACGTCAACTACACGAACGTCTGCTACTTCCGCTGCGGCTTCTGCGCGTTCTCGAAAGGGCGGTTGGCCGCGAACCTGCGGGGGAAGCCCTACCTCGTCCCGCTCGAGGAGATCGTCCGCCGCGGGCAAGAGGCCTGGGACCGCGGCGCCGTCGAGCTCTGCCTCCAGGGCGGCATCCATCCAGGGTTCACCGGCGAGACCTACCTCGACATCTGCCGCGCCGTGAAGGCGGAGCTGCCCGACCTCCACATCCACGCCTTCTCAGCCCTCGAGGTCTGGCAGGGCGCGGCGACGCTCGGCCTCTCGCTCGACGAGTACCTCGGCGCGCTCCGGGATGCCGGCCTCGCGTCGCTTCCGGGGACGGCCGCGGAGATCCTGGACGACGAGGTGCGGCGCGTGATCTGCCCGGACAAGGTCACGACCGCGCAATGGCTGCGGGTCCACGACGTCGCGCACCGGATCGGGCTCCGGTCGACGACGACGATCATGTTCGGCCATGTCGACGGCCCGAGGAGCTGGGCGCGACATCTGCTCGAGCTCCGCGAACAGCAACGGCGGTCGGGCGGCTTCACCGAGTTCGTGCCGCTGCCGTTCGTCCATATGGAGGCGCCGATCTACCTCAAGGGAAAGGCTCGGCCCGGGCCGACCTTCCGCGAGGCCATGCTCATGCACGCCGTCGCTCGGCTTGGGCTCCATCCCTGGATCACGAACGTGCAGGCCTCGTGGGTGAAGCTCGGCGTGGAGGGCGCGCAGGCCGTCCTTCGTGCCGGCGCGAACGATCTCGGCGGGACGCTGATGAACGAGTCGATCTCGCGCGCTGCCGGCGCAGATCACGGCCAGGAGCTGCCGCCCGAAGCGATGGAGGCGGGTATTCGCGCGATCGGGCGCACGCCACGCCAGCGGACGACGCTGTACGGCGAGCCGCCGGCGGAGCGCGTCGCCGCGTCGTTCGGCGCGCCGTCGCTCTCGGAACCGGTCAACCCGGCGGCCAGCGAGGCGGGGCTCAGCCCGCCGCCGAAGCTCGTTCGACCGGGACTGATCGACCGGGTACCTGCTTGAACGAAAGGGGGCATCGATGGACTGGGTGTTGCTGATTGGACGGATCCTCTTCGCTACGCAATTCCTGACCGCGGGGCTGGGATTCCACCTTCAGCAGCGCGCGATGGCGACCGAGTACGCGCGCTCGCAGGGAGCGCCGCTGCCGGAGCTGACCGTGCCCGGAACGGGAATCGTTATCGCCGTCGCAGGGGCGATGGTCATCCTCGGCTTCTGGGTCGATCTCGCCGCGCTCGCGCTCGCCGCGTGCGTGCTGGCGTTCGCCTATTGGATGCACGCCTTCTGGAAGCTCGACGACCCGATGATGAGGACGAACCAGATGGCGCACTTCTTCAAGAACGTCCAGATCGCCGGCGGCGCGCTGATCCTGTTCTTTCTCTTCTACGAGTTCGGCGAGGAGATCGACCTGACGGTCGGCGACCCTAGTCTCTTCAACTGAGCGCCGCCTCGGCGTAGCGCTCAACTCGTCCGTGTCGCTCTGTGGAGCCGCACGGGCTTCGAGACGCCCTTGAGTGGCACGTCACCCACAAGCTCGAAGTCGACGTCCGCGGCGTCGGCGGCTTGCCTTGCCTCCTCGCTCACGAGCACGTCGCGAGGCCCGGCGTAGTCGGCAATCCGGGCCGCGACGTTCACCGTTCGTCCGAAGTAGTCGCCTTCCTGGACGACCACTGCTCCGGCGTTGATGCCGATCCGGGCCGGCACGGAAATCGCTTTCTCGGTTTGCTCGACGAGCTCCAGGCCGCTCCGAATCGCTCCACCCGGGTCGCCGAAGTGGAACATGACGCCGTCGCCGAGCCATTTGACCGGCCGGCCACCGTGTGTCCGGGCAGCCTCCTGCACGACGGCCGCGAGCTCCGACGCAACCTCCGCCGCGGCTTCGTCGCCGCGCTCTTCGGCGAGCGTCGTGTAGCCCGTGAGGTCGAGGAAGGCAATCGCCGGCGGCTGTCTGGGCGGCCGCGGGGCGATCCCTCGCTCCTCCAGCCAGCTCTCGGTCCGCCCGACGAGGTACTCGATGACGCCGCGCTCCCGATGACGGCTCTGCAGCCAGGGGACGACCGCACGAGCCATGTCGCTGAAGTCCCCGCCCTTCTCGTAGGTCAGCTGGTCCTTCTGGTCGAGGGAGAGGTCATCGAAGGCGTCGACCCGCTGCCGGACCGCGCGGTCGAAGAACTGGATCCCGGCGGTGACGAGCCGCTGGATGGTCCCGCCGTAGAGCCGGGCGAAGCGCGAGAGGTCCTCCTCATCGGCCAGGTCGAGCTTCATCACGATCAGCGAGAGCATCTCCGCGTCCTCCTCGCGAATACGGTCGTGGTCGGGGGGCGGCAGGCCCATCTCTCTAGTCAGGCGACGAAGGAGCTCGGGCGAACGTCCGACGTTCGGAGCCAGACCTGCGTACGTCTCCGGAGTCCCCACGGGCTCGGGCATGAAGAGCTCCAACGGATACGACAGCTCTCCGCGGGCCACGCCGCGGCCGACGTCCTCAAGGGAGATGCCCGCCTCCTCGAACGCGGCCATCAGGCGAACGACGTGGACGTCAGACGATGGATAGAGGCCGTCCTCATCCGGCGTCAGCAGGCCGAGCTCCCGGAGGCGGGTGACCCTCTCCGGGGGGCAGGGAACGAGCTCGGCGAGCTCTTCTGCGGAAAGCCTGGCCACTGTCAGTGAGGCCAGGCGAAGCTGTCCGGGACTCCGCGCGCGTCGCCGGGCCCGGTGTTCGGCGCGCCGACCTTGACGAAGATCGCGTCCTCGTCTCCGACTACACGGAGCGCGCGCGGTGTCTCAGGCGGGACGCGGAGCGCCGTCCACGGCTCGAGGTCGACGACCTCGTTGTCGCCGACCAACGCCTGGGCCCGACCCGAGACGAGCAGGTAGATCTCCTCCTGCCGGTTGTGCGTGTGCCCGTCGGCGGCGTAGCCCTTGCTGTAGCGGGCATAGCTCACGCCGCAGTGCTCGCAGCCGAGGTCGTTGCGCATGAATCTGATCTCGAACTGCGCCGGATCGTGACCGAGGTTCGCCGACTGGTCGGGGACGTCCGAGACCTTCACCACCGTGTACTCCGCCATCCGAACTCCTTCCGAGAGGTTTCGCCGACGCTACACCGGTGGTATTGTCAGAGGCAATGAGGGAACTGCTCGAGTAGTCCAGGGAGCAAACGCGGCGCCGCCGCGGCAGCTCCCCATGGCCTCTCTCGACGAGAGGCTTTTTTGTACACGGAGACGGTGATGGAGCGATACGACCCGAAGACCATCGAACCCAAGTGGCAGCAGGTGTGGGAGGCGGAGCGCGTCTTCGAGACGCCAAACCCTCCGCCCGGCGCCGCTGACGAGCCGCACTGGTACCAGCTCGAGATGCTGCCGTACGCGTCCGGGACGCTGCACATGGGGCACGTCCTCAACTACACGATGGGCGACGTCGCCACACACATCCGGCGGCGAAAGGGCTGGAAGGTTCTGCGTCCGATGGGCTTCGATTCCTTCGGCCTGCCGGCCGAGAACGCGGCCATCAACGAGGGCGGCCACCCGCGCGAGATCACCGAGCGCAACATCGCTGCGATCAGGAAGCAGATGAAGCGCATCGGCTGGGCGATCGACTGGCAGCGTGAGATCTCCGCGCACGAGGTCGACTACTACCACTGGACGCAGTGGCTGTTCCTGAAGTTCTTCGAGCGCGGCCTCGCCTACCGGGCTGCGGCAATTGTCAACTGGTGTCCGAACGACCAGACGGTGGTCGCCAACGAGTACGTCGTCGATGGGCGCTGTGACCGCTGCGGCGCGCTGGTCGAAGCCCGCAGCATGGAGCAGTGGTTCTTCAAGATCACCGCTTACGCCGACGAGCTACTGCACTACGAGCTGCCGGAGTGGGGCGAGTGGCCCGAGCGGACGAAGACGATCCAGCGCAACTGGATCGGACGGTCGGAGGGCGCCGAGATCCTGTTCCGGATCGAGGAGCTCGACGTCGACGTCCCCGTCTTCACGACGCGGCCGGACACGCTCTTCGGCGCGACGTTCTTCGTGCTCGCTCCCGAGCACCCGCTGGTCGAGCGCATCGCCGACGACGAGGTGCGCGAGTACGTGAAGCGGACGGCGGCGCGGCGGGGCGAGGAGCGGGCGACGGAGGAAGCGAAGACCGGCGTCTTCACGGGGCAGTACGCGATGAATCCCGTGAACGGGGAGCGCCTGCCCGTTTATGTCGCCGACTACGTGCTGATGGAGTACGGCACGGGCGCGATCATGGCCGTCCCCGCGCACGACGAGCGCGACCGGGAGTTTGCGGAGGCGTTCGACCTGCCGATCCGCATGGTGCTCGACGAGGAGGCCGGCCTGGTCAACTCGGGCGAGTTCACCGGGCTGCCGCCGGACGAGGGCAAGCGGCGGATCGTCGAGTGGCTGGCAGGAGCAGGGCAAGGGCCGGCCTGCGGTGAGCTACCGGCTGCGTGACTGGAGCTTCTCGCGGCAGCGGTACTGGGGCTGCCCGATCCCGATCATCTACTGCGAAGACTGCGGCGTCGTTCCGGTGCCCGAGTCGGATCTGCCGGTGGTGCTGCCCGAGGTCGAGGACTACCGGCCCAAGGGCGTGCCGCCGCTCGCGTCCAACGAGGAATGGCTGCACGTGCCGTGCCCCAAGTGCGGCAAGGATGCTCGCCGCGAGGCGGACACGATGGACACGTTCGTCGACTCCTCCTGGTACTACCTGCGTTACGTCGATCCGCGCAACGACCAAGCGCCTTTCGACCGTCGGCTCGTCGATTACTGGTGCCCGATCTCGCAGTACATCGGCGGGATCGACCATGCGACCGGGCACCTGCTCTACTCGCGGTTCTTCGTCCGCGTCATGAGGGAGATGGGGCTGGTCGGATTCGGCGAGCCGTTTGCGCGTGTCTTCCACCAGGGGTGGGTGCAGATGGGCGGCTCGAAGATGTCGAAGTCGCGCGGGAACGTCGTCGGGCCCGATGCCCTGGTGGACGAGTACGGCGCCGACGCGGTGCGCACCTACATCCTGTTCATGGGCCCCGCCGACCAGGACATGGAGTGGTCCGACACGGGCATCGAGGGCATCGTGCGCTTCCTGCGCCGGCTGTGGCGTGTGGTGCTCGAGATCGCGGAGGACGCGCCGACGGACGGAGCGGCGGCCGACACGCCGCTGGCACGAAAGGCGCACACAACGGTCGCCAAGGTCACCGACGACATCGAGCGTCGCTTCCAGTTCCACACGCCGATCGCGGCGGTGATGGAGCTGACGAACGAGCTGGTGCGCACGCCGGATGATCCCGCTGCTCGCTTCACGGCGGAGACGGCGGTCTCGCTGATCCAGCCCTATGCGCCCCATCTGGCCGAGGAGCTTTGGGAGCGGCTGGGTCACGAGCGGCTGTGGGAGGAGCCGTGGCCGGAGGCCGACCCGGCGCTGCTGGAGCGCGAGACGTTCGAGCTGGTCGTGCAGGTCAACGGCCGCGTCCGTGACCGCCTGGAGGTCCCGTCCGATCTGGCCGAGGACGAGCTGATCGAGCGCGCCAAGGCCTCGCCGCGCGTGCAGAGCTACCTGGACGGCGGCGAGATCCGCCAGACGATCGTCGTCCCGCGCAAGCTGGTCAACATCGTCACGGAATAGGGAGTCGATCACGCGCTACGCGCGCTCGAGCAGCCGCTGATCCGCGTAGCGCCTGTAGGCGCGCTGCCCCGCGAACGCCGCCGCAAGCAGGAGCAGGAAGGGGCTGGCCACGATCAACGCGTAGGCGCCGATCGCGAGCTCGGCGGAGAGGACGCCGGTCGCATCGTCGACGGCGCGCTCGATGCGCCCGGGCGACGCTGCCTTCTTCTCCGGTTCATGGGTCGTGAGGTCGACGGCGAGGGTCGCGAAGGCAGCGCGGCGGTTGAGCTCGGTGCGCTCGCGGCGGAGGGCGGCGATCCGGGCCTTGTTCCCTTTGGCTCGGCGGATCTGGCGCGTGAGCTCGTCGAGCCGTTGCTGGAGGTCGGTGACCTGCGTCTGCTGCGCGAGGATCTGGCCCAAGCCGCTGAACTGGACGATCGCCGCCTGGACGCGGGACACGGGGATGCGCACGCGCAGGTTCGCCGTGCCCTCGCTGGGCTCGGGCGTCCCGTACTGGACGGTGACGACGTAGCCGCCGAGCCGCCGCGTAGCGCGGAGTGCCCGTTGGGTGGCGGTGGAGAGATCGCTCGGGTCGTCGACCAGGATGCGCAGGGTCGCCTGGAAGTCCTGCGCCCGCTTCGTGCTCGGGGCGGGGGTGAGCAGGGACTGGGCGTCGCGAGACGCCCGCTCGCCGGCTTCAGGGGACTTGAGCTCCTCTCCGAGCGCGGCCGGCCGTTCTGCGGTTGGCGCCGAGGGAGTGGAGGAGGAGATCGCTCCAACCACCAGGGCAACGGCGAGCGAGCCGACCGCTGCCGCCGGTGCTGCCAGCAGCAGGGCGCGGCGGAGCGGGAACGTCCGGCGGCGGGGAGGCGGGGTGGCCGCGGCGATGAGCGCGACCCGCTCGTGGAGCTCGACCGGCGCGGTGGGCGTCTCTCCGCGAAGGGCGGCGGTGAGCTCAGGCGACAAGGCGCGGCCTCACTTTCTGCTCGAGCTTCTCGAGCGCTCGGTTGAGCCGCGTCGTGCACGCGGTCGGCGAGATCCCGAGGACGCGCGCGGCCTGCCGGGTGTCCAGCTCGAGCACGACCCGCAGCGCGATCACCTCGCGCTCGGCGCCGGACAGGGTGCGGAGCGCCTGCCGGATGACGGGACCGTATTCGTCGGGGAGCTCGATCTCGGTGCCCCGGTCGGGTTCCGCGACGCGCTCTTCGCGCCGCCTCCGGCGCTCCTCGGCGCGGAAGTGGTCGAGCGCTGTGCTCCGCGCCAGCTGGCAGAGCCAGGTCTGGGCGCTGCCTCGTTTCGGGTCGAAGCGGGGCCAGCGCTTGAGCGCCCGCTCGAACGTCTCGGACGTGAGGTCTTGGGCTGTGGACGGGTTCGCGGTCACGTACAGCAGGTAGCGGTAGACGTCGTCGAGGTGCTCCTCGGCGGCGGAAGCGAAGCTCTGATGGGCGTTCGCGACGTCGCTCACGCACCCGGTATACGTCACCGCCGCGCCTGGCGTCACGTCCAGTTGGCACACATTCCGGCGCTGATCGGTCTCCCACGCGTGACAGGTTTGTCGCCAGTGTGGACAACATGGATCTATCCACGCTCTCACGCGGGCGTGCAATTGCGGGCGCGCTCCTGCTGATCGCGGCGCTGTTCCTCGCCGGCCGCTATGTCGTGGGTGCCGGGACGGCGAAGGAGTCGGCATCGACTGTTGCGGCGGCGGCCGGAGAGCTGCGCGCCGAGCCTCGCCCGCGGCTAATCGTGCACGTCGTCGGGGCCGTCAGGCGTCCAGGCCTGTACCGCGTCGCGGACGGCGCGCGCATTGCCGACGCGCTTCGCCGCGCCGGCGGTGCTACGAGGCGAGCCGACCTCAGCCTGGTGAACCTGGCAGCGCCGGTCTCGGACGGGACGCAGGTCGTCGTGCCGAGGCGAGTCCCGCCGGCGACTGGTGGCTCGGCGGCTGCGGCGGACCCCGGCGCCGCTCCGGCCGCTGGGCCAATCCACCTCAACACGGCCACGCTCGAGCAGCTGGACGAGCTTCCAGGAGTCGGACCGGTTACGGCGCAGAAGATTGTCGACTACCGCGAGCAGCACGGGGCGTTCAGCTCGGTTGACGACCTCGACGCGATCCCGGGGATCGGGCCTGCTCGCCTCGAGCAGCTGCGGGAGCTGGTGGCGCCGTGAACGCGGCGTTCCTAGACCGGTTCTCGCCCCACGTGCTTGCCGGCGCGCTTTGTCTTGGCTTGGCCGGATCGCTTGCGCTGAGCGCTGCGGGCACGACGACGCTCGCCGTCGCCCTGGTCGCCGCGATCGCTTCCGTCGCGATCGCAGACGATCGAGGGCGCATTGGAGCGCTCGCGCTCGCGCTGGCCGCGAGTGGGCTCTGGTGGGGCAGCGTTAGGCTCGAGTCGCTCGATCGAAGCGTGTTCGCGCCGCGCATCGGCGAGGTCGGACCTGCGCTCATCGAGATCACCGGCCCGACCCGGCGCACGCCGTTCCAGCTGAACGTGCCGGCTCGGATTCGGCGTTTCCGCGGCCTTGTGTTGCGAGAAGCCGTTCTGCTTCGGCTTCCGCTTGGGCGAGCACCGCCTCAGGGCGCGATCATCGAGAGCGTCGTCGAGCTACGGGAGCCGCGTGGGCCCAGCGACGGATTCGACGAGCGGGCGGTGCTCCACCGCCGGGGCGTCCATGTCATCGCTCGCGGACGGAGCTGGCGAGTGGTCGGCCGCCGCGGGGGGATCTCCGGACTGGCCGACCGGATTCACCACGGGCTAGCCGGCGCGATCGCACCCGGTCTGGCGGGAGAACGGCGCGCGGTCCTGGCCGGGCTCGTCCTCGGCGAGGAGGAGGCGATGAGCGAGGAGCTGCGCGAGCGCTTCCGAGCCTCGGGTCTGTATCACCTGCTCGCGGTCAGCGGCCAAAACGTCGCGTTCGTCGCCGGCGGAGTTCTGCTCATCGCCTGGCTGCTCGGGATCTCCCGGCTTGTTGCGGAGGTTGGCGCCCTTGGCGCGATCGGGGCGTATGTCCTCGCTGTGGGATGGCAGCCATCGGTCGTACGCGCAGGCGTTGCCGGCGCGCTCGCCTCGCTCGCCTGGCTTGCCTCCCGTCCGAGGGACCGGTGGTACTTCCTGCTCCTCGGCGCGGCGGTGCTGATGGCATGGAATCCGTACAGCCTGCTCGAGCCGGGCTTCCAGCTCTCCTTCGCCGCGGTCGCCGCGATCTTCATCGCCGTTCCACGCCTCGAGCGGACCCTCGAGGGGTATCCGCTTCCGAGAGTGCTCACGGGCATCGTGGCGATCTCAGCCGCGTGCGGACTGGCGACGGCGCCAATCCTCCTGCTCCAGTTCGGCTCGGTACCCGTCTACTCGATTCTCAGCAACGCGCTCGTCGCGGCGGTCGTCCCTGTCTGCTTCGCGCTCGCGCTCCTCACTGCGCTGCTCGTTCACCTGCTGCCGCCGGCCGCCCTAGCCGCGGCGTGGCTCAACGGGTGGCTTGCCGCCTACATCGCGGCCTGTGCGCGATTCGTCGGCGGCTTGCCCGGGGCCCAGGTCAGCTCGAGGATCCTGTTCGTCACGGCCGCGCTGACGCTGCTGCTCGCGTTCGCAGCCGTCCGTCTCCCCGCGTGGCGCCGACCCGGCCTCGTCGTTCTCCTCGTCCTCTCCGCCGCCCTGTTCGCAGGCTGGAAGCTGCGCTCGGGATCCCCGCCGCCGCCGCCGAGCGGTCTGAGGTTGACGGTCCTCGACGTCGGCCAGGGAGACGCGATTCTCCTCCAGGTGCCGGAGGGTGCCGTGCTGGTCGACCAGGGGCCGCCGGAGGCTGAGGTCGACGACCAGCTGCGGCGACTCGGCATCCGGCGGCTCGCGCTGCTCGTGCTCACGCATCCGCAGCGCGATCACGTCGGCGGTGCCGCAGAAGTGCTCGAGCGCGTCGAAGTCGATCGCGTGCTCGATCCGGCGATCCCCGCCGAGAGCCCAGACGAGGCGGCGGCGCTCGCGGCAGCCCGGAAGCTGAGCGTGCCGATCGTCGAGGCTCGCGCCGGAGTCGTCTTCCGGCTCGGGCGACTCCGCCTCGAGCTCCTCTGGCCGGACGGTCGCCATGTGCCGGGCGTCGATCCGAACCTGCGGGCGACGGTGATGGTGGCGACATACGGGACAGTGGACGCGCTGCTCACGGCCGACGCTGAGTCGCCCGTGACGCTGCCGCTGCGCCCTCCGCGCGTCGAGATCCTCAAGGTTGCGCACCACGGATCGGAGGACGACGGCCTCTCCGCGACTCCTCGAGCTGACGCGGCCGGTGGTCGCGGTGATCTCCTGCGGCCGCAACAACGACTACGGCCACCCGGCGCCGACGACGATCGCCGCGCTCACGGCGGCGCCGCATCTGGACGTGTTCCGAACCGATCTCGACGGGCCGGTTGTTGTGGAGACGGATGGGGAGCAGATCACGACGCGGTCTCAGCACTGACGTGACTAAGCTCGGCACCGGTGTCAGCCGAGCCCTTGCTGCCCGTCTACCTGTTGACGGGAAACGACCGTCCGAAGATCGTGCGCGCGCTCCGCCGCCTGCGCACGCGCTTCGGAGATGAGTCAGTCGAGCTGCTGACGGGTGACTCGGCCAGCGGCGCCGATGCGGTCGCAGCCTGCAACGCCCTCGGCCTCTTCGCCGGCGGCGAAGGAGGCCGGCTGGTCGTCGTGGAGGCGGTCGAGCGCTGGAAGAAGGCCGACGTCGACGCAGTCACCGCCTACCTTGCCGACCCGGTCCCGGGGGCCGTGCTCGCACTCGTCGCGGCCGAGGGTCTGCGGAGCGACGTGCTCGCCAAGGCGGTCAGCGCCGCCGGTCAGGTCCTCACGTACGACGCACCCAAGCGACGAGACCTTCCGGCCTGGGTTCGGGCGCAGTTCGAGGCGCACGGCGCCGCGGTCGACCACGATGCAGCCCGCGCGCTGGTCGAGATCGTCGGCGACGATCTCGGCGCGCTTGCCACCGAAGCAGACAAGATCGCTACCTGGGCGTCCGGCCGCCCGCTCCAGCGCACCGATGTCGAGGCACTCGCGACGCCCGGCCGCGAGGCCACGGCCTGGGCGCTCACCGACGCCTGGGGCGAGCGCGACCTGCCCGCGCTGCTCGCGGCGTGCGAGTCAGAGCTCGAACGGCGGGATCCGTTCAGCATCTCCACCCGTCTCGCCGCACACGTCGGCCTGGTCCGGAGCGTCCAGCTGCTCGCCGCGGACGGCCTCCCCGCGCGGGAGATCGCCAAGCGGCTCAAGCTGCACGAGTTCCGGGTCAGGAAGGCACTCGGACATGCCAACCGCTACTCGCAGGACGAGCTCGACGCGGCCGTCGTTCGGCTCGCCGCCCTCGATGCGGCGATCAAGGGCGCGAGCCGTCTGTCAGGAGAGCTCGTGCTGACCAGGACGATGGTTGAGCTGACGAGAGTCTCCGAGCCGGCCGCGGCAACGGGCGCCTGAGGAAGCTATGTCCCGGAGACGATCCGGGCCGCTTGCGCCTTCTTCCGCGCCGCGGCATTCCGGTGAAGCGCGCCCTGGGCGGCCGCGCGGTCGATCCAGCGCTGAAGCTCGAGATGGGCGGTGCGGATGCCTTCGGTATCGCCCTCGTCGACGGCGCTGCGCAGCCGGCGGGTCAGCGTCTTCACCGTCGAGCGGTAGCGCAGGTTTTCGAGCCGCTGGCGGGCGGCAGTGCGGACACGCTTCTCTTGTTGCTTCATGTTCGGCATGACGTGAAAAATGCCCGCACCGCGGGCGGCGGGCATGGTACCAGCGGGGCGCGCTCGTATCCTCACGGCGTGGGGAACCGGCCGTGAGCGAGGCGCAAGAGGAGGCCGCCGCCTTCCCAGCCCGCCGCCTGGCCTGGTCGACAGCAATCTTCTCGGCCGCGACAGCGCTGTCCCGTGTCTTCGGCCTGCTCCGCGAGATCGTCGCGCGCCGCTATTTCGGCGTCGAAGGGGCCGGGATCAACGCGTTCACGATTGCCTTCCAGGTGCCGAACCTCGTTCGCGCCCTCGTCGCCGACGCCGCGCTCTCGTCCGCGTTCGTCCCGGTCTTCAGCGAGCTGCTCGAGAAGGGCGAGCGCGCGCGAGCCTGGCGAGTCGCCTCGAGCCTGATCTGGATCCTGCTGCTCGGACTGACGGCGGTCACGGCGCTGTTCATGCTCGCCGCGCCGTGGGTGATGGAGCTGTTCGGCTACGGCGAGGGCGAGACCGGGGAGCTCGCCGTGACGCTCTCGCGAATCCTGTTCCCGATCGTCGTCCTGCTCGGCGTCTTCGGAATCGTCGTCGGCATCCTCAACAGCTACGAGCACTTCACCGTCCCGGCGCTGTCGCCGGTCTTCTGGAACCTGGCAATCATCGCCGGGCTCGTCATCGGTGTTCCCCGCGCCGACTCGACCGACGGAGAGCTCTACGTCTACGCCGGCTCGATCGTCGTCGGCACGGTCATCCAGTTCCTGCTCCCGCTGCCCTGGCTGACGGGTCTCGACGGCCGGCTCCGGCTGGCGATCGACTGGCGCGATCCGGCCGTCAAGCGTGTCTTCGTGCTGATGCTGCCGGTCACGCTCGGCCTCGGCCTGATCAACGTCAACGCGCTGATCGGGTCGTTCTTCGCCGCCCGCTACATCGATCGCACGATCGCGCCCAGTGCAATCGACGCGGCCTTCCGGATCTACATGGTCCCGCAGGGGATGTTCTCGGTCGCGGTCGCGACCGTCCTCTTCCCTGCGCTCGCCCGGCTCGCGGCCCGCCGGGACGACGATGGCTTCCGAACCACCGTCGGGCTCGGGCTTCGGCAGATCGCGTTCCTGCTCGTCCCGGCCAGCGTCGCCTTCGCAGTCCTCGCCGAGCCGATCGTCAGGCTGCTCTATCAGCGCGGTGAGTTCGACGCCCATCAGACCCAGGTGGTCGCGGGCGCGCTCGCCGCGTTCTCCCTGGGACTGACCTTCAACGGCGCGATGCTGATGCTGAACCGCGCGTTCTTCGGCCTCCAGGCGCCCTGGATCCCGACCTGGGTCGCGCTCGGCAACCTGATCCTGAACACGGCGCTCTTCGCCGTCTTCTACCGCGTCGGAACGTGGGGGATCCCGTTCGCGATCTCGCTCGCCAATCTCGCCGGGACGGCCGCGCTGGTGGTGCTGCTCCGCCGCCGGCTCGGCGAGGTCGAAGACGCCCGGACTGCGCGTTCCACCGTGCTGATTGCAGTCGCGGCGATCCCGCTCGCCGTGGTGTCATATGCCGTCTGGTGGGTCCTCGACGACGTCCTCGGGCGGTCGTTCGGCGGGCAGCTCGTGTCGCTCACCGTCGCGCTCGCCGCGGGCGGCCTGATCTACGCATTTTCCTGCCGTTTGCTGGGAGTTCGTGAGCTGAACGCGTTGCTATCGTTGCGAGCCCGCGCCCGGCCTCCCGACTAATCGCATGCAGCAGGACCGTATCCGCAACTTCTCGATCATCGCGCACATCGACCACGGGAAATCGACCCTGGCCGACCGCATCCTCGAGCTGACCGACACCGTCTCCGGCCGGGAGATGCGCGAGCAGGTCCTCGACACGATGGAGCTCGAGCGCGAGCGCGGGATCACGATCAAGGCGCAGGCTGTCCGTGTCGCCTGGAAAGGCCACCAGCTCAATCTGATCGACACCCCGGGCCATGTCGATTTCACCTACGAGGTCTCGCGCTCGCTCCAGGCCTGCGAGGGCGCGATGCTCGTGGTCGACGCCGCGCAGGGCGTCGAGGCGCAAACGGTCGCCAACGCCTACCTCGCGATCGAGAACGACCTCGAGCTGCTGACGGTCGTGAACAAGATCGACCTGCCTCAGGCCGATCCCGACCGCGCCGCGCAGGAGCTCGCCGACCTGATCGGCGGCGACCCCGCCGACGTCCTCCCGATCTCGGCGAAGACGGGCCAGGGAGTGGAGGAGGTGCTCGACGCGGTGATCGAGCGGATCCCGGCGCCGGCGGGCGATCGCGAGGCGCCGCCGCGCGCGCTGATCTTCGACTCCTCGTACGACCAGTACCGCGGCGTCGTCGCCTTCGTCCGTGTGGTCGACGGCGTCTTTCGGAGGCGCGAGCGCCTGCTCGCGATGGCGGAGGGCACGCGGTTCGAGGCCGAGGAGCTCGGGTTCTTCTCCCCGACCATGCGCGCGAGCGACACGCTCGAGGCCGGCGAAGTGGGCTATGTCATCACCGGGCTCAAGGACGTCAGCCGGTTGCGCGTGGGCGACACGCTGACGTCGCTCGAGCGCCCTGCCGCCGAGCCGCTGCCAGGGTACAAGGACGTCAAGCCGATGGTGTTCGCCGGCCTCTTCCCGACGGACTCCGACGAGTACCCGGCCCTCCGCGACGCGCTCGAGAAGCTCAAGCTAAACGACGCCGCTCTCCTCTACGAGCCCGAGACCTCGCAGGCACTGGGCTTCGGCTTTCGCTGCGGCTTCCTCGGGCTGTTGCATATGGAGATCGTTCGCGAGCGGCTCGAGCGCGAGTTCGACCTTGACCTGCTCGTGACCGCGCCGAATGTCGCCTACCGCGTCCTGACCAAGGACGGACGGGAGCTCGAGGTGCACAACCCGGCCGAGATGCCGGCCGAGGTGGAGCGGGTCGAAGAGCCGTACATCCGAGCGTCGATCATCGTCCCGAAGGAGTACGTCGGCCCGGTTATGGAGCTCGCCACCGAGCGGCGCGGCCGCTTCGACCACATGGAGTACCTGTCCGAGGAGCGGGCCGTGCTGATCTACGAGCTACCGCTCGCGGAGGTCGTGATCGACTTCTACGACCAGCTCAAGTCGCGGACGCGCGGCTACGCCAGCTTCGACTACGACATCGTCGGCTTCCGCGAGGGCGACCTCGTCAAGCTCGACGTGCTGATCGCCGGCGAGCCGGTCGATGCGCTGTCGCTGATCCTCCACCGCGCGTCGGCGTACGGCCGCGGGCGGGCGCTCGTCGACAAGCTCCGTGAGGAGATCCCCCGCCAGTTGTTCGACGTACCCGTGCAGGCGGCGATCGGCTCGCGCGTGGTCGCGCGGGAGACGATCAAGGCGAAGCGTAAGGACGTCCTCGCCAAGTGCTACGGCGGCGACATCACGCGAAAGCGGAAGCTGCTCGAGCGGCAGAAGGCGGGCAAGCGGCGGATGAAGCAGGTCGGCGCCGTCGAGGTGCCGCAGGAGGCTTTCCTGGCTGTGCTCAACCTGGACGGGTCGAAGTGAGCGGCGCCGTACGCCACCTCTACGTCCACCTGCCGTTCTGCGGGCACCGCTGCGGGTACTGCGACTTCGTCACCGTGGTCGGACGACGCGGCGAGCACGCGCGTTACGTGGCCGCGCTTCTCGCCGAGCTGGAGCTCGAGCGCGCAGCGCTCAGCCCCCAGTTGGAGACCGTCTTTCTGGGCGGCGGGACGCCGACGTTCACCGAGCCGGAGGCCCTGCGACGGGTGCTTCGCAGCTTGCCGACTGCGGAGGAGGTGACGGTCGAGGCCAACCCGGAGACGGTGACCCCGTACCTGGCCGCGCTACTGCGGGAGGAGGGCGTGACGCGCGTCTCGCTCGGCGCGCAGAGCTTCCAGCTTGAGCTCCTCGACGTGCTGGAGCGGAACGCGCAACCGGATGACGTCCGGCGCGCGTTCTACGATCTTCGTGATGCCGGTTTTGACAACATCTCGCTCGATCTCATCTACGGGATCCCGGGCCAGAGCGCCTCCGCTCTCGCCGCTGACATCGACGAAGCGCTTGCCCTAAGACCCGAGCACCTGTCCTGCTACGAGCTCGAGGCCAAGCCGGGGACCCGGTTCACGCACGCGCACGGAGAGGAGCTCGCTCGCCAGGCGGAGGCGATGGAGACCTACTTCGAGGACGTTGTCGACCGGCTCACGGCCGCCGGCTACCGCTGGTACGAGACGGCGAACTTCTGCCGGACGGCGGCGGCCGACGGCGGTCGCGATCTCCGCTCGCGTCACAATCTCGCCTACTGGGTCGGGCGGGATTACCTGGGCATCGGGATCGGAGCGGTCTCGACGGTCGCCGGAACGCGGTGGCGAAACACGCCGCGGCTCTCCGCCTACCTCGAGGCGCTCGAGCTCGGGTCGCCGCCCGCGCGCGAGCTCGAGGAGCTGGGTGCGGACGTGCGTGACCGCGAGCGGGTCATGCTCGGTCTCCGGCTGGACGAGCCGCTGCGGCTCGAGCCGACGGACGGCGTGATCGATCGATCCGCGCTCGGGCGACTCGAGAGTCTCGGCCTGGTCACTCACCCGACGGGCGAGGACGGTGTCGAAGAACTGGCGCTCACGCGCCGCGGCCGCCTGCTCGGTGGAGGCGTGACGGTGGAGCTGCTCAACTAGGCTAAAATCCCTGCAAATGGCCACTGTCGAGCTCACCGACCGCCAGCGCGAGATCCTTCGGCGCCTCGTCGAGGAACACATCGCCACCGGGCAGCCGGTCGGGTCCAAGTACCTCGTCGAGCGCGCCGGCCTGAGCGTCTCGCCGTCGACGGTGCGCAGCGAGCTCGCGGAGCTCGAGCGGCTCGGGCTGCTCACGCATCCGTACACCTCGGCCGGTCGTGTCCCCACCGAGGAGGGATACCGGCTGTTCGCGCAAGGGCTCCTCGACCGGCTCGAGCCGCGGCCCGGGGCGCTCGAGATCGACTTGAGCAGTGCAGGGACCGAGGTCGAGTCGGCGCTGCAGGCGACGACGGAGGCCCTCTCGCAGATCACGCGACTGCTCGCGTTGGTGTCGGCACCCCTGCCGGAGGCGGCGACGGTTCGCCACGTCGAGATCCTCGCACTGCAGCCGCAGCTCGTCGTCGCCGTTGTGATCACGTCGACCGGCGGCGTAACGAAGCGGATGTTCGCGTTGAGCGAGCCGATCGACACCGGCCTCGTCAGCTGGGCCGCCGAGTACCTGAACGAGCGCACGGCGGGGCTGCCGCTGGGGTCGCTCGGGCTCCGACAGGCCTTCGCCGAGGCCGGGCTCTCCGACCGCGAGCGTGCGTTCCTTGAGCTGCTGCGCCCGGCCTTCACCGATGCGGCTGGCTCGGAGGAGCGGCGACTGTTCGTCGGCGGCGCCGCCAACCTCCTCGGCGAGGTGCGCAGTGAAGACCTGCCGACCTACCGTCCCCTGTTGGAGGTACTAGAGCAGCGCGCCGCCCTGCTCGCCCTGCTCGGCGAGGCGCTGGGGAGGGAAGGCCCGTTCGTCCGCCTCGGCGTCGAGCTCGCGCATCCCGGGCTCCGTCATGCCTCGCTGGTGGGCGCCGCCTACGGGCTCCACCACCGCCGCCTCGGTGCCGTCAGCCTGCTCGGTCCGCAGCGCATGGACTACGAGATGGCGATCCGATCCGTGCGGGCGGCCGCCCGCGAACTGTCGGTCTTCGTCGAGGAGATCTACGCCGAAAACTAGGCCGGGGCGCCCGCGGCCCAGGCTACTCTGAGCCCAGGAATGGCGACCGCAGAGCGCGACTACTACGAGGTGCTCGGCGTCCGCCGCGACGCCGACGAGGCGGAGATCAAGAAGGCCTTCCGCCGGATGGCGCGCGAGCTGCATCCCGATGTCTCGGAGGCGCCCGACGCGGAGGAGCGCTTCAGGGAGGCGGTCGAGGCCTACGAGGTGCTCTCGAAGAGCGAGACGCGGGAGCTGTACGACCGCTTCGGCCACGCCGGCCTACGCAGCGGCGGCTTCCGTCCGACGACCTTCGACTTCGGCAGCCTCGCCGACATCTTCTCCGCCTTCTTCGGCGACGACCTGCTCTCGGCGTCGATGCGGACGCGCGCGCGGGGCGCGGACATCGCCGCCGACGTCGAGATCGAGCTCGTGGAGGCGGCGTCGGGAACCAAGCGGGAGGTTCCGTTCCGCGTCGCGGTCCCGTGCGGACGCTGTGAGGCGACCGGGGTCGAGCCAGGCACGGAGGTGACGACGTGCCCGACGTGCCAGGGGCTCGGGCGGCTGCAGCAGGTCGCGCGGAGCGCCTTCGGCGAGTTCGTCCGCACGCAGACCTGCCCGGCGTGTGGCGGCGCCGGCCGGGTGATCGAGCATCCATGCTCGGGACTGCGACGGCAGCGGCCACGTGCTCGAGGAGCGGAAACTGGACGTCGAGATTCCGCCGGGGATCCACGACGGCCAGCGGATTCGCCTCTCCGGGGAGGGTCACTCCGGCGTGCTCGGCGGGCGGGCGGGCGACGTCTACGTCCGTGTGCGCGTGCGACCGGACGAGCGCTTCGTCCGCGAGGGCGACGACATCTACTCGACTGTCAGCCTGACGATGACGCAGGCTGCGCTGGGAGCCCGCGTGGCGGTGCCGACGCTCGCCGGCGAGACGGAGCTCGAGTTCGCTCCCGGTACTCAGCCCGGCGAGGTGGTCGTCCTCCGCGGGCGCGGCATGCCCGTGCTCCAGGGGTTCGGCCGCGGCGACCAGCGCGTGCTCGTCAACGTAGCCGTCCCGCGGCAGCTGAGCGATGAGCAGCGTGACCTACTCGAGCAGTTCGATCGTTCGGCCGGGGAGGAGACGTACCGCCCCGATGAGGGGTTCTTCGAGAAGCTGAGGAGCGCGTTCCGCTGAGCGAGCTCCGTCGGGTCTCGATCGCGGTCCCGGCGGATTTGCTGGAAGAGGCGATGGCACGGCTGCTCGATCTCCATCCCGAGGGCTTCGAGGAGGGCGACGGCGAGCTCGCGGTCTACACCGACGCGGCGGGCGAGGAACGGCTTCGCGGCGTGTTCGCCGACGTCTCCGCGCGCACGGTCGAACCGGGTTGGGAGGAGCGCTGGCGCGAGTTCCATCGGCCCGTTTGGATCGGACCCCTTTGGATCGGCCCGCCGTGGGAGCGGCCGCCGCCCGATGCCGTGGGCGTCGTCGTCGACCCGGGCCGTGCGTTCGGCACGGGTTCGCACCCGACCACACGGCTGTGTCTGGAGCTGCTGCTCGAGCTCGACCGCGGCAGCCTGCTCGACATCGGCTGCGGCTCCGGGGTGCTCTCGGTCGCCGCCGCCAAGCTCGGCTTCGGCCCGGTCCTCGCGATCGACCGCGAAGCGGCCGCGGTCGAGGCCGCCCGGCGAAACGCCGCCGCAAACGAGGTCGCGATCGAGGTGAAACGCTGCGACGCGCTGACGACGGAGCTGCCGGCAGCCGATGTCGCCCTGGCGAATATCGATCTCGCGTCAGTGGAGGCGCTCGCACCGAGTCTCGACGCCGCGCTCCTCGTCACCGCCGGCTACTTCCACTCTCGCTTGCCGCAGGCAACCGGTTTCGAGCATCTCGAGCGCCGGATCGACGGCGGCTGGGCAGCCGATCTGTTCGAACGCCAGTAGATTTGCGCCCAACTGATGGCGACGTTCTCCGTTCGCTTCCTCGGTTGCAAGGTCTCGCACGCCGATGCTCAGGCACTGCGGGAGCGCCTGCTCGCCGACGGCCACGAAGAACACGACGGCGCGGCGGAAATTGCGATCGTCAACGGCTGCTGCGTGACGAACGAGGCGGTCGCGAAGTCCCGCCAGGCCGCTGCCCGAGCGGCGCGGACGCACAGGCGGGTCTACGTCACCGGCTGCGCCGCCAACCTCGCCGGCGACGCGCTCTCGACGCTGCCCGCTCAACGTCTCCGTGATTCGGGCCACGCCGGAGCGCACGCCCGAGCTCGTCGCCCGCGACGTCGGCCCGATCGGCTGCGTCCAGGCCGACGCTCGCCTCGACCGCGTCCGCGCGTTCGTGAAAGTCCAGGACGGCTGCAGTTTCTCCTGCAACTTCTGCGTGATCCCTCTCGTCCGCGGACGCTCGCGCAGCAGGCGCGCTGATGCCGTCCTCGCTGAGGTCGCCAAGCGCGTGCGCCAGGGTCACCGTGAGGTCGTTCTCACCGGAATCAACCTCGGCTGCTACCGCGACCGCGAGGCCGGCTACACGCTCGCGCGCCTCGTGCGCGAGGCCGGGCGCTGCCCGGGCTCGAGCGGCTCCGGCTCTCGTCGATCGAGGTCAACCATGTCTCCGGCGAGCTGATCTCGGCGCTTCGTGAGACGCCGGCCGTCGCGAGGCACCTGCACGTGCCGCTTCAGTCGGGTGACGACGGCATCTTGCGCGCGATGGGCCGTCGCTACACCGCGGCGACGTACCTTCGCCGGCTCGCGCCGCTCGCCGACTTCAACCTGACGACAGACGTGATCGTCGGCTTCCCCGGCGAGGACGAGATCGCCTTCGCCCACACGCTCGAGCTCGTCCGGAGCGCCGGGATCACGAAGGTGCACGTGTTTCCGTACTCGCCGCGGCCGGGAACGGCCACGGCCGCCGCCGACACCGTTCCGCCCGCGGTGAAGAAGGAGCGTGGCGCGCGCCTCCGTGCCGCCTCGCACGAGGCCTGTCAGGCGCGGTGGCGGCAGAAGCTCGACCGCGAAGACGTCGTGCTCGTCGACCGGCCGGGCCGCGGCTACGGCGACGACTACTCGCCCTGGGTCATGCCTGATGACGCACCGATCGGCGCGCTCGTACGCGTCCGCGGCGCGGCGGTCACGGAGGAGGGGATCCTCGCTGCCTAACGACTGCCTCTTCTGCCAGCTCGTGCGCGAAGGCGACCACGTCAACAAGGCTGACGGATTCGTCGCGGTCCGCGACATCAACCCCAAGGCCGAGACCCATCTCCTCATCCTCCCGGAGCGCCACGTCGACTCGTTCAGGGACGTGGCTGCGTTTCCGCCGGAGGAGGCCAAGCGCATGCTCGACTTCGTCGCCGACACCGCCCGGGAGGCCGGGCTCGAGGACTACCGCGTGCTCGTCAACGTCGGCCCGGGCGGAGGCCAGACGATCTTCCACCTGCACTGGCACGTCCTCGGCGGCCGGATCCAGGGGATGCCTGAGTGAGACGTCGCTTGCGATGTCGCCTTCAGGCCGTGCGGGCTCTGCCCGTGCGGCCGTCTGAAATGACCAGTCGACACGCTGGAAGCCCGAAGGTTCGGTTATGAGTCTGATCGCGCGCATCGAGGACGAGCTGAAGGAGGCGATGCGGGAGCGCGACGCCGAGCGGCGCGACGCGCTCCGCTTGATCCTGAACAGCCTGCGCTCGGCCGAGAAGGAGCTGCAGCGGCCGCTGAACGACCAGGAGGAGCTCCAGGTTCTGCAGCGCGAGCGCAAGCGCCGGGCCGAGGCGGAAGAGGCTTTTCGCGCCGGCGGTCGCGAGGAACAGGCTGACGCGGAGGCGTACGAGCTCGAGGTGCTGGAGGAGTTCATGCCCGAGCCGCTCAGCGAGGAGGAGCTCGAGGAGATCATCGATGACGCGATTGCCGAGAACGGAGCCACGAGCCTCCGCGACCTCGGCCGCGTGATGGCGGACGTGATGCCCCAGGTGGCTGGTCGCGCCGACGGCTCGGAGGTCAGCCAGCTCGTGCGCGAGAAGCTCGCGTAGAGCGGGCCCTACCGGGCCCGCTCTTCGCCGAAAGTCTCACAACTTTCGGCGACCGTATCGAGCCGGGCGCCGCTTCGCGCCGCGCGGCCCAGGAGGAATCGGAAACTTCCTTGACCCAGTAGCCGCTCAGGCGGAACGGGCAAAGCCCGTTCCGCGTCGTTTTTGACCCAACTCGAGGAGCACGTCCAACAGCAGGTCGACGTCGCGCTCGGTCGTGCGCCAGTTGACGATCGCGGGCCGGAATGCGGCCTTCCCCTGATAGCGGGTCGTCCCGACGAAGACGCGGCCGTCCGGAGCACGTCCTGCCCGAGTGCGAGATTGAGCGCGTCGAGCTCCTCATCCCCGAGCCCGGGAGGACGGAAGCGGAAGCAAACGATGTTCAGCTTCGTCTCCGCCAGCCGCTCGAGCTCAGGTGTCTCGTCCACGCGAGCCGACAGCCGCTGCGCCAGCGCGAGGTGACGTTCGACCATCGCGCGATAGCCCGTCCGCCCGTACGCGCGCAGCGTCGCCCAGACCGCGAGTGCCCGCGCACGGCGCGAGGCCTCCGGGCTCGGGCGCTCGTCGCTTGGGAGATACGCGGCGGTGAGCTGGAACGGCGGCCGCAGGTACGCGGGCTCCCGCACGAACGCGAAGCCGCAGTCGTACGGGACGTTCAGCCACTTGTGGCCGTCCGCGATCACCGAGTGCGCCCGCTCCACTCCCTCGGCGAGCGCCGATGCTTTCGGCGTCAGCCGGGCGAAGAGCCCGAAGGCCCCGTCGACGTGGAGCCAGGCGCCGTGCTCCTCGGCGAGGTCGGCCATCCGCGCAAGCGGATCGAAGTCGCCGGTATTCACGTCGCCGGCGTTTCCGATCACGATCGCCGGCGCACCGTCCAGCTCGCGGAGCCCGCGCTCGAGCAGCTCGACGTCGACGACCCGGACCGACTCGCGGCCGATTCCGAGCATTGCCAGCGCCTTCCGGGCACTCGCGTGGACGTAGTCGCTGGAGAAGACCGGCACCGCGGGCAGCCCGGCGAAGCCCCGCTCGTCGAGGTCGACCCCGTGCCGCTCGGCCCACCAGCGCCTCGCCCCCGCAAGCCCGACGAAGTTCGCCATCGTCGCGCCGGTCGTCAGTACGCCGCCCCACGACTCAGGCAGCTCGAAGAGCTCGAGCAGCCAGCGGATCGCGACGTCCTCGAGCTGATCGCCGTAGGGCGAGCTCACCGGCGAGAACGAGTTCTGGTCGAGCAGCGAGGTCAGCCAGTCGGCGGCGAGCGCGGCCGGCGTCGTCCCACCCGTGACGAAGTGGAAGAAGCGCGGGCCGGACGAGCGCGTGGCGACGTCCGAGCCCGCAACGAGCTCGGAGAGGGCTGCGAGCGCCCCGTCACCTTCCTCGGGAAGCGCTCCGTCGAAACGCTGCCCGTGGGCCGGGAGAACCGGCGATTCGCTCAGCTCGGCCAGGTACTGCTTTGCCGTCTCGAGCACGTACTCGAGGGCAGCTTCATCGTCCCGGGCGTCAAGCGGATCGGGCACCGATCCAACCTACACTGAGCCCGTGCAGGAAACTCTCTCAGTTCCCAATGAAGTGGCCGTCGAGCTGGCGGGAATCGGCGACGGCGTGCTCGAGTCGCTGCGCGACCGGCTGCGGTGCACGATCCACCTGCGCGGCAACCGACTGACGATCGAAGGCGACGAGGCGCATGTCGACCAGGCGCGCACCGTCATCGACGAGCTCGTCGAGCTCGTCGAAGGCGGCCACGAGATCGGCCCCTCGACGGTCGATGCCGTCCTCGGCGTGCTCGACAAGGGCGAGGACGTGCGCGACGTGTTCGAGGACGTCGTCTGGCGCCACCGCGGCAAGAAGATCGCCCCGAAGACGGTCACCCAGAAGCGTTACGTCGATGCGATCCGCAACCACACCGTCACCTTCGCGATCGGGCCCGCCGGTACAGGGAAGACCTATCTCGCGATGGCGCTAGCCGTCGCCGCGTTGCAGGAGCGCGAGGTCGGCCGCATCATCCTCACCCGCCCGGCGGTCGAGGCCGGCGAGCGGCTCGGGTTCCTGCCCGGCGACATGCTCGCCAAGGTCGATCCCTACCTGCGCCCGCTCTACGACGCCCTTTACGACATGCTCGAAGCGGACAAACTGACCTCATACATGGAGCGCGGGATCATCGAGGTCGCGCCGCTCGCGTTCATGCGCGGCCGGACGCTGAACGACTCCTTCATCATCCTCGACGAGGCGCAGAACACATCCCCCGAGCAGATGCAGATGTTCCTGACCCGCCTCGGCTTCGGCTCGAAGGTCGTCGTCACCGGGGACGACACGCAGATCGACCTCCCCCGCGACCAGGCTTCCGGCTTGATCCAGGTGCAGAACATCCTGAGCACGATCGACGGGATCGCCTTCATTCGCTTCAGCCACGAGGACGTCGTCCGCCACAAGCTGGTGCAGCGGATCGTCGAGGCCTACAAGTCGCATGCGGAGGAAACGGGCACCCAGCGCCAGAAGTAGCAGCATGATCGAGGTCGAGGTGGCCAACCGAAGCGAGGTCGACGTCGACGAGCAGGCGGCTGCGACGCTAGCGCAGCGGGTGCTGGCCGAAGAGGGCATTACCACCGGCGAGCTCGGGCTCGTGTTCGTTCCGGTCGACGAGGCCCGGCGGCTGAAACGGGAGCACCTCGGCGTGGACGAGACACCTGATGTGCTCGCCTTCCCGATCGACGGGCGGGAGGAGCTTCCCGACGGGGTGCCACGGCAGCTGGGGGACGTCGTCATCTGCCCCGACGTGGTCGGCGAGGACTGGCGCCGGCCGCTCGTTCACGGCCTCCTCCATTTGCTTGGCTACGAACACGGCCCGGAGATGGAGGAGCGGGAGGCGGCGAGCGCCTCATGAACGTCGGCCGGAGCCCGTCCGTCCTCCAGAGCGTCAACTTCGCCTTCGAGGGGATCATCCACGTCCTCCGCACCCAGCGGAACATGCGGATCCACTTCGCGATCGCCGTCGCGGTGCTGATCGCGGCACTTGCGGTCGGCGTGGGGCGGCTCGAGCTGGTCGCGCTGCTGATCGCGATCTCGTTCGTGCTGATCGCGGAGATGCTGAACACGGCGCTCGAGGCCGGGATCGACGTCGCGACGACGTCGTTCGACCCGCTGGCCAAGCTGGCCAAGGACATCGCGGCCGGCGCGGTGCTGATCGCGACCGTGAACGCAGTCGCTGTCGGCTACCTGGTCTTCGTCGACCGGATCAAGGACCCGAGCTCACGCGCGCTCGACCGCCTACGCGACGCGCCGACCGAGATCACACTGATCGCGCTCGTCGTGACGATCGTGCTCGTGATCAGCGCCAAGGCCTACACCGGGAGAGGCCGCCCGCTTCGCGGCGGACTTCCCTCCGGGCATGCGGCGGTCGCGTTCGCCGGCTGGATGGCGGCGACATACATCCTCGGCGACTCCACTCACTGGTTCCTGATCTCGTCGCTCACGTTCATCATGGCGCTGCTCGTAGCGCAGACCCGGATCGAGGCAGGCATCCATTCCTTCGTCGAGGTCCTCTCCGGCGGCGTGCTCGGCGCGCTCGTCACCCTCGTCCTCTTCCAGCTCTTCTGGTCGTGACCGACGCCGACCGCGAGCTGTTGGAGCGTGCCGATGCCGTTGCGAAGCGGGCCTACGCTCCGTACTCCAAGTTCTTCGTCGGCGCCGCCGTGCGGACTCGTGACGGACGCGTGTTCGAAGGAGTCAACGTCGAGAACGCCGCCTACCCGCTCGGGATCTGCGCCGAGAAGGCGGCGCTCGCGAAGGCGGTCTCGGAGGGAGTCCGGCCCGGTGACGTCGAAGCGCTGGCAGTGACCGCGTCACCGTGCGGCGGGTGCCGGCAGTGGTTCCACGAGTTCGGGATCGAGCGGATCGTCTACCGGCGCGCAGAACGGCGACGTGGCCGTTGCGACACCGGCCGAGCTGCTGCCGGACACGTTCGAGCTCGCGCCTTGAAGTCCGGCTTCGTCGCCGTCGCCGGACGGCCGAACGTCGGCAAGTCGACGCTCGTGAACGCGCTCGCCGGCGGCAAGGTCGCGATCGTCTCCGAGAAGCCGCAGACGACTCGTCGGCGCATCTTCGGGATCGCGAACGGCGACGACTACCAGCTCGTGCTCGCCGACCTGCCCGGCTTCCAGCGTCCACGCGATCCCCTCACCGAGCACATGCAGCGCACGGTCGACTCCTCGTTCGAGGACGTCGACGCCGTCCTCTTCGTCCTCGACGCCCGCGACCGGATCGGCGCCGGCGACCGCTTCATCGCCAAGCGCGTGTTCTCGCTCGGCGTGCCGGTCGTGATCGCGCTGAACAAGGTTGACCGGCTGAAGCCCGGCCATGTCGCCACGCAGATGAACACCGCCTCGCGGTTGGGCGACTTCCATGCGCTTCATCCGGTCAGCGCCAAGACCGGTGACGGGATCGATGCGCTGCGGGAGGAGCTGGTCGGGCTGCTGCCGGAAGGGCCGCAGTACTTCCCGCCCGAGCAGCGGACCGACCTGTCGCTCGAGGAGCAGATCGCCGAGCTCGTGCGCGAGAAGGCGATCCAGCTGACCCGCGAGGAGGTGCCGCACGCGATCACCGCCGAGGTCGAGGAGCTGGGGGACAAGGTCGTGCGCGTGGTTGTCTACGTCGAGACGGAGTCGCAGAAGCAGATCCTGGTCGGCAAGGGCGGCTCGATGGTGCGGGAGATCGGGACGCGGGCACGGCCGGAGGTCGAGGCACTTCTTGGCCATCCCGTCTTCCTCGACCTGCAGGTCAAGGTGCGGCCGAAGTGGCGCCGCGACGAGCGGATGCTCGAGCGCCTCGGGCTCTAGTAACGACAGGGCTACACTCAATTCCATGGCGAAGGCGCCCGCCCTTCCCACCGGATTCGAGCTTCCGCTCGAGCCGCAGGTTGCCGCGCATCGGCTCCGTCGACCAGGTCGCGGTCGAGGAGCGCGCCGCCTCGCTCGCCCGCCGGTCGATCAAGCGAGAGGCGAAGCTGTTCGCGCTCGACCTGGCCGTCCGGATGATCGACCTGACCACGCTCGAGGGCCAGGACACGCCCGGAAAGATCGCCGCGCTGGCTTCGAAGGCGATCCGTCCGGACCCGTCCGACGCGACGATTCCGTCGGTCGCGGCGGTCTGCGTCTACCCGAACCTCGTACCGACGGCAGTCGAGAGGGTGAAGGGCTCGAGCGTGAAGGTGGCGTCGGTCGCGACCGCGTTCCCCTCCGGACAGTCGCCGACGCACCTCAAGGTCGCGGAGGTGCGGGACGTCGTCGACATGGGCGCCGACGAGGTCGACATGGTGATCGACCGCGGCGCCTTCCTCTCCGGTCGCTACGCCAAGGTCTACGACGAGATCTGCCAGGTCAAGGAGGCCGCGGGCGAGGCGCACCTGAAGGTGATCCTCGAGGTCGGCGAGCTCGGCACCTACGACAACGTGCGCCGCGCCTCGCTGCTCGCGATGGCGGCCGGCGCCGACTTCATCAAGACCTCGACGGGGAAGCTGCCGCAGGCCGCGACGCTGCCGGTGACGCTCGTGATGCTCGAGGCGATCCGCGACGTCCACCAGGAGACCGGCCGCAAGGTGGGGATGAAGCCGGCCGGCGGCATCCGCCAGGCGAAGCAGGCCGTCCAGTACCTCGTCCAGCTCTACGAGACGCTCGGCGCGGAGTGGCTGACGCCGGATCTCTACCGGCTCGGCGCCTCGACGCTCCTCAACGACGTCCTGATGCAGATCCGGAAGGAGAAGACGGGCCGCTACCAAAGCCCGGACTACTTCACGATTGACTGACCTCGAGCGACGCCAAGACCGCTCGCCGGTTCCGTCCGGCTGGGACTACGCGCCCGCGCCGGAAGCGCGGGACATCGTCACGCTCGCAGGAGCGCTACGGGCTCTTCATCGGCGGTGAGCTGGTCGACCCGCAGCTCCGGCGAGTATTTCGCGACGCTCGATCCGTCGACCGAGGAGCCGCTCGCGGAGGTCGCGCAGGCCGGCAAAGAGGACGTCGACCTCGCGGTGCGGGCCGCACGCGACGCCTTCGAGAACGGCTGGTCGGATGTCTCCCCGGCCGAGCGCGCGAAGTACCTGTTCCGGATCGCGCGGATCCTCCAAGAGCGCTCGCGCGAGTTCGCGGTGCTGGAGTCGCTGAACGGCGGCAAGCCGATCAAGGAGTCTCGCGACGTCGACGTCCCGCTCTCAGCGGCGCACTTCTTCTACTACGCCGGGTGGGCGGACAAGCTCGAGTACGCATTCCCGAACCGAAAGCCGAAGCCGGTTGGGGTCGCGGGCCAGATCATCCCGTGGAACTTCCCGCTGCTGATGCTGTCGTGGAAGATCGCGCCCGCGCTCGCGACGGGGAACACGGTCGTGCTGAAGCCCGCCGAGACGACGCCGCT
Organism: uncultured Actinomycetes bacterium; assembly: GCA_963752845.1. Lineage (GTDB taxonomy): Bacteria > Actinomycetota > Thermoleophilia > Gaiellales > Gaiellaceae > JACDAN01. The sequence goes on along the minus strand of CAVVZV010000006.1, from coordinate 125,278 downwards.
CTCGGCGTTGCTGTTCGCCGACGTGCTGCGGCAGGCGGAGCTTCCGCCGGGCGTGGTCAACATTCTCACCGGCGACGGCCGGGCCGGAGCCGAGCTGGTCAAACATGACGGCGTCGACAAGGTCGCCTTCACTGGGTCGACCGAGGTCGGAAAAGCGATCCAGCGCGAGCTCGCCGGCACCGGCAAGAAGCTGACGCTCGAGCTCGGCGGCAAGGCTGCGAACATCATCTTCGACGACGCCGCGCTCGACCAAGCCGTCGAGGGGATCATCAACGGGATCTACTTCAACCAGGGCCACGTGTGCTGCGCGGGGTCACGCCTGCTCGTCCAGGAGTCGATCTACGAGCCCGTGATCGAGAAGCTCAAGCAGCGCTTGACGACGCTTCGCCTAGGCGACCCGCTCGACAAGAACACGGACATCGGCGCGATCAACTCCAAAGAGCAGCTGGAGAAGATCAAGGAGCTGGTCGCGAGCGGGGAGGAGGAGGGCGCCGAGATCTACCAGCCGCCGTGCCGGCTGCCGGAACGCGGCTACTGGTTCGTGCCGACGGTGTTCACGAACGTCGCGCAGAGCTACCGGATTGCGCAGGAGGAGATCTTCGGTCCGGTGCTCTCGGTGCTGACGTTCCGCACGCCTGACGAGGCGGTCGAGAAGGCGAACAACACGCCCTACGGGCTGTCGGCGGGCGTGTGGACGGAGAAGGGCTCGCGGATCCTGTCGATGGCGCAGAAGCTCAAGGCGGGCGTGATCTGGGCGAACACGTACAACCGCTTCGACCCGACGTCGCCGTTCGGCGGCTACAAGGAGTCCGGCTTCGGCCGGGAGGGCGGCCTACATGGGCTCGAGCCCTACCTCGACTTCGACGAGTCGGGGGCTCGCGGCGGATGACCCGTCTTCCGGTCAAGAAGACGTACAAGCTCTTCCTCGGCGGCGAGTTTCCGCGATCGGAGTCGGGGCGGACTTACGAGGCGCAGGGACAGAACGTCGCGCGCGCCTCGAGAAAGGACGTCCGCGACGCGGTGCGCGCGGCCCGTGGCGCGGTCGGAAGGTGGTCAGGGATGACCGCGTACAACCGCGGTCAGGTGCTCTACCGGATCGCCGAGATGATGGAGGCGCGCGCCGGAGAGTTCGCGGACCTGTCGTCAGGTCGGGCCGAGGTGGAGGAGGCGATCGATCGCTGGGTCTGGTACGCCGGGTGGGCGGACAAGTACGCGCAGGTGTTGGGGTCGTCGAACCCGGTTGCCGCGCCGTACTTCAACTTCACTGTGCCGGAGCCGACGGGGGTCGTCGGCGTGCTCGCCCCGGAGCAGCCGGCGCTCGGTGGGATCGTGTCGCGGCTGGCGCCGGTGATCGTCGGCGGGAACGCGGCGGTCGTGCTGGCGTCCGAGTCCGAGCCGTTGGCGTCGATCGAGCTCGCCGAGGCGATCGCGACCGCGGACGTCCCCGGCGGGGTCGTCAACATCCTCACTGGCCACCGCTCCGAGCTCGCGCCCTGGCTGGCCGGGCACATGGACGTGAACGCGCTCGATGTCGGCGGGGCCGACGGCGACCTACCGGAGCTGGAACGGCTGGCGGCGGAGAACGTGAAGCGCGTGGTGCACGGGCGGCCTGATCGCCAGAGCCCGTACGAGATCGCGAACTTCCTCGAGCTGAAGACGGTCTGGCACCCGATCGGCGTTTAGATTTATTCGCGGACGTCTCGCCGTTGACTAGGTTCCCCCATCCTCCTCCCCAAGATCGAGCCTATCGGGGAAAAACGCACGCGTGGGTCACGGAAGTGGGCCGGAAGCGTGACAACCGATCCACAGGGACGGGAACCCTCCCGACCGGCGCGGCGATGAACTCGCGCCGACTCAGCCAGGCGATCTCCGAGGGTGACGGCATCTCCGTGATCGTCGAGGTCGAGGACCCGGAGGCCGCGCGCGACGCCGAGGAGGCCGGGGCCGAGGCGCTGTTCGTCCGCAGTGGCCTCGAGTCACGACTTCCTTCGATCCGCGCCGCCACCGAGCTGCCGATCCTCTGCCGCTACGACGGCCAGCCGGCGACGGCGCTCGACGGCGCGGACGCCTGCCTGGTTGATCTGGGCGAAGGCCAAGGCGGTTCGATCGAGCGCCTGGGGCAGACCCTCGGCAATCATTTCGAGCTCGCGCCTCGCATCTCGACCGACGACGACCTCGAGTTCGTGCTCGAGGAGCTCGACCCTGAGATCCTCGTCCTCTCCGCCTCCTCGAACGATCAGACCGCGCTCGAGCACGTGCTCGAGCTTCTCCCCGACGTCCCGGCCGGGAAGCTCGCGATCGCCGACATTGGCGCCAACACCCGCGACGAGGTCGAGGAGCTCGAGCGGGCGGGAGTCGACGGCGTGATCGTCGCAGCAGGCAACGTCGCGCACCTCGTCGGGGCCGCCCCTCCCGAGGTCTAACTCTCCGCGGTTCACCTCGATCCGCGAGACGAGCCGCTCGTACGTACCGACACCGCGTCACCCGGATGAGGAACCGGCGCCGCTACCAGCGCGCTGTCGGCAGACTGCGGGGCCTTGGGTAGCGGTGTACCAGCTGTAGAGGGCCCGCCGGCTCCGGCCGCCGTCCGGCGGGGGCTGATCGTCGCCGGGGCCGTGTTCGTCTCCGGCGCCGTCGTCCTGGGGATGGAGATCGCAGCCTCGCGGGTGTTGGCGCCGTACTTCGGCAACTCACTGTTCGTCTGGGGCGCACTGATCGGCGTCGTGCTCGCCGGCCTCGCCCTCGGCTACTGGGCCGGCGGCTGGCTGGCCGACCGCCTGCCGACGCCGAGCTTGCTGGCGGGCGTGATGGGCCTCGGCGCCCTGTTCGTGCTGGCGATCCCCGTCCTCGACGAGCCCGTGCTCGAGGCGATCGTCCGCTGGGATCCGGGCCCACGCCTGAATCCGCTGTTGGCGGCGATCGCCCTCTTCGGCCCGCCGAGCCTCGTCCTGGCGGGGGTCGCGCCGATCGCCGTCCGACTGGCAGCGCGCTCGCTGACGACGCTCGGCCAGACAGCCGGGCGCCTGTTCGCGATCTCGACTGCAGGCTCGATCGCAGGGACGTTCGCGACCGCGTTCTGGCTGATCCCCGAGTTTGGGACCGACCAGCTGCTCGGTCTTGCCGCGGCGACGTTGTTCGCGGCGGCGGCGATCCTCGCACTCACGGAGCGCCTCGTCCTGATCACTGCGCTCGCCGCGCTGGGGGTTGCGCTCGCCGGTTTCGCCGCCGTCGAGCTGGCGCCCGAAACTGGCGGAACGCTGAGCGAGGCGCAGGCGACGAACTGGTCGCCGCTCTACCGGCGCGCCGGGTACGTCCGCGGTCAGGCGCCTCCGGACACGACCGGACTGCGCCTCCGCTACGCCAAAGACACGCGCTACCACCGCCTGACCGTCACGGACGCCGAGACGACGCGCTATCTCCGCTTCGACAACAGCTACCAGAGCGGCATGACCATCGGCCGTCCGTTCGAGATCGCGTTCGAGTACGTCGAGCTGTTCCATCTGCTCAAGGCCTACAACCCAGGCGCCCGCGACGTGCTCTTCATCGGCCTCGGCGGCGGCTCGTCGCCGAAGCGGCTCTGGCGGGACTTCCCCGACCTGCGCCTGCAGGGCGTCGAGCTCGACCCGGTCGTCGTCGACGTCGCCTACCGCTTCTTCGAGCTGCCGCGCGACCCGCGCCTCAAGATCGAAGTCGACGACGGCCGCCGCTACCTCGATCGGAACGATCAGCGCTGGGACGCGATCCTGATCGACGCGTTCTTCGCGGACGCGATTCCCTTCCACCTGTTCACGTCCGAGTTCCTCGAGCTGGCGAGGTCACGGCTGAACCCGGGCGGGGTGATCCTCACGAACACGATTGGCTCGATTGCCGGCGATCAGTCACGGCTCTTCCGCTCCGTCTACCGGACGTATCGCTCCGCCTTCCCGACCGTGCTCGTGCATCCAACGATCATCGGCGGGGAGGGCGATGACGACACGACGCTGCGCAACCTGATCCTCGTCGCCACCGAGCAGGCCGCCCCGTCGAAGGCGTTCCTCACCGAGCGGTGGCGGCAGATCATGGCCGATGCGCCGCAAGTACCCGATCTCAGCGAGCGGATCGCCGACCGGTACGACCGCCCGGTCTCGCTTGACGGCGTGCCGACATTGACCGACCAGTACGCGCCCACCGATGCGCTCTTGCTGATCGAGTAGGGCTACCCTTGCCCTGGATGTCGAGGGTCGTTCTCCTGGTCGCCTGTGTCGCCGCGCTCGCCGGCTGCTCCTACGGGAGCAAGGCGGAGGACACGGCGGCGGCGGAATCGCAGCCGCGAGGATGCCCGGCTGCCTGGAAGGCCGGCTGGCAACGGCTCGCGAACCGCGTTGACGTCCCCGTCTACTGCCCGAACTGGATGCCGAGCCCGCTGGACGCCTCGATCGGCGGCCAGTGGAACAGCGACGGCCCGATCGTCGACAAGGATCGGAGCTACCTGGTCGGCTTCCTCTGGCACGAGGCCGGGAGCGGCGACGTCCATGTCAACTTCCGCGGCTATCCCGGCCGGACACTGGTGCCGCAGTGCGTCGACGTCCAGACGACGGGCGGGAAGACGCGCAGGCGCCAGGTGCCCTGCTTCAGCGACGCACGCGGGACTCGGCGGGTCGGCGACAAGAACGTGACCGTCTACACGGTCTCCCGGGACGCCGACCAGTGGCACGTCACCTACCTCTGGCGTCGGAACGGCACGCTCTACACCGTCAGCGAGCATGTCGCACCACCGCTCACCTTCCGGCGGGTGATCGCCAACCTGGACCAGCTCGTCGGCGGGCTGGAGCTGGTCCGGCCGACCGCCTGACCGACATGAAACTGACACGGAAGCAGCTCCTCGGCGCCGCCGCCGCGGGAGCACTGGGGGCGGCAGGGATCTACGAGCTCGTCGACGAGCTCGCCGAGGCACCGGAACGTGCGGCCGCCGGACCGCTGCCCGAGGAGCAACACCTGCTTGGCGGGATGAAGGTGTTCGAGCACGAGGGCGTTGAGGTGATCGAGCCGCCCCTCCACCACCAGGTCGTCACGGCGAAGCTACGGGTGGAGGCGCGCCGCGACGATCTGCAGCAGGCGCGCGAGACGCTCGAGGGCGCGCTGCGCGGGCTCGAGCGTCGCTACGACGTGACGCCGGCCGGCCTGGCCGTGACGGTCGCCTGGGGGCTCCCGTACTTCAGGCGCTACGTGCCGGAGCTCGCGGGCAGGCACATTCCGGTCGACCTCCGGGCCTCGCGGAGCGACGAGCGGCCGGTGTCCGCGGTCCTCGACGCAAGGCGCTTTCCGAGTGACCCCGAGCAGACCATCCTCGAGGCGAACGACGTCGTGTTCCTGATTCGGAGCGACCAGCGGGAGCACGTCGCCGATGGGGCCAAGACGCTCTTCGACGAGGCCGGCGACCTCTTCGAGCTGACGAGCATCAGAAAGGGGTTTCAGGGCGGCGGCTTCGCCGGCGCGGCGAGCCTGCCTAAGGTGATGGCGACGGCGGCGGGGGTTCCCGGCGCCGACCTGATCCCCGAGACGGCGCAACTCTTCCTCGGCTTCACATCGACGCAGACGCACACCCAGGGACAGTCGTCGATCGCGAACTTCGAGACGCTCGGGCTGGTCGACGTCAGAACCGGGTACTTCCGCGGCGGCGCCAACCTGCACCTCTCGCACATCTTCGAGGACCTCGAGGCGTGGTACCTCGACTTCGACTTCCGCGAGCGGGTCGACACCACGTTCCGGCCGCAGCTCGAGGCGCCCGACGGCGCGCAGACGCTCGCGCAGCGGCCCGAGGACTCTGCCGCCACGCCGGACGTGGAGGCGGACTTCCGGCGCTTCGGCGCGATTGGCCACGGCGCCTCGATCCAGCCGACTTCTCGGCTGCAAATGGACATCCGCGGCGCCGACGGGCGGCTCTACCGCAAGGGGCACGCGATTCCGCTTCGCGCCGACTTCAACACGCTCGACAACCCGTTCTTCTGGACCGCCAATCCCGAGCGTGACCGCTTCGACGAGCAGCCGGCGGCGGGAGTCCACTTCCTGACCTTCAACCCGTCGAGCGACGACTTCAACCGCAACCGGCTGGCGATGGACGGCGTCCTTCCAGACGGGACGAAGCTGCCGCTGACGCCGCGGTCGCGGGCGCAAGGCCTGAACTCGGTGCTCCGGACCTCACACCGTCAGAACTTCCTCGTCCCGCCGCGGGCTCGCCGCAGCTTTCCCCTGACCGAGCTGCTCTCCTAACGGTTTCTTAACGGGGTCGGACCCCGTTAACGGGCTAACCGAAAAACGCGCGAGCCACGTCATAGACCGCCGGCGGAACCTTCTTCAGCTCCCGCGTCGCCTCCTCGAGCGTCACGTCGACGATCGAGTCGCCCTGGAGCGCCGCCATCCGGCCGAACCTTCCGGCGTCGACGAGATCCGCGGCCTTGAGCCCGAAGCGCGTCGCCAAGATCCGGTCGCGCGGCGTCGGGCTGCCGCCCCGCTGGACGTGCCCGAGCACGGTCACGCGGGTCTCGTACCGGGTCCGCTCTTCGATGTCGCGCCCGAGTGCTTCCCCGACGCCGCCGAAGCGGATGTGCCCGAACTGGTCGGTCTCGGCCTCCTGCGCGATCGCGCGGCGCTCACCGGACTCGTAGGTGAGCTCGTAGCCCTCGCTGACGACGACGATCGAGAAGTCCTTGCCGCGCTCGTGGCGGCGCCTGATTTCGGCGCACGCCTGCTCGACGGTCACCGGCTGCTCGGGGATGAGGATCATGTCGGCGCCGCCGGCGATCCCGCTCATGACCGCGATCCAGCCGGTGTGGCGACCCATGACCTCGACGACCATGACGCGGTTGTGCGACTCGGCGGTCGTGTGCAGCCGGTCGATCGCCTCCGTCGCGATCCAGACGGCGGTGTCGAAGCCGAAGGTGTAGTCGGTTGCGGAGAGGTCGTTGTCGATCGTCTTGGGGACGCCGACGACCGGGAACCGTGTTCGGCATGGAGCCTCGCCGCGACGCCCAGCGTGTCCTCGCCGCCGATCGCGACGAGGGCGTCGAGCCCGTTCTGCGCGAAGGTCTCGAGCACGCGCTCGACTCCGCCGTCGATCTTGTACGGGTTCGTCCGCGAGGTGCCGAGGATCGTCCCGCCGCGAGGGAGGATCCCCGAGATCTCCCGGTAGCCGAGCGGCTGGAGCCGCCCCTCGACGAGACCGAGCCAGCCCTCGCGCACGCCGATCACCTCGGCGCCCCGGTCGAGCGATCGCCGGGTCACGGCGCGGATGACGGCGTTCAGGCCGGGGCAGTCGCCCCCGCCGGTGAGGATCCCGATCTTGGCGGCCACGCGGCTACCCTAGAGGCAGCGCCGAAGTGGCGGAACTGGCAGACGCGCCGGACTCAAAATCCGGTGGGCCTTCGGGCCGTGTGGGTTCGAGTCCCACCTTCGGCATGCACCCTCGGTCCGGCCGCTGGCAGTCGATTCCCACTCTCGGCCGCTCGCCGCCGCGGCGGCCATCTTGCCGGTCCACAGCGCTCTCCGGCAGCCGAAGAAGGGGGCTCACGAGGGAAACATCGTTTCCCCCGTGCCTGTTCTCGCTTGCGGCTGCGCGCGGGAGAGCCGATACTTTCCGGCCGGAGCGCGGATCGGCGGCGACTTCCGTCCTTCCGCAAAGCGAGAAAGACCGGCGAGGAGGAGGATGGTTTGAAGAAGGTTGGGTTACTAGGTTTCCTGATCTTGCTGGTTGCCGTGCTCGGCCTCACGGCAGCTGCGTGCGGCGGTGATGACGACGGCGGCGGCGAGGCAGCAGAGGCACTTCCGTCGGCTTCCTGCGGACCTGTCCGCTACGAAGGCGACGCCGAGGCAGACTGGCTGATCGCCTCCGACTTCCCGCTCCAGGGCGCGAACCGCTCGCTGACCACCGAGATGGCGGACGCGATCGAGTTCGTGCTTTCGCAGCGCGACTGGAAGGCCGGCGATGCCAACATCGGCTACCAGTCCTGTGACGACTCGACTGCCCAGGCCGGCAGCTGGGACTCGGCCAAGTGCTCCTCGAACGCTCGCGCATACGCGGACAACGAGAAGCTGCTCGGCCTGGTCGGAACGTTCAACTCGGGCTGCGCGAAGCTCGTGATCCCGGTGCTGAACCGCGCCTCGACCGGCCCGGTCGCGATGGTCAGCCCGGCGAACACGTACCCGGGCCTGACCGAGGGCGGCGCCGGCACGGAGGCCGGCGAGCCCGACAACTACTACCCGACCGGTGAGCGCAACTACGTCCGCGTCGTCTGGAACGACCAGTTCCAGGGCGCGGCGAACGCGCTCTACGCGAAGGAGCTGGGGCTGACCAAGATCTTCGTCCTCAACGACGGTGAGACCTACGGGCAGGGGATCGCGAACCTGTTTGTGGACTACGCCGAGAAGCAGGACATCCAGATCTTGGGCAACCAGAAGTGGGACAAGAAGGCCTCGAGCTACGAGTCGATCGCCAGCCGCATCAACGCGTCGGGTGCCGACGCGGTCTTCCTCGGCGGCATCGTCTGCAACAACGGCGGCAAGCTGATCAAGGACCTGCGGGCGGGCTCGGCGACGACGTCACGCTGCTCGGGCCGGACGGCTGGACGCCGATCTCGGCGACGATCGAGGGCGCCGGCGCGGCGGCGAACAACATGTACATCTCGCAGCCGGGCATCCCGACCGACCAGCTGACCGGAGCCGGCAAGAAGTTCGTCGACGACTTCCTGGCCGAGACGGGCAAGTCAACCGTGATCCGTACACCGCCTATGCGGCTCAGGCGGCTGAGGTGCTCCTCGACGCGATCGAGCGTGCCGGCACGGACGAGCGGGCCAGGGTTGCGGAGGAGCTCTTCAAGACCGACGTCCAGGACGGGATCCTCGGCGACTTCCAGATCGACGAGAACGGCGACACGACCCTCGGTACGGTCACGTTCTTCCAGGTCAAGAACGGCGAGCCGACGTTCGTGAAGACGATCACTCCCGAGCTGAGCTTCGTCGAGGGGTAGGCAAACAGGACACGAGGAGTAAGTGTTGGGGGAGGACACCGTCCTCCCCCAGCGCATCCAATAAGACACATGGTTACGCAGGCGCGCCGCCTTCCGCTTCCGACCCTCAGCGGGCGCTTGCTTGACTACGTCACGCCGGCGTTCGGGACCCTGCTCGTGGCGCTGCTCGTCGTCTGGCTCGGCGTCAACCTGTCAAGACGCCGGCAGAGTTCTACCGCCTGTTCCTGATCGGGCTGACGAACGGCGCGATCTACGGCCTCGTCGCGCTCGGCTACTCGCTCGTCTACGGGATCCTCGAGCTGATCAACTTCGCGCACGGCGACGTCTTCATGCTCGGCGGCATGCTCGTGGCGACGATGGTCGCGAGCTTCGGCCTCGCCGGCGACTCCGGGATCTTCCTCTGGTCGATGATCCTGCTGATGCTCGTGATCGTCATGGCGTTCTGCGCTGCGATCAACGTGACGATCGAGCTCGTCGCCTACCGCCGCTTACGCCACGCTCCTCGTCTGGCCCCGTTGATCACGGCGATCGGGATGTCGTTCATCCTCCAGAACATCGCCCTCGTCTGGAAGGGCGCGCGCCCGACCTCCGTCGACTCGATCCTCCCGCGGGGCGAGGTCTTCACGATCGGCGGCGTCGCCTACACCTGGGACAAGCTGATCGTTCTCCTGTTCACGGTCCCCGTGCTGATCGTCCTCGTGCTCCTCGTGCAGCGCACGCGGCAGGGGAAGGCCATGCGCGCGACGGCCCAGGACCGGGATGCGTCGGCGATGATGGGCATCAACGTCAACCGTACGATCTCCTTCACCTTCTTCATCGCCGGGGCGCTCGCCGGCGCCGCCGGGCTGCTGTACGCGCTCTACATCACCAACGTTCGCTACGACGAAGGGTTCCGACTCGGCCTGATCGCCTTCACGGCCGCCGTCGTCGGCGGGATCGGCAACCTGCCCGGCGCCGTGCTGGGCGGTCTCGTCATCGCGATGATCGAGTCGTTCAACAACGGCCTCGGCTGGGCGACGCCGGGGAGCGACTGGACCCAGTCGATCATCTTCGCGATCCTGATCATCATCCTCGTCTTCCGGCCCGAGGGCCTGCTCGGAGAGAGGACGCCGGAAGGTGGCTAGTGCTAGGCGCCGACAGGAGTTGAGCGGCCGCGTGTCCGAGCTGCTGCGCCTGGACGTCCTGCGCGCGCAGTGGAACCGCCTGCCACGGCGCGTGCGGAGCGCGGCCCTCCCCACGACAGTGATTCTCCTGGCCTTCCTCTACCCGTACTACCGCGAGTACCTGCCGGACATCCCGCTCTTCGGCCCGTTCCCGACCGTCGACACGGCCGTGACGATGACGATCTTCATCATGATGGCGATCGGCCTCAACATCGTCGTCGGGTACGCCGGGCTGCTCGATCTGGGGTACGTCGCCTTCTACGCAATGGGGGCCTATACCGCAGCCTGGTTCGCGTCGCCGCACTTCGGCGAGAGCGTCGGCTCGAAGCACTTCGGGTCGGTCGGCGTCAATCCCGACGCTGCCGGCTTCCACGTCTCGATCTGGATCGTCATCTTCGTCGCCGCGATCTTCACGGCGATCATCGGCGTGCTCATCGGCCTGCCGACGCTCCGGCTCCGCGGCGACTATCTCGCGATCGTCACGCTCGGCTTCGGCGAGATCATGCCCCAGATCGCCCGCAACGGCGACAACCTCTTCAGCACCGGCTTCAACCTGACGAACGGGGCACAGGGAATCAATCCGATCGACCCGCCCGGCTTCGGCGCCACGCTCGAGCGGTGGCTCGGTCTGCCGTCGGACTACCTGACTGCCGAGAACGGCATCACGACCTCTTCTACTGGACTGCGCTCGTCCTCCTGCTCTTCACGGTCTTCTGCTCGGTCCGGCTGCGCGACTCGCGCCTCGGCCGCGCCTGGATCGCGATCCGCGAGGACGAGATCGCCGCTGCGGCGATGGGCGTACCGCTGATGCGGACGAAGACCTGGGCGTATGCCGCCGGTGCGTTCTTCGGCGGTATGGCGGGCGCGTACTACGCGAGCTTCAAGAGCGGAACGTTCCCCGACGACTTCTTCTTCAATATCTCCGTCTTCATCCTCTGCATGGTCATCCTCGGCGGGATGGGGAACATCTGGGGCGTGATCGTCGGCGGCGGGTTCCTCGCCTACCTGAACCAGGAGGGACTCGGGCAACATCGGCGCCGAGATCAACGAGACGTTCGGCACGGACATCGACGTTCCGCTCTACCAGTTCGGGATCTTCGGCGTGATCCTCGTGCTGGTGATGCTGTTCAAGCCTGAGGGCCTGATCCCGAGCACCCGGCGCAAGATGGAGTTCGAGGAGGGCGTCGAGGAGCCGTACCTCTACGACGTCCGGGGCGCGCCGGAATGAATGCGGACCTGCTCACTGCGGAGAACCTCCGGAAGGAGTTCGGCGGGCTCGTCGCCGTCAACGACGTCGACTTCACGATCCCCGAAGGCGCGATCGCCAGCCTGATCGGCCCGAACGGCGCCGGCAAGACGACGTTCTTCAACATGCTCACCGGCGTCTACAAGCCGACCGCCGGGCAGATCGAGTTCAGCGGCGAGGACGTGACGGGCAAGCCGCCGCACGCGATCACCGAGCGGGGCATCGGCCGCACGTTCCAGAACATTCGCCTCTTCCACAACATGACCGCGCGCGAGAACGTCATGGTCGGCATGCACGCGCGCCTCAAGGGCGGGATCGTCAAGAGCGTCCTGCGCACGCCCGGGGTCAAGCGGGAGGAGCGGCAGGCGGCGGAGCGCGCCCGCGAGCTGCTCGCGTACTGCGGGCTTGCCAGCGAGCCAGTGGGAGCAGTTCGCACGGAACCTCTCCTACGGCGACCAGCGCCGGCTCGAGGTCGCCCGCGCCCTGGCGACGCAGCCGAAGCTGCTCCTGCTCGACGAGCCGACGGCGGGGATGAACCCGCAGGAGACGGCCGACTTCACCGCCTTCGTCGCGCGGCTCCGCGAGGAGGAGAAGCTGACCGTGCTCCTGATCGAGCACGACATGCGCGTCGTCATGGGCGTCTCCGACCGGGTGACCGTGCTCGACTACGGCGAGAAGATCGCCGAGGGCGCCGCCGCAGGAGGTCCAGCGCGATCCGAGGGTGATCGAGGCCTACCTCGGCGCGGCGGCGGTGCGCAATGAGCGTGACAGCAGGCGAACGGCCGAGAGAGAAGATCCTCGAGCTCGAGGACGTCCACACCTACTACGGCTCGATCGAGGCGCTCAAGGGCGTGTCGCATCGACGTCGGCGAGGGCGAGATCGTGACGCTGATCGGCGCGAACGGCGCCGGCAAGTCGACGACGCTGCGCTCGATCAACGGCCTCAATCACCCGCGCCAGCGGGCGGATCCGCTTCCAGGGCCGGGACATCACCGACGAGCCGCCGCACGACATCGTCAAGATGGGCATCAGCCAGTCGCCGGAGGGACGGCGGCTCTTCCCGCGCATGAGCGTGCTCGAGAACCTCGAGATGGGCGCGTTCCAGCGCTCCGACCGCAGCGGCGATCAAGGAGTCGCATCGAGCGCGTCTTCTCGCTCTTCCCTCGACTTGCCGAGCGCAAGAGCCAGCAGCGCCGGAACGCTGTCGGGCGGCGAGCAGCAGATGTGCGCGATCGGGCGGGCGCTGATGGCGCAGCCGAAGCTCCTGCTGCTCGACGAGCCGTCGATGGGCCTCGCACCGATCTTCGTCGAGAAGATCTTCGAGATCGTCCGCGAGATCAACGACCAGGGAACGCCGATCCTGCTCGTCGAGCAGAACGCGCTGATGGCGCTCGATACCGCGAACCGCGGCTACGTGATGGAGACCGGCCGCATCGTGCTCGCCGACGACGCGAAGAAGCTCCGCGAGAACGAAGAGGTTCAGAAGACCTACCTGGGCGCCGATTAACGGATCACGCGGATCGGGAAGTACGGAGGTGCCAGGATGTAGCCGACGCGGGGCTCGCCGCCGGTCCGGGCCCGCGCCATGGCGATCGCTGCGCTGAGGCTCCCCGTCGGCACGAAGCCGAACTGGCGGGCGGCAAGCGCATCGCGGCACCCGGCGACCAGCACCGCGCCCAGTCGGTCGACGACGGGCAAACAGGCGGCCCAATCGGCGAACGGCAGACGTGGGTGACAGGAGCGGCCCTCGCGGTACGCCTGGAGCGCCCGGGGATCGGCGGCGGCTCGCCGCTCGGCGGCGGCCCAAGACGCCGGCTCGCGGGCCGCGCGGGTGCCGAGTGTCCGCAACGAGCTGAAGAACGCCCGGTACGGCGTCTGCGAGGGATGCGGGAACCGCCGATCGAAAGGCGACAGCAAAATCACGGTTCCGCCCTCCGCCAGCGGGAAGCGGTCGCGCCACAGGCGGAGCGCGAGGCCGAGCGCGAGGTAGGCGGCCAATACCGGGTTCGGCCGCTCCCGTGGAAGGTGGGGCGTGGTTGCCGGGACGCCGATCACGGCGATGTCGAGAGGCTCGTCCAGCGTCGCCGACCGTGCGTCGACACCACGCAGGAGCGCCTCCACGTGCGCGACCGAAGGCGGGCCGCCGAAGACGGCGGTGGCTGTCAGCTCGCGCGGGATCGAAGCGAGCATCCGGCTACGGATCGCCCCGGGAAGGGCGCGAAACAAGAGCCGGACGGGCGACGCCGCGATCCGTTCGAGCGCTTTCGGGTCGTGAGGGTAACCGTGAAAGGCGCCGGTGACGGCGGGCGGGTTGAGAGTGAGGGATGCCGCGATCACCGGTACGCGCTGCGCGAGCTTCCTTTCCAGCGCCAGGGCCAGCTGCCAGCCCTGCGAGGCGGAGCTCTCGACGAGCGAGAATGCGTCGGCCGCCCGAATCGCCTCCGGATCCGACGCGGCGAGCAGTGTCGCGGGGCCGCCGTGGAGCAGAGTCTCGGCCGACGAGACGACGACAACTGCGTCGGTCTCGACGAGCGCCGGATGGACTCGGAGCGGGACGGTTTCATCGTCGCCGAGCTCGACCAGGTCCTCACGCTCGGCGTCGTGGATCTCGACACGGCCGGAGAAGCGCCTGGCGAGCTCCGGCAGGACGACGTACTCGAGCTCTCGCTGGCTCGGCCGGCGCCCGAGCCCTGTGGCGACAAGGAGTGTCTGACGCTCGAGCGGGACGCCGATTCGCTCGAGCTCGGCGACGGTCGCGGCGAGTGCCAGCGGACGCGGCTCGCGCTCGGCGCTCGGGATCGGCAGGGCGGGCGGCTCGACCACGACCGTGACGCGGCCACCGCGCGGAACGAGCTGTTCGAGCGAGTGGCCCGCCAGCGGAAAACGCAAGGCCTCCCGCACGGCGGCGCCGACGTCAGCGAGTGCCTCTCCGGGCGGCGGCGAGTGGAGGACGACGGCGTCGTCGGGCGCCTCGACGACCTGGAGCCGCGAGCCGGCGAGCAGCGGGATTTTCAAAGATCCAGGCCGTACGCGCGCGCATAGTGCGCGAACCCGTACGACTCGTAGAGCTGATGGGCCTCCGCTCGGTGGTGGCCCGATTCGAGCACGAGGCGGTGGCAGCCGCGCCGGCGGGCTTCCTCGACGCTCGCATCGAGCAATGCGCGTGCAACACCGCGGCGGCGGAAGGCGGGGTCGACGTAGAGGTCGGGGATCCAGGCCTGCGGTGTCGTCCAATTCAGCCGCGGCTGGATCCAGAGGCTGACTGCGCCTGCCACTTCGTCGTCCAGCTCCGCGACGAAGATCTCTGCGTCTTCGTGCTCCAGATGGGCCAGGAAGACTTTCCGCTGGGGCGCTGGATCTTCGGCGACTGCCGGGCGCGTGAGCCCTTCCATCAGCGCGAGCACGGCGTCGGCGTCGCGCGGCTCGGCCGGACGGATCCTCACGGAATCGAGCGATACAGGCGGAGGAACGACCTGCGGAAACCACGCTGCGGCCAGAACCGCGACGAGAGCAGGTTCGTTTCGCGCCAGTCGGTCACCATCGTCGTGTAGCCGTGCTCGCGCGCCCACGCGAAGGAGGCTTCTGTAAGTGCGATGCCCGCGCCGCGACCGCGCACCTCGGGTCGCGTTGCGGCCCAGCTGAGGAGGAGGGCGCCATTAGGCCGGGCGACGCTTGCATGCGTCCCCGACAGTGAGGCAGGAACGAGCTGAAAAGCGCCGACGATGCGTCCTTCCTGCTCGGAGACGAGGTTGCCGAAATCTGGATTGGCGAGGTCCTCGAGGATCTCGGCGCGAATCTCCTCGGGGCTCTCGCGCGGCAGGCCGATGCCGAAGACGGGCGAGCGCGCCTGATGCTCGACGAGCACCGGCGACAGCTCGACGAGCGCGTCGATGTCGTCCGTGCCGGCAAGCCGGACTCCCGAGGGCCAGGAGACATCCGGGACTTCGCGGATCCCGTGCGCATGCTGGTGCCCGAAGCTCAGCCGAAACCATGCGTCCACCGCGGCGGTGTCCGCCGCCGGCGCCATGACGTATTGGCGCATTCGGCCCTCGTCTACCCAGCGCGCCGCGGCGGCCGCGTAGAGATCACGGATGTCCTCGGCCTCCTCGACGGCGTAGCCGGCCGGATCGACCCACACGTTCTGGCCCCAGCGGGCGTCGTCCTTCCGGATCCCGAGCAGGTAGCCGACAACGCGCCCGTCTCGCGTCGCGACCGCACCGGAGGCGGCCTCGCCACGCGAGAGAGTCTCGACCTCAGCGCGAAAGTCGTACGACTCGCCGAGTAGCGGCTCGGCCGTTCGGTGGGCGTGATGCCGGGCTTCGAGCAGCCCTGCGGCAGCATCGAGATGCTCATCAGAAAACGGCTGGATTTCCAGTCCCGGCATCGCCGCAGGACGATAGCCTCAGAACGTGCCGAAAACCCTCACAGGCGAAGAGCTGCAGCTCGACGACGCGCCTGCGCGCGACTCCGAGCTGTTCCTTGTCGACGGCAACAACCTCGCTTATCGCGCCTACTTCGCGCTGCCCGAGGAGCTCGCCACGAGCGAGGGGATGCCGACGAACGCGCTCCTGGGCTTCACGAACATGCTCTTCAAGCTGCTGACGGACTACAAGCCGAAGGGCGTCGCCGTCGCCTGGGACACACGGCCCGTCGAGCGCATGGAGGTAGCGGAAACCTACAAGGCCGATCGCCGCCCGATGGCCGACCTGCTCCGTGAGCAGTTTCCGCACTTCCGGCCGATCGTCGAGGCTTTTGGCTACCGCAACCTGGAGTTCGAAGGGTGGGAGGCCGACGACGTGATCGCCACCCTCGCAACGCGGGCGGACCAGGCCGGGATCAAGACGACCGTCGTCTCCACCGACCGCGACGCCTTCCAGCTCGTCTCCGAGAACATCGTGCTGATGATGACGCCGCGCGGGGTCGCCGACGTCAACGTCTACACCCCAGAGCGCGTCGAGGCTCGGCTCGGGATCACGCCTGACCAGATCCCGGATTTCATCGGCCTCAAGGGCGACACCTCGGACAACATCCCGGGCGTACCGGGGATCGGCGACAAGACCGCGTCGCAGCTGATCCAGCAGTACGGCTCGCTCGAGGGCGTACTCGAGCACATCGACGAGCTGACGCCGGCACGGCGGAAGAACCTGACCGAGCACGCCGAGCAGGCGATCGTCTCCAAGCAGCTCGCGACGATGCGGCGCGACCTCGAGCTGGACTGCGATCCCGCCGAGCTCGTCCTCTCACCGCCTGACCGATCGAAGCTGAAGGAGATGTTCCGGCAGTTCGAGTTCCGCGGCCTGCTCAACCGTGTCGACGAGCTCGATGCCACGGTGCCCGCCGCCGAGCTCGCCGTCCAGGGCATTCCGGTGCAGTGGCGAGAGGGTCTGCCTGTGCTCGACGGGCGGGTCGGGATTGCGTCCGAGGACGGCCGCGTAGCGATCGCGACACCTGACGAGGTCGTAGTCGCGGAGCGCCCGCCGCGCCTCGAGGGAGACCTGGTCACACACGACGCCAAACGCCAACGCGTCGAGGCGGCCGACGACACTCTGATCGCTGCCTACCTGATCGATCCGGGCCGCGCGACCTACGAGCTCGACGACCTCGCCGCCGAATACGGGGTCGAGCTCGTCCCCGAGCCTCCGGCCGACGAGGACACGTCGACGCTCGTCCGACACGCCGCCGCCACGCTGCGCCTGGTCGAGCCGATGCTGGCGCGACTGCGCGAGCGGGAGCTCGAGCCGCTCTACCGCGAGGTGGAGCTGCCCCTTACGGCCGTTCTGGCGGCGATGGAGGAGGCCGGCGTCAAGATCGACACCTACCGCATGGGCGAGATCACGGCGCGGCTCGCCGAGCGGGTCGAGGAGCTCGAGGCCAAGGCGTACGAGCTGGCCGGCGAGGAGTTCGTGCTCGGCTCGACCCAGCAGGTCGGGCGGATCCTGTTCGAGAAGCTCGGTCTGACTCCGGACCGCAAGGGCAAGACCGGCTACTCGACCGACACCCGAGTCCTCCGGAAGATCCGCGGCGAGCACGAGATCGTCGGTGTGATCGAGGAGTGGCGCGAGTACTCCAAGCTGCTCAACACGTACCTCGGCCCGCTGCCGTCGCTAATCGGCGAGGACGGGCGGTTGCACACAACCATCAACCAGGCCGTCGCCTCGACCGGGCGCCTCTCGACGACCAACCCGAACCTCCAGGCGATCCCGATCCGGACCGAGCTCGGTCGCGAGATCCGTTCCGCATTCGTCGCCGAGCCGGGGCACAAGCTCCTCTCGGCCGACTACTCCCAGATCGAATTGCGGATCCTCGCGCACGTCTCCGGTGAGCCGAAGCTGCGCGAGGCCTTCGCGCGCGGCGAGGACATCCATACCGCCACCGCCGCCGAGGTGCTGGGCAAGGATCCGGCGACCCTGACGCCGGGCGACCGTTCGACCGCGAAGATGATCAACTTCGGGATCGTTTACGGGATCTCGTCCTTCGGGCTCTCGGAGAACCTGGAGATCTCGCGCGAGGAGGCGCAGGCGCTGATCGACGCCTACCTCGCCCGCTTCCCCCACGTGCAGGACTTCATCCAGCGGACGATCGAGGCGGCGCAGGAGGACGGCTACTCGACGAGCCTGCTCGGCCGGCGGAGGCCGGTTCCCGAGCTGCGGGCGTCGAACCGGCAGACGAGATCGTTTGGCGAGCGGCTTGCTGTCAACTTCGTCATGCAGGGCTCGAACGCGGACATCATCAAGAAGGCGATGGTCTCCATCCACCGGCGGCTCCGCGAGGAGGGGAGAGGCGCGCGGCTCGTTCTCCAGGTCCACGACGAGCTGCTGCTCGAGGTGCCCGACGCCGAGGTCTCCGCGATCAAGGAGCTCGTCCGCGAGGAGATGTGCAGGGCTTACGACCTCGATCCGCCGCTCGCCGTCGACATCGGTGTAGGTGAGGATTGGAACGAAGCCAAGAGCTGACGCTTCCGGCACGCGTCAGCCTCGTCACGCTCGCCGTCCACGACCTCCCTCGGATGGCTGCATTCTTCCGCCAGTTCGGCTGGCCGCAATCCGCGACGAACAGTGAGCATCACGTCGCTTTCCAATGCGGCGGTGCCGTGCTCGCTCTGTACACCGCGACGGCACGTCGTTCGACGACCGCGGCGGTCTGATCTTCCCGTGAACGTCCGACTCGCTGACGGGTACACGCTCTTCGTCTCGGAGGTCGGGGAGGGCGACGGCCAGCCGCTGATCGTTCTTCACGGCGGGCCCGGCCTCGACCACACGAACCTCCGTCCCTGGCTCGACCCGCTCGGCGACGGCTTTCGGGTGGTCTACGTCGACCAGCGCGGCCAGGGACGCAGCGAGCGCGTCGACCCGGCCACGCTCAGCCTGGAGGTCTTCGCGCGCGACGTCGATCAGCTCGCGCAGGCGCTCGGGCTGGAGAGCTTCGCGCTCCTCGGCCACTCGTTCGGCGCAATCGTCGCGACATGGCACGCGATCAACCTCGGCACGGCCGACGCCTACGTCATCTCCGGCGGCGGCGACTCGAGCGAAGGGCTGATGGCGGACGTCGACGCCTCGCTCGAGGCGATGGGCGAGGCCGGCAAGCCGATCGCCGAGTCGTGGGAGTGGGAGAAGTCGGTGCGGACGCCCGAGGACTGCGCCGAGCTGATGCGGATCCAGATGCCGTTCCACTTCGCGGGTGAGCCGCCGCCCGACTTCGCCGCCGACACGATCTACGCCCCCGAGGTGCTCCGCCACTTCGCCAACGCGGGTTACGGCGACTTCGACTACACGCCCGAGCTCGGCCGCGTTTCGAAGCCGACGCTGGTCGTGGTCGGCGCTGAGGATCGAGCGACCACCCCTCGCGCCGCGCGTGTCCTCCACGAGGGAATCCCCCGCAGCGAGCTGGCCGTTCTGGACGGCGCCGGCCACATGAGCATGATCGAGGCGCAGGACGCCTATCTCGCCGCAGTGAAGCGGTTTCTCCGCCGCATCTAAAAGCCGAAAAGCCGCAGATATACTGCGCCGCTCTTGATGAGCGAAACAGATACGCGCCAGCAAGTGGACGACCCCGAGGTCTGGACGACCGGCCCAGAGGGCGAGCTGATCCCCGACTACGAGTCGACCTTCCCGACGATCAACGAGGGCGAGGTCGTGCACGGCACCGTCGTCCGGGTCGACAAGGACGAGGTGCTCGTCGACATCGGCTACAAGTCCGAGGGCGTCATCCCCGTCTCGGAGCTCTCGATCCGTCGCTCGGTCAACCCCGAGGACGAGGTCGGGATCGGCGAGGAGATCGACGCGCTCGTGCTGACCAAGGAGGACGCCGAGGGCCGTCTGATCCTCTCCAAGAAGCGCGCCCGCTTCGAGCTCGCGTGGAAGACGATCGAGCAGAAAGCCGAGACCGGCGAGGCGATCGACGGCAAGGTGATCGAGGTCGTCAAGGGCGGGCTGATCCTCGACCTGGGCGTGCGCGGCTTCCTGCCGGCGTCGCTCGTCGACATCCGGCGCGTCCAGGACCTCGACGAGTTCCTGGGCCAGACGCTGCGCTGCAAGGTGATCGAGCTCAACCGCTCGCGCAACAACGTCGTCCTGTCGCGCCGCGCCGTCCTCGAGGACGAGCGCAAGGAGATGCGGCAGGCGATCCTCGACCGGCTCCAGCCCGGTGACGTCGTCGAGGGCCAGATCTCGAACATCGTCGACTTCGGCGCGTTCGTCGACCTCGACGGCATGGACGGCCTGATCCACATCTCTGAGATCTCGTGGAGCCACGTGAACCACCCGTCCGAGGTGCTCGAGATCGGCCAGACCGTGAAGGTCAAGGTGCTCGACATCGACCGGGAGCGCCAGCGCATCTCGCTCGGGCTCAAGCAGACTCAGAGCGACCCGTGGCAGCAGGTGCTCGACTCCTACAGCGAGGGCGACGTCGTCGAGGGCAAGGTCACGAAGGTCGTCACCTTCGGCGCCTTCGTCGAGATCATGCCCGGCGTCGAGGGATTGGTCCACATCTCCGAGCTGGCCCAGCACCACGTCGAGAATCCGCGCGAGGTCGTCTCCCAGGGCGACCAGGTGCAGGCGAAGATCATCGAGGTCGACCCTGAGCGCCGCCGGCTGTCGCTGTCGCTGAAGCGCGTCGAGGGCGAGGGGCCGACGCCGGCCTCCGAGCTGGGTCTCTCGGACGAGGTTTTCGGCACCGACCAGCAGACCGGAGCCGAGCCGTCGCCGGAGCCGGTGGCAGCCCTCGAGGAGCCCGCGGTCGAGGCGGACGAGGCCCCGGAGCCCCTGCTCGAGGCGGACGAGGCCGCCGGAGCCCCTGGTCGAGGCGGACGAGGCCCCGGAGCCCCTGGTCGAGGCGGATGAGGCCCCGGAGCCCGCTCTGGAAGCCGCGCCCGCTCCAGACGAGAGCGACGACCAACAACAGTAGACCCCTGTCGGTCGCCATCACGGGCGGCATCGGGGCAGGGAAGAGCGAAGCGCTGAAGGCGTTCGCGCGCCACGGCGCCGCAGTCGTCTCGAGCGACGAGATCGTCCATCACCTGATTCGAACCGACCCCGAGGTGAAGCAGGCGATGGTCGAGCGCCTGGGCGACGGGATCCTCGGCGAAGACGGCGAGATCGACCGGAGCCGAGTCGCCGAGCGAGTCTTCGACGACCGGGACGCGCTCGCCTGGCTCGAGGCCCTGCTGCATCCGAAGGTCTCGGCCGAGTACCTGACCTGGCGCGACCAGCTCGGCCGGCTCGAGAATCCGCCGGATGTCTGCGTCACCGAGGTTCCGCTGCTCTACGAGGTCGGCGGGCAGGACCGCTTCGACAAGGTCGTCGTGATCACAGCACCGGTGAAGCTGCGCGAGGCCAGGGCCCGGGTCTCGATCGCGGGACGCTCCGATCGCCTGCTGCCCGACAAGGAGAAGGTAGAGCGCGCCGACTACTCGTACGTGAACACCGGCTCGCTGGAGGAGCTCGACGAGTTCGTCGCGGGGGTCATGTCAGAGCTTCGAGCCGGGCGCGAGCCTTCGCCTCGATGACGACGCTCCCCTTGGCCTGGGCGCGTGCAAGAGCCTGCGCCAAGGCCTTTCGGGCTGCGTCCGGGCTGAGACATTCGGTGACCTCGAGAACTGCCAAAGGCCCATCGAAGCTGTCGTAACCCGCAGTCAGGGACAACGTCTCCGCCGCCAGGCGCCGCGCCTCCCTCGCCTCACCCCTCGCCGCGAAAACCTTTGCTTTGGTGACCCGCCAGTAGATCTGCGTGATCACGTCGCCCTCGTCCCCGAGTTGCCGTCCCCGTTCGGCCAGCGCCTCCGCTTCCTCGTGCCTGCCCTGGTGCGCGACCGCCAGACCGAGGAGCCCGCACACCGTCGAGCGAAAGCCGCGCTCCCCGGCTGGGGCGAGGATGTCGTCAGCTTCGCGGAGGATCCGTTCCGCCTCCGCCCATTCGTCCGCGAGCAGCTCGATGACCGCGACCGGCTGGGCGATCGCCGCGTATTGCACGCGCTGGCCGAGCTCGATCATGCCTTGGCGCCCGGCGGTCGTCAGCCCCCGTCCCCGCACGAAGTCGCCGGCTAGCGCATACAGCGTCCCCTGGGCGACGAGCAGCTCCGCGTGCGGGATGTGTGCTTCCTCGGCCGTCTTGACGAGCAGTTCGCACTCCTTGAGCGCCTCGTCCACAGGGGTCAGGCCCCAGAGGAGGACCAGGGCGAGCCAGTAGATCGACTCGGCCTCCAGCTTCAAACCTCCGGATGCATTTGCCAGCTGCAGGGAGCGTCGAAAGTGTCCCTCGGCTCGATCGTGGTGGCCGAGCCACAACTGGAGCACCCCCATTCGTCGTAGGCACTCGGCCAGGATCTCGTCATCGCCGAGGCGCTCGGCCTCGGCGATAGCCGCCTGCATCGGCTCGACTGCGTCCTCCATGCTCGCCGCCTGCATCAGCTCGAGCGTCATGCGGCGGAGGCGCGCGAGGAGTGAGGTCCGGGCGTCGCCCAAGTCGTCGGCGACGCGGTACAGCTCTGTGGGACGATGGAGATCGCCGCTCTCGGCCAACGCGAAGGCGAGGTCGGGGTAAAGAGCGATCGCCTCGGGATCGTTCTCGGGCAGCAGCGCCACGGCGCGGTCGAGGAGGCTGATCGTGGCGTGGATGTCGCCGCGCTCGAGTGCGCGCTTTCCCGCGGAGGCGAGGAGCCCGGCGCCGCGACGGGCGAGGGCCTGTCCGCGGTCGTCGACCGGGCCGAGATCCGCGCGGGCACGGTAGGCCTGCTCGAGGTGGTAACCCTGGATTGCGGCGAAGTCCGGGCGGTCCTCTGCCATCCAGTCGGCGAACGCCTCGTGGAGCTCTGCGCGAGATTCTTTCGGGAGCGCCTCGTAGGCCGCGTCCCGCAGGAGAAGGTGCTTGAACCGGTACTCCTCGTCGGCGCCGGCCGCCGGTCGAATGACGTCCTTGCGGACGAGCGACTGCAGGTGGCCGCTGAGAGAGGTTGTGAGCTCGGGCGACAGGCGCGCAGCAAGCGCGCCGCGATTGAACTCCTGGCCTTGGACGGCGGCACACTCGACGACGATTCTCTCGTCACGGGTGAGGCGGTCCAGCCGCGCTGCGAGGAGCGCTTGAATCGTCGGCGGGACGGCGATCTCGCCACCGGCGTCCTCGGTCAGCATGGTGAGCATCTCCTCGACGAAGAGAGGATTCCCTTCTGCCGCCTGCGCGATACGCCGCTTCGTTTCCGGCTCGAGCCCTGCGGCCAACAGGTTGTCGACGAGTGTCGTCGACTCGTCCTCGGTCAGGGCCTCGAGCAGGATCGTCGTCGAGTTGAGCTTGCCGCCGCCCCAACCGGGCCGGGCGTCGAGCAGGTCCGGGCGGGCGAGGCAGGCGAGGAGCATCGGAGCGTCCCGGGAGAGGTCGGTCACGTGGTCGAGGAGGTCGAGGAAAGTCGGCTCGGCCCACTGCAGGTCGTCGAGGACGACGACGAGCGGCCTCTCGCGTGAGAGCGCCTCGAGCAGCCGACGGGTCGCGAGTGCGATCTCGTCGCGGCTCGCGTCGAGGTCGAGTACATCCGGGTCGCCGCCGAACATCTCGACCAGGGGCCAGTACGTGATCCCCTCGCCGTATGGCAGGCACCGGCCGCTGAGGACGGTGGCATCGCCGTCGACCTCGTCGAGGAACTCTCGCAGGAGGCGCGACTTGCCGATCCCGGCCGAGCCGAGCACCGTGAACAGGTAGGGAACGCGCTCCGTGACGGCGTGCTCGTGCGCACGCTGGAGCTGCGCGAGCTCGTTTTCCCGCCCGACCATCGGTGAGTCGAGGCGCCGCGGAATCGTCTCCACGCCCTGCTTGACCGAGACGAGGCGGTAGGCGCCCACGGGCTCGCTCTTGCCCTTGACCTCGAGCGGGCCGGCAGCGTCCGCCTCGACGGCCTCGCGCACGAGCCGGTAGGTGGCCTCGCCGAGCAGGGTCTCTCCGGGTGAGGCGCCCTGCTCGAGGCGTGCCGCGACATTGACGGCGTCGCCGGTGGCCAGCGCATCGCCTTCGCCGGTGACGACCTCGCCCGTGTTCACGCCGATTCGGCTGGCGAGACGCACGCCCCAGTCGCGCTCGAGCCCCTCGTTCAGCTCATCCAGCGCCAGGCGCATGTCGCCGGCGGCCCGGACGGCGCGGAGCGCATCGTCCTCATGGACGACCGGCACGCCGAAAACGGCCATGACGGCGTCGCCAATGAACTTTTCGACCGTTCCGCCGTGGCGCTCGATCGCCGCCCGCATCGCGTCGAAGTAGCGGGCCATCACCCGGCGGGTCGACTCGGGGTCGATCCGTTCGCCCATCGCCGTCGAGCCCGCGACGTCGCAGAACAGCACCGTCACGGTCTTTCGGACCTCCCGCGAGGGCGGCGCGGCGGCCAACTCGGCGCCGCAAGCCCCGCAGAACCGAAAGCCGGCTGGATTCTCCTGACCGCAGCTCTGACAACGGGTCATTTGGCGTCGATTGTACGATTGCGCTTGACAGACGCCATGATGATGTCATAATGATGTCATGGAGACGGCAAGATTCGTCGACAAGCTGGAGCAAGACCTCGCGTCGGTCGCTGCGCTGGGTGACGACGCAGTCGCCGAGGCTGCCGAGCGGTTGATCCAGGCGCTCCGTGGCTCCGCGGGCCTCCGGCTGATGGAGGCACTCGGCGAGGCGGCGCTGGAGATCAGCGCGCAGCTTCCGGAGGGCCATGTCGAGGTTCGTCTCGTCGGGCCGGACACCGAGCTCGTCTACGTACCGGACGAGCCGGCCGAGCCGGCGCCCGTCCCGGCCGAGGACGGGCTGGCGGCGAGGATCACGCTGCGGCTCTACGACAGCCTCAAGCGCGAGCTCGAGGCCGCCGCCGCCCGGGAGGGCGTTTCGCTCAACACCTGGCTCGTCCGGACGCTGTCCCGCAGCACGGCGCCGCCGCCGCGACGCACCGGCAGGCGCCTGACCGGCTACGCCAAGAACTGAGGGAGGGAGAAATGAGAACGGAGACATTCGCAACCCC
This sequence comes from uncultured Actinomycetes bacterium, assembly GCA_963752845.1. Classification (GTDB taxonomy): domain Bacteria; phylum Actinomycetota; class Thermoleophilia; order Gaiellales; family Gaiellaceae; genus JACDAN01. The sequence goes on along the minus strand of CAVVZV010000006.1, from coordinate 100,385 downwards.
AGGTGACGTGGAGCTGACCCTCGAGATCCCCAAGGGAGACGTCGAGCTCGAAGCGGTCGAGACAGCGGAGACCACGGTCGAGCTCGAGGCGAGCGGCCGCGATGCCGACGAGCTCGAGCGCCAGGTCCGCATCGAGGCCCGGCCGCGAGGGGCGGGGCACGAGGTGATCGTCGACGCCAGCGCTCGCGGCGGTTTTCTCGGCTTTCGCGAGGGTCAGTACCGCGTCCGGATCACGGCGCCCAACGGCGCAACCGTCCGAGCCACACTCGCCACAGCGGACATCAGCGGCAGAGGCCCGTTCGGTGCTGTCGAGATCGATGCAGCCTCCGGCGATGTGGCGTTCGATCACATCACGGGCCACGCGAAGATCAACACCGCGTCAGGAGACGTTGAGCTCGGCCGGGTCGGCTCGGCGAAGCTGAACTCAGCCTCCGGCGACGTGCGGGTCGATGATGCCGCGGCCGAGATCGAGGCCAATACGGCGTCCGGTGACATCGATCTCCGTCGGGTTACCGCCGGCGAGGTCAAGGCCCACTCGGCCTCCGGCGACGTCGAAGTCGGCATCGCCAAGGGATCGCGGCTCTGGGTTGACGCGCAGTCGCTCTCCGGTGACACCTCGTCAGAGCTCGAGCTCGAAGCCGCACCGTCCGAAGAGGACGAAGGCCCGCTCGTCGAGCTGCGCGCTCAGACGATGAGCGGCGACATCTCCGTCCGCCGGGCGTGAACGAACATCTTCCGGAACCGCCTCCGCTGCTGCGGCAGCCGGAGTTCCTAAAGCTGTGGGCGGCGCAGTCGATCTCGCAGCTCGGCGACCAGATCACGCTGCTGGCGCTGCCGCTCGTGGCCGTCCTGACCCTGGACGCCTCCGCCGCCCAGATGGGCTTCCTCGTCGCGGCCGAGCTGCTGCCGCACCTCTTCTTCTCGCTGCTTGCCGGGGTCTGGATCGAGCGGTCGCGGCGCCGGCGGCGCCTGATGATCGTCGCCGACCTCGGCCGGGCTCTGCTCCTCGCTTCGGTCCCGCTCGCCGCCGCCTTCGACGTGCTGAGCTTCCCGCAGCTCTACGCAGTCGGGTTCGCGGTCGGGACCCTCGCGGTCATGTTCGAAATCAGCTGGCCGACGCTCTTCGTCGCGGTCGTGCCGCGTCGCGACGTCGTCGACGCGAACAGCAAGATGAGCCTGAGCCGCTCGCTGTCGTTACGTTGTCGGGCCGTCGGCCGCGGGGTTCCTCGTCCAGGCGCTGACCGCGCCGGTGACGCTGCTGGTCGATGCCTTCTCGTTTCTCGGCTCGGCCCTCTTCCTGACCCGGCTCCGAGCGCAGGAGCCGCCGGTCGAAGACGATGGCAACGGCGTTCTCCGGAGCCTCCGCGACGGGATGCGCTTCGTCCTCCGTGACGAGCTGATCCGGTCCGACCTCGCCTGCGCGGCGACGGTCAACCTCTTCAACTACGTCTTCCACGCGATCTTCATCCTCTACGCGACCAGGGAGCTGGGAGTCGCGCCGGGGACCCTGGGCATTGCGCTCGGAGCGGGCGCCGTAGGGGGGATCCTCGGCGCACTCATTGCTCCGAGACTCGAGCGCCTTATCGGCATCGGGCGCTCCGTCGTGCTGGGCTCGGTGCTCTTTCCCGCCCCGCTCATCCTCGTCCCGATCGCGTCCGGCTCGGAGCTTCAGCTCGGGCTGATGCTCGGCGCGGCTGAGTTCTTGTCCAGCGTCGGGGTGATGATCTTCGACGTCTCGGCGGCGAGCATGCTGTACCTGCGGACGCCGGACCGAATTCGGGCGAGGGCGGCCGGGACCCTCCGCTTCGTCAACTACGGCATCCGGCCCATCGGCGCGCTGCTCGGCGGCGCGCTCGGCACGGCGCTCGGCCTCCAGACGACGCTTTGGATCGGCGTCCTCGGCGCGCTCCTGGGCGTGGTCTGGCTCTTCTTCTCGCCGATCCCGCGGCTGCGCGAGGTCGCTGAGGCGGCGTAATGGAGACGAGCGTCCTCCGCAGCACCGCACTGCGCGCCCTCCTTGCCGCCGAGGTGATCTCGACGACGGGCGCCCAGATGACCTGGGTCGCGCTGCCGTGGTTCGTCCTCCTGACGACGGGCTCGGCGACGCGCATGAGCGTGGTCATGGCGGCCGAGGCGATCGGCCTCGCCGCCGTGGGATTCCCGAGTGGTCGGCTGCTGAACCGGATAGGCGCGCGACGGACGATGCTGCTCTGCGACGGTCTCCGCGGCCCGGTGATGCTCGTGATCCCGATCCTCCACTGGGCCGATGCGCTCTCGTTCGGCCTGCTCGCAGCGGTCGCGTTCGCGCTCGGGGCTCTCAGTGCGCCGTACTTCGCGGCCAACCGGATGATCCTGCCCGAGCTCCTGGGCGAGGACGAGACGGTCGTCAGCCAGGCGAACGCGCTCTTCCAGGGTGCGACGCGCATCACGCTCCTCCTCGGCCCTGTGACGGCGGGCGTGCTGATCGGCGTGATCGGTGCGCCGTCGGTCCTCGTCGTGGATGCGGCGACCTACGTCGTGGCGGTTCTGCTGGTCGGTCTCTTCGTGCCGGCGACGACACCGGTGCGCGCCGACGGCGAGGATCGCGGCGTGCTCGCCGGGCTTCGCTGGGTGTCACGCGAGCCGCTGATTCGAACGTGGCGCTTCTGCATCATCGTCGGCGATATCGCGTGGCAGGCGATCTTCGTCGCGATTCCCGTGCTCGTCGTCGCCCGGTACGACTCGGACCCGCGGGTCGTCGGCGCGCTCTTCGCGGCGTTCGGCGTCGGAGCGGTGCTCGGCAACACCGTCGCCTTCCGCCTCGTCCGGCAGGTCGACGGGCTACGGCTGATCGCGCGCGTTGCGCTGGCCCAGGCGCTGCCGCTCTGGCTCCTTGTGCTGCACCTCCCCGCCGTCGCCGCGGTCGGCGTCCTCTTCGCCTCGGGTCTGGCCAACGGGCTGATCAATCCGAGCCTGCATGCGATCGTCACGCTCCGAATCCCGCCCGCGCTCCGCGGCACCGTGATGACCAGCCTGATGACGCTCTATGCGCTGGCCATGCCGATCGGGATCCTCGGCGCCGGCCCGCTGCTCGACGCCTTCGGCGTCGACCCGGTCTTCGCCGCCGCCGCCGCGGTGCAGACCCTGACGATGGCCGGCGTGGCGGTGGCAGCGCTGCGGGCGCGGGCAGCCGAGCGGCCTGCTCTAGCCTTAGAGCAGTGAGCGCGTTCAAGACATCCGACGCCTACCTGCCGACCGGCGACCAGCCGCAGGCGATCGAGCAGCTGTCGGCAGGCCTCAATGAAGGTGAGCGTTTCCAGACCCTGCTCGGCGCGACGGGACGGGGAAGACGGCGACGATGGCCTGGATCGTCGAGCAGGTCCAGAAGCCGACGCTCGTGATCGCGCACAACAAGACGCTCGCCGCGCAGCTCTGCAACGAGTTCCGGGAGTTCTTCCCCGACAACGCGGTCGAGTACTTCGTCTCCTACTACGACTACTACCAGCCGGAGGCGTACGTCCCGCAGGCCGACCTCTACATCGAGAAGGACTCGTCCCGAAACGACGACATCGATCGGCTCCGCCACTCGGCGACCTCGTCGCTCCTCTCGCGGCGCGACACGATCATCGTCGCGTCGGTCTCGGCGATCTACGGCCTCGGCTCCCCGGAGGAGTACGAGAAGCGGGTCGTGATGATGCACGTGGGCGAAGAGCAGGACCGCGACCTTCTGCTCCGCAAGCTGATCGACATCCACTACACGCGCAACGACGCGTTCCTTGGGCGCGGGCGCTTCCGGGTCAAGGGCGATGTGATCGAGATCCAGCCCGCCTACGAGGAGTCGGCCTACCGGATCTCGATGTTCGGCGACGAGATCGAGCAGATCACGCACTTCGACCCGCTCAGCGGGGAGGTGTACGGCCGGCTCGAGTACCTGAACATCTTCCCGGCGACGCAGTACGTGACCTCGAAGCCGACGATCGAGCGGGCCGTCGACGAGATCCGCCACGAGCTCGAGGAGCAGGTGAAGCTGTTCGAGTCGAAGGGCCAGATGCTCGAGGCGCACCGGCTCCGGCAGCGCACCGAGTACGACGTCGAGATGATGGTCGAGCTCGGCTTCTGCAACGGGATCGAGAACTACTCGCGGATCCTCGACGGCCGTCCGCCGGGGTCGGCGCCGTACACGCTGATCGACTACTTCCCGTCCGACTTCGTCGTCTTCATCGACGAGTCGCATCAGACGGTGCCGCAGATCGGCGGGATGTACGAGGGCGACCGCTCACGCAAGCAGACGCTGGTCGACTTCGGCTTCCGGCTCCCCTCGGCGCTCGACAACCGCCCGCTCCGCTTCGACGAGTTCCTGGCGAAGGTGCCGCAGATGGTGTTCGTCTCCGCGACTCCGGGACCGTTCGAGCTGCGCCACTCGACCCGCGTCGCCGAGCAGCTCGTCCGCCCGACCGGGATCGTCGATCCCGAGGTGGAGCTCCGCGCGACGCGCAACCAGATCGACGACCTGCTGAACGAGATCCGGCACCGCGAGGAGGCGGGCGAGCGGGTGCTGGTCACGACGCTGACGAAGAAGATGGCCGAGGACCTGACCGACTACCTGCTCGAGTCGGGCGTCAAGGCACGTTACCTCCATTCAGAGATCGACACGCTCGACCGGATCCAGCTGATCCGAGAGCTGCGGCTGGGCGACTACGACGTGCTCGTAGGCGTCAACCTGCTTCGTGAGGGGCTCGACCTGCCGGAGGTGTCGCTGGTCGCGATCCTCGACGCCGACAAGGAGGGCTTCCTGCGCGGGAAGACGGCGCTGATCCAGACGATCGGCCGCGCCGCGCGCAACACGAACGGCAAGGTGCTGATGTACGCCGACAAGCACACGGAGGCGATCAAGGGCGCTCTCGACGAGACGAACCGGCGCCGCGCCGTCCAGGTCGCATACAACGAGGAGCACGGGATCACGCCCGAGTCGATCCAGAAGGGCGTCTCTGACATCGCCGAGTTCCTCTCGCTCGAGGCGCCGACGGTGCCGAGGCGACGACGCGGGGCGAAGAAGGTCGAGGGCATGTCGCCGGCCGAGCTCGAGCGCCTGATCGTGACGCTCGAGGAGGAGATGTTCGCCGCCGCCGAGGAGCTCCGCTTCGAATACGCCGCCAAGCTGCGCGACGAGATCAAGGAGCTGCGGCGGGAGCTGCAAGCTGCTGCCGAAGCAGCCGCCTAGACAACGAAAGGAGCCGGCATGTGCCGCAACATTCGCGTCCTCCATAACTTCGATCCGGCGGCGACCGAGGAGGAGATTCACGCTGCCGCAGAGCAGTACGTCCGTAAGGTCAGCGGCTCGACACACCCCTCGAAGGCGAACGAGGAGCCGTTCGAGCGTGCAGTAGAGGCTGTCGCCGCCGCGACCAGGCGCCTACTTGGGGAGCTGACGACGTCGGCGGCGCCGCGAGATCGAGAGCGAGAGGCCGCACGAGCCCGCGCCCGCGCCGAGCAGCGCTTCGGCACGGCCTGACGTTAACCACCCGTTTTCGGCCGATCCGCATAGGATCCTGGCCGCACGTTGCGTTCAGGGGAACAACAGAGAGGGTGAGGGGAAACGTGAAGCGATTCAGTCGCCTCGGCGTGGCCGCGGTCATTGCGGTCCTGACGCTGGCAGTCCTGATGTTCGCCGGCCCATCGGCGGGCGGCGGTACCAACCACAAGTCGCAGCAAAGCGACGTCAGATCGAGCAAGGCGATCATGTTCGCCTCCGACGGCATGCGGCCGGATCTGATGGAGAAATACGCCCGCGCCGGCGCGATGCCGACGTTCCGGGAGCTCATGCGCGACGGCGTGACCGGCCGAAACGGCCTGAAGCAGGGGTTCCCGCCGAACACCGGTGTCGGCTGGCACACGCTCGCTACCGGCACCTGGCCGGGCGAGCACGGCTCCACGAACAACACGTTCCACCGCACCGGCGACGCGTTCAACAACACGACCAGCTTCGCGACGAACGGCATCCTTCAGGCGGACACGATCCTCCAGGCCGCGGAGCGTGCCGGCAAGAAGGTCCTCGCGCTGGAGTGGGTGGCCGCTCGCGCGTTGCGTCCCGAGCTCCAGGGGCCGGTCGTCGACTTCCGCTCGTTCATCGGCGGCCGCGGCATCGCGCTCAACTTCGACATCCCCGGCCAGCTCTCGGGCGCCTTCGGGGTGCAGTACCAGCAGCGGGTGCTCGACCCGGCCTCCGGCTGGACAAACGTCCCGACCTCATTCAGCCCCGCGAAAGAGACGTTTTTCTCGCACGGCAGCACGCAGATTCCGGGCGACGGTGTCTGGGACGTGTACATCTTCGACTCCACCGACGACTCGACCGTCAACTACGACCGGGTGGTCGTAGTGAATCGCGCGGACGCCAAGAACGGCAGCCTCGGAACGACGCTTGCGCGAGGCGAGTGGGCCGACCGGAAGGTCACGCTCGTCGCCGGCACCTTCGCGGGCAGGACCGGCGGCTTCCTGATGAAGCTGATCGACCTCAACGCGGATGCCTCGCGGTTCCGCATCTACTTCACTTCGGTGCAGCGGGCGAACGCGACCTACAACGCGCTCGGGCCGGCAGGCTCGACGGCGTTCGAGGAGACGCTGAACCGTGACTTCCCGACCTCGACCGCGGCGGACTTCGCGCCGCTAGAGGCGCTGATCGTCGACGAGGACACCTATGTCGAGCAGGGCCTCAAGTGGGCCGACGCGCACTTCGCGTACTTCCGCTACATCGTCAACACCCTCGGGTACAAGCCCGATGTCGCGTTCGTCGGGCAATCCGGTCACGGACGAGTTCAGCCACCAGTTCCTCGGCCTGCTCGTGAGGACCGACATGGACGGCCGGCCGAACCCGTATTACGACGACGTCAACGGCGACGGGACGAAGGACGGTCGGCTCGACGAGCGTGAGGGCTACATCCGGGCCGCATACCACGAGGCCGACGAGACGCTCGAGCTGGCCCGCGAGTTGGTAGGCAAGCGAGACACGACCGTGATGGCGTCGTCCGACCACGGGTTCGCCCCACAGTGGCTTGCAATCAACGCTCGCAAGATCCTCTTCGACACCACCGTGCGGAACACCGCGACGGGCGCCGACGTGTCGGTACATCCGAGCGGCGACCCGGCCGCGGCGGGCTCGTTGAGCAATTGTCGTGCCGGCAGCGCCGCAGACCTGGCAAAGGCTTGCTGGGCGGGCGGCACAGTGCAGATCTACGTCAACCCGGCGCTTCCGGCGGGAATCACCTACGAGGCGGTCCGGACGGCCGTGATCAACGCGTTCCAAGGCCTGAGCGATCCAGGGACGCCCGGACGGCAGGTGATCCTGAAGATCATGAAGAAGGAGGAGCTCAGAAACGTCGACGGAACGGACTCGCTGCATCCGAACCGAAGCGGCGACGTCGTCGTCGTCAGTCGGCCGCCGTACCAGTTCGACGCGGCGACGGCGGGCCAGAACATCGCGTTCTCGCAGTTCTTCGGCCAGCACGGATATCTGCCGGAGCTTGTGAACCTGAGGCGGAGCGTGAACATGCACGGGACGTTCGTCGCGGCCGGCCCGGGAATCGAGCGAGGTCGCGACGTTTCCGGCCTGCGGGCGATCGACGTCGCCCCGACGTTGTCGTTCGTGCTCGGGATCCCGGGGCCGCAGAACGCCCGCGGGAAGATCCGGTACGACTTCGTCGAGGACACGCGCGATCTCCGCGAGGTGACTCTCCTCAACATCAGCGACTGGCACGCCCAGCTCACGCCGCTGAGCGAGGCGGCCGATTTCGTCATCGGGCCGGACGGGCTTCCGACCGCGACCGCTCTTGGACCAGCGTTCCCGCTCGGCGGATCGGCGTTCCTGAAGCCCTGGTTCGACAAGTACCGCGCTGAGGCGAGGGACGGCTCGCTGACCCTTACCGGCGGCGATTCCTTCGGCGGCGCGACGCCGCCGATCTCGAACGCGTTCGGCGACAAGCCGACGCCGCCGATCATGAACATGATGGGCGTCGACGCCGAGGCGGTCGGCAACCACCAGTTCGACCGGGGAGAGCAGTATCTGCGGAACGAGCTGATCCCGTTGGCCGATTTCCCGCTCCTCTCGGCGAACGTCGTGGACGGGACGACGGGTCGGACTCCGGCCGAATGGTCACCCTCGGCGACGTTCCGGTTCAAAGACATAAGGATCGGCATCGTCGGGTTCACGACGAAGGACACGCCCGCACTGCTGTTCCCAGGGCGCCTCGGCCCCTTCGTCGTCAACGACCCGCTGGCTCCGATCAACGCCGAGGCGGCGAGGCTTGACTCGCGGGTCGACGCCGTCGTCGCGCTAGGCCATGAGGGGGCGAATGCAGGGTCATTGCAGACAGCGACCGGTCCGCTGATCGACATCGCCGACGCGGTCCAGAACGTCGACGCAGTCATTGGCGACCACAACGACGTGCAGGTGCTGTCGTACCGCCCGAACGGCGTGCTCGTGACCGAGAACCGCGGCAAGGGGATCCGGTTCACGCGGATCCGGCTCGTCATCGACAAGCACGACGAGCAGGTCATCTACAAGACGGCCGACTTCCACCGGCCGTGGAACATCGGCGTGACGCCTGATCCGGCCATCCAGGCGAAGATCGATGAGCTAAACGCCGCCCTACAGCCGATCTTCGGTGCTCCGATCGGAAGCTCGACGGTCTTCATTCCCCGCGGTGATCCGTGCGGGAGCGCGATCGGGCGGAGGTGCGAGTCGCTGATCGGGAACACAGTCACCGATGCCATCCGGACGACGTATGGGAAAGACTTCGCGATCACGAACTCAGGCGGTCTTCGCGCCGACCTGACATGTCCGAATCCGGACATCCCGAACGACTTCTGCGGGCCGTACACGCCTCCACCTTTCCCGATCACGAGGGGACAGGCGTTCGCGGTTCTTCCGTTCGGCAACATCGTTGTGACGCTGCCGGTCAACGGAGCCGAGCTGAAAACGATGCTCGAGAACGGCGTGTCGTTCGTACCGGCGGAGAACGGGCGGTTCCCGCAGGTTTCCGGTCTGTGCTTCAACTACGACGTGCAGCAGCCGGCCTTGAGCCGGGTAACCGGAGCCGTACGCCAAGCGGCCGATGGCTCGTGCACCGGGCCGGCGATCGATCTGACTGCCACGGGCGGGCCGTACTCGATCCTCGAGAACGATTTCATGGCAAACGGCGGGGACGGGTATCCGAACTTCTCGAGCCGCATGGCAACGCTCGATCTGATGGACCAGGTCGTTGCCGACCACATCACGGCGAACTCGCCGATCAGTCCCTCGATCCAGGGGCGGATCGTCTGCACCGACAGCGACCCGGCGGCGGCTCCGGCCTGCCCGTCGTAACCGTTTGAACCGGAGGGAGCCCGCCACTTCGTGCGGCGGGCTCCCTCCGCCTGCCGTAGATTCCGAACGTGGACCTAGGCGATGTCGTCTACATCGTCGTCGTCGGGCTCGTCATCGGCGCTCTGGGCAGGCTCGCGGTGCCGGGGAAGGATCCGATGCCGATCTGGCTGACCCTCGTGATCGGCCTGATCGGAGCGTTCCTCGGCGGGGCGATCGCGGTGTCACTCGGCTTCGGCGGCGGCGGAATCTTCGTGATCTCCGTCCTCGTCGCAACCCTGATCGTCATCGCCTACCGCCGGTTCGTCCTCAAACGACCGCTCACGGGTCCCGGATCGCGGGCATAGTTTCCCGTGTTGCCTGGTCGGGAAAGCCGTTGAGGTCATCTCGAGGAAAGGAGCAGCATGGGTGGGATCAGCCTGGGCGGGATCGTGACGATCGTAGGAGTTCTCCTCGCGATCTTCGTGGACCCATGGTGGATCGGCGTGATCGTCGCGCTGATCGGGCTCGTTGCGTTAGGCGGGTTCGCTAGGGGCCGCTGGTACTGATCTCGACAGGGACGGGCTGGGCGGCGAGCGGCTCGCGGCCACGCGGGAAGCGCCGGATCGCGGTGAGCCGCCAGTCGTCTCCGCGCCAGATGTACGTCTGCACCGAGAGCGCGTCGTCCTCGCTCTCGTAGACGAGTAAGCCTCGCGCCTCGCCGCGCCGACTTCGGGCGCGGCTGGCCGAGCCCGGGCGCGATCGCGACAACGGTGCCGCGGACCTGACCCGAGACGACCTCGAACTCGTGCCGTTCGCTGACCGCCGCCTGGTGGATATGGCCGGCCAGGATCAGCTCGGCCCCCGCGTCGACGAGCCCTGCGAGCACGCCGGTGCGATCCCGCACGGGCTTCTTTCGCGACCGCCAAGGCGCGCCGAGCAGGTGGTGGTGGAGCACGACGACCCTCAGCGCACCCGGCGCTGCTTCGGCGAGGCGGCGGGCGGCGTCCTGCAGCTGCGCCGCGCGGATGCGCCCGGACTGGTGGAGCCAGGGACGGACTGAGTTGAGGCCGACGACTTGGAGGCGCTCGGAACGGTACGTCGGCTCCGTGGTCCCCCAGCGACGCTCGAACTGCTCATAGGTGCGGGTGAAGCGGGCGATCGGCGTGTACGGGATGTCGTGGTTCCCAGCCACCGCCAGGACCGGTCTTTCGAAGCTGTGAAGGAAGTCGGCGGCGTGATCGTGTTCCTCGCGGCGCCCACGGTGGGTCAGGTCGCCGCTCGCGACGATGAGCTCGGGATCGAGGCGTTCGATGAGCCGGCCGAGACTGGGCCCGATCCGCGGCTGTTCGCGGCTGCCGACGTGAAGATCAGAGAGGTGTAAGAGTCGTGTCCGGGGCCGGGACACCGCCGGATCAGGCTATACACTCAGACCGTGGTCGATGAGCCCACCGAGATCTTCGACGACCTCTATCTCGGGCTGAGAGCGGGCGGCGCGCTGCGCAAGAAACGGCGCGGAGAACCGTTGACGACCGAAGAGGCGGACGCGCTCGGGCGCTGGCAGCGCCTGTCGCGGGTCCGCAAGGCGGTCGCGCTCGGCGGGTTCGCGCTCGGAACCTTCGGCCTGGGCTTCACGATCGGCGGTTTGATCTTCGGCCGCTGGCGCCGCGCCTGACACAAATCCGCAGGAAACAGGCGGGTTTCGGCGAACGGGGCGGGCGTGCTCGCGGACGCCGATGAAGAGATCTGCTTGGAGGCCAGGCGGCATGGAATCGTCCTCGTACGACCGCTCGTTTGGTCGATCGTGCTCGCGGGTGTCGGCGGGGTGCTTGTAACCCTGCCGTGGCCGGTTTCGGCGGCCGGGGCGGCCGTCGTGGCGCTGGGTGCATTGGTCGCCTTGCGAGCGGTCTGGAAATGGGAGCGCACGCGAGTTGTGGTGACGACGGAGAAGGTCTTCGTGGTCAACGGGACGCTGCGGCGGCAGGCTCGTGCCGTACGGTTGAAGGCTGTCGAGGCCGTCGAGCTCGAGCAGTCCTTCCCGGGCCAGCTGCTCGGGTACGGGACGGTCGTAGTCGGCCCGCTGGAGCTGGAGCACGTCCCTCGCCCGAAGCGGCTCTACCACCTCGTCGAGCACCTCAGCGCGTAGGCGCGAAACGGCCTGCCGAACACTTGTTCGCAGGCCGTCCCACGGCTAGACTGGCCGGTTATGGCGCAGGACGAACTGGTCGTTCACGGCGCCCGCGAGCACAACCTCAAGGACATCACCGTCCGCCTGCCGCGGAACCGCCTGATCTGCATCACCGGGCTCTCCGGCTCGGGGAAATCGTCGCTTGCCTTCGACACGATCTACGCCGAGGGACAGCGGCGCTACGTCGAATCGCTCTCCGCGTACGCGCGCCAGTTCCTGCAGATGATGGAGAAGCCGGACGTCGACTCGATCGACGGTCTCAGCCCGGCGATCTCGATCGACCAGAAGACTACGTCGCGGAACCCGCGGTCCACCGTCGGCACCGTCACGGAGATCTACGACTACCTCCGCCTGCTCTACGCCAGGGTCGGTCGGCCGCACTGCCCGGTCTGCGGCCGCCCGATCGCGGGGCAGAGCCTCGAGGCGATCGTCGACCAGATCCTCCAGCTCCCGGAAGGGACGAGGTTTACCGTCAACGCACCGGTCGTCCGCGACCGCAAGGGCGAGTACCGAGACCTGCTCGACGAGCTCCGCCGCGACGGTTTCACACGGGTGAAGGTGGACGGGGACGAGCGGCTACTCGAAGAGGAGATCGTGCTCGACAAGAAGTTCAAGCACACGATCGAGGTGGTGGTCGACCGGCTGCGCATGAAGCCCGACCTCCGAACGCGCCTCTTCCAGTCGGCCGAGACCGCGATCAACCTCGCCGAGGGACTTGTCGTCATCGACCTGATCGACGAGGACGAGCAGCTGACCTTCTCGGAGCGCTTCGCGTGCCCCGACCACGGCGTCTCGCTGCCCGAGCTCCAGCCGCGGATCTTCTCTTTCAACTCGCCGCACGGCGCGTGTCCGCGCTGCACCGGGCTCGGCGCCCAGCAGGAGATCGATCCCGACCTCCTCGTCCCCGACCCCACGCTGCCGCTCGCCGAGGCGCTGGTCCCGCTCTCGGGCAACTGGTACCAGGCCGTCATCCAGGCCGTCGCCGACCGCTACGAGATCGACCTGGACACGCCCTGGCAGGACCTGCCGAAGGAGCAGCAGGACCTGTTCCTGTACGGGACCGGCGGCGAGCGGGTGTACGTCAGCTACCGGAACCGGATGGGGCGGAAACGGTCGTACATGCTCGCCTTCGAGGGCCTGGTCTCGAATCTCCAGCGCCGCTATCGCGACACCGACTCGTCGTCGATGCGCGAGCGGATCGAGGAGTACATGAGCTTCCGGCCGTGTCCCCAGTGCAACGGGGCGCGACTTAAGCCCGAGGTGCTGGCGGTCACCGTCGGCGGCAAAAACATCCACGACTTCACGCAGATGTCGGTCACTCGCGCGCTCGAGTTCCTCGACGAGCTCGAGCTGACCGAGACCGAGCAGCTGATCGGCGCGCGAATCGTCAAGGAGATTCGCGAGCGGCTGACCTTCCTCGACAACGTCGGTGTGGGGTACTTGCAGCTCGACCGGGCGTCGGCGACGCTCTCCGGCGGCGAGGCCCAGCGTCTGCGGCTCGCCACCCAGATCGGATCCCAGCTCGTGGGGGTGCTCTACATCCTCGACGAGCCGTCGATCGGCCTCCATCAACGCGACAACGGCCGGCTGATCGGGACGCTCGAGCGGCTCAGGGATCTCGGGAACACCGTGCTCGTGGTCGAGCACGACGAGCAGATGATGCGGTCGGCCGACTGGCTCGTCGACATGGGCCCGGGAGCCGGCGAGCACGGCGGGCACGTCGTCGCTGAGGGGCCGGCCGGCAAGATCGAGCGCAACGCGAAGTCGATCACCGGCCAGTACCTCGTTGGGGCGCGCGAGATCCCGGTTCCCGAGCGGCGCACGGAGGAGCTCGGGTCCTTCTGGGTCCGCGGGGCTTCGATGCACAACCTGAAGGACATCGACGTCGAGTTCCCGGTCAGGAAGCTCGTCTGCGTCACCGGCGTGTCGGGCTCGGGGAAGTCGACGCTCGTGAACGAGATCGTCTACAAGGCGCTCGCTAACCGCCTGCACCGGATTCGTGTCAAGCCGGGCGAGCATCTCGGCTGCGAGGGAATCGAGTGCTTCGACAAGGTGATCGACATCGACCAGTCGCCGATCGGGCGGACGCCGCGCTCGAACCCGGCCACCTACACCAAGCTGTTCGACCACATCCGGGAGCTCTACTCACTGACCCCGGAGGCGAAGGTGCGCGGCTACAAGCCGGGCCGGTTCTCGTTCAACGTGCGCGGCGGCCGGTGCGAGACCTGCAAGGGTGACGGCACGATCAAGATCGAGATGCACTTCCTGCCCGATGTCTACGTCCCGTGCGAGACCTGCGGTGGGCGCCGCTACAACCGCGAGACGCTCGAGGTGCGCTTCAAGGGCAAGTCGATCGCCGACGTGCTCGAGATGTCGGTCGAGGAGGCCCTCAGGTTCTTCGCCAAGATCCCGAAGCTGCGGCGCCGGCTCCAGACACTCCATGACGTCGGCCTCGACTACGTCAAGCTTGGTCAGCCGGCGACCACCCTCTCTGGCGGCGAGGCCCAGCGGGTCAAGCTCGCCGCCGAGCTCTCGAAGGTGGCGACCGGGCGGACGCTCTACATCCTCGACGAGCCGACCACGGGTCTCCACTTCGCCGATATCGAGAAGCTGCTCGAGGTCTTGCAGCGGCTCGTCGACAATGGCAACACCGTGGTCGTGATCGAGCACAACCTCGACGTGATCAAGCAGGCCGACTGGATCGTCGACCTGGGGCCCGAAGGCGGCGAAGCGGGCGGCGAGGTCATCGCGACGGGAACACCGGAGCAAGTCGCCGCTGTCGACGACTCTTACACTGGGCAGTACCTTCGCCAGGTCCTCCCAGCCTTTGCCGCAGCGGCCGCATAATCCAGACGACCAGGTCTACCTCCGAACCCACGCGCGCCGGTACGCGCTCCTACTGGAGCTCGTCGAAGGCTTCGCCCCGAAGACAATCCTCGTCGTCGGCCCAAGTTACGAAAGCGTGCTGTTGCGCGAGGCGATCCCCGGCGCGACAGTCGACACGCTCGGCTGGGAAGACCATCGCTTCCCGCGAGTCGCGGGCGAGCGGCACCTCCAGCACGACCTCAACGATCCCGACTATCCGGAGCTCGATCCCCATGACGTGATCGTGTGCGCCGAGGTGATCGAGCACCTCCACGTCCCGGCCGAGCCGGTGCTCCGCGCCCTGGCCGCGGGCCTGGCGCCGGACGGCCATCTCGTGCTCCAGACGCCGAACGCAACTGCGCTTCCGAAGCGGCTGCGCATGGTGCTCGGCCGCAATCCCTACGAGCCGATCCGCAGCCAACCGGGCAATCCTGGTCACTTCCACGAGTACACGGTCAAGGAGCTCCGTGACGCGATCGATGCGGCTGGGCTCGAGGTCGAGCGCATCGTCGCCGCCAACTACTTCGACCATGGTTCCCGCAAGAACCGCGCCTATCGCACGGTCGGGCCGTTGCTGCCGAGCAGGCTCCGGGAAGGGATTACGGTCGTGGCCCGTACCGGCGGCTAGATGGGCATATTCGCCCGCCTTCGGGAGGACTCGCCCGACGAGGCGGGCGAGCGGTCGGACGTCGTCGCTGGGCTCGCGTTCGCGGCCGGAGTGGCGGCGGCACTTGCAGCGGGGGGCGACGAGCTCCGCGACCTCGACGCGCTCGATTCGCTCGTCTGGATCTTCCTCACGGGCCTCGTCCTCGGCTTCGTGCTCTACTGGATCTTCGGCTCGGCGCTGGCGTTCACGGTGCGACGGCTCGGTGGCAGGGGCAGCCCGCGTCGCGTCCGCCATGTGCTCGCCTTCTCGTTTGTGCCGCTCATCCCGGCACTGCTTGCCTGGCTGATCTGGCCACCCCTGCTGATCGGCCTCGCGGTCTTGAGCCTCGCGCTGCTGCTCGCCGGGCTCCGCGAGGTCTACGGCTGGAGCCTGGCGCGGGCGGCGAGTGCCACGGTTCTCGCGGCCGTCTGGCTGGTGGCGCTAGGCGTCGGCCTCCTGAGCGTGCTCGTGCTCCTCGGTCGCTTGGGTGAATAGGTGCAGTTCCTCTTCGGGGATCGAGTAGGTGTGCTCGGCGGCGGGGAAGGTCCCGCTGCGCACTTCGGCGGCGTAGGCGGCGAGGGCGCGCTTGATCTCCTCTCCGACCTCGGCGTAGCGCTTGACGAACCTGGCCGGCGTCCGGTCGGAGAGACCGAGCAGGTCGTGCCAGACGAGCACCTGGCCATCGCAGTCCGGTCCGGCCCCGATGCCGATCGTCGGCACGGTGAGCGCTTCGGAGATCCGCTGCGCCACCGGCGCAGGCACCGCCTCGAGCACGACCGCGAAGCAACCTGCGGCTTCCAGCGCCCGTGCGTCGGCGTGGAGTCGTTGCGCCTTAGCCGCGGTCCGGCCTTGGGCCTTGAAGCCGCCGAGCATCGTTGCCGACTGCGGGGTGAGCCCGATGTGGCCCATGACCGGGATCCCGGCGCCGACGATCGCTTGCACCCGCGAGAGCGCCGGGCCGGCCCCTTCGAGCTTGACCGCGTCGGCTCCGGCCTCTTTGACAAAGCGCACAGCGTTGGCGAGCGCGCTTTCGTCCGAGACCTGGAACGACCCGAACGGCATGTCCGCAACCACGAGCGCACGCTCGGCTCCTCGGACGACGGCGCGCACCAGCACCAGCAGCTCATCGACCGTGACCGGCACCGTCGAGTCGTAGCCGAGCACGTTGTCGGCGGCCGAGTCTCCGACCAGGATCAGGTCGACGCCGGCCGCGTCTGCGAGGCGCGCGCCGGGATGGTCATAGGCGGTGACCATGACGAGCTTCTCGCCGTGGGCCTTCCGGTCGGCGAGCTCCAGCAGCGACAGCTTCATTGTGCTTCTCCTTCTTGAGCACGCCCAGGCCAGGCTGAAGCCTGGCGCGGGACTTCCAGAATGACGTTGTCGATAAGCCGGGTGTTGCCGACGCGGACAGCGGCGGCTAAGACCTTCGGGTCGAAGTCAGCGATCTCGACGTACTCGACCTCGAGGTCGCGCAGCAGCTCGCGCGCCTTGGCCGGATCTCTCGTCGCAAGGGCGCGGGGGAGAGTGAGCGCCCGCTCGCGCTCCCCCGGCGAGAGGTAGGCGTTTCGTGACGATAGCGCGAGGCCGTCCGCGTCCCGGACCGTCGGCATCACCCGGATCTCGACGGGCACGTTGAGGTCGCGGACCATGCGCCGGATCACCGCGGCCTGCTGGGCATCCTTCTGGCCGAAGTAGGCGCGCGCGGGGCGGACGAGGTTGAAGAGCTTGAGGCACACCGTCGCGACGCCGCGGAAGTGGCCCGGCCGGAACTCGCCCTCGAGCCGGCGGCCGAGCTCCTCGACTTCGATCCAGGTCTGAAAGCCGGGCGGGTAGATCTCGCCCTGCTCGGGGACGAAGAGCACGTCGACGCCAAGCTCATCGGCCAGCGCCTTGTCGCCGCCCTCGTCACGCGGGTAGCGGTCGAGATCCTCACCCCCGGCGAACTGGGCCGGGTTGACGAACAGGCTGACGACGACGGCGTCGCACTCCTCGCGGGCGGCGCGGAAAAGCGAGACGTGGCCCTCGTGGAAGGCACCCATCGTCGGTACGAGGCCGATCGAGGCGCCGCCCAGCGGCTCGAGCGCCTGCTCCAGCTCCCGAATCATGCGGGCGACGATCACCGAGCCGTCGCTTCCGCAAGCACGCGGTAGAGCGGCTCCAGCTTCGGCTTCCGCGCTCGGATCGCCTCGAGATGCCGGTCGACCGTTGGCCAGTCGCCGCGTGCGATCGGGCCCGTCAGCTCGAAGCCGCTGTCGATCACCCCTTGCATCAGTGGACGGAGGCCGTCCGCTGGAGCGCCGACCTCCTCGAAGATCTCGGCCGCGGCGTCATGCAGGGTTACGAGATAGTTCGAGGCGATCGCGGCGCCGGCGTGATAGAGCGCTCGATCCTCCTCGGCGAGCGTGAACGGCTGAAGTCGGAGTAGCCGCGCGAGCTCGAAGCCGACCTCGCGGGCCTCGTCTGTCTCGCCGGTGATCGCCGCGTAGGCTCCGTCGAGCTGCTCGGCGCCGCGGGCGCGTGTGAAGCTCTGGAGCGGGTGGAGCCCGAAGCGCCGTTCGTGCGGGTCGAGCGCGTCGAGCGGCGTCGCGCCGCTCGTGTGTCCTATCCAGCCACGTCCAGGGGTCAGACCCCTGGACACGTCCGCAATCGCCGTGTCCGGGACACAGAGGAGGACGACGTCGGCATCTTCGCGCGACGGGATGCCGCGCTCCGCAAGCCGCGCGGCCACCGCCGAGCCGACGCGGCCGGCGCCGATCACGTTGACGCTTTCGATCATGAAATTGCTCCAGTTCCGCTCCGGATACCGGGCGCCCGGAGTGTAGCTCCGAGCGTGTACCTCGGAGGGTTGGCCTCGAGTCTGAGCGGTACTCTGACGGTTGCTCACCGCGCCCAGCGCGGGGGCCGGGTCAGCCGCAGACCCGCCCCCGCGACCTTCTTAGGCCTGGCCGGGTCGTGCTCGCCGGGATAGAATCGATGCCGATGCCGATCTACGAGTACGTCTGCATGCAGTGCGAGTCCCACTTCGAGGAGCTCGTCCGAAACGGCGAGCAGCCGGACTGCCCGGACTGCGGCAACGCGAACGTCCGGAAGCAGCTCTCGGTCTTCTCCGCCCACGGGTCCAGCACGCAGCCGAGCTTCGGCGGCGAGGCGGCTCCGCGCGGCGGCGGCTGCTGCGGCGGTAGCTGCGGCTGCAGCTGACCGGAACTGTCCGCCGCCCTCCCTAGACTCGCCCGCGTGGACACGCTCCACGCTCTCGGGGAACAGGTTTCGGGCTGTACCCGCTGTCGTCTCGCCCAGACCCGGACGCAGGTCGTCTTCGGGGTGGGGAACCCGCACGCCGACCTGATGTTCGTCGGCGAGGCGCCCGGCTTCCACGAGGACAAGCAGGGCCTGCCGTTCGTCGGGCAGGCGGGGAAGCTGCTCGACCAGCTACTGGCCGGGATCGGCCTCGACCGCTCGCACGTCTACATCGCCAACGTCCTCAAATGCCGACCCCCTGGCAACCGGGACCCCGCTCCCGACGAGATCGAGTCCTGCGAGCCGCACCTCTTCCGCCAGATCGAGCTGATCGAGCCGAAGGTGGTCGCGACCCTCGGCAACTTCGCGACGAAGCTCCTGTCGGGGAAGCCGACGGGGATCACGCGCGTGCACGGAGTCGAGCAGGAGACGATGGTCGGCGGCAACCGCGTGCTCCTCTACCCGCTCTACCACCCGGCCGCGGCTCTCTACACGCCGAGGATGCTCGACGTGCTCAAGCAGGACTTCGCCCGGATTCCGGAGCTGATAGGTCGCTCCGCCGGCTCGCTCGAGCCGGAGCCAGTGTCGGCGCTCGCTTCTGAGCCCGCCGTCCAGCTGGGCCTCTTCTAGCCTCTACGCCGTGGAAGTTGAGTCCTCCTCGGCCGAGGAGACCGAGGCCGTCGGCGCCCGCATCGCGGCCGCTCTGGAGCCCGGTGACCTCGTCACCGTCTCCGGCGAGCTCGGGACGGGGAAGACGACGCTCGTGCGCGGCGCCTGCCGCGCCCTCGGCGTCGACGACCCGATTACGAGCCCGACGTACACGATCGGCCACCGCTATCGCGGCCGTGTGGACGTCTCGCACCTCGACCTGTTCCGCTTCGCCGGCGTCTCCGCCGCGGAGTGGGGCGACCTCGAGCCCTATTTCGACGGTGCCGTCTGCTTCGTCGAGTGGCCGGAGGCGGGCGAGGCGGTCCTGCCGCCGGCGCGCTTCGCCGTCTCGCTCGAGCACGCCGGCGACGGTCAGCGCCGGATCCGGATTATGTGCGAATGCTGATCGTCGCCTTCGACACGGCGACCGACGTCGCGACCAGCGCGCTCGTCTGGGACGGCGAGGTGCTCGGCGAGCTGGCCTCGCGTCCGGTCTCCGTGCTCGAGGATGTCGATGCGCTGCTGCGGCGCGGCGGCGTCCGCGACACCCAGCTCGAAGGGATCGTCGTCGGGATCGGGCCGGGCAGCTTCACCGGACTCCGGATGGGTCTGGCGACCGCACGTGTGCTCGCCTTCTCTCTCGACGTCCCGCTCGCCGGCGTTTCGACCCTCGAGGCGCTTGCGGCCGGCGCCCCCGGCGCGGTGCCTGTGATCGACGCGCGCCGCCGCGAGGTCTTCGCGCTCGTGGACGGCAAGCCGGTCGTCTTGCCGCCGACGGAGCTGCGGATCGAGCCCGGTCGCTCCTACGTCGGCGACGGTGCCCTGCGCTACCGGGAGGTGATCGAATCCGGCGGCGGCTCGGTTCCGCCCGAAGAGAGCGAGGTTCACTTGCCGCGCGCCCGTTTTCACGCCGAGCTCGCCACCGACTTCGGGCCCCCCGAGCAGGTCCAGCCCATGTACCTTCGAATCCCCGACGTCGACCGCACACGCACGTGACCATCGAGATCCGTCGCCTGACCCTCGCCGACCTTGCCGCGATCGAGCGGATCGAGCGGCGCGCCTACCCGACGCCGTGGTCGAGGTCGATGTTCGCCGGTGAGCTCGCGAAGAGGTCTTCCATCTGCCTCGGCGCGTTCGACATGGACGCCGACGAGACGCTCGTCGCCTACCTGATCATCTCCCGCTACGCCGACGCATGGCACGTGATGAACGTCGCCGTGCACGACGACTATCGCGGCCGAGGCGTCGCGACAAAGCTCCTCAACCACCTTTTCGAGCTGACCGCCGGGGACGACCGTCGCGGCTACACGCTCGAGGTTCGGGTGTCGAACACCGCCGCGATCAGGCTCTACGAACGGCTCGGCTTCGTCGCGCGGGGGGTCCGGCGCGGCTACTACACCGACAACCGGGAAGACGCGCTGATCATGTGGAAGAACCCGGTGCGAGAGCGCGCCAGCGCTTGATTCTCGGGATCGAGACCTCGTGTGACGAGACGGCCGCCTCGCTCGTCACCCGGGACGGCCGCGTGCTCGCCAACGTCGTCTCCTCGCAGGCCGAGCTGCATGCGCCGTACGGCGGCGTCGTTCCAGAGGTGGCCTCCAGGCACCATCTCGAGCTGATCCTGCCGGCGCTGCGGCAGGCGCTCGCCGATGCAGACGCGCAACTCGGCGACGTCGAGGCCGTCGGCGTCACGCAGGGGCCTGGCTTGATCGGGGCGCTTTTAATCGGCGTCTCCGCGGCGAAGGCGCTCGCCTGGTCGCGGCGGCTGCCGCTCGTCCCGGTCAACCACCTCCACGGCCACGTCGCGTCGCTCTTTACGGGGTCGGACCCCGTAAAGACGCCTTTCCTCTGCCTGCTCGCGAGCGGCGGGCACACGCTGCTCCTGGACGTGCGCGACCCAGGGGCGTTCGAGGTCGTCGGCACGACCCTCGACGACGCCGCCGGCGAGGCCTTCGACAAGGGGGCGAGGCTGCTCGGGTTGGGGTACCCGGGTGGAGTCGAGATCGACAGGATCGCCCGCGAGGGCGATCCGGAGGCGTTCTCGTTCCCGGTCGCTCGCGTGCCCGGGCTCGACTTCTCGTTCTCCGGCCTCAAGACGGCGCTCCTCTACACCGTCAAGGAGCTCGGCGACGACGTGGAGCCGCGCAAGGCCGATCTCGCCGCGTCCTACCAGCGGGCGATCATCCGGGCGCTGGTCGAGCGAACGCGGGCTGCCGCCGAGGAGCTCGGGGCCGAGCGGATCGCGATCGTCGGCGGCGTCGCTGCGAACTCGGAGCTCCGGGCGTCGCTGCCGGAGGCCGCCGCCGCGCCACTCGAGCTCTGCACCGACAACGCAGCGATGATCGCCTCGGCCGCCAGGTACGCCGAGCCGATTCCCTATCCTCGTTACCTTGCGCTGGACGCCTTTGCATAACGCGCGGGTCGCGCGGCTCGCGCTGCTCGGGATCGTCGCTCTCGCCGCCGCCGTCGTCTCGGTCGCCGTCGCGACCGAGGTCGGCGCGCCGGAGACCAAGGTCCAGCGAGCCTCCTGGAGCGGACTCGTCGGGGGGCCGCGCCCGGAGGTGTCGGTCGGCCAGCGGATGATCGTCGTGCTGCGCACGCCGTCGCTCGCGGACCGTGTAGAGCGCGCCGGCGGCCGGGCGAGCGAAGCCGACCACAACCGCTGGCATGCCGCCGCCCAGGCCGCGCAGCAGCAGCTGATCGCGCGCCTCGGCGCCGCCGGTCTGAGGCTTCGACCAGAGTTCAGCTACACGCGTGTGCTCTCAGGCTTCTCCGCGCCCGTTGACGCCCGCGCGATCGCCCTGCTCCAGCGCTTTCCCGAGGTCGAGGGTGTCTACCCGGTGCGGATCGCCTATCCGGCCTCCCTCACCAGTGCCCTGCTCGAGCGCCATCACCTTGCGGCCGGCTCCGGTTACCGCGCGCAGCTGTCACTGCCGAGGGCAAATGGCCGCGGCGTCACCGTCGCGCTTCTCGATACCGGCATCCAGTACCGCCACGACTACCTGACAGGGGCGGTGCTGGAGGGAGTCGACGTGCTCGAGGGCGACGACCTTGCCGCTGCCAAGCCGAAGCCCGACGAGCCGACCGCGCTCGAGCGCCATGCAACGCAGCTCGCGGGACTGATCGTCGGCTCGGGCGGCCCCGCCGGCCTGAGGGGGATCGCCCCGAATTCCACGGTGCTACCGATCCGGGTCGGAGGCTGGCAGCGCGACGCGGCAGCTCGATGGGCGGTCTACTCGCGCACCGACCAACTGATTGCCGGTTTGGAGCGCGCGGTCGATCCTGACGGCGACGGGAACGCACACGACGCCGCGCGGATCGCGCTGCTCGGCTTTGCCGAGCCCTACGCGGCGTTCGCCGACAGCCCAGCTTCGAGAGCGGTCCGGGGCGCGCTGGCGCTGGACACGCTCGTCGTCGCGCCGGCCGGAAACGACGGGCCGGCCGGGCCTGTCTACGGGAGCATCTCCGGCCCTGGAGGAGCGCCCGACGCTCTGACAGTCGGCGCAGCGGATCTCCGCCCGGAGGTCGAGCAGGTCCGCGTCACCCTCCGGTCGGGCCTCCGCGTTCTGTTCGACCGTGAGGTCCCGCTCGCGGGCGCGGTCGAGCCGAGCCGCCCGCTCCGGCTCGAGCTTGCGACGCCGGACCTCCACGACGTGAACGCGCAGCAGCCGGCGGAGCTGGGCGGCAGCGTGTCGTCGCTGACGGTGGGCGACTTCTTCGATCGCCGTGGCTACAGCCGAGTCGCCGGGAAAGCTGCGCTGACGCCCGCTGGAGAAGCTCCCGACCTGGCCGCTGCGATCGCATCGCGGGCCGGGGCGACAGCATCGGTCCTCTACGGAAGCGCGATTCCGGCCGGCAGCCTTGGGCTCGACGAGCGGATCGGCGTCCCCGTCGTCTCGATCCCGGAGACCGCGGCCAGTTCGGCGGAGCAGGTGATCCGGCGGGGGGAGGAGGCGATCGTGGAGATCGGGACTCCGCACACGCGTGCCAACCCCGACGCGCACCGCCCTGCGGCCTTCTCGTCCCGCGGGCTCGCCTTCGACGGCGGTCTTAAGCCGGAGCTCACCGCACCGGGCGTCGCTCTGCTGACCTCGCATCCTGGCCGAGGGGCAGACGGAGCGCCTGCATTCGGCACCGTGAGCGGCTCGAGCGCCGCAGCCGCGGTCGTCGCCGGCGGCGCTGCCCTGCTCGCACAGGCCCGTCCGGATCTCGATGCCGCTGCGCTGAAGGGGACGCTCGTAGGGTCTGCCGAGCCCGGCGGCCTCGTCGATCTCGGCGCGGCGTCGGCCGTGGAGGTCATGGCTGAGCCGGCCTCGCTCGTACTCGGCGAGGCCGCGCGGCCGGGCTGGTCGGAAACGACACCGTTCGTCGTCCGCAATCTCTCTCCTCGCCGGCTGCGAGTGAACGTCTCCGTCGGCCGCCTCGGTGAGGTTGGCGGGGTCGCATTGAGGGTCTCCCCCTCCCGCATCACGTTGCCCCCCAAGGGGGAGCGGCGAATCCAGGTGAGGGCGCGCCTGGCCTACATCCCGCCCCGGACGCGAACCGTCGCGGCCGCGGTCGAGCTCCGCGCCGGCGGCGGAGCGCCCGTCCGGGTCCCGTGGACGGTGCTTCTCGGACCACCGCCGCGAGGGCTGATCGGAGAGGTCAGGATCTCGACGCGCCGCTTCCGCCCATCTGACTCGGCGTCGGCGCTGCTCGAGCTTCGCGCCGGCAGGCTGGTCGAGCGTGCAGGAAGGAGCGAGGTGCTCCCGGTCTCGCACCTCGATCTCGAGCTCTGGCGCGGCGACGAGCGAATGGGGCGACTCGCGCGTCTCCGCAACCTGCTACCAGGGCGGTACACATTCGGGCTCACCGGGCGCGGCCCGCTCGGCCGACGGTTGAGGCCGGGGCCGTATCAGCTGCGGCTGCTCGCATATCCACCCGGAGATGGGCCTCCAAGCAGGCAAAACGTGGAGTTCGAGATCCGCTAGGGCGCACCGCTGAGCGTATACTCCCGCCCGCCTGTGACCACCGTCGAAGCTCCGATCAGTCACCTCAGGGAAAACCCGTTCGAGCTCGCGCAGCAACAGCTGCGGAAGGTCGCAGACGCGTTTCAGATCGATCCCAACCTGATCCGCGTCCTGGAGCGCTGCAAGAAGGCAGTCGTGGTCTCGATTCCGGTCTCGATGGACGACGGGACGATCGACGTTTTCGAGGGCTACCGCGTCACCCACAACATCGCGCGCGGCCCGTCGAAGGGAGGCATCCGCTACCACCCGGACGTCACCCTCGACGAGGTCAAGTCGCTGGCGATGTGGATGACGTGGAAGTGCGCGCTGATGGGGATCCCGTTCGGCGGCGCGAAGGGAGGCGTCGTCTGCAACCCGAAGCGTCTGACGGCGGGCGAGCTCGAGCGAATGACCCGGCGCTACACCTCGGAGATCGTCAACGAGATCGGGCCGGAGAAGGACATCCCGGCCCCTGACGTCGGGACCGACCCGAGGGTGATGGCCTGGATCTTCGACACCTACTCGATGAACAAGGGACACTCGGTCCTGGGTGTCGTCACCGGCAAGCCGCTGAACCTCGGCGGCTCGCTCGGCCGGCTGGAGGCGACTGCCCGCGGCGCCCACTACTGCATCCGCGAGGCGGTGAAGAAGCAGGGACGGTCGCTGGAGGGCATGCGGGTCGCCGTCCAGGGATTCGGGAACGTCGGCAGCTACCTGGCGAAGTTCGTCGCCGAGGACGGCGCCAAGGTCATCGCGCTCTCCGACTCGGCCAGCGGTGTCTACAACCCGAATGGGATCGACGTCGATCTCGCGCTCGCGCACAAGCAGGAGACCGGACAGCTCGAGGGGCTGAAGGACACGGAGTCGATCACGAACGACGAGCTGCTCCTGCTCGACTGCGACGTGCTCGCGCCGTGTGCGCTCGAGCAGGTGATCACGGCCGACAACGCCGACAAGATCAAGGCCAAGCTGATCTGCGAGGGGGCGAACGGCCCGACGACCCCGACGGCCGACGAGATCCTCGACGAGCGCGGGATCATGGTGCTCCCGGACGTGCTGGCGAACGCGGGCGGCGTCGTCGTCTCCTACTTCGAGTGGGTCCAGGGCCTCCAGGAGTACTTCTGGAAGGAGCACGAGGTCAACGCGCGCCTCAACGACATCACCTCGCGCGCCTTCCACGAGACCTGGTCGACGTACGAGGCGAAGTCGACGACGATGCGGATCGCCGCCTACGGCCTGGCCGTCCAGCGCGTCGCTGAGGCGACCATGACCCGCGGCCTCTATCCCTAGAGTCAGCTTTTACTACTCGCCGGAGTGCCACCTCTGCGCGGCGGCACGGCGCGTGCTCGAGTCGGTGCGGGCCGAGCAGGACTTCGAGCTTGACGAGGTGGACATCTCGGGCGACCCCGAGCTCGAGGCCCGCTACCGCGAGTGGCTGCCGGTCGTCGAGATCGACGGCGAGCAGCGCGTTCACGTACTTCGTCTATCCCGATGCGCTGCGGCAGAGACTCGCCGCACAAACCGACGTTTCTGAGGGGACTTTGTGACTCCCTTACGCAAGCACTGACGCCGCCTGGCACAATCCTTGTGTGGTGTTACAAGCTCCGCCGCCAACCGCCGTTCCCGACCGCCTGACGGTCGGTGTCGCCGCCCGGCTCAGCCGGTATCTCCAGGTGCTCACCCAGGCGCGCAAGATGGGCAAGGAGAGGATCTCCTCGCAGGAGATCTCCGACTACACGAACATCAATGCGACTCAGATCAGGCGCGACCTGTCGAGTTTCGGGAAGTTCGGCAAGCGTGGCGTCGGGTATAGCGTCGACGGTCTTCTCGGCGAGATCCGCCGAATCCTCCGCACCCAGGGCCAGCACAACATCGCGCTGGTGGGCGCCGGTCGGCTCGGAGAGGCGATCGCCAGCTCGCCGATCTTCGCGGAGCATGGGATCAACATCGCCGCGATCTTCGACACCGACCCCGACAAGATCGGTCGCCATGTCGGCAACGCTCCGGTCGAGGACTACCGGGGGCTGGCCGACGCCGTGCGCGAGAAGAACATTGTCGTGGGGGTGCTGGCGGTGCCCGCAGACAGCGCTCAGGTAGCGGCCGACGATCTCGTCGCCTCCGGCGTCCGCATCATCTTCAATTACTCAGAGGCGCTGCTCGACGTCCCGAGCGACGTGGCGGTCCACACGAGCAACCCGGCCGTGGATCTTCTCTACGCTCTCTACTTCCACCTGGCCTAGCTGTCAGGGCGGCCGATCGGCTGCCAACCCGTTACGTAACCTTCGCCGGCCATGCCCGACCAGCTCCCCCCGGACGAACTGCTCCGAGTCGCCCGCGAGGCCTTCGAGACCGCCGACGATTTCGACGTCGCGGTCGAGGAGGAGTTCGCGATCCTCGATCCGGAGACGCTCTCGCTGACGAACCGCTTCGAGGAACTTCAGGCCGCCTCCCGCGGGACTGAGCTCGAGGAGCATCTCGTCGGCGAGCTGATCGCGTCGGAGGTCGAGGTGCGCACCGGCCGCTGTCGGGGCTTTGCCGAGGCCTCGGCGCGGATGGGAGAGCGGCGCGAGCAGCTCTACGCACTGGCCGACCAGCTCGGCGTCCTGCTCGGCGGGACCGGAACGCACCCATGGAGCCCGTGGCACGAGCAGCGGATCATCGACACGCCTCACTACCGGCGGAACGACGAGATCCTCCGGTGGGTCGTTTGGCGCAACAACTCGTTCGGCCTCCATGTCCACGTCGCCGTCAACGGCCCGGACCGCGCCGTGCGGGTCTGCGACCACATGCGGCACTTGCTCCCCGAGCTGCTCGCACTCTCAGCGAGCTCGCCGTTTACCGAGAACGTCTTCACCCACCTGCACTCGGTACGCACGGAGATCTTCACCAAGCTCTTCCCGCGCTGCGGAATCCCGGATGTGTATGGGAGCTGGGGCGAGTTCGAGGCATATGTGCGCTTCCTCTTCCGGACGGGCTCGATCGACGAGCACACGCAGATGTGGTGGAGCATCCGCCCACATCTCGCCTTTCCGACCGTCGAGATCCGAATCTGCGACGCCCAGCCGGACTTGGGCGAGGCCCGCTCGCTCGCCGCGCTCGCGTACGCGCTCGCTGTGCGGACAGCGCGTGCGCTGGACGAGGGTGAGCCGCTTCCGCTTCCCCCCCACCGGCTGATCGAGGAGAACTTCTGGCGGGCGATCCGGTGGGGCCTCGGTGGGGACTTCATCGACCTCGAGACCGGCGACCTCGTCAACAAGCGTAAGCGGATCGAGCAGCTGATCGAGTGGGCGCAGCCGGTCGCCGACGAGATCGGCGCGGCACCGTTCCTGGTCGTGCCCGCCGCGAATGCCGCGGAGCGGCAGATCGCGCGCTACGAGGAGGGAGCGACGCTCGAGGAGATCTACGCCGAGCAGGTCCGCCCCAAGGAGCCCGTTGTCTGAGCAGCCGCAGGAGCCGACGGCTGACGAGCTGCTCGAGGCCGTCCGGAGCATGAAGGTCGCCGATCTGCTGCTGTCCACGGCGGCGACGCTGGCTCAGCTCGGCTTCGCCAAGCTCGACGAGTCGACGCGGGATCTCGAGCAGGCCCGACTCGCGATCGAGGGGATGAAGGGAGTGCTCGGGGCGCTCGAGGGTGACGTCCCGGAACAGGTGCTGCGCGACTTCAATCAGGTGGTCGCGAACCTCCAGCTCGCGTACGCGTCGGCGACCGACTCCCCTGAGGTCGAGGAGGAGGACGACTAGGGGCTATAAAGGGGAGCGTGTTGCGGGGTCTTGGAGCCGCTCTCTCGATCCTCGCCGTACTCGGGTTTCCGGGAACGGCCTACGCCGCGCAGCCCTCCAGCTACGCACCTGGCGAGCTGCTCGTTCGCTTTGCGAGCTCGACCGTCTGCCTCGACGCGCGCTGACGTCCTCGCCGACCACGGTGCGACCGTCGTCGAGCATCTGCCGCTGAGCGGCCTTGTCCGCGTCCGGCTCGAGCCCGGCACGTCCGTCGCGGTTGCCGCGAGAGCACTCGAGCAACGGCCAGAGGTTCGCTACGCGCAGCCCAACCACCTGTACCGGATCGCCGCGACCCCCAACGACCCCAGCTTTCCGAGCCTCTGGGGAATGACCACGATCCAGACGCCGGCGGCGTGGGACCTCACCACAGGCAGTGACGCGGTCACCGTCGCAGTCGTCGACACGGGCATCGGGTACACGCATCCCGACCTCCAGGCGAACATCTGGCTGAACGACGACCCAGTAGACGGCGTCGACAACGACGCGAACGGCAGGGTGGACGATCTGCGCGGGTGGGATTTTGTCTCCAACGACAACAATCCGATGGACGACGAGGGCCATGGCACGCACGTCGCCGGCACGATCGGCGCACGCGGGAACAACGGCGTGGGCGTGACCGGCGTCAACTGGAGCGTCAAGCTCATGGCGCTCAAGGCCGGCGACGAGGAGGGTATCTTTGAGGAAGCCTGGATCGTGCAGGCATTTCGGTACGCGTGCGCCAACGGCGCACGGGTGATCAACGGCAGTTTCGGGGGCCCCGATTTCCCGCAGGCGATCCTCGATGCGATCAACGCCTGCCCCGGCGCGCTCTTTGTCTTCGCCGCTGGGAATGACGGCACAAACAACGACTTCGTTCCCGCGTATCCGTGCAACCTCCCTCCTGCGAACGTCGTCTGCGTAGCGGCAACCACCTCGGCCGACGTACGGGCGACTTTTTCGAACTACGGGCCCAACACCGTTGACCTCGCCGCGCCGGGCGTCGGCATTCTCAGCACGGTGCCCGGGCCAGCGGGTTATGAGTTGTTCAACGGCACGTCGATGGCCGCTCCGCACGTCGCCGGCGTCGCCGCGCTGATCCTGTCCGTGAATCCGTTCGCCTCAGCGGCCGCGGTGCGTCAGGCGCTCCTCTCCGGAGTCGACCTGAGGCCCGGGCTGGCCGGATTCGTCGCCACGGGTGGCCGACTGAACGCTTGGAGGCCGCTTCCACCGGTCGGCCTCACGGCCGGTGCCACGACCGCCCAAAACGTCTGGACGAACAACGCCAACGTCAGCACCTCTTGGAGCGGCGCCACCGACCCGTCCGGGATCGACGGCTACTCGTTCTCCTGGTCGCCGGACGGTGCATCCGTCCCCGACGAGAGCAAGGACGGTGAGGAGAATGTCACGTCCACGACGGTGGTCGTCCCAGACGGACGGCAGTGGTTCCACGTTCGCGCAGTCGACGGGCTCGGAACTGGGGAGCCCCGGTGCATGTCGGGCCCTTCCTGATCGACACGTTCCCGCCGGCCAGGCCGACGCTCTCGAGCTCGTCGCATCGAGCGGGCCGCGCGTCAGCCGATCGCACGGTCGACGTCAACTGGATCACGCTGGGCGACTCGCTGAGCGGCATCGACGGCTTCTCCTTCGCCTGGAGCCGCCGGCGGCTCGTCACGCTCGACCTGAGGAAGGACGTCGAGGAGAGCGCCGTGCGAGTGACGAGCCCCCGCCTCGCGCCGGGCCGCTGGTGGTTCGGGATCCGGGCCCGCGACAACGCCGGCAACTGGAGCGGTCCGGTCACGCTCGGACCGTTCGTCATCACTGCCGTCCCGCCCTTCTGCACGGTGCCGCGTCTCCGCGGACTGACGCTCATCGGCGCCAAGCGGTCGCTGGTCAAGAGGGGCTGCGCGCTCGGCCGGATCTCGCGGACCTATTCGAGGCGAGTTCGCCGCGGGCGAATCGTCGCCCAGCGTCCCGGACCGGGTCTCCGGCTGCGTCGGGGCGCCAAGGTCGCCGTGGAGCTCAGCCGCGGCCTCCGCAGGCGTTAAGCAGGCACTTAGCGCGGTGTGGTAGAAAACCGCGGCGCCGAGGGAACCTCGGCGCGTCTGCTACGGGACTGCTTTGGACTTTTTTGCTGACCACCCTGTTCTGATCGCCCTTGTCTGCTCGGGCGTCGCGATCGCGTTCGGGATCGGACTGACCGTCTGGCTGCTGGGCCTTCCCGCCGGCAGCGAGCGGATGCAGGCGATCGCCCACGCCATACAGGAGGGTGCTTCGGCCTACCTGCGCCGGCAGTACACGACGATTGCGGCCGTCGCCGTCGTGCTCTTCCTCGTGATCGGCTTTTGGAACGATCTCGGTTGGGGCACGGCCGTCGGCTTCCTGATCGGTGCGGTGTTGTCCGCGGCCGCCGGTTTCATCGGCATGAACGTCGCAGTCAGGGCAAACGTCCGCACCGCCGAGGCGGCGAAGCGCGGCGTCGCGCCGGCGCTCCGGGTCGCCTTCTCCGCCGGCTCCGTGACAGGGCCTCCTCGTCGTCGGCCTCGGGCTTCTCGGCGTCGCCGGCTACTACGGGATCCTCACGTCTTGGTACGACCAGACCACGAAGGAGGCGACCGAGCATCTCGTCGGCCTCGCCTTCGGCGGCTCGCTGATCTCGGTCTTCGCACGGCTTGGCGGCGGCATCTACACGAAGGCTGCGGACGTCGGCGCCGACCTCGTCGGCAAGGTCGAGGCCGGCATTCCCGAGGACGATCCGCGCAACCCGGCTGTGATCGCCGACAACGTCGGTGACAACGTCGGCGACTGCGCCGGGATGGCGGCGGACCTCTTCGAGACGTACGCAGTCACCCTGGTCGCCGTGATGTTCCTCGGCGCCGTGAGGTTCCCGGAGACTGACATCGTCGAGTACCCACTCGTCATCGGCGCCGTCGCGATTCTCGCCTCGGTCGTCGGGACGTTCTTCGCCCGCGTTGGGCGCCGCGGATCGATCATGACGGCGCTGTACAAGGCGGTCGCGGTGGCGACGATCCTCTCTGCGCTGCTGTTCATCCCGGTGACGGCGGCCTTCGACAGCGATCGCTTCCCGTTCTGGAACCTCTACAGCTGCACCTTGATCGGCCTGGGCGTCACGTTCCTGCTGGTCGCGATCACCGAGTTCTACACCGGCACGCGCTGGCGGCCGGTGAAGGGGATCTCACGCGCCTCGTTGACGGGCCACGCCACCAACATCATCGAGGGACTCGCGATCGGGATGCAGTCGACGGCCCTGCCGGTGATCGTGATCGCCGCTGCAATCGTCACCGCCTACGAGATCGAGGGCCTGTTCGGCATCGGCGTGGCCGTCATGGCCCAGCTGGCGATGACCGGACTGATCGTCGCACTCGATGCCTACGGTCCTGTCACCGACAATGCCGGCGGCATCGCAGAGATGGCCGATCTGGACGAGTCGGTCCGCGCGGTCACGGATCCGCTCGACGCCGTCGGCAACACGACCAAGGCGGTGACGAAGGGCTATGCGATCGGCTCGGCCGGCCTCGCCGCGCTGATCCTCTTCGACGGCTTCACCACCGAGCTCTCCGCAGAGGGACTGCGCACCACGTTCCTCCTCAACGACGCCTGGGTGATCGCCGGCCTCTTCATCGGCGGCCTGATGCCCTTCCTCTTCTCGTCGCTCGCCATGCAGGCGGTCGGACGAGTCGGCGGACAGGTCGTGCAGGAGGTTCGGCGCCAGTTCCGCGAGATTCCGGGGATCCTCGAGGGCACGGGCCGGCCCGAGTACGGCCGCACCGTGAACATCGTTACCGGCGCGGCGATCAAGAACATGATGCTGCCGAGCCTGATCCCGGTCGGCTTCCCGATCGTCGTCGGGATCATCAGTACCGAGATGCTCGGCGGACTGCTGATCGGGACGATCGTCACCGGCATCTTCCTCGCCATCGCGATGACCTCGGGTGGCGG
This sequence comes from uncultured Actinomycetes bacterium, assembly GCA_963752845.1. Classification (GTDB taxonomy): domain Bacteria; phylum Actinomycetota; class Thermoleophilia; order Gaiellales; family Gaiellaceae; genus JACDAN01. Next base: position 68,784 of record CAVVZV010000006.1, on the reverse strand, counting down.
CGCCTGGGACAACGCGAAGAAGCTGATCGAGGACGGCGCCTACGGCGGCAAGGGCTCCGACGCCCACGCGGCGGCGGTCACCGGCGACACCGTCGGCGACCCCTACAAGGACACCGCCGGGCCCGCGATCAACCCGATGATCAAGATCACCAACATCGTCGCGATCCTGATCATCCCCCTCATCGTCTCCATCCACGGCTAGTCCCTTCGAGCCATGTCCAGGGACAGTCCCTGGACGTGTCCGGCCGGGACGGCCGGAGCCGCTGAGTAGAGTCCGGCCGTGCCGAGGCGGCGCAGGCAGCAGGGTCTAGAGCGCGTCCTCGGGACGCCAGCCCTCTTTGCCACCGCGTACGGCAACGTCGGCTCCTCGATCTACTACGCGCTCGGCGTCACCGCCGCCTTCGCCCTCGGCCTCACTCCGCTCGTTTTCGTGGTCGCGGGGGTGATCTTCGTCGCCACTTCGCTGACGTACACGGAGGGCACCGTCCGCTTTCCCGAGGCCGGCGGCTCCTCGAGCTTCGCGCGCCACGCGTTCGACGAGCTCGTCTCGTTCGGAGCCGCCTGGGCGCAGATGCTCAATTACGTCATCACGATCTCGATCTCGGCGTTCTTCGTGCCGCACTACCTCTCGGTCTTCTGGGAGCCGCTCAGGGAGAACCCATGGGACATCGTCGGCGGCGCGATCGTGATCGTCCTGCTTGTCGGGCTGAACATCGTGGGCCTCAGGGAGGCGGCGGGCTTGAACATCTTCCTGGCCGTCGTCGACTTCGCGACGCAGCTCTTGCTCGTCCTGCTCGGCATCGTGCTGATCCTGAGCCCGCAGACGCTCGTCGACAACATCGAGCTCGGCGTCGCGCCGACGTGGAGCCAGTTTCTGGTCGCGATCCCGATCGCAATGATCGCGTACACGGGCCTGGAGACGATCTCGAACCTGGCCGAGGAGACCCGCGATCCGCCGAGGGACATTCCGCGCGCATTCACCTGGGTCGCGGTCGCCGTCTTCGTCATCTACCTGACGCTCCCATTCGTGGCGCTGTCAGCGCTGCCCGTCGAGCGGGTCGACGGCGAGTTCGAGACCCGGCTCGGGTTGCCTCCGGAGGAGGGTGGGTTCCAGAACGACCCGATCCTCGGGGTCGTCGACAACCTCGGCCTGACCGGTGCCTTACTCGACGGCCTCCAGATTTACGTCGGGATCCTGGCCGCGACGATCCTCTTCATCGCCACGAACGCCGGCGTCATCGGCGCCTCGCGGATCACCTACTCGATGGCGACGTACCGGCAGCTCCCTGAGGTCTTCCGCCGCCTGCATCCCCGCTTCAAGACGCCTTGGCTCTCACTCGTGATCTTCGCCGGCCTGATCTCGATCCTGACGTTGCTTCCCGGCCAGACGACCTTCCTCGGAACGATGTACTCGTTCGGCGCGATGCTCTCGTTCACGATTGCGCACGCGGCCGTGATCGGGCTTCGTTACCGCTACCGCGACGAGGAGCTCGTGTTCCGTGCCAGGCCGAACCTCAGGTTCCGAGGCGTCGACTGGCCGCTGTTCGCGATCGTCGGCGGCGCGGCGACCGCCATTGCCTGGCTCGTGGTCGTCGTCCAAGAGCCGGAAACGCGCTGGGCCGGCCTGGGCTGGCTTGCGCTGGGCTTCATCGGCTACGCGGTCTATCGCCGGCGCGTCGTCAAGGAGCCACTCCGGACGACAGTTCGTGCGCCGGTCATGGTGCTAGGGCCGTCTCTGACCGTCGAGTACCGGACGATCGTCGTGCCCGTGGTGCGGTCCGAGGAGTCCGAGGAGGCGCTCGTGGCGGCCGCCCGGCTCGCCGCCGAGCGTCGCGCGACCGTGGCCATCGTGCACGTGATCGAGGTTCCGCTCGACCTTCCGCTCGACGTCCAGCTGCCGGACCTGGAGGAAGACGCCAACGAGGTGCTCGACAACGCGTCCGCGTTCGTCGAGAGCTACGGCATCCGCACCGTCGCCCGGGTGCTGCGAGCGCGTGCCGCCGGGCCGGCGATCGTCGAGGAAGCCGACCGCCGCAACGCCGAGCTGATCATCATGGGCGCTCCGCGAGCCCGGCCGGGCCGCGCACGGATCTTCGGCGGCACTGTCGACTACGTGCTCAAGCACGCGTCGACCCGGGTCCTGATCGCCGCCGGCCGGCGGGCGGCATGATCACGTACGCCCTTTCCGGCCTGCTGGTCGTGCTTGGCGTCGCGGTCATCGTCAGGACATTTGCCGCTGGCGTCGGCGGCGGGTTGGGCATCGTCTTCGGCCTCATGCTCATCCTCGCGGGCGGGCTGCGGCTGTACCTTCAGCGCCAGAGGCACTAGTGGCTAGGAAGCTCCCCGGACTCCAGCGCGTCCTCGACGTCCCGTCGTTGGCCGCCGTCGCTTACGGCGAGATCGGGTCGTCGCTCTACTTCGCCCTGGGCGTCGTTGCCCTCTACGCGCTCGGCTTTACGCCGTGGGTCCTGCTTGCTGTCGGGCTGCTCTTCCTCCTCGTCTCGTTGTCCTATGCGGAGGGGACGAGTGCGATCCCCGAGCCCGGAGGCGCTGCCACCTTCGTCCGCCGCGCCTTCAACGACCCCGCGGGCTTCCTGACGGGATGGGCGCTCATCCTCGACTACCTGATCGTCATGGCGCTCGCCGCGCTGTTCGTCCCCCACTACATCGGTCATGCCGTCGGGTGGGAGGGGCTCACGGACGAGCCGTGGGACACGGTTGTCGGGGTCGTCGTGATCCTCGGGGTCGCGGCTCTGCGCCTCATCCGCCGGACGAGCCTCTACCGGACGGCGATCCTGATCGCCGGCCTCGCTCTTGCCGCCCACCTGCTGCTCGTCGTCCTCGGCTTCGCCTTCCTGTTCTCGGCCGACGCGCTCACGGTAGGCGTCGACCTGGGCACCGCTCCCAGCTGGAGCGACATCGCCTTCGCTCTGCCGCTTGCGATGCTCGCGTACACCGGCCTCGAGACGGTCGCCAACCTGGCCGCCGAGACCCGCGAGCCGGGCCGCACGCTGCCGCGCAGCCTCTTCGCCGGCATCGGGCTCGTCGTTGCAGTCTCGTTCGCGATCGGGTTGGTGGCGATCTCGGCCTTTCCGGGCGGAGCCGGCCTCGGAACGGATTGGCTGCGCGCGCCGCTCATGGGTCTGGCCGCGGCGCTGGACGCGGAGCTGCCGGCCCTCGCCGGCGACATCGTCCGGATCACGATCGGCTTGACCGGCGCGCTCGTGCTCCTGACCGCCGTCACGACATCGATCTCCGGCGCGGGGCGCATCGCCTACTCGATGGGGCAGCGCCAGATGCTCCCTCACAGCTTCGGGACGCTGAACCGCCGCACATTGATCTCGCCGGCCGCGATTGTGAGCGCGGCGCTGATCGCCTCGGCGCTGCTCGTGATCGGCCACTTCATCCCCACCGAGGCGGTGCGGTTCCTCGCCGGGCTCTTCAGCTTCGGCGTGCTGTTGGCGTTCACCGCGGCACAGCTCGCGGTCATCCGCATGCGGTTCACCGAGCCCGGGCTCGAGCGTCCGTTCCGCGCTCCCTTCGACGTCCGGGTCCGGGGCGCAGTCGTCCCCGCCGCGGCGCTGATCGGCGCACCGATCACCTTCGCGATCTGGATCGCCTCGCTGGCGACTCACGACGCCACCCGCATCGCCGGCCCGGTCTGGCTCCTCTTCGGGGCCGCCGTTTACGTAGCGACTCGTCTCTCCCGCGGGGAGAGCTTGGTCGGGCGCGTCGTGCCGGCAGAGCCCGATCTCGTCCCGGCACCGGAGGGCGTCTACGAGCGCATCCTCGTGCCGATGAAGCTTGGGCCGATCGGCGAGGAGGTCCTGGCGACGGCGATCAAGCTTGCCGAGGAACGTGGATCGACGGTGAGCGCCCTTCACGTAATCGCTGTCCCCCTGGACAAGCCACTGGTGGCCGACATGATCGAAGCCGAAGAGCGCGCCGACGCCTCGCTCGACGAGGCCAAGCTGCTCGCGGCCGAGCACGGCGTCACCGTCGAGGGGAGGGTCGTGCGGGCCCGGTCGATCGGGGAAGCGATCGTCGAGGAAGCTCGGACCGAAGGCGTCGATCTGATCGTCATGGGCTCGTCGCCGCGCTGGCGGCGGCAGTCGCGCTTCTTCAGCCCGACCGTCGATTACGTGCTCCGTCACGCGCCCTGCGAAGTGATGGTGATCGCCTACCCGCAGGGGGTGTTGGAAGAGGAAGCTCTATCGGTAACCTCCGAGGCGTGAAAGTGCTCGTCATCGGATGCGGTCGCGTGGGATCGGCAGTTGCGCTGGAGCTCGATCGGCTCGGCTGGGAAGTGACCGCGATCGACGAGAAGGAGGACGCACTCCACCGGCTCGGGGAGCACTGGTCGGGCGGTTTCGTCGTCGGCCACGGCATGGACCTGGACGTCCTCACCGAGGCCGGCATCGAAGAGGCCGACGCGGTCGTCGTTGCAACGAATGGGGACAACACCAACCTCGTCATCGGCCAGGTCGCTCAAAAGCGCTTCAACATCGAGACGACCGTGGTCCGGGTGCTCGACCCGGCTCGAGCGGCGCTCTACAAGGAGCTCGGCCTCTGGACCGTCAGCCCGACCTCGACCGCGATCGAGACGCTCACCGCCGCCGTCCGATCCTCGGCGAAGGACCAAACCGGAGCCCCTGCCTAACCGATGTACATCGTCATTGCGGGCGGCGGGAAGGTCGGCGCGAACCTCGCGCGGAGCCTGCTCGACCTCGGCCACGAGGTGACGCTGGTCGAGCAGCGGCGCGACCGGTTCGAGACCTTGGAGGGGGAGTTCGAGCACCGCGTCCAGCTCGGCGACGCAACGGAGCTGTTCGTGCTCGAGCGGGCCGGGATCGCACGTCCGCCGGACATCGTCGTCGCAGTCACAGGCGACGACGAGGACAACATGATCATCTGCCAGATGGCGAACAGGCGCTACGGCGTCGAGAACGTGATCGCCCGCGTCAACGACCCGCGCAACCAACCCCACTTCGACCTGCTGGGCGTGTCGCCGATCGTCTCCGCGACGTCGATCATCCTCGCGATGATCGAGCACGAGGTGCCGCGAGCACGGGCTCATCCATCTGCTCGAGCTCCGCAAGGAGAACCTCGAGATCGTCGAGGTGCAGCTGGATGCCGACTCGCCCTGCATCGGCAAGGAGGTCGGGCGGATCACGATGCCGGCCGGTGCACGGCTGATCACGGTCATGCGCGAAAGGCAAGGCTCAGATGGGCAACGGCGAGACGCAGCTGCAGGCCGGCGACCAGGTGCTCGCCGTGCTCGAGCCCGGCAAGGAGGAGGAGCTCCGCAAGGTGTTCCTGAAGAAGGCCTGAGACTCGCGCTCGCCTTTCTTCTCGTACCCCTGGCTCTTGCGGCGTGCGGCGGCGGATCGGAGGAGTCTGCTCCGGCGGCCGGTGCCGCCCCGGGCGGCTACCGGTTCACGCAGGTCGCCTCAGGGTTCGACTCGCCGGTCCACGTGACCGCTCCGCGCGGAGGCGGCGCGAAGCTCTACGTCGTCGAGCAGGAAGGCCGGATCCGGATCGTCCAGAACGGCCGGGTGACAGGGACGCTGCTCGACATCCGCTCACGGGTCGCCTGCTGCGGAGAGCAGGGGCTGCTCTCGGTCGCGTTCCATCCCGCGCTTCACCAGGAACGGCCGGTACTTCGTGAACTACACCGCCCCGGCCAACCGCGTCGTCGAGTACCGCGGCTCGCGCCCGGTGCGCACGCTGCTCAACCTCGCCGACCCGTACTCCAACCACAACGGCGGGCAGAACATGTTCGGTCCCGACGGGCGCCTCTACGTCGGCACGGGAGATGCAGGCGCCGGCGGCGATCCCGAGAACCGGGCGCAGAACCTCGGCTCCCGGTTCGGAAAGCTGCTCGCGATCAACGTCGACCGGCGCGGCGCCACCTGGCAGACCGTCGGCTTCGGCCTCCGCAACCCGTGGCGGTTCTCGTTCGATCGCAGCACGGGTGACCTCTACATCGGCGACGTGGGCCAGAACTCGTGGGAGGAGGTCGACTTCACCCCTCGGCGCAGCCCGGGTGTCGAGAACTACGGGTGGGACGTCTACGAGGGTCGCGTCCGCTTCGAGGACAAGGAGCCGACCGCGGGTGGCCGGCTCGTCTTCCCGATCGCCGTCTATCCCCTCGGCGGCCACTGCGCCGTCGTCGGCGGCTTCGTGTACCGCGGGCGAGCGGTGCCGGGCGCGCGCGGACGCTACTTCTACGGGGACAACTGCAGCGGCGCCGTCTGGTCGCTGCGAGTCGTCGGCGGGCGCGCGCGGGGCCTTCGCCAAGAGTCGTTCCGGCTCCAGGGGCTCTCGGGGTTCGGCGAGGATGCGCGCGGGGAGCTCTACGCCGTCACGCTCGGCGGCCAGCTGTACCGGCTGACGGCGCGCTAGCCCGCCCGGCGTCGGCGAATCTGCGGGCCCTGCTGGCCCAATGAGGCGTACGCGAGGGCCTGGAGCGAATCGTTCAGCAGCGCCAGCTCCCGGACGATCGGGGCGAGGTTCTCGCCGCTGTCGAGCCGCCGGTTCAGGCCCTGCACCTCATCCGTCAGCCGGTCGAGGCGCTCGAGTAGCGCGTCGAGCTGTCGGTCTCCGACGTCTTTCGGACCATCCACGCCCGAAATGCTAGTCGCCGTTCCGGCTGAGCCATCGTCGTCCGAGGTAGACGCCGACCGCGACGCCGACGGCGTCGATCGCGACGTCGAGCGGCGCGCCCTCCGTCCCGAGACGAAGTGCTGGTGGATCTCGTCGCTGACGGCGTACGCGATCCCGAGGGCGAGCGCCAGCTCGGCGCGCCCGACCGCTCGCAGGAGCAGGAACCCCAGCACCGCGTACTCCGCAGCATGCGCGATCTTCCGCAGCCCGAGATCCCAACCGCCGAGGCCGGTGCCGAGATCCGGGATCGACGAGAGCACGAAGATCACGCCCGCCCACGCCAGTACCGGGGCCCACCTGTAGACCGCTGACGGCACGGCCGGGCATACTAGGCCGCACAACAGAGGCGAGCGGTGAGGGAACCCGGTGCGAATCCGGGACGGTCCCGCCGCTGTGAGGGGAGAAGCTCCCAGCCGGAAACGCCACTGGCCCGCGGGCCGGGAAGGCGGCGAGGGAGGGCGCCCCGAGTCAGAAGACCTGCCGCCCGCCTGGCCACCGAACCCCTCGCGGAAGGAGGATTCGTGCGAAGAACGCTTCTCACGCTCGCGGCGCTGCTCACGGTCGCCGCTCTGCTCGTGCCGGCCGCAGTCGCCGCCCGGGTGTCCGTTCGTGTCGAAGGCCGCACGCAGTCGCTCTACGGAGCGCTCGAAACTCGGTTCGAGGCCGGCGCGCACGCGCTTCAGGCGCTCGACGCGGCGAGCCTGCGCGGCGAGTTCTACTACCACCTCACTACGACGTCGTTCGGGCCGTACGTCGACCAGATCGGCCGGTTTCCCGCCGACGGCTCGAGCGGCTGGGTGTTCAAGGTCAACGGCGCGTCGCCGCCGGTCGGGGCCGACCAGATCGAGCTCAAGGACGGCGATCGCGTGCTCTGGTACTGGGCGACATTCGGCGCGACGGGCGGGCCACCGACGCTGCTCCTGACCCGGACCGGACGCAACTGCTACCGGGCGGTGACGGAGAACGATCAGGGTGTGGACCGTCCCGCGAACGGCGCTGTCCTGCAGGTGGACGGCCGCCGGATCCGCACCAGCGCCGGCCGACGTTGTGTCGGACGGCACACCGGGCTCGTCCGGGCGACCTTGGCGGGCGCGGTCCGGTCGAACGCTCTTCGGTGAGTCTCCGTCGCCTCGCAGCCTTCCTCCTCGCGCTCGGCGCGCTTGCCGGGTGCGGGGAGGAGGCGACCGGCGAGGGAACGGCGCACCTGTGGGTCACCCGCGACCGCGGGTCCGAGGTCGTCCTGACCGCAACCGTGCCGGCGGGGATCTCGGCGATGGAGGCGGTCCGGCGCAAGGCCGACGTCGAGACGCGCTACGGCGGCCGATTCGTCCAGGCGATCGAGGGGATCGAGGGCAGCCTCGCGGAGCAGCACGACTGGTTCTTCTATGTCAACGGCTACGAGGCCGACCGGGGCGCCACCGACTACCGGCTGCACGACGGCGACGTGCTCTGGTTCGATCACCGCCCCTGGGGCGAGGAACAGCGGGTTCCGATCGTCGTCGGGGCCTTCCCGGAGCCGTTCATCCACGGTTGGGACGGGAAGCAGCGGAAGGCCGTCGTGATCGCCCGGCCCGACGACCAGTTGGCGCGGCGAATGGCCGCGGTGCTCGGCGGTCGTGTTGGCAGGGGCAGGGAGGGAGACAACGTCGTCTCGCTCGTGGACGGGACGCACATGCGCGGAAACGTCTCGGGCGGCCCCGGCAACCCGTGTCGTTCGAAATCGGACGGAAAACCGCCGAGCGGCTGCTCGAGGATCCGTCCTTCGTCCGCTACCGCTACGAGCTGCCATGAGCGCCGTTCCGGCAGCGGCGTTACTCGGGGGCCTCGCAGCGGCTGCCTTGCTTGCCGACCGCACGATCTCGGTCGCGGTCATCGCCGCCGTTCTCCTGGCCGCGTGCCTGCGCGCGCCGCGCGGACGCCGCTGGCCGTATCTGGTCGGGACGCTCGCGTCCGGCCTCACGCTCTTCCTTTTCAGCCCGCTCGTCGCCTCCTATGGCGGCGTCGTCTACTGGGAAGGGCCGACGATCCCGGTGCTCGGCACCCTCGACGTCACGAGCGAGGAGCTTGCTGAAGCGCTCTTCCAGGGCCTCCGCCTGATGGCGGTTGGGCTTGCGTTTGCCGCCTACGCGCTCCTGCTCGACCAGGACCGGCTGTTGCTGGCCGGCGGGCGGCTGCGCCGCTCGGTGCTCGCCGTCGCCCTGGCGACGCGCCTCGTACCGACCCTCGAGCGCGATGCCGCCGGCTACGTGGAGGCGCTGCAGGGACGAGGCGTCGCGGTCGCGGGCCTCCGCGGCCGCTCGCGGCTCCTGTCGCCGCTCGTCGCCGGCTCGCTCGAGCGCTCGCTGAACCTGGCCGAGTCGATGGAGGCGCGGGGCTTCGGCAGAGCGGGGCGGACGAGGGCGCCGTCGCCGCCGTGGAGCGTATGGGATCACCTGGCCCTCGCAGGTGCCGCGCTGGTCGTCCTCGCGGGTGTGCTGTGGCTCTAGCGCGGGTCGAGGGGCTCGGCTACTCGTATCCGGAGACCGACCGCCCGGCCCTCGAAGACGTCTCCCTCGAGCTCGAGCCCGGTGAGCTCGTCTGCCTGCTCGGAGCTTCCGGCTCGGGGAAGTCCACGCTGCTTCGCGCCCTCGCCGGACTCGTCCCGCACTTCCACGGCGGCCGGTTCGTCGGCCGAGTCGAGGTGGACGGCCGCGATACGCGTCGCGCGAAGCCGAGTGAGCTGGCCGGGACCGTCGCCAGTGTCTTCCAGGATCCGGAAGACCAGGTCGTCTTCACGATCGTCGAGAACGAGGTCGCTTTCGGGCTTGAGAACGTCGGCGTCGCACCATCCCGGATCGGTGACCGAGCCCTCGACTCGCTGCGGGCGGTCGGCGCCGACCACCTTGCCGCTCGCCGGACACACGAGCTGTCGTCGGGCGAGCTTCAGCGCGTCTGCGTGGCAGCCGCGCTCGCGCTCCGGCCGGCGCTGCTGCTGCTCGACGAGCCGACCTCTCAGCTCGACCCCGACGGCGCCGAGGCGCTGCTCGACTACGCCGTCGAGCTCGGCTGCGCCGTCGTCGTCTCGGAGCAGCGTCCGGCGCTACCGCTCGAGCGTGCCGACCGCGTTGTCTTCCTCGATCGGGGTCGGGTCGTGCTCGACGCCGCACGAGACGGACGCCTTGCGCTGGCTGGCGCAGGAGCGCCCGGCCTTCCTTCCCCGCGAACCGGTCCAGCTCGACGTCGAAGCCGGGGGAGAGCTGCTCGCCCGGCTCGAGGGAGCGGCGTATGCGCATGGTCAACGCCTGGTTCGGGTGCCCGATCTCGAGCTTCGCCGCGGCGAGGTCGTCGCGCTCACGGGCCCCAACGGCTCGGGCAAGACGACCCTTGCCAAGCTCGTCGCAGGCCTGCTCGAGCCGACGCAGGGACTAGTCCATCGCTCCGGGCGAGCCTCGTATCTGAGCCAGGATCCGGGGCGCTACGTCGTCGCCGAGCGAGTCGACGAAGAGGTCGCGCTTGGCGTCGGCGGCGATCTCGAGCGTGCTCGGACCGCGCTCGAGCTCGTCGGCCTCCGGGGCTACGAGCGCCGCCACCCGCGCGACCTCTCCAGCGGCGAACGGGAGCGCCTCGCGCTCGCCGCCGTGCTCGTCACGGAACCGGACTTACTCGTCCTCGACGAGCCGACTCGGGGGATGGATCCGGAGCGCAAGCTCGAGCTCGCCGCCCTGCTCCGCGCCCAGGCCGGCGACCGTGGAACGCTCGTCGTCACCCACGACCTTCTCTTCGCGGCCGACGTCGCCGACCGTGTCGTCAGCCAAGAGCCGGCCGCGGTGGCGGTTCATGCCTAGGCTCGCGCTCCTTGCCGCCGCCGGAGTCGCCTTCGCGGGCGGGGCCTGGGCGGCGCTGTCGCCCCAGGATGCAGGTTTCTCGCTGCTGCTCGTCGCGGCCGCGCTGATCGCGGCCGGGTTCGTCTGGCTCGAGTCCGGGCCCGGATCGGCGAAGGAGGTCGCCCTCGTCGCCGTCCTCGGCGGGGTTGCCGCTGCCGGTCGAGTCCTCTTCGCGGCCGTGCCGGGCGTGCAGCCGGTAACGGTCGTCGTCGTGGCTGCCGGCGCTGCGCTGGGTGCTCGGGTTGGCTTCGCAGTCGGCGCGGTTGCCGCGCTGGTCTCGAACTTCTACCTGGGGCAGGGAATCTGGACGCCGTGGCAGATGCTCGCCTGGGGCGGCTGCGGCGTTGTCGGCGCCCTGGCTGCTCGGCCTCATCCGCCGCCGCTGGGCATTCGCCGCGCTCTGCTTCGCGCTCGGCTTCGCCTTCAGCAGTGCGATGGATCTTTGGCACTGGTACAGCTTCTGGCCCCACACCTGGGAGGCGTTGACGGTCGTCTACGCGCGCGGTGTGTGGTTCAGCGCGGCCCATGCGGTCGGGAACGTCGTCTTCGCACTTGCCATCGGCCCCGAGCTCCGCCGCCTGCTCGAACGCTACGGACGGCGGCTGCGAGTGGAGGTCGCGTGGGCTTGAAGCTGGCAGCGCTTGCCGCCGCCGCCGCGCTGGCCGCCGCGCCCGCGGACTACCTGGCGGCTCGACAACAGGCGGACGGCGGCTTCGCCGAGCCGGGCGGGCGGTCCGATCCGGCGCTCACGGCCTGGGCGGTGCTCGGCCTGCACGCGGCCGGGCGTGCGCCGAGCCGTTCTCCAGTCGACTACCTGCGGCAGGCCCCGATCCACGACACGACCGATCTCGCGCTCCGCGTGCTCGCCCTGCGGGCTCTCGGGGCGGACGTCGGCGAGCTCACCGCCCGCCTCGAGCGGCAGCGCCGCCGCGACGGCCGGATCGGGACGCTCGTGAACTCGACTGCTTGGGGCGCGCTCGCGCTCGACCGGCCCGGGGCGGCCACCGTTCGCTACCTCCTCCGCGCTCAACACCCGTCCGGAGGCTGGTCGTGGCTCCCCCGCGGTGCGCCGGACTCCAACGACACCGCCGCAGTGATCCAGGCCCTGCGCGCGAGCGGCGTCCGGGGCCGCCCGATCCGCCGCGGCCTTGCCTACCTCCGCCGGCTGACCGCACCGAACGGCGGTGTCCGGCTCGACACCCGGGCGGGCGCCCGACGCCCAGTCGACCGCATGGGCGATCCAGGCGTATGTCGCGGCAGGCGCGCGGCCGCCGGCCGCAGCCTTCCGGTTCCTCGCTTCGCTGCGGCGACCCGACGGGAGCTACCGCTACTCGCGTCGATACGCGGTCACGCCCGCGCTCGTCACCGCCCAGGTGCTTCCGGCGCTTGCGGGAAAGCCGTATCCGCTGCGCTAGCGCGCCGCGAGCACGCGGCGAATGAACGGAAGTGCGATCTGCGGCGGATCCGGGACGCTGCGGCCGAGCGCCGGAGGAATCGGAGCGGTGACGAAGCCGATGTTCGTTGTCATCGCGACGACCACGCGCGTCTTCGGGTGAACGAACAGGAAGGCGGTTCCGCCGACGACGTTGCCGGTATGTCCCGCGACCGGACCGAACGGGCTCGAGCCGACCTCGAAGCCGAAGCCGTAGCCGGTCGGCCGGCCGCTCGAGGTCTTCTGCGACGTGAACAGGAGCGCCTGCGTCTCCTCGCTGACAAACGTGCGATCCGTGACGCCCAGCCCGAGGCGAATCAGGTCTTCCGCGGTCGAGAGAAAGCCGCCCGAGGGGAAGCGGTTGCTCAGGTCGACTCTCGGGGCCGGCACCGCCCGGCGGCTCGGCGTCACCTCGTAGAACCGCGAGCGGCCGCCGGCGGTGCGACCGTCGTCGAGGCGCGTTCGCCTCATCCGGAGCGGCGACAACAGCGTGCTCTCGACGGCAGTGGCGAACGGCTTGCCCGCGGCGGGCTCGACGGCCGCGCCGAGGAGGTTGAAGCCGTAGCTCGAGTACGAGAACCGCTGTCCGGGTGCGGCGACGAGCGGGTCGTCCTCGAAGATCACGAGGCTCGACGTGATCGAGTCGTAATGCTTGCGGCTCAGTGCCTCGCTGCCCTGGTAGTGACGAATCCCTGCCAGGTGGCCCCCCAGCTGGCGCGGCGTGATCTGCTGCTGCTTGCGCGGGAATCCCGGCACGTAGCGCTGGATCTCGGCATCGAGCTCGAGGAGTCCCTGTTGAGCGAGACGTCCGGCTGTTACAGCAGTCAGTGCCTTCGAGACGCTTCCGATCCTGAATGTCGTCTCGCGTCGGACAGCGGCTCTCCGCTTGCGATCGGCGAATCCGCAACTCTCCGACCAGACGAGCTTGCCGTTCGCCGCGACGGCGACCGACAGTCCCGGTGCGGCGAAGGCGCGCTTCATCTTCTGGACGAGGGGCCGCACCGCGGTGATCTCCTTCGCATACGTGCGGGCCGCGACCCAGTCACGACATCCGCCCGCCGAGGCCGTGTCCGTGCCTCCCCGGGCGAAGATCGAGGCCGCGAGCGCGCCTGCGACGACGGCGAAGGCCGTCAGGAGCGCCAGTCGTCGCCGGCTCATCCGTTGCGCAGGCCGAGAGGGCGCCCGAGCGTCACGTAACCGATGACGATCGCCGTCGCCTCGAACACCCCGAGCACGAGCGAAGCGACAACGAGGGGCTGCACGACCACGACGGCGGCGAAGGCTGTGACCGCGATCGCGGCGCACGTCAGGCCGGGTCGTTGCAGTGCTGCGCGGACGGGGCGGCCCAGTCGCGGCACGACCGCCGCGATGTCGTCGGCGAGCGTCAGCCTCCCGCGGGCTACAGGCCGCGCCGGCAGCGAATCGAGTGCGTCGGCGCGCACGTACCCTGCCGTCGCAGCCAGCACAGCCGGCAGACCGACGACCGCCACGACCCCGAAGCTGGCGATGAGCGGCCACGCGTCGCCCCAGGGGGCGGCCGCAGGTCGTGTTAGCGCGACGAGCAACTCGCCGACTGCGCCGGCGCCGACGGCGAGCGTCGCGACCAGGGCGCCGTTGGCGACCAGACGAAGTCGCTTCTCGTCGATGACCAGGCTCCGACGCCAATGGAGCGCTCGCACGGCGGTAAGCGCGACGGCGACACCCGCGACCTGCAGGGCGAGCATGCTTGGCGCGCCGTGGGGAAAGTCCCGGAGCCAGCTCGGGGCCGTGAAGACGAAGAGCAGAGCGGTGACGGTGTAGGCGAGGAAGGCAAGCCCTGTCCAGAGCACGGCAGTCCGTGCTGTCGAAGACGCCGCGGCGTGTGCGAATCGCCGCGCAACCTGCGCTGCGGCCCCGAAGCGCGCAACCGCCTCGCGCTCGGCGTCGGTGGCCGAACGGCCGTCGGCGATGAGCTCGTCAGCGACGCTGCACAGATGATCCTCAGCCTCTGTGAGGAGCCGCTTGCGAGGAGCGCGGTTCAGGCGAAGCTCCTCGTCGAGACGCCGAAGGTAGCCCGCGATCGTCAGGCTCTCGCTCACCGCGCCCCTCCCAGGATCAGGTCGACCGTCCGCGCGAAGCTGCGCCACTCCGACTCCTGAGCGGCGAGGGCGCCGCGGCCCTTCCTCGTCAGCTCGTACAACCGCCGGCGTCGACCGGCTCCGGTCGTCCACCGGCTCCCCACCAGGCCGAGGCCCTCGAGACGGTGCAGGGCGGGGTACAGCGTCCCTTCGAGGACATTGAGGTCGCCGCGGCTTCGCTCGCGGATGTCCTTGATGATCGCGTAGCCGTGAAGTGGACCATTCCGCAGAGTCGCCAGCACAAGCAGCTCGAGCTGCCCCTTCAGCGCATCGGCCTTCATACCTTGGGACTCTATGTATATGCGACGCAAGGTGTCAAGGCCCATGCCGTCGCTAGCATCGTCGCGTGGCCGTTGCGTCTCCTGAGACCTATCTCGCCGACCTGAATCCCGCCCAGCGGGAGGCCGTGCTGCACACGGAAGGGCCGCTCTTGGTCGTCGCCGGGGCCGGTTCCGGCAAGACCCGCGTGCTCACGCACCGGGTCGCCCACCTGATCGCCGCAGTCGGCGTTCAGCCGAACGAGATCCTCGCGATCACGTTCACGAACAAGGCGGCGGGGGAGATGCGGTCGCGGCTCGAGGATCTGCTCCCCGACGTGGCCAGGCGCATCTGGATTCTCACCTTCCACGCCGCATGCGGCCGGATCTTCCGCCGCGAAGCGCCGCGACTCGGCTACAAGACCAACTTCACGATTTACGACCAGGCCGATCAGGTCCGGCTCGTCAAGCAGTGCCTGGAGGAGCTCGAGCGCGACCCGAAGCGGTTCCCCGCCAAAGGAATCCACGAGCACATCTCGGCGGCCAAGAACCAGCTGATCGGCCCGGCCGAGTACCGAAACCGCGTCGACTCCTTCTACGACCAGACCGTCGCCGAGGTCTACGACCTCTACCAGCGCCGCCTCTTCGCCGCCAACGCCGTCGACTTCGACGACCTGCTGATGCTGACCGTCGATGTGCTCGAGCGGTTCCCCGAGGCGAAGGAGCGCTGGCAGAAGGCGTTCCGCTACATCCTCGTCGACGAGTACCAGGACACGAACCACGCGCAGTACCGCCTGCTCCAGCTCCTGGCCGAAAAGCACAGGAACGTTTGTGTCGTGGGCGATCCGGACCAGTCCATTTACGCCTTCCGCGGCGCCGACATCCGCAACATCCTCGAGTTCGAGCGCGACTTCGGCGAGACCACGACGATCCCGCTCGAGCAGAACTACCGCTCGACCAACACGATCCTCCGCGCCGCGAACGCCGTCATCTCGCACAACCGCGAGCGGAAGCCGAAGAACCTCTGGTCCGACCTCGGCGACGGCGATCCCGTCCGCGTGCTGGAGGTGGAGGACGAGCATGCGGAGGCCCGATTCGTCGCCTCCGAGCTCGCCGCCCTCGTCGACCAGGGCGTCAACGGCAGCGAGATCGCGGTCTTCTACCGGACGAACGCGCAGTCGCGTGTGCTGGAGGACATCCTCGTCCGGCAGGAGATCCCCTACCAGGTGATCGGCGGCCCGCGGTTCTACGAGCGCGCTGAGGTCAAGGACCTGATCGCCTACCTCCAGGTGATCGACAACCCGTTCGACGCCGTCAGCCTCCAGCGGATCGCGAACCGGCCGCGCCGCGGGATCGGCGACGCGTCGCTGGCGCGGCTGCAGTCCTACGCCGACGGCCACGGATTCTCGCTCTGGGAGGCGCTCGAGTTTCCCGAGGAAGCCGGCCTCGGCCCTGCCCAGGCCCGCGCCGTCAATGCCTTGCGCACGCTGATCCAGTCGCTGCAGGCGGGGGCGCTGGAGCTCGCGGTGGACGAGTTGGTCGAGCGGACGCTCGACCGCAGCGGCTACCGAGCCGCGCTCGAGGCCGAGCGCACGATCGAGGCGCAGGGCCGGATCGAGAACCTTCAGGAGCTCGTCGGCGTGGCGCAGGAGTACGAGGCGAGCGCGCCGGAGCCGAACCTCTCGACGTTCCTCCAGGAGATCTCGCTCTTCTCCGACCAGGACGCGCTCCGTGACCAGCAGAGCCTCGTCACGCTGATGACGCTCCACAACGCGAAGGGGCTCGAGTTCCGGGCCGTGTTCATGATCGGGATGGAGGAGGGCGTCTTCCCGCATTCCCGCTCGCTCGAGGAGAACTCGCTCGAGGAGGAGCGCCGGCTCGCCTACGTCGGCATGACGCGCGCGAAGGAGTGGCTGACGCTGACGCACGCCTCGGCCCGCGCGCTCTACGGCAGCCGCAACTACAACCTGCCCTCGCGGTTCCTCGACGAGCTGCCGCAGGATGAGCTCCACCGCGAGCGGCTTCGGCCGACGTCCTGGTCCGGCTACGGCTCGCCGACGGCGCGGATCCAGCCTCGCGGCGAAGCGCCCGAGCTTGCGACCGGCGATTCCGTCCGCCACCAGACGCTCGGCGAAGGGATCGTCACCGCGGTCGAGCCTGGCGGCGTCGTCAGCGTCCGCTTCGCGGGAGAGGACGCCGACCGCAGGCTGGTGCTCGACTACGCGCCGCTGGAGCGCGTCTGAGACGCCGCTTGCGGTGTCTCATTCAGGCCGTGCGGGCTTGGCCCGCGCGGCCGTCTGAAATGACCGGTCGACAACGCAGAAGTGGAAGGGTTTGGCTGTGAGCTTCGAGATCCGCACGGCCACGCCGGACGAGTTCCCGGACGTGTTCACGCCGATCATGCATTACTTCGGCTCGAAACCCGGAACGGAGTTCGCCGAGCGCTTCGGGCCGAACATCCCGCCGGACCGGATCCACGCCGCCCTCGATGACGGTGCGGTCGTCGGTAGCGGCGGCGCCTTCCCGCTCGAGACGAGCGTCCCGGGCGGTTTCGTCCGCGCCGCCGGAGTCACGCTCGTCGGCGTCCTCCCGACGCACCGACGCCGCGGGATCCTCCGCGCGCTGATGCGCGCTCAGCTCGACGACGTCCACGAGCGCGGCGAGCCGATCGCCTACCTCTGGGCCTCGGAAGACGCGCTGTACGGCCGCTACGGCTACGGCGTCGCCTCGTTCACCGGGAACATCGAGCTCCCGCGTGACCGCGCCGCGTTCTACCGCGACTTCGAGCCCGCGGGGACGATCCGGCTGGTTGAAGCCGAAGAGGCGGTCGAGCCCTTCTCCGAGATCCAGCGGCGCGCCGCGGCCCAGCACCCGGGCATGTTCGTCCGGACACCCGAGTGGTGGCGCTCGAGACGGCTGGCCGATCCGGAGTGGGGGCGCGAGGGCGGCGGCGACATGGTGCGAGCGCTGTTGGAGCTCGACGGCCGCCCGGCCGGGCTACGCGCTCTACCGTCTGCACTTCTCGATCGAACGCGGCATTCCCAGCGGCTTCACGAGCGTGATCGAGGCAGTCGGCGACTCGCCGGTCGCGACCCGTGAGCTCTGGCGCTTCCTGATCGGCATCGACTGGATGGACCGCGTCCGCGCCGGACTGCTCCCGCTCGACCACGAGCTCTTCCTGCTGCTGCAGGAGCCGCGGCGGCTCACGTTCGACCAGCGCGACGGGCTCTGGGTCCGGCTCGTCGACGTCGAGGCGGCGCTGAATGCGCGGAGGTACAAGCCCGGCGAGCCGGTGGTCGTCGACGTGGCCGACGAGTTCTGCCCGTGGAACGCCGGGCACCTGGGAGGTCGGCGCCGGAGGGCGCGTCGCGCAGCAGTCGCGCCCCGGAGCTTCGCCTCGACGCCTCCGCGCTCGGGTCGGCCTACCTCGGCGGCTTCACCTTCGGCGAGCTGGCGCGGGCCGAGCGGGTCGAGGAGCTCGCGGACGGGGCGCTGGATCGGGCGGACACGCTGTTCCGCACCGACCGCTATCCGTGGTGCCCCGAGATCTTCTGAGCGCCGGGACTCACAGAACAACCGCCGTCGTTCGTTACAGATTGAAGTGGCACTTCTTGCCGCCCTCGTCTACCGTGCTCCTCTGGGCGTCGGCCTTCGTGGGCATTCGCGCGGCGGGCGAGGATCTTTCGCCTGGAGCGCTGAGCCTCGGCCGGCTCGCGATCGGAAGCGTCCTGCTCGGCGCCCTCGCGCTTTCCCGCGGCGGGCGCTGGCCCGGTCGACCGGAGCTGCCGCTGCTCCTCACCTTCGGCGTGCTCTGGTTCGGGCTCTACAACCCGGTGCTGAACGAGGCCGAGCAACGGGTCGACGCCGGCACGGCGGCGATGCTCGTCGCCGTCGGTCCGCTCTTGATCGCGCTCCTCGCCGGCCTGCTCCTCGGTGAGGGTTTTCCACGGACGCTGGTCGTCGGCTGTGCGATCGCCTTCACCGGCGCGATCGTCGTCGGGCTCGCGACCTCCGAGCGAGGCGTCGGAGCGGGGTGGGGGAGCGTTCTCTGCGTCGTCGCGGCGGCGTTGTACGCGGGCGGGGTGATCGCGCAGAAGCCGTTGCTCTCACGCGCCTCGGCGCTGCACACCACGTGGCTCGCCTGCCTGATCGGCATGGTCGTCTGCCTCCCCTTCGCCCCGCAGCTCGCCGGCGAGCTGGGGAGTGCCGACGCGAGCTCGATCACGTGGATGGTCTACCTCGGGATCTTCCCGACGGCGATCGCCTTCACGACCTGGGCCTATGCCCTCTCCAGGACCACGGCCGGCCGGATGGGGGCGACGACCTACCTCGTCCCGCCGCTCGCGATCCTGCTCGGCTGGGCTCTGCTCGGCGAGACGCCGGCGCGGCTCGCCTTCCTCGGCGGGGCGCTCTGCCTCGCGGGTGTCGTCATCGCACGGCGCCCATCGATGCCAGCGCGCGGCGACCGCGCGGCGTCAGCCCGAAGTTGGTATCGATCAGTCCGTCGGCGAGAAGCTCCGCGGCATACTCCCACGGCGGCGACTGGTGCTCGACTCCGGGGAACTCAGCCAGCGCCTGAAGAGCCTCCGGCGAGGCGGTAAAGATCTCCAGGTACTCGTTGTCGTTCACCCGGTACCGCGCCGGAGGGACGGTGATGGAGAAGTCCTCGTCGGCGTCGATCCGCTCGATCGGCGCGCCGTCGATCGTGACCTCGAGCTCCTCACCCTTCTTGCCGCGAATCTCGACGACCGAGCCGGTCACGTCCGATCGGCCCGCGAAGACGAGCGGGCGGATCTCGGGCGGACCGTCCGGCTCAGGTGCGCGGTTGTGGAGGTGGTTCCGCCAGGCTGCGCGGAGCTCCTCGTCCGGGACCCACTCTTCGAGCACGCGGTCGAACCGCTGACGGACGTCGAGCAGCTTGTCCTCGATGCGACGCCTCGCCGCCGACTCGGGCGCGGCGCGGTGATGCTCGTTCTGGAGATGCCGGTAATACCGGACGAGCGCCTGGAGCTCCTGCCGCCTGGGGAATGTCTCCACCCAGGGGAGGCTATCGTCGCCGCTACAATCGGTCGCCGCGGGCGGTTAGCTCAGCTGGGAGAGCGCCGGCTCGACAAGCCGGAGGTCACTGGTTCGACCCCAGTACCGCCCATTCACGTACCAGTGCCCATGCGCCTCCCGCATAACCATGCGGGCCGGGGAGGCCACTAGGGCCGGAAAAGCCGCTCGCGTTCGTACCCCGGTGCGCACCTCGAAAAGATGAAGCCGGGGCGTGGGTCGAACCATGCAAGAGGCGCTGACCCACGCCCCGGCTGTGCTCGAGCGAGCCCGAGCTTAGGACGCCCGAGGCGACGCCCGAGGCGACGCCCGAGGCGGCTCGCCTAGATGGCTCTTCGAGCCGTGGCCTTTCGAGCGGGTCTCCATCGTGAGGAGCGGCGTGTAGGTGTAGCGCGGGTCGGCCTTCCGCCACGCCTCGATGGCCTGTCGCTCGGCCTCGACCGCCGACGCGGCTTCGACCGTGTCCTCGGTGCAGCCGACCGTGGCATCGCCGAGGAGCTTGTTCAGCCGGATGACGTACCTCACGCCCGGCCCTTGCCGTTCGAGCGGGCCCGCTTCGGGTTGAGGCGGAACTCGCCCTTGCCCGTCTGGACGACGAGCCCGTTCGGCTTCTTGGTCTCTCCGTAGATAACCGAATACAGGGTCTGCTTCGGCGTCACGCCCCGGAGCCCGGTGGCGAGCGGCAGGGCCTTCTCGATGATCTCGCTGACGGGCATCGGCTTGCGCCGGCGGGCCAGCACCTTCTCGACTGCTTCCTTCGTGGTCATGTGACTCCTAGCGGTTGGCGAGGCCCAGTGCGCTTCGCATCGTCTCGGAGCATCCCGACTGTCGTCGTTTCTGACAACGACGTGAACGAAATCTTTACGGGCGTCCCATGAGCGACCTGGCGACGGTCATAAGGCAGGCGACGGTATGCTCACCGGTCGTCCGGTTCCAGATGGGAGGCGACCGGATGACCTTCACCTTCAAGCTCGAGCAGGCCGACCGAACGCCTGCCGATCCGCCGTCGATCAAGAGCACCGTCACTACAGAGTCGCGACTGTCCCGACTGGCCTCGGGCGGAAGCTCCAGGTCGTCTAGAACATTGGTATTGCTACCCGCTGGCACGCCTTCGACTTAGCGGAGAGAAGAGGTGAAGCTGATGAGTACATCTCCAAGAGGGCCTACTGAGGTACACCGAATCACTGCCCCGGAGCCGCCGCCGCCTGTCGTGGAAACGCGCTTCGCGGGCCGGCTGGAGTTCGAGGGCGGCTTTCCGACAGAGGCGACCGTGCAGCAGTTGTACGACCAGCTGGATTTCCAGCGGGGCTGCCAGGTCTTCCTACGCCACATGATGGCCGCTGCGATCTGGGGGTTCCATCAGGCGTTCACGCGGGATCTGAAGGTGGGCCCGACCGACTTCGTGATCTTCCGCGCCGACGCGAACGGCCTTGCCCTCACGGCCAACACGGAGACGATCTACGGGGTCGCCGTCCTGGACACCAAGCCTGATGGGCCGATCGTGGTCGAGGTGCCGCCCAAGGTACTGGGGCTCTTGAACGATCAGTGGATGCGGCCGATGGGCGACATGGGGATCGCTGGCCCCGACGAGGGCAAGGGTGGCCGCTATCTGCTCGTCCCGCCCGGCTACGAGGGCGAACCGCCTTCGGAAGGATTTGTGGCGACGATTCCGCTGCGCACCTACCGGCAGTGGTTCGTGCTGCGGGCGTTCATGGGGCCGGGCGGCGATCCGGAGCCAGGGATGGCGACGCTGCGCGAGACGAAGATCTATCCGCTCTCGCAGGCCGACGCCCCGCCGCCGACCCAGCACATCGACGGGACAGGAAAGTCTTTCGACACTATCCATCCAGCCGACATCCGCTACTTCGAGGATCTCGCCGAGATGGTCGAGTACGAGCCGTACGAGGCGATCAGCGCGGACGAGAGCGCGGAGCTTGCCCAGATCGGGATCGAGAAGGGCAAGCCGTTCGCACCCGACGAGCGGATGCGCGCGATCCTCGACGATGCAGCCAAGGTCGGGAGCTTCATGGCGTTCTCGATCTGCAACGCGCCACGCGACGACTATCTGAAGTATCCGGACGACCGGCAGTGGTTCGGGTTCAACGCGATCTCCGGCTACCCGACGTTCGTTGACGAGCACGGTCGGCCGCTGATCGACCAGATGGTGCGCATGTCCTGGTTCGCCACCGGCCGAGCGCTGGCGATGGCGGGCGCCAAGCCAGGCGTCGGCTCCGCCTATACCTGGGCCTACCGGGACGTAAACGGCGACTGGATCGATCCCGCCCGCACCTACCGGCTCCGCCTGCCCGGCCCGATCCCCGCGAAGGACTTCTGGTCGGTCGTCGTCTACGACCTCTGGACGCGCTCGTTGCTCGCCAACGGGCAACCGTTCCCGAGCCGCAACAGCTACACGCCCGGAATCGAAACGGACGACGACGGCGGCGTCACGGTGTACTTCGGCCCGGAACCGCCCGACGGCAAGGACAACAACTGGATTCGCACCCTGCCGGACACCGGCTGGTTCCCGATGATCCGCCTTTACGGGCCGCTCGAGCCGTGGATCGATGGCAGCTGGAAACCCGGAGACCTGGAGCCAATCGACTCGTAGCCCGATCGGTCTCGATTCCGCCCGGGGTACCACCCCCAAAAGGCTTCCGTCCGAGCCCGGCGCGCCTCGGTGAAGCGCTCGGCCCAGCGAGGCAAGAGCCGGGGCGGGCGTTGCTCGGTGACCGGGACGTTCGGGCGCGCTCGGCGGCGGTGAGCCTCGAGCTCGTGCGCCGTTCCCGAGGTGGCTCGACCATCGCCCACCACGTTCGTGACCGCGCCCGAGGCGGGCCCGACACCGCCGAGAACCTCGAGGCCCCGGTGCGACCCCTGTCACCAGGCCGAGACGCGCGCCCGAGGAGCCGCCGAGGGTGGGGGGCATCGGCAATCCCGCTCTCGGCGGACGGCGCGCCCAAGGTTGTCGCGGAAAAACTCCTGGAAAAACGGGGGGCCTGGCGTGACCGGCGGACAACGATCAGCTAGTGGTCTGACCGAGCTGCGTTCTGGCCGGAGACGCTACTCAGCGCGGCAGGCCCGCCGGCGATGTCAGGCGAGAGCACGCTGGCTCAGGTGTGCATCTACGGTGTCGCCGAGGCGAGGTGGTCGATTCTTGCCGGGGCGCTCGTTAGGCTGGGTCGCCTGCTTATCCCATAACCCGAAGGAAGGACGGCCGAATGAACGGTTACGCGGTGGCCCAGATTGACGAGATCGACGAGATCGATGACGGCCGCGTTCTTTCGCGCCCCGTCCGGTTTCACTTCGGCATCACGTCATTCGGCGTCAACGCATTTACAGCTCATCAGGTGGGCGATCGGCTCATCAACGAGCACGACGAGTCACAGGAGCATGACCTGCAGGAGGAGCTGTACCTCGTCCAGCGAGGGCGCGCGACGTTCGAGCTCGACGGCGAGCGGGTGGACGCACCCGCGGGCACACTCGTCTTCGTTCGCCCGGAGGTGAAGCGGACGGCGTTCGCTGAGGAGCCGGGGACGACGCTCGTCGCGGTCGGCGGAACTCCGGGGAAGGCGTACGAGGCCCAGGGCGGCGAGATCTGGATGCCGCTCCACCATCTCTACGAGTCAGGCGAATACGCTGAGGCTGCCGATCGGGGACGCGAGTTGATCGAAGCTCATCCCGAGTACGCCGGGCCGCTCTACAACCTTGCGTGCTGCGAGAGCCTCGCCGGTCGGACAGACGATGCGATCAGGCATCTCCGGCTCGCGATCGACCGCAAGGAATCGTTCCGTTCGCTTGCTGCCGGGGACAGCGACTTCGACCCGATCCGCGACGAGGCCGCTTTCACGGAACTGGTTCAGAGCAACGCAGCCGAGCCAACCACGGGTTAACAGACTTCGCGCCGGTCGCGTCAGGCGTCATTCCCGAACGCTGGCCCAGGCGAGTGTGTGTTCTGGCCTATTTGATCCACGCTACTCAGCGCGGCAGGCCCTCCGAGCGATGTCAGGCGAGAGCACGCTGGCCCATGCAATGTCGTCAGCGCACCGCTTGATCGGGGTTGCCTCGTCGCGGATAAGCTCTGCTGCGATTGAGCCTCTCATGGATGGCGATGGGGGAGCGCACACAGCAGCGTTGCCCAGCGAGCAGGTTCTGCGCTGGGTGGCCGGAGTGGTCGGCGGGATGCGCGTCGTTTCGATCGAGAACGCCTCCCGCAGCACCCACCGTCCCTCTGGCACGTTCCGCCTCCGAGTCGAAGGAACGTCGACCGGCGCCTCTGACCTAATCCTGAAGCTCTCGGTGCCGCGCTGGATCACCGACGGCATGGTGATCACCAACGCCCGAGCCGTTCGGCTGGCCGAGACCCATGGCCTGGCCGGGCCGCGCCTGATCGCTGCCGATCTCGACGGGAGGGCCAGCGGAACCGTGGCTACCCTGGAGACCTTCCTGTCCGGCAGCAGCGATTCTCCGCCGATGGTTTCTGCCGCCCGCCTCCGGGAAGCCGGAGCCGCAATCGCGAGGGTTAACGCCATCGTCTTGGCGCCACAGGACGACCTGCCGCACCGGCCCCGGCCGTGCGCCGCTGACGACCGAGCCGCCGACCGCCGGCGGGGCTGGACGCCGACGACACCTCTGTTGCAGCAGGCCGACGAGCGGGTCAGGTCGCATGGCGTGCCCGCGGCCCCGTCGGTGTTCTTGCACGGCGACGTCTGGGGCGGCAACATGCTGTGGGAGGGCGACCGTTGCGTCGCGCTGATCGACTGGAAGGGAGCCGGGGTTGGTGATCCGGGAGTCGATCTCGGCAGCCTTCGGATGCAGATGGCGCTTCAGTACGGCCAAGACGCGCCAGCCTATGTGTTGGAGGGCTGGCAGCGACAGGCCGGGCGGTCGGCAATCGCGGTGCCCTACTGGGATGCCGTCGCCGCGCTCAACACGCCGACCGTGATGCACGGCGAGTGGCTCCCGGGGTTCGCCGGCGACGGTAGCCCGCTGGACGACGCGGCCGTCACGGAGCGCCGCGACGCGTTCCTCCGCGCCGCCCTCGATCAGCTTCCGGCACGAATCAGCTGACTCCCTGGGCAGCTTGACGATGATGCGGTCTCGTGCCGGGTTCGGAACGATGCCGGCCGCGTAGAACGGGCGCGGGCGCCCGGAGGCGCCCGCTAGCAGTCAGTATGGATCGACGACCTAGAGGCCGGTCTGGTTCACGCCGTACACGGCCTGCGCGTGAGTGAAGCCCTCGCCGTACTCGGACGACAACTGCTCGATGAGGCCCTGACGGGAGAACGCGCTGGTGTCGAGGTAGTTCTTAGCGGACTTGGCGGCCTGCTCGTTCCAGTCCACGTCGATGTGGTTGACCGCGTAGATGGCGTCGGCCTTGGAGAAGCCCTCGCCGTACTCCGACGACAACTGCTCGATCAGGCCCTTGCGGGAGAACGCGCTGGTTTCGAGGTAGTTCTCGGCGCTGTGCCGGGCATTTTCCTGACCGGCGGTTTCGGATGTACCCTCTTCGCCGCTTGAAGCGTCCGGCGCGTCCTCGGCAACGGCGTCGCTTGCCGCTGCGACGTTAGCGTCGTCGACCGAGCTGGCGACGAGCGCCGAGCAGCCGACGGTGAGCAGCACGATCGCGAGGATGATCCCTGCGGCGATCGACAACACGAGCTTCATGTGGTTCCTTCCTTTGTGAATGGGTCCGCCTTTGACTTGATGGCGGCGACGGTCGGCAGCGATCAGAAACTCGTGGGTTCCACTGCCGCCACCAGTATCGAGGTCCGATGCGAGTGCGGCTTCTGCCGATCGGGCGGTCGTTCGGGTGGTCCAATCACCACCCGACCACCCGGTTTTCGGCACGTCAGGGGCCGGGCGGCGACCCGAACGCCCGTGCGCTTGCCACGGCCCCGGCCCCGCTCGAACCTGCGAAACGTGAGCGTGGCGCTAGACGCTCTTTAGGACAGGTCCTCGACGACCAATACCGGGAGCTCGCCGGCGTCGGCACCTGGTCGGCCCGGCCGCTGCGCAAGCGTCAATCGGAGCAGGTCCAGTACGTGACGTTCCCGAAGGTCGAATCCCGAATACAGCCGCGCTCTTTCGAGTTCTCGGGGGTGGCATTCCCGGGGCAGATGATGGCGGGGGGTACCCGACCCGCGGGAGTCTCTGTACAGCTACTGCCTTCCGCGTCAGAGCCGTTGGAGCCCCACACCATGAACACGACGATCAGCGCGCCGATCGCGGCGATGATGGCGATCACCGCGCCGTACTTCCGGACCTCGTCCCCAAGGCGCGGGAGAGACACAACTCCAGATGGTACGTCGAGTGCATCGCCGGTGCGTTTAGGCGCGACGCCCCGAGCTTTTCCGAAAAGTCGGACCCACCCTTATACGTGCCTTCTATGCGAAATGGTGCTAGGCCGCTGCTAGATCAAACGATGAGAATGTCCTGATTTGCAGGCTGCTTTAAGCCCAGTACCGCCCCCTACCCGATCGAAGTCCCGGCTTCGGCTGCGCCGAAGCCATGACGACTTCGATCGGCATTGACTTTTCGATCCTCGCCGTAGCGGCCGACGCCGGCAAAGCCGGCATCGGCGCCGAATCAACGCAATACTCGGGCATGTCCGCGATCGCCCAGCGCGTGATTCCGATGCTCTCCTACGAGGACGTCGGGCAGGCGGCCGACTGGATCGTCGAAGCGTTCGGGTTCGAGGAGCGTGAGCGCTACGCCGACGACGACGGCACCGTCACCCACGTGACGCTCGAGCTCGACGGCGGCATCGTCTTCCTCGGCTACCCGAGCCCTGACTATCGCGGCCCCAAGCGGCACGCCGAAGAGTGCGACGCGGCGAAGCGCTGGCGCGAGACTCCCTACGTAGTCGACGGCGTCATGGTCGAGGTCGACGACATCGAGGGTCACTTCGAACGGGCAAGGTCGGCCGGAGCGACGATCCTCTCCGAGCTCGAGGACAACCCGGCCGTCGGCCAGCGCCAGTACCGCGCCGAGGACGTTGAGGGTCACCGCTGGATGTTCACGCAGTCCAGCTGATTCGGTGTGAAGCTTGGGAAAGGTTTAACCGGGGCCTCGCCAAGACTTAGCCCGGATTCCCCTAGCGTGGATTGCAGTCAAAGGGGGATCCATGCGAAGACTGATCATCCTTATCGCATCACTCGCAGTCGTGGCGGCGCTTCCCGCGGTCGCGCCCGCCAAGAGCGATCCCGGCGTCATGAAGACCGGCAGGTGCTCGAGCGGCGCGAGCTGGAAGCTGAAGGCCAAGCATGACGACGGCCTGATCGAGGTCGAGTTCGAGGTCGACCAGAACATCTCCGGTCGGCGCTGGAACGTCGTCCTCACGCGCGACGGAGCGGTCGTGTTCCGGGGCGCCCGGATCACGAGGCCGCCCAGCGGCTCCTTTGAGGTCAACCGGAGGATCCGAAACCCGGCCGGGTCGGATCGCATCGTGGCTTCCGCCCGTGCTGCGCGAGGCGGCCAGCTCTGCCGCGGAGTCGTCTCGATCTAGCGCCGCTTACTCGACGGTAAAGGACGTCACCATGCCCTGCCCGTAGTGGCCGGGCAGGTTGCAGATGAGGAGGTACTTGCCCGACTCGAGGTCGACGGTCAGGTCCTGCTCCGCACCGGACGCCAGGTCCTCGACTTCGTCGATCTCCTCGCCGCCCTCCGCCTCGACATCCGCCTGATCCGCCTCGACGGGAAGGTCGCCCTCGGCGACATCGGTCTTGACGATCTCGAACTCGTGCTCGAGCTCGCCCTCGTTCGCGATCTTGAACGTGACCTCACCGGCCGGCACGGATTCCTTGTCGAGGCTGATCGTGTATTCACCGTCATCGCTGCTTCCAAGGGTTGCGGTAGCGGTCGTTCCGGAGGAGCCCTCTGCGGAGGAATCGTCGTCGTCGCCGCCGCAGGCCACAGGTATAAGCACCAGGGCCGCAAGGATCGAGGCCGCGGCAAGCCATCGATACGAACGCACGGGCATTTGGAAGCAGCGTAGGAACCTGGTCAGCCGGGCCGGCCTCGGATGAACGTTCTGTCAGAGAACTGTCATCCGGCGGCCATCCCGCAACCGCGGATGAAGCCTGGCTAGTCCGAGCCTTCGTCCTCGGCCGGCTCCGACTCGGCTTCCGTCTCAGGCGGCTCGGACTCGGTTTCGCGCTGCACGCGCGGAGGACTAGGCGTTGATGGTGTGACCGCGGCGGCGGGCCGCTCTTCTTCCACCTCGACCTCTTGCTCGGGCGCTTCCGTTTCGGCTTCCGGCGCTTCGTTCTCGACCTCTGGGGCTTCGCTCGACTCGCTCTCCGTGCTCGGTTGGTCGAGCTGTCTGGCTCCCCTCGGTTCGGCGGATCTGGAGGCGGCCGCGCGCTGTGCGCCCACCGTCGCGCGCTTTCGCCCCCGGTTATCCCACTTCTGGCGCGCTTCTGCGATCGGACTCCCTGAGCTCGTCCGCGGCGCCGACCCAGTTGGCGCCGGCGCGGCCGGGCTCGTGACGGTCGGTGTGGGTTTCGCCGGCGTTGACTGCCGATCGATCACCTGCGGCGTGACGGCCGCTCCTCCGACCGCGACCGCAGCAACGGTCGTGGCAGAGGCAACCTTGGCGGTCGCGGGCATGGCCGCGAGCTTCGCGACGACCCCGGTTGCCGCGGCGCCTCCTCCGGTAATCCCGAGGCTGGCGGCAGCGGCGTCGAAGCCCGGGATCGCGCGTGCCAACTCATCCCGCAGCGCGAGTGGGATCGCGAGTGCCCCTTGGGCGAGACGCGGAAGTGTCCCGAGGCGCCGATCGAGCCGGCGACGGGCGCGGAAGAGGAGCGACTCGACGACCGGGACCGACACGGTCATCGCCGTCGCAACCTCGCGGTAGGAGAGGCCGTAGAAGTCCCGCAGAACCACCGCTTCGCGCTGCCGCTCGGGCAGCTCCGCGATCGCTGCCTTCAGCTCGTCGATGAGCTCGGTCTGGTCCGCAGCGTCGGCCGGGTCGTGGCCGCTCGCCTCTACCGTCGGCGCGAGCGGCAGCGGCTCGCGCATTCGGGCCGCGATCCGACCCCGGCATTCGTTGCGCGCGATCTCGGCGAGCCACTGAGCTGGATTACGGGGCTCGGTACCGCTGAGCAGGCTTCTGTACGCCGAGAGAAACGTCTGCTGAGTCGCGTCGTCCGCCTCGTCGGCGTCCCGGAGCAGGAACCGGCAGAGGCCGAGAATCATCCGACCATGCGCGTCGAACAGCGCAGCTATGCGCCCACCGGCCTCCTCCGAGGAGGGACGGCCGGCGGGCGCGGGAATCGTCGTCATGCGGTTCGGACGGTTGGTCCCTTAATCCTCGTCCTCGTCCCCGCCTTCCTTCTCGATGTCAGTGAGGATACCCGCCTCGCACTCGATCTCAACATCGTCCCCGACCTGGATATCGAGGGTGTCGTAGCCGGCTGGGATCGTGCAGGTAACCGAGCCAACGGTGATCGATCCAGTGGCTGTGGCGGTCGCGGCGGTGAGTGCTGTCACTGCACCCTCTACCTCTTCCTCCTCTTCCTCGTCCGACGCCGGCGCTGTCCCGGCATCGCGAGCTCGTCGAGGGTCCACTGGCCGGCAACCAGCGTGCATTGCATCTCGACCAGCTTGTTCAGGAAAGCCGACAGATCGGCAAATCCGGCCGGCACCACGCAGGTGAACGACGTGCTCGTCGCAGCAGCCGGAGGAACGCCCGGCATCTCCACCGTCACCGTGATCGAGCCAGGTGTCGTGGCGGTCGCGTTGGTGAGCGCCGTCAAGTTGCCG
This sequence comes from uncultured Actinomycetes bacterium, assembly GCA_963752845.1. GTDB lineage: Bacteria > Actinomycetota > Thermoleophilia > Gaiellales > Gaiellaceae > JACDAN01. Next base: position 39,629 of record CAVVZV010000006.1, on the reverse strand, counting down.
ACGACCTCCAGTCCGCGCGCCGTGAGCAACAGTCTGGGCGGGCCCCTGCTGGGTGAGCGCGCCGCTCCGGCTGATCGAGACCCGGACGACGACCTGATCACCCCGTCGTGGCGCACCGCTCGAGGAACTGAGTCGCTGTCCCGAGCGATAGCGGATCGCCAGCACGCTCTTTCCGGCGCTGAGCAGGTAACCACCCCGGCGAGTCTTGAGCACAGTGCCGTGTACGCGGGCACGGGCGCTCCGGCCGACGATGCGGACGGCGGTCGCCCGGTGCGTCCCGTCGCGCAACCGGCCGGCCTGCACCGACACACGTGCCCCCGGCCGGAGCCTGTACGCGCCACCGACTCGCACCGTTCGCGCGATCGCGTTCGAGCCGGTGATCACCAACGCGTGTCGCGCACGCTCTTTGCCGACGACCGTGCCCTGCATGCCGGCGGCGAGTGCCTGCCCGGCGCCCGCAAGGGCGAGCGTTGCGGCGCCGGCGACAAGAAGTAGCTTCATTGCTGCTCGTCTCATCAAGTGCTCCTTTCCGTCGTGGAGTGAAGGGTGGAGTGGGAGGGGCGGTCTGCTCTGAGCGCACACAGGCGGGCGACGAGGTTGCTCAGGTCGAACGGCTTCATCAGGTAATCCGCGGCTCCGAGCTCGAGGCATTGCGCCTCCTGCTCCGGATCCGTCCGCCCGGAGCACACGACTACGCGCTGCTCCGGCCGGGCCTCGATGACTCTGCGTAGAACCGAAACTCCGCTCAGTCCGGGTAGCGCGAGATCGAGGAGGACGAGCTCGTAACGCCCGCTCAACGCCATGGTCAACCCCGTCGATCCGTCGTACGCGCGATCGACCTGGACGTCGAGAGGGGAAAGCGCCCGGGAGACCATGTTGACGAGCTTCGGCTCGTCGTCGATCACGAGGACACGCCCCGCGTGCGGCGCGAGGGAACAATTGTCCACCTTCTCTAGAGCGGCTCCCGCGAAAAAACTTGCGCGGAATCCTCGTGACAGTCGGATTACAGTTTGGTGACGAAACTGTCATCCGGGAAACCAGGGCTTTTTCAGCGGCCTACCTTCGAAGTCCCGAACGGAAGAGGCCGGTGCTGCCAAGGTTTGCCAGCGGCAAGAGAAGGAGCCGGATCCCGCGGGTCGCCGCGATGTTCGCCTGCGTCGGCGCGGCGCTCCTCTTCACGCCTCAGGCCTTCGCCGTTCCGATCACGATCGCGCCCGAGAACCGGGAGACCGGGTCGGCGGTCACCGACTTCCGCTACCTGATCAACGTCGACAACTCCGGGGTTCCGAGCGATCCGGATCCGCAGCAGCACCCTGGGTTCAAGCCGATGGCGAGCTCGAGCCCGACGGTCGCTCTCGGCGACGAGACGAACCCGGTCGCCGACCTCGAGCCGGGGCGCTACCTCGTAAGCATCTCGGCCCCCGGCTACAAGTTCTGGGGTCAGCACTTCACGGTCGTGGCAGGGACGCCGCAGACCGTCGCGGTGGAGCTCCTCCCGACACCGCTGCCGCTCGGGAAGCTCCAGGTCAGCGTCTTCCAGGACCACCGCTCGGTCAACGCGGCGCCCGACATTCCTGAGATCGCCGGTGACCCGGAGAGCGGCCTCGCGGGCTTCCGCATCGTCCTCGAGGACAACGTCGGCGAGGTGTCGGTCGACTACTACAACAACCCGCTCTGCACCCGGTACTTCAAAGACGCGGACGGCAACTTCATCGACCAGAACGGGGACGGCGAAATCCCCGATCCGATTCCGGGGACGGGGGGCGACTGCCTGACGGACGCGGAGGGCAACGTCACGATCGAGCAGCTTCCGCCCGATCGGTACCACATCTTTGCGATCCCGCCCGACGGCTCGGGCTGGATTCAGACGTCGACCTTCGAAGGCAAGCCCGACATCGACTGGGGGCGGATCACGGAGGGTGACGACGGCTTCGGCGCGATCGGCGAGCGTCTGGTCGAGCCCCTGACGCTCCCGACCGCGTTCTGGTTCGGCTTCGTCAAGGAGTGCTCCTTCGGGAGCGCGACGGATGCTTGTCCGTCCAACGACGTCGCCGGCAACAAGACGATCACGGGCCGCGCGCGTACGTGGATCGGCTGGCCGCCCTTCGACAACCTCGTCTTCGGCCAGGTGGTCAACCGGCCGTGGGTGGCGCTCACCGACCTCGGCGGCTCCATCCTCGGCGACGAGGTGCAGGTCTTCACGGGGCGCGGAAACGCGGACGGCACGTTCACGATCCCGAACGTTCCCGCGGGCTCGTACCAGGTCGCGATCTGGGACAACCCGCTCGACTACATCATCCGCTTCCTCACCGTCAACGTCGAGGCGGGCGACACGACGATCGCGCTCGGCGACGTCGGCGTCGCGCGCTGGTTCGGCTGGGTCTCCGGCAGCGTGTTCGAGGACACGGGCCTGAACGCCGCCGGAGAGACGATTCCCGGCGCCGCGGCCGACAACGGCATCCGCGACTGCGCTCCAGCCGATCCCGCCAACTGCGAGGTCGGCATCCCGCAGAGCGACCTGGACATCCGCTATCGGGACGGCAGCGTCAAGTCGGCGACCTTCACGAACCCGCAGGGCAACTACGCGTTCAACGAAGAGGTTTCGAAGCTCTTCAAGTTCGGGATCCTCGAGGTCGGCTTCGGCCGCTATGCGCGCACGGGCCACTCGTACTACAACGAGCTTCGGGTCAACCATCCGGACGGCGACCATGACGGGGATGGGACGCCGAACGGCACCGACCCGGATCTCGCCGATCCGATCGTCGTCCCGCAAGATCTCGGCGGCGGGCTGCTGCTGAATCAGCTGACGATGGAGAGCCATCGCAGCGTCGTCGACTTCGGCAAGCGCGAATACGTCCCCGACAACGAGACGACGCCGGAGTACGACGGCGAGAACGGCGGCATCGCCGGCATCGTCTTCCACGGGACGACGCGCAACGAGCTCGACGCGCGCCTGCAGGCGAACGAGGACTACGAGCCGGGAATCGGCGGCGTGACGATGCGCCTCTGGGGACTGGGCGCCGACGCCGAGCCGAACACGGCCGACGACGTCCTCCTCAACGAGCTGATCACGGACGAGTGGAGCCACCCGCGCTCCGACCACCCCGACCTGCCGCAGTCATGCGACGTTCGCAACGCCGACGGCGCGCTTGCCGGGTCGCTTCCGACCTTCCCGGCTTCTGATCCCGACGTCAGCCCCAACTGCACCGAGGTCGGCCTGCTCTCGAACGAGACCAAGGCCGGCGCCTTCGACGGCGGCTTCCAGTTCGAGTCCTCCTGTGACACCGGCGGCATCCTCGCCGGCGGCGACGCGGACGGCGACGGGATCCCGAACGACGAGGACCCCGACCTCTTCCCCAGCGACAGCTGGACTTGCACCAACGTCCTCGCCCCGAACGATTACGTCGTCCAGGCGGTCGTCCCCGAGCACTTCCAGAACGTCAAGGAAGAGGACGTCAACGTCAACGACGGCGCCGACTTCGTCCCCGCGATCCCGCCGGTCCCGTGCGCCGGTGACCTGCACGTCGTGGACGTGGCCGGTGTGCCGCCGGACGGCCCGAACGCGGTCTTCAACCCGACCTTCGCCGCGAGCACGCTCTACGACCCGGACGGCGGTAGCCCGTTCGAGGGCCAGGAGAAGCCGCTCTGCGACAAGAAGCTCGTCACCCTCCAGGATCAGCAGAACCCGGAGGCGAATTTCTTCTTCTTCACGGACAACGGGATGGAGCTGCCCGGGCGCGTCTTCGGCCTCGTCGGCGACGACATCAATTTCGAGATGGATGCGCGCAACGTCTGGTACGGCGAGGCGCGCGGTCTGCCGGACATCCCGGTCGGCGTCCGTGACTTCACCGGCCGGCTGATCACGACGGTGCTAACTGACGAGTACGGCTTCTACGAGGTCCTGCTCCCGTCCACCGATACCGCCAACTGTCCGAACCCGGCCGGCATCTGCCCGGGCACCTACGTCTTCGTCGTCAACGACCCCGGTGACCCGGACAACCCCAACCCGACCTTCAATCCCAACTACCTGACGCGAGCCGGTCGCGTTCGACGTCTGGCCCGGCACGATGACGCCGGCGGACACGCCGCTCGACCCGATCGCCGGCGTGACCTGCGCGCCGCGCGGCGTCGAGCCGTTCGTCCCCGAGCCCGAGTTCTTCAGCGTCTCGCAGCCCTACGGGGCCTCGGGGGCCGCGATCACGATCCGCGGCACGGACTTCGGCGACACGCAGGGAGACAGGCACCGTGACCCTCGACGGCGTCGCCCAGGCGGTGTCGAGCTGGACCGACGACACGATCGTCGCGACCCTTACCGGCGATCCCGGCCCGCACCAGCTGCTCGTGACGAGCAACACCGGCAAGACATCGCGCTCCGGGATCACGTTCCACATCCTCGGCGCGGGCTACGACCCGCCGATCGTGACCGTGAGCCCGGTGACGGTGCCGACCCCGCCGGGCGCGGCCCCGCCCACTCCGATCCAGGACGCGATCGACGCTGCCGCGCCCGGGTCGCTGATCGTTATCGAGCCGGGCACCTACCGCGAGAACGTGATCATGCACAAGCGGATCAAGCTCCAGGGTCACGGCCCCGGCGGTCTGATCGGCACGAAGATTCAGGACTTCCGGCCCGACGACCCGCGCGTGCACGTCCCCGGCAGCGTCATCGACGGGCGGTTCTTCCGCTTCCCGCCGAACCAGGCCGCCTGGGAGGCGACGCTCGCCGGGCCCGCATCGCCGTACGACTCCGCGCCCGGCTCGACCAGCGTGCCGGAGGGCGCGGTCATGACGGTCGTCGCCGCGGACGGAGAGTTCACGCCGGGCTTCAACGCGCAGATCGACGGCCTCGGGATGACGCTCGGCCGCGCCTTCGGCGCCGGCGGCATCCAGGTGCACGCGTTCGCGCGGAACCTCGCGGTCACGAACAACTTCCTCGAGGGGAACGGCGGCGAGTACGGCGGGGCCCTCTCGCTCGGCAGCGCCTTCGTCGGCGACAACCAGAACGACGACGTCGTCATTCGCCACAACCGCGTTATGGGCAACGGCGGCCGCCATCTGGCCGGCGGAATCGGCATCTTCAACGGCGCCGAGAACTACCTCGTCGAGCGCAACGAGCTGTGCGCCAACTTCTCGGGCGAGTACGGCGGCGGCCTTGTCGCACTACGGCTTCAGCCCCGGCGGCCGCATCCTCGAGAACTTCGTCTACATGAACGACGCGTTCGACGAGGGCGGCGGCATCCTCGTCGGCGGGGAGGAGCCCACCGGCGGCGCGCCGTTGACGCAGGGCTCGGGCCCGGTCGACATCAAGCGCAACATCATCCACTCGAACGTCTCGCAGGACGACGGCGGCGGCATCAAGCTACTCGACCCGCTCACCTACCGGATCGACATCGTCAACAACATGCTGATCAACAACGTGGCGGCGGACTTCGGCGGCGGGATCTCGCTCGACAACGCCTCCAACACCACGATCGTGAACAACACGGTCGCCTACAACGTCTCGACGGGGACGTCCGAGGACCGCGACGTCTCCTGCGGAGAGAACGCGCCCTTCTTCAGCTGTCCGCACAGCGCCGGGATCATCAGCGAGATGCACGAGGTGGCCTTCCAGGCCACGCTGCCGCCGGGCTCGCCGAACTTCTCCGACCCGGTGCTCTTCAACAACATCCTCTGGGGCAACGAGGCCTTCACCTGGAATCCGAATGCTGTCCCCGATCCAGCCGACCCCGACGCGACCCCGGCGGGAGCGCTCGAGTCGCAGGGCTGCATCGACCTCGAGGTCTTCGGGACGCCGACGCCGCAGTTCCTGAGCCCGCGCTTCTCGATCCTGTCCGTGCCGTATCCAGACGCAGACACGGTGCATCCGAGCAACATCGTCGGGCGCCGGCTGTACCGACGAGGACTTCCCGCAGTTCGTCACGGTCAACGAGATGGCGCTCGACGTCGGGCCCAACCGCTCCAACCCGGCGGAGCTCCTCGTCACCATGGTCCGCGACGACCCGCAGCCGCTCGGCCACGACGGCCTGCCGGGCGATTACCACCTGGCCACGGGGTCGCCGGCGATCAACGCCGGGACGGACTCCTTCGGCGGCGTCGGCGCGCCGTTCGACGACATCGACCTCGAGGTCCGGCCGCAGGACGGCGGCCTGGGAGATGGGCGCGGACGAGACACCTGGTGTGCCGCCGATGCCGATCGAGCCCGGCTCCGCCTGAAGCGCCGCGACATCGAGGGCGACGAAGGAGAGGTCGCGCCGGGCGCGCTCTTGACGGCCACGACCGGAGGCTGGACGGGCACGCCGCCGTTCACCTTCGCCTTCCAGTGGCAGCGGGAGGGCAGCCCGTGGTCGAACATTGCCGGCGCCACCAGCCGCACCTACGAGGTGAAGGCCGCCGACGTCGGCCACCGGCTCCGTGTGCGTCGTCACCGCCAGCAACCTTGGCGGACTGCTACTCGGCCACTGCCGAGTCGGCGCCGACGCCGGTCGTCAGCGCGCCGCCAGCGGCGCCTCAGCCCCAGCCTCAGCCGCAACCCCAGCCTCAGCCGGCCCCGCCCGGGACGGAACCGGTGGGTGCGATGACTCCGGCCCAGCTTCCAGCAGTCAACGGCCACAAGAACGGAAAGGCAAAGGTGGGCGACAGGCTGACGACGACGACCGGAGGCTGGGTCGGCACGCCACCGATCACGTTCGCCTTCCAGTGGCAGCGACAGGCCGGCGGGACGTGGGCGGACATCCAGCGGGCCACGGAGCTCAGACCTACGTCGTCAAGCGCGCCGACGCAGGCCACAGGTTGAGGGTCGAGGTGACCGCGTCGAACGCCGGCGGTACGAGCACTCAGATGTCTGCGGCCGTCCTTGCGGCCGCACTTCAGAAGCCGCAGGTCACCGACAGCAGCTGCGTCCGCGCTCGACCAGAGAACCGTCTTCAGGGCGACAACGACGCGCTGCGTCCGCTGCAAGGTCGTGTTGCGGATCCGCTTCGACGGCAAGCTGGCACGCCTACCCGATGAGGCGCGTGCTCTCCAGCGCCCGTTTCTCCGGGTCGCTCACCCTCGCCGAACGGATGAAAGAGCTGCTTGGCCCGCCCTCGAGGGGCCGCTCACGGACTTGGCGACGGAGCGGAAGCGCTGGATCCGCGTTGTCCGCAATCTTCCGACTGGTCGCTGGCAGTGGCAGGTCCGCGTCGTCGACCTCGACACCGGTCTCGAGACGCGCACGCGGATCAAGTGGGTGAGGGTTCCGTGAGCGACTGAGAACAGAGGCTCAGCCGGAAGGACTTCCTCGTCCTCGGCGGCCTGGGCGCCTCCGCGGTCGCCGTCGGCGGCGTGCTCGGAAGAGCGGGCTGGGGTTCGGCGAGTCCGTCGCGGAGGCGCAGCTCGCGCCCGGCGCGATGCGGCGGCGGCTCGTGGCGACCGACGGGCACATCGCCCTGCCCGGCCGGCCCGCGTACCCGGATCCCGACCTGTACGTGTTCGGCTTCGTCGAGGCGAACCCGGACGACTCGATCGCCAAGGTCACCCAGGACTTCAAGGGCAAGGTGCAGGTTCCCTCGCCGATCTTCGGCGTCGACGAGGACCAGGAGTTCCTCCTCATCCTCACCAACGTCGGGCTCCTCGCGCGGCCGGACCTGGACGACTCGCACACGGTCCACTGGCACGGCTTCCGCAACCCGATCGCCCTCTTCGACGGCGTGCCCGAGGTCTCGATCTCGGTGCCGGTGTTCCGCGACTTCCCCTACGTCTACAAGCCGCGCGACGAAGGCACGTACATGTACCACTGCCACTTCGAGGACTCCGAGCACGTCCAGATGGGCATGACCGGGGTCGTCTTCGTGCGGCCGGACAAGGGCGCGCGCTTCGCCTACGACGACACCGACGGCTCGACCGCCTTCGAGCGTGAGTTCACGCTCCTCCTGAACGAGATCGACCAGCGGCCGCACGACGGCCTCGAGCAGATCCAGGAGTTTGTCTGGAGCGACTACGAGCCGCAGTACTGGATCATCAACGGCCGCTCCTATCCCGACACGGTCGAGCTCGGCGGAGCGAACACGCCGGTCGAACCTCGCCTTCCAACCGATCTCCTCGCTCATGCAGGTGAACCCGGGCGACCGTGCCCTCATGCGTCTCGTCAACCTCGGGTACGAGCAGCAGGCGATGCAGCTCGTCGGCATTCCGATGAAGGTCGTCGGCGAGGACGCGACGTTCCTGCGCGGCGGAGACGGCACCGACCTCTCTTACGGCGCGCACACGATCTACATCGGCCCGGGCGAGGCGCGCGACATCCTCTTCACGGCCCCTGCCTTTACCACCTCGGCGCCCGTGCTGACCGACGGCGTCGGGAGCTACAACCGCTACCTCTTCGCGAATCGGAGCTCGTACAAGAACGTGAACCCCGGTGTCCCGGGCCTCGGCGGCCAGGTGACCGAGGTGCGGGTGTACCAGGGCAGCCCGCTGCCGCCCCAGACGGAGCCGAACGAGACCTATGGCTAGGCCTGCCGCACCCAGGATGCTCCTCCTGCTCGGCGTCGTCGCGCTCGCCCTCTGTGCGTTCGCCGCGCCGGCCGGTGCCGCCGCCCCGCGCATTATCCCGGCTGCGGTGCCCGGGAACGTCGTCTGCACGCCCGGGCCCGGCTTCAACCTCACCGCGAGGGACGGACGGATCCAGACGCCCGACGGCAACAGCGTCTACATGTGGGGCTACTCCCCCACCGCCGCGCGCTTGCAGATCCCCGGCCCGGTCCTCTGCGTCAACGCAGGGCGAGACGGTCACGGTCACCCTGACCAACAACCTCCCTGCGCTCAACACTCCTACCGAGCCGGGCCCGACTGGGCCGCCAAACACCTCTCTCGTCTTCCCCGGCCAGTCGGGTGTCACCACGACCGACCCGACCCCGGGCCTTCTCGCCGGCGAGGCCGACCCGGGCGGCACTGTGACCTACACGTTCACCGCCGGCCGCCCAGGCACCTACCTCTACGAGAGCGGCACAGAGCCCTCGAAGCAGGTGGAGATGGGCCTCTACGGCGCGATCATCGTCCGACCTGCGCTCGGAGCTGACTTCGCCTACAACGACCCGTCGACGCAGTTCAACCCCGACCGCGAGTACATCCTCATCCTCCACGACATCGACCCCGCCCTCCACCACGCGGTCGACCGCGGGCAGGCTATTCGACATCACGAAGAAGCACGACCGTTACTGGACGGTCAACGGACGCTCCTTCCCTGACTCGATCTCGGACAGCGGCGTCCCCTGGCTCCCCAACCAGCCGTACGGCGCCCTGGTCTGGGTCGAGCCGTTCCACCCGGTGAACAACCCGCTGCCGGCCCTCGTCCGCTACGCGAACGCCGGCCTTTCGAACCACCCGTTCCACCCGCACGGAAACCACCTGCGCGTCATCGCGCGCGACGGAGCTCTGCTCACTGGCCCGCTGGGCCAGGACGGCTCCATGGAGGCGTTCACGAAGACGATCGGCTCGGGCCAGACGTACGACCTGCTCGTTCCGCTTCGACGACGACGAGGGCTACTCGCTGGCGAACCCGGTCCAGTTCCAGGGCACCGACGTCGTCTTCCCGGGCCTCCTCAACCTCGTCTTCAAGGACGATCTCTCGTTCTACAGCGGCAGCCCGTACCTCGGCGAGCAGGACGAGCTGCCGCCGAGGGTCACCCGGCTGAACGAGTGCGGCGAGTTCTACTACCCCTGGCATAGCCACGCGCTGAACGAGTTCCAGAACTTCGACGAGGGCTTCGGAGGGCTGGCGACGCTGCTGCGCGTCGATCCGCCGGGTGGTTGCGGCCTCGCGGCTTCCGCTGCGCCGGCGCCTGCGGCCGCTGGTACTTCCGCCAGGGCCTCGGCATCCTGCGCCGCGCGCCGCGCCTACATCCGCCCAGCCGTCGGCGGCATTGCCCGATGCCGCTCGCCCGAAGGCGGCGCGCCCCACGGCCGCGCGGTCGAGGCGGGCAGTTTCGCCGGCCGTCTCGGTGAGGGCGAAGGCCCGCGGCCGCACGGTCACGTTCCGGGCCAGCGCGCGGCGCTGCTCGCCGTGCAAAGCCATGCTGCGGCTGAAGACGCGCGGGCCTTGGCGGACGCGGCCGATGCGGCGCTCCGGAAAAGCCTTCGTGGCCGTCGTTCGCAAGTTGCAGGCCGGGCTCGTGACCTACTTCGTGACCGCGCGCGACCTCGACAGCGGCCGAAGGTGGATCTCGGCCAGGCAGCGGATCCGTGTTGGGCCTGCTCCGGTCGTCGGCCGGCGTCCAACTGTGCCTCCGACGACCGTCGTCCCGGCCCAGCCGCCGCCGGTCGGCCCCGCACAGGTCGTCGAGTATCGACCTCTGCGCCGATGAGGGCACGACCACCCTGCCCGGAGGCGTCGTCGTTCCGATCTGGGGCTTCTCGCTCGGCTCCGGCGGCAGCTGCGCCCCGGCCCAGCTGCCCGGTCCGCCGCTGGAGGCGGTTGCCGGCGACAGCGTCACGGTCAACCTGACGAACAACCTCGACGGCCGAGAACGTCTCGCTCGTCTTCCCGGGCCAGACGCTCCCGCCCGACACCGAGGGAGTGGCTCCCGGCGGGACGGCCTCCTACACCTTCACCGCCGCGAGCTCAGGCGCCTTCCTCTACGAGACCGGCGTCAACACGCAGATCCAGCTCCCGATGGGCCTGTACGGGGCTCTCGTCGTCCGGCCCGTCGGCTTCCCGGGACGGGCGTATCCGGATCCCTCGACCGCGTTCGACGTCGAGCGCGTCCTCGTACTGAGCGAGATCGACGTCGACCTGAACGCCGCGCCGGGCGTGTTTGCTCCCCTCGACTGGGATCCGGAGTACTGGCTCCTGAACGGTGAGGCTTACCCCGAGACGGACGCGATCGTGGCGACCCCGGGCCAGGAAGTGCTGCTTCGTTACCTCAACGCCGGGCAGGACCACCACACGATGACGATCCTCGGAATGCGCCAGCGCGTCATCGCCCGCGACGCGTTTCAGCCCGTGGTCACGCCGGACGTGGTCGCAGAGACGATCGCCTCGGGCTCGGCGGTCGACGCGATTGCGACGGTGCCGGCTTCGGGGACCACCTTCCCGATCTACAGCCGACAGCTGAACGTCACGAACGGGCCCACCTTCCCCGGCGGCATGCTCACGTTCGTCACCGTTCCCTGAGCCGGCATGAGGCTCGGATGGAAGCTTGCGGTCATCGTGCTCGCCGCCGTCGCGCTCTCGGCCCCGGCTGCCCTCGCCCTCTGGCTTACCTCTGAAGACGGCGAGACCGGCCGCGCCACGACGCTCTCGCCGGCCGCCTTCGAGGAAACGACCGGCGTTCGCATCCTGCGGATCGCCTCGGTCGCGGGCGGCGGGATCATCGATCTCCGCTTCCAGGTGCTCGACCCCGACAAGGCGCTCGTCGTCCACGACAAGCAGAGTCCGCTGTCGATCGTCGACGAGAGGAGTGGCAGGGCTCTCCGGGCCGCTTTCCACGGCAAGCACTCCGGCGGCACCGCCCAGGTGGGCCTGAACCCGGGCCTGACCTACTACCTGCTCTTCGCGAACTCGGGAGGTGTCCTTCAGCGCAGCGACCTCGCTTCCGTCACAGTCGGCGACGTCTCGCCTGGAGCACGTCCCGGTCCAGTGAGCTCCCGGCCGGCGCGCGGCCCGCCCCTGCGGCTTCTCGCTGCCGTGGGCTTCACCCTTCTCGTCGCCCTCGTGGTTGTCCCGAGCGCGCTCGCACACGCGACGGTCGTGCGCTCAGATCCCGAGGACGGCTCCTCCGTCACGCGAAGCCCGCGCACGATTCGTATCTGGTTCAGCGAGGGCATCGTCCCTCGTTTCAGCGGCGCGAAGATCGTCGGCGAACAGGGACGTCGCGTAGGGCTGACGAGCGGTCCGCGCCGACGGCGGACGGGCTGCTCCTCCTCACGCCGGCCTCGGAGCTCGGCAGGGGGCTCTACACGGTCGACTGGAGCGTTCTCTCGGCGGAGGACGGGCACCTCAGACGCGGGTTCGTTGTCTTCGGCGTTGGCCCCGGCGTCACCCCCGCCGCGGCGGGCGATCGCCGCGATGAGTCCGTCGCGCCCGTCGACGTTGCGCTCCGCTGGCTCAACTTCAGCCTTCTGGCCGGCCTGGCCGGCGGTCTGGCGGTCGCCTTCCTCGTCCTTCGGGGAGCGTCCGCGCACGGCGCGCGGCGGCGGGTGCTCGGCTGGACGCTCATGTGCGCCGTGCTCGGGCTCGGCGCCGGCGTCGGGCTCCTTCTCTGGCAGGCGGCGACCCTCGCCTCTGAGCTAGGCAGGGGCGAGCCTTTCCTCGCCGTCGCGTGGGATCTGGTGGCCGGGACTCGCCTGGGTGCGCTCTGGCTCGCCCGCGAAGCGCTCCTTCTGGCGCTCGTTGTCCTCCTGCTCGCCCTTCGCAGGCGCGACGCACCGCGACTCGCCGCCGTCGCGGCGGTCTACGTGGTTGCGCTCGCGTTCGTCCAGGCGCTCTCCGGCCATGCCGCGGCCGTCTCGCCGCGGACCGGCCTCGTCGTCGCCGTAGCGGCGTTGCACCTTCTCGCCGCCGGCGCCTGGATCGGCGGTCTCGTGGCTGCGATCGTCGCCTTCTGGCCGCTGCGGGGAGGCGAGCAATTGGCGCTCGCCCGTGCGAGCCTGCGCCGGTTCGGCATCCTCGCTGCTCTCAGCGTCGGCGTCCTCGGCGTGACCGGGCTCTACTACGCGGGCCGTCAGGTCGCCTCGCTCGACGCGCTGCTGACGACGCTCTACGGGCAGGCGCTCCTCGCCAAGGTCGGCCTCCTGCGTCGTCGCGGAGCGTTCGGGCTCCTCAACGCGATGCTCCTCCGTCGCACGCGGCAACCGCTCCGGCGGCTTCTCCTCGCTGAGGCCGCGGGTCGGGCTTGCCGTTCTCGCCGCCGCTGCTGTGCTCACGGCGACTCTCCCGGCACGGGGCCCGGAGTTCGCACCTGCGGCGAGAGGCTTGCCCACGAACGTCCGGAGCTCGCGAAGCGCGGCGGCTGAGGACGTACTCGTCACGCTCTCGGCGAGACCGAACCGGGCGGGTCCGAACGTCTTCCATGTGATCGCCGCAAGTTTCAGGCGGCCTGCGCCGGCCCAGATCAGGGGTGTCACGCTGCGATTCAGCCGTGGCGCGGGGGAGACAGTGTCGGCGCCGATGGTTCGAGGTCGCGCCGAGTAACTACCGGCTGACCGGCGACTACCTCCGCGCGGCCGGCGCCTGGCAGATCGAAGTCGCGGTCGAGCGAGGAGGCGCGGCGGACGTGGTCGCGGACTTCGACTGGCGGGCCGCTCCACCGGCGGGGCGCCCAGCGCGCGTGTCCGACCGCCCGCTCGGACCGTTCCTCGTGGGGGCCTCCGCCGTGCTGGGGCTGCTCGTGCTGCTCGCCGTGGCGGCAGGCCTGCTTCCCGCGCTCCGCTCACGCTCGCGCTGGGACGGGAGAGCCCGCGCGCTCGTTCCGAGGCACGTGATGACGCGACGCCTGCTCTGGATCCTCGCCTTCGCGGCGCTCGTCGGGCTCGGCGCTCCGACCACCGACGACGCCGGCTCAGGCCCTGCCCCGAGCGCCGACCGCGATGGCGACAAGCTCTTCGAGACCCTCGAGGCTCGCCTCGCCGGAAAACCGGAGGACGCCCAGGTGGAGGTCATCGTCATGCTTGGCGCTCCGGCCTCCGAGGAGCGCGTCCGTAGCCTCGCGCGCCGGGTCGGCGGGTTCACCGTCTCTCGCCGTTTCGACCTGGTGCACGGGTTCGCGGCGACGATGCGGAAGGAGCAGCTCGGCCGGCTCGCCTCTCTCGCCGGCGTCGCGCACATCGAGGCGAATGCGACCGTGCACGCGGCGATCGATTCCGCGCAGGCGTCGTTCGGGGTCACCAAGGCGAAGGCGGACGCCGGTGTGGACGGAAATGCCGACGCGAGCCCCGATACCTACTCGAAGAACGATCTCGTCGCAGCGGTGGTCGACAGCGGGATCGACGTGGGCCATGCCGATCTCGACGAGGGAAAGGTGATCGGCTGGACCGACCTCGTCAATGGTCTCCCGATGCCCTACGACGATCTCGGTCACGGCACCGCCGTTGCCGCGGTGCTCGCAGGTGACGGCGACGGCCGACCGGACAAGCGCTACGCCGGCGTCGCTCCGGGCGCGGGGCTCGTCGGCGTGAAGGTGCTCGACCATCGTGGGATCGGAACGATCGACGACGTTGTCGCGGGCGTGGAGTTCGCAGTTGCCGCGAAGGATGCTTACGGGATCGAGGCCATAAACCTCTCGCTCGAGCAGTCCGGCTGCTCGGACGGCACGGACGCCCTCTCGGCTCGCCGTGAACGCGGCGCACGACGCCGGCCTCGTCGCGGTCGCAGCGGCCGGCAATCTTGGCCCGGGGACGTGCACGATCGGGTCGCCCGGCGCGGCTGCCAAGGCCGTCACGGTCGGAGCGATGTCGGACCTGGGCGAGAAGGGGTTTGCGCTGGCGTCCTTCTCAGGTCGCGGCAGGACCCTGGACGGTCGCATCAAGCCGGACGTCGTGGCTCCCGGGGTCGCGATTACGACGGCACTTTTCGGGACCTCGGCCGGTTACAGGGCTCTGAGCGGGACGAGCCTGGCGGCGCCCTTCGTCACCGGACTCGCGCTGCTCGTGCGCGACGCGAACCCGCCGCTCGGGCCTCAGGGCGTGAAGGACGCGATCATTCGACCGCGCTCGACTGGGGCCGGAGCGGCGACAACGCTGCGCTCGGGACGAGCGGCCCCGACATCGACTACGGCGCCGGCCGACTGGACGGCTACGCCGCGATCGAGAGCGCGGCCCGCGTGGACATCGGCTCCCCGCCGGCGATGCCCGTCCACGCGCTCATCGACGGAAGCCTCCCGGGCACGGGCGCCGAGGTCGATCACCCGCTGAACGTGATCGACCCGAGTTTCCCGATTGCGGCCACGCTGATCATTCCCTCGATCACGGGTGCGTCTGCGTCGAGCCCCGACTTCGACCTCTACCTCCTCGACCCGCATGGCGCCACGGTCGCCTCGGCGACGACGAGCATGCGCCAGGACGCGCTCGGCTTCACGCCCAGTGTCGCCGGGACCTACAACCTGCGGGTTCGGTCGCAGAGCGGCTCAGGCGACTACTTCGTGGATGTCTCGGCCGGGCTCCCGCCACCTCCGCCGCAGCCGCTACCGCAACCCTCGCCGCAGCCGCTTCCGCAGCTTCCTCCGCCCGTTGCGCCTGCCCCGTCGGCCCCGTCGCCGCCAGCCGTTCAGGGCTCCCCGCCGAGCATCTCGGCCACCACCGTCAAGGTCGTTCGAGGGCATCGGGTAGTGATCAGCGTCCGCGCCGCCGACTGCCGGCCGTGCGCGGCGAGGCTAAGAATGGTGGTTCGTGGGAATCGTTACTTGGTGAAAATGCCCGCAAACGGCCCAAATCTGATCGGCGTGCTTGAGAAGGTGCCGAGCGGCAGCTGGGGCTACGCCGTCGATCTCGAGGACACGAGCCGCGGCCTGCAAAGCACGACGACCCGGCGCCTGTTCGTGCCCAGCCTTCAGCTTCGTGCGACCGCTCGGGGCTCCAAGGTCAGCGTCGTGCTCCGGGGAGCGAACTGCCGGCGCTGCCGGGCGGCTGTGCGAGTGCGCGTTCGCAACCTCTGGCGCACGTCGCCGCTTCGGGGCTCGGGCAACGCTCTGATTGCCAGGCTCGGCAACCTGCCGAGGGGGCGCTGGCCTCTCTATGCATCGATCCGCTACGCAGACGGCGTCGAGGTGACGTCCGAATGGCACCGCGTCCGCGTCCAATGATCTCGATCTTGGTGTTGCCTTGAATGACGTGAAAATTGGTTCTACTATCGAGATCAGCACGTCGTTCGAGGAGGGCGCGCGTGTTTGCCGAGAAGCACGTGATGCTGCGGCAGCACACGAGGGCTTCGGGTCCTGTCCGTCGAAGGACGGCAGAGCCGTGAGCCGCATCCTCGTCGTCGACGACGAAGCTCGGATCACGAGTTTCGTCTCGCGAGCTCTCGCGGCCGAAGGCTTTGCTGTCGAGACCGCCGAGAATGGGACCGACGGGTTGAAGCTGGCTCGAAGCGGCCGCTTCGACCTCGTCCTCCTGGATCTCCTCATGCAGCCCGTGGACGGCGTGTCGTTCCTGAAAGAGCTACTTGCCTCCCAGCCCGATCAGCCGGTTCTCGTACTCTCGGCAATCTCGGACGTCCGGGCGAAGGTGCGGTGCCTTCAGCTTGGCGCGGCCGATTACCTCGCTAAGCCATTCGATTTGACCGAGCTCGTCCTTCGTGTACGGGCTCGACTGCGACATCCTGCGACCGCTCCGCCCGACCGACTCACCGCGGGCGGCGTCACTCTAGACCTGCGGCGACGGACTGCTGACACCGGCAAAGTCAGCGTCAGCCTCTCCTCGCGCGAGTTCCTGCTCCTTCAGCAATTGATGCTTCAGCAGGGACAAGTGTGTTCGCGCGAGGAGTTGCTCGCCCAGGTTTGGGGCTACACGTTTGATCCCGGCACCAACGTCATTGACGTCTACGTGAGCCGCCTACGGGCGAAGCTCGGTGCCGGAATCATCGAGACGGTTCGGAATGTCGGCTACTGCTTCCAGGCTGCGTAAGCGCTGGGTCGAGGCGGCTTGGGGCCTGTTCGTCGCTGCGAACGTGGCCGCCATCGTCTTCGTGCCTGAATGGGAGGCCATTCCCATTCATCTCATCTGGCTCAGCTTGGTGCTGGTCTACTGGGTTCGGCGCTGGCCGATGCGGCCCACGACCGTCGTCCTCGCAGGCATCTTTGTTCTCACCGGGACACTCCAGCTCTGGACTGCATCGCGTCTGGGCCACGGGCTCTCTGAGCCCGCCGAGGCTCCGCTCCTGGCCTTCATGTTCGGCGCGATCGTCTGGCATACCGAGCGGCACCGGCTCGCCGTCGAAGAGGCTGGGCGTCTCGCGCAGGCGCAGCGCGAGTTCGTAAGCGACACCTCGCACGAGCTCCGCACGCCGATCACGGTTGCGCGAGGGCACGCGGAGCTCATCCGCATGGCCTGCCCCGGGCAGCAATCCGCCGAGGACGCGGACGTGATTATCGACGAGCTGAACTGCCTCTCGACGATGTCGGACCGCCTGCTCCTGCTGGCCGCAGCCGGGCATCCCGGGTTCCTTCGGAGCGCCCCAGTCGACCTTGGGCTCGTCCTGGCCCACACCGCGGCGCGCTGGAAGGTGGCGGCACGGCGCAACTGGTCTTTGGACATCGAGCTGCCGGCAAGGCTTGTCGCCGATCAGGATCTGCTCGTGAATGCACTCGATGCCTTGCTCGAGAATGCTGTGAAGTTCACCAACGAGGATGACACGATCACCGTAAACGGGCGAGTCGAGAGAGACGTCGCCGTCATCGAGATCGAAGACTCAGGGATCGGAATTCCTTCGGACGATCTTCCAAGAATTTTCGATCGCTTCTTCCGCGGCGGCGACCGAAGCCGACGCGACAGGGGGACCGGCCTAGGCTTGGCGATCGTCAAGGCGATCATCGAGGCTCACGACGGGACGATCTCGGTCGCGAGCGAGCGTGGTATTGGAACAGCCTTTCGAATCTGCTTTACCGGGCTCATTCCGACGAGCGCCGACGCCCGCGGTCGAGGTCCAAACTGCGCCGACTACGGTCTTCGCGGGTCAGGCGAGCGTCGAAGCGTTCTTGGACCTAAGCTGAGAGTGCTCGGCTGAGCCGCTCGAGCCCGAGCTCGAGCTGCTCGTCCGTCACCGCCAGCGAGAGGCGCGCCCAGCCCGCTCCCGTCGCGCCGAAGCCCTCGCCGGGCGCGACTGCGACGCGGTGCTCCTCGAGCAGCTGCTCCAACGTCACGCCTTCGGGGAGCTGGATCCAGACGTAGAACGATCCCCTCGCAGACCGGAGCGGCGCACGCGCGTTCCCGCCAGGGCATCGAGCACGCGGTCCCGCCGGCGCTGGTAGGCGTCGCGCCGCTCGGCGACCGACTCCTGCGGGCCGCTCAGCGCCGCGATTCCCGCCTCCTGCACCGGCGACGAAGATCCCGGCGCGCGCGTGATCCTGGAGCAGGTCGATGCGCTCGACGATCTCCGCGTTGCCGAGGACGAAGCCGAGCCGCCAGCCCGCCATCCCGTAGCTCTTCGACATCGAGAACATCTCGACGCCGTGGGCCTTGGCGTTCTCGGTCGCGAGGAAGCTCTCGGGTCGCCGCCCGTCGAAGACGAGGTCGCCGTACGCGAAGTCGTGGACGATCGCCGCGCCGGTCTCCGCGGCGAACGCGCACCGCCTCGGCGAAGACGCCCGGCGGCGCGGCGACGGCGCAGGGGTTGGACGGGTAGTTGAGGTAGACGGCGGCGACGTCGTCCCGCGGCGCCTCGTTCCACTGCGGCGCCCAGCCGCGTTCGGGGTCGAGGCGGAGCGGCTCGAGCCGCGCGCCGGCGAGCGCGACGCCGGACGGGTAGTCGGGATAGCCGGGATCCGGGAGCAGCACGCGGCTGCCGCGCTCGGCGAGCACCATCGCCAGCTCGACGAGCGCCGTCTTCGTTCCGGGCACGACCGCGACCTCGGTCTCTGGATCGAGCTCGACGCCGTAGACGGATCGGTAGCGCTCGGCGATCGCCTCCCGCAGCGCGGGCAGGCCGCGAAACGGGGGGTAGCCGTGTGCCCGCTGCTCGAGCGCCACTTCGGCGAGGCGCTCGATGACGTGGGGCGGCGGCCCGACCTCGGGATTCCCGCGGCCGAGATCCACGAGCGGCTCCCCTGCTGCCTGCGGCCGCCGCCGCTACCCGGGCGAGGAGTGCGGTGAAGTACTGCGGAGGCAGCCGGTCGAGTCGTGCCGGCCGGGGACGCACCCGGCAGGATCTAGGGCTGGAGTGCGCCGACCCGAGACCGGGTCGCGACTGCGTTCCTGAGCACCTCGAGCGCGTCGTCCTTCCGGCCCTCGGCCTCGAGCAGGTCCGCGAGCTTCGCATAGACCTCGAGGAGGTACCGATTCGGGCTGAACGAGAGGAGCTCCGCGGCCCGCTCGTAGGTCTTGATCGCTCGTTCGCGGTCACCGAGCTGTTCGTAGATCTCGGCGACGAGTGCGTGTCCACGCCCGGCGTCACCGGGCGGGCGTCCGCGAGGAGCGCCGTGCTCTCCTGTGCCACCTGCGCCGCTTCCTCGTCGCGGCCAAGCTGGACGAGCGCTCTCGCCCGCTCGAGCTGGAAGATCGCCTTGTCGACCCGGTTTCCGCTGTCCTGAACCAGCGGCAGCCCCCGCTCGAGGATATCGAGCGCCTCGCCCGGAGTTCCCCTGGTCGAGCTCGACATGCGCGAGGAGCTGGTGGGCCCGCGCGGCGTACGTCGTGTGCTCCGTCAGCTCGAGGAGCTCGAGCGCCTTGCGTGCGTACGCGCGCGGCCGGGTCGCCTCACTCTGCAGCGCGTGGAGCCGGGACAGCGACCAGTAGATGCGCGCCCGGAACACCGGATCGCGCGCGTTCTCCGCCTTCTCGACCGTCTCCCTGAGCACGGCCTCGGCCTCGTCGAACTCGCCGTTGTCGATGTACGCGTTGACGAGCAGGACACCGAACCGAACCGCCTCCGGCGAGTTCTTCCGCTGGTTCGCCCGCTCGAGCGACTGGCGGAAGAGGCGGATCGCAGGCTCGATATCGTCGAGCATCGCGTACGCGCGCCCGAGGGTGTCGGCGAGCGAGGGCTGCTCGGTTGCGTCCGCTCCGGAGAGCGCGAGCGACTGCTCGAGCGACTGCACAGCGCGGCGCGGCTCTCCTCGCTCGAAGGCAATCTGGCCAAGCCCGGCCAGCGCCCGGGCCCGCTCGTTGTTGGTCGTCGCAGCATCGAGCACCTGCGTGTAGAGCTTCTCGGCGGTGTCGAGCTCGCTGAAGCGGAGCGCGATCTCGGCATCGAGGAGCGTTCGGTCCTCGGCGAGCACCTCGCGGTCGAGCCCCGTTGCCAGCCAGTCCTCGCTGACCCCGAGGCGCCGGCCCATCTCGCGGAGGAGCTGGAGCGACGGGATTCGATCGCCGGCCTCGATGCGCGAGATGTAGGCCGGCGAGCAGCCTTCGAACGACAGCTGGCGCTGGCTCAAGCCCGCGCGCTCGCGTGCCTCCCGCAGTCGCCTACCTACCGCAGCGGGGTCGTCGACATGTGTTGACTTGCGTCTCGGCACGACTCCTGTTTCCTATATTAAGGCGTCCCGGGCCCCGGGACCGCCGTAATCGAATTGTCGAAGGGAGGTCCCGGTGATCGCTCGTCCCGCAATCATCGCTGCGGTACTGACGATGCTTGCCTTGCTCATGGGCTTAGGCCCTTTGTGGCCGTAGTCCCGTGACCGAGCTTCGAACAGGCGCGGAGAGAGCCCCGATCCCGGGGCTCTCTCCGCGTTTTCGGGCTGATTACTGCGAGCTCTCCTGGGAGATCTGCCCGACGAGCTCACCGGTCTGGCGCTCATCCGCCTGCCGGGCGACGTCGGCCTGGGCGACCACGCCGACCAGCCGCCCGTCCTGCTCGACGACCGGAACCCGCCGCACCTGGTGCTGCGCCATGAGACCGACCGCCTCGTCCAGATCCTGTTCCGGGCTGACCGTGACGACGTCGGTCGAGGCCACTTCCCGCACCGGTGTCGACGCGGGATCTTTGCCCTCGGCGACGACGCGGATAGCGATGTCGCGGTCGGTTAGCGTGCCGACCAGGCGGTCGCCTTCGACAACCGGCGCGAGCCCGACGTCCTCGTCGCGCATCAGCTTCGCCGCGTCAGCGACCGGCTTGTCCGCCTCGATCGTGCGCGGGTTCGAGGTCATGACCTCGCGGATGCCTTTACCCACGGGACCTCCTTCGTTCGGTTGCTGCATTCTCTCTCAATCCGCCCCAGGATCGTCCTCGGCGCTCGTGTCCTCCTCTTCGGGGTCGGGGATCGGGCTCCCCTCGGCCTCCTCGTTTCGATCGTCCTCGCGCGGGTGCTTCGGTACCGTCTCGTCCATGCGCGTGATCCTTCCCGATTCGTCCGAACTCGAACTTCCTGAGGGCGCGACGGGGCTCGACGCCGCCGCGGCGATCGGCCCGAAGCTGGCCGAGGAAGCGGTCCTGGTGCGCTCGAACGGGCGGGTGCAGGACCTGCGCCTGCCGCTCGAGGACGGACAGCAGATCCAGATCCTGACCACGCGCGACAAGGACGATCCCGACGCGCTCGCCGTGCTCCGCCACTCGGCGGCGCACCTGCTCGCCGAGGCGGTCCGGCGCCTCTATCCCGGGCGTGAAGATCGCGATCGGGCCGCCGATCGAGAACGGCTTCTACTACGACTTCGAGTTCCCGGAGCCGATCGGCGAGGACGCGCTCCCGCGGATCGAGGAGGAGATCCGGCGAGAGCTCGAAGAGGGCCGCGAGTGGCGGCGTGAGGAGATCTCGCGCGAGGAGGCGCGGCAGCGCTTCGTCGCGGAGGACGAGGACTACAAGGTCGAGCTCGTCGACACGGCCGAGGGCGACATCTCGCTGTACACGCAGGGCGACTTCACCGACCTCTGCCGCGGGCCGCACCTGCAGGACTCGAGGCCGATCAAGGCGATCAAGCTGACCGGGCTCGCCGGCGCCTACTGGCGCGGCGACGAGCAGAACACGCAGCTGACGCGGATCTACGGCACGGCCTTCTACGACGAGGCCGACCTGAAGGCGTACCTCGAGCGGCTCGAGGAGGCGAGGCGGCGCGACCACCGCCGGCTCGGCCGCGAGCTCGATCTCGTCCACTTCTCCGAGCGCTCGCCGGGCTCGCCGCTCTGGCACCCGAAGGGATGGTCATCTGGCAGCAGCTCGAGGAGATTCGCCGGCGGGAGAACGCGAAGCGCGGCTACCTCGAGGTGAAGACGCCGCATCCTCTACGACGAGCGAGACCTTCATCACCTCGGGGCACTTCCCGAAGTTCGAGAGACCTGATGTTCAAGGTCGACGTCGACGGCCAGCCCTGGGCGATGAAGGCGATGAACTGCCCGGGGCACATGCTCCTGTTCGGGAGCCAGCTCCGCAGCTACCGGGAGCTGCCGCTCCGGTACGCGGAGCCGGCGCCGCTCCACCGCAACGAGCTCGCCGGGCACGCTCCACGGCCTGCTGCGCGTCCGCCACGTCACGCAGGACGACGCGCACATCTTCTGCACCGAGGAGCAGATCCAGGACGAGATCGCCGGCGTCGTCGACTACGCGCGCTACCTCTACGAGCTCTTCGGGATGACGGCGCAGCGCCGAGCTCTCGACCCGCCCCGACAACAAGCTCGGAACCGACGAGCAGTGGGACATGACCGAGGGCGCGCTCGAAGACGGCGCTGGAGCTCAACGAGATCCCGTACGAGATCGCCGAGGGCGAGGGCGCCTTCTACGGGCCGAAGATCGACCTGCACATGACGGACGCGCTCGGCCGCAAGTGGCAGATGGGGACGATCCAGCTCGACTCGCAGATGCCGTCGCGCTTCGGCCTCACGTACGTGGGCCCGGACAACGCCGAGCACCACGCTCTACGTCGTCCACCGGGCGCTCTACGGCTCGTTCGAGCGCTTCATCGGGATCCTGATCGAGCACTACGGCGGCGCCTTCCCGGTCTGGCTCGCGCCGGTGCAGGTGCGGATCATCCCGGTCGGCGAGGACCACCGCGAGGCGGCGCGCGCGCTGGCCGAGAAGCTCGGCGCGGCTTCCGCGTCGAGGTCGACGAGCGCGACGAGACGGTCGGCAAGCGGATCCGCGACGCCGAGGTCGAGAAGATCCCGTACGTCGATCGTCTACGGCGACCGCGAGTCCGAGGAGTCGCTCGCCGTGCGCGAGCGCGGCGGCGAGCAGTCGACGCGAAGCCTCGACGAACTCGTGCGAGAACTGGCTGCTAACGTCTGACGCCTGCAAGCAGGGGCGCACCCGTTCCTCACCTCCGGGGCCTCGAGCCTCGTCGGGGGTTCAAGCGAGCCGAGGACACGGAAGAGGCCGCTGCTTGCAGCGGTTTTGTCGTTTAACAAGGAGGACAAGAAGAGCTTGGTGACGAGTCTTTGAGGCCGCGGCGGTTCGTCCGTCCCGAGCCCGCCCGGAGCCGCAGACGAGGATCAACGAGCGGATCCGGGTGCCGCGAGGTGCGGCTGATCGACGAGGACGGCGCCCAGGTCGGGATCAAGCCGACGAACGAGGCGCTCGACTACGCGTACGGGAAGAACCTCGATCTCGTCGAGGTGGCGCCGCAGGCCGAGCCGCCGGTCGCCCGGGTCATGGACTACGGGAAGTACCGGTACGAGGAGGAGCAGAAGGCCAAGCTCGCCCGCAAGCACCAGTCCCAGGTCCACGTCAAGGAGATCAAGCTCAGGCCGAAGATCGCGACACAGGACTACGAGACCAAGAAGGGCCACGTCGTGCGCTTCCTCAACCAGCGCGCGAAGGTCAAGGTCACGATCATGTTCCGCGGGCGGGAGACCAGCCATCCGGAGCGGGGGCGGGACCTGCTGATGCGGCTGGCCGAGGACGTCAAGGAGATCGGCGTGGTCGAGTCGCCGCCGCTCCTCGACGGACGCAACATGGTCATGGTGCTCGGGCCGACGAAGAACGCAGGAGTTGCGAGAGATGCCAAAGCAGAAGACGTCAAGAGCAGCGAAGAAGCGGTTCAAGGTGACGGGGGCGGGCAAGCTCCTGCGCCGGCGCGCGATGAAGAGCCACCTGCTCGAGAAGAAGTCCGCGAAGCGCAAGCGCAGGTTCCGGCAGCAGGCACGCGGTCTCCGGCAGCCGACGTCCGCGAGGTGCGCCGGCTGCTCGGGCTGCGAGGGGGCGGTCCTAGATGCCGCGCGTCAAGCGATCGGTCCACGCGCGCAAGAAGCGGCGCGAAGGTCCTCGAGCAGGCGAAGGGCTACGTCGGGCGCAAGCACTCGAGCTACCGCGCGGCGAAGGAGCAGGTCGAGCACTCGCTCGTCTACGCCTACCGCGACCGCAAGGCGAAGAAGCGGAACTTCCGGCGGCTCTGGATCATCCGGATCAACGCGGCCGCGCGCGCCGAGGGGCTCTCGTACAACCAGTTCGTCGCGGGCTGCCGCAAGGCCGGGATCGAGCTCGACCGCAAGGTGCTCGCCGACCTCGCGGTCAGCGACCCGGCGGCGTTCGGCAAGATCGCCGAGCAGGCGAAGGCCGCGCTCGAGAGCTGACCGCCGAGCTCGAGCGGGTCTTCCTCCACCAGGCGGAGCAGTGCGAGCGCACGGGCTCGCCGCTCTACGCCGAGCTCTGCCGCCGGCTCGCGGCCGAGCCGGCCGTCCGCGAGATCCTCGACGACGCGCGCTGGGACCGGCCGCTGCAGCTCCTCGGCGGCCTCCACTACCTCGCGCTCAGCGAGGGGATCGGATCCGTGGAGCGATCCGTGCCGGTGCTCGAGGAGCGGCGCGACTGGCTCGGCGCTTCGTCCAGAGCAGGGCGTCCAGACGAACGAGGTGCAGCGCAGCTGGATGCTCCTGCCCTGCTTCCTCGAGGTCGCGCGCCGCGACCGGGGTCGAGACGCTCGACCTGATCGAGCTCGGCCCGAGCGCCGGGCTCAACCTCGTCTGGGACCGCTACCGCTACCGCTACGAGCGCGGGCAGCTGGGGCGCCGACGACGCGCCGCTCGAGCTCTCCGGCGAGGAGCGGCGCCCGGTTCCCGCCGAGCTGCTCCAGCTCGTGCCGCGCGTGCGCCGCCGGCGCGGGATCGACCTCTCGCCGCTCGACGTCACCCGCCCCGGACGACGCCCTGCTGCTCAAGTCCTTCGTCTGGGCCGACCAGCCCGACCGCCTCGAGCGGCTCGACCGCGCGGTCGAGACGCTGCGCGCGGAACCTCCGGAGCTCGAGCAGGGCGACTTCGTCGAGCGCCTGCCGCAGCTGCTCGCCGAGCGGCTGCCCGGCGCGCTGACGGTCGTCTTCCAGACCGCGGTCGCGGCTACCTGGGCCGAGGAGGATGGAAGCGCGCTGCTCACGCGCCCTCGACGAGCAGGCCGGCAGTTCCCGCTCGGCCTGGTCTCGGTCAGCCGGCCGGCTCCCGGCGAGCGACCAGTACTGGGGCCTCTGGCTCCGCGTCTGGCCCGACGGCGAGAAGCGACCTGCTCGCGCACGCAGGCTTTCACGGCCAGTGGCTGGAGTGGCTGGCGTGATCACCTCCGCCGCCAATCCGCGCCTCAAGCTGGTTCGCCGACTGGCCTCCCGTCGCCAGCGCGAGCGCCTCGGCCTCTTCGTTTGTGAAGGCGAGGATCTGGTCGCAGGCGGCGCTCGAGGCCGGCGTCCACCCTGTCGAGGTGCTCGTCGACGCCGAGCGGCCGCCGCTGCTCGAGGGCCTGCAGGAGGCGGAGCCGGTCGAGCCGCGGCTGCTCGCCGAAGTCTCAAGCCTCGCTCATCCACCGCGCGTCATCGCGGTCTTCCGCCGGGCCGATCTGCCGCAGCTCGATCCGGCCGACGCTCCTCCGGTCGGTATTGCGCTCTGGCATGTTGGCGATCCTGGCAACATCGGAACAGTACTCCGCACGTCGGACGGACTCGGCCCCGCGTTCGTCGCCCTCTCGCCCGGCTGCGGCGACCCGACCGGCCCGAAGGCGCTCCGGGCCTCAGCCGGTGCCGTGTTCCGAGTGCCAGCAATTGCCACCGCTGGCAAATGTTTGTGTGGCCTGTTCTGGCTCGTTCGTATTGCTATCCCGTGGCCGGGCTGGCCGAGATGCGCCGCGTCACCCGACCAGGTGGGCTCGTCGCCGCATGTGTGTGGGATCACGCCGGTGGAAGCGGGCCGCTCAACGCGTTCTGGGAAGCGGTCCGCGCCACCGACCCGACCGCCGAAGGGGAAGCCACTCTGCCCGGAACGCGGCGGGGACATCTCGGCGAGCTGTTCACAGAGGTCGGTCTCGACCAGGTCGAGGAAACGGCGCTGTCCGTGCACGTCGAGCACCCGACCTTCGAGGACTGGTGGGAGCCGTTCACGCTCGGCGTCGGGCCCGCCGGCGCCTACGTCGCCGGGCTGACCGCGACGGCCGACTCGGTTCCGCGAGCAGTGTCGTTCGCGGCTGCCGGCACCGCCGTTCGAGGTGGTGGCCGTGGCGTGGGCCGGGCGCGGCATCGTCAGATCGTGAACGGCGGCTCGATCAGCGCCGTGGCGATCGTTCCCGATTTGGGTTTCATATAGGACGCTTCGTCCGACGCCGGTTGCCGGTCGATCTCCCATTCGTGACACGCCTGCTCGATGCCGATCGCGTACACCGTCACGCCGTGCTCGGAGATGTGGAGCCGCAGGAAGTTCTTGTAGCCCTCGTACCGCGAGGCCGAGAAGGCCTCGTTGGCGTGGCGACCGAAGCCCAGGAGAGCGACCACGAGGTAGGCGCCGAACACCAGTGAGCCGAGGGCGCCACCGAGCAGGAACACGAGCACACAGACGACGGCGATGAACCAGAACCCGTCGAAGCCGGCGGCGTCGACGATCGCGATCGACAGCCACGCCACGCAGCCGTGGGCGAGCACCTGGGCGGCGGTGTGGGCAGCGCCGGCGACGATGCGTTGCGCCATGCCCGACCAGCGGATGCCGACTTCGGGACCGAGTAGAACGCCGCCAGCAGGAAGAACAGGGTCAACACGAGCACGACCGAGAGCGAGCCGCGGAAGTGGCCGGCGAGAGGTCCCAGTAGTTCCAGTTGGGGGCGACGTCGTCGATCGACCCCTCGTCGGGACGCAAGCCCGCCGAGTTGGCGGCGAACAGCAACAGGTTGAGCACAGCCGGCACGAGCAGGAACGTCGGGTTGCGCCATCCGACGCCGAATGCGCCGATCGACAATCGGCGTGACCGGGCGCGAGCGGGAACGTCGGCTCGACCAGATCGAATCGCTCGAGCGCGTCGGGCGGGTCGTCCTCGCCGAGCACCGACTTCGGCACGTCGACGTGCTCGCTAACCGGTGGGTCGCCGACAGGAACGCCCCGCCGCCGCCGGACGTCAGCTTGGCCCGTTGATGGCCCTCGTCGTCGAGGTTCGAGTAGTGGGCGTAGTGGTGCTTGTCACCCGAGATCATCAGCACCGTGTCGACGCCCTTGGCGACGAGCTGGCGCTCGACGAACTCGAGATTGCGGTAGGCGTCGGGGCTCGTCGACGTCGGTCCAGCTCGGCTTGGCGGAGCAGAGGATCAACCGGTCGCCCTCTCCATGAACCGGCGCGGCCTTCTGGAAGTAGTCGAGCTGGGCGCGTCGATGTAGGTGTCGAACTGGATGTCGATCCCCCACAGCCACCAGCCGCTGCGGCAGCCGACCGCGAAGTAGCTGCGGCGCTGGCGCGTCTGCCAGCCGCCGATCCAACGCTCCTGGCCGAACACGCGCATGAAGCCCGTCAGGCCGTCGTACCAGTCGTGGTTGCCGGGGATCGCGAGCATGCACGGGTGCTCGGTCGACGTCCACGGCAAGGCCGCCTTGTACGGGCCGATGAAGCGACTCTCGTACTCGCGCGGCGAGCCGACCGGGTACACCTCGTCGCCGCCGAGGATCAGGTAGGCGCCCGCGGGGCAGCTCGCGGTCGGCAGCCATCCGGCCGCAGGGTCGCCTGCGAGGCGCACCATGCCACCGTGTATGTGGGATCGAACCCGTCACCGGTGTCGGCGATCACGTCGACCCAGAGCTCGTCGTCCTTCATGCGATCGGTGAACACCCAATCGCCGAGCGAGTGCTGCAGCTCACGCTTGTCGAGATAGTCGCCGAACGCCGCCGAGAGCACGACCTTGATGCCTGCCCGTGCCAAGACGGAAGGTGCGAACCACTGCACCGGACGACGCTGCTCGAAGCCGAGCTCGGCTTCGGATGCCGGGCGCGGCGGAGGTGTGTAACTTAGACCGCGTCAGGGAAGTCGCCCTTGGCGATGATGTACCACACGGTCGCGGCCCACATGATGGTGACGGTGATCCAGCGGATGTTGTTCAGCATCATCCACTTCTTCAGCAGGGGCACCAGCGTCTGTGTGTCGGGCGACGCCGGCCTTTATCTTGCGGTTCACCGGGATGATGTGGATCCAACCGACATAGGTGCTGACCACGATCCCGGCGAACGCGATCAGTGTCGCGACGAAGGTCTGACCGTCCCCCCATTCGCTGATCACCATCACGATGCCCGAGAAGAACATGATCGGCACGACGACGAGGAAGAACCGGGTCGCCGCCGATGTGGGGATGATGAAGTGGTCCTGCACGTTGTCGACGGTCATCTTCGACCAACTGGGATAGAAGAAGAACCGTAACGACCACATCACACCGCAATAGATCGTGGCGCCGAACAGGAAGTAGACCACATTGATGGTCAACAGCGTTTCGCGCATGGACTGACCTCCTCGGTGCAGGTCGAGCGTAGCTCTCCGCTCTATTCGACGATTCCGCAATTCGATCCAGCCGCGCAACTGGACGGCCTCACGAGACGCCGTTCCGGTAGCAACTACAGTTCGTCGATGCTCGGTCGGCAGTGGCGGAGCATTCGACACCCGTGATGGGTCCGGAGGTGACGATCGTGCTCTTCATGGGCGACTTCGACGACGACGACTTCGATGTCGTGGTCATCGGATCGGGCTTCGGTGGGTCGGTTGCGGCGTACGAGTTGGCGTCTCGAGGCGTGCGCGTGTGCCTGCTCGAACGCGGCAAGGCGTTTCCGCCCGGCTCGTTCGCACGGACACCGTCGGAGATGGCGCACAACCTGTGGGACCCGAGCGAGGGCCTGCACGGCATGTTCAACGTGTGGTCGTTCAAGGGGATCGACGCGCTCACGGCGAGTGGGCTCGGAGGCGGATCGCTGATCTACGCCAACGTCATGCTGCGCAAGGACCCCAGCTGGTTCGTGCAGCACCATCCCTATCGCAAGAACGTCACCGAGCGGTGGCCGATCGGCTACGACGACCTCGAACCCCACTACACCGCCGTCGAGAAGTTCCTCGACGTGCAGACGTTCCCCGACGGCGCCGACATCCCGAAGGCGGCCGCGCTGCGAGACGCGGCGCGCGACATCGGAATGGCCGATGCGTTCCACAAGGCACCTCTGGCGGTCCGATTCGTCGGTCCGGGCGGGACCTTCAACCCGGGCGAACCGCTGGAGAGCAACGACTACCCGAACATCTTCGGCGACCGCGGGCGGGCACGGCGGACGTGCACGCTCTGCGGCGAGTGCGACGTCGGTTGCAACGACGGGGCGAAGAACACGCTCGATCACACCTACGTGTCGGCGGCCGCCCACCGCGGTGCCGTGATCTCGATGCGCTCGGAGGTGACCGCGCTGCGCCGTGGGAGTCGCGGCTTCGAGGTCGAGTTCGTCGTGCACCGTCCCGAACGGGAAGGGCACAAGACCGACACCGGCAACGCTGTCGCCGCGTGTGCTGCGGGCGCGTCGTGTCGTCCTCGCCGCGGGCGCGATCGGTTCCACCTATCTCCTCCTTCGCAACCGGGCGTCGCTCGGACTCGCGACACCAGCGCTCGGCACACGCTTCTGCGGGAACGGCGACCTCCTCGGCTTCATCCTCAAGTCCGAGCGCGATGGCGAGCCGTTTCCGCTCGAAGGATCGAAGGGTCCCGTCATCTCGTCGTACATCCGCTGGCCGGACAACGTCGACACGAACTCGCCGGAGGACTTCGGGATGTATCTCGAGGACGCCGGCTTCCCGGCGTTCATGCAGTGGTTGGTCGAGGCGACGCAGTTGAGTGCGACCGCCAAACGCACCGCGATCTTCACCTACGCCCGCATCAAGGAACGCTTCACCGGTCAGCGCAAGGCGCTCCTCTCCGGCGAGCTCTCGCGGCTGCTCGGTGAGGGTGTGCTGTCCAGATCGTCGCTGCCGCTGCTGGCGATGGGCCGCGATGTCCCCGACGGACGGCTGTACCTGAACGACGGGAACTCAAAATGGATGGACAGCACGTGGACGACGAAGACATCGTTGCGGTACTTCGATCACGTGCAGGCCCAGATGAGAAAGGTCAGCGATGCGCTTCGCGGACACATGGAAGTGAACCCGCACTACCTCCTCAACCGGGTGATCACGGTCCACTCGCTGGGCGGTTGCCCGATGGGCGACGACCCGGATCAGGGGGTGGTCGACAAGTTCGGCCAGGTGCACGGGGTGCCCGGCCTCTATGTCGCCGATGGTGCGGTGATGCCGGGACCCGTCGGTGCCAACCCGTCGCTGACGATCGCCGCCTTCGCCCGGTGGATGTGCGAGGCGATGCATGTCGACGAGGCGGTCCCGGCATGAAGCAGCCGGCAACCGTTCGCTTCACCGAGGAGATGCACGGCGCACTCGGCTTCGGTGCTGCCACCCATCGGGAGGGGTGGGAGCAGGGCGTCGCGTCCACCACCCCGTTCATGTTCCACCTCACGATCTCGGTCGCCGATCTCGACCGGTTCGCGGATGATCCCGATCACACCGCTCCGGCGATCGGATGGGTCAGGTGTCCGCCCCTGTCCGACGCCAACATGCCGGTCGAACACGGTGAGTTCAACCTCTTCGCACCTGGGTTCGCCGACGGCAGGTTGACGATGCGCTACCGCCTCTGGTTCCGTGACGGTGCCGGCAACCCGCTGACGATGAACGGCTTCAAGGACGTCGGCGACGACCCGGGCCTCGACGTGTGGAAGGACACGACATCGCTCTTCGTCAACCTGCTGACCGGCCATGTCGAGGAAGCCGACCGAGCTGCCGACGGCCGGCCGGTCCCGGACGATCCGGCTCTCATCCGGGCGCGCGGGATCCTCGTCATCCGGCACCCGTGACTTCGCTCGCCAGCTCACCACCTTCCGCGGCACCGCCGGAGGCGTCACGCGGTTCGGTGGGATGTTCATGACCGCGTTGTGGCGCACCTACCGCGGTCGCGACAGGTAGCCAGGACTGGAGGAACCGTGACGACGACCAGCACCGACATCATTCCGGTGACCGCTGACGATGGCACGGTGCTCAACCTTCACCATGTGACCGGTGAGCGACCGGCGACCCGCGGTCCGGTCCTGCTCGTGCACGGCGCCGGCGTGCGCGCCAACATCTTCCGGCCGCCGGGACAGACGACGTTCGTCGACGCGCTCGTCGACGACGGATGGGACGTGTGGCTCGAGAACTGGCGCGCCAGCATCGACCTCGCGCCGAGCCCGTGGACGCTCGACGAGGCGGCCGTCTACGACCACCCGGCGCCGATGCGCACCGTCGCTCGCCGAGACCGGCGCCGACGACGTGAAGGCCGTCGTGCACTGCCAGGGTTCGACGAGCTTCGCCATGTCGGCGGTGGCCGGCCTGCTGCCCGAGGTGACGACGATCGTGTCGCAACGCGGTCTCGCTGCACCCGGTGATACCCGGCTCTCGAACGCTCAAGATCCAGACCTTCACGCCGGCCGTCGGGCAAGCTCACGCCGTACCTCAGCCCGCGTGGGGCTTGGACGCGCCGAACCTGCTCGCCAAGGCCGTGGTGGCCGTCGTGCGAGCTGACCCACCACGAGTGCGACAACACCGTCTGCCGGATGGTCAGCTTCACCTACGGCACCGGCTTCCCGTGCCTGTGGTCGCACGCGAACCTTCGCGACGCCACCCACGACTGGATCGAGGGCGAGTTCGCGGAGGTCCCGTTCACGTTCTTCGCACAGATGGCCGAGAGCGTCCGGCGCGGGCACCTGGTGAGCGTCGGACGATCTCGCCGGCAGCTGCCGCGCATCGTTCGTCGCCGGGCCACCGCGAGACCGACGCCCGGTTCGTGCTCCTCGCCGGCGAGCGACAACCACTGCTTCCTGCCGGAGAGCCAGGAGCGCACGTTCGAGTTCCTCGACGGTCACCGCCGCGGCTACCACGCGCTGCACGTCGCTGCCCGGCTACGGCCACCTCGACGTGTTCCTCGGCGAGACGCGGCCGACATCGACGTCTTCCCGACTGATCCTGAGGAGCTGATGCCGCATGAGTGATTCCCGAGCGCCTGACGCCGACAGGCCGGGCCGCCACGCGCTCGTCGACGGGATCCCGTTCCCGCTGCCGGTCAACTCCGAGGACTCGCCGGCGCTGATGGCCGCGTTCCCCGTCGACGGCGACGCCGCGCGAGCGGCTGCTGCCCGGCAACGAGCTGCACGCCGTCCGGCTGCCGAACGGTCGCGGGCTGCTCGATCGTCACCGTCATCGACTACCGCACCACCGACATCGGCGCGTACGTCGAGTTCAGCATCGCCCTCGGCGTGCACCCACGGGCGGCCAAGCGCCGCAGCTGCTCGGCCCGGTCTGCTGCATGAAGCACGCCGGCACCGGGCAGTACGTCTGGGACCTGCCGGTGAGCAGCGCGATCTCGGTGAAGGGCGGCAAGGGCATCTGGGGCATGCCCAAGCACCAGGCCAACCTCGACTTCCGTCGTCGACGACCACACGATGTCGAGCCAGTACGACCTCGACGGCAAGCTCTGCATGCGGATCACCGTCGACCGGCCGCACGGGCCGCGTTCCCGCTCGAACGTCGGTGCCGTGAACTAGTGCCAGTTCCGCGGCATGCTGATGAAGTCGTCGATCTACTTCAACGATCGCGCCGAGGTGGCGGTCGGGCCGTTGCCAAGGCCAAGCTGCTCCTCGGCGATCATCCCCGGATGGACCCGCTTGCGAACCCTCGACCTGTCGAGCAAGGCGTTCTTCACCGCCTGCCTGCCGCACTCGCACGGCGTGCTCGACGACCACTTCGAATCGTGGTTCATCACCTCGCCGAACGCGGTCGAGCCCGATGATCCATGGGGTGGCGACGACCTGGGTTCCGTGTTCGGCCTCCCCAACAGCACGGAGTGGCTCGATCCGCCGTCCGCGTCCGGACGGCTCGCCGCAGACCGTGACGGGTGTGAGCCATGACGAGCGTGTCGGCGAGTCGGCCCGGATTCGGAGCTCGCACCGGAGGCGGATGCGATGCACAAGGCTGCGATCGCGATCGGTGGGGCGACGGCCGTGTCCGGGCTCGGTCTGATCGTGGCGCCCCGGCTGGTGTCTGTGCCTCCTCGGCGCCGGCACGGGCCGAACCGGCACCGTTCCTGTTCCGGATCATCGGCATGTTCATGACGGTGTCAGGAGGTCTGCTCGTCGACGGAGCCCGCGCCCGTCCGGCTGCCGGCACACGCGCCGGGCGGGTGGCGTTGCGCTGGGCGATGGTGGCCAAGATCGGTGCCGCGATCGCAGTGGCGTGCGGCGTTCGCTCGAAGCGGTTCGGCAAGCAGGGCCTGGCCCTCGCCGCCTTCGACGCCTCCGCGGCGGCGCTCATCGGGGCCGTCCTGCTCACGGAGGCGTAGCTCCGGTGCCCGACGAATCGCGGCGTGCGCTCGTGCTGGCGGGCGGCGGAATTCGCGTCGCGTGGCAGGCCGGTGTCGTGCAGGCGCTCGACGAGGCCGGTCTCGAGTTCGCCCACGGCGACGGCACCTCGGGTGGGATCTTCACCCTCGGGATGCTGATGTCGGGAGTTCGCCCGAGCGAGCTCGGGCGGCGATGGAGGACGCTGCCGGTACGGCGTTTCATCTCGTTCCTCCCGCTTCGCAGCTACGCCCGATTCCCGACGAACTGGTCGGCGTTCGGGGGGTCGCAAGGGCGTCCGCACCGGCGTGCTCCCGCATCTGGGCGTCGATGTGGCCGCGATCCGCGAGCACGCGGGCATGACCGGAACGTTCAACGTCGCCGACTTCGACAGCAAGATCTGCGTTGCGATCCCTCACGACGAGATCGATCTCGACCGGATGATCGCCGGCGTGTCGTTGCCGATCTTCCTCCCGGCGGTGGAGAGCGAAGGACGAACGTGGACCGATGCCGTCTGGATCAAGGACGCCAACCTGCTCGAGGCCGTACGCCGCGGCTGCACCGAGCTGTGGCTGATCTGGTGCATCGGCAACACGCCGCTGTGGGGAAAGGGTCCGCTCGAGCAGTACGTGCACATGATCGAGCTGTCCGCCAACGGTGCGCTGTTCGCCGAGCTCGCCGAGATCGCCGACATCAACGCCCGTCGAGCGACCGGTGAGCAGGTGCTGGGGAGCTCCGCACCGATCGTGCTGCACGTCGTCAAGCCCGATCTGCCGCTGCCCCTGGATCCGGATTTCGTCGCCGGCCGCATCAGTGCCGAAGCGCTCGTCGCGATGGGATACCGCGACGCCTGGCGCTACCTCGGCACACGATCGGCGGCCGGCGTGCCGCTCGACGTCACGGCGACGCAGATGCGCGTCGCCCCACTCGGTTGCCGGATCAGCCTGCGGGTTCGGGGATCGATCTCCGGCGGCCGACGAGCGATTCGTCGCATCCACGATCATCGAGGTGTCCGACCTACGCGCATTCGTCGCCGATCCCGCCACAGGCGTCGAGGTCGTCGGCGGCATCGACAGCGCGGGAGTGGGGGTACCGACCGTTCGTCGGCGGCTCGGCCACCGTGACCGCGGTCGACGACGGCCGGTTGGTCGAGCTGGAAGCGACGATCCGCGTCGACGACGAGAACGTGAGGTTCGTGATGTCCACGACCCTGCCCAACGGTGCCGGGTCGAGGTCGGGCTGGCGGGCGATGCGGAGCTGGTCGATCACCGTCTTCGCCGCCGACGGTGGGGGTTCCGGTACGGCGTACCTGTCGCGCCTCGACGCGCTCCGCGCCCTCTACATGTTCGAACCGTCAGGCGCCCACACGCTGTCGGATCGCCTGCGCGTGGTGCGGATGATGGCGCGATTCGTTCGATCGGTCAGGCCACCGCCCGCGCGATCAGGTCGGCGATGATCCGCGCCGTGGCGCCCCACACCGTCTCGTCCTCGAGCTCGAAGAAGTGCAGCATCCGGTCGAGCGGCGGCTCGCCCCAGTGCTCCGTGCGGTAGTTGCCGTCTCGGGTGAAGTCCGCGAGCGGAACCCAGAACACCCGCTCGACCTCGCCCGTCTGGGCGCGCAGCTCGAGCCGATCGTCGACGGTGGCCACCTTGGGCACGATGTAGCTGCGGCTGACGGCGGTGTTGAGGTGGTCGAGCTCGCCGTGCACCGTCGACCAGCGACGGGTCGAGACCGACCTCCTCGTGCGCCTCGCGGAGCGCGGTGTCGAGGGCGGTCTCACCGGGGTCCATCCGGCCACCGGGAAAGCTCACCTCGCCCCGGTGGTTGCGCATCTCCCACGACCGGCGCGTGAGCAGCACCTCGGGGCCCGACCCGACATCGGTGAGCAGCACCAGCACCGCTGAATGGAGCGCGTCCTCGAAGTCGGGCAGCAGCGGCCGTGAGACGTTCGGAACCGCGCCGAGCACCTGCGCCAGAGCTCGGTGATGCGCCGACCGGCCACGGCGCGGCGGGACCCAGCGACCACACCGGCGGACGCGGGATGACCTGCTGGCCGCGCCCGACCGGCATCGCCGGAACCTGGAGCGCCTCGTCTCGAGCGTCGTCGTCAGGCATCCGAAGCGGGAGCGGTGGGCGACCAGCCGGATGCGATCAATTCGTTGAGCACCTCGGGCAGGCCGGCCGTCTTGAGGTTGGCGAGCACCTTGCCGGGCTGCTGCTCACCGCGCTCGAACTCCTCCCACGCCGCCAGCAGCTTGGTCAGGTCGGGTGCAGGGCGATCGAACGACATGGCGCCAGCCTACGAAGCACTTCGCGCTTGCAAACGTCCCAGAAATCTGTATTGTTCGAGAAATGTCGGACATTGGCCTCGCCGCTCGCCGCGACCTCGACTACGAGCTCGCCGACCAGGTGCACGCCGACACCCCGGCGCGCATGAAGGCCCTCGGCGACCCGCTCCGGTGGACGATCCTCGACCTCGTGCTCGAGCGGGCGATGACCGTCACCGAGCTCGCCGAACGGCTGCGTCGCCCCAAGGGCAGCGTCGCCCACCACGTCAAGGTCCTGCTCGACGCAGGGCTGCTGCAGATCGTGCGCACCCAGAAGGTGCGGGCGATCGACGAGCGCTACTACGGACGCGTCGGGCGCACGATCGTGCTCGAGCACGCCCCGGGCGAGATCCCGTTCCTGAACGACGTGATCGGCGAGATCGACCTCGCCCGACCCGAGTCCGAGGTCACCACCGGGTTCACGTACCGCCACGCCCGGATCCCGCGCGAGCGGGCCGACGAGTACGTCGCCCGGCTGTACGACGCTGACGCTCGAGTTCATCGACGAGCCGCGCGGCGGCGATGTCGAGTACGGCCTCTACGTCGGCCTGTTCCCCACCATCCGCCAGGTCGCCCCGGCACGGGACGAGGAGGTCACGGCGTGACGGTCGCCGACGAGACCCACGTGCGCCCACACGCCCCGACCAAGCTCGGCGCCAGCTACCACAAGCTGTTCTGGGCGAGCGTCGTCTCCAATCTCGGCGACGGTGTGTCGACGATCGCCTACCCGTGGCTCGCATCTGCGGTCACCCGCGATCCGTTGCTGGTGGCCCTCGTGCTCGTCGCCCAACGCCTCCCCTGGCTCGTGTTCACGCTGCCGGCGGGCGTGATCACCGACCGGGTCGACCGGCGCAGGGCGATGGTCGCGATGGACGTCGCTGCGCGCCGGCCTGACGCTGATCGTGGCCTTCGCCGTGCTCGGCAAGCAGGGCTCGCTGCCCGGACCCGACGACGTCGACTCGGTGATCGGCACGCAGACCGGGCTGTACCTGCTGGTGCTGGTCGCGACGCTGCTGCTCGGCATGGCCGAGGTGCTCCGCGACAACTCGGCGCAGACGATCATGCCCGACCTCGTCGCACTCCAGACCAGCTCGAGAAGGCCAACGGCCGGCATGTGGAGCATCGAGGCGATCGCCAACACGTTCCTCGGCCCGCCGCTCGGCTCGCTGCTGCTGATCGGCGCGTTCGCGCTGCCGTTCTTCGTCGACGCCGGATCGTTCTTCGTCGCCGCCGCGCTGGTGGCGCTGATCCCCGGCGTGTTCCGCGCCGAGCGCGCCGAGCGGACGCGCGCAGGCGCAGTCGTTCGAGACCGAGCTCAAGCGAGGGTGTCCGCTGGCTGATGGCGTCACCCGCTGCTGCGCCCGATGGCGATCATCCTCGGCCTGATGAACGCCGCCTCGGCGGCGAGCATGGCGACGTTCGTGCTCTTCTCGCAGGAGGTGCTCGACATCGGGCCGTTCCTGTTCAGCGTGCTCACGTTCGGGCGGCGCGATCGGCGGCCTTGTCGGTGGCAACATCGCCTCGGTCGTGTCCAAGCGCTTCGGCAGCGGGACCTGCCTGGCGATGGTGCTCGGCTGTCCTGGCGGTGGGCGCGGCCGTGATCGGGCTCGTCGCCGTCCTGGCCGATCGTGATGCTCGTGTTCACCGATCGTGTCGATGGTCGGGATCCTGTGGAACGTGATCACCGTCAGCCTGCGCCAGACGATCATCCCGCCCCACCTGCTCGGCCGGGTCAACAGCGTCTACCGGTTCTTCGCCTGGGGCATGATGCCGATCGGTGCCGCGCTCGGCGGTGTGACCGTGGCGATCGTCGTCGACCTTCGCCGACCGCGAGTGGGCGTTGCGGGCGACCTGGCTGCTCGACGCGGCGATCCACGTCGGGCTGTTCGTGTTCGGCCGCGCCAAGCTCACCACCGAGAAGATCGAAGCGGCCCGGGCCGCCGGCACCGGCTCGTACCGGCGGCGGCTGTGCAAGGCTGATGGAGTGGACGGCATCCACGACCTCGGCGGTCTCGACGGGTTCGGTCCGGTCGAGGTCGAGCCCGACGAGCCGGTGTTCCACCAGGACTGGGAGCGCCGCGCGTTTCGGCTCAGGCTGCCGCGCCGGACGGCGCTGCCGCTACTCCGGCGGCGCGTTCCGTCACAGCATCGAGCGGATGGACCCCGGCCACTACCTCGCCGTCGTCGTACTACGAGCACTGGCTGACCGGCGTCTCGACCCTGCTCGTCGAGGCCGGGCTCACGTCCGCCGACGAGCTCGACCGCCGCGCCGGCGGTCACTTCCCGCTCTCGCGACCCGACCGCGGCGAGCTCCACCGGCGGCGAGCGACCGGACCGAGCCGGCGCTTCGCCGTCGGCGACCGCGTGCGCGTCCGCGAGTGGCATCCGCCCGGGCACACCCGGGCGCCGCGCTACGTGCAGGGCAAGCGCGGCGTGATCGTCCGGTTCGACGGCGCCCACAACGTGCCCGACGTCGAGGCGCACAGCGAGCTGAGGGTCCTCGAGCCCGACCTACTCGGTGCGCTTCACCGCACGCGAGCTGTGGGGCGAGGGCGGCAGCGACGGCGACGTCGTCCACGTCGACCTCTGGGAGCGCTACCTCGAGGAGGACCGTGAGCGACGCCGACACGATGCGCACGATCACGCATCACCACCATCCGCGCCGCTGGCGCCGGTGGAGGCGCGGGTCGCCGCGATCGAGTCGGTGCTGATCGAGCACGGGCTGTTCGACACCGACGCGCTCGACGACGATCGTCGCCAACTTCGAGCACAACCTCGGGCCGCTGAACGGCGCCAAGGTCGTCGCCCGGGCGTGGGTCGACCCCGACTACAAGCAGCGGCTGCTCACCGACGGCACGCGCGGCGATCGCCGAGCTCGGCTTCGGCGGCCCCGAGGGCGACCACATGGTGGTCGTCGAGAACACGCCCGAGGTGCACAACCTCGTCGTGTGCACGCTGTGCTCGTGCTACCCGTGGCCGGCGCTCGGCCTGCCGCCGACGTGGTACAAGGCGCCCGCCTACCGCGTCGCGCGCGGTGCGCGAGCCGCGGGCGCTGCTCGCCGAGATGGGCACGCCGATCTGCCCGACGACGTCGAGATCCGGGTGTGGGACTCGAGCGCCGAGGTGCGCTACCTCGTGCTGCCCGAGCGCCCGGCCGGCACCGACGAGCTCACCGAGGAGGAGCTGGCGGCGCTCGTCACCCGCGACTCGATGATCGGCGTGCAACGGCTGTGAGCGCCGAGCTGCCCGACGACGTCGCGCTGATGGACGGCCCGAGCGCGCTCCGCCGCGACAACGGCGAGCTCGTGTTCGCGGCGCCGTGGGAGGGGCGTGCGCGTGGCGATCGCGGTCGCGATCGTCGAGCGCCTCGGACCTCCCGTGGGACGAGTTCCGCCGGCGCCTGATCGACGCCATCGCCGAGGCGCCCGACCGCCCGTACTACGAGAGCTGGGCGGCCGCCCTCGAAGCGCTGCTGATCGACCACGATGTGGCGACGAGGAGCGGCGATCGACGCCGCTTCACTCCCTCGGTCAGGCCTGCCCTCCGAGCGCTTCCTGATCGCCTCCTTGGCGGCGGCGTACCCGCTTCCGGCGAGCCGGCCGGCCGATCGACCGAGCTGCTCACCTGTGGCGCCGGCGCCTTGGCCTTGCGACGCTCGCTTGCGGGCCGGCCGCTCGGCCCAATCGGTGTAGAACCAAGGAAGCCGAGCGGGAGGAGCATGTCGAGCATCATCCCGCGGCCGGTCGTGCTGACGTCGATCCACGGCTGAAAGCGGTGAAGAGGATCACCGCCATCAGCGCGATGTCGAACCAGCGATGCAGCCTGCGCCCGACCCATCGGAACGCCCCCAGCGGACCGCGGACGATGGCAGCGTTGAGATCACGAGCGTGCCCACGACACGATGGGATCAACGGTTCCGGATCCTGTAGCCCCTGCGACACGAGTGGCGATGCCGATCAGGTACTCCGCGCCTGGTGGATCCAGAACGGCCGCATCGCGCTACCCATGCCAGCAAGCTAGCCCTCGAACGCCACACGGCCCGGAGCACGAGGGCTCCGGGCCGTTGCGATGAACCTGATCGGTTCCTCGTCGAGAG
>CAVVZV010000005.1:0-253082 GCA_963752845.1 uncultured Actinomycetes bacterium | reverse complement strand
CCTACGAGCTCGCGGGCGGGATCTCGTGGTTGGCCTGGATGAGGTTGTCGGGGTCGTACTTCGACTTGACCTCGCAGAGGCGGCGGTAGACGTCGTCGGTGAACATCCGGCCCGGGTGCCCCGGAGCGTTCGGTGAAGTTGAAGAACCGACCGGCGTCCCACGGCGCGAGAGCCGCATGTACCTGGTCGACGCCGTGCGATACGGCCTGCTTCATCTCCGGGTTCACCGCCATCCCCACCGCGTACATCAGGTACGGGGCATCGATCGCGGCGAGGGCGCCGTGCTCGGCGTCCGGGCGGGCAGCCGCGCCGCCCAGGTGCCGGACCTCGATCGAGAGCAGCGGCGAATCCGTCCCCGGGCCCGCCGCGGCCACCACGGCGTCGATCGCCGCGGCAGGGAAGTCGCCGAGCAGCATCCCGTCGCCCGCTGCCGGCACCGGCTGCGGCGGGTCCATGTGCAAGGCGGCCAGCCCCGGCGGCGGGATCATCGCGAACGTGTCCATCTCGGGGCCGAGCTCGCGCAGCGCCGCCAGCTGCTCGGAGCCGCCGGCCTCGTCGCCGATCCATGCCGCCTCAACCACCACGAAGGAGCGGCCGCGCACCGGCTCGGGGATCTCCTCCAGCGGCGGCACGTTCAGCAGGCGCCCCACCGAGGTCATCTCCTCCGGCAGGTCGGCGGTCCACTCGTGCCACGCCTTCAGCACCTCGGCCGCGCGTTCCTGTGGCCAGAACAGCACGCCCGCGTACAGCTCGCGGACCGGGAACAGCTCGAGCTCGAGCGCGGTGACGACGCCGAAGCTCCCGCCGCCGCCGCGCAGCGCCCAGAACAGGTCGGGCTCGCTGGCGGCGTCGGCGCGAACCTGTCGGCCGTCCGCGGTCACCACCTCGGCGGCGCGGATGCTGTTGGCGGCCAGCCCGTAGCGGCGGATCATCCAGCTCGGCTCCGCCGCCCAGTCGCGTACCCGGTCACGCAGACGTCGGGTGCCGAGCCCGAAAGTCCCGCCAGCCCATGCTCGGCGGCCGGGCCCACCACGTGCTGCCACTGCGCGCCCGCCTGCAGGCGCGCTCGGCGGAGCTCGGGGTCGATCTCGACTGCGTTCATGCGCGACATGTCGGCCAGCACGCTTCCCTCGAGCGAGGCCCGCGGCGGGGCGCCGTGTCCCGTTCCCTGCGGCGCGACGCGCAGGCCGTGCTCGCGCGCGATCTCGATCACGGCCACCACGTCGTCCGGCGACTCCGGCGTCGCCACTGCCGCGGGATGCTGGTCGACGGCCAGGTTCCAGGCCTGACGCGCCTGATCCCAGCCGGGATCCTGCGGCCCGACGGCCCGGTCTCCCAGACGGGACTCGAGCTGGTTCAGGGCGGCGGTAGTGGCCGAGCTAGTCAGGAAGCCGAGACTAGCCGGACCCGACTGTCAGCGCCGTACGTCCGCCCGAGTCAGGTAGCGCGAGATCGCCGCCTTCGCGACCTTCTTCCCGAGAACGAGGCCGGCCTCGTTGTCACTGCGGAAGTGGATGCCGCCGTAGAGGCGCGAGATGGCAGCTTCCTCGGCCCACGCCCGGAGCTGCGGCGCTGCCGATCGGAAGTACGCGGCGAGCACCCTGGAAGCCGCTCCGGACGTCGACGAGTGCCCGCTCACGTAGGACGGGAACGGCGGCGTAGCGATGTACGAAAGCCAATTCGGATCGAACTCGCGCCGGATCGCCGTTACAGGCCGCTCAGTCCAGTACGTGTACTTGGCGTTCCAGCAGGCGATGAAGGCGTCTGCCTGGGCGGTGTTGAGCGCGGCGAGGACACGCGCGGCCGAGCGGGCAGAGAGGCGGTGCCGGCGGATCAGGTCGAGCGCGATCTGATTCCAGTGGCCCGGAGGCGTCACGGTGCCCGCCCCGTCGGCCCAGAAGTCGGCGATCTGCTTCTGCTCGTCCGTCAGCGAGAGCGAGACGTTGTAGACCTCGGCGAGCTCGCGCGCGTAGGCCTTGCTGCCGAACGCGGGCGGCGGGGCCGGCAGGAACTGGGATCCGGACTGGATGTTCCAGGTTCGCCACGCCCCGGCCAGGGGCTCGAGTGGCGGCGCAAAGGCCGGCGGGGTCGGTACCCACAGCCCCGGCCCAACGGGCACGGTTCCCTGGAACACCGCATCGGAGCCGTCGGTGCGCGCTCTCGCGACGACGCGCTCGCCGATTTGGCGCCCCGCGGCCAGTGCATGCTTCGGGCGCTTGCGGTCCGCCAGCGCGGCAAAGGCGTCCGCGCGATCCGGATACAGGTACGTGAGCACCGTCGAGGCGGCACCTGCGACCGCCGCCTCCTGGTGTCCGGGCGGCACCTTCGTGGCCTTGACCATCGCCACGCTGAGTAGGGCGAGCCCCCTCGACGCGCGCGGCGGGTTCGTCCGGTGCGCAGCGATCTCGGCGAGCTCGACGTCGATCCAGCTCGTGACCGCATCGGTCCGATCTCGGGCGGCCGCCTGCTGCGGGGCGCCCGCGAGCACGAGCAGCGCGACGACGACCGCGACGGGGATAAGAGTCAACCTACTCATCGCCAGGAATTCGTCC
Source organism: uncultured Actinomycetes bacterium (assembly GCA_963752845.1). Lineage (GTDB taxonomy): Bacteria > Actinomycetota > Thermoleophilia > Gaiellales > Gaiellaceae > JACDAN01. Next base: position 250,530 of record CAVVZV010000005.1, on the reverse strand, counting down.
GGAACCCTCACAAGGGTTCGGACTCCGGAGCAGCAAGTCGTCCCCGTACCAGTCCGATACGGGGACGGCTTGCCTCAGCCTTCGCGGGCCGTCTTCTTTGCTTAGTGCTCCCCGCGCTCCAGTGGAATGCTCGGGTCGAAGAGCATCATGTGTGGGCCGGCCGGTCCTCTGGTGGTCTTCTTCTGGACGTTGGTGAAGCTGACCCAGGCGCTTCCGTCGGAGTTGAATGGGGTGAGCTCCCCGGAACGTTTGTCCACGTCAAACCGCCAGATCCCGTAGTCGTTGTTGCGTGGGGGTCCGAAGTCGGGGTCGTTGTCCCACGTCGGAAGCAGCGAGTTGGAGACGTAGAGGCGTTTGTTGTCCCGACTCAGGCGCAACATGTTCGGGTGCGGCACTGACCACGTGGCCTTGAGGACAGGGTTGAATGGATCCGCTGATGTCGAACTGCTGCACCGTGCTCCCGAACCAGTTGGTCAGGTACAGGTTCTTGTTGTCGTAGGAGATGACCATGTCGACCGGGAGCACGAGGCCGTCGTCCGCGTCGAGCACCCGCTGGAACTCGAAGACGCCGTCACGGTCGTCGTCGTCGGCGAGCCAGACCGCGCTGGTGCCCGGCGTGTTGATGAACGCCCGCCGAACGCCACGCTCCCTGATGAAGCGCACCTCGAGTGCGCCGCTATTGGCGCCCAGGTCGGCGGTCTGGATCACCTTCCGGCGTCGAAGGTTCCAGACGGCGACCTCATTGCCGAGGCAGGTCGGGTCGATACCCCCGGCGCACAGCCCGGGCGGCCCGAAGGTCGTGCTGATTCCGCGGTTGGCCCCGGGAGGAGAAGCGAAGTCGTACATGTACTTGGGGCCGAGGTCGCCGGGACCGCGCACCGGGCCCGGGCCGAAGTACCTCTCGAAGGCGCCGGTGCGATCGTCGATCTCGACCATACCGCCGGGCAGCGTGGTGTCGGTTGCCGCCCCAAGCAGGTGGACGAGTGTTCTGCCGCCCGCAATGGTCATCGCGCTGTGCGGGACGGCGTAGCCACTCTTCGCGACCAGCTGGTCGTTGACCGCGCTCAGGGCCATCCTCTTGCCCTCGCCTTTGATCTTGAAGATGTGGATTCTGTTTGAGAACAGGCCCGGCACGATCAGCCGCTTCTGATCGGCCGAATACCCGAAATGGTGGAGCACATCGCCCACGTTGGGCATGTCGATGCGGTTCACGATCTTGCCGAAGTCAGATCGACGCGGGTCCGCCCCGATCACTGCGACGAAATCTGGATCAGTCGCGCTTTGCGCAATCGTGGCGGCGTAGAGAAACCGTTCCTGTTGCTTTCCGTGCGAGCCGTGGCCACCCGCCGCAGGTCGCGCGACGAGCGCAACGACGAGCGCCGCGCCCAGCGCCAACACGCAGAGCGCCGCTGACGAGATGATTCCTCGAGCCCTCATCCTTCACCTTCCTTGTCGCTCTCGACCTCAAGGCGTGAAGGGACGCGGAACTGTTGTGCAAGGTCGCGGCACGAGCCCCGTACTCTTTCCGGCGGGCCGACACACCGCGATGACGGTTAGAGCCGTGTCCCGTGCTTGGCCACCGGGACACGGCTGTTGTTGATCGAGCGGTCGCCGATCAGCAGCGGACGCGCGGGTTCCAGGCGTAGAAGACCCCGCTCGGATTGCGCTTCCAGATCCAGGCGTGGAGCGCGTAGAAGGCGGGGAGGTCGTAGCGGTTCGGCGCGGGGACGAAGTCGAACGTGCGCCCGAACAGCTTCGGCGGCCGCTTGCCCGTCCAGGCCGACTGGAAGACGACGTACTCGACGGCCACGAGCCTGAGCTTCTCGGTCCCGTTCCTGCTCGTCCTCGGGTCGTAGACGAGGACTTCGGGCTCGGTCGGGTTCAGCTCCGAGTCGAGCAGCGAAGTGTCGACCATGTGGACGCCCATCCCGCCCACGCCCTCCTGGACGATGCAGGTGTTGCCGCCGATCTCGGGCAGACGCAGCGCGTAGCCGGCGGCGATCGCTGTGTCGACGTCGTGGAACGCCGCCGTCGCCCGCTTCACCTTGTCGAGGTTGCTCTCGTCGCGGTGTGCGGCGGCGACGCCGGCGACCACGAGCAGCGGCACCGTGACGAGCACCAGTACGAACGCGCGGTATCTCATCTCTCCACCTTCCTTGTCGCTCTCGACCTCAAGGCGTGAAGGGACGGGGAACAGTTGTGCGCGGTCGCGGCGCGAGCCTGCGACGGGCGACCGCCGGCGGCTCGGTCGACGGCCGGGGCCGCGCCTAGCCGGACTCGAATCCCAGCATCGGCGCAGCGCCGGGGAGATACCAACACGAGCGCGGCGAGTGCGAGGAGGGCCACGCCGATCGGACGGACCCCCCGGTCGCCGCCTCTCCCCGTCTTCTCGAAGACCATGACCAGGGTGAGAAGCGCCATCCAGGGGAGGCTCGCGACGCCGACCGCGAATCCGAGCAGCATGAGCGCCCAGCAGCAGCCGAGGCAGTAGAGCCCATGGCCGTAGCCGATCCTGAACGCCTCACGCACACCCCGGCGGTAGTGCCGCAGCAGGTAGGCGGCCGGGTTGCGGCATTCGCGTAGGCAGGCATTTTTCAGGCTCGAAAACTGGAAGGCCCCGGCGAGTGCCAACACACCGCCGGCGATGATCCACGTTCGCTGCTCGAGCCAGGTGGAGCGATGCACGAGCTCGTGGATCACGATGTCTCCGAGGAACGCGGAGGCGCCGAACCAAGTCCAGACCGCTGCGTAGCCGCCGAGGAAGGCCGCCATGGCCATCCTCGACCGCGGCTGCCCGGACGACGCCCGCCCGAACAAGCGAATGAACGGCAGGCTCGACGGCAGCATCATCGCCGCGATCATCGCCTGCCAGGCAAGCAGAAACAGTGCTAGGGCAAACCAGAGCGGCATTCCGCCCTCGATCAGCTCGCCGTGCCGCACCGTGCCCGACGCGCCGGCCTGCTGTGCAACAACGGCGAGCAGCCACGCCCCCGCGATGAACGCCAGGATCTCGGGCGGGCCGACTCTCCGGGCAACGTACGCGAACGCTGTCATGCGGCGTACTCGATCGACCAGTCGGCCTGGATCGCGTTCCTTCCCTCGTACTCCCACGAGAGGCCGTACTGGGGCAGGCTGACCCGGTTCTTCCCTGCCTTGGCTACCCACGCCGGCGAGCCTGGGACGGTCGAGAAAACGGAGTTCTGCAACGTGGTCACAGAGCCGTCCGGGCCGCGGTAGGGCTCCATGTCGGCCTCGATCACTCCGGGGACCTCGAGCGTTCCCGCGCCGTCGGTTACGGAGTGCCGAATCGGCACGGTCTCCACTCCCTTGACCGTTCCGATCAGCTGATAGACGTCGGTGAGCGGGCCTCCGAGCTTGCCCGTGAACGCAGCCAGGACGGCCTCGCGCTGCTCGTCCGTCGCGCGGTCGTCGACGAGCACCACAACCTCCCAGTTCCCGGCGAGGATGTTCCCGGGTATGTGGGCGACGATCACGAGACTGAGGTCCGAGACGTCGAGGCCGCTGATCTCGCCGGTGTCGATGTGGTAGGCGACGATCGCGTAGCACTCGCCGCCGTCCGGATCCTCGCCGATCCAACACGGGCACGCCACGCCACACGAGCACGCCTCGAGCAGCGAGCCCTGGAGCGAGTAGACGGTGCCCTCTTTCTGGACGACCTGCTGTGCTTGGGTCATTTCCCCTCCTTCTGTTTCTCGTTTTTCGGTCAGCGACTCCCTCTGCGCGATCCTTACTCCCAAGCGTGAGCCGGCGTCTTTGCCCCGCCCCAATCAGAGGGCGTGAAGAGACGCGGAACAGTTGTGCCGCCTAAAACGTCCACGCAGGGGGCTCTTCGCCCGGCGGCGCGTAGGAGCAGAACTGGCCGGTGCGGATCGAGGTGCTCAGGTGGTCACCTAGCTTGGGGCTCTGGCGCTCGATCGCCTTGATGGCTGACCGGATCGCCTTCGTCACGCTCACCCGCGCCCGCTCTGCGGGTGAGGCGAGCTGACGGTCGCGGCCGCCGAGACCCGCGGCGTGGGCCAGCTCGTCGGTGACGGCGTCGATCTCGGCCTCGATCCGGGCGGCCCGCTCGATATCGCTCCAGTCCCGTGCCTCCTGGAGATCCTCGCCGAGCTCCTGAAGGCGGCGGCGGTACGACTCCTTCGCCTGCGCGTCGAGCACGGGCTCGGCCAGGCTCGGCGCGACGCGGCCCGGTGCGCCCTCCACCGCCTGGGCAAGCTCGAGCGCATGGATTTCCTTGCCCGGTGATCCGAGCAGGAAGGCGAGGTAGCGGAGCCCTTTGACGTCCCGCAGCCGGAAGGTCTCGCCCGCATAGGCAATCGTCCAGAACTCACCTTCCCGACGGAAGCTCGCCGCCGGCGCCTGTTGCTTCGACCGAGGCAGAGCCGAGATCCGCTCGAGGAGCCCCGGCATGTCGAGCTCCTCGCAGACGCGCGCTGCGTCGTCCAGCAACGCGGCGGCATGGGACTGGTCGCCCGCTGCTCCACGGGCCAGCAGCATCCGCGCATGCTCGTAGAAGACACGGGCACGGATCGCCCGGGCGCCGAGCAGCTCGCAGCGCCCGATTGCCGTCACGAAGTGGCCCTCCGCGTCCTCCCAGCGTTCGAACATGGTCGCGAGCATCCCAAGGCGCAGTGCGACAGGTCCGAACGGCTGCTGCGTGTACGACACCGCGTTTTGGTCGGCGTGAGGGAGGAGGAGGTCGTACAGCTGCTCGCCGCGTCGGACGTCGCCGACCAGCACACATGCCTCGGCGAGCGAACAGACGTGGATGATCCACAGGCCGTCCCGGGACAGGTCGGTGAAGTCCCGCCCCGCATAGCGCTCCACCTCCGCGCGGGCCGCATTCTGGTCAGCGAGCTCGGCTGCGGCGAACGCGTCCCGCCACCGGGGGATCCACCGGTAGCGCTCCGAATGGCCCTCGATTCGGGGCCAGAGCTCGTGCATCAGGCCTCGCGCCCAAGCGATGCTGAATTGCTGGGCGTACTCGAAGACGTAGGCCGGATACTCGCTCTGGCGAAGCCTGCCGATCTCGAGCGCCTCGCCGGCGAGTCGCTAGGCGTCGGCGAAGCGGCCGTCGAGCGTCGCACGGATGGCGCGTAAGCACGTGGAATGCCACCGGTAGAAGGGCTGTTGCGTGCGCTCGGCGAACTGGCCGATCGCCTCGATCTCCGCGTCCAGTGCGCGCCCGTCGCAGAGCTCGAGGAAGCAGTGGAAACGAGCGTTGTGCGCGAGGAACTCCGTCTCGATGTTGGCGGTCTCGCGCGCCACCCGGACCATCTCTTCGGTGTGTGCGAGGCGCTCCTGCACCAACTCGGGCGTCGTCAGCGCCCAGTAGCGCGAGTGGAGAGCGGTGACGAGCGCTTCTGGATCGTCGAGTCGCCGCGCCACCTCGATGGCTTGCTCGCTGAAAGCAAGGCGGCGCTCGACCGGTTCGCGTGCTGCGCACAGCTCTGCGGCGAGGCGGGCGAGCAACTGGACCCGGAGCGCACTGTCGGTCTCGGGAATCGCAGCGAGCGCCTCCTGCAGGAGCCCGACGCCGGTCGTCCCGGCCTCGAACCGAGCGAAGAGGATGAATCCGCCGAGCGCAGTCACGTACCCGAGCGCGGCGCGGGCGAGTAGCTCGCCGGCTCCGAGATGGCGCGCAACCTCGGTCGCCTCCTCGTAGCTCGCACGCGCCGCGCCGGCATCGCCGGCGCGCCAGTTGGCGTCGCCCAGCCGCAGGAGCAGCTCGCAGCGGCGCTCCGCCGACGGCTCCTCCGCCGTGCCGAGCAGCTCGAGCGCACGACGGTAATGCGCCGCAGCCTCCTCGTACGCCAGCAGGCCGGACGCGCGGTCGCCGGCGCGGAGGAGGTAGTCACAGGCTTCCTCGACGTCGCCCAGCGGGGCAGCGAGGGCAAGATGGTGAGCGATCTCCGTCAGCGGCGGGTCGGGCTCGCCTCGGCTGAGCTCTTCGAGGACCCGCCCGATCAGCAGGTGCAGCTCGAGGCGCCGGCTCGGCGGGAGGTCTTCGTACAGGGTCTCGCGAACGAGCTCGTGCACGAACGTGTACCGCCCCGTCGCCGGGCCTTCCAGAACGATGCCCGTCTCGACCGCCTCGGCGACGACATCGAGGAGCCGCGCCGGGCGCAGTCGACTCGTGCGCTCGAGCACGCGGAAGTCGAACTCGCGGCCGATGACGGCAGCAACGTCCAGCGAGGAGATCGCCTCGTGTGAGAGGCCGGCGACGCGACGGCGGATGAGGCTTCGCACCTCCTCGGGCACGCGAAGCATTGGATCCCTGACGGCCTCGGCCGCCTCGCCGACCAACCCACCGGCCGCGAGGAGGCGCATCACCTCGCCGAGGAAGAAGGGGTTCCCACCTGTGATCGCGTGGAGCTTCGCCGCGTCGGGCCGTGAGGCGTCTCCCGCCACACGCGCGACGTAGGCCTCCACCTCGTCGGTGCTCAGTCCGCGAAGCGAGACTCGCCGGCCCACCCGAACCAACTCGCCGAACAGGGTCGCCAGCTCGTGGACGCGCCTTTCGCCTTCGCGGTACGAGCCGAGGACGAGCAGGCGCGAGTCTGCGATCGCTCCGCCGAGGAAGCTGAGCAGTAGCAGCGACGGCGCATCGGCGGCGTGAAGGTCGTCGACGACTATGACAAGGGGACGGTCACGGGCGGTCTCGACCAGGTACCGCGTCACGGCGTCAAAGAGCCGGAAGCGCACGCTCTCGGGATCGGCGCTCGGCGCTGCGAAGCTGTCAGACGGCGGTTCCGCAAGCCGTTCGAACTCGCCGCCTGCCGCCCGCACGACCTGGATCCACGGCCAGTACGGCGGTGCGCCGCCCTCCTCCCAGCAACGTCCGACCACGACATGCCAGCCCTGGTCGGAAGCTGTGCCTGCGAACTCCTGCATCAGCCTGGTCTTGCCGATGCCCGGCTCGCCGGTGACGAGCACGAGAGAGCCGTGGCCGGAACTCGCCTCCTCGAGCGTGGACCGGAGCTCGTGCAGCTCCTTCATTCGACCCACGAACGGCCGAGTCGGGCTCGGCTGGATCACTTCGACCGGCGGCGCTGGCCTCAGGCGCTCGTCGCCGTCCAGTTCCTGCAGCCGCCAGGCTCGTACCTTTGCGGCGCGGCCCTTCACTGGCAGCGGGTCTAGCGGCTCGGCGCGGACCAGGCGCTCGACCAGTCGGTACGCCTGCTCGCCGAGCAGTATCTCGCCGTCGCCCGCCGCCTGCTCGAGCCTGGCGGCGACGTTGACCGCATCGCCGGTCGCGAACTGCTCGCGGCGCCCGCCCGCGCCCACGAACACCTCGCCGGTGTTCACGCCGATCCGGACGCCGATCTCGACGCCCGAGTCACGCGCCACCTCGGCGCTGAGGGCCTCGACCGCCTGCCGAAGCTCGAGAGCGGCCCGCACGGCGCGCACCGCGTCGTCCTCGTGCAGCTCGGTGAGCCCGAAGACCCCCACGACGGCGTCGCCGATGAACTTCTCGACGGTGCCACCATGGCTTTCGAGTGCCGCTCGAGATTGCTCCGAGTACCGGGCGAGCACGCCGTGGAGCGACTCGGGATCGAGCCGCTCTCCGAGCGTCGTCGAGTCGACCAGGTCGGCGAAGACGACCGTGACCGTCCTGCGAGCTCGTTCCTCATCAGGCTGCGACTCCAGCAACCGGCGCGCACGCTCGGCCAGCGCGACGGCGCCCTTGCGCTCGAACAGCTCGACCGCCGTCCGGGCCTCATCGGCTGCCTCGGCGTCCTTCCCCGCCGAGCGCAGGACCTCGGCGAGCCGCAAGTGGAACTCCCCGCCTTCCACAAGGCTGTCCGAGTGCTCGGCGAGCGCGAGCGCCCTGCGCGCGAGTTCCTCCGCCTCCTCGAGCTGACCCCGCCGGACGAGGACGACGGCCCGCACATAGGCGGAGAGGGCGGCCACATCCTGGTCGTCCTCGGCAGCAGCCTTCTCGCCCGATAGTGCCAGCGCCTCGGCCTCGTCGTAGCGCCCCTGCTCGTAGACGGCCTCGGCGAGCCGACACATCGTGTTGGGCGAGCTCTGCTCGTCCCCGGACGCAGTCAGGAGCTCGAGCGACCGGCGCAGGAGACGCTCAGCTTCGGCCGGCTTACCGGCGAGCTCCTCGATCCAAGCCTGAAACGGCAGCGCGAAGCCCGCTACCCGTCCCCATTGGCCAAGCTCCTCCAGGATCGCAAGACCTCGCCCCGCGAGGTCGCGCGCTTCCTGAAAGCGCCCGGCAAGGGCGTGGGCCACGGCAAGCAGGCACAAGGGCCCCCACTCGTCGGACGGCCTTCCGCCTGCCCGGAGGAGCAGTTCCTCTACCTGGCCGATGAACTCGGGGAGCGGAGTGGGGCCAAGGAGCAATGCGAGGCCCCGGATGCTCTCGGCGAAGGTGATCGCGCGTTCGTCGCCGGTCCGCTCCGCATGCTGAAGCGCATTCGTGAACGCTTCCTCTGCTGCCTGGTTTTGGCTGAGGTTCAAGTGCAGCCGGCCGAGATCGATCCACGCCTCGTAAAGAGCGTCGTCGGCGCCGAGCGGCTCCAACTCCGAGACCGCCTGTGTCAGCTCGGCCTCGATCTCGGCCCACGTCCGGGCCCGCTTCTGCCCGCGGATGAAGAACATCGGAACGAGCCGCGCTCGCCATTCGAGCACGCGGTCGTCCGTCGCGCGGGCGAGCTTGATCGCCTCGTCGGCGACCTGCTGGCGTCGAGCGTAGTCGCCCGTCTGCTCGAGCGAGCGCCCAAGAACTACGAGGGCGGTTCCTTTCTCCGGCCGGCTGTCAGGGAGAAGCGACGTTGCGCGCTCGAGCAGGTTGACTGCGCCCCGAGCGTCGTCCCGGGCCGAGGCCCTCTGGCCAGCGGCGGCGAGCCGCTCGCCTGCGCGCTCGGCGAGCTGCCGCGCGTGACCGTCGATTCGATGGAGCTGCTCGCGGAGCCGATACGCCTGCTCGAGGTGGTAGCCGACGATCTCGTCTTCGCTCTCGGGCTTCTGGTCGAGCCAGGCGGCGACCTGCTCGTGGAGCTCGGCCCGAACCTGCTTCGGTAGCGACTCGTATGCCTCGTCGCGAATCAGCACGTGGGTGAAGCGGAACGCGTCCTCCCCTGCGAACTCGGGCTGACTGGGACGGATCAGCTGCTTACGGACGAGCGACATGAGCACCGATCCGATCTGGCCTCGTTCGGACTTGCGGAGCAGGTTGGCCACCGCGCCTCGGTGAAACGTTCGGCCCTCCACCGAAGCGCGTACGAGCAGGCTGCGCTCGGCCGGGGCAAGACGGCCGATCCGCGCCGCGAGCAGGGCCTGGACCGTCGCGGGCACCTTCGGCTCGGCGCCCTCGCGAAGAGCAGCCACGAGCTGCTCGAGAAAGAGCGGATTGCCTTCGGCCCTCTCGACGATCCGCTCGAAGGCCTCCTCGTCCAGCTCCGGCTCGAGCGTGCCGATCATCGCTCTCGCCTCAGGTTCAGACAGCGGCTCGAGTGGAAGACCGATTCGGCCAGGACTAGGTACCACCCACTCCGGCCTCCGCTCGAGCAGCTCGGGTCGGGCCAGGCAGAGGAGCACGATCGGAGCCCCGCCGGAGAAGGCCGCCACAGACTCGAGCAGGTCGAGCAGGGTTGGCTCGGCCCAATGCAGATCCTCGAAAACGGCCACGAGCGTCCGCTCGCGCGCGAGCGCCTCGAAGAGCCGGCGGAACGCCCAGAACGTGTCGTCGGAGCCCTCCGCGGTCTCGGCAAGGCCGATCGTCCCGAGCACGACGCGCGTCACAGGCTCGGCTTGCACATCCCCCTCCAGCAGCTCGGCGACCCGGGCCGCTGGATCCGGGCCGAGCTGTCGAACGATCTCGGCCAGGGGTCGGTACGTGATCCCTTCCCCGTAGGAGAGGCAACGGCCGACGACCACGGTCGCGTCCTCGCGCAGCGTGCGCGTGAACTCCCGAACGAGGCGCGACTTGCCAATTCCGGCCGGCCCAATGACGGTGACGAGGCTGCAGGTGCGCTCGTCGCGTGCCTCACCGAGCGCAGCAGCGAGCGCGGCGAGCTGCTGCTCGCGACCGACGAAGGGCGTCGTGCCCGGGCGCTCGTCGGCAAAGCCCGCCGCAGTCAGGGCCTCGTGCGGCTCAGCCGGCGTGTTCAAACCTCTCAACAGTGTTCTCCTCTGACGCCGGAGTTTCCAGTCGATAGGCGGAGCCCGTGGTCGGCCCGGCTCTCGGGCGGGACCGTGCAGACGCCCGCCTTTCGTCTTCGAGGCGTGAAGGCGCGCGGAACAACTGTGCCGCAACGCACTTTCCGCTGAAATGGATCGCTCGATGTTGGCCCGGAGGATCCTCTTCCCGCTTCAGTTCGCGGCGCGGCGCGTAACCGCAGCCCGTCGATCGCTATTGATCGCGGCTCTCGGCGTCGCTCTGGCCGCGTGCGCGCTTGCGGCCGCATTCGCAGCGAGCGCAATCGTCGAGAACCGCGCCGTGGCCGACGCGATCGACGAGCTCCCTCCGGGCGAGCGGGACGTCGAGGTCACGTGGGTGGGGCTCAGCAGCTCGCCCTCGGAAAGCCCGGATGCCCTCGACCGGCGAGCGCGCGCGGCGCTCGGCTCGGTCGGACTCACGTCCGGAGAGAGGACGCTCGTCTACCGCAACACACCGATCGAGGGCCAGGTTGTCAGTCTCGCGGCGGCCGACGGCCTCGCAAAGTCGCTCGTCATCCGCCGCGGCCGGCTTCCGCGGCCCTGCACGCCCACGCGCTGCGAAACCGTCGCCGTCGGTAACGGCCCGATCCCCAGGATCCGGGGCTTGCCGGTCGTCGGCGTCGCGGACCCACGTCCTGGAACGCCTCTACGTCGATTGCTCCGAGCCACGACGGCCGGGGTTCGACCGCAGGTCGCCGAGGGCGTGGCGGGTACTGCCCGGCTGCCGGCACTTCAAGCGGCATTCCGCAGCTACACGTGGTCGGCCCCGCTTGCGTCTGCCCGGCCGACGGCGTGGACGCTGGACGAGCTCGAGCAAGAACTCACACGCGCCCGCACTGACTTGCAGGCCGCATCGTTCCGCTTCGGCCTGAGCGCTCCGGTCGACTCGCTCGACGATGTCGCGCTCGACGCGCGCGTCGCTTACCGCCGCTTGCTGCTTGTCGGCGCCGAGTGTGCGGTGCTGTTCCTCGTCTTCGCACTCGTGGCGGCCTCGAGCCTCCGCTCGAGCGCGCGTGCGGCCTCGCGCCGGCTGCGACGCTTCGGCGCCAGGCGCTGGCAGACCGATCTGCTCGCCGCCGCGGAGGCGACCGCGATCGTTGTGCCCGCGACGGTCTTAGGCTGGGCAGTGGGCGCTGTGGCGGCCGCCGGGCTCGCCGCCGCGACCGATACGCCGGTGAGGCCGCTCCTCGAGCGCACGATTCTCTCGTCGACCGGCCTGACCCTTGGAGCCTTGCTCGCTGCGCTCGCGGTGCTGATCCTGTTTGCGACGATGCGGGCGCGGCCGGTTCAGGTCCGCGGCCGGGGTCTGTCCGTCGTTGATGCCGCCGCCGGCGCCGCGCTCCTCGCCGTCGCCGTCGCCCTCGCCGTGGGGCAGACCGACGCGGAGGCGCTAGCCCGCGACCGAGGCACTGGGGTCGTCCTGCTGCTCGTTCCCGGCCTCCTAATCGTGACCGGCGCGATCCTCGCCGCCCGCCTGACTGGACCGGTGTTCCGCCTGGCCGAGCGATTGGCCCCGCGGGCTCGGCCTTCGCTCCGGCTCGCCCTCCTCTCGGCCGCGCGCAACCCCGGGACGCAACTCGTCACGGTCGCCTTCCTCGTGGTCAGCGTCGGGCTCGCCGTCTTCGCCGCCACCTACCGATCGACCCTGCTCGAGGGCGAGCGAGCCGAAGCCTCCTTCGCCGTGCCGCTCGACTACACGGTCCGCAAGGCGGCCACGGGCCGGGCGCCGAGCGAGCCGTCCATCGGCGCGACGTACGCGGGCCACGATGCGGTTCCGGTGATCCGGCGAGCGGCCCAGGCGCCGTCGCTCAATCTTGCGGAGACGATCGACGTCCTCGGGATTCCCAGTGACGCGTTAGAGCGAATCAGGTGGCGCGACGACTTCGCCGCGGCAGATCAGGAGGAGCTTGCCCGCCGCATCGCTCCGGAGCAGCCGCTGCGACCGGTCGGGCCGCTGCTGCCGCCGGACGCGGAGGAGCTCACGCTTGCCTGTCACCGTCCAGGGCGATTCGCTCGTCGTGATCGCGAACGTGCGCACCAAGGGCGGCAACTACCTCGCCCTCGATCTCGGCGAAGCTCGGCGCGGACGCACCCTCCTCCGCGCCCGCCTCCCTCGCGAGGCACGGGAGGGAACGGTCGTTGGCCTCACGCTCGAGCAGCCGCCGGCGGAGTCCTTCTCCGCCGCCCATGCAGCCGCCGAGGCGGCCGAGGGCGCCGCGCCGGATGTCTTCACCGTCGGCAGGCTGGCGATCGAGCAGCCGAGCGTCTCGACGCCGAGCGGGTCGAGGCATGTGCCCGTGAACTACCGCCGGTGGGTCGCGGCGACCGAGTCCTCACCCGCCGCGTCGACGGAGCCGAAGACACTTGCAATCCGCTACTTGGTCACGAACGAGCGTGCGTTCCGGCTCCGGCCGCGCCAGCCGACGGACGGCCGCCCCGTCCGGGTGGTCGCGTGCGACTCGCTCGTCGACCGTGTGGGAGTGGGCGGCGTCGTGCCGCTCTCGGTCGGGCCGGGCGTCGTCAATGCGGAGATCGTCGCGGGGGCGTCGCTCTTCCCGACGCTCCGCTGCCCCTTCGTCGTCGCGGACGAGGGCGCGCTCGAGACGGCGGTCAGCGCCGCGGCTCCAGGTTCAGCCGTCGCGGACGAGGCGTGGATCTCGGGCCCGCCGGGGCTCTCGGGCAGCCTCGAGCGCGCGGCCGGCGGGACGCGCGGTCTCCGTCACCTCGCGGCGAGCGCTCGAGGCCGAGCTCCGGGACGATCCGCTCGCCCGCGGGACGGTGCTCGTGCTGGCGGCCGGCAGCCTCGTCGCGCTCCTGCTTGCCGTGCTCGCGGTGCTTCTCGTCGTCTCGGTCGAGCTGCGAGACGAGTCCGGCGACTTCTTCGACCTCGAGTCACAGGGGATGGCGCCCGCGACGCTGCGCCGCCAGCTCCTCTTGCGTATCGGGAGCCTTGCCACCTTCGGCGTCCTCTGCGGCCTCGCGGTCGGTGCGTTGCTCACGGCCGTCATAACCAAGCTCGTGGCGGTCGGCGCCGGCAGAGCCGACCCGGTGCCGCCGTTGCGGCTGCACGTTGCGTGGCCGGAGGTCGCGATCGGCCTGCTCTGCCTGGCGGTCTTGCTCGGCGTGACCCTGGTGGCGGCGACCCGGAGCGCGTTCTCCGGGCCCCTCCCCGCCCGGAGCGGTGAGGGGCGATGACGCACGTCGTCGAGCTTGATCACGTCTTCCGCGTCTATCCGACCGAGGAGGGAGGCTCAGCCGCGCTCCAGGGCCTCACCTTCACGGTGCGCGAGGGGGAGATTGTCGTCGTCTTCGGACCGAGCGGCTCCGGGAAGACGACGATGCTGCGCATCCTCGCCGGCTTCGATCGACCGTCTTCCGGGAGGGTCGACGTGCTCGGCGTCGATCTCCGCCGTCTCGGGAGGAGGAAGCTGGACGACTTCCGGGGCCGGTTCGTCGGCTATGCCGACCAGCACTACTCGGCCGCGCTCGCTCCGGAGCTCACAGCTCGCGAGCTGGTCGCGCTCCCCCTCGGCCTCGCCGGCGCGGCTCGCGACCGGCAGCTCGAGCGCGCCGACGCCCTGCTCGACGTCGTCGGCCTCGCCGACCGCGGCCAGGCACACCCGTTCGAGCTCTCGGGCGGCGAGCAGCAGCGGATCGCGGTCGCCGCCTCCGTGAGCCGACGGCCCCGGCTCCTCCTCGCCGACGAGCCGACAGCCGAGCTCGACTCGGAAAACGCCGCGAACGTGTACCGCCTGATCGAGCGGGTCGTCCGCACGGAATCGGCAAGCGCGATCGTCGTCAGCCACGATCCGGCGTCCACCGCAATCGCCGACCGGATCGTCTACGTGCGGGACGGGCGGGTGAGCGGCGAGACGGGTCGGGACGGTGACGAACGTGAGTCGATCGTCGTCGGGCGAGGTGGCTGGATTCGCCTGCCCGAGGACTTTCTCCACCGCAGCCGGATCGTCACCCGCGCCCGCGCCCGGATCGAGGGGAGCGAAATCGTCATCAGCGGCGACGAAGCGGTACCTGAGCCGGCGAACGCACCCGCCGAACCGCGTCGTCTGCCCGCCCAGGGAGCGGCTGTCGCCGAGCTCCGCCGGGTCGGGAAGCTGTTCGGCTCGGGACGGCGCACGACCGAGGTGTTCGCCGACTTCTCAGCGCGACTCGGCGAGAGTCGATTCACGGTCGTCACCGGCCCCTCGGGCTCGGGCAAGAGCACGCTCCTCAACCTCATCGCAGGCCTCGAGCTGCCGTCCGAGGGCGAGGTGGTCGTGCTCGGGGAGGTGGTCTCGAGCCTCGATCGCTCAGCCCGGGCGGCACTTCGCAGAGCGCAGCTCGGGGTGGTGGGGCAGGACGCAGGCCTCGTGCCGTTCCTGAGCGCGCAGGAGAACGTCGAGCTCACACTCGCCGCCCGCGGCCTGCCGCGGGCCGACGCCGCAGCGGCCGCGACGGAGGCGCTGGCCTCAGTGGGCCTCGCCGAGCTCGCGGGCCAGCGGGTGGCGCGGCTCTCGATGGGAGAGCGGCAGCGCGTGGCGATCGCGAGAGCGGTGGCAGCCCGACCGAAGCTGCTGCTGGCGGACGAGCCGACGGCGCGGCTCGATGCAGCGAACGCGGTCGAGATCGGGGCGCTGCTCTCCCGCCTCGTCACAGAGGGCGGGACCACGATCGTCTGCGCGACCCACGATCCATTGGTGATCGAGCAGGCCGACGAGGAGCTCGAGCTGCGGCGCTGATCGAGGAGGTTTCCGGCCCTCAGATTGGTGGAATCAAACTCCCAGTCTGAAAGGGGGGCCTCACATGCCAAGGATCGCCACTGCGGCGCTGCTCGTACTCGCCGTCGTCCTCGTCCTTCCGGGAGTCGCGCTGGCCACGGTCAAGGTAGGTCAGCCGTTCCCGACGAACCGCTACACCGTCCGAGATCACACGCAGGCGACGGGCCTGCGCATCAACCTGCCCAAGCCCGACTGCGCGGTGCGTCCCAGCGACTGCGCCGACATCGACGTCCTGAATCAGCTCGACGGGTTCAACATCCAACCGCGGATCTCGATCCCCTTCAGCGGGCCGATCGACGTCAGGACGGTTTCGAGCTCGACGGTCTTCCTCATCGGACCGGGCGGGCGCGTCGGCATCAACCAGATCGTCTGGGAGCCGGCGACGAACACGGTGCACGCCGAGACCGACGAGCAGCTCCGGGAGGCGACTACCTACCTGCTCGTCGTCACCCGTGGCATTCGCGACACCGACGGAGTGCCGATCAAAGCCCCGGCGGTGAGCCTCTTCACAACCCAATCGATCCGCTCGATCTCCAGCAAGATCAGACGCCAGCTCCGCAAGGTTGAGCCGAGCTTCGTCCTCGGCAGCGCCGGTGAGCGGACCGTCTTCCCGTTCTCGTCGGTGACGTCGGTTACCTGGCAACGGCAGATTTCCACGGCGCCGGCGTTCTCGACGGGCGGGTTGTTCCTGCCGCTCCTCGCGGGTGTCGGCACGATCGCCTTCGGCTCCTACGACTCGCCCGACTACGAGACCGCGGCCAAGGTCATCCCGGCGGTCGGGACCAGGACCGGGAAGCCTCGTCCACAGGGGACGAACAACGTCCAGTTCTCGCTCTTCCTCCCGACGGGCTCGGCGCCGTCAGGTGGCTGGCCCGTCGCGATCTTCGGGCACGGGTTCACCGATTGGAAGAACGGTGTCCCACCGGTGCTCGCGGGCACGTTTGCCCAGAACGGCATCGCGACGATTGCGATCAACGTCGTCGGCCACGGCGGAGGCCCGCTTGGCACCTACACCGTCAACCGGGCCGGCCTGTCGCCCGTGACGCTGCCGCTCGGCGGCCGCGGGATCGACCAGGACGGCAACGGGTCGATCGATTCGACTGAAGGCGTCAGTGCGGTGGGAGCTAACGCCCTGGTCGGGAACCGTGACGGTCTCCGTCAAACGGTGGTCGACCTCATGCAGCTCGTCAAGGTGTTGAGAGGCGGAGTCGACGTCGACGCCGACGGGGCTGACGACCTCAGCTCCTCCCGCATCTACTACGCGGGCCAGTCCTTCGGGGGCATCTACGGAACCCAGCTGCTGGGACTGGAGCGAGATCTCCGTGCCGGCGTCCTAAATGTGCCGGGCGGACCGATCATCGAGATCGCACGGCTGTCGCCGAACTTCCGGCCGCTCGTGGGGATCGGCCTCGCGACGAGGACGCCGCCGCTCTATAACGCGATCCCGAACCCCACCCTCACGAACTTCCACGAGGCGATCCCGCTCCGCGGGCAGCCGCTGGTAACGGCGACGCCTGACGAGACGGCGATCCAGGAGCTGATTGACCGGCAGGAGTGGGCGCAGCAGGCGGCCAATCCAGCCGCCTACGCGCCCCACCTACAGGCGCCGGCGATCTTCCAGTTCGCCCGCGGCGACCAGACCGTGCCGAACCCGACGACCTCGGCGATTCTCCGCGCCTGCGGGTGCGCCGACCAAGCGACGCTGTATCGCCACGATCTGGCCTTCGCCGCAAACCCGACCTTGCCGAAGAACCCGCACTCGTTCATTGCGAGCGTGGCGAGCCCGGCCACCGCGCCCTTCGCGTTGGCGGCGCAGCAGCAGATCGCGACGTTCTTCACGAGCGACGGGGCAACGACGGTCGACCCCGACGGAGCGGCGCCCTTCTTCGAGACGCCGACGTCGATCGTCCCCGAGGACCTCGCCTTCATCCCGTGAAGCCGTTTCGAATCGAGTTAACGGTTTCGACCGGTCATTGCAGACGGATGCCGGGCAGAGCCCGCCATCCTGACGGCGGCACCGCAAGCGGTGCCTCGGGACGTCTCACCGGGCCGTGTCCAGGGACTGTCCCTGGACACGGCCCGACTAGCCGGTGAGGCGGAAGAGCAGGATGTCCCTCCGTGGCCTGCGGGTCGTTCGAATCACGGTCAGCGTGCCGCGAGCGTTGTCGAAGAGCCTCGTGCCACCGAGAACTGCGAGCTCGTAGAGCTCCAGGTACCGGATCGAGCCGCCCGCCACGAGCCTGCCTTTGGGCAGGAAGAAGGTGGCCGTACAGTGCCGGGTCGCTTTGGTGACGAACGTACATACGTAGTCGGCGTGCCCGATCGGCCGAGACTTGATCCGCTTGTTGAACAGGTTCTGGCGGATGATCTCCATGTCGCCGGGCCCTCTCCCCGGCCTGCCCGAATCGACCCGCACGCGGCTGATCTCGCGGTTGGTGATCCGGACTGTGGCAGGCCCTGTGCCCGCGCTCGAGCTCAGGCTCCATCCGTTCAGGACCATGAGCGCCGAGAAGCCGACGGCGATCACGAAGGCGTAGAACAAGCGCCGCATCCCCCCACTCCTTTCACCGGGCCGCGACATCAGCGATCGTTCGCGGCGATCGGTAGCTCGAGCCAAAACGTCGATCCCTCCCCACTGGCGCTTTCGAAGTCGATTCGTCCACCGTGGGCCTCGACGACCGAACGCGCAATTGTTAATCCTAGGCCGCTCCCCTCAATCCCGCTAGGGCCCGCGTCGCCGCGGAAGAACTTCCCGAACACGCGCGGATGGAACTCGTCCGGAATGCCCAGCCCCTCGTCTCGAACGCTGACCCGCACGAACGAGTTGTCTCGCTCGCCCACGACCTTCACGGTTCCTCCTTCCGGGGAATACTTGATCGCATTCGACAGCAGGTTGGCGACCACCTGCGCCAGGCGCCTGGGGTCACCGCTCACCGGTAGCGGCTTCGCCGGCAGGGCGAGGTCAAGCTCGTGCTTCGTGCTCTGGCCTTTGAAGAGCTGCACCTGCTCGTCGAGCAGCTTCCCCATGTCGACCAGCTCGCGCGCGAGTTCGAGCCGGCCTTCCTCGAGCATCTCGACGTCGAGGAAGTCGTTGAGCAGCGAGGAAAGGCGCCGGCCCTGTGAGTCGATGATCTCGAGGTACCGCCGCTGATCCTCGGAGCTGATGTCGCGCGTCAGGAGGAGCGATGTGAAGCCGAGCACGCTGGCAAGCGGTGTCCGCAGCTCATGCGACACGATGCTCACGAGCTCGGACTTCAGGCGCTCACTCTCCCGAAGCTTCGCGTTCTGAGCTTGGAGCTCGGCCCCTCTCCGCTCCAGCTCCTCGGCCATCCGGTTGAACGCGGTGGTGAGCTCGCCTACTTCCCCGGGCCCGCCTTGCTTGAGCCGCACTGAGAAATCGCCCTCTGCTAGGCGGCTCGCGGCCGTCGCCACGGAACGGACCGGGCGGGCGGTCGAGCGAGCGAGGTAGATGCCGAAGAGGCCGATGAGCAGCGCGGAGCCGATGAGACCGGTAATCGCGAGCGCAGTTGCGCGGTCCGCCCGCCTGCTGGCTGACGCCGCGCTCGCGGACGCGAGCGCATTCTCAGCGGCAAGGAAGCGGGTGAAACGGTCGCGAATGTCATTTGCACGGCGTTGACCCTCCGCCCTGGCGACGAAGTCCTGTGCGGCGGAAGGATTCGTGCGTGCGATATCGACGATCGGTAGCGCATACTCCTCCACGTAGGCGCGGATCTCGGTTGCAAGCGCGTGCGCGCGGCCCTGTTGGTCGGGATTCGTTGCAGCGAGACGCTGCACGGCCTCGATCTGGCCGTCGAGCTCGGCAAGAGCCTCGTTCCACGGCCTGAGAACGCTCTCGTTCCCGGTGATGATGAAACCGCGAATGCCGGTCTCTAGGTCGAGGACGAGCTTCTCGAGCCTGAGCGTCGCTGCCGTCACGTCCTTGGCATGCGCCTCCTGACGCGTCGCGTCGTTCAGCGAGTCGACCGCCCGAATCAAGACGGCGAACACGCCTGCAACCAGAAGTGCGAGAACGGCGCTGGCGATGAGCATCCGCGCCGAGAGTGACAGTGACCGCATTTCAGATGGGTGATGCCATGAGATCGCAGGTTCGGGGCGCGAGCTGGCCGCTCGGGGGCGCGGCGGCGAGGCGTTGCCGATGCCCGTAGGGCCTCGGTGACGACTCGGCGTCGCGAAGCGGACGCGCCGGGCGGCTGCCCGCGCGCGGGCCGTGCACGGTGCGGGAGCGGCCCATACGCGTCAGATCGCGCAGCCGGACGCGCGAGATCGTGGCATCACCCATCTCAGCCCTCTTCGAGCACTTCGCTGACGATCGCCGTCAGCTCGTCGGGCTCGAACGGCTTGGGAACGAAGCGGTCCGCGCCGGCGCTGAGGGCAGCCTGGTCGGCGTGGCCCCAGGCGCTCATGACGATCACGCGAGTCTCGCCGACCGGCAGCTGCTCGCGCAGCTCGGTGAGGACCTCGAGCCCGCTCGTGCCCGGCAGCATCAGGTCGAGAATGATCAGATCAGGTCGAAGCCTGAGCGCGAGCTCGAGCGCTTCGGGACCGTCCTCTGCCTCCACGAACCGGTAGCGGCCGTCGAGAACGACGCGAATGAGTTGACGCAGATTTTCATCGTCTTCGCAGATGAGGATTGTTTGAGCACGGGCGGTCTGCACGCTAGGGCACCCGGCGGAGGGTAGCTTGGCCTCTGGATCGCGCGGCGTTTCCGGCGCAGTAAGGCCGGCGAATCCGGTAAGCATTTCCCGTGCTTGCGGAGACGCTTGCCGCCGCCGCCCTCATCTGCATCGACCCGGGGCACGGAACCCCGCCCGCGATCGGCCGTCAGCGCGAACCGATCGGGCCCGGATCGCAGGTGACGAAGATCAAGGACGGCGGCGGCGCGTCGGGGGAGACCGAGGCCGTGCTCGCGATCGCCCGCCGCACGCGCACGCTCCTGCTGCGCCGCGGCTACCGCGTTGCGATGACTCGCACAGGCCCGACGTTCCGAGGCGGGAACATCGAGCGGGCGCAGTTCTGCAACCGGCGCGGCGCGGCGCTGATGCTTCGCATCCATGCGGACGGCTCGTCCGATCCCTCACGGCGCGGCGTCTCGACCCTCTACCCGGCGCGACACCGCGGCTGGACCGACGACGTCTACGCGCCCAGCATGCGGGCGGCGAAGGCGATCCAGGCGAAGCTCACCCAAGCGACAGGAGCGCCGGATCTCGGCCTCGTCAGCCGCTCCGACCTGACTGGATTCAACTGGGCGGACGTACCAGTCGTCCTGGCCGAGACGGGCTTCATGACGAACCCGCGGGAAGGCAGGCTCCTCCGATCGAGCTCGTACCAGTGGCGAGTCGCCCGAGGGCTAGCTGTCGGGGTCGCTGCCTTTCATCCGGTCCACAACTGAGCGGCCTTCCGCGTGGACGGCGCGGCGTCGCGCCTCGGGATCCTCCGGCACCGACTCAACCGTGTCGACGGTGGTCTCGGCGGCTTCGAACTCTTCGCGCTCGTCGACGACGGGACGCGCCTCCTCCAGCCGCTGACGTAGCTCATCCGCCCGAGGATCGACGGGCTCGATCTCGACCCACCCCGGCGGCCGGCGCCTGATCGTCCGCCAGAGGGCGGCGACCGCCACGGCAATCCCTCCCAGGACGGCGAAGCGGCGGTCCACGTGGCCGATGCTACACTGCCCGCCGCTTCCTGCCCTGCTGCCGCGCAGCGTGGCCGTCTAGACCGAAGGAAGGTGACAGTGGCGCCCTACGAAATTCTGCTCATGCTCGATCCGGAGCTGCCCGACGAACGGCAGACCGAGATCGTCTCCCGCACGCGCGAGCTGATCGAGCGCAGCGGCGGCGCCTGGGACGCTCACGACGTCTGGGGGCGCCGCAAGCTCGCCTACGAGATTGACCACAAGACCGACGGCGCTTACCACCTCCTGACCTTTTCGGCTGAGCCCGACACCCTCAACGAGGTGTCTCGCGTGCTCAAGATCACGGACGGGGTCATGCGCCATATGGCCGTCCGTCGGAGTGAGCGACGTCCTGGCGGGACGGTAGCGTCGCCGCCCGAGGACCGGCAGGATGCGTCTGAGCCTGCAACCGTCGCCGTAGAGGAGGAATAAGGCATGGCCAACATCAACCGCGTCGTTCTCGTCGGGAACCTGACGAAGGACCCCGAGCTCCGGCACACGCCGAGCGGAACCGCCGTCTGCAAGCTCCGGCTGGCCGTCAACACGCGCCAGAAGGACTCCTCGACCGGCGAATGGGGTGACAAGCCGAACTACTTCGACGTCACCGTCTGGGGGAACCAGGGCGAGAGTTGCGCGCAGTACCTCTCGAAGGGCCGCGCCGTCGCCGTCGACGGACGGCTCGACTGGCGCGAGTGGGAAGCGCAGGACGGCACCAAGCGCCAAGCGGTGGAGATCATCGCCGACACCGTCCAGTTCATCGGCGGGCGAGGCGACGGCGAGAGTGGCGAGCGGCAGTTCGTTCCCGCCGCCGCCCAACAGGAAGGCGCCGACTTCCCGGCCGCCGCCGCCGACGACGACATCCCCTTCTGAGTGCGCTGATGGCGAAGCGGAGAGGAGAGCAGCAGCGCACCGGCCGCCGCGGGCCGCCGACCGGCCCGATCAAGCGGCGCTCGTGCCAGTTCTGCCGCGATCACGTCGAGGAAGTCGACTACAAGAACGTGAACCAGCTCAGGCGCTTCGTATCCGAGAAGGGCAAGATCCGCTCGCGGCGGATCACCGGCGCCTGCCGCCGCCACCAGCGGCAGGTCGCGCTCGCGGTCAAGCGGGCGCGCGAGATGGCGCTGCTCCCCTACGCCACCACCTAATCGGTACGCGATGCAGGTCATCCTCCTGAGGGACGTCGACAAGGTCGGGCTGCGCGGTGAGGTCGTCGACGTCGCCCGTGGCTATGCCCGGAACTACCTGCTCCCGCGCAAGCTGGCCGAGACGGCCAGCCCGGGAGCGCTCGAGGATCTCCGCCGCCGCGACGAGATTCGGGCGCGCCAGGAGGCCCGCACGCACGAGGAGGCGAGCGACATCGCCG
The DNA here is from genome assembly GCA_963752845.1 of uncultured Actinomycetes bacterium. Classification (GTDB taxonomy): domain Bacteria; phylum Actinomycetota; class Thermoleophilia; order Gaiellales; family Gaiellaceae; genus JACDAN01. Next base: position 228,506 of record CAVVZV010000005.1, on the reverse strand, counting down.
CCCGCCTCGAGCAGACCGTGCTCCGGTTCGACGCCAAAAGCGGCCCCACCGGCTCCCTGTTCGGCTCAGTGACGGCGACGGACATCGCCGACCGGCTGTGGGACGATCACAAGATCAGGGTCGACCGGCGGAACGTCGAGCTCGGCGAGTCGATCAAGCGCGTCGGGCGCTACGAGGTGCCCGTCGCGGTCTTCACCGACGTCGAGGCGACCCTGCGCCTGGAGGTCGTGCCGGAGGGCGGCGACCTGGCGCAGATGGAGGCGCTGGAGGCCGCAGCGCGGGCCGAAGAGGAGGCTGCGGCGGCTGCAGCGGCGGAAGCCGCGGCGGCCGAGCCGGAGAGCGCGGTCGAGGAGGAGACCTGGATCGAGGAGGCCGAGGCGCTCGAGGCCGAAGCGGCGGAGCCCGAGCCGGCTCCAGAGGAAGAGTCGGCGCCAGAAGAAGAGTCGGCGCCCGCCGAGCCGTAACGATTCGGGGACGATTCGTCCACAGGCTTTTCCAGAGCCTGGGGATGCGTGCACGAAAAGACCGCTCGGAGCGGGAAGTTCAGTCGGCGCGAACGGCGCCGTCTTGGGGACAACGTCCGGTCATTCGTGGAGAATCTGACCGAACATGTGTTCTTCTACCTGCTCAGCCCCGCTTTTTAACCCTAGTAGTAAGGGACGACGCGGTTGCGTCGGCGCCGGAGGACCGGAATGAATGGACCGGTGAGCGCCCAGGTTGCCCAGGTCGTCCAGACCTCACCGACGGCCCCGGTCCCGCCGCAGAATCTCGACGCCGAGGAGTCGGTCCTCGGCTCGATGATGCTCTCCCCGGGCGCGATCGGGGCCGTCAGTGAGATCCTCGACGCCGGCGACTTCTACCGGGAGAGCCACGCGAAGGTCTACCGCGCTGCGCTGGCGCTGTATGCGCGCGGCGAGCCAGTCGATGCGATCACGCTGATCGACGTGCTCGAGGAGCGCGGGGAGCTCGGCGACGCGGGCGGCCGCGAACGGATTCACGAGCTCGCCGCGCTCGTGCCCGCCACCGCGAACGCCGCGCACTACGCGCGCATCGTCCGCGAGATGGCGACGCTGCGCGGTCTCATCCACGCCGGCCAGGAGGTCGCGCGGCTGGGGTGGGAACGGCCCGGCGAGACGATCGATCTCGTCGACCGCGCCGAGCAGCTGATCTTCGAGCTCTCCCAGAGCCGGGTCACGAGCGAGTTCGCGCACATCGAGGCGCTGCTCAAGGAGAGCTTCGAGCGGATTACGGCGCTCTACGAGGCGGGTGAAGAGCTGACGGGCGTCCCCTCTGGGTTCCGCGACCTCGATCGGCTGACGTCCGGTTTCCAGCCGGGCAACCTGATCATCCTGGCCGCGCGCCCCAGTATGGGGAAATCCGGGCTCGCTCTCTGCATGGCGGCCAACGTCGGCGTTCGCCGGGAGCTGCCGGTCGCGCTCTTCACCCTCGAGATGTCGAAGTCGGAGGTGACACAGCGGCTGATGTGCAGCGAGGCGAAGGTCGAGTCGCAGCGGCTTCGTAACGGGAAGCTCGGCGCCGACGACTGGCCGCGGCTGACCGCCGCCTGCGACAAGCTCGCCAAGGCCCCAATCTACGTCGACGACACCGGCTCGATCACGATGATGGAGATCCGCTCGAAGTCGCGCCGGCTGAAGTCGAAGGAACCAAACCTCAGCCTGATCATCGTCGACTACCTCCAGCTGATGACGTCGGGGTCGACGGTCGAGAACCGGGTGCAGGAGGTCTCGCAGATCTCCCGGTCGCTCAAAGTCCTCGCGCGCGACCTTGACGTCCCGGTGCTGGCACTGTCGCAGCTCTCGCGGGCCGTCGAGCAACGCCACGACAAGCGCCCGATTCTTTCCGACCTTCGCGAATCGGGGAGCCTCGAGCAAGACAGCGATCTAGTGTTTTTTATCTATAGGGACGAGTACTACAACGACGAGACCGAAGCCCAGGGGATCGCCGAGGTCCACCTTGCCAAGCACCGGAACGGGCCGACCGGGACCGAGAAGCTCGCCTGGCTGAACCGCTACGCGAAGTTCGCGGATCTCGCCCCTGGGTAGCGATGCTCGCGACGGAGCAGACGGTGGTGCTGCTCGGCCGGATGACCTCGTTCACGGCTGTGTGCGAGGCCTGTCGGGAAGAGCAGCTCGCCGACCTGCTCGAGGAGTCTTGGCTCGGCGCCCGCGTGTCGGGAACGCTCGGGCTCGATGACGAGCGCGGATGGGCAACCTGCGAGCGCGGGCATCGTGTGCGGCTGATCCGCGAGGGACGCTCCGCAGAGCCGACGCTGCACTAAGGATCATGGGCCCGCGCGACGAGTAGCCGACGAGTCGGGCAAACTCCTCGAACGTGCCCGCGACCGTGATCGTCGGCGCTCAGTGGGGTGACGAGGGCAAGGGAAAGATCGTCGACCTGCTGGCGCAGCACTCCGATGTTGTCTGCCGCTACCAGGGCGGGCCTAACGCGGGGCATACGATCGTCGCCGACGGCGAGACGTACAAGTTCCGGCACATGCCCTCGGGGATCCTGTGGGGTAAGGAGTGCGTACTCGGCGCGGGCTGCGTGATCGACCCGCAGGTCTTCATCGAAGAGCTCGACGACCTCGAGGCGCGCGGCCTGTCGACGGAGCGCGTACGCGTCTCCGGCAACGCCCACCTGATCATGCCGTGGCACGTCGCCCTCGACCGCGCCAGCGAGCGGCGGCTCGGCAAGCTGCAGATCGGAACGACGAGGCGTGGGATCGGGCCGGCGTACGGGGACAAGGCCGCGCGCCTGGGCATCCGCGTCCAGGATCTCTTCGACCCGAAGATCCTCCGCCAGAAGATCGAGGTCGCGCTCGCCGAGAAAAACCACTGGCTGGAGCAGGTCTACGGCGCGGAGCCGCTCGAGCTCGAGGACGTCTCGCGGCGGTACGAGAGCTACGCCCAGCGGCTGCGCCCGTACATCGCCGACACCTCGCTGCTCGTCGATCAGGCGCTTCGTGACGGGAGGTTCGTGCTGTTCGAGGGGGCACAAGGGACGCTGCTCGACCTCGATCACGGCACGTACCCGTTCGTCACGTCGTCGAGCCCCATCGCTGCTGCCGCCGCGGTGGGCGTCGGGATCGGGCCGCGGCGGATCGACGCCGTGCTGGGCGTCGCGAAGGCCTATCTCACGCGCGTCGGCGAGGGACCGTTCCCAACCGAGATCCAGGGGCCGGACCAGGAACGGGTGCGCGAGCTCGGCGCTGAATACGGAACGGTGACGGGCCGCCAGCGCCGTTGCGGCTGGCTCGACCTCGTCGGTCTGCGCTACGCCTGCCGCGTCAACGGTCTAACCTCACTCGCGCTGACCAAGCTGGACGTCCTCTCGAGCTTCGCGGAGCTGCCGGTGTGCGTCGCCTACCGGCTTCCCAACGGCACCGAGACCGAGGAATTCCCGGCCCATCAGAGCGACTTCCACCACGCCGAGCCGATCTACGACGTCCTGCCCGGGTGGGAGGAGCCGTTGGACAGCGTCGACGAGGTCTCGCGCCTGCCGGAGGCGGCGCGTGGCTACGTCGAGTACATCGAGCGGGCGCTCGGGGTCGACGTTTCCCTCATCGGCACCGGCCGGGCCCGCGAAGACGTCCTCGCCCAGCGCGGGCTCGAGGCGATCGCCCGCCCGTGAAGGTGCTGCTGATCGGCGCGGGCGGGCGCGAGCACGCGCTCGCCTGGAAGCTCAGCCAGAGCCCTCGCCTCAGTGAGCTGCACGCGGCGCCGGGCAATCCTGGAATCGCCCGCCTGGGCGAGTGCCATCCGGTGCGGGCCGAGGACGCGGAGGGGCTGCTCGACCTGGCGCACTCCCTCAATGCCGACCTGGTCGTCGTCGGACCGGAGGCGCCGTTGGTGGCGGGCGTTGCCGACGAGCTGCGCCATGCCGGGATCCCGGTCTTCGGGCCCGGCAAGGAAGCCGCACAGATCGAAGGCTCGAAGAGCTTCGCCAAGGAGGTCATGCGGACTGCCGGTGTTCCGACTGCGGAGACGATGGCACAGGCGCAGGCGCCCTGCGTTGTCAAAGCGGACGGTCTGGCCGCGGGCAAGGGCGTCTTTGTCTGCCGAGATCGGGACGAGCTCGACGCGGCGCTCAGCGAGGTGGCCCGACTCGGCGAGACCTGGCTCGTCGAGGAGCTGCTCGAAGGGGACGAGGTGTCGGTGTTCGCGCTCGCGAGCGGTCTGCACACGACCGTCCTTCCGGCCGCGCAGGACTACAAGCGCGCGTTCGACGGCGACGAAGGCCCGAACACCGGGGGGATGGGCGCGTACTCGCCGGTTGTCGGGCTCGATGAGTCCACCGCGGAGCAGCTGGTCAACACGATCCACCGCCCTGTCCTGCGCGAGCTCGCCGACCGGGGCACGCCGTTCGTCGGGGTGCTCTTCGCCGGGATGATGCTCACGGATGCGGGCCCCAAGGTGCTCGAGTTCAACTGCCGTCTCGGCGATCCCGAGGCTCAAGTGCTGCTCCCGCGGCTCGAGGGCGACCTCCTGGGTGCGATGGCGGGCGCCGCGGCAGGCGATGCGGCGCATTCCGCACTCACGGTTTCAGACGAGGCGGCGGTCACGGTCGTCATCGCCGCAGCCGACTACCCGGCGCGAGGCGACTCCGGGACGCCGATCGAAGGGATCGAGGACGCGGAGGCGGAGGGCGCACTCGTCTTCCATGCAGGGACCGCGATTCACAAGGGTCGGGTGGTCACAAATGGCGGCCGGGTGCTCGGCGTCACCGGCCTGGGACCGTCGGTGGAAGAAGCGCGGGAGCGAGCGTACGAGGCTTGCGGGCGAGATCTCATTCGAGGGGATGCGCTTCCGGCGGGACATCGCTGAGAGCGCGGTGAACGTTGCAACCTGAGACACAGACCGAGCCGTTCGCCGGCCTCGAGGAGTTCGGCGAGGCGGCGCCGCTCGTCGGCATCCTCGTCGGCTCGGAGTCCGACCGCGAGGCGATGGACCCGGCGCTTCAGGAGCTGGACGACCGCGGGATCTCGTACGAGTTCCACGTCCTGTCCGCCCACCGCGATCCGCGCGGCGTGGCCGAGTACGCGTCGACGGCGGCACTCCGCGGAGTGCGGGTGATCATCTGCGGGGCCGGCATGGCCGCGGCGCTGCCGGGAGTCGTCGCCTCCTACTCCGAGCTCCCGGTGATCGGCGTCCCGCTGCGCTCGAGCAAGAGCGTCGGTGACGGGCTCGATGCGCTGCTCTCGATCGCCCAGATGCCGCCCGGAGTGCCGGTAGCGTGCGTCTCGATCGACGGCGCCCGCAACGCCGCGGTGCTTGCGGCCCGAATCCTCGGGCAGGGCGGCGGGCTTCCGCCTCAGCATCTCTAGCCTGAGCCGTCTCTAGAATCGAACCGGTGATCGCCAGGTACTCGCGCCCGGCCATGGCCAGCATCTGGTCGGACGAAGCGAGGCTGGCCCGTTGGCTCGACGTCGAGCTCGCCGCGCTGGACGGGTGGGCCGCCGTCGGAGTCGTGCCGGCCGAGGCGGCGGCCGAGATCCGTCGCCGTGCCGTCCCGCCGACGCCCGAGCGGGTGGCGGAGATCGAGGAGCGCACTCAGCACGACCTGGCCGCCTTCGCTGACGCGGTCGCTGACGAACTCGGCCCGGTGGGTCGGTGGTTCCACTACGGGCTGACCTCCTCCGACGTGCTCGACACGGCCCTCTCGCTGCAGATCCGGGAGGCCGGAGCGCTGGTGCTCGAGGGGATCGACTCGGCCCTCGCTGCGGTGATCGCGCAGGCCGACCAGCATCGCGCGACGCTGATGATCGGGCGAACGCACGGCGTCCACGCCGAGCCGACCACGTTTGGCCTCAAGCTCGCGGTCTGGGCGTTCGAGCTCGATCGCGCCCGTGCGCGCGTGTGGGCGGCGCTCGAGGGGCTCCGCGTCGGCAAGCTCTCGGGCGCAGTCGGGACCTACTCGACGACCGATCCGGAGGTCGAGCGGCTCGCGTGCGAGCGGCTGGGGCTCGAGCCGGCGGCGGCGTCGACCCAGATCATCCAGCGCGACCGCCACGCAGAGCTGCTCGCAGCGCTCGCCGTGACGGCCGCCTCGCTCGAGCGCTTCGCGGTCGAGATCCGGCACCTCGCGCGCACAGAGGTCCGGGAGGTCGAGGAGCCGTTCCGCCGCGGGCAGAAGGGGTCGTCGGCGATGCCGCACAAGCGCAACCCGGTCGTCGCCGAGCGAATCTGCGGACTTGCCCGAGTGGTGCGCGCAGCGGCGGTCGTCGGCCTCGAGAACGTCGCGTTGTGGCACGAGCGTGACATCTCGCATTCCTCGGCCGAGCGCGTCGTGATTCCCGATGCCTTCCTGGCACTCGACTACATGCTCGACCGCTTCACGTGGCTCGTCAGCGGCCTGGTCGTCCGGCCGGAGCGGATGCGGCGGAACCTCGATGCGAGTCACGGCCTCTACTTCAGCCAGCGGTTGCTACTTGCGCTGGTCGAAGGCGGGCTCGAGCGGGCACGCGCGTATGAGCTCGTGCAGCGAGCTGCGATGCGCGCCTGGGAAGAGGAGCAGGACTTCGCCGAGCTCGTTCGCGCTGATTCGGAGATCTCGTCCGCCCTCGAGCCCGCGGCGCTGGAGGAGGTCTTCGACCTCGCCGCCTACTCGCGCCATGTGGACGTTGTGTTCGAGCGTTTGCACGCCCTGTCCCGAAGAGAGGAGCCTGTTCATGCCTGAGGCCGGAATTCACGTTGGCAGTGGGAAGGTCCGTGAGCTGTACGCGCTGGACGGCGACCGCTTGCTCCTCGTCGCCAGTGACCGGATCTCGACGTTCGACGTTGTCCTTCCCACCGAGATCCCCGACAAGGGGCGTGTCCTGACCGGGCTGTCCGCGTTTTGGTTCGCGCAGACCGGCGAGACTTGTGCGCCAACCACCTGCTCGCCCTCAGGCCGGATGGGCGATCGCTCGAGTGCCGCCGCCTCGAGATGCTGCCAATCGAGTGCGTCGTGCGCGGCTACCTCGCCGGCTCGGGTTGGAAGGACTATCAGGCGAGCGGCGAGGTCTGCGGCCACCAGCTGCCCGATGGCCTCCGTGAATCAGACCGGCTCGCCAAACCGATCTTCACGCCGGCGACGAAGGCGGAGACAGGGCACGACGAGAACATCACCCGAGAGCAGGCCGCTGGGCTCATCGGCGTCGAGCGGCTGGCCGAGGTCGAAGCCGCCTCGCTCGCGCTCTATCGATTCGCTTCGGACTACGCCGCCGAGCGCGGGATCATCATCGCGGACACGAAGTTCGAGTTCGGGATCGCCGACGAGGGCCGGCTCGTCCTCGCCGACGAGGCGTTCACGCCGGACTCCTCCCGCTTCTGGCCGGCTGACTCGTACGCTCCGGGCGCGGCGCAGCCGTCCTTCGACAAGCAGTTCGTCCGCGACTACTGCGAGAGCCTGGGGTGGGACAAGACTGACCCCGGCCCCGAGCTGCCCGAGGATGTCGTCGCGGGGACCCGGGCTCGCTACGTCGAGGCTTTCGAGCGGCTCACCGAGGGATCGTTCGACGCCTACCTCGACGACCCCGAGTCGGTGCTTCGGTGAAGGCGACGGTTCTCGTCCGCCCGAAGCCGGGCATTCTCGACCCTCAGGGCGAAGCGGTCGAAAGCTCCCTCCGCCAGCTCGGCTTTTCGGTCGCCGACGCGCGCATCGGCCGGGTCGTCGACCTCGAGGTAGACGCGAGCGACCCCGCGGCAGCCCGCACGCGAGATCGAGCGGATGTGCGAGCAGCTCTTGGCGAACCCCCTGATCGAGAGCTACGAGATCGAGATCCGACCGTGAGCGACCTCCGCCCCCGGATCGCCGTCATCACCTTCCCCGGCTCGAACGACGACCAGGATGCTCTGCTTGCGCTCGAGCAGCTCGGCGCGGACGCCGTCCCCGTCTGGCACGCGGACGAGCGGCTCCCCGAGGTCGCCGCCGTCGTGCTGCCCGGCGGGTTCTCCTACGGCGACTACCTACGCTGCGGAGCGATCGCCCGGTTCTCGCCGGCAGTGAAGGCGCTCGCGGAGTTCGCCGCGCAGGGTGGGCTCGTGCTCGGGATCTGCAACGGCTTCCAGATCCTCTGCGAGGCCGGCCTCCTGCCGGGCACGCTCCGGCCGAACGCGTCGCTCGCGTTCATCTGTCGTGATGTGGTTCTGAGGGTCGAGCGCACCGACACGCCGTTCACTGCTGCCTGCTCACTCGGGCAGCTACTGACGATTCCGATCAAGCACGGCGAGGGCTGCTGGTTCGCCGACGCCGACCTGCTCGCTCATGTTGAGGCGGACGGGCAGGTCGTCCTTCGCTACGAGGACAACCCGAATGGCTCGATCGGCGCCATCGCGGCCGTCTGCAACGAGCTCGGCAACGTGATGGGCTTGATGCCGCATCCCGAGCACGCGGTCGATTCCCTGCTGGGCTCGACGGACGGAGCGGTGATCCTCGGGAGCCTCGTCCGGGCGGCCCGCGGGGCCGCCGCCGGCCGGCCCGCCGCAACGGCTGCCGGCTAAGCACCGTCGAAGCGGAGCGCAGCCGCCAGCGCCTCGTGATCGCCCAGTGCCTTGCGGAGCCGCTCCAGGTCCGTTCCGCGCAGGGTCACCGGGCCACGGCGGGTTACGCCGTCGGTGGTGTACGCGAAGCGCACGAGCCGGTTGCCCTTCGCATCCTCGAGCAACTGGACGAGCGAGGCGAACTGCTTCTCGCCGGCCCGCTGCCGCAACCGCACCTCGTCGACAAGCGTCGCCTTGCCCCAGGCTGTCGTGATGTCTGCCATGGCAACGACGCTACCGGACAAGTCGTCACGAGTGTGTGCCGGACCTGTGCCGGATGTGTGCCGGGCTATCCCCAGCGAAAGCCGGTGGGCGCCGCCGCCGGCCCGAGCGGGCTCTCCGGCAACGACGGGTCGAGCGGCGTGAGGTTGTACGCGCTCGGGGCGACGTCGTTCGGTGCGTCCGGGTGGAATAGCGAGGCGAGGTACTGGATCTGCCCGCGGCCCACGCCGAGCTCGAACTGTCCGCCGCCGTAGATGCCGATTCCGTGCTCGGCGCAGTAGTCGTACGTCTCGCACAGCCGTTGCAGGGATCCGAAGCGGGAAGGCTTGACGTTGATCGTCAGCGGCGGGAACACGAGCGCCTCGATGTCGGCGACCGAGTGGATCGGCGCATCCCATGTGATCCGGTCGCGATAGGGACGCAAGACCGCATCTGTCTCCTCGGTCAGCGCTGGATCCTCCAGCCACGCGTCCGGGAAACCCTCGGCGACCCACCGGTACAGATCGGGATTCGGCGGATTGTCGACCACCGTTCCCTCGTATTGGCCCTTGAGGTCGGCAGTGTCGACGACACCCAGCTCGGCAAGCTCGGCGATGAGCTCGGGCGTCCAGCCGGCGACCGGGTCGACCTTGAACCGCGTGCTCGGATGCACCTCGAGCAGCCCCCGTACCGGCTCGATCGACGCCTCCTCCCAGCGCATTGAGACCACGAAGCGGAGCGGCTGCGGCTCCCGATCCACGGCCTCGGCCAGGGACACGCCTCGCTGCCGCAGGGCGAGATCGAGCGCCGCGCTCTCGAACGCCCAACGGCGGTAGTCGCGAAATGCGGCCATGCCCGGTTGCTCCGGCCAGAGCTCTAGGCCGTCGAGGTGACCCGAGAACGACTCGATCGTCCATTCGCCGGCGAGCGGCAACTCGGCGCCAGTCCCGGCGAACCGCTCGTGATCCTCACCGTTGTAGGTGACGTCCTCGCCGAGGCCCTCCTCCCCGCCGCCACGCAGGTGGACGATCGTCGTCACGCGCGTGAACTCGTCGGAGATTCGGTGCTCCAACCGCTCGAACTGCTGGCCCTCGATCGTCAGCGGCAGGTCGGCGAGTCGAGCGAAGGTGGACACAATGCTGCTGAGTATGGCCGTCCGACTCGCCCTCGCCGCGGTTCTGCTGCTCCTCCCCGCCTGTGGCGAGGACGGATCAGCCCGACAAGAAGTCCGGATCCTCGCTCCGGCCGACCTGGTCGAGCAGGTGACGGACTTCGAGCGGGAGACGGGTTGCCGGGTCGACGTCCGCGCCTACGACGCGGGCGAGGATCTCGCGGCGATCGCTCGTCGACGCGATGTCGACGTCATCGCGGCGCCCACGCCGCCGGGAACGAGGCCGCACGATTCCGTCGAGCTCGTGCGAATCACGCTCCAGCCCGGCCTGGAGATCACCGTGCCACGGCGAATCGCCTCGGCCTACGACAAGCCCGCTCGGCCCGCAGGCCGACGCTCGACACGTTGGACGATCCGCAACGAGGGCGAAAATCGCGACTGCGCCCGGCGCTGGGTCGCCTACGCGACCTCCCAGTAGACCTCGGTGTCGAGCGACGCGAGGAAGGCGTCGGGATCCGAGACTCCCCCTTCCGGCGGCCGAACGCCCGTAAACGACATCCGGCCCTCGAGCAGCTCGACCGCGGCCCGTGCCGCCGGCTCGGAGGTCGAACGTGCTGAGCCACCCCGCGTGAGCGTCCAGCCGACAACGCGCCGGCTCGCTCCCTCGACGTCGACGAGGTGCACGGCCACCGATTCGCCCGACTGCTCGTAGGGCTCCGGCTCCACGCCCTCCTCGAGCGCGAGCAGCTTCTCCAGCAGCCCCGGCGAGAGACACAATCGGAACGACGCCCGCTCGAGCGTCGGGAAAGCGGACGGCAGTGTCGCCAGCTCGGAGTGGAGCGTGTAGATCCCGGTCGCCGGTCCGACCGGATCGGGCAGAACCCGCGTCGCCTCGCCGGAGAGCGGCTCCACCTCCAGCGCCTGGCCGTCCTCGACGACAACCGGCGCCATGCTCAGCTCGTCGAGCAGGGTGCGAACCGAGTACGGCGCCGGGAATGGGTGGCCCGCGGCGGCAGGATCGCGAGTCGCGGCCCAGATCTCCAGCGACCGTGGCTCTTCCTCCAGCCGCGCCACCGCGGCGCTCGCCAGCAGGTTGGTCTTGCCGGGCGCCGACCCCATGCCCAGGAGCGCGGCCACGCCTCGCTCGCGGAACTCGGCGTCGAACCCCAGTTGGAGCTTCGTGACGTGATAGAGCCCGCCGAGATCGACGTAGTGCGCGCCGGCATCGAGCGCGCCGCGCATCACCGACGCGTTCAGCCGGTAGTCGGCGCAATTCACGCAGACGGCGGAGCCGTCCAGGGCCGCCGCGACGGCCCCAGAGTCCGAGGCGTCGACCAGCTCCTCTCCCTCGAGACGGGCGTCGCGCCGGACGAGCGGTGCGCCCCAGCTCTCCAGGAACCGAGCAACGTTGCGCCCGATCGTCCCGGCTGCCCCCAGAACAGCAATCACAACTAGTGCCCCTCCCAGCAATACATGCCGGCTCCTGGCCCGCGATCACGCGGCGCCAGAGCGCACCCTCCTCCTCACCAAGGCTCTCCAGCCTTGCCTCGTCGGAGTGCGCACTCTGGCTTGAGACGGTCGCACCGGCAAAGCCGGTACGACCTCTTCTGGTCGGCGCCGACCAGTCGGCGCCTTCGGCTCGCGACCCAGAAGCTCGGCGGCATTACTGGCAGGGACACATTGAGAAGATTACGGAAGTTTCAGTAGGCTCCCTGGCCATGTCGGTGCGCGAGCGAACGGGTTCGGAGGCGCTGCTTTCGGCCCGTGAACGCTACGTCGCCCGCGGGATCTCGACGTCGCCGCTCGTCGTCGCCCGCGCCGAAGGCGCACGGATCGAGGACGTCGACGGACGCAGCTACATCGACTTCGCCGGCGGCATCGGCTGCCAGAACACGGGCCACGGCTTCGCCGCCGCCGCGATCCACGAGCAGACCGATCGCTTCCTCCACCAGTGCTTCATGGTGGGGATCTACGAGCCGTACATCGAGGTCTGCCGCCTGCTGGACGAGCTCTCGCCCTGCCGCGGCGCCGACCAACGCAGCCTGCTCGTCAATACCGGCGCCGAGGCGGTCGAGAATGCCGTCAAGATCGCCCGTGTCGCGACGGGGAGGCCGGCGGTGCTTGTCTTCGAGCACGCCTTTCACGGCCGGACGCTGATGACGATGACGATGACGAGCAAGGTCGTGCCGTACAAGCGCGGCTTCGGGCCGTTTGCGCCGGAGGTCTACCGCGCGCCGGCGCCGTACCCGTACCGCGGCGTCTCGTCCGACGACGCCATGGCCGCGGTCGAGCGCCTGTTCAAGGAGGACGCCGACCCGCAGACGATCGCCTGCGCCGTGCTCGAGCCCGTGCAGGGCGAAGGCGGCTTCATCCCGATGCCGCCCGACTTCCCACGGCGGCTGCAGGAGCTCCTCGAGCGCCATGGGATCCTGCTCGTGGCCGACGAGGTGCAGAGCGGCATCGGCCGGACCGGCACGGTCTGGGCGAGCGAGCAGTACGGCGTCGAGCCGGACCTGCTCGTGTCGGCGAAGTCGCTCGGCGGCGGTCTCCCCCTCGGAGGGGTCACCGGCCGGGCGGAGATCATGGATGCCGTCGACCCCGGCGGCCTCGGCGGTACGTTTGGGGGCAATCCGCTCGCCTGCGTTGCTGCGATCGCCGTGCTCGAGGAGGTCCGGAAGCCGGAGTTCCTCGCCCGCGCGAACGAGCTCGGCGAGACGATCCGCGCCCGGCTCGAGCTGCTCGCGGCGCGGCATGCAGCGATCGGCGAGGTCCGCGGCCTCGGCCCGATGCTCGCGTTCGAGCTGAAGGAGCAGACGCCCGACTTGGCGAATGCGGTCACGGCCGCCGCCCGCGAGAAGGGTCTCATCCTGCTCTCGTGCGGGCTGTACGGCAACGTGATCCGAATTCTCGTCCCCATCGTCATCTCCGACCCCGATCTCGCTCAAGGGCTCGAGTTGCTGGAGGAGTCGCTTGTCGACGCAAGCTCCCGCGCGGCCTAGCGAGCGTCCGCCGACCGACTCCACCGTCCCCGACATCGAGGCGGTCTCGCTTTACCGCAGCTACGGCGACGTCGCGGCCGTCGACGGGATCGACCTCGCGATCGCCCCCGGCGAGTTCTTCACGCTGCTCGGGCCGAGCGGCTCGGGGAAGACGACGACGCTGCGGCTGATCGCCGGCTTCGAGCGGCCGGACGCCGGCCGGATCCTCCTCAAGGGACAAGACGTGACCAACCGGCCGCCTTACGCACGCGACGTCAACACTGTCTTCCAGGACTACGCGCTCTTCCCGCACATGACCGTCGAGCAGAACGTGGCCTACGGGCTGATGGTCAAGAAGGTGCGGAAAGCCGAGCGAACGCAGCGGGTGGGCGAGGCGCTCGAGATGGTCCAGCTCCAGCGGCACGGCGACCGGCGGCCCGGGCAGCTCTCCGGCGGCCAGCGCCAGCGGGTCGCGCTCGCCCGCGCGATCGTCAACCGCCCTCAAGTCCTCCTGCTCGACGAGCCGCTGGGCGCGCTCGACCTGAAGCTGCGCCAGGAGATGCAGCTAGAGCTCAAGCGCATCCAGCAGGAAGTCGGGATCACGTTCGTCTACGTCACGCACGACCAAGAGGAGGCGCTGACGATGAGCGACCGGCTCGCGGTCTTCCGCGACGGGCACATCGAGCAGGTGGGGACGCCGGCCGACGTCTACGAGCGGCCGGAGAGCGAGTTCGTCGCCGGCTTCGTCGGCGTCTCGAACGTCCTCGAGCGCAACGGGCGGCGGTTCACCGTTCGCCCGGAGAAGATCCGGCTCCTCGGCGAGAACGAGGAGCCGGCGGCCGGCTCGGTCTCCGAGCGCGGCCGCATCAGCGAGGTCGTCTACGTCGGGATGGTCACCCGCTACGTGGTCGAGCTCGAGGACGGCGGTGTCCTCTCCGTCGTCCGCCAGAACCTCGAGACCACCTCGGCGGACGTCGTCGAGGCGCGCGGACGTCCAGTCCGCCTCGAGTGGCGTCCAGAGCACACCTACGAAATCGATCCGGGGGGAGAGACGGAGGAAGGATGAGCAAGAAACGATGGCTCGGACTCGCCGTGTACGTCGTCGTCGCGCTGCTGGCAGCGACGAGCTGTGGCGGAGACGACGACGGCGACGAGGCCGGCGGCACGACCACGACCGAGGCCGCGAACATGCTCGAGTCGATCGGCGCGGGCGAGGGCCGGGTCGACTTGATCAACTGGGCCGGCTACGTGGAGAAGGACTGGGTGACGCCCTTCGAGCAGCAGACCGGCTGCAAGGTCAACTCGAAGGTCGGCGCGACCTCGGACGAGATGGTCACGCTGATGCGGAGCGGCAATTACGACGGCGTCTCTGCGTCCGGCGACGCGACCCTGCGGCTGATCGCCGCCGGTGATGTCGCACCGGTGAACACCGACCTGATCGAGAACTACGCCCAGGTATTCGAGGGCCTGAAGGACCAGGCGCACAACACGGTCGACGGCCAGTCGTATGGCGTCCCGCACGGACGCGGGGCGAACCTGCTGATGTGGCGCACAGACGTCGTCGAGCCCGCGCCCGCCAGCTGGAGCGTCGTCTGGGACGAGAACTCGCCGTACAAGGGCAACATCACAGCGTACGACAGCCCGATCTACATCGCCGACGCGGCGCTCTATTTGAAGGCGACCCAGCCCGACCTCGAGATCGAGGACCCGTACGAGCTGGATGAAGATCAGTTCAACGCTGCCGTCGACCTGCTGAAGAAGCAGCGGGCGAACATCGGCGAGTACTGGTCGAGCGCGGCCAAGCAAATTCAGTCGTTCACGAACAAGAACAGCGTCGTCGGGACGACCTGGCAGTACCAGGTGAATCAGCTGACAGGTGCCAAGCAGCCGGTGCCGGTCAAGGCAACGCTGCCGGAGGAGGGCTCGACCGGCTGGTCGGACACCTGGATGATCTCGTCCAAAGCCAAGCACCCGAACTGCATGTACATGTGGATGAACTACATCATCTCGCCGAAGGCGAACGCGATGGCGACGGAGTACTTCGGTGAGGCCCCGGTCAACGCCGCGGCCTGCAACCTGACCGCTGCGAAGAACCATTGCGAGCTCTTCCACGCCCAGGACGAGGCCTACTTCGACAAGGTCGCGTACTGGAAGACACCGGTCGCCGACTGCGGCGACGATCGAGGTGACGTCTGCAAGGACTACTCCGAGTGGACGCGAGCCTGGACCGAGATCAAGGGGTAGACCCTGAGAACGGTCCCGTACGCGGAGCCGCCGTCCCGGGAGGGCCCGGGGCGGCGGCTCTCGACCTTTCTCTTCCGGCATCCCCGGATCCGGCTTGGGGCGCTGCTCGCCTCGCCGATCGGTTGGCTCGGGATCGCTTACCTGGGCTCGCTGGTCGTGCTGTTCTCGGCTGCGCTCTGGCGGCTCGATCCCTTCACCGCCGAGGTCGTCCACGACGTCAGCCTGGACAACTTCCGCACGCTCTGGGAGGACGACGTCTACCGCCGTATCACCCTGCGCACGGTCGGACTGGCGGCCGCGGTCACCGTGACCGACGCAGTCCTGGCGTTTCCGATCGCGTACTACATGGCCCGCGTCGCGTCGCCCCGGACCCGCGGCCTGCTGATCGTCGCGATCCTGACGCCGCTCTGGGCGAGCTACCTCGTCAAGGTCTACGCCTGGCGCACGATCCTCGCCGGTGAGGGGATCCTCAACTGGGCGCTCGCGCCTCTCGGTCTCGAGGGCCCGGGCTATACGACCACCGGCACCTGGCTCGTCTTCTCGTACCTGTGGCTCCCCTTCATGATCCTGCCCATCTACGCCGGGCTCGAACGGATCCCGAACTCGGTGCTGGAGGCCTCGGCGGATCTCGGCGCCAAGGGCTTCCGTACCTTCCGGAAGGTCGTGCTCCCGCTCGTCTTCCCGGCCGTCGTCGCGGGCTCGATCTTCACGTTCTCGCTGACGCTCGGCGACTACATCACGCCGCAGATCGTCGGCAACACGAACTTCATCGGCAACGTTGTCTACACGAACGTCGGCGTCGCCAACAACCTCCCGTTCGCCGCCGCCTTCGCGACGGTGCCGGTACTGATCATGGTCGTCTACCTGGTGCTGGCGAAGCGGGCCGGCGCGTTCGAGAACCTATGACCTTGAGCGGCGCCCTCCTCCGGCTCGCGACGGCGGCGACGCTCGCATTCATCTACATCCCCCTGTTCGTGATTGCGCTCTATGCCTTCAACGAGAGCATCACGCAGGGCTGGCCGATCTCCGGTTACACGACCGCTTGGTTCGGCGAGGCCTGGCGTGACGAGCAGGTACGCGACGCACTCCTGCTCTCGCTCAAAGCGGCTTTGGCCGCAACCGCTGTAGCGCTCGTGCTCGGCACGCTTGCCTCGCTCGCGGTTGCGCGGTACCGATTCTTCGGCCGGGAGACGATCTCGTTCCTCGTCATCCTGCCGATCGCGCTGCCGGGGATCGTGACCGGGATGGCGCTGAACGCGACATTCGTCCGCTTCGGCTTCGACTTCGGGCTCGCCACGATCGTCGTCGGCCACGCCACGTTCTGCATCGTCGTCGTCTACAACAACGTGATCGCAAGGCTGCGGCGCACCGGTGGATCGCTCGAGGAGGCCTCGTCGGACCTCGGCGCCGACGCTTGGCAGACGTTCCGCTACGTCACCTTCCCTCAGCTCCGGACCGCCTTGCTCGCCGGAGCCCTGCTCGCGTTCGCGCTCTCGTTCGACGAAGTGATCGTGACAACGTTCACGGCTGGTCCCGACCAAACGCTCCCGATCTGGATCTTCACGAACCTCGAACGCCCGCAGCAGCTTCCCATCATCAACGTCGTCGCCGTCGCGGTGATCGTGTTGTCGGTGATCCCGGTCTGGATCGCGCAGAGACTGACCCACGACCCGGCCGGCGTCGGCGGGAGGGCAACGGCCGCCGCCGGGGGCGCGCCAGTGAGATAGTTCTAGTAATCAGGAGGTTTGCATGAGCGTCACGGTCCAACAGCTCCAGAATCTCGTCGGCGGCAAGTGGGTGGGCGCCGTCGACGGAGGCACCGCCGAGATCATCAACCCGGCGACCGCCGAGACGATCGCCGAGGTCCCGCAGGGGACGCAGGCGGACGTCGACCGGGCTGTCGAGGCCGCCAAGAAGGCGTGGCCCGAGTGGCGCGAGTCGACCCCGGCGGAGCGCGCCGAGGTCCTGCTCAAGCTCGCCGACCTGATCGACGAGCACACCGACGAGCTCGCTGAGCTCGAGTCCCAGAACGTCGGCAAGCCGCTTGCTGCGGCGCGTGACGAGATGCCGGTCTGCGCCGACAACATCCGCTTCTTCGCCGGCGCCGCGCGGATTCTCGAGGGCCGAGCGACCGGCGAGTACATGGAGGGCTACACGTCGTGGATCCGCCGCGAGCCGATCGGCGTCGTGGGACAGATCGCGCCGTGGAACTACCCGCTCATGATGGCGGTCTGGAAGTTCGCACCTGCGCTGGCGGCGGGCAACGTCTCCGTCCTCAAGCCATCGGAGCAGACGCCCCTCTCGACGCTGCGGTTCGCGCAGCTTGGAACCGACGTGATTCCGCCCGGCGTCCTCAACGTCATCACCGGGGACGGCGAGCCGGTGGGCGCGGGCATCGTCCGGCACCCCGACGTCCGCATGGTCTCGCTGACCGGGGACGTCGCGACTGGCAAGGACGTCGCCAAGGCTGCGGCCGAGACGCTCAAGCGCGTCCATCTCGAGCTCGGCGGCAAGGCGCCGGTGATCGTCTTCGACGACGCCGATCCGGCGCAGGTCGCCGAGGCGATCAAGATCGCCGGCTACTGGAACTCGGGCCAGGATTGCACGGCGGCCTCTCGCGTCGTGGCCGGGCCGAAGATCTACGACAAGTTGCTCGAGGAGCTCGTCCCGGCCGTCGAATCGCTGCACGTCGGCGATCCGGCAGAGGGCGACGACGTCGAGATGGGCCCGGTGATCTCGAAGGCGCAGCAGGACCGCGTGCTCGGGTTCCTCGACCGGGCGAAGGGCGCGAAGGTACTGACGGGCGGCGGGACGAACGGCGACCGTGGCTTCTTCGTCAAGCCGACAGTCGTCGTCGACGTCGACCAGACCGACGAGATCGTGCAGCGAGAGGTGTTCGGGCCCGTCGTCACCGTCCAGCGCTTCGCCGACGACGACCAGGCGCTCGCCTGGGCGAACGACGTCCCCTATGGGCTCTCGGCCTCGGTCTTCACGCGCGACATCGGGCGGGCGCTGAACGCCTCAAGGAAGCTCGAGTTCGGGACCGTGTGGATCAACGACCACATCCCGCTGGTCTCGGAGATGCCGCATGGCGGCTTCAAGCAGTCCGGCTACGGCAAGGATCTCTCGGCGTACTCGCTCGAGGACTACACCCAGATCAAACACGTGATGGCCAAGCTGGACTGACTTGACCGACACGACGTTTACTGCGGACGAAGCTGCGGCTCTCGATGAGGCAGAGGGCCTCAAGCCGGATGCGATCGGCTTCCTAGACGCGACCGCGATCGGGCTGGCGTCGACGGCACCGGCCTACTCGCTCGCCGCGGTGATCGGGACGATCGTGGTCATCGTCGGCGTCCAAGCGCCGGCGGCGCTGGTGGCCTCGTTCATCCCGATGTTCTTCATCGCGACGGCTTTCTACTACATGAACAAGGCCGATCCGGACGCGGGCACGACCTTCTCCTGGGTGACTCGAGCACTCGGCCCCTGGCCCGGGTGGATCGGCGGCTGGGCGGTCTGCACGACGGGCATCCTCGTCGTGGGCTCACTGGCCGACGTCGGCGCGCGCTACACGTATCTGCTCTTCGGAGCGGACGGCGCGGCCGGCTCGAAGGTCGCGGTCACCGCCCTCGCCGTCGCCTACATCGTCGTGCTAACCGCGATCTGCGTGATCGGCACCGAGCTCTCGGCGCGGCTGCAAAACGTGATGATCCTGGCCCAGGTCGGAGCACTTCTCCTGTTCGCCGGCGTCGCGCTGGCGAAAGTCTGGGGCGGCGACGCAAGCGCCGACTCGATCGATCCCTCGTGGTCGTGGCTCAACCCCTTCGAGATCGACAGCCGGGCGACGCTCGTCTCGGCGCTCCTGATTGGCGTCTTCATCTACTGGGGCTGGGAGTCGGCGGTGAACCTGACCGAGGAAACAGAGGACTCACGCTCTGCGCCCGGGCTGGCGGCGGTGCTCAGCACCGTGATCTTGCTCGTGACCTACGTCTCAGTCGCCACAGCGGTCGTCGCCTTCGCCGGCCTCGAGACGCTCGCCGAATTCGACGACGACGAGGGCATCTTCGGGACGCTCGCCGGCGACGTGCTTGGCTCGCCCTGGGACAAGCTCGTGATCCTGGCGATCGTGACGTCGGCCGTCGCCTCGACGCAGACGACGATCATCCCTTCGTCCCGGACCTCGTTCTCGATGGCCCGCGCGGGGGCACTGCCGCGGGCGCTCGCCGCGGTTCATCCACGATTCAGGACGCCGCACGTCTCGACAATCGTGGTCGCGGCGCTCGCGATCGCCTGGTACGTGCCGGCGAACTTCATCAGCGAGAACTTCCTCTTCGACACGATCACGGCGCTCGCGCTGATGATCGCGTTCTACTACGCGCTGTCCGGCATCGCCTGCGTCGTCTACTACCGGCGGGAACTCACGCGCTCGGTCAAGAACTTCCTCTTCATCGGCTTGGCACCACTCCTAGGGGCGGCCATGCTCGGCTACCTGTTCGTGGAGTCGATCCGCCTGTTCGCGAACCCGGAGGAGTCCTACACGGGCCAGGAGCTCTTCGGGCTCGGCGTCCCGCTCGTGATCGGGCTCGGCTTCCTCCTCCTCGGAGTTGTCATCCTGATCCTCTGGCGGCTAGCGGGCCACGAGCGCTTCTTCTCGCGCCGGCCGCTCGAGGCAGCCGACCCGGAGCAGGTCGCGTAGGTGTCCACCATCGTGCTCGGCTACGACGGCTCGGGGTGCGCGAGGTGCGCACTGCGCGAAGCGCTCGAGCTCTGCAAGAGGCTCGGCGACAAGCTCGTGATCGCCTACGCGTACGAGCCTCCGGGACGCGTCGCGGGTGAAGAGTTCGCCGAGCATCGAGAGGCGCTCCATGAGATCGGAGAGCGAATGACGAGCGAGGCGCTCGAGCGGGCGCGGGCCGAGGGCGTCGAAGCCGAGACGGCGCTCGTCTCCGAGCGACCGGCGGAAGCGCTGCGTGACCTCGGGCGCACGCTCGACGCGCGGATGATCGTCGTCGGGACGCAGGGCGAGAGCCCGATTCGGGGCGCAATCCTCGGCTCGATTCCGCACAAGTTGCTGCAGATCTCGGAGCGCCCCGTCCTCGCCGTCCCACCGAACGATGGCTGAGACCAGACTGCTCATCAACGGTGAGCAGGTCGCCGGCGAGGGCGAGCCGCTCTCCGTCGAGAACCCGTACACCGAGACCGAGATCGCCTCGGTCGGGCTGCCCTCCGCCGACCAGATCGACGCCGCGATCGCCGCCGCCCGAGAAGCGGCGCGCGGGTGGGCTGCGACACCTGCGATCGAGCGCGCCGAGCTGCTCCACGAAGTCGCGACCCGCCTGCGTGCACGCACCGACGTGCTCGCCGAGCTGATGACGAAGGAGGGCGGCAAACCCCGGATCGAGAACTCGGACGAGGTCGGCTGGACGGCGGCGGCGTTCGACTACTACGCCGAGATCGGACGCAACTTCGCCGGGCGGGTGATCCCGTCGATCGAAGCGACGCAGCTCTCGCTCGTGCTCAAGGAGCCGATGGGAGTGGTCGGCTGCATCGTCCCCTGGAACTACCCGCTGCTGCTCCTCTCGTGGAAGGTGGCGCCCGCGCTCGCCGCCGGCAACACGGTCATCGCCAAGCCGTCCGAGCTGACTCCGTTGTCAACGCTCGCCCTCGCCGAGGTCTTCGACCACCTGCCGGCCGGGGTCGTCAACATCCTCGCCGGCGCCGGAGAGATCGGCGAAGCCATCGTCGGCGACGAGCGCGTCGACTGCATCGCTTTCACCGGCTCGGTCGAGACGGGCAAGCGCATTGCGCAGGTGGCGGCCGAGCGGGTCGCCCGGATCAATCTCGAGCTTGGAGGCAAGGACCCGTTCATCGTCTGCCCGGACGTGGCGCCCGCAATCGACGTCGCGGCGAAAGGCGGCGCGTGGGCCGCCTTCCTGAACGCCGGCCAGGTGTGCACCTCAGCGGAGCGCTTCTACGTGTTCGAGTCGGTGTTCGACGACTACCTGCAGGCGTTCGTCGACTACACGACCTCGCTCGTCCTCGGCGATCCGCTCGACCCGAGCACGGACATCGGACCGCTCGTCTCGGCCCGCCAGCGGGAACGAGTGGCAGCGCAGGTGGACGCCGCCCGCGCAGCAGGCGCGGAGATCGTCACGGGCGGTGGAGACGGCGGCAACGGGACCGGGTACTTCTACGCCCCGACCGTCGTGACCGGCGCTCCCGCGGAGACCGATCTCCTACGCGAGGAGACCTTCGGGCCGGTTGCGCCGCTCGTCCCGGTCACGACGCTCGACGAGGCGATCGAGCTCGCGAACTCGACGCGTTTCGGCCTCGCCTGCAACGTCTATACGAAGGACCTCGACACGATCCTCCGCTGCATGCGCGAGATCAAGGCGGGCACTGTCTGGTTCAACGACCCGCTGACCGACAACGACGCCGGGCCGTTCGGCGGGATGAAGCAGTCGGGCCTCGGGCGCGAGCTGGGACAGGAAGGCCTCGAGGCCTTCCAGGAGACGAAGCACGTGCACCTCGAGACGTCACTGGCGGCGAAGGACTGGTGGTACCCGTACGGAGGTCAGCAGTGACGGTCACACCGGACGTGCAGCCGACCGTTGGCCAGACGGTTGCCGATGTCCGGCTCGACCGGGTCTCGAAGCGCTTCGACGACGTCGTCGCCGTGGACGGGATTACGCTCGAGATCCCGCACGGATCGTTCTTCGCCCTCCTCGGCCCGTCGGGGTGCGGCAAGACGACGACGCTGCGCATGATCGGCGGCTTCGAGGAGCCGGACGAGGGCGTGATCTACCTGGGCGACCAGCCGGTCACCGGTCTCCCGCCGCACAAGCGGGACGTGAACACCGTCTTCCAGAGCTACGCCCTTTTCCCCCACCTCTCGATCTTCGAGAACGTCGCCTTCGGGCTGCGG
The DNA here is from genome assembly GCA_963752845.1 of uncultured Actinomycetes bacterium. Lineage (GTDB taxonomy): Bacteria > Actinomycetota > Thermoleophilia > Gaiellales > Gaiellaceae > JACDAN01. The sequence goes on along the minus strand of CAVVZV010000005.1, from coordinate 206,507 downwards.
CGCAAGGGGATCAAGGGGTCGACTCTCCAGGGCCGAGTACGCGAGATCCTCGGGATGGTCGACCTCGCCGGGATGGGCGACCGGAAGCCGCGACAGCTCTCGGGCGGCCAGCAGCAGCGCGTTGCGTTGGCGCGCGCGCTCGTGAACAACCCCCAGGTCCTGCTCCTGGACGAGCCGCTCGGCGCCCTCGACCTGAAGCTGCGGAAGCAGATGCAGCTGACGCTCAAGCAGATCCAGCACGAGATCGGGATCACGTTCGTCCACGTCACGCACGACCAGGAGGAAGCGATGACGATGGCGGATGAGATCGCGGTCATGAACGGCGGCCGAATCGAGCAACGCGGCGCGCCCGAGGAGCTCTACGAGCGGCCGCGTACGAGCTTCGTCGCCCGCTTTCTCGGCGCGTCGAACCTCCTGCGCGGGACGGTAGAGGGGCCCCGCGACGTGCGGCTCGAGAGCGGCGTGCTCCTCCGCGTCGGCGAGGAGCTTCCGCCGCGGGGGACCCGCGTTGCCGTGGGGATCCGCCCGGAGAAAATCCGACTCGAGCCGGCGCAGGACGGCCGGAACCGGCTCAGCGGCAGCATCGTGGACCGCTCATACGTGGGCGTGGCCACGCACTACAACGTGAAGACGCCGGACGGGCCGGTCAGCGTCTTCGCCCAGAACACCCAGGCCGGGTCCGGAACGCACGGAGCAGGACACGGCCGTCGAGCTCTCGTTCGACCCGGACGCTGCGTTCGTGGTCGACCTGACCGAGGAGGAGAACGAATGAACGACGCTCTGACCCGTGCCGAGCTGCTGCGGCGTGCAGCACTGGGCGGAGTTGCAATCTCGATACCCGGCTTCCTCGCCGCTTGCGGGGGAGACGGCGACGATGCCACCGGAACGACAACGGGCGGCAGCCAGGAGCTCGCCGACACGCTTCGCTTCTCGAACTGGCAGCTCTACATCGACCGCGACCCGAAGAACAAGAAGAAGAGCCCGTCGCTGCAGGAGTTCACGGCGAAGACGGGCGTGAAGGTCGACTACGTCGAGGACATCAACGACAACGCCACGTACTTCGGGAAGATCCAGGGGCCGCTCTCGCAGGGGCGCGGGATCGACCGGGACGTCATCGTCATGACCGACAACTCGCGCTTCCCCGGCCTGCTCATCAGCAAGCAGTGGGTCGAGAAGCTGGACAAGAACCGGATCCCGAACATTGCCAACCTGATCCCTGCGCAGGAGAGCCCGCCGTTCGACCCGGACCGCAGCTACAGCCTCCCGTGGCTGTCGGGGATCACCGGGATCGCGACCAATCTGAAGGCGAGCGGCGGCGAGGTCGTCACAACGCCAGAGCAGCTGCTCACGGATGGGAAGTTCAAGGGCAAGGTGACGCTGCTCAGCGAGGTGGCCGACACGATGAGCATGATCATGCTCGAGAACGGCGACGACCCGAGCAAGGTCACCGACGACAGCTGGGCGCGAGCGTACGATCGGGTCCAGAAGGCGGTCGACTCGGGCCAGATCCGCCGCTTCACGGGCAACGACTACGTGGCCGACCTGGAGAAGGGCAACATCGCAGCGGCCGTCTCCTGGTCGGGCGATGTGGCCACGGGCCTCGCGGCGAACAAGGCTCTCCGCTGGAACCTGCCGGAGAAGGGGAGCGACATCTGGACCGACAACATGTTCATCCCGCTCGACGGCAGCGTTCCGACGGCTTCCGAGTACATGAACTTCGTCTACGACCCCAAGATCGCCGCCATGATCGCGGTCGGCAGCGGCTACATCTCGTCGGTGAAGGGCGTCAAGGCAGAGGCGGTGAAGCTCGACCCGGAGTCGGCCAACAACCCGCTTATCTTTCCCGACGACGAGGTCCTCTCGAACGTCGTCCAGTTCGACTCGGCGGCGCTGAACAATCAGACCTACATCGAGCAATGGCAAAAGCTGCTGGGCGCCTAGTCGAGGCAACGTGACCCTGATCCACCGCTACCGCTGGCTGGCCCCGGCCCTGCTCCTTGCACCGGGGCTTGCCTGGCTGGCGATCTTCTTCCTCGTCCCGCTCGGCTTTCTCGGCTACCAGTCCTTGCAGTCGGGCACCTTCGAGGAGGGCTACAGCTTCACCTGGCAGTTCTCCAACTACTGGGACGCGATCACGGGCTACAACGAGCAGCTGGTGCGGTCCTTCCTCTACTCGGGCATCGCGACCGTCGCCGCGCTGCTGATCAGCTACCCGCTCGTCTATTGGATCGCGTTCCACGGCGGGCGGTGGAAGAACCTGCTGCTGCTGTTCATCATCGCGCCCTTCTTCGTCACCTACCTGATCCGGACGCTCGCCTGGCAGAACATTCTCGCCGACGAAGGGCCCGTCGTCGGCTTCCTGCGCGACATCCACGTGCTCTCGGCCGACGGAAGGCTGCTCGCGACCACGCTCGCCGTCGTCGCCGGGATCACCTACAACTTCCTGCCCTTCATGGCTCTGCCGCTCTACGTCTCACTCGAGCAGATCGACGCGCGGCTGCTCGAGGCGGCGCAGGATCTCTACGCAAGCCGGACGAAGGCGTTCCTGCGCGTGACGCTGCCGCTGTCGGCGCCGGGCATCGTGGCCGGCACCCTGCTCTGCTTCATCCCCGCGGCCGGCGACTTCATCAACGCTCAGCTCCTCGGGACGCCGAACCAGTACATGATCGGCAACGTTATCCAGTCGAAGTTCCTCGAGTTGATCGACTACCCGGCCGCAGCGGCGTTGTCGTTCGTCCTCATGGCGCTGATCATGATCTCGCTGCTCGTCTACGCCCGCGTCGTGGGAACCGAGAAGCTGACGGGATGACTACCGCCGCCGAGACGCTCCCGGCGCGCCCACGGCCCAACGTCGCCGCGCGCGCCTGGGCGTTCGTGCGCCGACACGCGCTGGGCGCCTACTCGATGCTTGCACTCGCGTACCTGATGCTGCCGATCGCGGTCGTGATCCTGTTCTCCTTCAACGATCCGGCCACGCAGTTCAACTACACCTGGCAGCGCTTCACGCTCGACAACTGGACGAACTGGGACGCCGTGCCGGGGATCCGCGACGCGGTGATCCTTTCGCTCGAGATCGCGCTCCTCTCGACGGTCATGGCGACCGTGCTCGGCACGCTGGTCGCGCTCGCCCTCGTACGCCATCGGTTCCGGGGTCGTGGCTCGACGAACCTGCTCGTGTTCCTGCCGATGGCGACACCCGAGATCGTCCTCGGCGCCTCGCTCCTGACCCTCTTCCTGCAGATGCGCTTCGCGACGGGGTTCACGACCATCTTCATCGCGCACGTGATGTTCATCATCAGCTACGTGGTTGTGACCGTGAAGGCACGCCTGGTCGGCTTCGACCGGCATCTCGAGGAGGCGGCCATGGACCTGGGCGCGAACGAGTGGGTCACTTTCGTCAAGGTGACGCTGCCGTTGATTGCGCCGGCGATCCTGAGCGCCGCGCTGCTGGGCTTCGCGATCTCAATCGACGACTTCGTGATCACGTATTTCAATGCCGGGTCGGAGACAACGTTCCCGCTCTTCGTGTGGGGCGCTGCACGCGTCGCAGTGCCTCCGCAGGTGAACGTCGTCGCCAGCGCGATCTTCGTCCTTGCCCTCGGGGCGATGGCGGCGAACGTCATCATCCAGTCGAGAAGAGCCAGGCAGCCGAAAGGAATCGCATGACGACCCACGAGACCCTCCAGACCCTCGACCGACCTCGCATCAAGGAGCTGACGGAGCGCGAGGAGCGCACGCTGAACGAGCGGACGCCGAAATCACGGGAGCTCTTCGAGCGCGCGCGGCGCACGATGCCGAACGGCGTCGCCTCGACGTACCAGGCGCGCGATCCGTGGCCCATGTTCCTAACCCGTGGGGAAGGCCAATACGTCTGGGATGTCGATGGGCATCGGATGATCGACTACCACAACGGCTTCGGTTCGATGGTCGTCGGGCACGCCAACCCGGCGATCGTGAGGGCCGTCGAGGACCGCGTCCGGCTCGGCTCTCACTTCTCCGCGCCGACCGAGGACGCCGCCTTCGTCGCCGAGGAGCTGGCACGGCGCTTCGACCTTCCGAAGTGGCGCTTCACGAACTCCGGGACCGAGGCGACGATGGACGCGATCCGCATCGCCCGCGGGGTGACCGGCCGCGACACGATCCTGAAGATCCTCGGCTCCTACCACGGCCACCACGACGCGGTCATGGTCTCCGTGGGCGTCTCGCTCGACTGGGACGAGGCAGACCCGGACGAGATCCCCTCGCTCCCCTACGGCGAGGGTCTCCCCCAGGCCGTCGCCGACCTCACCGTCGCCGTGCCCTACAACGACGCCGGCGCGCTCTCGCGCCGCCTCGACCGGCTCGAGGAGGAGGGACGGCTGCCGGCCTGCCTGATCATGGAGGCGGCGATGATGAACATCGGCGTCGTCCTACCGGAGGCTGGCTATCTCGAAGCTGTCCGAGAGGAGACGAGCAAGCGCGGCGTGCTCCTGATCTTCGACGAGGTCAAGACAGGTCTCACCGTCGCGCCCGGCGGCGCAACCGAACGCTACGGCGTCCAGCCGGACCTCGTGACGTTGGCGAAGACCCTCGGCGGCGGTCTTCCGTCGGGCGCCGTCGGCGGCACGGACGAGGTGATGGAGGTCGTCGAGAACGACCGTGTCCACCAGGTCGGCACCTTCAACGGCAACCCGCTGTCGATGGCGGCCGCGCGGGCGACGCTCGACGAGGTGCTAACGCCCGAGGCGTATCCACACCTCGAGTCGATCGACGATCGGCTGCTCGCCGGCTGCCAGGCCGTGATCGAGCAGTACGGCCTACCCGGCTACACGGTCGGGATCGGCTCGAAGGGATGCGTGACGTTTGCGCCCATGAAGATCACCGACTACGCAACGTTCCGGCAGCACCAGGACGAGGAGCTGACCGAGCTCGCGTGGCTCTACAACGTCAACCGCGACATCTTCATGACGCCCGGCCGCGAGGAGGAGTGGACGCTGTCGGTCGCACACACCGACGCGGATGCCGACGCGTTCATCGCCGTCTTCGAAGAGCTGGCTGCCGACCTCACAGGTTGAGCTCGAAATAGGTCGTGCCGTGGACTGGGTTCGGGCGGTACGCCTCGATCTCGACGAAGCCGAGCGAGCGGTACAGCGCGCGAGCGGCGGCCATCGTCGGCAGCGTGTCGAGGCGCATTCGCTCGTAGCCCGCATCGCGGCCCGCCTCGACGATCGCCTCCGCGAGGCGGCGTCCGAGACCCGAGCTCCGGAATGCCGGCCGGACGTAGAGGCGCTTCATCTCGCACACCCCCGGCTCGAACGGCCGGAGCGCGACGCACCCGGCCGGCTCGCCGCCGTCGAGTGCGAGCAGGAGGCGACCGCCGGGCGGCGCGTACTCGCCGGGCAGCTCGGCGAGCTCGCGCTCGAAGCCCTGGAAGCCGAGGTCGACGCCGAGCGAGTCCGCGTACTCCTCGAAGAGGAGCGCGAACGGCGGGCAGGTGGTCGGAGCCGTGCCCGTCGACGATCTTCACGCCTTGACGGTAGAGAGGCCGAGCCCGACGAACACGGTCCCGGTCACCCAGCGCTTGACGCCGAGGTACCAGCGGCTGCGCTTCAGCCAGGAGCCGAGTGTGCCGGCGGCGAGCGCCCAGACCGAGTCGGAGCAGAAAGCGATCGCGACGAAGAGCAGGCCCAGTCCGAGGATCTGAAGCGGCGCCGTCCCAGCGTCGGGATCGACGAACTGCGGCAAGAAGGCGAGGAAGAAGAGCGCGGTCTTCGGGTTGAGGACGTTGACGATCACGCCGTCGCGAAAGATGCGCCTCCGCGCTCGCGGCGGTTGGGCGCTCTCGTCGCCGACCTGCTCGCGCGTCAGGAGCCGCCGAATCCCCAGCACGATCAGGTAGGCGGCGCCCGGCGTACTTGACGATCGTGAACGCCGTCGCCGACGAAGCCAGCAGCGAGGAGAGCCCGATCGTCGCCGCGACGACGTGGACGAGACCGCCGGTCCCGATCCCGAGCGCGGAGACCAGACCGGCGAGGCGGCCCTGGTCGACGCTCTGCGCGACGATGTAGAGCACGGCCGGCCCGGGCACCACTGCGAGCGCGAGCGAGGCCAGCATGAACAGGGCGAGCGTCGAGGGGTCGGTCATGAGCCTCTTTAAGCTTGCCCGAGTGCCGTACTTCCTCGTCGTCCTCAAGGCCGGGCCCGCTTCCGACGAGGAGCCGCAACATGCCGATGCGCATGTCTCGTTCATCGAGTCGCGCGGGGTCTGACGGGGTCCCATCAGAAAAAAACGACCCTCTTTCGACGACGATTAGGAAGATGCGCCAACTACCCGCGTCCTCCGCCGTCCTGGCTTCCCCACCGCATTCCGCACGGCGGCATGACTCCAAACCCATAACGAGTGAAGTGCCCGAAAGGTCACCCCAGGGCAGCCGGCGCTCGACTGGGCCAGCGTTCGTGAATGTCCGCTCCAAGCGGAGGTGCCGCACTGGCAGGCGGGCGACGTAACCGCGTTGGGCGCAGGACGGTCGCTCCGCATCATCGAGACGCGGCTCCGCGAGGACGGTGACCCGGTGCTGGTGTTAGTGGTCGAGCCCACCTGACCGCAACGGCCACTAGCGAGCGACGACGTCTAGCTGAAAGCCTCGAGCGAGGGCCGGCTCGGCGGCAAGCGACCTCGGCTTCGGCTCAGTCCGGTCGCCCGGCTCCACATAAGGTCCGGCGCGTTTTCTGCCCCGGGGTGCTGCACGGGTTTCTTTCAATTTCCTTACACGGCGGCGAGCCAGGAATCCGCGTATCGGGGTAAGGACCCCGCGCAAACCGTCCACGGGAGGTTCGATGTCTGGGTTACTGCTACTGATCCTGATCGTCCTGCTCATCGCCGCCTTCGGCGGCGGGCTGTTCGTGAACAGCCTGCTCTGGCTGCTGCTCGTCGTCGCGCTGATCGTCCTGGTGGTCGGCCTCGTCAGCGGCCGCAGCACCGTCTGAGCGCGGGGCTCCGAATCCGATAAGACGCCGCGGCGGCCAGCTTGGCCGCCGCGGCGTTTGCAGGCTCAGTTGGCGCCTAGGCTCCAGCCGCGCCGCGGCCGTAGTAGCCGCCGAGCTTCTCGCGATACGCCTCGTCGCGGTAGCGCGACTCGTCGAACTCGGGCGCTTCCTTGATCTCGTCTTTCATTCTCTTGACGTAGACGGTCTCCTCGGCGCTGTCGACGCGGTCGACCGCGCCGGCCGGGAGCATCTCCGTTCCTTCCCGAAGATCCACGGGCCGGTGTCGACGACGAGGTAGCTCGCGCCGACCTCGTTCGACACCTCGTCGATGGAGCCGATCGAGCCGTCGAGCGCCTCGACCTTGAAACCGCTCAGGTCCATCGAAGCGATGGGAGTGCCGTCGCGGTAGGTCCAGATATCGATAGTGGACATGCCTTCCTCCTTTCGGGGTGTCCGCCAGGCCTGCCCACCACCCTCGGCGCTGAAACGCGCACTTCGCGTCCGCTGCTGCTGCCGATGATGAGTCCATACGAGGCGCCCGTCGCGTGAGCAACCAAGACAAAGAGAACGGCGACCATCGAAGCTCTCGCCCTCTGCGAGAAGATCAACGGGACGTTCAAAGTCACCTGAAAACGGCCAGGGTGGGCGGGTTCCTTCGGGACCGCCTGCCCGGCTTCGCCCGGATTGGGCCACGCCTTGAGTTTGATCCCGATGGGCGCCCTCCGCGGGCCGACTAGCTCAGGCCAATGGACCAGTCGCTCCTCGATCGCCTGACTTGGGTCGGGGGGCCGTACCGCCTGACCTCGATCGGCTCAAACGCAACTTCGCTTCGAGGGATCGACGCACTTGAGTTGCACTTCGACGGCGGCCACCAGCCGCGACCGCTCGCTGACCGGGCGCGGGATTTCCTCACCGGCGAGCTCGATCTCAACCCGGTCCCCCACCGAACACCCGCGAACATCCGGGTACGGCCGCCGGTCGAGCGCGATGCGACGCCCGGGTACATCCTCTCGCGCGCGCTTGAGGTGACTGGTCGGCCGGTCGCGTTCGCATTCGCAGCTGTGCCGCCGGCTCCGGCCGGATCGGAGGTGTTTCTTCGGGCAGGCTTGCTGAGGCAGAGCCTCAACTACCGCTCACTGGACCGGGGCCAGTCGTATCCGCTCTTCTACGACACCCTCTTCGCCGATTTGCCTACGGTTCTCGCCAAGGCCGCCACGACGGCGCGCCAAGCGAGGCGCGGGGTCTGGAGCAGCGATCGCTCGCACAGTGGCCTGGTGGTCAAAAGCCAGACCGATCTCGAGCAGAACGGCGTGATCTTCCCGAAGTTGTTCCGCCGGCTGACCGAATACCTGCGCCCTCAGGGCGGCGACCTGTCCGAGTTTCTGCCCTGGCTTGAGGTTACGAGGGAGCAAGTACTGGAACTGCCGACGACGAACTTCACCCAGTTCGAGGACGTGCTCGACGTGTACGCGAACACGATCAGAATGCGGCCGCGGCCCGAGGATCTCGTCTTCGTGAGCGCCAAGAGTGCGAGCACGGTTACGGCGCCCTGGCTCGCCGTCCGACCGCTGGCAGCGCGCCTCCACCAACGAGCCGCGTTTCCTCGCTCTGGGCAGCCCGCCGATCGCTACTGCTTTGCACGAAACAGCAGGGCACTTTTTGCGTGGAGACCATCGTCTTAGCTTCGGCCTCGTCGCCAGCGGGCATCGGCCGTGGTCGGAAAGTGGTCGGATCTCTCCGACCAAGGCTGACCTAATCAGCCCAGCTCGACTGTGCTCAGACGGCGTAACAACGTCGGTCGACCATCGGAGTTTCAGGCCCCCACCAAGATCGAACGCAGGAGGTCGCCGGTTCGAGTCAGGCTAGCTCCACTTCCGAACCCGCTGGAAACGGTGGGTTTTTGCTTTCAAGCGCGGGAGCACGGCACTTAATTGGCAAATGGTTTGGCAAGTCCAGCGTCTCCCGACTGTCCAGAAGGGGCAATCTGGCCGATCGTCGTCACGTGCTCGCCCCGGACGCGCCGGACTCGGCCTTGACGGCGTGCGAAGGCCGGGCTCAGCCCGGCCTTCGCAGCTGATGGACCGCTCAGAACGTTACGCAGTCGAGGTAGTCGAAGCCCTTTTGGGCGGCTTCGAACGGGTCAAACGTCGGGTCGCCGAAGCGCGGATCGTGCTCGACGACGTAATACCGCACCGGGCCTTTCGAGCTCGCGAAGATCCTCGGGAAGTCGATGATCCCTTCGCCGACGATCTCGATCCTCCCGGGGAACGGGCCTGCCGCCATGTCCTTGACGTGGAACAGTTGGATGCGGTTGCCGTAACGCTCGAGGAGCTGAACCGGGTCGGCGCCGCCGTGCGTCGCCCAGTACAGATCCACTTGGAAGACGACGTTCTTCGGGTCGGTGTACGCCATCAGGATGTCGAACGCCGTCCGGCTGCCGAACACGCGCTCGAACTCCCAGTTGTGGTTGTGGACCATAAGGGTCTGACCGTGCTGCCGTGCGATCGCACCGAGCTCGTTCAGGTACTCGGCATACGCGATCCACTCCGCCTCCGTGGCGTAGTTGGGCGTCCCTCCGGACCCGAAGTACTTGATGCCGAGGATCCGGTTCTCCTCGAGGATCTGCTCGAAGTCGACGGGGTTCTGCGGCGTGCCGACGTTCACGTGGCGCCCCGAGGCCTTCAGCCCGTACTTGTCGAGCAGCACCCGATACTGGCCCGCGGTCAGGCCGCTGAGGGTGAACGGCTCGACATTTTGATAGCCCATCTCGCTCAGCCTGCTCAGCACTTCCTCGAGCCGCGCGATCGTGGCCGCGTCGGTGCCGAAGCCGACGTACTCGGCGAAAGTCCAAAGCTGGATCGAGATCTTGCTATCGGGGACGCCGCGCCCGGCGCAGGCCGGCGGCTGTGCGCTCGCAACGCCCGCGGCGCCGAGGCCGATGCATGTCGCCAAAGCGGCAACGACGAGGCCACGACGGAAGCGCCCTCGGCTCCTCGGTGTCGTCATTGTCCCTCCCTCTCTCGTGGAAGCCGCAGCCAATGCATTCTTCGTACCCGCCGCGGGACGCTCTAATCAGGGGCTAGGTCACCGAGCGGAAACGGCGGCCGAGAAGCGCCGTGCGACCATCCAGATTGGAAGGGATCAGGACACCGTCGTCTACGCAGCGGTCGCGAACTACCGGCAGTACCTCGAACTAGCAATGAAGGGTTTGACGCAGGATGCCCGTCTGCTGCTCGACCCTGGCGAAGTAGCGATGACGCACTATCTCTTCCGCCTCTGGCGCCATCTCAGACCCTTGTTGGTCAGGGTCGCCCCCAGCGAGGAGCCGACGCTTGACTATGTCGAAGCGACGATTCGACGGTTCGCGGACATGGATCCGAGGCCGATACGTTTCGGTATCCCGTGACGAAAACAGGGAAGCCAAGCCTTCCGGCCGAACCCCTCCACATCAACCTGCGCGTGCTCGCTGAGGCCATGGAACGGACAGGTGGGTTCTTCGATGCCGTTGAGGCGGAGATCGAGGAGCGGCTCAGCTACAAGGCCGAGGCACTCGCGATGAGCGACGAGTTCTGAGGCGGACTACTCGACGCCGTCGTCCGCGGGGCCCATCGCGAGCACTGCTTTCACCGTGACCGGCCATGAGCTTCAGCTCTCGCGCCACGTAGGCTTGGCCTGATGACGGACGGCGGGGAGCAACGTCCGACCTCGAACACGGCCGCAAGCGCAGCTCGGACGCGGTCGAAATGGACCGCAAGCCGCGTAATCGGGATCGTCTTCGCCAGCATCGGCGGGCTGATCGGCCTGGCACTGTTGGTCGGGGGCATTGCCGTCCTGGCCGCCTATGCCTTCGGCCGCGACGATGACGGCTACTTCACCTCGGATCGCCACCGGCTCGAAAGCGCCACCTACGCGATCACGACGGAAGACATCGACCTCGGCGTTGACGAGGCCGACTGGGCTCCGGACAAGATCCTCGGCAACGTCCGAGTCCAGGTCGAGGGCGAGAAACCTGTGTTCGTCGGCATTGGGTCGGATGACGACGTCGATCGCTACCTCGGTGACGTGGCTCGCGACGAGCTGATCGGTTTCGATGGCGGCAACCCCGAGTTCGACCCACACGAGGGCAGAGCGCCACGGGCGCCACCGGGCGACCAAGGCTTCTGGGTCGCCGAGGCCGAGGGCTCCGGCGAGCAGGCGCTCACGTGGGATGCCGAGTTCGGTCGCTGGACCGCAGTCGTCATGAATGCCGACGCAGCCCAGGGCATCGATGTCGAGGCGGATGCCGGGGTCAAGCTGGGCTGGGCGATCTGGGCCGGCCTAGGGATGTTCGTGGTTGGTCTGCTGATGACCGCCGGCGCCGTGATCGTGATCCTGCTCATCGGCCGGCGTGCGTGACGGCGGACGGCTCCATTCAGGTTCTCGCGATGGCTCTCCTCGCAAGTGCGATTGAGTTGGATCCGCAATAGGAAAAAGAGCGCCCTCGCGGCTTATAGGGCCAGAGCTTGGCCTGCTCAGCCAACGATCGCATCCTGCTAACCGCGGCGGGCAGGGACGTAGCGGGTCTCGCCGGTATGCATGATCACCTGCGTCGGCCTGTGGACCTCGTAGTCGGCGAAGGCTTGGCCCAGCAAGACCTTTGGCGGACCCGCCTTGTCAACCCGCCGGGCTGGTGGTTTGCTGCTGGGCGAGTAGGGCAGGCCGAGCCGCTCGCTGATCGAACGGCGCCTCGTGTTCCTCGGCGGCGACTTCTCCGAGCCCGTCGACGACATCGCCGCCGCGTACCTCCTTCGCTGCGGCTCGGCCGAGGAGGCGGAGGCGATCGCGGCCGAGGATCCGTACGCGGTCCACGACGTCTACGAGGACCGAGACGGTTGAATGGCACTTGGTGGGAATCGACCCCGACCTGATCGATTCGAACCTCGTCGACTAGAGGAGGCAGCGATGGCAGCCATGAACTACGTCGATCTCGCTCGTCAGAACGAGGCCTTCCGGCGGACGATCGCGACCGGCGAGCACAGCCAGGTCGTTGTCATGGCGGTCCAGCCGGGCGAGGAGATCGGCGAGGAGACGCACGAGGGCGACCAGATCCTCCTCTTCGTGGAAGGTGAGGGCACGGCGGCGCTGGAGGGGCAATCGGAGCCGGTCCGCGCCGGCGACCTCGTCTTCGTCCCCGCGGGAACGCTGCACAACTTCGTCAACGCCGGCCCGGAGCCGCTCCGGCTGGTGACGATCTACGCGCCGCCCGAGCATCCTGACGGGACGGTTCACCAGACGAGGGCCGACGCCGAGGCCGCCGAGCACCACTAGCGCCGGCGACGCTCCGGCGGCGTAGAATCGGTCGCGATGACGACGGTGGTTCTCCGTGGCCGTACGACGCTCTGCAGGGAGAGCGCGCGGCCAACACTTCCTTCGTAGCAGCAGGCTCGCCGCTTGGCTCGTGCGTGAGGCGGGGATACGTCCCGGCCAACTCGTGGTCGAAATCGGCGCAGGGTTTGGGGTCCTGACTGCCGCGCTCGCCCGCGCCAAGGCGGAAGTTGTTGCACTCGAGCTCGATGCGGCCTACGCCGCGGGGCTGCGCCGCCGGTTCTTCAATGCGCCCGGCGTCAGGATCGTCGAGGGCGACGCACTGAGCTGGACCTGGCCCGAGCCACCGTTCTCGGTCGTCGCAAACCTGCCGTTCGCGAACTCGGGCGCAATCCTCGCGCGGCTTCTGCGCGATCCGCGGCGCAGCCCCGAGAACGTCTCCGTCATCGTCCAGTGGGGGTTCGCGGCCAAGCACGCAGCCGTGTGGCCGTCGACGCTCAGGGCGACGTATTGGCGCGCCTGGTACGACGTCTCGATCGTCGGCCGCCTGGCGAGGACCGCATTCACACCGCCACCAAGCGTCGACGCAGCTGTCCTCCGGCTCCGCCGGCGCTCACATCCGTTAGTCGATGCGGACGATCACCACGCCTATCTACGGTTCTTGTCGCGCGCGTTCGGTCGCCAGGTACCGATCAAAAGCGCGCTGGCCCCGCAGATCTCCACGCTTCAGGTCAAGCGCCTCGCGCCGACGCTCGGCTTCTCACCGAGCGCTCGCGCGCGAGATCTCGACTCATTCCAGTGGGCCGAGCTGTTCGCCTACGCGCACCGCACGCGGCGCGGTGCGCGTTCAGCGTGATCATCTTGCACTGACACGGAAAGGGCGGGCCATGTGGCCCGCCCTTTTTCTGCGCCCAGCTCCCCCTTTTATGCGGGCGAGAGCTTCGTCCTCCGGCTGTGCCAGATCGCAATGCCCATGCCGATACCCATCGCCAAGAGCAAGGCAAGGACAAATCCGGTCACGGTGTACGGGTCAAAGTCGATGCTCCGGCCGGAATCGCTCACGACCGGCGTCGGATCGACGTTGGTCGCCTTCGAGAACGACCTGTCGTCCGGGCTCGTCGCCGCCGACGCCACCTGGACGCCATGCGGTGTGGCACGTGAGACTGCGCGGTCGTCCGAGCTGTTCCCGACCGTCCCGTCGTTCAAGAGTCCCAGCGCCTTCATCTTGCCCTCGCTCAGGCCGAGCTCCATGACCTGGCGGTCCTGGCTGACGTACGGGATCTCGCCCGGCCCCAGCTGGTACTGGCCATGGTCCTGAACGTCCTGGTTGAGCGGCAGCGGCTTCGCCAGCGCGGTGGTCGGCACGATCGCCGCAATCGCCAAACCGAGCGCGACGCGAAGGATGGTGTTTCGCTTCTTGCGCCTCATGACTTCCTCTCCTCCTGTTGCTTTCTCCATGCGCTCACGCTAGGAAGGGCCGGCGCGCGTGTCGTTCGCGGGCGCGACGAAAGAAGTGTCAAATCCACGACACACGGATGAGACCCGCGGCCTTGGACTCTCGCGGCACAATGAAAGGGCGATGTCGCAGGTAGTCGATTCACTCGACGCTGCCCGAGGAGCGGCCTCGCGCCATGCCTGGCGCGAGGCTTATGCCGCCTACGCCAGTCTCGACAGGCCAGGACCTGGCGGCCGAGGATCTGGAGCGCTACGCCGAGGCGGCTTGGTGGACGGGCAAGCTCGACGAGGCGATCAGCCTACGAGAGCGCGCTCACGCCGGCTTCGTGGCCGCCGGGGAGAAGCTCAAGGCGGCGCGGGTTGCGCTCATCCTGTCGTGGGACTACTCCGGCCGCGGAGCGTTCTCGGTGTCTCACGGCTGGTTCGCGAACGCCGAGCGCCTGCTCGAGGAGGAGCCGGAGTCCGCGGAGCACGGTCTCCTCCTCCTGACACGCGGAGTCGGCGCGATGTTCGGCGAGGGGAGTCTTGCCGAGGCGATCGCGGACTTGGAGCGAGCGTTCGAGCTTGCTCGGCGCCACGGCGACCGAGACACGCAGGTCCTGGCGCTGAGCGGAAAGGGTCGCGCGCTGGTCAAGAGCGGCGAAATCGAACAGGGACTCGCACTGCTAGACGAGGCGACCGCGGCCGCGGTGAGCGGCGAGGTGAAGCCTTACTCGACCGGCCTCGTCTACTGCATCACGATCAGCTCGTGCCAGGACCTCGGGGACTATCGGCGCGCAGCGGAATGGACCGAAGCCGCGAACCGGTGGTGCGACCGGCTGGACGTCAGCGGCTTTCCTGGAGCCTGCCGTATCCACCGTGCCGAGATCATGCGGCTGCGGGGCGACCTCCACGACGCCGAGCGAGTGGCCATGGCGGCATGTGAGGAGTTGGGCGACTTCGATCGCATGATTACCGCCGGTGGGTACTACGAGATCGGAGAGATCCGTCGTCGGCTCGGCGACTTCGTCGCCGCAGAAGAGGCATACGGAAAGGCGAACGAGCTCGGGGGTGACCCCCAACCCGGGCTCGCACTTCTTCGCCTCGCCGAAGGCAAGCTCGACGCCGCGGTCGCCGGGATTACGCGGACGCTGCAAGATGCCGACGACCCGCTCTCACGCCTGAAGCGCCTACCGGCTCAGGTCGAGATCGCGGTCGCCGCCGGCGACCTAGGAACCGCCCGCGCGGCGACGGCGGAGCTCGAGCGCATCGTCGACTCGTACAAGATCGGTGGTCGCCGTGCGCCCGCTTTCGACGCCACCGTGAACGTCGCGTTCGGACGGATCGCGCTCGCCGACGGCGATGCGGACGGTTCGGTCGCCTATCTGCGAGCAGGGCGGGACGATTGGAAGCAGGTCGGCGCCCCGTACGAGACGGCGCAGGCTCGGACGCTGCTTGGTGTGGCGTTCCGGCGGCAGGGCGACGAGCATGCTGCAAAGGCCGAGCTCGAGGCGGCGCTCGCCACGCTCGAGCGGCTCGGAGCGAAGGCCGACGAGCAGCGCGTCAAAGAGCTTCTCGGCCGCCAGCAGACACGCCGCACCTTCGTCTTTACTGACATCGTCGGGTCGACCAGGCTCCTGGAGACGCTGGGCGATCTGAAGTGGAAGAAGTTGCTCGCCAGACACAACGAGCTGCTCCGAGGTCGAATCGTCGACAGCGGCGGCGAGGTGGTCCAGCAGACGGGAGACGGGTTCTTCGCCGCCTTCGACAGCCCGAAGGCGGCGATCGAAGCCGCCATCGCAATCCAGCGAGCGCTCGATGCCGAGATCGTCGCGCCCGATGTCAGGATCGGTGCGCATAGCGGAGGCGCCTTCGAAACCGATGGCGACTCCAACCGCTACGGCGGCGAGGCCGTTCACCTCGCGGCTCGAATCGGCTCCGCTGCAGGAGGTGCCCAGATCCTCGTGAGCCGGGAAACGGTCGAAGCGGCCGGCACCGGTTTCCGGCTGTCGGAGCCTCGCGCCCAGGTGTTCAAGGGCTTCGAGCAGCCGATCGAGATCGTGTCAGTCGACTGGCGCTAGGGGCTAATCCTTCGTAGGCGCCTGCAGCTTGGTCTCGGCCGGCTCGCCGCTTCGGAGCTCGCGGCTGCGCTCGGCCTCGGCGTTTATCTCCGCGCCGAAGAGGAGCGCGACGCCGCTGAGCCACAACCAGGTGAGCATGATGATCACCGCGGCGAGCGAGCCCCAGGTCTTGTCGAACGTTCCAAACCGGCTCACGAAGAGGGCGAACGCGCCGGAGGCGAGCAGCCAGAGGACGACGCTGATCACCGTCCCGAACGTGAGGAACTGCCAGCGCGGATGGTCGACGTCCGGCCCGAGATAGAGGATCGCCGCGAAGGCGACAAGGAGGCCGAGCAGCAGGATCGGCCACTGGGCCGTCCACCACAGCCACTTCACGAACGAATCGAGGTTGAGGGCCGAGCCGATCGCGTCGGACAAGATCGGTCCCGAGAACGAGCAGCCCGAAGACGAGCGCGAACGCAAGCAGCATGAGGATGATCAGCGCCAGCGCGGTCAGGCGCCGCTTGACGAAGCTACGCGTCTCCTGCCTGTCGTAGGCAGCGTTGAGCGCCCACATCAGCGTCTGCATCGCCCCGGTCAGCGTCCAGAGCGCCAGCACCGACCCGACGACGACCAGCGCGATCCCCGAGCTCGATTGGCTTTGGGTCACCCGGTCGAGACTCTCTTGGATCAACGTCAGCGCTTCCTGGGGCACGACGCCCTCGAGCTTGTCGATGATCGTCGAGACCGAATCCTCGTCGCCGACCAGGCTGAAGACGCCGACGGCGACGAGCAGAGCAGACGGAATCGCAAGGAACGAGTAGTAGGCGAGCGCAGCCGCCAGGTTGGTGATGTGGTCGTTCAGAGACTCCTTGCCGGCGCGGACCAGGATCGCCAGGTAGTCGCGCATGGAAAGGTCGCGCAGTCCGGGATCCGCGAGCGTCGGCTCGTCGCGCTCCGGTTGGGGTTTGACGGCGCTCTCGGTCATGTATCTGCTTGTTGCCGCCGAGCGTCTGGATAAACCGCGACACCGAGCACGTACGGCGCCGTCGTGATCGTCAGCAGCGACGACGAGTGAAAACCTCGGTCCAGCATGACGAACTGAAAGCCTGCCTCTTGGATCGCCGCGACGGTGTCGCGCGTCGTTTCGCAGCCGCCGAGCGCGCGCGTCCAGAAGAGGGCATCGCACGCGCGCTGGAGCGCTCGGAACGCAGGGTTCGATGCGCGAACGTGCTCCCAGAACCGCAGCTCACCGTCGGGCACCAGCACTCGCCGCAGCTCTCGCAGTGCGGCGACGGGGTCGGGCACGCTGCAGAGGACGCCCATGACGACGGCGGCGTCGAAGGTGCCTCGTTCGGCCGGCAAGGCCGCGGCGTCGCCGTCCACGATGTCGATCGGAACGTCTGTCGCCCGCGCCCGCTCCTGTGCGGCCGCCCGGGCCGTGGGATCTGGCTCGACGGCCAGCACCCGTTCGACGTCCGCCGGGTAGAACTCGAACGAGCGGCCGTCGCCGGCGCCGACCTCGATCACCCGCCCGCGGAGCCCGGCGAGGGCCCGGCGCCGGAGCTCGCGTGCCTCCAGGTCAGGCTTGCGCTGCTCTCGCCGCTCGAGGTAGCGGGCGAAGCGCGACTGCTGCGGACCGTAGAGCGGCGTCCGCGTCGTCATCGAGCGTGAACGATGTCAGCGCCGTCGTGACGACGAACGTGCTTTGGCCGAGCAGCGCACCGTAACGACGCGCGGAGGGAGCGCCGTAGCCGGGCCAGACGTACCATCGGTAGGAGCCGGCGGTGAGCCGTCGCGCACGGCCCGCGAACCTCCACCGCGCGACCAAGTCGAAGGCGAGTGCGGGTAGGCCAAGCGCTCAGGACCTTCCGACTGCCGCGAAACACTTGCACGTTGTAGTAACGGGCACGGGCGACTCGGCGCCAGCGGAGGACCGGAGGCTTGGTGACTCGAGCCCCGCCCTGCGGCGAGAAGAGTGCCAAGCGCGAGGACTTGCGAGCCGCGGCACGGATCCTCCATCCGTGAAGAGCCGGCGTAGCGTCGGCGTTCCCCGCCGCGTCGATCGCCCGCACCTCGAACCGGTGGTTCTTCTTGCCCAGGCGCGCGTAGCGCTTGGGGGAGACGCAGAGCGCGAACGGTGCTCCGTCAAGCCTGCACTCGAACGTCCCGGTCTCGCTTGCCGAGAACGTGAAGGTCGCCGATGTCGCCGTCGTGGCGGACTTGGGCTTCGAGCCGAGCGTTGTCTCTGGCGCGGTCGTATCGATCGCCCAGGCGTGGGAGACCGCAGGGCTGAAGTTGCCGACCGCGTCCCTGGCCCGAACGCTGAAGGCGTGCGCGCCGTCACCGAGCCCGTGATACGTCGCCGGAGAGGTGCACGGGTCGAAGCCGCGGTCGTCCACCTTGCAGTCGAACGACGAAGGCTCGTCAGCCGTGAACGCAAACGTCGCAGCGCCGTTGTTGCTGAGGGCCGCGGTGTCGAGATCAAGAGGGCCGTCGGCGCGCGGGTCTCGATCGTCCAGGTGTAGCTCGTCTCCGAGCTGGAATTTCCCGCTGCATCGATGACTCTGACCCCAAACGTGTGCGGCCCGTCGGGGAGGCTGCTGTAGGTGATCGGTGAGCTGCAGGCTGCGGGCGCAGCTGCGTCTAGCCGGCAGAAGGTGCCGCCTCCGCTCGCACTGAAGGAGAAGCTAGGCGAACTGTTCTTGCTCGGGCTGGTCGGCTTGTCGGTGATGACCGGAGCCGCTGGTGCGATTGTGTCGATCGTCCAGGTGTGGCTTGCCGCGGGGCCGGTGTTGCCGACGGCGTCGGTGGCCCTGACGGCGAACGTATGCGAGCCGTCGACTAGCGGCGGATAGCCGGTCGGAGAGTTGCAGCCTACGAAGTTTCCGGTGTCGAGCTTGCAGGCAAACGTGCTTCCTGGCTCGCTTGTGAAGGTGAAAGTCGGCGTCTTGTCGTTCGTCGGATGATCCGGCTTGGCACCGATGGTCGTCGTCGGCGCCGTCGCGTCGATCGTCCAGGTGTGGCTTGCCTCCGGGCCCGTGTTGCCGAGAGCGTCGGTCGCCTTGACGAAGAACTTGTGCTCGCCGTCGAGGAGCGGCGGATAGGTCGTGGGAGAGCCGCAGGCCACGAAGGCTCCAGTGTCGAGCTTGCAGGCGAACGTGCTCCCCGCCTCGCTCGCAAAGCTGAAGGTCGGCGTCTTGTCGCTCGTAACAGGATCCGGCTTGGCGCCGATTGTCGTCGCCGGCCCGACCGTGTCGATCGTCCATGTGTAGCTTGCCTCCGGGCCGGTGTTGCCAAGGGTGTCGGTCGCCCTAACGGTGAAGGTATGCGTGCCGTCGGGGAGGGCCGGATAGCCCGTCGGAGAGCTGCACGCCACGAAGGCTCCAGTGTCGAGCTTGCACGCGAGCGTGCTCCCCGCCTCGCTCGTAAAGCTGAAGGTCGGCGTCTTGTCGCTCGTAACAGGATCCGGCTTGGCGCCGATGGTCGTCGTCGGCCCCGTCGCGTCGATCGTCCATGTGTGCGTGGCCTCGGCGGCCTCGTTGGCGGAGTTCGTGGCCTTCACGTGAAAGGTGTGCGAGCCGTCAGGTAGGGCCGTGAAGTCTTCCGGCGACTCACACGACGTGTACGCGGCGACGTCGAGCTTGCACTCGAAGGTCGATGGTTCGGTTGCGGTGAACGTGAAGCTCGCCGAGTTGACATTGCTCGGGTTCGGCGGTCCGGTGATCGTGACCGTCGGGGGCACCGCTGACGCGCCTGACGCCACCAGGAGGCATGCCGCGATGGTGATAGCGAGGGTTAGACGACCGCAGTTGAACAGGATTCTCCCTAGATAAAGATTGTGACGTTTAACCAGAAAAGTGCAATAGCGATCGCTCCGAACCCGACAGCCGCGAGGTCGCGGCGGTGCGTGTACAGCGGCTTCGGCCAGGAGACGCGTCGAGCCGAGGCGACGGAAGCTCCGAGGAGCAGCAAAAGGCCGAGGCCGAGCAAGGGTAGGACGACGGGTGCCGCGCGCGAAAGCGGCGGCTCAGCGTGCGCGGCGGCGGGAGCCGGCGCTTCCCTCAGGCCGAGCGTCGTTCTGGCAAGAACTGCAGACGGACGCCGGCTCGGTTTGCGGACGACCGAGCGCTTCGGATGAACGGGTCGGCGCGCCTTCGGGCGGTCGTGGCGAGGAGCCTTCGAGCGAACGGGGCGAGACTCGCGTCGAACCTTCGGGACGGAAGCGACTCGGGGACGTCGGCGCGAGCGGGTAGAGGCAGCCGGCGGCGGCGTTATCCGCGGGACGGCTCTGTGCCGGGTCGGGGGAGCCGGAGCCGGCGCGGGGGGCGCAACCGTCCTCTGTGGGTTGGATTGTTGCGGTGCGCGCCGAGGCGCAGGTGGCGGAGGCGGCGGTGGTGGTGGCGGCGGCGTTGGCGCTTGGGGCCTCGGGCGATTCGGCTTCGGGTCGGGTTTCGGCGACGGTTTTGGATCCGGATTCGGCGGATCTGGCGCCGGACTCGTGGGGCCGGTCATCCGGCTCGCCCCAACCTGCGTCGTCGAATCCTGGCCGGCCAGCGCTTGCTGCGGCGCGAACCCCATGCTGCAGACCGCGAGGACGAGCGTTGCCGGTCCGATGTGGCGCACACATCGCGCCGCGGCTTGGACGTTCTGGACCGTGCACCCTCGATGACCACCGCCTCTCGACGAAGGATCCTTCTGTTCCCTTCCGGCTATCCCACGCTAGAACGGTCGTCCGGAGTCTTCGACCGACGTTAGGACAGGTTCACCGGTAGCGACCTAGCCGTCTGGCTAGATCGCCCTTCGGGCGGGCATCGGCCGCGAACCGAACTGAACCGCGAGTGCAGGCTCGTGCGAATGGCTTCCGACATGTCCTCGACATCGGAGGCTTCAATGCACCTCTCCGGATTCTTCCGCCGCGGCGTCGTGCTCCTCGCGCTCCTGGCGCTCGCGATGCCGCTCACCGCGCTCGCCGACGGCGGCAAGCGCGGCAACGATCGCGACAAGAGCCGCAACAGCCGCATGTTCTACGCAACCAACACTGCGGGCAAACTGCTCCGGTTCAACTCCGACAACCCGAGCAAGCTGCGCTCCAAGCAGATCACGGGTCTCCCCATGGGAGTCTCGATCAAGGGGATCGACTTCCGCCCCGCCTCGGGCGACCTGTACGCGCTCGGCAGTGACCGGGTCGTCTACAGGCTGAACCCGAACACGGCGATCGCCGTGCCCGAGGGGAAGAGCTTCGACCAGATGCCCTCGATCCTCTCCGGGAACAACAACGGGTTCGACTTCAACCCGACGGTGGACAAGATCCGCGTGACGAGCGATGCGGACGACAACATCCGGCTGAACCCCGACGACGGCACGCTGCTCTCCGTCGACACGAAGCTGACGCCTGCGGACGTGCAGGTGGTCGGATCGGCCTACACGAACTCGTCCTTCACCGCCTTCGCGACCCGCCCCACAGTCACCGAGCTCTACGCCTACGACATCGCCGCGAGCCCGGACAAGCTGTGGATCCAGCGGCCGGCGAACGCGGGCACGCTGATCATGCCTTTGTCGACCGGGCTCGAGCTCGGCGGCAACGTCGGCTTCGACATTGCCGGCGTCAACAACCAGGGCTGGCTCGCCGGCGCCACCAAGGGCCGCAATGCCTCCCGCCTGTACAAGCTCGACGTGAACACGGGCCGCACCAAGTCGCTGGGACGGATCGGCGACGGCTCGCACACGATCACTGGTCTCGCAGCCGTCCAGGACCAGTAGTCGCGCTGCGCCGGGGCGGGTCGTCTCCCCTACGGCCCGCCCCGGAGCGCCTCCGACTAATTAGCCGCTGAAGTCCGGCCAGCTCGCGTCTTCTTCGGACATGAAGGCGTTCTCGGGGTCGGGCCAGACGATGCCGAATGCAGGATCGTTCCAGCGAACGCCCCCTTTCGCCGACGGGGCGTAGAACTCGCTCACGAGGTAATGCACCTCGCAGTCCGGCACGAGCGTCTGGAATCCGTGTGCGAACCCCTCGGGCACGTAGAGGGCGCGGCGGTTGTCGGCAGTGAGCTCGACGCCGATCCACTCCTTGAACGTCGGCGAGCTTGCCCTCAGGTCGATGATCACGTCGTAGATCGCGCCGCGCGTGACACGAACGACCTTGGCTTCGGCGTGCGGTGCCTGCTGAAAGTGCATACCGCGTAGCGTTCCCTGGCGCGGGTTCCAGGAGATGTTCGCCTGGACGAGCCGGGCGTTCAACCCGTGTTCGGCGTACTCGTCCGCACACCAGCTGCGTGCGAAGAACCCACGTTCGTCCTCGTGTTGCTCGAGGTCGATCACGAAAGCCCCGCTGAGCTCGGTCTCTGCGAAGATCATTTCTGCCGCACCACGCGGGGCACGTTCATGTCAGAAAGATATTGGCGCAGCCCGCCTGCTACGCTCGCCACGCCACGACCGAGGAGCGGAAGGGCTACGAACAGCAAGGGGGACGCTCCGATCCGAGGGTTCAGTCGTGATCCACATCGGACTCGTCGCCGCGATCGTCGCGGCGGAATCCGAATCAGCGCAGCGGCCGCGCTGGTCGCGCTTGGACTGCTCGCGCCGCTCGTCGCGCGCGGGGCACCGCCGAACGCCTACACCGCCGCGGGCAACCCCGCCGCTGTCAAACCGTCGTCGACCACGAGCTACAGGATCTCCCTTGCGAACGACCAGTAACTCGCCCAATCGGGCGCGTTGGGCGAGGATCATCGTCCCAGCCGGCTTCCGCGATTTGTCCAACCGACTCGCGACGACCAGCGCGGCGGGCGACTGTTCGGCCGCCGACATGGACCGTCACGTGGAACTCGTCGAACCGTAACCTCTATGCCGAGTGGCCCGGTGGTGGCGAGAACGAGCTCTGTCCCGGCGGCGTCCTCACAATCGCCTTTCGCGCAACCGCCCCTGCCACTGAGAGGCTCTACACGTGGGGGACCCAACTCTGGCGCGGCGGGACCAGGTTCACGCTGCATGGGTCACAGCCGACGGTCAGTGTGGACGGAACGCCTCCGCCCGCGCCGTCAATTGCCGGCGGACCGGCGTCGCCCACCAATCAAAGGACCGCCAGCTTCGTGTTTTCCGATAGCGCTGCAGACCTCGTCTTCTCCTGCAAGCTCGACGGCCGCGACTATTCGCCGTGCGCCAGCCCGGAGCCCTACACGGGCCTCTCCGACGGCGCACACACGTTCCGAGTGCGCGCGACGGATGCAGCCGGTAACACGGGCGCAGCCTCCGTGTACGGCTGGACGGTCGACACCATCGCGCCCGATACGGCTATCTCTTCCGGTCCCGCGGCTGCGAGCACCAGTGCCGCGGCGGCGTTTGCCTTCACGAGCTCAGAACAATCGAGCTTCTCGTGCAGCGTCGACGGCCGGGCCTTCGCGCCGTGCGTCTCGCCGCAGACCTTCGGCGGCCTCGCAAACGGCAACCACGCTTTCCGAGTGCGAGCGACTGACGCGGCGGGCAACACGGATCCATCCCCCGCCTCCTATGCGTGGACGGTCAACGCAGTCGTCCCTACGCGGATCGATAAGACGCCTCCGGCCAACGTCAGCAAGGTGGCGAAGTCGGTCCGCTATCGCATGCTGAAGCTGAGCTGGAAGCGGCCGGCCGACCCGGACTTCGACCACGTCGTCGTCGTCATGGGGAAGAACCCGAAGAGAGCGCCGACGACGCCGGTATACCGAGGAGCGAGGACGAGCTACACCGACTCGAAGTTCCGGAACGGCTTCTACCACCGTTACGCGATCACCAGCTACGACCGCGCGGGCAATGCCTCGCGGAGAGTCGCTGTCGTCGTGCCGACCGGCGTCCTGCTTGCGTCGCCACGCGCCGGCGCGCGCCTACGAAAGCCGCCGCTCCTCGACTGGGCCTCGGTCCCGAAAGCGACGTACTACAACGTCCAGCTCTATCTCGGGTCGAAGAAGGTCTTGACCGCTTGGCCGAGTGCGCTCGAAAATCAAGCTCAGACGGGTATGGGAGTATCAGGACAGCGTCATCCGGCTGAAGAAGGGCACATACCGTTGGTATGTCTGGCCCGGCTTCGGCCGCCGGTCGCAGGTCCGCTACGGCCAGCTCATCGGGCAGGCGACGTTCGTCGTGGCCGGCTAGTGGGCCGGCGCCGTCGGGTCACACTGCTCGCGTCCGTCACGCTGCTCGCCTTCGCGGGCACATTCGCGTTTGCCGGCGGCTCGTATGCGGGGGCGCCGAGACCCGACCCGGCGCCCAAGCCGAAACCGGATCCAGCGCCAAGGAAGACCAAGCGGCCTGTCCAGCCGCCGCCTGCTCCTCCCCCGCCGCCGCCTGTTCAGACGCCCACGCCACCGCCCACCGCCCCCGCCCCCCCACCTCCACCGCCTGCGGCCGTGACGCCATCGCCGCCCCCGCCTCCTCCACCACCGGCCGTGACGCCGTCTCCGCCGCCTGCGGCCGCGACGCCGCCGCGCGCAAGGACACCTCGGCGGCAAGCGGTGCGCCGGAAGGCGCGGTCGCGGCCGAAGACGTCAGAAGAAGTCGTTTCGGAGAAGAAAGTTCGTCGCGGCCGGCAAGACTCGCCCGGCGCGTCAAGCCTGCTCTCGAGCGCCAACGCGCGATCAAGACAGGCGCCGTCGCACCCGTGGCGGCAGCCAGTTCGAGCTCGTCGTCCCTCCTCCTCCCGCTCGGCCTCGGGGCCGCGCTCGGGCTCTCGCTGCTAGTTGCCATCCTTGCGCTGACGCCGCTGTGGGCCCTGCCGAGACCGATGCAAGAGTTGGTCTACGCTCGGCGTGAAGTCCTGGTTTTCTGGGGCTTGGCAACCGCGCTCGGCATCGGCCTCGCACTCACCTTCGCCGTCGCGTAACGCCCGCCAGGTCGTTGGCTCCGCGACGCTTCGATTTCCCGCGTTATCTGGCTAGCATGGACAAAGTCGTGGATTTGCGGCACTACGACACCCACTGGGCCAAGCTCTCGACGGCTAGGTCGATTACGCGCGTTTGCGTGCGTGGTGGACGCGCGCGAGCCCAGTGAGCGCGTGCTCGACTCATGCCGCGGCCACGGTTCGAACGGGGCCGTCGGTGAGATCGTCGCGAACGAAGTGATCGCGCGAGAGCAGACGACATGGGACAACTAGCGGGACATCCACAGACACTTCGTCGGGCGACGCGCGGCGGAGGTTTTGCTGCACAGGCGGTGTTGCTCGCCTTGGTATGCGTGTACCTAGGGCGGCTTGCGAGCGCAGGCTCTGTCGGGATGGAGCTGGGCGGCCTCTTTCTCCTTTCTGCCATCGCGCTTGCCGTCGCGGTTCCGCCGCATGTCTTGCTTCGCCTTGGCGTTGCTCGTCTTCGGCGCATACTCGTTGTCCGGCGAAAGCCCTTTCACGTTTGCGGGCGCTCAGGTGTATTCGACCGACGCCTTACTCGCGGTTGTGCTGCTCCGGGCGATTCTTCCGCGAGACCGAATTCCCCCGCCGGCAACACTCGACGGAGTCGCGCGACTGACGTTCGGAATCTGGGCGGTCGTCATGGTTATCGCCGGCCTTCGCGGCGTCTTTGGCGACAACGACCTCATCTCAATCATCCGACTTGAGACGCCTGTCATCTACGCAGCCGGCTTCTACTTCGGCCTCGGCCGAATCATTCGCGAGCGCGCATTCGACCTTGACAAGGCTGTCAGGAACCTCGTGATCGCTGCGCTTGCGTTCGTCGCGTACATGGCATTCGCGCGGCTAACCAACAGCCCATTCGAGACCGATGAGACGGTCGGGCGCCTTGGCACCGTTGTTACCACCGGCGGCGAGCTGCGGCGTGACTACGGGTTTGCGAGTGCGTTCATCCTCTACCCCGTCCTCGCCCTGGCGGGCACGGCGTACCTGCTTTACAGCCCTCGGCGCACGGCGGTTGCCGCAGCGGTCGCGAGCATTGGGATCCTGACCACTCTCCTCACTCTGATCCGCGGCCAAATGTTCGGCCTCTTCATCGGTCTAGCCGTGATCGCTCTAATGCGGAGCGAGGGCGCCGTCAAACGCGCGATCCGGACCCGCGCGCTCGTCACCGCGTCGTTCGCGTTCCTGATCGACCGGTCTCGCCCTACTGGGTGGTCAGCCCCTCTACCGCACGCGGCGTCGTCGAGCGGTCGTTACCGGGGCTGGTCGAGCAAACCGAGGCCGCGGAAGGGCACGGCGGAGTACCGTCGAGAAGCGATAGGCGTCGGGTTTGCGGCCGCGAGTCGCGAGCCCCTGGGCGTCGGCCTGATACCGGGGGATGCGCTAACGGAGACCAGTGGTGTCAAACGGGGATATCTCGCCCATTCCGGACTGACAACGATGCTCGTGTATGCCGGCTGGGTCGGGTTGGGCGCGGCGGTCCTGGCTCTCCTGAGCCTTCTCCGGGCATCATTCCGCGCGCCGCGACCCGTTCCCTGGTTGCACCCGTTCTTCGTTGGGTCGCTCGTCATGCTGGCCGTCTACAGCATCGCTGCGGATGGCCTGGTGGGCCAGGGATGGGTGATCGGGCTGGCGGCATTGATCTCGGCATTGAGATTCCACGCAGCCGGAGCATCGAAATGAAGTTCCTCGAGAGCGGCGCCAACGGCCGTCGTGATCCCGGTTCACGGCGGGCTTCCGCTCACCGTCCGTTGCCTCGAGAGTCTCCGCGAGTGCGATCCGCTGCCGGTCATGGTCGTGATCGTGGACGACGGGTCACCTGATGACACCGCTGCGCATCTTGCGACCCACTATCCGGACGTGCATGTCGTTCCAGGAGACGGCAATCTCTGGTGGGGCGGAGCGACCAACGTCGGCTGCAACTATGCGATCGAACGTGGCGCGCGAAGATTGATCCTCCTCAATAACGACAACGTCGCACTGTCTCAGAACCTGCTCCGCGAGCTCGTACGGCTCCTCGACGAGCGCGGCGGCTGCGTGGGCGCGACGGCGCTGATGGAGACCCCGGACGGGCGTCGGAAGATCTTCGGCGCCGGCGGGATCCTCGACTGGAGGCGCCGCGGGACGAGACTGCGTCATTCGGGCGAGTGGTTTCGGGAGTCGGATTCTGTCTCCGAGTGTGACTGGCTCCCGGGGATGGCGCTCGCATTCGAGGCCGATCTGTTTTCGCGGCTGGGCGGGATCGATGCCGCCACATTCCCGCAGTCGCGAGGCGATGCAGATTTCACCCTTCGCGCTAGGAAGCTCGACTTCTCGTGCTTCGTCTCGACCGCCTGCTGGATCGTCAACGATCGGACCCAGGTGCCCTTTGGTTTCTCGCGTCGACTCGGCGTACGCGACCTCTTCCGGGGCCTCGTCATGCGCAATTCGAACTATCAGTTGCGGTCGACGGTCCTGTTCTTTCTGCGCTACTGCCCCCGTTACCGGCTGATTCCGGCGCTCGCCGGCTTCTATGCCCGGTACGCCTGGGCGTGGCTCAAGACTCAGCGGCTCTCGAGGGTCGAGCCGACGGCCCAGCTATCCCACAAAGTCCCTCCAGTGGCGACCGCGTCGAGTCCGCTGAGAGTTGCCGTCGTGCTCTGGAGTGGAGAGATCGGCGGCGCCGAGACGCTCGCGGTCGCGCTCGCGCGAGCACTTCGCAACTCTGGCGTAGACGCGCGCGTCGTATTCGTCACCCGCGCCGAGCCTCTCGCGCGACAATTTCTCGAGGCAGGCATTCCTTTCGCCGAGCTCCGGCTGAAGCGGGGCCGGGCTGCCCTCTGGCACGCAAGGGGCTTCGCCCAGATCGTTGCGGCCAGCGGGGCGGACGGCGCTGTCCTGGTTGCAGGAGGGTTCCTCGCGCTGGCCCTCCGTCTCGGCGGCTACCGGGGACTGATAGCCGCCGTTGAGCACGGAGCGCTGCTGCAGATCGACCGGATGCCGCCGCCGACACGGCTGCTGCGCCGCGTCAACCGTTTCTTGGGCGCACGCGCCGTCGACGTTCACGTCGCCGTCTCAGACTTCCTCCGCGAGCGCATCAACGGCGCCGCGCGGCCGGTCGTCACGATCCCAAACGGGGTCGACCTCGACGTCTACCGCCCATCGTCGTCGCCCAGATCCGAGGACGAATTCGTAATCGGCTGCATGTCTCGGCTGATCCCGGGTAAAGGCGTCGAAGACGTCATCGTCGCAGCCCAGCAGGTGGTTCCCCGAGGAGCGCGCCTCAGGATCGCCGGCGACGGCCCCGAACGTGCGCGGCTCGAACGGCTGGCGGAGCAGGTCGGAATCCGTGCGAGCGTCGAATTCGTCGGCTGGGTGAAGGGGTCATCGGATGTGGCTGCCTTTTGGAATGCCTGCGACATCGCGGTCGCCGCGCCGAACGATTGGGTCGAGTCGTTCGGTCTCGCTGCTGTGGAGGCTATGGCGTGCGGTAAGCCGGTCGTGGCCACCCGCGGCGGTGCGCTGCCGGAGACCGTGGTCCACGAGCGGACAGGGTTCCTGGTGGAACCACGCGACACCCACGCCCTGGCGGCGGCGCTGCTCTCATATCTCGACGAGCCGTCGCTGGTGAGAGCGCACGGCGCCGCGGCGCGGGATTGGTGCGAGCAGCGATTCGACATTCAGCGCTGCGCGAGGGCTTACGCTGAGTTGTTTAGCGATCGCTCGGCGGCAGGCCTGCCAGAGGGAACGACGAGTCACGGGCCAGGCACGCCACGAACGGCGAAGACTGCCATTGGGGCGAGGCCACCACAATGAGGGTCCTGACCATCACAAACATGTATCCGACGGCCCCAGAGCCGTGGTTCGGTTCGTTTGTCAAGGACCAGGTTCACGCGCTTCGACGGCTCGGCGTCTCGGTTGACGTCCTCCACTTCGACGGACGGCCCGACTGGCGAGCGTACGGAACTGCAGCGCGCGCTTTGCGCAGCCTCGTCGCCCAGGGCGACTTCGACGTCGTTCACGCCCACTATGGGCTGTCCGGCGCAGTCGCGCTGTGCCAGCGGTCGGTTCCTGTGGTTACCACGTTCCATGGCAGCGACAGCGGCCAGGTGGCGTGGCAGCGCCGAGTTTCGTGGGTCGTAGCACGCCGCAGCACGCCGATTTTTGTGGCGGCGGAGAATGCAAGGCGGTTGGGTCTCCCCGACGCGCTCATCTTGCCCGCTGGAGTAGACACGGCTCTGTTCCAGCCCACCGACCGCGCCGGCGCTCGCGCAGCCCTCGGATGGGAACAGGATCCTACGTACCTGCTTCTTCCGGGAGCTCGTTCGAACCCCATTAAGCGAGCCGATCTCTTTGACCGTGTCGTCGAGTTGGTGGGACGTAGGCTAAGAGACGTTCGGGGCGTCAGCCTCGAGGGCTACTCGCGGCGAGACGTTGCAAACGTCATGAACGCCGTCGACGCGGTGCTCTTGACCTCCGACTGGGAGGGCTCTCCCGTGGCTGTGAAGGAGGCGCTCGCGTGCGCGACTCCTGTTGTCGCCGTGCCGGTTGGGGACGTTCGGGAGGTTCTCGCTGGACTGCCAGGATGCGCGATCGTGCCGCGTGATCCCGGCTTGCTCGCTGCCGCCGTGCTCACAGCAGTAACGGTGCGCGACGACGCGTTGCGGCGACGAGCGCTCGATTTCTCGCTATGACCGGATCGCGGCACAGATCCTCGAGGTCTACAAGCGCGTCCAGGCGCAGTCGCTTCGGGTCCGGTCTGCGCGTGCTCTGAAGGCCCATGACAGTGCCTGAGCGGCCGAGGCGCCTGTGCATGGTTGTCCACGGCCCGTATCCTGAGCCGCGTGTCGCACGTGAGGCGGCTGCAGCCCTCGGCGCTGGGTATGCCGTGGAGGTCGTCGCGACGAGGCGTGCAGGCGAAACCGCCCAGGAGGTCGTCGACGGGGTGAGCGTGATCCGGCTCCCTGTACATCATGTCCAGGGAGCAGGCTTCGGGCGTGTGCTTGTCGAGTACCTCGTCTTCACCGGCCTTGCTGCAGGTGTGGTGGGCACTCGGACGATCTCCCGTCGGTACGACGTCGTCCACGTTCACAATCCGCCCGACTTTCTGATCGTCTCAGCGCTGATTCCCCGTCTTCTGGGGAGCCGCGTCATCTTCGATATCCATGACCGATCACCCGACATGTTCTCGATGCGCTTCCCGGGGCCTGCTGGAGCTCGAGCGAGCGGCGTCCTGCAGCGCCTCGAGCGCCTCGCGACGGCATTGGCCGACGCGGTCGTGACTGTCCACGATCCATACCTGCGCGAGCTTGTGGCGCTTGGTACGCCATCTGAGAAGGCAACTGTCGTCATGAACAGCGTCGACGAGCGTCTCCTTCCCCCACCGAGGCCACGAGCGCAGGGGGTATTCCGCGTCGTCTATCACGGGACCGTAACGCCTCATTACGGCGTCCACGTCCTCGTGGATGCGCTCGCGGAGACCGTCCGGGCGGGACTGGACGCGCGCGTCGAGATCATCGGCGGGGGCGACTCAGTGCCCAATTTGAAACGACGCGTCGACGAGCTTGGTCTTTCACAACGGGTCACCATCGAGGGGCGCTTCCTCCCGCACAAGACCGTCCTCGAGCGGGTCAACGGCGCGTCCGTCGGGGTCATTCCGAACCTACCGACACCTCTGAACCGTTTCGCGCTCTCATCAAAGCTATTCGAGTACGTCGTCCTGGGCGTGCCTGTGATCGCTGCCGCGCTGCCGACGATACAGGAGTACTTCTCGGACGACGAGGTTCAGTTCTTCGAACCTGGCAGCGCCCGCTCACTCGCTGAAGCCCTCCTCGCGGTGGCCGGTGATCCGGAGGGGGCAGAGTCAAGGGCCGAGCGGGCGCGCGGTCGCTACGGCAGTTATCGCTGGGAGCTCAACGCGCGGGCGTATGTCGCGATTCTCGATCGGCTTTCCTCGGGAAGCGACATTTCGCATATCAGTGTGCCTCGCGCGTGAGGGCGGCCTACGTCAGCACGTACGACTCTTCCGATGTCCGCGCGTGGTCCGGCCTGGGCTATTACATCTCGCGGTGCCTCGAGCTCGGAGGGATCACGGTGGAACGAATCGGGCCCCTTGCGCGCCGCAAGCATCCGCTCGCGCGAGCACGTCAGCTCGAGGCGAAGTTGCAGAGGCGGGGGTATCCGCTCGATCGGGATCCACAGGTCACCCGGGCATATGCGGCCGAGGTCGAGCGGCGACTGGGATCGGTGCAGTGCGACATCCTGTTCAGTCCGGGGACGATTCCGATCGCGCATCTAAGGAAGGGCCCTCCTCTTGCGTTCTGGACCGGGGCGACGTTCGCGGCGATGCTTAACTTCTATCCTGAGTACAGCTCGCTCAGCAAGCGTGCGATTCGGTACGGTCTGGACCTCGACACCCGCGCGCTCGAGCGCTCCAGTGTCGCTTTCTACGCCTCTGAGTGGGGCGCGCGGAGTGCGGTGGAGGACCACGGCGCCGACCCTCGCAAGGTGGAAATCGTGCCTTACGGGGCCAACATGCCCATCTCATACGATCGGCTAGACGTCGCGGAAATCGTCTCGCGCCGACCGTCCGGCAGCTGCCGCCTCCTCTTCGTCGGCGTCGACTTTGAGCGGAAAGGAGGCGACAAGGTCGTCGAGGTCGCCCGCCTTCTGAATGAGCGGGGACTGCCGACCGAGCTCCACGTCGTTGGCAGCGCGCCCGACCCGCCGATCAAGCTTCCTCCCTGGGTGCACCTCCACGGATTCATTGATAAATCAACGGACGCGGGCAGGGCGCAGATGCGGGAGCTGTTCGAGGGCTCCCACATGCTCGTCCATCCGGTGAGGGCCGAGGCGTTCGGCGTCGTCTTCTGCGAGGCGGCAGGACACGGCGTCATCTCACTCGCGTCGCGAGTCGGCGGCATCCCTTCGGCCGTCCGTGAAGGTGTTACGGGCGCTCTATTCGACGTCGATGCGTCGAGCGAGGAATACGCCGACTATATCTGGCGGGTGATGGAGGATCGCCGCCGGTATGAGGAGATGGCCATCGGAGCGTTCGACGAATACCAGCGCGAATCTGAACTGGGAGGCTCAGGCGAAGAAGGTGCGAGCGCGCCTGGATCGGATCTGAACTCACAAAAGACAAGGCAAAGTTTTGCTCGAGAGGAACCGGATCGCCGGGGTCTTTCCTGGTTGGATGTAACTGCACTTTCGATCCTCGGCAGTTTCGTCGGATCGCCTCCACAAGACTCCCCGGGGTGGAGACCTTTACGGCGCCGAACAGTAAGTTAGGAAGCGACGGCTGATGGAACGCTCGGTAAAGACCGCGCGAAACGCGCTCTTTAGCGTCGCCGGCTTCCTATATCCGGCGGTTCTCACAATCGCGATGACGCCATTGATCCTGCACTACATCGGGATCACCGCATACGGCGTGTATGCGCTAGCAGTTGCTTTTATCAGCATTTTAGGACTTCTCGAGTTCGGAGCAGGGCTAGCGCTGATGAAATACATGCCAGAACACATCGCACGTCGTGAAAATGAAGCAGTTGTCGAAATGCATGCGTGCGGGTGTCGCCTTGTACGGGCTCCTCGGACTGATCGGCGCGTTAGCGTCAATTGTGGTTGGCCTTCTTTTCGCTGACTCTCTCTTTGACATCCCCACCGAGCTTGCCTCGTCAGCGCGCCTCGCCTTTGTACTTGGCGGCTTAGCGTTTGCGCTAACGGTGCTGAGGAACGTTTGCGGGTCCGTCCTCGCAAGCCTCCAGAGATTCGACATCTTGACAAAGACCAGCATTGCAGCCACGACGGTTGCCAGCGCTTTGACCGTCGTTCTGTTGGTTTTTGGCTTGGGCTTGACCGGCGTCATGATCGGAGTCGTGATTCGGCCTGCGCTCGGGCTCGTCCTCTTCGTGCGCGCGAGCTACGCAAGAATGCCTGAACTCCGATTTTGGCCAAAATGGAACGCCAAGATGGTGCGAAGTCTATTCTCGTTTAGCGCCTATATCTTCGTCGGCAATGTCAGCGGGCTGATTCTCTTTCAATTTGATAAATTCTTCCTAGGAGTAATCAGCGGGGTCACCCTCGTGACCTTCTATGTCGTGCCGGGAGCGCTTGCTCAGAGGCTTCATGCAGCCGCCGGGAATTTGACATCAATTGCGTTACCGACCGCGAGCGATCTCTTCGCCCGCGGCGACCAGCGGCGAGTCCAGGTCCTCTACAGACGGGCAACGTGGTTGACCGGGCTCTGTCTCGTCTCTGTAGCCACCCCAGCCACCCTGTTCGCGTCCAACCTGCTCGAACACTGGGTCGGCTCAGAGTTCGAGGAGAAGAGCACCGAGCCGCTACAGATCCTGATAGCGACCTACTTCCTTCTCGGCTTGTCCTCAATTGCCTACTGGATAACGATGGCGGCCGGGCGGCCGCGAAGCACCGTAGTCTTCAATATTGCAACTGCGTTGATAAACGTCGGGGCAATCTTCCTGCTTGTACCGAGCTTCGGCGTCGTAGGCGCTGCACTCGCCTACGTTGTCAGCATGGTCACCGTACCCGGGTTTATCTGGTATGTGGAGCGTCGAGTACTCGAACTCTCGCGTAGTCCGTGGCCCAGTATTGCCTGGCGCCTGATGATCGGTGCAATAGCACAGGTAGCAGCGTGTCTCGCTCTCAGGCCTTTCGCCGAAAACCTAGCCTCGACAATAGGCCTTGTCCTTCTTTGCATTCTCGTAGCCCCCGCTGTCCTGTACGGCCTCGGCTTCATCGAGGCGGAAGACAAGGCACTGCTTGGGCGTGTCTTTAGCCGGCAGCCTGCGGAGGTGCTGCCCAGTGAGAAGACACGCAACGGTGTTAACGGGGCACTACCGTTCAGTGCGATCGCTCGTGGGCTCCGCGAGCGTGAAAGCCATCGTGCGCCGAGCCTTACATCGGATCGGTATCGATATCGTTCCTTACGATGGACGGCGTTTTGTAGCCCGCCGCCGAATCGAGGTGATCCGGGCAACGGGCGTCAGCCTCGTCCTGGACGTTGGCGCAGGCAGCGGACAGTTCGTAGGCTGGTTGCGCGGCGAGGGCTACGGAGGACGGATCGTGTCGTTCGAGCCGGTGGAGGACGCGTTCTCGAGGCTTCAGCGCCGTGCGGCCGCGGATCCCTTGTGGACCTGTGTGAACGTCGCGCTCGGCGACCGCGACGGCGAGGCTATCGTCAACGTCGCGGGCAACCTATGGAGCAGCTCCCTCTTGCCGATGGCACGCGAGCAAGAGGCCGCGGCGCCGGCTTCCGCCTACGTCGGCACACAAACCGTCCGCCTCGCGAGGCTGGATTCGCTGGATCTGATCCTCCCTGAGGATCGGGCTTATCTGAAGATCGACGTCCAGGGCACCGAAGGGCCGGTGCTCGATGGAGCGGCAGGTGTGTTCGACCGCGTCGTTGCAGCCGAACTGGAGCTTTCCCTGGTAGAGCTTTATGAGGGACAGGAGCTGCTGCCGGCGCTGCGGGAGCGGATGCGCGCGCACGGATTCGCGCTTGTGTGGCTGGGCGATTCCGTCTTTCGAGATCCGGCGTCGGACGAAATCCTCACCGTCGACGGGATCTTTGTTCGTCGCGCCGTCTAGTTGTAGTTCCTAGCGACGTTGTTCAGCCGCGAGCCAGGCGGTCGGTGGCTGAGGCTGCCGTGTCGTCGCCTGTAGTTGTAATGGTTGAGCCAGAGCGGCAGCGTGCGGCGCGCTCGTCGCTGGTTGCGTAGAGGCGGGCGTAGGCCCATTCGGTGAGCATTGTCTGGATGAAGCGCTCCGCCTTCCCGTTCGTGCGCGGGCGGCGTGGTCGTGTGCGCGTGTGGCGAAGCCCGAACGCAAGGCAGGCGAGCGCATACGCACGCGCACGGTAGGCCGAGCCGTTGTCGGTGAGGATGCGCTCGCAGCCAACGCCGCGAGCCGCGAAGAAGGCGAGCGCTCGGCGCAGGAATGCGATCGCCGACTGCGCCTGCTCGTTCGGGAGGAGCTCGGCATCGGCAACGCGGCTGTGGTCGTCGACGCAGACGTGCAGGTACTCGTAGCCGGCGGCGGTCTCGAAACGCCCGCGACCGCGGCCGAGCATCCGATGGCCGGGACGGCTGAAGCGGGCGAGCTTCTTGACGTCGATGTGGAGCAGCTCGCCGGGGCGCGAACACTCGTACCGGTTGGGCGGCTCGAGCGGCTCGAGGCGCGAGCGCTTGCCGAGCCCGATTCGCTTCAGGATCGCCGAGACGGTCGAGAGCGCCATCCCGAGCACCTCGGCGATCTCGGCCGCCGTCATCCGCAGTCGACGCAGGAGCTCGATCACGCGGACTCGGTCAGCGGGGGTGCGGTGCGGGACGCGCTTGGGTGCGGAGCTGCGGTCGCTGAGGCCCGCGTCTCCCTCGCCGCGCCAACGCGCCCGCCACTTCGAGGCCGTGCGGGCGCTGACGCCGGCGGCCTGGGCCGCTTCCGTCAGTGTCCATCCTCGCTCCAGGCGCTCGACGAGCAGCCGGCGGCTGTGCGGGCAGGTCTTGGCGTTACCGTGGAGCTTCATCCGGCGTCCTCCTTGGACTGGGGTGCTTTGGCAGCTCCCAGCCTCCAAGGAGGCCCGGATGAACAACCTGCTTAGGAACTACATCTAGTCGGACGTCCTCGACCGCTCCACGGACGGTGGGACTCGACTCGTTGACATCTGCCACTCCTAGGAGGAATCTCCTACTGGCAGCACCGTGAGGGCGTCCCAATTGAAGCGCAGATGAACCCGATGCGTCATGTGCGGTCGGCGTTCAGCCTGGGCGCCAGCTACGAGAAAACTCCGATTGGATCGGGCTTCGAGAACGATTGCGTGCGCGGTTACTTCATCGACTTCACTGCAAAGACGACTTCGAGCAGCGCTATTACACCCGAGAAGCTCATTCCGGCCGGGCTCGCGCAACTCGGCCTTGGCTGGTGGGAGCGAATCCTCCGCGGTGAGTCCGCTGGCACGGAACGCTTTCTCGCTGTCTGCACTGCTCTCGAGCAACGGGCCATTGCGGAACGCCACGCCCTGTTGTGGCCAACGAGAGTGTTGCGCCACCGCAAGTATCCTCGCCTGTCCGTCTATTCGGCGCTTCCACAGGCGCAGGTCGTGTCTGTATTCATCCGCGCGTTCTTGCTGACAGACGACTTACGGTGGAAATCGCTCGCCGTGGACGCTCTACCTCCGTTGGTTGCTCACGGCTCGTCGGAGCTTGTCTTCGAAACCGACGCAGGACCAGTGCTCGAGGAGTGTGTCAGCGATCCGCCGAGCCACATTTTGAACGGCTGGATCTACGCTCTTTGGGGACTGTGGGAGGCGAAAATCGCTCTGGAGCACCAAGACGCCGGAGAGACTTTCGATTTGAGCCTAGCGTGTCTCAGGAGCATGCTGGGGGCCTACGACGTCGGGTGGTGGACACGCTACAGCCTCTACCCGCACCTGCTTCCCGACCTCGCGAAGCCGTTCTACCAAACCCTCCATGCCGACCAGGTCGAGATCCTTCATCGGCTATACGGCCAGGCCGACTTCGCCGAGGCGGCGCGCAGGTGGAGGGCGTACGACACGGTCATTGGACGCGCCCGCGCGGTTGGCCAGAAGGCCGCTTTTGTCGCCAGCGGCTATCGCTGACGTTGGACAGCCCGGCTGTCTGTGGCATCGCCCACGTGCTATGGAAGGGCCGCGGCGGTTGCGGTGAAGGAGGTGGTGCGGACGAAGCCGTCGTGCCAGACGGTGAGGGGGAAGGTGGCGTGGCCTCGGTAGGCGCCGATCTTGTCGGAGGTGACGCTGTCGGCGATCGCTTGCGGTCCTTCCTCGGCCGTCCATTGCACGGTGGGGTAGCCGCGGAGGGTGACGGTCTTGTTCCAGCTGTCGGTGCCTTTGAGGCGGTGCCAGGCCTCGATGATCCCGGAGGAGTCGGTTGTCCAGCGGGCGTGCACGATCAGTTGGTGCCATTGCTCGCGCGCCAGCGGCGCCGGCACTGCGATCAGGGGTGCGACGTTGCCGTTGGCGCCGCTGGAGTAGGCGCAGCCGGGGTTGCTGCTGCGAACGGGGTTGCAGAGGCCGGACTGCATGACGAGCGCGACGTGGTTGGCGTGCGCGGCCAGGCATGACTGGGGCTCCCCAGATGTTTTGGAAGTTGAGCTGTGCGAGTGAGAGGCCCCAGCCGACGTGAAGAGGGTTCGCGCCAGTCGCGTGGGAAGCGCACCATGAGCCCGTAGTAGTCGTCGCTTCCGAGACCGATGCGGCGCTTATGGAGCGTTTCGCAGGCGGTGTACGCGGCGGCTGCGGGGAGGTCGAAGCGAGCCGCGTAGGCTCCCTGCGCGACGATCTCCGACTGGACGGTGATCGTCCCGCGGACGGAGTTCCCGCTCGAGGGGACGCCGGTGTTCGCGCACTGCGCCCCCCACGTCCACTGCGAAACATCCCCCGTCTCGAAATCACCCGTGAACGCCACAGGCCCGCGATCCATCGCGGACGGTCGTCCTGTCGACTCGAAGGAGTCGCATCCCAAACTCACGACCAGCGCGGCGAGTACGGCCACTGGGACAAGGACGAGGCGCACAAGGACAGGCTATCGGGGCGCGAACCTTGCGAGCGCCGCGGGAAAGCAGCGGGCAGTCGGAACTGGCCGGTCCCACAACGACCTCGACATGCGACAAAGACCGGTGCCCCTCTAGAGTCCGTGCCGGAGTGTCCGCGGAACGGGAGATGGTGACTGGGCGCAAGGATCACCGACGCCCGAGGGCGGCTGCCCGCGCCGTCCGGAAAAAGCTGGCGAAGGGCATTGCAAAGAGTTCCCCGGTCAACGCCGTCCGCATCTCGGCTCTTCGAGCAGCGGGCTACGGTGTCGGCCACTCCGTTTACGTAGGCACCGAGCTTCACATCACGGATGACTTGTTCTCAGATGATTGCTCTCTTTCGATCGGAGACCGCGTCGCAATCGCTCAGCGGGTCCTGATCATCCTTTCGTCACACCCGAACAACTCGAGGCTGCGTGAGCAGGTGGGAGTCGTCAACGGCAACGTCACGATCAGCGACGACGCCTGGATCGGTGCCGGTGCGATCCTGCTCCCTAATGTGACGGTGGGAGAGCAGGCGATTGTCGCCGCGGGCGCGATCGTGACGAAAGACGTTCCACCCCGCACCGTTGTCGCGGGAAATCCAGCTCGCATCCTTCGCTCTCTCGACGGCTGATGACTCGACTCGAAATCGGTGATCCCGGCTGGATGGAGTTCGTTTCCGCGAGCCAGGATGCGACGGCCTTTCACCACCCGGCCTGGGCGGCGCTCCTCGGCGACTGCTACGGCTATTCCGCCTTTGCCCTCGCACTTCATGACAGCGCGGGTCGCATCGCTGCAGGGGTTCCGGTGCTCGACGTCAGCAATCGGCTAACGGGCAAGCGGTGGGTCTCACTCCCCTACACAGATGCGTGCTCGCCCTTAGTCGCGCCGCCGGGCTCGCTCGAGGAGCTGGTCGATGTTCTTGACGAGGAACGGAGAAAGCAGGCTATTCCTGAGTTCGAATTCCGCGCCAAGCTCCCTGGTTTGCAGACGCGCTCCGAGGCCGTTATCCACCTGCTTCCGCTTGCACCTGATCTCGATCAAATGGAGCGGAGGTTCAAACGCAGTGTGCGTCAGCACATCGCCAAGGGCCACCGGTCGGGCGTCACCGTTCGACGGGCAGAGGCGGTCGGAGACCTCGCCGATACCTTCTACGGTCTCCACGTTCAGACCCGACGACGTCAGGGCGTCCCCGTCCAGCCGCGGCGCTACTTCGTTCGTCTTTGGCAGCGCATCCTCGAGCCGGGGCTCGGATTTTGCTTGCTCGCGTACAGCGATCACAGGCCGGTTGCCGGCGCCGTGTTCCTCGCTTGGAAGGACACTGTCGTGTACAAGTACTCGGCTTCCGACCATAACCACCTCAAATTGCGGCCGAACTACGTCCTCCTCTCCGAGGCGATTCGCTGGAGCGGCGCGAACGGCTATACGAGGCTAGATCTGGGGCGGAGCGATCTCGATCACGGTGGCCTCCGCCATTTCAAGAGCTCATGGGGAGCAGGGGAGGAACCGCTCGTCTATTCGAGTCTGGGGGAAGCCAGGGGAGGATCTGGACTCTCTTCGCGTGGTGCGCCGCTGCTGAGCCCGGTGATTCGACACTCGCCGCCCAGCGTGTGCCGCGCAATCGGTGAGCTGTTCTACCGCTACGCCGCTTGAAGTTCGAGCCTAACCTCGCGACCTTGTTCGTCGAGCACCGCGCGGCCCACGCCAATCGGCCAACCTCCGTCGTCGTGCAGGTCCCGTTGACGCCACCATCTGGCTACGTCGCGCGGCAGCGGCTTCCAGAGCTCTGACCGCTCGCGGATCGAATCGAGGAACTCGACGTAAAGCGCTCGCTTCGAACGGTCGCCGAGATACCCGGGGTCGGGATGAGTGACGAGCTCCACCAGTCCATGTATGCGTTCGATCCGTTCGAGCTGATCCTGCCAGAGTGCGATCGAACGGTGACCTAGCAACGTGAAGAGGGTGTGATCCTGTGGCAGTGTGTACGGCAGTTCGACAATTTCGCCGATGAAGAAAGGCCACAAGCTGCAGCATCCCCCAGGGACAGGCTCATAGGGATCCGAATGGGGCACCGAGCAGTCGTAGTCGAGGGGCAGGTCTGCAAGCCATTCGAAGACGCGGTGCGTGGCGGGTGAGCGGAAGCCGGCTGCACCGAATCGCGCGGCCATGTCCCGAACGATCGGTAGCTGCGACTCGAACGCGCTGCGAGAAGCAAACATCGACCGATCGTGGAACACACCGTGGACTCCGACCTCGAAGCCGCGCTCGAGGAGCTCGCCGACAATTCCCTCGTCTATCGGGTACCAGCGGGCGACGATATTGAACGAAGAGCGCAAGCCGCGTTCCTCCTCGACATCGGCCAGCTCGATCGCGAGGCGCAAGCCCTCGGCGCTCTCCACGTCGTGAGTGAGGATCAGAGCGGCGCGGTGCGAGCCCGGCCAGAACCAGTCGAAGCTGAGTTCGCTCCTTCCGCCTGCCAACAGGAGGCACCGCGCGTAAAAGCGAAGCAACCGGTCGAGGCTCTCCTCGAGTGGCCAGGCCGGAAAGTCTGGTAGCCCCTGCCGACGAACAAGTGCCCTACGAGCAATCAGCTGGGCCCGGCGGGGAATGAATCGCTTCAGGCGATAGTAGAGGCCAAGTTGGTCACTGCTGAGTCCACGCTGACGCGTACCGGCGCGCCAACGCTCCGAGACCAAGTTGTCGTGTGCCTCGGCCAAGCTAAACGGAACGCTCACAGCGCGGGGCGTGTCGCGAAGGAATGCGGTCACGACCCGCCCATCGGAAAGCGTGAACTTCTCTAGTTGCTCACCCACCTCGTTGCCGCCCGTGAACGGGCGGGCGAAAAGCCGCCAGCCATCCGCTTGCAACCACGTCGGCTCGCCTTTGCCGGCTTCCTCGAGGACGGGAAAGATTTCGTGCGGCGAAAGGAGCCGCTCGAGCGGGTGGCGCGGGGGCTGGATTGCTTCGTCATCCCAGCGTTTGAGTTGGTTGTCGCGAGTCGGCACGAGCAGGTCTTAGCTCTCAGACGAACGCGGTGCGTTTTGACGTCGAGGAAGAGCGCGTGACGGTACCAACACCGCACCTCAGCGACCCATTGCGAGGCCGCAAAAGTCGCGTTGGAAGCTATTTGAGGGCTGAAGCGGCTCGCGGTGAAGGAGGTTGTACGGACGAAGCCGTCGTGCCAGACGGTGAGGGGGAAGGTGGCGCGGCCTCGGTAGGCGCCGATCTTGTCGGAGGTGACGCTGTCGGCGATCGCTTGCGGTCCTTCCTCGGCTGTCCATTGCACGGTGGGGTAGCCGCGGAGGGTGACGGTCTTGTTCCAGCTGTCGGCGCCCTTGAGGCGGTGCCAGGCCTCGATGATCCCGGAGGAGTTGGTTGCCCAGCGGACGTGCACGATCAGTTGGTGCCATTGCTCACGCGCCAGCGGCGCCGGTATTGCGACCCGGGGCGCGACGTTGCCGTTGGCGCCGCTGGAGTAGGCGCAGCTGGGGTTGCTGCTGTGCACGGGGTTGCAGAGGCCGGACTGCAGGACGAGCGCGACGTGGTTGGCGTGTGCGGCCAGCATGACCGGGGTGCCCCAGATGTTTTGAAAGTTGAGCTGTGCGAGCGAGAGTCCCCAGCCGAGTGCGGAGGGTTTGCGCCAGTCGCTCGGGAAGCGCACCATGAGCCCGTAGTAGTCGTCGCTTCCGAGACCGATGCGGCGCTTGTGGAGGGTTTCGCAGGCGGTGTACGCGGCGGCCGCAGGGAGGTCGAAGCGAGCCCCGTAGGCTTCCCTGCGCGGCGATCTCCGACTGCACGGTGAT
Source organism: uncultured Actinomycetes bacterium (assembly GCA_963752845.1). Taxonomy (GTDB): domain Bacteria; phylum Actinomycetota; class Thermoleophilia; order Gaiellales; family Gaiellaceae; genus JACDAN01. The sequence continues at coordinate 165,522 of CAVVZV010000005.1, read as the reverse complement.
CGTCCCGCGGACGGAGTTCCCGCTCGAGGGGACGCCGGTGTTCGCGCACTGCGCCCCCCACGTCCACTGCGAGATATCCCCTGTCTCGAAATCACCTTTAAACAGGACAGTGTCTGCCGGAGGTGGGACGGGAGCCGGAGGTGGGACGGGAGTCGGAGGGGAGCCGGTTGCCGCGAGGCCTCAGACGCTCTGAGAAGTTCGAGGAACAGCTTGAACGCGCGTCCGCTAGACCGACCGGTCGGCGTCACGCCGAGGCCGACCGACCGGACGTCGGCGACAGCGGAGATCGCTCCGCGCCAACGCGCACGGGCGAAACGTGGCTTCAGTTTCGGCAGAAGCAGGAGCCGTGCGGACGAGGTCCCGTTCCTCGCGCTCACGTGCCCCAGCGCCAGGCGGCGAGTCGGCCTCGGGCCGCGAAGGCGCAGGACGACGATGTCGACGTGCGGCTTGCGGGCGAGCCGACCGACGGCAGCGGGCGTTCGAGCCACGACTGCGCACGACTTGACCTCACGCAGGCACGCCGCACGGCGCAGCTGATACACGCGCAGACCGAACCGACGGGCTTTGGAGCGCGCCCGCAGCTTCTGTTTGCGAGACAGTTGGCGGTTCAGGACGAGCGTGTTGAGGCCAGCTTTCTTGGCGCGAGCCAGGAGGCGAGGGCGGACGGACGCGGCGAACTTTGGAGTCACCTCGAGCGCCCAGAGGCCGGCACGCTTCTGCGAGCCGACTGTTGTCGGCGACTGCGAGTTCGCGGTTGCGGGCACCTCCGCGAGGGCGGCAAGGGCCACGGCGAAAAGAAGGACGCCGCGCCGTCCGACGCGTGCGGCTGCCAACATCGGCTGAGAGAGACGCCGGCGGGTATGGCCGTCCAAGCATCCCTGGTTCAAGGGATCCGTATCTTCTCCTCCGCCCGTCACGAGTGTGCGCTGCACGCCATTCCCCTCTGGCTCGCTTCAGTAGCCGCCCGTTGGCCTGCCGCCGCACCGCGCCCCGGGGCAATTTGACCGCGCGATTATAAGAGCGGCTCGCTCAGGCTCAAGTGGGAGTCGCCGGTAGCCGAGGCAACGGAGCACTGCCGGCCAGTCGCGGGGCTGGGGGGTTTCAAGGACGCGGGCACGTGCCGTTACTCTGTTCGCCACTCCGAGGAAGCAAAAGAACCACATGAACATGTCGAGAGACGAACAGCCACTTGTGAGCGTCGTGACGCCCGTCTACAACGGAGCCGACTATCTCGCCGAGGGCATCGAGAGCGTCCTTGATCAGACGTACGAGAACTGGGAGTACGTCATCGTCGACAACTGCAGCACCGACGGCACGCTCGATATCGCGCGAGACTACGAGGCTCGCGAACCACGCATCCGGGTGGTGTCGCCGGGTGAGTTCGTAGACGCAATCGAAAGCGCAAACCGCAGCCTGCGCGAGATCTCGCCCGAGAGCAAGTACACGAAGGTCCTCCACGCAGACGACTGGCTGTTCCCGGAGTGCCTCGAGCGGATGGTCGAACTCGCCGAACGCAATCCGGCTGTCGGTGTCGTGAGCGCGTACCGGCTCGAGGAGACCAGGGTCACGCTAACCGGTCTTTCCCACTCCATCTCGGTCCTGCCCGGACGCGAGATCTGCCGCTCGACCCTGCTCGGCGAGCCTTACCCGCACCTCTTCGGCTCGCCGACATCACTGCTCATCCGCAGTGACCTCATCCGCGCCCGAGACCCCTTCTACGACCGCGTACTACAACCTGACCGACCGGTACGCCTTTACGGAGGACCTGGCGGCAATCTGCGAGATCCTGCGCGAGAGCGACTTCGGTTTCGTCCACCAAGTGCTCACGTTCACCCGCCGCGACGCGCGCTCGCCGTTCGCGGCGTTCTCACGCCTCGGCGCGAACCGACCCGAGCACCTAAACCTCCTCTCGAAGTACGGGCCCGTCTACCTGACGAAGGCGGAGTACCAGCGCAAAGTCGCGGTGTACCTCATCGCTTATGCCGCCTTCCTGCTCAGGAGTCTCCCCAAGTTCGCCGACTCCGAGTTCCGGGCTTACCATGGGCCTGCCACACGGTGGATCCTCCGCTCCGTCGATCCGCGGGACGCGCTGGAGGGGGTCCAGTTGCAGCTGAGGCGGATGCGCAAGAGGCGCCGGCTCCGGGCGAGACGTGCCTGAGGCTTTCGCAGCTGTGCGACGTCGCGTCGCACCTCGGCGCCTGAGAACGAACTTGTGCTACCCGTGGGAGCTCGTCGTTGCCGGCCGGAGGAGGAAGCCCCGGTAAGTCGCCTGCTCGGGAGCGTCGTGTGCCGGCGTCTCGTCCATCATCACGAACTCCCGCATGAGCTCGAGACCTGCGCCTCGTGCGCACTCGATGAACTCCATTCGGTTCACGAACCAGCCAAGGAACTGGGTCCCAAAGCCGTACGACTCGGCTCGCTGGAGCACGACGAATGACGGGCTGTGAAAGACGACGGGGAGCCGGCTGATGAATAAGTGACCGGCCGTGACCTCGGCGAGTGCCTCGAGCGTGCTTCGCCAGCGCTCGGTGAACTGGAACGCGCTGCTCGAAACGACGAGGTCGTACTGGCTCTCTCGCCACGAGTCGTCTTCGTGGAAGTGCACCTCTGAGTTGACCTCGCGGCCGAGCGAGCAGAGGACAGGGACGTCTTTCACGTGGTACTCGAACTCGACGTCGGGGAGGAGCGCCCTGCTCAATGGGAGGAACTGGCCGATGCCGCCGCCCCAGTCGAAGACCGAGAGCCGATCCTGGTGACGTGCTGTGAGCGCGAGCACATACGCGTAGGACATGACTGCGTTGTGGGCCCAAGGGAGATCGGCCGGTACCGCGCGTGCATCCGTGTCATAGGTCCGTTGTGATCGGGTGTAGTCGACACCAAGCGTGTCCGTGCCGGTAAGAGCACTTTCCCACTTAGGCCAAAGCAGCCGGGATCGCTCTCGCACCGCGCCGACGTTCCAGCCCTTGACATCGGGGTCCCTGAGCGCACGTGCCCACCCCTCCGGGACGTACTCCCACTCGGCCTCGCGGCCGACGAGCCGGCCGCGCAGACGGCGCAGACCGGTGTAGAAAACCGGCGGGAGCACTGCCCGAACGACGTCTCGGAATCTGCGCGTCTCTGAGTCGGCCATAGTCTGGCCGCAGATGACACAAAAGATAACGACTGTTGACAGTTCTCCCTCCAATACGCTTCGGCTGAGAGACCTGCCGGAAGGAGATGCGTGAGCAAACCTGCACTGGAGCATGCAGACCCCACGAAGTGGTCAACTGGACAAGGTCCCGGAGCTTTGCGACTGCAGAAGCCCGATTGGGTCTTCTTCGCCGGCAAGGTGCGACCCTGGGACGAAGCGGTGCTCCACGTCTCGAGTGAGGCGGTCGTCCGCGGCCTCAACGTCTTCGAGGGCCTGAAGGGCTACTGGCAGGAAGACGGGCGCTTCGGCTTCGTCCACCTCGAACGCCACTACGCCCGCCTCGTGCGTTCGGCGAGTCTCCTCTACATCCCAGTCGACCTTCTCCTACGACGAGTTCGAGAGCGCGTGCTTCGAGTTGACCAGGGCGCTGAAAAAAGCCGGACAAGGACCTCTATATCCGCGCCACGCTGTTCGTGGTCGAGGGCCACTACGGAGAGGGCACGCGCGCGGACCTCGTTCTTACGGGCTACCAGCAGGACAAGGAGCCACCTGCCCCGATCACGATTGGTGTCAGTACGTGGAGGCGCGCGCCGGACGTGGCGATGCCCGCGCGGATCAAGACCGGCATGAACTACCAGGTGGCGCGGCTGGCTCGAATCGAGGGACGCACCCGCGGCTACGAGGACATGATCCTCCTGAACGGGTCCGACCGCGTCGCCGAGTCGACGGGCGCCTGCGTGCTGATGGTGCGTAGCGGCAGCGTGCATACCCCGCCGCCCTCGGAAGGAGCATTGGAGAGCATCACCCTCGACGTCTTCTTCGAGCTGGGCGCCTCGCTCGGGGTCGAGTTCGTACGTCGGCCGATCGAGCGCAGCGAGCTCTACATCGCCGATGAGCTCGGCGTCACGGGCACGCTGTCAGAGATCACGCTGGTCCGAGAGATCGACGACCGGGCGCTCCCGGAACAGACCCCGCTCCTGTCGAAGCTCGCAAGACGCTACCGCGACTCCGTCAGGGGCGTGGATCCCCACCCTGCGGTCGAACTGGCGATGCTGCCCCCCGACTGATGTGCTGAATGGCGGTTGTCGGCGTCATCCCGGCGGCTGGGTACGCGACGCGTCTGCAACCCCTTCCCTGCTCGAAGGAGATGCTCCTGATCGGTGGGCGTCCTGTCATGGACTTCGTCGTCGACCGCATGCGCCGCACCGACTGTGAGCTCCGTGTTGTTACGCGACCGGAGAAGCAAGACGTGATCGCACACGCAAAGGAGCTCGGGGCAAGGGTCGTCCTCGGCTATCCCACTACGACGAGCGAGTCGTTCGCAGCCGCGATGGGCGATCTCGCGCCAGATGACATCGTTTTGATCGGTTGGCCCGACACGTTGTGGGAGCCCGAGGACGCGTACGTACAGCTTGTGGAAGCTGTCGACCAAGGTCACGAGATTGCGCTCGGACTCTTCGAGACGCCCGACCTCGAGCGGTCGGACGTGGTCAGCTTCGATGAGGCCGGCGAGATCACGGGTGTCCACATCAAGCCCGCTGAACCGCCGTCGACTTGGATCTGGGGATGCGCAGCCGCTCGCCGGCATGCCCTCGACGGCCTCGAGCGCGAGGAGTGGCCGGGGTCGTTCTTCGATTCGCAACGCAAGCAGGGTTTCGAGCTTCACGCTATTCGGCTCTCCGACGTCTGGCTGGATATCGGCACAAGAGAAGCGCTCGAGAGCGCGGTCGCCGCTCACTCCGAGCTGACGACGGAATGAACGGGGTTCTCCTTGGCAGCGGCGGCTGGATTCCGACCAGCAAGCGCGAGACCTGCTGCGCCTACCTTCGGGAGGGGTCGCATGTCCTCCTGATCGACGCGGGAACGGGCGTCCAACGCCTTCTCGAGCAACCCGACCTGCTGTCGGGCGCGGAAACGGTTGACATCGTGCTCACGCACTTCCACCTGGATCACGTCGTTGGCCTGAGCTACCTGCCTGCGACTGTCCCTGCCCGAGCCTCCGAGGGTCTGGGGCCCGGGTCGGCTGCTGATGGGTGCGTCCACCCGCTCGATCTGCGAGCGGTTGCTGAGCCCTCCGCTCTTCTCGGCGCCACTTCGAACAATCGTCAGCGACGTGCGTGAGATCCCGGAACAAGGTGGATTCGAGGTCGGCCCGTTCTCCGTTGCGACGCGCGTCCAGGAACTCCACGCGGGCTCGACACTGGCGCTTCGGATCGGGGACCAGCTGACCTACTGCACTGATACCGCGCCCGACCCGGGAAACGTTCGATTCGCGTCAGGAACCCGTGTGCTCCTCCACGAGGCCTGGTACGCACAGGAGTTCGAGCGAGGACGGCAACCATTCGGCGAGTGGGGACGCCGGCCGGATTGCACGCGAAGCCGGCGTCGACCACCTTGTCCTCATACACGTCAATCCATTCCAGGAATCGGACGAGGCGCTTTTGGCGAGCGCGGCGCGAGAATTCCCGAACGCGGTCGTCGGGATTGATCTCTACGAGCTCACTTTCGACCGATAGGTCCACCCAGCCGCGGGCTCATCAACGCTCAAGCCTTCTCGAGCAAGCCGTGCTCGCGTAGCGTCTCAGCAGCTTTCCGGACCGCCGGGTAGGCGATGCCCGAACGGTCGGAGATGTCGAGCAGGCTGTGCTCGCCGTCGGAGAGGTTGAGAACCCAGAGGAGCGCCGCCTCGGTGCTCGAGCCCCCGGCGACGCTGCGGTAGAGACCTCGTTTACCGAGCTGCGGCTCCCCCTTTGGATTCAGGTTCAAGTAGCTGGCGTTCGTTTCCAGTACGTCGATGATCTCGAGGCAGTGCAGGAACGAGTCGGCCAGGAACTCCGGCCGCACGAAATCGAGATTGTCCGCGGAGCTGTGGTAGCCGGGGAACTTGTCGGCGGGTGTCCGGCTCAGAGCTCCGACGGGCAGATTGAACCCAGGCGAGCTGAACTGCCGCTCGTCGCCTCCCCAGGGCTCGAATGGGATCACCTTCCCTCCCGCGGCACGGACGACGTTGGCCGCCGCCTGGTCGATCTCGGCGTTCTCGCGGCGGCTCCGCTTGTACGTCATCGCCCCCGGGTCGCCGGCGCAGGACAGTACGAGGCCGGCTCGTACACGCCCGACGTTCTCCTCGTTCTTCCAGAGCCACGAGAGCGGCCCGATCGTGCCCGGGCCGAACAGGAACCGGTACGAGTAGCGCAGGCGCAGTGGCCGCAGGTACTTGGCGAGCGCGGCGGTGAGAACGATCCCTGACAGGTTGTCGTTGCAGAGCGACGGATGGCAGACGTACGTCGAGAAGAGCACCTCGTCGGGCGTCTGACCTGGGACGTAGCTCTCGGCATACAGCACGCTTCCGTCTGTGAGCGAGGAGTCGATCACGACCTCGTACTCGCCCTCCGGCAGTTGCTCGAGTTGGGTGCGGCTCAGGCAGAAGCCCCAGTTCTCCTCGTAGTACGACGTGCGAAAGGGGATCCAGTCCGGGTTCTCGGGATGCGTGTACAGGTGCGCGCGGAGCTCGCTGAGCGGAAGCCGCGTGCGGACGGGGACGCTATAGCCGAGGACGTGCAGGTTCGAACGGTTGAAGTCGACGACCCGCTTGCCATCGGCGCCGGCGATCCAGGCGTCGCGGATGTTCCACTCGCGGGGGAGCGTCCAGTCGAAGACCTGGGTGCCGCTCGGGATCTCGGTGACCTCGAGCGGCACCTCGCGCTCGAGGATCGCGAACGTCTCGCGAACGCCGTCTCCGGTCAGGCTTCGGCAGATCGGATAGAGCTCTGTCATCAACGCGTGCATCTCCGTGCCCACGTCGGCAGCAGCCAGCGCATCGACATCGATCCCGGTCACTGGTCGACCTAGTGGACTGTCGTTTCGGGGATCGGGACGACGAAGCGGCACCCGAAGGCTCGGACGTGACTCATTTGCTCGACGATCTCGTCCTTCAGGTTCCACGGCAGGATCAGCAGGAAATCCGGCCTGGTCCGCTCCACGTCACTCGGATCGCGGATCTCGAGATGGGTCCCCGGTAGAAAGCGGCCCTGCTTGTGCGGGCTGCGATCGACGACATAGTCGACGAAGTCGCTTCGGACGCCGCAGTAGTTGAGGAGCGTCGTCGCTTTTGCCGGTGCCCCGTAGCCGACGATCGACTTGCCGTCGCGCCGCGCGCCGATCAGGAACTCGAGGAGATTGCGCTTCACGCTGCGGACCCGCTCGTCGAAGCCGGTGTACGTCTCCAACCGATCGAGGCCGGCGTCGAGCTCGCGGTCACGGAGCTCGGCGACGCGAGGCCCGATCGGGATCGAGGCATTCTCGCCGTGCTTCGCGTAGATGCGCAAAGAGCCGCCGTGAGTCGGCAGCTCCTCGACGTCGAAGAGCGTCAAACCGGCCTCGGCGAACAGCCGCTGGACGGCGATCAGCGAGAAGTACGAGAGGTGCTCGTGATAGATCGTGTCGAACTCGACCTTTTCGATCAGCCGCAGCAGGTGCGGGAACTCCATCGTCACCACGCCTCCCGGCTTCAGAAGGGCTCGCACGCCGGCGATGAAGTCGCCGAGCTCCGGGACGTGCGCAAGCACGTTGTTGCCGACGACGAGATCCGCCGCCTCGCCCTCCGTGCGCAGACGCTTCGCCGTCTCGAGCCCGAAGAACTCGACGAGAGTCGGAATCCCGGCCTCCTGAGCCGCTACGGCGACGTTCCGGGCCGGCTCGATTCCGAGCACCGGCACCCCTCGCTCGGCGAAGTGCCGAAGGAGGTAGCCGTCATTGCTCGCAAGCTCGACGACTTTGCTGCTCGAGTCGAAGCCGAAGCGGTCGATCATGTCGTCGACGTAGCGACGTGCGTGCTCCACCCAGCTGTCCGAGTACGACGAGAAGTACGCGTACTCGCCGAAGAGGTCCTCAGGAGTCGTGACTGGCGGCAACTGGACCAAGAAGCAGCGGTCGCAAACGTAGACGTGCAGCGGATAGAAGGGCTCGGGCTCAGCGAGCTGCCTCTCTGTCAGGTACGCGTTGGCGAGCGGCGAGGAGCCCAGGTCCGTAAACGTGTGCTCGAGCGGAGCGTCGCATGAGCGGCACCTCGGACTTGAGGGCGTCGCCACTCGCCCAGGTTCAGCGTCTAATTGCGTGGGCGTCGACATGTGAGGTCCACTCGAGTTGATCGCTCAGAAGCCCGCGCTCGCGCAGGCCCTCGAGCACGACAAGCCGCACGAGGCCAGACGACCGAAACTCGGGGTCATCGAAGCCCATGCCCACCAGGCCCTCCTTCAGCTCCTCGACCGTGGCGCGCAGATCGAACTCCGGTTGATGCTCGGGCGCGAGCGCCTTGTATCGGTCGAAGCTCACCCGGTACGAGCGCTTGTCCGGCCCGCTCGTGGCTGCGAGCGAGACGTCTACGCCGGGGATCACGCGGGCCACCTCCTCGGCGAGATCGCGTATCTGGTAGTTCCACTCGTCCGAGCCCGTGTTGACGGCCAGGAAAGGCGTCGACCCCGCGCCGTCTCGCGCGACCGCCCACTCGATCGCGCGGGCCATGTCGGAGACGTGGATGAGTGGGCGCCAAGGCGTTCCATCGCTCAAGATCGTGATCGTCTGCGAGGCGATCGCCGAGGCGACGAAGTCGTTGAGGACGAGATCGAGACGGAGGCGGTCGCTCATTCCACATGCCGTCCCGAAGCGCAGACTCGTTACGGAGAACCTCGGTCCGCGAGCTGCTCGAGATCCTGCTCGGCGAGCCACTTCGAGCGCGCGTAGGGCGTGAGCGGCCGGGCTGGTGACTCCTCGGTCGCGACCTCGTCCCCGCTGACGCCGTAGATGCTGCAGCTCGAAGCGAGCACGAACGACCGTGCACCCGCCGCCTTCGCCTCACGGGCGAGACGGACAGTCGCCTCGTGGTTCACGGCCAGCGTCACCTCGTCGTAGACGTTTCCGATCGGATCGTTGGAGACTGCCGCCAGGTGCACGACGGAGTCGACATCTTCGAGGAGAGCTGCAGGCGCAGTGCGCACATCCCCGTAGTACTGGTAGTCGAGCACCAGCTCCGGTGCCGCCGAGCAATCCGTGAGGCAGTGGGCGAAATACCCGGCGTCGAGGCCGATCAGGGCGGCCTGAGGGAAGGCCTCGCGCAGCCGACGAACGACCGCTGGGCCGACGTAGCCCATGTTCCCCGTGACGAGGATCTTGCTTGGCCGCATCGCCATGCCTCTCACCAGACCTTCCAAGGTGGGTTTTCCGACGCCCAGTCCGCCTCGAGCACCATCTTGTCCCGGATCGTGTCCATGCTCTGCCAGTAGTCCCGAAGCCTGTACGCAGACAGCTGGCCCTCCTCGGCCAGTCGCTCGAGCGGCTCGTGCTCCCAAACTGTCGAGTCGCCCGCGATGTAGTCCATGACCTGCGGCTCGAGCACGAACCAGCCCCCGTTGATCAAGGCGACTTCACTGTCAGGTTTTTCCTCGAACGTCGCAATCTTCGTGTCCTCTGGGCCAAGGGCAACCGCCCCGAAGCGGCCAGGCTCCTTGACCGCCGTCAGCGTGGCGAGAACGCCCTCGTCGCGATGGAACCTGATGAGGTCCTCGATGTCGATCGCGGCGACACAGTCCCCGTAGGTCATGCAGAAGGTCTCGTCACCGATGTACTCGGCGACGCGTTTCAGGCGGCCACCCGTCATCGTCGCTTCCCCGGTGTCGATCAGGGTCACCGTCCAGTCCTCGATGGCGTGGTTGCGGAGCAGGGTGATCGTCTGCGTCTTGAGGTCGAAGCGGACGTCCGACGTGTGGCGCGAGTAGTTCGCGAAGTAGTCATTGATCACTTCCATTTTGTAACCGCCGCAGATAATGAAGTCGAAGATGCCGTAAGCGGAGTAGGTCTTCATGATGTGCCAGAGGATCGGTTTCCCGCCGATCTCCACCATCGGCTTCGGACGAACTGCGCTCTCCTCGGTCAGCCGCGTCCCGAATCCGCCGGCAAGGATTACAGCCTTCATGCGTGGTTGCCGCTGACCAGCACAGTCCCCTCTCACATTTTAGTGCTGTAGCCGCTCTGTACTGCTTAACGGCCTAGCTGTCGGGGAGGTTGTCGTATGGGTCGAGGCGCGTCGTTCACGAGGGATCGTGCGCATGCGTGCAGCAGTTGGATTCAAACAGCCGGACCGACCGTCTTTACTTGCATGCGGCCCGCGAGGGATCTCAGTCGGCCGATTGGGAACCGTCGCTTCCTCGGGTGGTGGGCCCACGCGGACGCGCCGCGCCGGAAGCGGTTCACCAATGGTCCCCCCACATAATTGGGGTGATCGGTAGCGAACGGGGCCATGCGATATGCGAGGTCGACCTGCCAACGCTTGCCGTACCGCTTCGACAGGTCGATGCGAAGCATGGCGGCCAGCATGGACTCACTGTTCACCGGGCTCACGCACTCGAATTCGACGAGATCTGCCGCCTGCTCGCACGCGGCGCCCCAGCCCGACCCCCACTGCTCCCAGAAGAAGCGGTCGCGCCAATCCATGTTCGGCTCCGGGTGCGCCTCGACCCACTCGGCCCACTCGCGGATGCCGTCCCAATGCGCGGGGGAGTCTGCATGTTGCTCGGCGAAGCCGTATGCGTGCTGGATGGCCCCCGCGATCGAGTCGGGGTGGGCCGGCAGCTTCTTGTAGAAATAGCGAGCGCCAAGCGTGAAGAGGTTTCCGGCGATGACCGTCGTCCCGCGAAGCTCTTCGTACTGGCCCCAGGGGATGAGCTCACGGTCGCGGTCAACCGTGTGCAGCGCCGTGTGCTCGTCGAGTATCCGTAAATGCTGTTCATTGAAGTGACGTCGCTCGATGAACCGGTGCGGGAGACCCGCATCCCTGGCGAGCAGCGGCGGGAGGACCCGATCCGCGCGCGACATGTCTGGAATGTCCCAGGTGAACATCGTGAAGTCGAGCCTTTCCCGCCACATCGCGGCGAGTAGGACGCGAGTGTCGAAGCCACCTGTCAGACCGAGCCTGAGCGGAGGTCCGTTTTCGGCGAGATTACGAACCGCTGTGCGCAGAGATGTTTCAATGTGCGCGAGGGTGGCCTCATACCCTGTTTCGACATGGTGGCTGACGAGCGGCCGGTAACGCACCGGGTTGTGTTCGTCACGGTAGGCGAGAGACTGGCTCGGAAGGAGGCGACGGATACCGGCGAATCGAGACGCCGGCGGTGGATACCACTCCATCCCCGTTTGGTAGCGGAGCGGCGGCGAGCCTTCACATTTGCCGAGCTGATCATGGAGGAGGGCGGGGCTGCTCGACACGAGGAGCCTCCCGTCACCCGGGTTGCGGGCGTAAAAGCAGGCGAAGAGGCCGCCCGCGTCGCTCCGAAGCGTGCCACCACCCACAAGGATCCAGCGACCAGACCAGGTAAACGTGAGCGCGTCCACCTCGTCCGAGCGAGCAGTCGCGATCTCCTCGAGCGGCGTCGCTCCGGCCGGATCGGTTTGTACCGCTATGCCCAGTAGGTGCCAAACACCCCCGTCCCGATCTTGCGACACGGCAACCGGAAGCGCTTGATGATGAGAGAGGTGTAAGCCTTCGTCCAGGCCGACCGACGTCCAGGAATCGTCGACTGTGACCGCCATTGGCCCGATTACGAACTGACGGCGGTGTGCTCTCATCTGCTCATCGTCGCTCCTGTTGATCCACGATCTCCATCTTGCACCCAGCCTGCCTGGCCAGATGTATGGGAAAGATGTGGGTGTGCCTTACTCCCTTGCAATCGGACGTAGTATTGACGCGTCGTCTTAACGGGTGTCGGAGGACTCGGTGTCGCCTGAATCCGTTCCGGGACGTCGAGGCGAAGGTCAACATCGTCGGCGGCGAGATCAAGGACTAAAGGTGAGTGAGGTCGGATTGAGCGGCAGCCAGCAAGCGTCGACGCTTCGCGACTACTTGCAGATCGCGCGTCGTCAGCGGTGGATCATCCTGGCCGTAGTCGCGCTCACGACGTTCAGCGCAGCCTTCTTCTCGCTCCGCCAGGAAAAGCTCTACCAAGCATCTGCCGAAGTCCTGGTGCGGTCTGGGTTTGGCTCATCGCAATCGCCCGACAGAGTCCTCCAGACGCAGGCCGACATCGCGGCGGGGTCGTCCGAGGTGGCGCGGCGGGTCCGCAGCCAGCTGGATTTGGACAGCTCTCCTCCAATCGAGGTGACTCCGAAGACCGAATCAGACATCCTGATCTTCTCCAGCACCATGTCAAGCCCGCGGCTGGCGGCGCGCGCGGCGACCGCGTACGCGCGCGCATTCAGAGATTTCCAGCGCGAGCTCGTGACGGCGGACATTCGGAAAGCGCTCAGCGACGTCGAAGGGGAGATCCGCGCAGTCCGCGCCCGCGGCAACCGGGATAGCGCGCTCTATGGCAGCCTCCTCGACAAGCGCGAAGAGCTTCGGACGCTCGAAGCACTGGAGACGCAACGGGCCTTCCTAGTGCGGCCGGCAACGCTTGGCGTTCAGGTGCAGCCTAAGCCGGTACGAAACACCCTCCTGGGCCTGATGCTAGGCCTTATCCTCGGCCTCGGCCTCGCCTTCCTGCGCGAGGCGCTCGATACGCGGGTGCGCTCGACAGACGAGGTCGAGGAGCGCCTCGGCGTCCCACTCCTTGCGCGCGTACCCCGGCCGCCGCGGCGGCTCGGCCGCTCGGACCGACTCGTGATGATCGACGATCCGGATGGCCCGGATGCTGAAGCGTTCCGAATTCTCCGGGCTAATGTCGACTTCGCGCGGACTGAAACGGATGCAAAGGTGGTGTTGGTGACAAGCGCGGCCGAGGGACAGGGGAAGTCGACGACGGCGGCGAACCTTGCCGTCGCCCTGGCGCGCGCCGGCGAGCGAGTGGTGCTCGCCGACTTCGATCTCCGTCGACCGGTCATCCACAGGTTCTTCGACCTCGATGGTCCGGGGGTGACGCAGGTCGCGACCGGAAGCGCGACGCTCGAGGAGGCTCTCGCGCCGATCCCGCTCGTGTGGCAGGGTGCTCGCGCCTCATCGATCGGCGTCGGCAACGGAATGAGGCAAGCCGGCGGGATGCTCCAGGTTCTCCCCGCCGGCTCGATTCCGGGGAGCGTCGACGATGTCCTGCCGAATCAGGTCGTCGCTGGTGTCCTCGAGGATCTTCGGAGGCGCGCCGACATAGTGCTGGTCGACTCGACATCTCTAGTCGTCGGTGACGCGATGGCCCTGACGTCCGTCGTCGACGCCGTCATCCTCGTCATCCGGATGGACGTCGTCCGCCGTCCGATACTCCGCGAGCTGAAGCGAATTCTCGACGCCATTCCCGCGCAGACGATCGGATTTGTCGCGACTGGGGTGGTGTCGGGCGTCGCCAGTTACTCAGCGTACGCCGACTATTTCCCCACTTCCAAGCCGCGTACGCAAGAGCCGGTGGGTTGATACGGCTCGAGCCGTAAACGCCTTCAGCTTGCCGGTCAGCCTCGGCGGGCATGAACAAGGGAATGTCGTAGCGTGCGGAAGCGATTAAGTGGCGGAAAGCACTCCGGCCACGGCAGTGCTGCTCGCTGTTTGCTCCACTTGCCTCTCGATCCATCGATACGTCGGCGCCAGTCCGTCCTCTAGGGAGATCCCGGGCTCCCAGCCGAGGACCTCACGCAGCTTGCTGTTGTCGGAATTACGGCCGCGTACGCCTTGGGGGCCCTCGACGTGCTGAAGCTCGAGCCCCGACTTGCCGGAGATCTCAATCACGATCCTGGCGAGCTCGTTGATGGTGACCATCCGGTCGGTTCCGAGGTTGAGCGGCTCGGAGTAGTCGGACTGCATGATGCGGTAGAGCCCTTCTATGCAGTCGTCTATGTAGCAGAAGGAGCGCGTCTGCTGGCCGTCGCCCCAGATCTCGACCAACCCGCCGCGCTCCGCGAGCGCGACCTTTCTACAGAGCGCAGCTGGCGCCTTCTCCCGCCCTCCCTCGTAGGTCCCGTAGGGCCCGAAGACGTTGTGGAAGCGGACGGTTCGCGTCTCCAGGCCGTGCTGGCCCGAGTAGTACTCGCACAGCCGTTCCGCGATCAGCTTTTCCCAGCCGTACGCGTCCTGGGGATTCGCGGGATATGCATCTTCCTCGCGCAGCGGCTTGACGTCGGTAATCGTCTGGAGATGCTCGGGGTAGATGCACGCTGAGGAGCTGTATAGGTACCGCTCGACCCCGTAAAGACGGGCTGCCTCGATCGTGTTCAGGTTGATGAGGGCGTTGTTGTACAGGATGGTCGCGTGGTTCTCGGAGATGAAACCCATCCCGCCCATGTCGGCAGCGAGCGCATAGACCTGATGCACGTCCCGCGCCGCAACAAGCGCGTCGTCCCGGCGCCGTAGGTCGAGCAACTCGAACTCGTCCGCGTCGACATCGGTGAACTCGGGGTACTTCAGGTCCACGCCACGAACCCAGTAGCCCAGTTCCTTCAGGTACGTGACGAGCGAATGGCCGATAAAGCCCCCCGCTCCCGTGACGAGTACGCGCCGCATCCCCCTCCTTTTGGTTCACATGAAGAGCGGCGTCGGTCCATCGCCGCCTCCAAGGAGGGTAACCTCAGAAGGCAGGGCGAGTCAACGGCGCGTCTTGCGGCGGCTACCGCTACGGTGCTGCCAGACCGCGCTTGTCGATGCAATGATCGTGGTCGCCCACGATGCCCGACAGCCCCTCGAACGACGCGCCCTACCGGCTCATCGACGACGTGATCTTCGGGGAGAACGTTGTCGTCTACTCGTTCACGAATCTCTACGGCTGCCAGATCGGCGACAACACCCGCATCGGCCCCTTCGTCGAGATCCAGCAGGGTGCGCAGGTCGGGGCCAACTGCAAAATCCAGAGCCACGCCTTCATCTGCACGGGCGTCGAGATCGAGGACGAAGTCTTCGTCAGTCACGGGGTGATCTTCATCAACGACAAGTTCCCGAGCGCAACCGCGGGCGGCAGGCTGCAGGACGAGGGCGACTGGGAGCTCTTGACGACCACGGTGGAGCATGGAGCGACGCTCGGGTCGGGGGCAGTGGTCGCGGGCGGAGTCCGCATCGGCCAAGGAGCGCTGGTCGGCGCGGGAGCCGTCGTCACGCGCGACGTCGAGCCGGGAAAGGTCGTCGTCGGAAACCCTGCTCGGGTGCTCCCTCCGCGGTGAAGCTTCCCTTCGTCGATCTCGAGCGACAGTACCTGTCGATCAAAGAGGAGATCGATGCGGCGCTGCTCGAGGCAGTCGCCTCGACGCAGTTCGTCCTCGGGGATGAGCTCGCGCGCTTCGAGGACGAGTTCGCCGGCTACTGCGGCACCCAGCACTGCGTCGGCGTCGGATCGGGGACCGCCGCGATCCATCTGGCCCTCGAAGCCCTCGGGATCTCCCAAGGTGACGAAGTGATCGTTCCTGCGAACACGTTCTTCGGAAGCGTGTTGCCGGTGCTGCAAGTCGGCGCGACGCCGGTGCTCGTCGACTGCGACGACGAGAACGCGGCGATCGATGTGGACGCGGTCGCCGACGCCATCGGTCCGCGGACGCAGCGGTGCTCGCGGTCCATCTGTACGGCCACCCGGCGGACATCGATCCTCTTGGGGAGCTGTGCGCAAGCCATGGACTCGCACTCATCGAGGACGCCTGCCAGGCGCATGGGGCCCGATACAAGGGACGAACAGCCGGCAGCCTGGGAAGGATCGCGGCCTTCAGCTTCTATCCGTCGAAGAACCTCGGCGCCTACGGGGACGGCGGAGCGGTGACGACCGACGACGAGGAGCTCGCCGAGCGCATCCGCGTTCTTCGCAACCTGGGCCAGTCGAGCAAGTACATGCACGTGACCGAAGGCTGGAACGAACGCCTCGACACGATTCAGGCTGCCGTTCTTCGCGTCAAGCTGAGGTATCTCGACGGTTGGAATGCGCGTAGGCGCCGGCACGCCGCCGCCTACGGAGAGGCGCTCAGCGAAACCGACGTGCGAACTCCTCAGACCGCTCCCTGGGCCGAGCACGTCTGGCACGTGTACGCCGTCCGCACGCCGAAGCGTGAAGAGTTGCGCTCGGCGCTTGACGCCGACGGCATCGCGACCGGCATTCATTACCCAGTACCCCTGCACCAGCAGCCTGCGCTTGCGCACCTCGGCTACGCAAGTGGTGCGTTTCCCATTACGGAGGCGTGGGCACAGGAAGCGCTCTCCCTGCCGATGTTTGCCGAGCTCGAACCGCACGAGCTCGAGCACGTAGCCCGCGTCACAGCGGCTTGCCAGGCGACCGCAGCCTAGACCAGGCTTAGATCAGCCGGCCGCCGGCCGAACGCCCGGCGTTGCCTGCGATTGCGCGCGGACGCCGTTCGGTTCGACTCGAACCGGTCGACCACCTAGCCCCAGGGAGCGGTCGACGGTCTCAGTGACGCGCACGACGTCGACGCCGAGTTCGGCCGACGACCGCGGCGCTGCTCCGTTGCGAATTGCTTCGCAAAAGTCCGTCAGCTGGAGAGCAAGCGGCTCCGAGACCCCGACCTTCGGCGAGACGATGTCGCCGGTGCGGTACGTCAGCTTGTACTCGCCGAACGTCTCCGGATCGCGCAGATTCGCCCCCGAGTCGAAGATGCGAACGGGCTCGTTGCTCGTGTCGTCGTAGACGACCATTTGCTTCGACCCCACGATTGTCGTGCGCCGCAGCTTGCTCGGGGCGAGCCATGCAAGCTCTACGTGCGCGATCGTGCCCGACCCGAAGGAGAGGTGAATGAAGGCGACGTCAGGGGTGTCCGGCATCACGCAGCCTCTCGTGGTCGCCCCGACCTTCGTCCGGCAGCTCACCGAGCCAATAGCGAAGGATCGAAAAGTCATGCGGCCCCAAGTCCCAGACGACACTGACATCGGGCTGGTGAATGCCGAGGTTGACGCGACTCATGGAGATGAAATAGATGTCGCCAAGCTCGCCCGCGGCCAGGATGTCGCGGATCATCTTCACCGGAGGGCTGTAGAGGAACGTATGGCCGGGCATGAGCACAAGGTCTCGCTCGGCCGCAGCGTCGAGAAGCGTCAGCGCTTGCCGAGACGAGGCGGCGAGCGGCTTCTCGACCAGGACGTGCTTGCCGGCCTTCAGCGCCGCGAGCGCGAGCTCGAAATGCGTCGAGACCGGTGTGGCGAGGACGACCGCCTCGACATTCCGATCCTCGAGCACCTCGCCGAAGCTCGTCGTGCGCGGAACAGCGGGGTAGCGGCGCGCGAGGGCGGCCAAAGCCGCTTCACGCAGATCGCACGCCCAGACGACTTCGGCCTCGCGTACCTCGTGGAGGTTCCGCACCAGGTTCGGGCCCCAGTACCCGAGCCCAACGACGGCGACCCTTACCGGGCTCAGGCCGCTGCTTTCGTCCCACCGGTCGTCGGTGGAGCTCATGCGGTCGGAGCTGACCTCACGAGCTGAAGCGGTGTCCGGAGGAGAAGCCTGAGATCGAGACCAAGGGACCAACTGCGCGCGTAGAGCACGTCCATGTCCAGCGCCTCGCCGAAGTTCGAATGGGCCCGCGCGGCGACTTGCCACAGGCCGGTCATCCCCGCCGGAACCAGAAAGCGCTCGAAATGATGCGGAGCGAAGTGCTCGACCTCATAGGGCAAGCACGGGCGGGGACCGACCAGCGACATGTCCCCCCGCAGAACGTTGATCAGCTGAGGCAGCTCGTCGAGGCTTGTCTTCCTCAACCATTGGCCGAACCTGGTGACGTCTTTCGAGCGCTCGAGCTTGAACAGACCGTTGGAGCCTAGGTCGCCGCCACCCGCCATAGTCGCCTTGATGTAGTCGCGGTGGGGGCCCTCGTGGGCGTCGATGCGCATCGTGCGGAACTTGAGCACCGTGAACTCCTGCTGGTTCATTCCGAGGCGTCGCTGCCGGAAGAACACGGGCCCAGGTGACTCGCGCTTGATCCTCCAGGCAAAGACGGCGAAAAGCGGTGCGGTCACGGTGAGAAGGAGTGCCGCACCAACGATGTCGGTCGTGCGCTTGAGCAGCCTCGAGGAGCGGCTAAGGCTGACCGGCGGGACCGCGAGCATCGGTATCGCCTCGAGAGTGTGCATCTCTGCGTTCGGCCCGACGATCTCGAACAGCCGCGGCACGATGTCGATCTGAACATCGAATTTCCGGAGCAGGCGGGTGATCCGTACTGTCTCCCGGGGGTCATCGCGTGAGAACGCGATGATGACGCGCTCAATACCGAGCAGCCGGACGATGTCGGGCAGCTCGTCGGGAGTCCCGAGGAGGGTTAGGTCACCGAGATTCGAGTGCCTTCGTTTCGGCTCACTATCGACAAAGCCGACCAGGTTGATCCCGTACTCGGGGTGCTGCAGCAGTTTCCGCCCGATGAGCTGGCCAATGTCCCCTGCCCCGATGATCACGGCGTTCTGCACGTACGCGAGCGTTCGCCGCGACGCGACGCGGGCGGCGGCTCGCCCAGCCGCGACAAATAGGATCCCGAAGACCCAGAAGAGCAGCACCTCCGTCATGTTGTGGGTCGAATAGCCCGTCACCACCGCAAAGGCGAAGGCACCGAGCGTGGTGAGAAGAAAGACCCGGCCAAGGTCGTCGAGCGTGGAGTGGTCGGCACGAGCCTCATCGTCGTCGTACAAGCCGAAGAGCTTGGCGGCTACAACCCAGGCCGGCAATGAGGCAAGGAAGACCACGAGGTGGACCCAGGCACGGGACCCTGCAGTCGTCGAAATGACGGTAGCTAGCAGGAACGCGACGGAGAGACCGAGAAGATCCCCGGCGAGCAGGAGGCGCCTGACGAGCCACCCGCGGCCCTTGGGCGTCTTGGACTGTCGACGCCGTGCGAGCAGCTCGAAGGTGCGGTCGTCGACCGCTTCTGCGAGTCTGGTTTCCAGCCCTGCATCAACGACCCGGTGCGTCTTGGGCCTACGGCCGTTGTCGGTCGTTGGGCCGCTGCGACTGGATTCGTGGACGTTCGGGCCGAGCGGACGCCCCGTGATCCTGCCCTCCCCCTTTTGAGGATCAGTGGTGTCCACCTATATGTAAGCGCGACTGTCCAAAGGAGGCAAGGGAAAGATGTAAACAAGATAAGAAGAAGATGTAAACCTACGGAAGTCTAGGTCCGAGGCGAGTTCCTTCTAACAGGGCTTTCTTCGTGCGTCCAGCCGCACAGTTACACGGTGGCCGCCGTCTTGGGGCCGGCGGCCGTCTCTAGCTAATCGGTGCTTTTCAACTTGTCGCGAAGCTCTTTCAGCACAGCGGTATTTGCCGAGCCGTTGGCCGAGGCGCGCTCTATCTCCTCGAGCGCTGTGAGCACGAATTCAGAGAGCATCCTTTGTTTTGCAGCCATGCGGTCCTGCTCGCGCCTCACGTCCTGCTTCTCCTGCTCGAGGCGACCCCCCGCCAGCGCGACGCGATCAAGGGCCTTGCCGGCCTTGAGCTCCGCGTCATGCACGATCAACTATTGACGACCCCAACCTCATAGGTCAAGCTCAGGCCGTCGACGCTCGTCAAGCCGGTGATGGAGACGCGTTTCCGGCGCGATAAGGTGGCTCCGTCTTCGCCTTCGCCGACAAAGTCGTCTTGATAACCGGGACCGCGCGTGGCTGCGGCGCCGTTCTTGCCGAGGCCTTCGCGCACGCTGGAGCGACGGTTGTCGGCTGCGACGTTGAGGCGGACGCAGGCTCGAAGGCTGCCGAGAGGATCCGCAAGGCCGGAGGAAAGATTGACTTCTCGCCGGCAGACGTCTCCCGCGAGGAGGACGTGACGGCGCTCGTTTCCGGGACAGTCGAAACGCACGGCCGCTTGGACTGCGCGATCAACAACGCCGGCACGGAAGAGCTCAGCGAGATCGCCGACGGAACCGAGAGCGCTTTCGATGAGCTGATCGCAACGGATCTCAAGGGTCTCTTCTTCTGTCTCAAGCATGAGATCAAAGCGATGCGCACGCGTGGAGGCGGCGCGATCCTCAACATGTCATCCGTGACGAGCAGCATCACGGCTGCTCCGGCGAACGGGCTCTATGCCGCGACAAAAGGCGGAGTCAACGGCCTGACGAAAGCGGCCGCGATCGAGGTGGGCAAGGACAACATCAGCGTCAATGCCCTGGCCTTCGCCGCGATCGACATTCCCGGCAGCATGATCTGGCGTTACCTGGACGAGCAGAAGGTCGCGCCGGAGGTCCTCGTGCAAGCGTTTCCTGTGGGGCGGATGGGCCGCCCGGAGGAGCTGGTCGCGGCGGCGATGTATCTGTGCTCCGACGAGGCGCGCTTTTGCACCGGTACGACACTCGTCCTCGACGGGGGCTTCACGGCGCAGTAGCGTGCAACGCCGTCCCCGGCTCGGCCGCCGCTCCTATCATCCGGCCATGGTTCCCGAGGCAGAGCTCAGGGAGACAGAGGCGGGCCTCGTCCCGGCAAGCTTCGGCTGGTTCGTCATGAACGCGCGCGACGCGCGCTGGTTCGACAAGCCGGGTCAAGGCCACAGCGTGCCGCTCACCGGCTACGACGAGTACGAGGCGGAGACCTTCTTCCCGATGCTCGGCATGGCCATCCGGGTCGTAAGCCCCGGCGAGCCGACCGGGACGTATCACTGGGAGACGGAACAGGAGGACTTCCTCGTGCTCTCGGGCGAGGGGCTGCTCATCGTCGAAGGGCAGGAGCGGCCGCTCAAGCAATGGGACTTCGTGCACTGCCCGCCGGAGACGCGCCACGCGTTCGTGGGTGCCGGCGACGGGCCGTGCGTGCTCCTGTGCGCGAGCTCACGGCAGTTCCAGAAGGACGGCCCGTGGGGCTACAACTGCGCCGACGAAACCGCCGCCCGCTACAACGCGAGCTCTCCCGAGGACACGCAGGACAGCGAGATCGCCGACGCGCGGTTCCCGCCGCCGCGGGAGACCCGCTACCTCTCCGGTTTGCTGCCGGACTGAGCGGCTAGGCCCGCAGCTCGTGCCGTCCGCTGCGGTCGGAGTTCATTTCGACGATCGCGGACAGGCCGTTGCGGTAGGCAGTGAACGCGATCCCCGGCGTGTCAGCGTCGCTGAGCGCGTTCGCGTGCGAGCTGGGCCGACCGGGGTCGCGCCTGGGTGCGCTGGCCCCCGTCGGCCGGGCACCATGATGGAGCCCTACGGAGTCCCTGATCGAGCTCTCAAACCGCCTGGTTGAGCCAAAACGGCGGGGGCACCGTCATTTCTCCTTTGGGCACCGTCACTGCCTCGTCTGCCTCCTGCCTCCAGCACCGCCCGGGACTCCCAAGGGGGCCGGCCGGGGGTCGCCTCTCGCGCTGGGACAGCACCAGGGCGAGGGCACCATGATCGACGCGATCGAGCCCCTTCGGAGCGCCGACGGAGCCCCATCGGTGCCCACTACGGAGCCCTTATAAGTGGCCGATTAGCAGGAACTTTGCCGCGAGGGCACCGTCAGACACGTTCCTTTGGGCACCGTCACCGCCTCGTCTGCCTACAGCGCTGACCAAAGGCCCGCCTTGTGTCCGGAGGGGCCAAGGAACGACGACGGCCGGTAGAAACGAGCAGTAGAAAGTCGGCTTAAACCTATGGTTGAGCCGCTTCCGCATCGTCGCGATCCGAGCCGATGATGGACGCCGAAGCTCCCGTTTGACGCGACGTGGACGGTTGAGCCGGTCCTCGGCTAGCGGGCGGCGCCTACAAAGATCGGTAGTCCGCCGTCACGCACGCCGGCCGATGAGCAGAATCACGATCACGGCGCCGGCGGTCATCAGCAGACCGACCACGAACATTCCTAGGCCGGCCCAGATCGCCCAGTCCAGTTTGACCCCGGCATCCGCCTCGACGTCGATGCCCCGGGCTGCGTCGGCATTCATCACGACCGCGGTCCAGCGACCGAACTCGGCATCCCACGTGAGCGCCTGCTCGCCGGAGCCCACGGACTCGGCGACCCAGAAGTCTTGATCGCCCGGTGGTGTCGGTGGCGCTCTGCCCTCGTGTGGGTCGAACTCGGGGTCGTCGCCGTCGAAGTCGATCAGCTTGTCGTGAGCTACGTCACCGAGGTAGCGATCGACGTCGTCATCCGACGCAATGCCGACGAACACGGGTTTCTCGCCCTCGACCTGGATTCGGACGTTGCCGAGGATCTTGTCCGGGGCCCAGTCGACCTCGTCTACGCCGAGGTCTATGTCCTCCGTGATGATCGCGTAGGTGGCGCTTTCGAGCTGCTGGCGATCCGAGTTGAAGTAGCCGTCATCGTCGCGGCCGAAGGCGTAGGCGGCCAGCACGGCGATGCCCCCGACCAGCAGTGCCAGGGCGATCAGCCCGCCGATGCTGGCGAAGACGATCCCGATTACGCGGCTTGCGGACCATTTCGATCGCGTCCGAGCTGCGCTTGCGGCCGTGTTCGAGGTCGAACGTTGCTCGCCGCCGTCCGTCATCAGGCCAAGCCTAAGTGGCGCGAGAGCTGCACGCCAAGACGCCAAGCCTGACGGTCTCCACGCAAAAGGAGCCGTGTGGCTTCATCGAAAGCGGTGCCGATCGGCGGGCGACTTTCCCATCGCTTGCATGCTTGAGTTCGGCCACGGGCACGCGTGACCTACGACTCGGCAAGAGGCTGGCCCCGCACACGAAGCTCCGTTCGCCTTAAGCTCCTCGCCTCGCGCGCATCGGCGCGTTGGTGGGTTGCGGGCTCCGGCCGGAACCTGAGTGCAGGGCCAGTCCAGAACATCTTACGCCGTTTGGCGCGCTACGCCGTTTGGCGCGAATCGAGCAGAGCAGAACGGGGTGTGGGGTGCCGAAACTCAGTCTGGCCTGAGGACTCGCCGTTTCTAGGAGCGGGGGCCGAGTCGCTCTCGAACCGGCAGAAGCACGATTTCCTCCTCGGGCACGAACGACGTGCCGAGGTAGCGGAGCGCGACGACGCTGGCCGCGAGCGCGTCCGAGGCGGCGGCGAGCCGTTCAGTGCTCGCGTGGCTGAACGAGTTCGACTAGCTCGTGAGGGGCGGGCGCCGAACGGCGCAGGTCATGTCCCTGCTGGCGAGCCCGAGGCTCCGCAGCTCGTCGTCTGGAACGAGTTCCTCGATCAGCGGAAAGAGCTGTCGCTCCTCAAGCCGGATGTGTGCGTCAAGCAGCTCCCCCGCCGCATCCAGCGCCTCTCGATCGACGATGCCGGCCGCGACGGCGATCTCGAGGTTGCGAGCGAGCCCCTCGAGCTGCATGTGGTGGACGCGTGCCTCGCGGAGGGGAGCAGGCTGCGACTGGACGTGCCTGAGGAACAGCGGGAAGAGCTCTTCTTCCTCACCCCGAAGGTGGACGCGCTCTTCGTTCCTGAAGAACTCCACGAATTCCCTGGCCGCCGCGAGTCGAGCCGAAGCATCACCGTCCGCGGCAGCACGGCGCAGCCGCACTGCCTGCACGAGTCCGTCGTGATGGTCGCGCGAGAGCGGGATCAGGGCGGGGTGGCGCTTCATTCTTCGACTCGAGGGTACAGCGTCGTCCCGGCCGTGCTCGGGGAGCGCCCAAATCGGCGCCTGGTCGCTCCGGCTCGCGGCACGAGCAACCCGACGCGCCGACCTCGAAGACTTGCTCGCGTGACTCGCCGAACGGTCTGCCCGCCGCAAGCGATGCGCGCTCTCGGTCAGCAATCAGATCCGTCAACGAGCCCCGTGCGTGCTCACGGTGCTTGTTGATTCGCACCGCGATGAGGTTTGCCACCACGAAGTAAATGAAAATCAGCGTCACGCCACATGCTGAGCACCGCTGCCGCCAACCCAAGGAACACCCCGACGAAGATCGTTCCGCCGAGCGACGGGTAACGCAGCTCGCCTTTATCGGGCACGGCCTCCCGCACCGCTAGCCCTCTCGCATCTGTGCCGTCTCGCGGATCGCTAGGGCGATCTCGCGTCCAGACTGTCTAATCGCGTCGGCGATCAGCAGTCCAAGACTCGCTGTTTCGCTGACCCGAGCGTAAGGATGCTCCTCGGCCCGCTTCTCGACGTCCTGGCGCATCTCCTCCATGACAGCTTCGACGGCTTCTTGGCGCTGGTGGAATTCCTGCCTCAGCTCCTCGATTCGGTCACGGTTCTCCCGTCGATAGTCCTGCTCGCCCACTAGGACTCCTTCGTCGCGGTTCACTGACACTGCCATCTTTGCGCGGCGCCAGGGGGAGGCCGGATAAGCCGAGGATGAAAACTCATGGTGCTTCGCTGGCCACGCGCCGCCCGCGCTCCCACGCCTCACTGAACTCGGCCACGACGCGCAGCACATTGGCCTTGTCATTCGCTCCGAACAGGCGACCTCTGTACTCCTTCTCGAGCTACTGACGGCGAGCACGCAGGTGACGGTGCCCAAAGAGCGCGTCTGATGGTGCCCCCGTTTTGGCTCAACCAGGCGGTTTGAGAACTCCATCAGGGGCTCCATAGGGCTCCATCTTGGTGCCCGGCCGATGGGGCCCCCGCTCACCAGGCGCGACCCCGTCGGCCCCCTTGGGACTCCCAGTACGCCAGTGAGCAAGCAGACGAGTGGCGAGCACGGGCGGGCGTCCGATCTGAGCTCGTGTTGCGTCCAATGTCGGGGCACCCGTCACAGCGCTCACGCGCGGCTCACGCGGAGCGCCAAGCTCGGCGGGAGGACTGCCACGCTCCCCGTCGAGCCGATCGCGTTGAGCCTAAGCCGCGGCGCTCGAAAACTCTCGCCCGACTCCGAGCTGCGACTGACGATACTCCTGGGGCGCTTCTCGTTCTAGGGCGCGCGCCCACGTCAAGTCACCACGGCGACCGCGCCGGACCTTTACGTTGCCTCAGGCTTTTGCCGAAACTGGTGGAGGAAGCAGTCCGGCTCGTGCTCGGCGGGTTACGTGATCACTTTGTGATCCCTCGAGCCCCCACCTCGATGCCGCTCGTACCCGAGCCTGGTGGAGGCCACATGAGACGGCCTCTTGATCTGATGCTAACCGACCTTAACCTGGGTGAAACACAGCTCTCACCGTGGACTCACTCGCGGTCCGTACCTTCGTGGTGCACGATCACTCAACAAGGAGGTTCGATGACCCGCAAGTTCGCCTTAATCGTTGCTCTCGTTCTCGCCCTGGGCGCGCTGTCTGCTGGGATCGCTACAGCAGCAGGCATAGGCATCGGCGGCGATGACGCCGAACAGCCGATCACCGGCGCCGCTTTCTCCCAGGCTCGCGCGGCCGCGCTCGCCGAGACGGGAGGGGGCCGGGTGACCGACACGGAGGTCGGTGACGAAGAGAGCTACTACGAGGTCGAGGTGACCCGCACGGATGGCAGCCAGGTCGACGTCCAGCTCGACCGGAGCTTCAACGTGGTCGGCGCCTCGGCCGACGAGGAAAACGGCGACGACCAAGACGGGCCCGACGGCAGGTAATCCTCCTCGGGTCGTCCAGAAGAAAGCCCCCGCTGTGTGCGGGGGCTTTCACGTTTAAGGGGCCCCGCTTCGTCGCGCAGATGGTGAGGAACGGGCTTGGGGCCATGGGCTCAAGCGCCGTCACTTCCTTTTTGGGCACCGTCAATGGTCGGCGCGGCACGAGACCGACGGCCGCGGCGCCGCCCTCGCGAAAGGCCACCACGCCGATCGCCACCGTGAAGGCCGCCTCCGGAGTCCACGTAGCAGCAAACGCCGACTGCGCGCGCAGCAGACCCGGGTCCGTGCAGTCGCCGAGAAGGTGGGAGCCGAGGCCGCGAGCGGCTTCCGCACCAAGCCAGCGCGGCCGAGTGGATCCCACTCACCGCCTCGTGCGACGAATTGGCTGCGGCCTCCGGCGATCCTCAGCGAAGCCGTGGTCACGAGCCTGTCCTGCCAGGCTGTGCGGCCGGTCCCGATCGGCCGTGAGGCCTGCAACCATCAGGGATCGGCCGACTTCCGCACCCACACGGCTGTCATCATCCAGCATTGGGTCCAGTAGGTCGGGTCATCGAGCAAGGCGGAAGCGGCGTCGATGGTGGTCCCGTCGAGGTGCCCGGCTTGAACCACGCGGTCGCGCACCTCGGCGAAGAACAGCTGGAAGTACAACGCCCCACGATCGCAGCCGCGGATGTTCTGCACGTCGGTCTTGGCCTCCGGATGCCTGAGACCCAGCGCCGCGACCATGCTCGGCAACCTGCGTCCGATGAGCCAGTCGATCCCATTGCCGCGTCCCCACTCGATGAGGCCCTGCCAGGTTTTTGACCACACCTCCGGCTCCGTCGTTGGAGCAAGGTGGAAGTCCGGTTCTTGGACGAGGAGCCAGCCGCCCGGCTTGACAGCGCCGGACATCTTCTCGAGCACCGCCGGCGCATGTTCGGCGATCTGGTGCAGCATCGCGCGACACATCACCAGGTCGTACGACTCCCGGCGCAGATCGCCCGCGCGCACATCCATCTCCTGCACCGACAGGTTCTGCGCGGGGATCAACTCCAGGAGGACCGGGTTGGCGTCGATGGCCGTCACCCCACCGGAGTAGCCGACCGTTTCACAGAGCCATTGCGCCACGGTGCCGTTGCCACTGCCCAGCTCCAGGCACTGCCAGCCTTCACTGACGCCCAGCGCAGTCAGATAACCCCGCGTCCAAGGGTCCAGGATCCTGGACATCAAGTCGAGCCGCTCGTACTCGGATGCCGAGGCGTTATCGAATATGTAGGCCTTCATGGCAATCCTCGCTCTCCCGTGATGATGCGGCTCCTCTCGTCGAAGCGCGCTCCTCTCCCGGCCGCGATCCTAGGCGAGCGCTTGTACGGTCGGGCCCATCAGGCCCGCTCTACCCCATGACCTCCTGGGACGGTCGCGTCAGACGGGGAGCTGGGCCTGCTCGTGCTCGGGCTGACCCTCAACGTCGAAGCAAGCGCTCGCGGAGGCGATTCGTGCTGCTGGCGAAGGCACTGGGCTCGCACTCACGTTCATCCGCGAGTCGAAGGTGTGGCGGTACTTGTGCGGGTGATGCGCGGTCGCGGCAAGGACACCCCCGCCGCGACCGCATAATCGGCTCACCCAGATGAAGTCATCGAGTTAGGAGGTCTCCATGCAACGACATCGTGTCTTCATCGCCTCTGCAGTCCTGGCAGCGGCTGTCCTCGGGACGGCAGTGCTGGCCTCGCGCGCGGCGACCGCGCCGAGCGTGGACAGGGCACCCAGCGCGCCGAAGGCCCATCAGTTCGTCGGCTACTGGATGGGTATCGACCCTCTCGACGGGGGCGATTCCCGGCGCGGTATCACCAGAAACGAGGACCGCACGTTCTCGATCGTCGGGCGCGACACGGTGTTCACGCTCTGCGACGGTACCGACCGAGCTATCGTCACGGTGGGCGATGCCGTCGTCGAAGGATCGGCGTTGGTCAGCGATGAGCTCCGCATCACCTGCTTTCGCGACGGGTCGACCGTCATCCTCGAGGTCCGCTACGAGGTCGTCGACCAGAACATCGTCCGCGAGGTGACCACCCAGGACGGCGAGCCTGTCGACGAGATCATCTTCCACCGCGTGAGCGAGCGATGATCGGGGTTGAATGGCTACCTGGCCCGCTTCAAGGGGATCAAGTACCGCTATCTCTGCATCGATGATCACCTGTATTGCGCTGAGCACAGCGGCGGTCTCTACGCACTCGGCGGTCAACGCCACGGCAAGAAGGGGCTTGGGAGCGCTCTTTCCGCGCGAAGATCGGAATCCGCAGCAGCCGGACGGGGGCCGTTCTAAGTAGCCCGCCGGTGCGCTCGGATGGGGCAGCGTTGACCGACGCGACGGTGCTCCATTCGAAGCCCCCAGAAGTAGCTGGCTAGCGGGAGCTTTGCTGGGGCCGTTGTCGGCATTCTTTGGGCACCGTATTCGACTCGTGCGCCTTGTCGTCGCCCGCGTTAGGAGTCCCAAGGGGGCCGCCGGAGTCGCGCCCGGCTTGAGCCGGCCCCTGTCAGCCGGGCACCACGATGGAGCCCTACGGAGCCTCTGATCGAGGTCCTAAACCGCCTGGTTGAGCCAAGACGGCGGGGCACCGTCATTTCCCTTTTGGGCACCGACGGCACCGTCTCTGCCTTGCCTTGCGCCGCTGGGACTCCCGAGGGGGGCCGGACGGCCGTCGGACCAGAGCCCGGCCATGCTCGAGCGCTGGGACACCTCATCGGCGCCGGTTCGAGGAACAAGACGATTGACGACGATTGCCGCGGAATCGCTCTATCCATGCGGCCTTTCGGGCCTTTCGCGATCTGACTCGGCATGGTTGAGCTGAGCCAACTTCAGACGTTTGCTGCCCCTTTGCTGCCCGAGCTGTGATTACTGATCCCGACCTGTTCCGCGCCGGGCAAGCGAGCTGAATAGGAAATCTTCGGCCGCGAGTCGGATTTCCCGACTCGGGAAAGGATCTTCCTCCTGGGCCGCGGATCGTCCCTGCGGGGAGCGCTACTCGGCCCCTGGGAGGACGAGCTCGGACTCGTAGGCGAGCACGACCGCCTGCACGCGGTCGCGGAGGTTGAGCTTGGTGAGGACGTGGGTGATGTGCGTCTTGACGGTGGCTTCGCTGAGGAAGAGCTCCGCGGCGATCTCGCCGTTCGAGAGTCCTCGCGCGACGAGCTTGAGGACCTCGAGCTCACGCTCGGTCAGCTCCGAGACCGCGGCGGGCGTGCCCGATCCGGGCGGCCGGCGGCGGACGAACTCCTCGACCAGGCGGCGCGTGATCGCCGGGGAGACGAGCGTCTCTCCGGCTGCGACGACGCGGACGGCGTCGGCGAGCTGCTCGGGTCGGACTTCCTTGAGGAGGAATCCGCTCGCACCCGCCTTCATCGCCTCGTAGACGTACTCGTCGAGGTCAAACGTCGTCAGGATGAGAACGCGCGGCGCACCGTCGGCCGCCGACGAGCTGCCGTGTCGCCTCGAGCCCGTCGAGCTCGGGCATACGGATGTCCATGAGCACGACGTCGGGCTCGAGCGCCCGCGCTTGCTCGAGCGCCTCACGGCCGTCCGCCGCCTCACCGACGACCTCGATGTCGTTCTGGGACTCCAGGATCATGCGGAAGCCGCCCCGCAGAAGCGCTTGGTCGTCGGCGATGACGACGCGAATCATCCTGCCCCGGTTTCGAGCGGGAGTCGTGCCCGCACTGCGTAGCCGCCTTCCGGACGGGGGCCGGCCTCGAAGGTGCCGTCGTAGAGCGCGACGCGCTCGCGCATGCCGACGAGCCCATGCCCGGCCGCCGTCACCGATTGTCGGTGCCGCTCGCCCGTCGTCCGTCACTTCGAGGTCGAGCGCCTTGATTCGATAGCGAAGGAGGACGTGCGCATGCGCCGGGCCGGCATGCCTGCGCGCGTTCGTGAGTGCCTCCTGCACGATCCGGTAGGCGGTCAGCTCCACCCCTGGCGGCAGGACGCGCGGCTCACCCGCGACGGCGAGCTCGACCGGTAGCCCGGCCCCACGCGCCTGGCCGAGGAGGTCGTCGAGACGGGCAAGGCCGGGCTGGGGCGCGAGCGATGCCTCGCCGCTCGTCGGCGCGCAGCATGCCGAGCAGACGACGCAGCTCTGCGAGTGCGTGCCGGCCCGTCTCCTCGACCGACAGGACGGGTTCCCGCGCTCGCCCGGGTCTTCGCTGAGGAGGAGACGCGCCGCCCCCGCCTGGACGGTCATGAGCGTGATCGAATGGGCGATCACGTCGTGGAGCTCGCGCGCGATCCGGCGCCGCTCCTCGGCGACCGCGGCCCGCTCCGCCGCCTCTCGCTCGCGTTCGAGGAGCGCAGCCCGCTCCTCGAGCTCGGCTGTACGCTTGCCCCGCTGCTGGAGCGCGTACGCGATTAAGGACACGACGCCTCCGAAGAGAATCCCGGAGACGGCCTCCTCGAGTCCCAGGCGTTCGTCTACGCGGGCGATGACCGCGATGCTGGCGAAGCCGATCGCCGCGCCCGCGATCGCCTGCGTCCGCTCGTTGTATGCGCCCACGACCCAGAAGGCGAGGAGAAGCGCGAGGAACGCAGTCGTCTCGGCCCCGAGCGTGGGATCGGCAAAGGCCGAGGCAGCCTGCACGGCGAAGGCGAAGACCGGTGCCGCGAAGGGGAGACGACGGCGCAGGAGCAACGGCAACGTCCAGAGCAGCGAACCGACGATGAAGACGGCCTTGGGGCCGGACCAGGGCACGACCCAGACCTTGATCTCGGCTGCGACGACGAGCAGCACGAGGAGCACATCGAGGAGGTGGCGCTTGAGGAAGACGGTGATCGCCCTCCGCCGACGTCCACGAGGTGGGGGCGGGCGTTCACAGCCGCGCAAGCGGTCGCGGCCCCAGCTCGAGCGCAGCGGCTCGCGGTTCCGGCGCCGCCTTAGCCTCCTCCTCGTCCGCACGTAGGAGCCCGAGCAGGCGGCGCATGTCGGCAAGCGCCTGCCGTCCGGTCTCCTCGACCGAGAGCAGTGGTTCCCGGGCACGCTGCGGATCCTCGCCGAGCAGGAGTCGGGCGGCCCCAGCCTGGACGGTCATAACGCTCACGCTGTGCGCGATCACGTCGTGGAGGTCGTCCGCGATGCGGGCGCGCTCGGCGGCCGCCGCGGCGCGCGTTCGTTCCTCGCGCTCCCGCTCGAGCCGGTCGGCTTGCTGCTCGAGCTGGACGGCGCCGTGCGCTCGCTGCCGGAGGGCGAATGAGCGCCGAAGCTAGTCCCGCAGCGATGAGGAGGAGGCCGACGATGCCGAGGT
This sequence comes from uncultured Actinomycetes bacterium, assembly GCA_963752845.1. Classification (GTDB taxonomy): domain Bacteria; phylum Actinomycetota; class Thermoleophilia; order Gaiellales; family Gaiellaceae; genus JACDAN01. The sequence goes on along the minus strand of CAVVZV010000005.1, from coordinate 134,852 downwards.
CGGAGTCCGCGCCGGTCACGACGAACTCCTCCCCTTGGCGCCGAGCGACGGCGACGACGCTCGCAAGCCCGATCGCCGTTGCCGCGAACGCCTGCTCTCTCTTCTCGTGCCCGCCCGCGAACCAGAAGGCGAGCGCGAGCGCCAAGCCCGAGAACGGCGTCAAGACCACGAAGTCAGCGCCAGTCTCGGGATCGGCGAGGGACACGCCGACGAGCGCGGCGAAGACAAGGACAGGCGCCCCAAAGGGAAAGCGGCGCCGCCAGAGCAACGGCAGCGTCCCGAGCAAGGCCGCGGCCGCGATCGCAAACGGCGCGCCGTCGATCCAAATCCATGCCTGCCAGAGGACGGCGAGGAGGACGCACGAACCCATCCACCGCATAGCGCCGGAGGAACGGCTCGAGCCCTCATTGCTCCAACGTAACTCGCGCCGCCCCCGCTCGCATCAATCGCGATGACGGTGCCACCTCCGACCTGGGTCTGACGTCCCGCGCGATGAATCATCCTCGGCGGCGAGCACGAATCGGAGCGCCGGCCGACGATTTCCTCGCTGCCACTCCGTAGCGTCCGTAGACGAACACACGACCCGCGACAACGAAGCGAGGCATGGCATGAACGCAGTCCTGGAAGACACGAGGCCGCCGGCGCCGACGCTCGCCGGCAAGCCACCCGTCCTCGTCGCGGCGCGCGACCTGACGCGGCGCTACGGCGAGGGCGACACCGCCGTGCGATGCCTTGCGCGGCGCCTCACTCGCCGTTGACGAAGGCGAGCTCGTCGCGGTGATGGGTCCCTCGGGATCGGGCAAATCGACCCTCATGCACATCCTGGCCGCTCTCGACCGGCCGAGCTCGGGTGAGGTCTGGATCGACGGCACCGCGGTCACGAAGCTCGGCGACAGCCAGCTGACGAAGCTCCGCCGCCGTCACATCGGCTTCGTGTTCCAGTTCTTCAACCTTCTGCCGATGCTGACCGCGGAGGAGAACGTCGTCCTCCCGCTCGAGCTCTCGGGACACAAGCCTGAGCGCGCGTGGATCGACGAGCTGCTCGCCAAGGTCGGCTTGACAGACCGGCGCACGCATAGGCCCTCCGAGCTCTCGGGTGGCCAGCAGCAGCGGGTCGCGATCGCGCGCGCGCTCGTCTCGAAGCCGAGCGTCGTCTTCGCCGACGAGCCGACCGGGCAACCTCGATTCGAAGACGAGCGGCGAGATTCTCGCGCTTCTCCGCGAGGCAGTGTCCGGTTACGGCCAGACGACGGTGATGGTCACGCATGACGCCACACGCGGCCGCGATCGCCGACCGGATCCTCTTCCTCGCCGACGGCCGCATCGTCAAGGCAGCTCGGCCGCTCGAGCGCGCACGCAGGTGCTCGCCGCGATGGAGGAGGTGAGCGCGGCGATGATCACGCGTCGCGCTCAGAGGCCTCGCCGGGCGCAAGCTCCGCACCGCGCTGACGACGCTCGCGGTCGTGCTCGGCGTCGCGATGGTGAGCGGCACCTACGTCTTCACCGACACGATCGAGGAGGCGATCGACACCCTCCTCACCGACGCCTACACCGGCTCGGACGCCGTCGTCTCCGCGAAGGACGTCGTCGACCTTCCCGCCGGGCGGCGCGCCGACGGTGCCGGCCGAGCTCCTCGCCGAGGTGCAGGCCCTACCCGAAGTCGAGGCCGCCTCCGGCGGAATCGTGGACGTCGCGCGCCTGATCGACAAGAACGGCGAGCCGATCTCGACGCACGACGCGGCGCTCGGCGTCAGCGTCGACGCGGCCGAGCCGCGCTTCAACCCGCTCACGGCTCACGGACGGCCGCTGGCCGTCGGGGTCGCAGGAGGTCGCGATCGACGTCGGCACGGCCGGCAAGCACGGCTTCGCGGTCGGCGACACGATCGCCGTCGCCGGGCGCGGGCCCGTCGGCCGGTTCACGATCTCCGGGATCGCCGAGTTCACGACGCTCGACTCGCTCGGCGGGCTGACGCTGGCGATCTTCGACTCCCGACCGCGCAGGCTTCTTCGGCAAGGCCGGGCGCTTCGACGAGATCCTCGTGGCGGCCAAGGACGGCGTCTCGCCGGAGGAGCTCGTGCGCGCGATCCAGCCGATCCTGCCCGCGGACGCCGAGGTCGCGACCGGCGAGGCCGAGGTGGCGACGCAGGCGGAGGGGACGAACGAGGACATCGCGGTCGTCCAGAAGTTCCTGCTCGCGTTCGCGGGCCTCGCCCTCTTCGTCGGCGGCTTCGTCATCTTCAACACGCTCTCGACCACGGTCGCGCAGCGGACGCGCGAGCTCGCCACGCTGCGGACGCTCGGCGCCTCGCGCCGCCAGGTGCTCGGCTCGGTCGTGCTCGAGTCGCTGGTCATCGGGGCTCTCGGCTCGGCGATCGGACTCCTCCTCGGCCCCGCGCTCGCAAAGGGTCTCAGCGCGCTCTTCGTCGCCTCGGCCAGGACCTGCCCGAGATCGGCGCTAGTGGTCGCGACGCGAACGATCGTCGTCTCCCTGCTCGCCGGCATCCTGATCACGCTCGTCGCCGGGCTCATTCCCGGCGCTCCGGGCGACGAGCGTGCCGCCGATCGCGGCGGTGCGCGAGGGCGGCGCTCCCCAAGTCGCCGCTCGCGCCGTACGCGCCCTACATCGCGGGCGCGACGATCGCGCTCGGCGTCGGCCTGCTCGCTGTTCGGCATGTTCGCCGGCCGGGCTCTCCGTGACGCGGTGCTGCTCCTGCTCGCGCTCGGCTGCCTCGTCCTCTTCCTCGGCGTCGCGCTGATCTCGTCGCGGCTCGTGACGCCGCTCGCGTCGATCCTCGCCTGGCCCGCCGCGCAAGTGGCGGGCGCCGCCGGCCGGCTCGCCCGCGAGAACTCGGTGCGCAACCCCGCGCCGGACGGCCGCGACCGCCTCCGCGCTGATGATCGGGCTCGCGCTCGTCACCTTCGTCGCGGTGCTCGGCCAGGGGTTGCGGAGCTCGACTCGGCGACGCGGTCGAGCGGGTGGTGCGCGCCGACTACGTCGTCACCGCCGACGACGGCTTCAGCCCCGCTCAGCCCGCAGGCGAGGAGAGCGCTCGCGACGCAGCCGGGCGTCGAGACGGTCAGCGGCGTGCGGCAGGGCTCGGCGAGCGTCTTCGGCTCTGACGAGTTGGTCGCCGGCGTCGACCCCGCCACGATCGCCCAGGTCGTCAGCTTCGACTGGGACGAGCGCTCCGACGCGAGCCTCGCCGCGCTCGGCGCGAGCGGCGCCGTCCTCCAGCGCGGCTTCGCCGACGAGCACGACCTCGGCGTCGGCAGCGGTTCAGCGTCGAGACGGCGCAGGGGAAGAGGCTCGAGCTCACGGTTCGGGGGATCTACACCCCGCCGAAGCTCGACCCGATCCTCGGCCCGATCCTCGTCTCGCAGCAGACGTTCGACTCCACGTTCGAGCGGCCTCAGGACGCGCTCGTGCTCGTCGCCGCGCGCGGCGAGCTGTCCGATCAGAAGCGGACGCCCTCGAGCGGGCGCTCAGCGCTTCCCCGAGGCCGAGCTGCAGACGAAGGCCGAGTTCGCCGAGGGCCGCCAGAAGGAGATCAAGGACCTGCTCACGTGCTCTACGTCCTGCTCATCGCTGTCCATGGTCGTGAGCCTCTTCGGCATGGTCAACACGGTCGTGCTCTCGGTCTTCGAGCGCACGCGCGAGCTCGGGATGCTGCGAGCGATCGGGATGACCCGGCGGCAGGTGCGGCGGATGATCCGGCACGAGAGCGTCATCACGGCGTTGATCGGCGCCGCGCTCGGCCTCCCGCTCGGCATCTTCCTGGCCGCGCTCGCGACGCAGGCCCTGGCCGACGAGGGCGTCGCCTTCTCCCTGCCGGGCACGACGCTCGTCGTCTTCGCGCTCATCGCGGTCGGGGCCGGAATCCTGGCGGCCGCCCTGCCCGCCCGGCGGGCCTCCCGGCTGAACGTGCTCGAAGCGCTCCAGTACGAGTGACGGCCGGGGGTCGCTGGCGGTCGGCCGGGGCACGTCGGAGCCCATTCGGTGCCTCGAATGGAGCCCTAGAGGTTGCCGTTTTGCAGGGACCTTGCTGAGGCTCCGTCGGCGTCCTTTTTGGGCACCGAAGTAAGCTCGTCTGCCTAAGACCGCGACGCCGGCGCAGACAACACAGAGGGGGAGTCGAGCCGGGTGCGTTCTCAGGCGCCCGGTTCCCGGCTCGACTTGGATCATTTAGATCCTCCTCTTGATACTGAATCAGCGCTGCGGCGATGTCTACTGACCGAGCTGCCAGGCTTATTGGATCGCCGACCGGAGCCGGCTGGTCCGCGGCGCCAAAGTTCGGCAGTCGAGGATCGAGGTCGGCGAGCAGGGCTGCCCCGGACACGCCGGCAACCGCTCAAGTGAATAGAGGGGCCGAGTCCCATCGCCGCAAAGTGAGGGCCGGCCCCTCACGACAAACCTATACCACCCTCGAACGCCCGTTCTCGAGTTCTGTCAAAGGATGAGCCCGACGCGCTGCGGCAACGCGCCGGGCACCTATGACCGTACGTTGCTCGACTCGGGCCGGCCGCCTTGTCCACGCGGGCTTGACCACACCAGCACGGCTCGTCATCCCGACCTCCGCTTGGCGACTCGCTCGTCAATGCCCGCTCGATCCTTCGACTCTATCTCCGCGTTGCGATCCCCTTGTGTAAGGGTTGAAGCGGGTGCGAGGACACGCCCGCCAGAGGCCGAGCCGTTTCGCCCCGCCCGCTTGGCTAGAGCCTCCCGTCGGTTCGCGAACCTGCCCCTGCGGTGTCGGCAGAAGTAGGGCGCGGCGGAACCGACGGTGACGAGACGGATATTGACGTTGAACCCATTTGCGGACTTGAAACTCAGTTGCAACAGACCGCCTCGGGAGGGCGCCCTTCTTCGTCTCAAGGTTTGGGATGATCGGTGGAACGTCATGCGCTTACCTCTCACGGCGCCCAGCGTGCTCTGCACAAAGAAAGGAGATCCAATGCGCAGGTTCAGTCTCGCCTTCTTTGTCTGCGCGCTTGCCCTGGCGCTCATTCCCACCGGTTCCACCACACTCGCAGCCGGACGAACGGCGCCCCAACTCGCCGACCCAGCACCCACCGCGAAGCGGCTCGTCATCCGCTTCTTCGTCCTCGTAGCGCACAAGGACAGACCCGGACTCGAGCGCTTCCTCTCGCCCGCGTTCCAAGTCCAGCGTGCCGACGGCAGCGGCAGCGGCAGAAGCCAGTACCTCGCCAACCTTCCAAGCGTCACAAAATTCTTCCTCTCGCAGCTCACCGTGACGCAAACTGATGGCGTGCTCGTCGCTCGCTACCGCGCCCGAGTCGAAGGTCTCGTAAACGGCAAGCCCTACACACCAGGATTCGCGCCTCGACTCTCGGTCTTCTCCTGGAGCGGGACGCGCTGGCAGCTTGTCGCGCACGCAAACTTCAACCCGTTAACGACATAGCCGGCCCCTTCCGCTAGGACGGGACGCCGAGCGCTTGCGCGGACCCTAGGCGCGGTCGAAATCTCCTCCGAGGCGGCTGCGTTGACCCGCACGGCGGCGGAAGAGGATCATTCGGGGGTGATCGACCTGCGCCTGAAGAACTTCGCCGCTCCGGATCAGACGATCGAGCTTCCACTGCTGAGAGCGGAGATCGTCGAGCTCGGGGACTTCACGGTGGGGTACGTCGTCCACCAGCCAGGCTGGCGCTGGTCCGAGCACGTGCGTCCGAGCGTCGACGGTGCCGGATGCGTCGCTGGCTGCCTGAAGCCACTCGTACGCTGCCCACGGCGCGTCAACTGATGCGGCGAGGTCTTGGACCATCACCATGGCTAAACGGAACTATTTAGTGGAGGGCTTATCTGGTGCCGGTAAATCCTCGGTCTACGAGGAGCTGATCCGACGTGGCTACAAGGCTATTAGTACCGACCGTGCCTGGGCCTACCATGCCGACCCTGACACCGGTCTCCCAGGTGGGCCCATTCGTCACGACACCTTCATGTGGGACCAGCAAAAGGCTGTCAGCGAACTCGAAAGCCCGGAACCAGAAGTGTTATTTGTCTGTGGAAGCAGCCGCAATCGCGACCGCTTTCTGCCCTATTTCACGAAGATATTCAACCTCCGCATCGACGATGACACCATGCGTCGCCGCCTCCAAGAGCGCACCGATGACGACTGGCTGCTCGGCCAAGAGGGAGTCGAACTTATGCTCACGCTAAATCGGAGCGACGAGAAACCGGCTGGAGCCATAGATGTAGACGCTGCCCAGCCTCTCGACCAGGTGGTCGACGAATTGCTTCGCTTAGCAAATTGCAGAACCGTGACGAGCGACTCCGTAGGCAGCGGCTAGGCCGCGCAAAGCCGCGAAAACGTGCAAAAACGCGACGAACGCTGCGCAACAGAACGCCAGGTCCGCGCTAGAGACAAAGGCACGCCGTGCGCGAGCGTCCTTACGCTCGACGTTTAGGGCACTTGTGGGGCACGCGGCGTACGTTCCCACGAGACCTACAGAGACGAAACTCCGGCGTTAGCAGGGGAGTCTTGGAGCGGGAGCGACGGGACTCGAACCCGCGACCTCCGGAGTGACAGGCCGGCGTTCGCGACTGCAACGTGTGGACGCTCTCGAGATAGATGTAAGAATCGAGCCGTCCGGACCGAGGTTCTCTACTCAATCTTCGAAGCTAACCATCGGATGAACCGACAAAGCTCGAAGCTGGCAAGGAGAGGCTCGGCTAGAACTTCGCAAGCGTCTTGTCGATCGTTGCGCGGATCCGCGACCCCCCGATGCGGACCCCGAGCAGAGCGAGCCCCGCGGCGCCGACGAGGAGCCCCAAGGCGGCCGCAGCAACGAAGATGAGTCCGTCTTCAGTTCGGTCGTTGGCGGGGAAGCTCGCGAGGAGGCTCGCGATGCCGAGAAGGAGAAGGCCGAGCGTTATCGTCCAAACGATCTTCCTCGCCTTCGCGGGAAGGAGCCCGTAGAGGCTGCCTGCAAGGGCGAGAGTGCCCGCCCCTTCCGCTGCCTCCGTCGTCAGCCGCACCGCCTTGGCCGCCTTCTCCTGGTCCCTCCGTCTCAGTTGATCCTGAGCGGTCACGCTCGCGATCGCCGCCCCATGACGGAGCGACCCGCTCCAGTGCGGTCCCTCGGTGACCGGGACGTCGGCGACGAGTGGCAGCCCGTCGGCACCCACCTTTGTTGTCGCGCGCTTTGGCACCACCGGCCGGGCGGTCAACCTGTAATGACTCTCGATGACGGCGTGCGCGTCGGCGATCAGCGCGTCGGCATCGGGGTGGCCCTCCGGGAGGAGGTTCCTGATCAGGATCTCGGAAGCGTTCAGGCGTCCCCAGGCGATGTCGTGCTGACGCCAGCTCGAGTCGGTAAAGGCGGCGAAGTGGTTAAGAGCAGAGCCTTTGAGACCCCGACTCACGCCGTCGGGCTTGGTCGCGTCCAGAGGACTGACGCGAATGATCGTGACCGGATTCGTGTCGGCGATTGCGGTTTCGAAGCTCAGCGGCAGATAGACGAGGTCGAAGGCCTCGAAGGCGTCGTAATGGAAACGGACGGCACGCGCAAGCTCGACATCGCCCCCTTGCGCCCGTTCTTCGACTTCATTCTCAGTGTGCCGCTCGCCGAGAGCTGCCTCGACGGCGGCGCGTGCTTGCCCGGTCACATCCCGGATCGCATCGTGGACGATCGTGTCGAAGGGGTTGCCGCTACCGGTCAGCGCCGCTGGCACCTGCGCCCGAAGCGACTCCTCGTCTTGTCCCGCCATGGCGGAGAGGTTCGCCGCGTCGATGCCGCCCTGCGCGAGCGAGTCGCGAAGCGGCCCATCCTTCGCAAGTCGCTGCTCGACCTCGACCAGGCGGTTGAGCGCCACGCTCAGCGCTCGGCGGATCGCCTGCACCTGCGCCCGCTCGAAGGCGGGAGGCTCGTTCAAGCCGGCGCTCTGGAAAAAACCCTCGATCCGAGCCGGATCTTCGGATTCGAGCTCGCGCAGGCGCGAGAGGACGAAGGTGAGCCGGCGGAGGCGAAACGGCAGATCGAAGCGAAAGAGGAACTCGCTCTCGGTGCGCGGAAACATGTCCCCCTCCCGGCGAGGGGCAGGCTCCTCCTGGTACCGGTCACGCTTCCAGGCATCGACGATCGCCCGCAGCTTGGGCACGTCCTCGCCCTCTTCGTCCACGTCGAGCGTTCGGGCGAGAAGTCGTGCCAGGTAGTCGCAGACGACGCTTACCTTGAGCCGGTGGTAGACAGGATAGGTCGGCCCGAACTGCGACTCGGCCGCGACCATCTCCTGGAAACCCATGGCGAGCCAGCGCTCGCGCTCAAGGCGGGGGACGATGCGCGCGTTTTGTGCCTGCTGGGAGGGGGTGAGGGCGCTTTGGAAGAGAAGGCGCCGCGCGCGCCTGATGGCCTGGTTTCGTCGGCGCACGAGCTCGAGGTCGCCGCGGATCGTCTCCGAGCGCGGGATCCCGGTCAGAGCGGCGATCGCCGTCTCGAGTGCGTTCCATTCGTGAGTCGGAGGCTCGACCTGCGGGGGCTTGGGGTCGGGCTCGACATAGAGGAGGAAGCGCTCGACCGGAAGCATCGCCGGTCTGCGTGTTAGCTCCTGGGTCGCGTAGCTAAATGGCTTGTTGTCGAGGATGCCGCCGTCCGAGAGCGGGATGTGCCTGAACGCCTCCGGCGCGTCGGCGTAGAAGCGCTCGGCCCAGTCGGGGCCGATCGGGAAGTGGACGATCCGCTCGAGCCGCATCGGCTCGAAGGCGACCGGGAAAGACGACGTCGAGCGTCCGGCGAAGGCGACGAAGGGAGCCGCGTCTTTCGTGAAGTCGTTCTGCCGTTGCACCGGGTCGTAGACGAAGTGGAAACGATACGCATGCTGGCGCTCAGAGACGGTCGCGTTCTTGATCGGGATCTCGACCCGCTTCCCATCGAGGTCGGTTGCAGTCACCCACAGGTCGAGCCGGTCGACGAGTCGCGAGCGAAGCGACTCGTCGCCGGGCTCGCCCGCGAGCCGGTCGTGCAGCGTCTGTGCGAGGAGCTTGTAGAAGCGAAGCCCGTTGAGAAGCGAGGGCGGAGCTTCGGGCATCTTGAGTTCAGGGTCGAGCGCGCCTGCCTCGTTTCGCTCCGAGTCGGGGCCTGCGAAGAGCGTGTCCAGATCGCCGTGTTTGACCCAAAGCTCCTCGAGTGGTTCGAGGCGCGTGTTCGAGCCCGGACGGTCGTTCGCGAGCGCACTCGCGAGGCAGACGCCGTTCAGGCCGCCGGCCGAGCTTCCCGAGACGAGATCGACAACGAAGCGCACGCGCACGGGACCGGAGCTGTCGCCTGAGCGTCCCAGAAGACGCGCGAGCTTTCGGTAGACGGGGAGCGTCGTGTCGTCCTCTGCGAAGGCGAGTCGGCCGGGGTCGCTACTCGCGGGCTCGGCCGGAGCCGTTGCCTTGACAAGGTTCAGAAGCTCCTGCGCGACTCCGTATATATAGATCGCAAGCGAGACGCCGCCATACATGACGACTGCGAGCCGGATCTCCCGCTCGGGCGCGTACCCACGCTCCGGTCCGGGTGGCACCGTGCTTTCGCCGACCGTCTGAGGCTGCATGGACGCGCTCTCTGCTGCCATCGTCATCGCTAGCTTTCCACGTGGCGGTCCTTTCCGAGCCGCAGACCAGGGAGTCGGTCGCGGCTGCACTGTCGGCCGTCTCTCTTTGGGCACCGTCACCGCCTCGTCTGCCAGACGGCCGGGTCATCCGTCGTGAGCTGCGCTGACGTTCCGTCAGGTTTAGAATCGCCGCCAGCGCTGCCGGCTCAGGAAGAACCCATGCGCCGCGGTGTTCCGGCAGGTCAGCCCGGTCGTCCGTGACCTACAGCTGAACGGGCCACGCGTCCACTTCGTGCCGTATCGCAGGACGCGCCCACGGGAACCGAAGACGGTGTCGCCGTGACAGCTGAGCTGCGTCCGCCCTGTGCGCCCGAGCGAGACGGAGTCCCCCCAGTCGAGGTCGCACGACGCGGGCCGGGTCGGCCTCGGCTTAAGCCCAGTGCGGATGTCGCAGCGCAGGTAGGGAGGCGAGGAGTCGTAGACGCAGCCGATATTCCCCGACGGCGTGCGGAAGTACTCGACCCTCGCTTCTGTGGGAGCAGCCATGACGAGCACCACCGCGAGCGAGGCGACAATGAGGACGATCGCCTGCCTCATCCCAGCCGCGATTATAGGGCTGCGCCGCAAACGCAACCGCTGGATGTCCGCACCTCTCAGAGCGCCTTCGAACGAACCGCGACCCCCTGCCAGAACGCCTACGGCAACGTGCCCCGGAAGACGAGACTCCGTTTGCTGCAAAGTTCGGGTCGCCGGTGTCTAGCCACGTGCGGCACTTCCTAATCGCCAACGCGAACGAACTCGAGCACCTGCGACTTCTTCCGCTTCCGTCGCATCACTTCCCCACCGTTCGAATCGTTCCCTATTCCCGTATTGCCCTCGATCGCGGTGAAGTTGCCGGAGCCGTCGGTGAAGCGCTCGAACAGCCCGATGTGCGTAGCGACCGAACCGCCGAAGCCATAGAGGACGACATCGCCTCGCTTTGGCTTCTTCGTGACGGCGAGGTGATTCTCGCCCGCTCGCGCGCTTGCGAGCATGAAGGGGCAGAACGCCCAGTTGCGGCCCCTCTTGAAGGCTGACTTCGAGCCGGCCTCGACGTAGCAGAAGGTGACAAACATCGCGCACCAAGGGCCAACCATCCCATACCACTTGGAGAACAGCACCCTGTTTGAGTTTGGCGGCGACTCCTTGACTCCGAGGTGCTTCGCCGCCCGCGCGAAGGCCTTCTCACGGAGAGGCTTCCGCCTGGCGGCCTTGAGGCGAGCCTTTCTCCGCACCGCTTGGGTGGGCGTCAGCTTCTTCCTTCCCTCCAACAAGGACTCGATCAAATTGCCAAACGTGGGATGCACCTGGCTGTCGGCGTAGCCAAGCCAGAACTTCGCCCGCTTACACGAGCGAGCTGTCTCAGGGCCAAAGATCCCGTCGATCACGTCCGTATGAAACTTGCCGAACCTGTTCTTCGCCAGAAGCTGTTGCGCGTGGCGAACGGCTGCTCCCTCGGTGTTGGGAGTGGTGAGCGTAAGTGTGTCCATACCAGCCTCCTCGGTTGTTGGCGACTTGTGGAGGCCGCAGGCTCAACGTTCGCCCGACACAGGTCTTGATGAAGGGTACGACTTTGTGCCGAGAAGTACTAGGGAAGCAGCTTCTCCGTGCCGCAACGAGCCCGCGCGGTTCCCGCCGCCGCGGGAGACCCGCTACCCCTCCGGTTTGCTGCCGGACTGAGCGGCTAGGCGCGCTCGATCAGCTCGATGCGGTACTGGTCTGGATCTCTGACGAAGCAGAGCCTCGATCCACCCTCGCGGACGCGGTAGGGCTCACGCTCGGGCTCGATTCCCTGCTCCTTCAGCCGCGCGAGCGTCTCGTCGAGGTCGTCGACGCCGATCGCGATGTGCCCGTAGCCAGTGCCGAGCTCATACGTGCTCCCGTCGTGGTTAAACGTCAGCTCTAACTCCTCCTCTTGGCCGGGAATCCCGAAGAAGTAGTTGGTTGCCTCGAGCTCCCCGTTGCGGACGATCGGCAGCTCACGGCGGGCTTCGAAGCCGAGCGCCTCGTAGAACGAACGACTTCGCTTGGGATCAGTGATCCGATACATCGTGTGCAGATAGCGCGTCATGTCGGGATCGTAAGCGCACGGAGGCGTAGGAAACTTGGGTCCGAGGGAATGATGAGCACGGAGGCTCGTTGATGAGATACCTGGTGTCGCTTGGCCTCGGGATCGCAGCACAGGTCGCACTGAGTGTGCCGTCCGCCTAAGCGGCCGAGCCCACCAAGGATCCCCGCCGCCCCGGTCTCCTTCACTTCTCGAGCACGAAGTCGCCGATCGCAAGAGCGTCCATGCCAGACGCATAGAAGGTCCTGAGGGCGTCCCGCGGCGTACAGACGATCGGCTCGCTATCAACGTTGAAGCTGGTGTTGAGCACAACGGGCACGCCCGTCTGCTTCTCCATCTCGTGGAGGAGGTGCCAGTACCGTGGGTTCGTCTCCTTCGTCACCGTCTGAGGGCGCCCGGTTCCATCCACGTGGAGCGTGGCCGGGATCCTCGACTTGACGCCATCGCGAGCCTGGAACGCCAGGATCATGAAGCTCGATGGGTGCCGCGTACCGAAGTACTCCTCCATTCGCTCCGCGGGGAGAGACGGAGCGAACGGACGCCACGCCTCGCGGAACTTCGCGTTCTTGTTGACGGCGTCCTTTACCTCGATGCTTCGAGGATCAGCGAGAATGCTACGGGCGCCGAGAGCTCTCGGCCCGAGCTCGAGCCGACCTTGGAACCACCCGACGATCTTCCCCGCAGCGATCAGCCTCGCGGCTTCGGCGGCGATGTTCTCGCAGCGCCGGTACGGGACCTTGGCTTGCACGAGAATTGCTTCGATTGCCTCGTTTGAGAACTCCGGCCCCCAATACGCATGGTCAAAGGTCGTACGTGGCCGGTCGCCCGTACGTGTTGTGTGAACGTAGACCGCGGCGCCCAGCGCGGTTCCTGCATCCGAGGCTGCGGGCTGGACGAACACTCGTGAGACGTGTGGGAGCTCGAGGAGCTTGCCGTTGGCGGAGCAGTTGAGAGCGACGCCACCCGCAAGGCAGAGGTCCGAGAGCCCCGTCCGCTCGTAGAGGACCTCGCTGATTCGTGCGAGAGCTTGCTCGAGCGTGAACTGGAGCTGTGCCGCGATGTGCTCGTGATAGCCGTTGATCGGCGACTCTCCGGGCCGCCGCGGCCGGATCTGAGAAAGCATCTCGTCCATCCCGTGGCGGTCATACGAGGGGAACCCGTTTGTGCGCAACCGCAGAAACGGGAATGGCTCGCCGCCGTCCTCACCGTATGCCGCGAGGCCCATGACTTTCCCCTCGTCATTGTGCGGCCTGAACCCGAGCGCGGCCGTGAAGCGCTCGTAGAGAACGCCCCAGCTGACCTCGCGATCGACGAACTCGAGCGGGTGGATAGCCGTCCCGCGCCCGTAGCCGAGGAGCCCGGCATCCTCGCCGCCGTTGCCATCGAGCGAGATGATGTTCGCCTCGTCAAACGGCGATAGGAGGAAGGCAGAGGCAGCATGTGCCACGTGATGACGGACGAACACCAGCCGTCGTTGTCGGACCAGGCGCTTCCAATCGCGAACCCGACTCGCGCCGAGGTACGAGCTCAAGCGGCCAAACAAGAACTTGTGCCTTCGATAGTGGGCGTACTCGCCGCGTAGCGAACGGCCGTACCGCTGTCGCGCAACCGTACGTCTGGCGACATCTGCGAGGTTGTCGGCAAGAATCGTCAGAGGATCGCTGAAGCCCACAGCGATCACGTCGACGTCCGAGAGCTCGCAGCCAGCCTGCTCGAGACACCATGCGATCGCCTTTGTCGGCGGCGTCTCACGCGCATGCTTGATGCGGCTCAGACGCTCCTCCTCGACCGAACCGAGCAGCTCGCCGTCCACAAGGATTGCCGCCGCGTTGTCCTCGCCCCACGGGTCGGTGGTGCCGAGGACGATCATTTGCCGGCCGCTCCGCAGATAACAGACTCCCCATGTCCGGGGCCACGCCACCACAGCTCCCCGGACCCCCGAATTATACCGTCACGTCAGGGTAGATATGCCGTCACATCAGGGTAGATATACCGTCACATCAGAGTCGATGCAGCCGAATCGCGCGCCATGAACGCGAGGCTCTGATGCCGTCAGCCACAGCGCGCCAGCCGCGTCGATCGAGTCGCGCAGCTCGATGCGTACTGCGGAGCGGACGAAACCGTAGCCGATATCAGCGACGAATGGATGGCACCATGGGGTCGAAGTGCGGAGGGCCGGCAATTCGCCGGCCCTCCTCGTGTCGCGTTTCGGTATACGCGGTCTACGGCAGCCTGAACGACCAGGCGCCGAAACCGTGCGTCGTCACGTACATGACGCGGTTCTTCTCGTCGATCGCCAGGTACGGGATCGTCGTGGTCGGGAGCCCACGCACCGGCTGGATCCTGTCCGACGAAGACCTCAGGCGGAGCTTGAAAGGCCCGAAGTCGGTGCCGCCGTACAGGACGTCCTTGCGGTCGTCCAGCTCGATCGTCCCAACGGGCAGGTCGCCGAGCCCGGAATCGAGACGCGTAAACGTCGCGGCGCCGGTCTGCCGGTTGTACCGAACCTCGAAGATGTGACCCGGCGTGTCCGGAGTCACTTGGTTGTACCCGCTGTACGAGATGTACGCGTGGTACGGGTCCTTCGAGTCGACATAGATGTCCGTCGGGTACCGCTGCGGATCGACCGACGAGCTCGGATCGATCCGATTCCACTGGATCGCCGTCGGATCGGCCTCACGCGCGTTCCTCGTGATGAAGATCCGGCCGTTGCTGGTCGCGGCCCAGACGACATCGCTGTCGGCCCGCGCCGGCTCGATGAACGAGATGTGGCCGCCCGAGCGGTCCTCGCCCCACGGGTACGGGGCCGGACATGCAACCGTCCACGCGGCGTTCGGCGTGGCCGCGGGCGGGCATGCCGCCGCGGGGCCGTAGGTGAGCCGGCCGAAGTGGCCCGGATCGCCCATCGCCTTCCAGTCGTCGCAGACGTCGACGTTCGGGACGTACGTACCGTCCTCATTGATGTCGCCGTTTCCGGTCCAGACGTTGCAGTGCTCCTCAACGTCCGCTCGCGGGAAGGCCGGGTTGACGCCACCGTTCAGCGAGCGGAAGACGTGCTCGCGGCCAGTGAACATCAGCTTGCTGACCTTCGGGTGGAACAGCGTCGGAGCGATGAATGCCGACAACTCCCGCGGATACGGGAACGGCCCCGCCCCGAGCACTAGGAGCGTGTCGGACACCCAGGTGCCCGCGCGCTGGTTGCGCGGCTCGTCGAGAACGCCGATCGAGCCGCCCTGCCACGAGAACACGGAGTAGTTCGCGTCCTTGGCGTCGAAGCCGTTGAAGGCACCGTCGGCCACGAACGTCTCGATCCATGTGCTCGTGCCCGGCACGCGCATCCACGAACCGTTGTCCTGCGCGCCGGCGGCGAGCTCACCACGCCGATTCGGGTTGAAGGTCATCTGGTAGAAGTGCAGCGTGTTGAGTCCCTTGTTGAGGGACTCGAGCCGCTGCGGGATCCGGCTCGTGACCGCCCGGCAGAGAGCCAGGCGATTGGCCGTTGTAGTCGGATTCGATGAAGGCACCACGATGGACGGGCAGTCCGCCGAGTCGTCGACGAACACGCCGTTCGACCGAACCACGCCGCCGTCGCCCGTCTCGATGAACTGCTGCCAGTTCGACGGGTTCGTGACAATCGAGTGCTGGTCCGGGTGGATGCCGTTCGGGTGCAGATTGTCGGTCGCGTCGTAGGTCATGTCCGTGAACGACGCGCCTGCGTCCGTTGAGAGCGAGACGGCGCGGCCGTTCGACGCGCCGACGCCGGACTCGTTGTACTCGTTGTCGCCGAGCAGATAGACCGTGTCGGGGCTGTGAGCGGACCCGTCCGCCTTCCTCGGCACGTAGACGTACACGTCGTAGTTGCACTGCGGGTCGCAGAAGCCCTGACTGGTGGTGTTCGTCAGGTTCGTGAACGTCGGCGTGCCGCTGCGAACGCTGTCGCTCCGCCAGAACCCCGCGATCTGCCCGCCGCCACCGCCGACGCCCACGTACATCCGCGTGTCGCCGTTCGCAAGCGTGACGAGGTCGAACTCGGCCCGCTCGACGCCGGCACCAGTCGCCGGGTCGATCACCGGGCCGCGAGGCGCGAAGATCTGCACCCACGTTCCGGCATCGCCGTTCGAACTCGAGCGCCAGATTCCCTTCCCGAAGAACGTCGCGTAGACGGTGTTCGGATCGACCGGGTCGAACATCACACGACGCGCGCCACGCACGGAGCACGGCGTGGAACCGAGGAACACTTGCGTCGGCGTGGAGGTCGTGCAGTTGGTCGTGTTGCCCTGGTTCACGAGCGTGAACGTGTCGCCGCCGTCGGTCGAACGCCACAGGCCGAAGTGCGGCGCACCCGGGATGTTCAGGCCGCGGTCGACGCCGGTGCAGCACGTGCTGCTGAGCCCGCGAGAGCCATGGGCGCC
Source organism: uncultured Actinomycetes bacterium (assembly GCA_963752845.1). Classification (GTDB taxonomy): domain Bacteria; phylum Actinomycetota; class Thermoleophilia; order Gaiellales; family Gaiellaceae; genus JACDAN01. Next base: position 118,782 of record CAVVZV010000005.1, on the reverse strand, counting down.
CGTCGCCACGAAGATCGTGTTGGAATCGCCCGGCTTGACCTGGATCGAGCCGATACCGCGACCGCTGAAGTACGTCAGCCCCGATCGGCCCGCGCCAGTCGTCGCCACCGTCCCGCGACTTGTACATGCCGACACCGGCGATGCAGCCGCTCCGGCAGATGTTCGGCTCGCCGGTTCCGGCGTAGATCGTCCGGTTCTTCGAGTCGTTCGGATCGAGCTCGAGCGCAGCCGTGTTGTTGTGGTCGAACTCCTCCGAGACGTACTCCCACTTCGGCTTCGGAGCGAGGATGTTGTCCGTCCGCCAGATGCCGCCGCCCGCGTTCGCGATCCAGTAGCGGCACTTGGACGGTGTGCAGGCTCGGGTCAAGGAGGCTGTGCGACGTTCGCCCGGCTGCGACGTACTCGTTGGGTACGTAGACGTACCGGTCGCGCGGCCCCACGAGCGGGTACACCGCATTGTCCGGGCCGAGGCTCCTCCAGCGACCGTGGTCGTCGTCGTCGTCACGCGACTTGAGCGACTTCCAGTCCGAACGACTTTCCGTGATCGCGGCCAGCGGGATGTCATTGCCTGGGTACGCGTGCATGTACCAGTCCAGCGCACCGTCACCGACCGCTTCGCCGCCCTCACGTTGCGGCTCCGCGGGCGAGAACCTCGCGAGCTTCGTGCGCAGCGCCGGCGAAAGCTCGCCTTCGACCTCCGCTGCCCTAACGGCCGTCGGGCCCGCCGAGTCCCGCATCGCCGCGACGATGAGCGACGTCGAGACCAGCGCCAGCACGGCGGCAACGCCGAGAGCGAGCCGACGGCGCCGGGCTCGGCGGCGCGGGTTGATGTGCTTCGTACCCCTCCGCATTCCTTCCCCTTTCCTGAATAGAAGGGTGCGCCGCGAGGCGGCGCGTGCATCTTCTTCGAGGCTTCGCTCCAGGCGGTGGACGAGCTCAGCGTTCAGGCTTCGGCCGGCCGCCTTGGACGCGGCCGTCAACTGCTCCCGAAGATGCTGCGGCATCCGGAGCAAGAAGCGGTAGACCTCCCCTGCCAAACGAACCGCGCGCGATCATCCCTGATTTCGAGACTGATATCAAGCGCAGGAACGGGCAATATCAGTCGGGATTCTCCAGAATAGTCCTTTCGTATATCGCGGCTTCGCTTTCGGAACAGCGCTCGCTCGGTTCGTCGATGGTGACGGTGGCGACTGCCGAGTATTGTGTCGGGTCGGAATGACCCGAAGGCTGATCGCGACCAGTGTCGTAGTCGCCGCCGGTGTGGTCGTCGTGGCCGCGCTCGCCGCCGGTGAACGCGGCGAGGACCGCGCAGCCGCTGCCAAGCCGAGATTGAACGTCGATTCGTTCACACCACTCGTCGTCTACGGCACCGGCTTTCGAGCCCGCGAGAACGTCCGCTTCATGGTGCGCGGCGCGGCAGCGGGGTCGAGGCGAGCCCAGGCCAGCGCCGGCGGTCGTCTCAGCATGCGCTTCCCCGGGGTGAGGCTCGACCAGTGCCCCAGCTTCCTCATCATCACGGCGATCGGCGACAAGGGAAGCAGGGCCCAGCTGCGCCGGATGCCGCCGGCGTGCGGAATCGATCCCGGCCGCGCTCGGTAGCGACCTCATGATCCGGACCCTTTGCGCACTCGCGTCGGCCCTTGCCCTAGTCGCCTCGGGCTGCGGCGGCGGCGGTTCGGGAGGTGATGCTTCCGGCTCGATTCGCTTCCTCGTCTTCGGCGACCCTCCGGAGATCAACGCGTATCGGACGCTGATCAAATCATTCGAGGAGGCCGAGCCGGAGATCGACGTCCAGCTGATCGAGGCAAGTGATCGCGAAGATCTGATTGCGCGACTTTCGACCTCGCTGGCGGGCGGCTCTCCCCCCGACCTCTTCCTCATGAACTACCGCTTCTACGGGCAGTTCGCAGCTCGCGACGTCCTCGAGCCGCTCGAGTCGCACGCCGAAGACTCGGAGGAGTTCGAGCTCGACGACTTCTATCCGCAGGCGGTGGACGCGTTCCGTTGGGACGGCGAAGTCACATGCCTGCCTCAGAACATCTCGAGCCTGGTCGTGTACTACAACCGCGACCTCTTCAAGCGCTTCGGCGTCCCGCTGCCCAAGAACGGGATGCAGTGGGCGGATTTCGTCTCCCTCGCGTCCCAGATGACGCGCGACAAGAACGGCCAGCCCGTCGTCGGGGCGGATCCGGACCTGCCGAGACCGAACACTGCCCCGGCGGAGATCTACGGACTTGGCGTCGAGGCGTCGATCATCCGGCTCGCCCCGTTCGTATGGTCGGCGGGCGGCGAGCTCGTGGACGACGAGGAGCAGCCGACCCGGTTCACCCTCGACGGTCCGGAGGCGAAGCACGCGGTCGAGCAGTTCTTCCTGCTGCGGACGCTGCACGGGGTCGTCCCGACCGACCAGGAGGTCGAGTCGGAGGACGACGAGAGCCGGTTCGCGAACGGACGGCTCGCCATGCTGCTCAGCTCCCGCCGGTCGGTCCCAACCTTCCGAGAGGCGGCCAAGTTCGACTGGGACATCGTTTCCCTGCCGGTCTTCCGCCAGCCGGCCGGGATTCTCCACTCGGACGCGTACTGCATGACGAAGGCATCCGACGAGAAGGACGCCGCCTGGCGCTTCGTCGAGTATGCGCTCGGCCCCGAGGGCGCGCCGGTCGTGGCACGGACGGGGCGCACGGTTCCGTCGCTGCGGTCAGTCGCCGAGTCGGGGGCCTTTCTCGACCCTCTGAAGAAGCCGGCGAACTCGCGGGTCTTCCTCGACGGCATCGAGGACATCCGCCGGGTGCCGACGATCTCGACCTGGCCCGAGATCGAGGACGCGAGCTCGGGAATCCTCGAGAACGGCATGTACCTCGCCCAGCCTGTCGACCGGGTTCTCAGGGAGCTGGACGAGACCACTCGCCCGCTCTTCGACGCGCGGGCGCGAGCAGCATGACCGGCGGCTCTCGACTCTAGACTCGGCGGCGTGCGCGCCGGCGAGCGGAGGTGGGGAGGCTGGCGGCAGCCCGCGGCGATCGCAGTCGCGATTGCATTCCTGCTTCCGCTGTGGTTCATGGTCAGCGGCTCGCTGCGCGAGCCGGGCACGCCGCCTCCGCGCACACCGGAGCTCGTACCGATCCGCTCTCGACGACGAGCTACGAGCGAGCCTTCGACCTCGTCGACCTTGCCCGCTACACGGTCAACTCCCTCGTCGTCGCGACCCTCACCGTCCCGCTCGCCGTCCTCGTCGCTTCGTGGGCCGGCTTCGCGTTCCTACTCGTCGGGGGCCGGGCGAGGTCGGTCCTGATCGGGCTTTCGTTCGCGGCGCTGATGGTCCCTTGACCGCGCTCCTCGTGCCGCGCTTCGTCCTCTTCCGCTGGCTCGAGCTGACCGACACGTGGGTGCCGCTCGTCGCGCCCGCGCTGCTCGGCCTGTCGCCGTTCTATGTCCTGCTCTACTACTGGAGCTTCCGCCGCCTGCCGCCAGAGCTATTCGAGGCCGCCCGGCTGGAGGGGATGCAGCCGTTCTCGATGTGGCGTCGGCTGGCCATGCCGCTCGTCCGCCCCGTCACGGTCGCGATCGCGCTGCTGGCGTTCATCGCCACGTGGGGGAACTTCCTCGACCCCTTGATCTACCTGTTCGACCCCGACCTCTACACGCTGCCGCTCGGGCTCCGTTCGCTCGCGTCGCTCGACCGGACGAACTATCCGGTGCTCCTGGCGGGAGCCGTGGTCGCGACGGCGCCCGTGATCGTCGCGTTCGCCATCGCGCAGCGCTACTTCCTCCACGAAGATCGCGGCGCGGGATGGCTCGGCCGGTGAGCAGAATCGTGCTCAAGGGCGTCCACAAACGGTTCGGGGGGACGCACGCGCTCAACGGTGTCGACCTGGAGGTGATCGACGGCGAGCTGCTCGTCGTCGTCGGCCCCTCCGGCTGTGGGAAGAGCACGCTGCTCCGCTGCGTCGCCGGGCTGGAGGCGGTCGACGAAGGCGTGATCCAGATCGGCGACCGCGACGTCACGCAGATCCGACCGGCCGCGCGCAACGTCTCGATGGTTTTCCAGAGCTATGCGCTCTTTCCGCACCTGACGGTTCGCGAGAACATCGCGTTCGGGCTCGTCGTCCGGGAAGAGCCGAAGGCGGAGGTGCGGGCCCGCGTTGCCGAGGCGTCGCTACTCGTCGGCGTCGACGCGCTGCTCGACCGCCGACCGTTCGAGCTCTCGGGCGGCGAGCGGCAGCGCGTCGCCCTCGCGCGCGCGTTGGTGCGCCGCCCCGACGCCTACCTCCTGGACGAGCCGCTCTCGAACCTCGACGCGGGGACTCGAGTCCAGATGCGGACCGAGCTCAGGCGGCTCCATCGCGAGGTTGGCGCGACGATGCTCCATGTCACGCACGACCAGGTCGAGGCGCTGACGCTCGGCGACCGGATCGCCGTGATGGACGCAGGACGCGTTCGCCAGGTGGGGACGCCCGACGAGCTCTATTCGCGGCCGCGGGACCGGTTCGTCGCAGCTTTCCTCGGGACGCCCGCGATGAACTTCCTCTCGCCGGAAGCCGCGCGCCCATTCTTCCCCGTGCCCCAGGGGATAGTCGTCGGCGTCCGGCCCGAACACGTTCGCGTCGTTCCGAATGGCGTCCTGGCGCGGGTGGAGATCGTCGAGGTAGCAGGAAGCGACGCCTTCGTCCACGTCGACCGCGGCCTCGTCGCGAAGCTCCCCGCGGACGAGCGACCGGCCGAGGGCGACGAGGTCGGAATCGCGATCGACCGCGCGGGCGTCCACCTCTTCGACGACTCGTCGGGGGAGCGAGTCGAGTCGACGTGACCGAGCGCCGACAGGTCGCACTCATGCTCGCGCCGTTTCTCCTCGGCATTACTGCGCTCGTCGCGCTGCCTGCGCTCGTCACCTTCGGCCTCGCCTTCACGGAGTACGACCTCCTGCGCTCGCCGAGCTTCGTCGGACTGGACAACTTCCGTGAGCTGGTCGACGACGACGTCTTCGCCATCGCGCTGAAGAACTCACTGGTCTTTGCCGCGGTCGCTGTACCGCTTCGGCTTGCCGGCGCGCTCGGGCTCGCGCTCTTGTTGCACCGCCGGTTCACCGGCGTCGGTACCTACAGGTCCGCCAGTGTTCTCCCGACGGTGATTCCCGAGATCGCGTACGGGCTCGTCTGGCTCTGGCTGTTCAACCCGCTATACGGGCCGATCAACGTCCTCCTGCGGTGGCACGGCGACAGCCCGACGACGACGGCGTGGGGAGTGCAGCCGCCGCAATGGCTGACGCACCCGAACGACGCCCGGGCCGCGATCATCATCATGAGCCTCTTCACGATCGGCGAGGGGTTCGTCATCCTCCTCGTCACGCGCCAGGGCCTTCCGACGGAGCTGTACGAGCTAGCCGCACTCGAAGACGCGACCGCCTGGGGCGTCTTCCGGCGCGTGACCCTGCCGTTGATGGCGCCGATCCTCCTGCTGCTCTTTGCCCGCGACACGATCTTCAGCCTCCAGTGGACGTTCATCCCCGCGCTGATCGTCACGGAGGGCGGCCCACCGCTGTACTCGACGACCTACGTCCCGCTTTTCGTCTACCGAAACGCGTTCGAGTACCTGCGCTACGGGTATGCCGCCGGCGCGACGCTGACGATGTTCCTGGTCACCGCGCTGATCGTCTGGCTCCAATGGCGCATCGTGCGCCGCTGGCGCAAGGGATTCGCGGTCGGCGGCTAGATGATCCGGACGATCCGCGGGGACATCGCACCGGCCGAGCTCGGGCCCTGCGACGCCCACGAGCATCTCTTCCTCGTCACGCCGGCCCAGCCGGGCGACGAGTACTCGGACGTCGTCGAAGGCGATCGAGGAGGCCGAGACGCTGCGGGCTGCAGGTGCCCGCGCCCTCGTCGACTGGACTCCGATCGGCCTCGGCCGCGACCTGGACGGGCTGCGCGCAGTCTCGGAGGCAACCGGCCTCCACATCGTCGCGGCGACGGGGCTGCACCGCGACGTGCACTACGCAGCCGACGACCCTCTGCGCGGTGAGAGCGAGGAGCGCGCTCGCCGACCGCTTCGTCGCCGAGCTCGAGCGCTGCGGGATCATCAAGGTCGGCGCCGGCTACCACACGCTTTCGCCCTTCGAGGAGAAAGCGTTCGCGGCCGCCGCGGCGGCACACGGCCGCGTTGGCGCCCCGGTCTGCGTCCACACCGAGCACGGGACGATGGGGCTCGCCATCGTCGAGCGGCTGCGGGAGCTGGGCGTGCCGCCCGAGCGCGTGATCCTCGCCCACGTCGACCGGAACCCCGATGCCGGCGAGCACGCCGAGACGGCCGCCACCGGCGCCTGGCTGCAGCTGGACGGCCCCGGCCGGACGAAGTACTGGCCGGACTCGACGATCCTCGCCCTGATCGCCGACCTGGCGGAGCGAGGCCACGCCGACCGCCTGCTGCTCGGCGGCGACACCGGGCGCCGCTCGATGCTGCGCGCCTACGGCGGAGGACCTGGCCTCGACTACGTCTTCGCCCGGTTCAAGCCGCGTCTGGAGCGCGAGCTCGGTCGTGAGCTCTCCGACCAGATCTTCGTGGCGAACCCGGCGCGCGCGTTCGCTTTTACGACGCGTGGGTGAGGTCCGAGACGAGCCCGAGCTTGTGCGCGGCTTTCGCCGCTTCGGTGCGATTGGTCACGCCGAGCTTGCGGTAGATCTTGTTCAGGTGGAACTTCACGGTCTGGTCTGAGAGGAAGAGCTCCTTGCCGACCGCTCGATTCGAAAGGCCGCGTGATACAGCCGTGAGGATCTCGAGCTCGCGCCCGGTAAGACCCGTTTCTTGGCGTACCTGCTGGTACTCGCTCTCGCGGACGACCCGGGACACGATCTCGCGGCCGACGCGAGTCGTCGTGTAGTAGACGTTCCCCTCGAGCGCCTGCCGCAGGACGGCGGGAAGGTCGTAGGGATCGATCGACTTGCTGATGTAGGCGGCGGCACCCTGGCGGAGGGTCTCCTCGATCGTTGCTTGCTCGTCGCCGCCGGAGAGGACGACGACGTGGCAGCTGCGGATGCCGTCTCCCGCAACAGCGCGAGCGCGCTGAACCCGTCCAGGCCCGGGAGCTGGAGGTCGAGCAGCACGAGATCAGGCCTCGTCCTCGAGACCAGCGGCTCGACCTGGAGTCCCGACGTCGCGCGTGCCGACGACCTCGAAGCCCTTCGCATCCTCGAGGACTTGGCTGATCGCGCTGAGCATCAGCGGATGGTCTTCGGCGATGACGACGCGCTTGCTCACGGGGTAGCAGGGTAGTCGGCTGGGTAGTCGGACCGCCCGATCGACCGCCCGATCGGTAGATGCGCTTCACGGGAGGCGTCACGACACTGAAGCCCGTGAACACCATCGTCCTCGTCGGCCCGGAAGGTCAGATTGTCTGCGAGCGGTGTGAGATCGCGCAGCGATTCCTCAGCCGCATTCGCGGCCTGCTTGGTCGCCCGCAGCTGATCCGCCCTCACGGGATGCTGATCCGGCCGACCTGGGCGATTCACAAGTGGTTCAGGCGCGCCCCGACCGATGTCGTCTTCCTCGACCGCGACCTCACAGTGCTCGAGGTCAGGCACCAGCTGAGGTCCTGGCGAACGGCGGGTCGTCTACGCGCTCACTCCGTGCTCGAGCTTGCGGCAGGCGACTGCGAGCGGCTCGAGCTCGAACCCGGCGACAGGCTCGCCTGGGGATCGTTGGCGCCAGAACGGTGACAGGCGCGGGGAAGTCGCAGCGGCTTCCCGCGAATCAAGAGGAAGGAAGACTGATGTTCAAATCAATGTTCGGAAAGCTGGTGACGATCGGTGTTGCCGGCCTGGCGCTCGTGGGCGTCGCAACGGCGGCGGATTCGCTCGGGCCCACGCCCTCGAAGCAGAAGGCGTACTCGATGTGTGCCTCGAAGAGCCACGGCCACATGCGCCTGGTGAAGATCAACCAGCCGTGCCGGCCCAAGGAGATCCGCTACCGCTGGGACTTCAACACGAAGGCGCCCGTTTCCGTCCCCGCAGTCGCGGGTCCGAAGGGTGAGCAGGGTGCTCAGGGCGCGAACGGCAAGGACGGGTCCAACGGTACCAACGGCGCTGATGGCCAGCAGGGACCTGCCGGTCCGGCGGGAGCCGACGGCGCTCGCGGCGAACAGGGCCCTAAGGGAGACACTGGTCCCAGGGGATACAACGGTGGCGTAGGCCCACAGGGAGAGCCGGGTCCGGCCGGCGCCCAGGGTCAGCCGGGACCACAGGGTCAGCCGGGTCCGGCTGGCGCTCCTGGAGCGAAAGGTGAGCCGGGAGCGAAGGGTGAGCCGGGAGCGAAGGGTGAGCCGGGCGAAGGGACCTCCGGGCAAGCTCGAAGGGGTTGGCTACATGACCCTCTGCATCAACAAGAACGGAGGGTCGGTCAAGTACCTCAGCGGCCCTCAGGCACTAGGTGTCTCTTCGCTTAATAACGGCGGGGGCGACGACTGCAACGGTGGTCACGAGCTTAAAGTCAAAGTGGTGACCGTCCTCCCGTAGTACCCAGTTCGCGGGCGAGGAACTGCGGCCTCCTCGCCCGCGAAATTCTCTAGAGCGACTCCCGAACGAGCCGGGCGCCCTCGACCATGTTGGCGAGCTTCTGCTGTGCCGCCCACCTCGCCGTCTGGGATAGCCCGCAGTCGGGGCTGACGCTCAGGCGCTCGGGCGCGACGTAGCGCAGGCACAGCGCGAATCCGCTCCTCGACGTCGGCCGGCGGTCTCGACGTAGTAGCTCTTGACGTCGATCACCCCGACGCCCACGTCGTGTTGCTCGCCGATCTCCGCGATCAGCTCGAGCTCGGCGAACTCCCGGCTCGCCATCTCGAGATGGAGCTCGTCGGCGGCGAGGCCGAGGAAGGCCGGGAACATCGGCGCGTAGCGGCGCTTGCCCACCGCCCGCCCCTTGTAGTTGCCGAAGCAGAGGTGCGTGCCGAGGTACGCGCGTCCCGACGACCGGCTCGACCGTTCGGTTGAAGACGTCGACGAGCCGCTCGGGATCCTCGCGGTCGGCGTAGCTGCTCATCGACGGCTCGTCGACCGTGACGACGCCGCAGCCTGCATCGACGAGCGCCTCGAGCTCGGCACGGACGATCGGGAGGAGCGCCTCCGTGACCGCCCAGCGGTCCGGGATAGTCGGCGTTCGGCTCGATGCGGCCGGCGAGCGTGTACGGGCCGGGAACGCTCGCCTTCAGCTGCGTGCCCGCGGGCGCCAGGCTGCGAAGCCGCTCCCACTCGGCCACGACCCCGAGCCCGTCGGGCGCCGCGAGCTCGCCGACGATCCGGTGGCGCCCGCGCTGGTCGTGGGCCGGCGGCCCGAAGCGGCGGCGCGGCTCGTGGTCGAGCTCGAGCCCGTCCAGGAAGGCGTAGAAGGAGAGGTTGAAGTCGAACCGCGTCTGCTCGCCGTCCGTGATCACGTCGACACCCGCGCGCAGCTGGTCGCCGACGGCCGCCCAGACCGCGTCGCGAGTCGCCTCCTCGCGGTCGTCCGGGCCGAGCTCGTCGAGGTGCAGCGCCTGCCAGCTCGAGCCAGCCGGGGAACGGATAGCTGCCGATGACCGTCGTGCGGATGGGCTCGTGCGGCATGCCGCGCGAAGCTTATTGCCCTCCCGTCTAGACAGCTATACAGTCCAGCCGTGTCCGCCGCTTTCGACGTGAGCGACCGGCGCGTGGTCGTCACCGGCGCCTCGAGTGGCATAGGCGAGGGGATCGCGACGGCGTTCGAACGGGCAGGCGCCCGCGTGGCGGGCATCTCGCTGGAGGGAGAGGCCCCGTGCGACGGCATCTTCGTCCACGGCGACACCGGTGATCGGGAAGCTCTCGACGACTTCGTCCGCCGCGTCGTGGAGGCATGGGGCGGCATCGACGTGTGGGTGAACAATGCGGCGCGCCTGATGGTGAGGCCGCTCGTGGAGATGAGCGACGAGGACTGGCACGGCCTCCTCCGCGGCAACCTCCACGGATACTTCTACGGGTGCCGGGCGGCGGCGCGGCAGATGCTCGCCCAGGACGGCGGGGGCCGGATCGTCAACATCACCTCCCAGGCGGCTGTCCAAGCCGTCCCCGGCCTCGGCGCGTACACGGCCGCGAAGGGAGCGATCGTCGGCCTGACGAAGGTGCTCGCCCTGGAGCTGGCCCCGGACGGGATCACCGTCAACGCCGTCGCTCCGGGCGCCGTCGACACGCCGCTCAACGCCACGGCCTACACCCCCGAGGTCCGCCGAACCTATGAGCAGCGGATCCCGCTCGGCCGGATCGGGAGCGCAGAGGAAGTCGCCGACGTCGTCGTCTTCCTCGCCTCCGATGCGGCCCGCTACGTGACCGGACAGGAGCTCATCGTCGACGGCGGACTGACTATCAACGGCGCCGTGGGCCACGCTCGTGATTGAGATCCTGGTCGACGGGCTCGACCACCCCGAAGGGGTGTGCTGGGATCCGGGCGCCGGGGTCGTCTGGACTGGCGGCGAGGCCGGGCAGGTCTACCGCGTCCGGCTCGAGGAACGGCGGGCAGAGGAAGTCGCACGCGCGCCCGGCTTCGTGCACGGGCTGGCAGTCGACGGTCGCGGCCGGCTCGTCCTCTGCTGCCGGGACGAAAGCTCGTTGTGCGTGCTGGACAACGGCTCCATGCGGACGATCGAGGACGGGTTCACGTTTCCGAACTTTCCCGCGTTCGCGCCGGACGGCACGCTCTACATCACCGACTCCGGCTCGTGGGGAGCAAATGACGGCCGCGTCTTTCGCCTCTCGGCAGACGGCGAGCTCGAGCTCTTCTCTGCGGCCCTGAGCGACTTTCCGAACGGCTGTGCGGTCACCGTGGACGGCCGCTACCTCTGGGTCGTCGAGAGCCGGCGCCCGACCGTGAACCGCTTCGACCTGCGCACGGGCGAGCTCGAGGAGGTGACGAGGCTCGAGGGGACGGTGCCCGACGGTGTTGCTTTCACCGCCGACGGCGGGGTGCTTGTCTCGTGCTACCGGCCCGATCGCATCGTTCATCTCGATTCGGCCGGCGTTGTCGAGATCGTCGCCGAAGATCCGCAGGGAACGCTGCTCGCCGGGCCGACCAACGTCGCGTTCGCAGGTGCGGGGCTCGACCGCCTCATCTGCGCGAACCTCGGGCGCTGGCACCTCGCTCTTGTCGAGTCCGGGTTGCGCGGCGCACCCCTCCACTATCCGACCCACTGGGCAGCGGACGCGTGAGCAGCTTTACGCCCCGGTACTACGAGATCGAGCAGTCGCTGCGGGGACTGGCGGCCGGGCTCGAGCCGGACTCGCCCCTTCCCTCGGAAGCGCAGCTGTGCGAGGAGTTCGGCGTCTCGCGGATGACCGCACGAGCGGCGGTGCAGCGCCTCGTACAGGACGGTCTCGTGTATCGCGTCCCGGGCCGCGGGACGTTCGTCGCGGCCTCGCGCGCGAACCGAACCGCCGGCCACATCCTCTCCTTCTCGGACGAGATGCGACGCAGGGGCATGGTCCCGAGCTCCAAGCTGATCGAAAGGCGCGAGCGGCAGGCCACGGACGAGGAGAGGCGCCGGCTCGGCGTCCGGGACGTCGTCGTCCTGCGCCGCGTCCGGCTCGCGGACGGAAAACCGCTTGCGCTCGAGCGGGCGGTCTTCCCGGCCGCCCGAGTGCGCGCTGCGCTCGACGCCGACCTCGAGCGCGACTCGCTCTTCCGGACGCTCGTGACGGTCGGGCTCGTTCCGACGAGCGGCAGCGCGGCGCTCGCCGCCGAAGCAGCGACAGCCGAGGACGCCCGCCTGCTGCGTGTTCGCAAGGGCGCTCCTCTGCTCGTGGAGCGCCGGCTGATCCACGATCAGGACGGCAAGCCGCTCGAGTGGACCGAGAGCCGCTACGTCGGCTCCCGCTACGGGATCAACGTCGATTTCGACGTCGAGCTACCCAGATCGTGATTGCAGGCGACCGGCTCGGTCATCTCGATCAGGTCGCTCTCGCGACGGAGCGGCCGGCGATCGACGCGCACGTGCTGGCGGGAATCGAGCTCCGCATCCACCCCGACCGTGGGCTGGACCTGGGAGCCGCCTGGTTTCGGGGCGTCCCGATCGCCTGGATCGCGCCGGCGGGCGAGGGCGGCGCCGACTCGCAGGACTGGCGGGCCGCATGGGGCGGCGGCCTCCTGACCACCTGCGGGCTGGACAACGTCGGCGCGCCGTCCGAGGGGATCGGCCTGCACGGCACCTACACGTTCCTGCGGGCGCACGATGTGGCGACCGAGCGCTCGCGGTCGCAGGTGGTCGTGCGCGGGACGATCGAGGATCCCCGTGGCCTCCGCGTCGAGCGGACGATCCGAAGTCGCGTCGGCGAGGGCCGGGTCGAGCTCGCCGATCGGACGACGAACGTCTCTGAGCAGCCGCTCGAGGCGCCGCTCCTCTACCACGTCAACCTCGGCTGGCCGCTGTGGGACGCCGGCTCCCGGGTCGAGACCGACGCCGCCGAGGTCCGACCCCGCGACGAGGACGCCGCGCCGCACGACTGGGGCACCGCCCCGCCCGAGCCCGTTCAGCAGCCGGAGCGCGTCTGGGAGCACGTCGGAGCGACTCACGCCGCGGTCATCAACGAGCGGCTCGGGCTGCGCGTCGCGGTCGAGTCCGACCTCCCCCGTCTCTGGCAGTGGATCGATCCCGCGCCGGGCGTCTATGCGCTCGGGATCGAGCCCGCGAACTGCTCGGTGCTCGGGCGCGCGCACGACCGCGCCGACGGCACCCTGCCGTTCCTCGAGCCCGGCCAGGAGCGAAGCACGAGCATCGCGATCACCGCCGAGGAGATGAGGTGAGCCGGGAGATCGGCGAGCTGCGTGCCGGGGTCGTCGGCACCGGGTTCATCGGCGCCGTCCACGTCGAAGCGCTGCGGCGGCTCGGAGTGGAGGTCGTCGGCGTCGTCGGCTCGTCGCCCGAGCGCGCACGGGCGAAGACGCTCGCGCCGGTCATCGACAGCTACGAGCGGCTCTTGGCCGACGAGCGCGTCGACGTCGTCCACCTGACGACCCCGAACCACCTTCACTATCCGCAGGTGAAGCAGGCGCTCGAGGCGGGCAAGCACGTCGTCTGCGAGAAGCCGCTCGCCATGACCTCCGAGCAGTCGGCCGAGCTCCTGGAGCTGGCCGAGCGGAGCGGCCTCGTCCACTGCACGAACTTCAACATCCGCTTCTACCCGCAGGTGCAGCAGGCGCGGGCGCTCGTCTCGGACGGCGCGGTCGGGGCGGTCTGGAACGTGCACGGCGGCTATCTGCAGGACTGGCTGCTGCTGCCGACCGACTGGAACTGGCGCCTCGAGCCCGACAAAGGGCGGCGCGCTGCGAGCGGTGGCCGACATCGGCTCGCACTGGCTCGACCTCGTCCAGTTCGTCATCGGGATGAGGGTTGAGTCCCTGCTCGCCGACCTCGCGACGACGATCCCGGTCCGGCAGCGGCCCGACGCGCGAGATCGAGACCTTCGCGGCCGCCGGCGACGTCGAGCGCGAGGACGCCGAGATGACGACCGAGGACCTCGCGCACATCCTGCTCCGGTTCGAGGGCGGGGCGCGCGGGTCGGTCGTCGTCTCCCAGGTGAGCGCCGGCCGCAGGAACTCGCTGCGGTTCGAGGTCGACGGCTCCGAGGGCGCGCTCGCCTGGGACTCCGAGCGCAACGAGGAGCTCTGGCTCGGTCACCGCGGAGAGCCGAACGAGCTCCTGCTGCGCGACCCCGCGCTCTTGGCTCCGGAGGCTCGGGCGCGCACCGGCCTTCCGGCTGGGCATGCGGAGGGGTTCGCCGAGACGTTCAAGGAGCTCTACCGGGCCGTGTATACGGCGGTCGCCGCAGGCGGGCCGCCGGCGCAGCCGGACTACCCGACGTTCGCCGACGGGCACTGGGAGAACGTGCTCGGCGACGCGGTCGCGCTCAGCAACCGTGAACGACGATGGGTGGAGGTGACGACGTGAAGCTCGGCCTGTCTGACCGCGGCCTTTCCCGACCTGACGCTCGAGCAGGTGGCCGAGTGGGCGGCCGGGGAGGGCTTCGAGGCGCTCGAGATCGCTTGCTGGCCGGCCGGCGGCGGCGAGCGGCGCCGCTACGCCGGCGTGACGCACATCGACGTCGAGGACTTCGATCCCGACGACGTCCACGAGCTCATGAGCCGGCACGGGCTCGCGATCTCGTCGCTCGCCTACTACCCGAACAACCTCCACCCCGACGACGCCCACCGCGAGGAGGTCAACGGGCACCTGCGGAAGGTGATCGACGCGGCGCAGCGGCTCGGCGTCGGGATCGTCGGCACGTTCGTCGGGAACGACAAGGATCGGCCGCTGCCGGAGAACCTCGAGCGGTTCCGGCAGATCTGGCCGCCGCTCGTCGACTACGCCGGGGAGCGCGGCGTGAAGATCGCGATCGAGAACTGCCCGATGATCTTCAGCTACGACGAGTGGCCCGGCGGCAACAACCTCGCGTACGCGCCGGCGATCTGGGACGAGATGTTCTCGGCCATTCCCGCCGACAACTTCGGCCTCAACCTCGACCCCTCGCACCTCGTCTGGCTGATGATCGACTACGAGCGGGCCGTCTACGACTACGCCGAGCGGATCTTCCACGCGCACGCCAAGGATCTCGAGGTGCGGCGCGACGGCCTCTACCGCCACGGGACGTTCTCGGGCGGGATCGGCTGGCAGGTGCCGCGGCTGCCCGGGCTCGGCGAGGTGCGCTGGGATCGCTTCCTCGCGGCGCTCTACGCCGTCGGCTACGACCACGTCGTCTCGATCGAGCACGAGGACCGGCGCTTCGAGGGCGACGAGGAGCTCGTCAAGCGCGGCTTCCTGCTCGCGCGCGACGTCCTGCGCCCCCACATCGTCTAACGCGGCCACGTCCAGGGACTGGCCCTGGACATGGCTCTAATGGGGGTCGAGGGCGAACTTGATGCCTTCGCCGGCCCGCGTGGCGGCGAAGGCGCGCTCCCACTCGACGAGGGGCACGACCTCCGGGAGCAGCGGCTCGAGCGCGACCCTCCGTTCCTCGACCAGCTCGAGCGCGCGCCGCCACGGACAACGGCGTGCTGGCGAACCCGGAGGTGACCGTCAGCTCGCGGAAGCACACCTCGTCGAAGGGAAGCGCCACCGGCTTTCCGGCCAGACCGATCTGGACGTACCGCCCGCCTCGGCGAGCAGACTCGAGCCCAAACGCCATCCCCGCCTCGTGGCCCGAGCACTCGACCACGACGTCGGCATCCATGGACTCGCCGAGGCGCTCGCCGACGACGCTGGTTGCGAAGCCGAGCTCCCGCGCCGCCTCCAGCCGCCGCTCGTCGCGAGGCGTCCCGCGGACGTGGACGCGTGCTCCGCACGCGTGCGCGACCTGCGCGGCAAGCAGACCAACCGGCCCCGGCCCGACCACGAGCACGTCGTCGCCCGCACCGACTCGGGGAGGCTCGAGCAGCGAGTGGCAGACGCATGCGAGCGGCTCGGCGAGCGCAGCGACGGACGCGTCGAGCCAGTCGGGGATCCGGTGAAGGCCGCGGGCCGGAAGCAGCACCCGCGGGGCGAACCCGCCGTCGACGTGTGTCCCGATCGACCGCCGCTCGGGACAGAGGTTGATGCGGCCGGCGCGGCAGAACGCACAAGCCCCGCACACGGCGTAGTACGTCTCCGTGACGACACGCGCCCCGAGCCAATCCGGGTCGACCCCGTCCCCGAGCTCGGCGACCGTGCCGCTGACCTCATGTCCGATCGTCACCGGGACGTCGGTTGCGTACTCGCCGTCGTAGATGTGGAGGTCTGTGCCGCAGATCCCGGCCGCAGCGACCTCGACGACCACCTCGCCGCTCGCGGGACGCGGCTCCGGCCGCTCGGCGAGCGCAACATTGCCTGGGCCGGCGGCCAGCTTCGTCAGACCGAGCACAGCAGCTCCTCGACCTCATGTTCGGTCGGCATCTCGTCGGCGCAGCCGAGCCGCGTCGCGACCAGAGCGCCCGCCGCATTGGCGAAGCGGAGGACGCGCTCGAGGTCCCACCCGGAGAGCAGGCCGTGGCAGAGCGCCCCGCCGAAGGCGTCTCCTGCCCCGAGTCCGTTCAGGACCTCCACCTCCAACGCCGGCACGACCACCAGTTCGTCCGCCGTCGCCCCCAGCACACCGCCGGCACCGAGCTTGACGACGGCCAGCTCGACGCCGAGGTCGAGCAGCGCCCGCGCGGACTCCTCCGGCGCAGCCTCCGCCCGAGCACCACGGCAGCTTCCTCGTGGTTCCCGACCGCCACGGTCGCCCAGGACAACGCTTCACGGCCCCAGCGACCAGCCTCCTCAGCCGACGCCCAGAAGGTCGCGCGGTAGTCCAGGTCGTGCACCGTGAACGGCCTGCGACCGCGGGCACGAAGCGCCTCGAGCGTCGTCGAGCGTGAGGGCTCCTCCGACAACCCGGTCCCGGTCGTCCAGAACACCGGCACGCGCGCGACCTCGTCGAGGTTGAGATCGCCACGAGCCAGCTGCAGATCGGGCGCGGTCGGCTCCCGGTAGAAGAGCAGCGGAAAGTCGTCGGGCGGATGGATCTCGCAGAACGCGAGCGGCGTGCGGAGCGCCGAATCCACCCCAACCCGCGATGCATCGACGCCGAACCCTGAAAGCGCCTCGCGAACGTACGAACCAAAGCCGTCGTCGCCGACCTTCGTCACCACCGCGGCGCGCCGACCCAGCCGAGCCGCGGCCACAGCGACGTTCGTCGGGCTCCCGCCGAGCAGCTTGCGAAACGACCGCACCGACCCGAGAGGCACGCCGATCTGCTCCGGGTAGAGGTCGACCGACACCCGGCCGACCGTCAGCACCTCGGGGGTCACTCCGTGCCGGAGACGCGCGCGTAGATCGCGGTCAGCACGATGATGATCCCGCCGTAGATCACCTGCCGCTGCCACTCCTCAGCGTTGAGCAGCGTCAGCAGCGACCCGAGCACGGTCAGGATCAGCACGCCGACGACCGTGCCGCTGTAGCTCCCCCAGCCGCCGAAGATCGACGTGCCGCCGATTACGACGGCCGCGACCGACTGGAGCAGGTACGGGCTCGCGAGCCCGAGATCGGGATTGTTCGTGAAGCCGACGAGCAAGAGGCCGCCGAAGGCGCTGAAGAGGCCGCAAAGCGCGTAGACGACCACGAGTACCTGCCAGACCCGCACGCCGGCGAGCCTCGCGGCGACGTCGTTGTCACCGACCGCGTACAACATCCTCCCGTAGCCCGTGTAGCGCAGCCCGAGGATCAGCACGGCGGCGACGACCACCCAGAAGATGAGGTTGGCGGGCAGATAGTCGAAGAACCGGTCCGAGCCGAGGGTGGAGACGAAGCCGGGCACGACCTTCTCGAACGACCGCCCGGCGTAGATCGACAGCAGCCCGAAGGTGACCGAGGAGGTGCCGAGGGTCATGATCAGCGGGTTGACTCGGAAGATGCCGACGCCGATTCCGTTGGCGAGGCCGATCCCGAGCCCGACCGCGAGCCCGGCCAGGATGCCCTGCACGGTCCCGTCCGCTCCCTGCCACGAAGTGGCGAACGCGGCGGCCGTCGCGGTGAGCGCAACCGAGAGGTCGACGCCGCCGGTCAGCATCACCAGTGTCTGGCCGGCCGCGATCATGCCGAGCGGCGCGGCGACGAGGAACGTCGTCGAGAGCTGGTTCCAGGTGATGAACGGCTCTCCGGTCTCGTTGCGGTTGACGAGGTCGGTGAGCACGAACAGGAGCGCGAGGACGCCGACGAGGACGATGACGGGGTTGTCCACGAGAAACCGCTGGACGGCTCGGAGCCGGTTCTCGCGATCCAGCGCCTCGGGGACGACGGTCACGACCGCGTCTTCCTCGTGAGCAACCCGCCGATGATGACGACAAGGATGATCAACAGGCCCTGGTAGACGTTGGCGTAGTTGGGATCGGTGCCGCGCAGCAAGAGGATGATCTTCGAGAGGGTGAGAACGTAGGCGGCGGCGATGACACCGACGAGACCGCCGACGCCGCCGAGCAGCGAGACCCCGCCGAGCACGACGGCGGCGACGCTGTTCAGTGTGTAGGTCGTGCCGGAGTTGGGGTCGCCGATCCCGGAGGACGCGGAGAGGGCGAGGCCTCCCAGGCCCGTGAAGATGCCGGCGAGCATGTACGCGCCGATGCGCGTCCGAGCGACGCCGATGCCGCTGAGATAGGCGGAGTTGCGGTTCGAGCCGACCGCGTAGATGGCGAGACCTGGGCGAAGCCAGCGCAGCGGCACCCAAACGAGCAGGAGCGCGGCGAAGACGGCGATCCCCGCGTTCGGAATCCCGGTCGAGCCGAGGTCGCCGATCGCGAGATCCGAGTAGTCGATCGGCACGCCTCCGCCGGGGATCTCCATGATCCAGAGCGCGACGCCCTGCCAGACGAAGAGCATCCCGAGCGTCACGACGATGTCGGGTATGCGGGTCAGCGTGATGATCGGCCCGGTGAACCCGCTCGCGAGCGCCGTCAGGAGGAGAAGCAGGAGCGAGAACGCGAGCGCCTGACGGAAGCTCATGTCCGACCATCTCCTGCGCCGAGAGCACGTTGATGACGCCCATCAGCGAGCCGATCGAGAGGTCGATGCCGCCGGAGATGACGACGACGGCCTGCGCCATCGCCGCGAAGCAGAGGGTCAGCGCGTCGATCGCGAGGGCCTGGATGTCGAACTTGAAGTCCTGCTGTGACAGCGAGCGCCAGTACGGGACCATGGCGATCAGCACGAGCCAGACGCGCGATCGTCCAGCCGTGCAGGCGAAGCGCTCGCCGCCACGGCGCCGCACCCCGAAACTCCAAATCGCGCCGCAGTGACGGGGCCGTCGTCACGCGGCGGCCTCGCCGAGCTCGAGTCCGTGCATGGCCTGGAGCAGCGTGGCCTCGTCGGCCGCCGCGCCCGCCAGCTCGGCGGTCACGCGCCCGCCGTAGATCGTGAGCACCCGGTCGCAGACGAGCGGAAACTCGGCGAGCTCGGAGCTGAAGAACAGGATCGCGGCGCCGTCGCCGCCAGCTCGCGCAGCAGCGCGTAGACCTGCCGCTTCGTGCCCACGTCGATCCCCCGGGTCGGGTCGTTGCAGAGCAGCGCGGCGAAGCCCGACGCGAGCCAGCGGGCGATCGTCACCTTCTGCTGGTTGCCGCCGGACAGCCGGCGAACCTGCCGGCCGGCGCGCATGTCGATCTGCAGCGCGTCGACCGCTCTCCGCACGCGCCTGCCCTCCTCGCGCATGTTGATCGGCCCCCAGCGCAGCGGCGAGTTGTAAAGCGGGGCCGCCACGTTCTCGCGCACGGACCGCTGCGGCAGCAAGGCGAGCAGCCGGTCCGGCGGCACGAGCACGACCTTCCGCCGGATCGCGTCGTAGGGATGGCGCGGACGGAAGGCCTTCCGGCCACCAGGAGCTCGCCGCTTTCGAGCTTCCGCTGACCGGCGAGCGCTTCGAAGAGCTCATCCTGTCCCTGCCCCTCGAGCGCGGCCAGGCCGAGGACCTCGCCGCGCCGGAGCGTGAAGCGAGATCCCCTGCACGCCGCCGACGTGAAGGTCGTCCACCTCGAGCACCGCCGCCGCTTCGGCTCCACCGCGACCTCGGCCTCAGGCGCTCGGTCTCGTCCAGCTCGGACGCCGGGCCTCGGCGCGGGCGGCCTCGGGACCGAGCATGATCTCGACGATTCGCGCCTCCCCGCCCTCCTGGGGTCCATCGTCCCCACGTCACTGCCGTCGCGCAGGATCGTCGCTCGATCGCAGGTCGCGATCACCTCGGCGAGGCGGTGGGTGATGAAGAGCACGGAGCGGCCGCGCTCGCGACGCTTCCGCATGACGTCGAAGACGCGCTCGGCCAGGTCGGAGGGCAGCGCCGCCGTGATCTCGTCGAGGATCAGGAGCTCCGGGTCGTGAGTGAGCGCGCGAGCCAGGTCGAGCATGCGCAGGATCGGCAGCGGCAGGTCGCCGACGAGCTCGCGGAAGCCGACCTTGAGATCCATTTCTGCAAGCCGCGAGCGAACGGCCTCCACGGACGAGCCGGTCAGCCGAAGGTTCTGCGCGACCTCAGGTCGGGCACGAGCGCCGGGTCCTGAAAGACGGGCGAGAGACCGAGCCGCGCCGCATGCGTCGGTGAGCGAGCGCGCGTCTCGCGTCCGCCGACCGAGATCGTCCCGCTGTCCGGCCGGATCACACCGGTGAGGCATTTCACGAGCGTGCTCTTGCCGGCGCCGTTCGCCCCGAGGAGCGCGTGCACCTCACCCGGCGGAGACCGAGAGGTCGGCGGAGCGAAGCGCGACGACCGGCCCGTAGTGCTTTGCGACTCCGCGCGCCTCGAGCAGCGGTGCCGCCTTCTCACTCATGGCATCGCGAAGAGACACGGAGGGGGCGGCGGCCGCCCCCTCCGTAGGTTGGTTCCGGAGCCTAGGGCCCCTTGCACGCCTTGTACTGTGCGAGGCTGTACGTCGTCCACGGCGTGATCTGGAGCTGTGCGCTCGCGTCGGCCGCGGCGCCCGGCTGGGCGAACTTGTTGATCTTCGCCCTGTCCCCAGGCCACGTCCACACGTCCGGCTTCAGCTTGACCCACCTCGGCACGGACTGCTTGTTGAGCGCCCGCAACGCGACGGTCACGCCGACACCGCCGATCGACGACGGGTTCGTGATGGCCGCGCCCTGGAGCTTCGGATAGCGGGCCTTGACCTGCCGGATGAAGCCGAAGTTGTCGGCCCCTACGACCGGGACATACGACTTCCTGGCGGTCTTGAACGCGTTGACGACCGTGTAGTCGATGCCTGACGTCCAGACACCGTTGACCTCGCTGTCCGGAGTTCAGGATGTCGAGCATCTGCTTCCCGCCGGTGCGAACTGCCACCCGGTGAAGACCGACTTCACGACCTTGATGTTCGGATACTTCCTCTTCGCCTGCTGGAAGCCCTTGTGGCGGTCGGTGTCCGCCGGTACGCCGGCGATGCCGCGCATCTCGACCACGTTGCCGCGGCCGCTGAGCTTCTTGAACAGCCACTCGGCGCCGATCCGTCCGTACGCGACCTGGTCGTTGGTCGCGTTGTAGGCGCCCGGGCGTTGACGTACTGATCGATGAGACCACCTCGATCCCCCGGCGCGCGCCTGCGCCGCGATCGGCTTGAGGGCGTTGGCGTTCGACGGGTTGATGATGATCGCGTCGACGCCCGCCGAGATCAGGGCGAATGTCGGCGATCTGGCCCGCGGTGTCGGTCTCGCGGTGGGCGACCCGAGCGACGAGACCCCCGCTCTTCAGGCCTGCGCCTGATCGAGCAGATCATCCCTTCGCGCCACCCGTTGCCGACCAGCGTGTTGGACATACCGAGTGTGAACTTCTCCTTCCGTGCTCAAGTCGCCTGGCCGGTCGTGGCGGAGGCCGCCACGAGCAGACCCAAGGCGGTGAGCGTCGCAACGGCACCCGCCGTCCGACCTCGCCGCCCGAAAAAGCGTGCTTTCAAGGTTTCCCTCCTTCTCGAGGAATGCAAATTGCCGCGGAACAGGAACCTACCTAACACGGCTTTGCAGCATGTATGCAAGGTTTCTACTGCCCAAGCAGCATTTGTACAAGAGGGGAGGAGAGTGATGCAGAACAAAGCCAAGCTCAACCGGCGCCGGTTCATCGGCACGGCTGCCGGAGCGGCGGCGGGCGCTTCGCTGTCGCCGTGGGCGCCGGGAGCGCTCGCACACGGCGGCCGCGGTCACGGCCACGGCGGCGACCGGCTGCTGCCGAAGGACCGCATCGCCGTGCAGCTCTTCACCCTGCGGAACAGAATCGCGGCACTTGGGGTTCGAGCAGGTCTTCAGCGAGCTCGCGGAGATCGGCTACAAGTGGGTGGAGTTCGCGGGCTACTCGGCACCGGACACGAACGTGCCGAACCCGACTCCGCCGCCGGCGACGCTCCCGAACGTCGAGAGACGTCCGGACGCTGCTCAGGCGCTACCGGCTGAAGGGCATCGGCAGCCACATCGGCGTCACGCAGTTCCGGGACAACCTCACGCAGGTGCTGGACGACGCCGAGACCCTCGGCCTCCGTTACATCGGCACCGCGAGTGAGCCCGACCAGCTGTTCCCGGCGGCTGAACGGCAAACCGTCGACGCCGACCGCCGCGCCGCCGAGGCCTACAACATGTTCGGTGCGGCCGCGAGGGCCCGGGGGATGCGCTTCTACCACCACAACCACTCGTCCGAGTTCGCGGTCGTGGACGGCACCCGGTTGTACGACGTGCTGATGGAGGAGACCGATCCTAGGCTCGTCTTCTTCCAGCTCGACATCTTCTGGGCCTACGTCGGCGCGACGGGCGCGCCCGCGGTCGCTACGCCGAGCGGCATGAAGAGCTGGTTCCCGAACTTCGATCCGATCGAGCTCGTCTGGAACCAGCCGGAGCGCTTCCCGCTCTTCCACGCCAAGGACGGGGTGCGGACGGAGGTCGGGGCAGCCGACGAGCTTCGGATGGCAGTTCGTCGACCCCGGCGACGGCAACGTACCGCTCGGCGCCTTCAACGGGCTCGAGACCGACGAGCACTACTACATCGTCGAGCGGGACAACCACAACTTCCCCGGCCGGCCCCGCCGGCCGGGCCCGAGCGAAACGCCGCCCAGCTCGCAACGGCCGAGCGAGGCTACGAGTATCTCGCCGGCCTGCGCGCGCGGCACTTCGACAACGACTGAGTGCCTCGGGTGGAGGGTAGTGGCCGCGCTACCCTCCACCCACGCCCAGTCGACGAACGGAGTCAGGGATGAGATCGATCGTTCTTCTCGTCTTCTCGTCGATGCTCTTTGCATCGACCGTCGCGGCCGCTGACAGGACGGCCGGACCCTCCAAGCGCCAGGCGGCCCCAGCTTGGATCGCGCTCTTCGACGGCCGCTCGACCGCAGGCTGGGCGATGAACGGTCCGGGGCGGTTCCGGGTCCAAGGCGGTGCGCTCGTCACCTCCGGCGGGATGGGAATCCTTTCGTACAAGCGGCGACGCTTCCGCGGGCGAATTCCGAACTTCAGGTCGACTGGCGGGTCGCCGAGCGGTGCGACAACTCGGGCGTCTTCGTTCGAATTTCCAGGCTTCCACGCGCGCCGGTGGACGCAGTCAACTCCGGATACGAGGTCCAGATTGACGACTGCGATCCCCGCGGGGCTCGCCTACCAGACGGGCTCGATCTACGACCACGCACCCGCTACGAGGCTCGCGTCGCGCCCGGCGGGGCAGTGGAATCGCTTCCACATCCGCGTCGTCGGCCAGCAGTACATAGTTCTGCTGAACGGCGTGCGGGTCTCGAAGCTGAACGGAGTACGCGCGCGAGTCGGCTACGTGGGGCTCCAGAACCACGACCCGGGCTCGCGTGTCTCGTTCCGACGCATTCGCGCGCGGCCGCTGGGCTAATCGCGGCTCAAGACAGCTGTGAGCCGCCTTGCGTGCTCGGCGTACGCGGCGTCGAACAGCTCCTGCGAGCGCTCCCGGCCGACGAGCGCGCGGCTCGTGATCACCGGCGTCATCGCGCCCCGCTCGACGAGCAGCTCCGGCCGTCCTCGAACCTCGATCCCGTTCGCGATCGCGACCGCGGCAAGCGAGGACCCCGGCCCGACCGGCGTGTCGATTCCCTCGATCGCGATCAGCGCGTCGCCCGGCGGCGTGCAGAGGTCGAGCACGACGTCCGCGTGGTCGGCCAGGCGCGTTCCGGACGAGTGTGAGGGCTCGCCGGCGAGCGAGTGCGCGACGGACGTGACCGCGATGACGCGGCAGGCCCTGCTCGCGGCCGCCCATCGCACGATCTCGATCGGAACCGCGGCAGCCCGCCGACGCTGAAGACCATCATCACATCCGGCGGCCCGAGCCGGAAGTTGGCGAGGATCGTCTCGGCGAGCCCCTCGACCCGCTCGATGAACATCGCCTGCCGCTGCCCGTTCGCGCCGACGACCTGGGTGTGGAACGTCATCGACGCTCGACGATCGGGTTGAAGCCGGGTAAGACCCGTAGCGCGGGAACATCTCCTCGACGGGGATCCGCGAGTGCCCCGTGCCGAACAGTGGACGAGCCCCCCGGCGCCGATCGCGTCCGCGCAGATCGGCTCGCCTGCCAAGACCTGCGGCCTGGGTCTCTCGAGGCCGCTCGAGCGGAGCTCGCCGCGGCGAGGAGGAGTAGATCCGGCATCCACCTGTCTAGACGTTTAGACAACGGACGCTATGGGCGGCCGGAACGCCGTCAAGCCGGAGGAGGCGACCGGTGAGCGGGCACAGGGCGACGATGCTCGGCACCGGCCTCATCGGCCTCTTCTACACGCAGACGCTGCATGGCCAGCGGAGCCGCGACCGCGTCGACGTCGTCTACTCGCGCTAGGAGGAGCGGGCGGCCGCGTTCGCCGGCGCAGTTGGGCGTGCCCCGCGTGGACGACCGATCTCGAGGAGGCCGTCGCCGACCCCGACACCGACGTGGTCGTGATCGGACTGCCCAACCATCTGCACGAGGAAGCCGTCGCGCTGTGCGCGCGGCACGGCAAGGCGGTGCTCTGCACCAAGCCGCTGGCGCGCAACGCCGCCGAGGCGCGGCGGATGCTCGACACCGTCGAGCACGCCGGCGTCTTTGCCGGCTATCTCGAGGACCTCGTGCTACACGCCGAAGACGCTCAAGGCGATCGCAGCGGTGCGGGCCGGCGCGTCGGCGACGTGACCTGGGTGCGCTCGCGCGAGACGCACCCCGGCCCGCACAGCGCCTGGTTCTGGGACGCCGAAGCAGGCCGGCGGCGGCGCGATCATCGACCTCGGCTGCCACTGCATCGAGATCATCCGCAACTTCGTCGGCAAGGACAACCGGCCGGTCGAGGTGATGTGCTGGGCCGACACGCTCGTGCATCCGATCGAGGCCGAAGACAACGCCATCGCGCTGATGCGCTTCGAGTCAGCGGCGCGATCGGCCAGTTCGAGGTGAGCTGGACGTTCCGCGGCGGCATGGACCTGCGCGACGAGGTCGCCGGCACCGAGGGCACGATCTGGCTCAACCACTTCCTGCGCACCGGCTTCGAGATGTTCACCGCCGGCGGCGAGCGGCGGCTACGTCGCCGAGAAGGCCGAGACCGACGAGCGGCTGGCTCTTCCCTGTCGGCGACGAGGTCGCCGAGCTCGGCTACGTCGACATGTTCACCGACATGTTCGACGCGCATGGACGACGGCCGCGAGCCGCAGGAGACTTCTACGACGGCTACGTCGTCAACGCCATGATGGACGCCGCTACCGCTCGGCCGAGTCGAGGCATTGGGAGCCGGTCGAGCTCGAGATGGCGCGGCGGGGCGCGAACGGATCGCGCGCAGCGCGGCCGACCAACGACGGCCAGATCGTCATCAAGGAGGAGAAGATGCCCGATGGCCGGCTCAAGCTGATCCTCAAGGACGAGGCAACCGGCGACTTTAGCGACGTCGTCAGCGAGGGCGAGACCCCCGTCGT
Source organism: uncultured Actinomycetes bacterium (assembly GCA_963752845.1). Lineage (GTDB taxonomy): Bacteria > Actinomycetota > Thermoleophilia > Gaiellales > Gaiellaceae > JACDAN01. Next base: position 93,386 of record CAVVZV010000005.1, on the reverse strand, counting down.
CAACGAGCTGAGCGCAACAATCAGGGCGTGAGCACCCTGCTCGCCCGAGGCGGAGGTCGAGGTCGAGGAGCCCCGCGCGGAGAGGCGCGCCGAGCACGACCGCCCCTGGATCGTGATCGTCTGGAACGACCCGATCAACCTGATGTCGTACGTCACGCTCGTCTTCCAGAAGCTCTTCGGCTACAGCCGCGGCGAAGGCGACGAAGCTGATGCTCCAGGTGCACCACGAGGGCAAGGCGGTGGTCTCGAGCGGCACCCGGGAGAAGGCCGAGCTCGACGTCTGCCCGGCTCCATGCGCACGGGCTGTGGGCCACGATGCAGCATGACTAGTCTCGCGCCGGTTCCAGCGCGGCGAGGACGGCGAGATCCGGCTGCGGCTGTCCGGAGGAGGAGCGAGGTCCTGCGCAGGCTCGCGCGAGCACTTGGGGCTCGCTGGCGACGGCCGGCGACGACCGGCTCTGCGGCGCTCTTCCCGCCGGCGTACGGACGACCCGGAGCTCGAGCAGCGAGTACCGGGAGCTCACGCGCGCGCCAGCTCGACGGCGGGCGAGAGCGAGCGCTCGAGCGCCTCGCGGCGACCGTCGACCGCGACGCGCTCGACGCCGGAGGAGGCCGAGGCGTGGCTGCGCGCGCTGAACGACGCTGCGCCTCGTCCTCGGCACCCGTCTCGACGTCACCGAGGACCTGGACTGGGACGGCCTCGACCCGAGCGACCCGCGCGCCCCGGAGCTCGCCGTCTACGCCTACGTCTCCTGGATCCAGGAGCAGCTGGTCGCAGCGAGCGCTTAGGAGGGTTTGACGAAACGCCGGCTGAGCCGCAGGGGCACGCTGCTCGCCCCGAGGCGGCGTCCTCAGTCGCGCCCGTATCGCACGGATACGGGCGCTCCCTGCGTCCTTGCCTCGGAACGACCATCGCACCCCTGCGACGAGCAACGTTCCGCCAAACCCTCCTAGCCTCGCAACCGCGGCCACGAGCCGGCGCGCCTCCGACTCGACGTCGGCGGCGCCCCGTCAGCGCGGAGCCGACACCAACTGCGACCGCGCCGGCGTCGATGAACTCCCTTGTGTTGGACGGGTCGACGCCGCCGGTCACGAGCAGCAGCTGCACGCCGCGGAGCGGCGCGAGCACCTCGCGAACGTAGCTCGGGCCCCACGAGGCTGCCGGAGAAGTTTGACTCAGCTCGGCCCCGAGCGCCCGGGCGGCCTCGAGCTCGGATGGCCTAGAGCGCCGGGAATCCGCCGGCAGGCCAAGCGTGCGGCAGCGCTCGACCATTTCCGGCACGAGGGCCGGTGCGACGCAGGCCTCGGCGCCGGCGGCGGCGGCTGCCTCAGCCTCCTCGGGCGTGCGCACGGTGCCCGCGAGCACGGTCAATTCGCCTCTCGCCCGCGAAGCCGATCGATGGTGGGCAGGGCGTCGTCTGAGTCGAGCGTGATCTCGACGATGCGAATGCCGCCTCACTGAGCAGCGCCTCGACGACCAAATCGACGTCCGGTACCCGCCGGAGGACGGCGACGACCCGCTCGGCGCGGATACGATCGAGCGCCGATGTCGGCTCAGCCATGACCGAGAGCATGGCCTCTGCCGTCGTCACCGGCTCCGCGGGGGGCATCGGGTCGGCCACTGTGAACGCGCTCGAAGCGGCCGGGTTTACGGTGGGCGGCGTCGACGTGGACGACGAGGCGGACGCGGCTTTCGGCGCGCTCGACCGGCTCGACGTTCTGGTTTGCGCGCACGGCATCAGCGGGCGGCGGCTCGGTGACGGCCCCGTGGACACCTGCACCGAAGAGGCCTGGGATGCGGTGCTCGAGGCCAATCTGCGCTCGGTCTTCCTCTACTGCAAGCGCGCGGTCCCGTCGCTCCGGGCGGCGGAGGGCGGGGCGATCGTGACCGTCTCCTCCGTCCTCGGCCTCGTCGGCGGCGACGAGGACTTCGCGACGCACGCCTATGCCGCCTCGAAGGCAGGCGTGATCGGCCTGACTCGCGCGATGGCAGTGGCGTACGCGAAGGACGGGATCCGCTGCAACGTCGCTGCCCCGGGCTGATCGAGACGTCGATGAGTCGACGGGCCCAGGAGGATGCAGGGATCCGAGCCCGCCTCGCCAGAGCTCCAGCCGCTCACCGGCGCCTTCGGCGCGGCCTGAGGACGTCGCCCAGGCCGTCGTCTATCTCGCCACCGCGCCGTTCGCACCGGCGCCGTCCTGCCTGTGGACGGGGGCTGGACCGCGCGGTGAAGACGGCCCCTCGGCCTCGACCTTGGCGGAACGAACATCAAGCGCGTCGTCCTCGACGGCGACGAGATCGTGGAGCGCGACTCCGAGCCAACCCAGATCCGACGAAGGCGTCCGCCGCAGTCCTCGACCGGCTGGCCGCGCTCGCCCCCGCGAGGCCGGGCCGGTCGCCTCAGTCGGCGTCGCGCTGCCCGGGCTCTTCGACGCCGACGGCCGCGCCGTGCTCCTGCCCAACCTGCACGGTGACTGGTGTCGGCCGGCCGATCCGCCGACCCGCTCGCAAGACGCCCTTGGCCGACCCGTGCGCTTGATCAACGACGGCCACGCGTTCGCGCTCGCGGAGGCACGGATCGGAGCCGCCCGCGGCGCCGTGGGACGTCCTATGCGTCGTTTGCGGAACCGGTATCGGCGGCGGTCTCGTGATCTGGAGGCCGGCTTCATCTCGGCGTCGAGGATCGAGCCGGTGAAGTCGGCCACCACACCCCGTGATCGAGGACGGCCCGCTTTGCGGCTGTGGAAACCACGGTTGCCTCGAGACCCTTGGCCGGGGCCCGGGCGATCGCGTCGCAGCCGCGCAGCAGCCGTCGTTCGACGACGTCGTCGTCTCCCGCGCGCCGCGGTGACGAACGGGCCCCGGAGGCCATCCGCCGCGCAGCGGTCTACATCGGGATCGCAATCGCGAACCTGACCATCTTCATCACGCCGGAGCGGATCGTCGCTCGGCGGCGGTGTTGCGGAGGCCGGCGGAGCTTCTGTTCGATCCACTCCACGCGGAGGTGGAGCGGCGGGCCGGTACGGGTCGCTCCGCTGCACGCGCATCGAGATCGTCCCTGCGACGCTCGGCGCCGACGCGGGCGCCGTCGGCGCCGCACTCGCCGTTCATGATCGTGCGCGCCGCGCTCCTCGTCGTCTGCATGGTCTCGGTGACCGCAGTTGCCGAGGCTCAGACTGCGCGCACGTTCTCGGTGACACAGGCCAAGCGCGCGTTCTATTCTCAGACCGATTTCGCCTGGTCAACTACCAAGCCGCCTCGACGCCGGACGCGCGCTCACTCCGGACGACGCCCTACCGGACGTCACGGTTCGGGACGTTTCAGCTCTTCGTCCTGAATCCGCGCAAGCTCCAGCGCATGCGCCGTGTCTTTACGCACGGCGTCAGACCCGACCGCCGCGGCATCCATTGGGTGCCCGGACCGCGCCGGCGGCTGGATCGCAGTGACGGTCTACGCCCGCAACCTCCTCGTCGCCTGGTTTCCGCCCCAAGGGTCGAAGGGCGTCGATTCCAGCTGGATCCGGCTCGACTGGGCAATTCTCCGCATCGCTCCGCGCGCCTAGCCTGCACGGAATCTCCACGAAACTCGCACCAAACCACGAAAAGACACTCTTAAGCTGCACAAGGTGAAGCGTCGAATCGCGGTGATCGAGGACGAGGCGACGATCGCCGACGCCGTCGCCGCCCGGCTGCGCAGCGAGGGCTACGACGTCGAGATCGCGCGGCGACGGGCTCGCGGGCGTCGAGCTCTGTCGCCGGGTCCGGCCCGACCTCGTGGTGCTCGACCTGATGCTGCCCGGGCCTCGACGGGCTCGAGGTGTGCCGGCGGATCCAGCGCGAGCGGCCGGTCCCGGTGCTCATGCTCACCGCCCGGGACGACGAGACCGACCTGCTCGTCGGCCTCGCGCGTCGGCGCCGACGACTACATGACCAAGCCGTTCAGCCCGCGCGAGCTCGTCGCCCGCGTCCAGGCGCTGCTGCGCCGCGTCGAGCGAGCGCCGGCACGCCGACCGGCCGAGCCGTCGTGCGCGTCGGCGACGTCGACCTCGACCTCGCCGCCCGCCGGGTCGCGCAGCGACGGCGAGGTCGTGCACCTCACGCCGACCGAGTTCGACCTGCTCGTCGTGCCTCGCCGCGCCGCCCCGGCGTCGTGTTCACGCCGGAGGCAGCTGCTCGCCGAGGTGTGGGGCTACAGCGACGGCTCGGGGCCGCGGACCGTCGACTCCCACGTCCGCGCCGTGCGGCGGAAGCTCGGGCCAGACGTGATCCGCACCGTCCACGGGGTCGGGTACGCGTCGAGGCGGTCGGACGCGCGTGAGGCCGCTCGACCGGCTCCGCTCGATCAAGCTGAAGCTCGGCATCGTCATCGTGGCCGCGGTCGGGTCACCGTCGTCGGTGACTCAGTCGGGTACCGAGCTCGGCTCTCGCCCTGTGGCGCGCTTCATCGCGCCGCGTGCTCGCCTCGCGCATGGTGCAGCTCCTCGCCCGCGGCATGACCTCGCCGCTCCGCGAGATGGCCGCCGCGACGCCGCGCGATGGCGAGGCGGCGACTACGGCCGGCGGGTCACGGCCACCTCGCGGGACGAGGTCGGCGAGCTGGCCCGCGCGTTCAACGCCATGTCGCGCCGAGCTCGCCGAGGTCGATCGCATTCCGGCGCGACCTCGTCGCCAACGTGTGCCACGAGCTGCGCACGCCCATCGGCGCGCTCGCGGCGCGCCTCGAGAACCTCGTCGACGGCGTCGAGCGACCCCGACACCGGCAGCTCGGCCGATGCTCCGCCAGGTCGAACGGCTCGGCCGGCTGGTCGAGCAGCTCCTCGACCTGTCCCGTCTCGAGTCGGGGACCATCCCACTGGAGCTTGACGAAGTCCCCGCCCTCGAGCTCCTCGAGCAAGTCGTGGCCGACTGGCGCGAGCAGGCCGACTCACGAAGCGTGCGTCTCGAGTACTTTTCGCTTCCCGCCGACCTGGCGCTGCGCGTAGACCCTGATCGCATGCGTCAGGTGCTCGGCAACCTCGTCGCCAATGCAATCCGCCATTCGCCTGATGCCGGCCGGGTGCTCCTCAAAGCGCGAGCGAACAACGGCCGCCCGCACGTCGAGGTGGTCGACGAGGGGCCGGGCATCCCGGTGAAGGAGCTCGAGCGAGTGTTCGAGCGCTTCTATCGGTCCGATCGGGCGCGGTCCAGCGATGAGGGAGGCAGGCCTCGGGCTTGCGATCGCACGCTGGATCGTCGAGCTCCACGGTGGGGACGATCGCGGCAGCCGAAGGTGATCCACCTGGTCGCCGAATGGTGATCGAGCTTCCCCGGTGAGAGCGCTCGCGCTGCTTGCGGCGCTCGTCGGTGCGGTCGCGATCCCCGGCGCGCCGCCCGGGATCGGGGTCGTTGCCGTGGCGCTGCTCATCGCCGCCGCCGCCTTCAGCACGGTCCCACGCTCGGGCGATCTGCTCCTCTTTGGCGCTCCGGCCTTGCTGCTGGCCGCTTCCCCGGCTCTGTTGGACGCAAGCTGGGTTCTGATTCTCGACGTTCTCGCCGCGTGGCTCTTTGCGTACTTCGCCGTCGGCGGAGCACGGCTTCTCGCCCCCCTGGCGCCAGTAGCGGCGTTGCCGCGGGTTCCCGGCGTGCTGCCGGAGCCATCATCACGCGCCCTTTCAGCGCTGCGCGCGACGGTCATCGGCGTAGCCCTCACCATCCCATTCGCGGCGCTCTTCTTTACGGCGGACGCTGCCTTCGCGGCGATCGCGGACAGCGTGCCCAGGCCGACTGCGGACGCCCTTCCGGGCCGCATCGGCACCTTCGCCTTCGTCCGAGTTGCGGCTCTCTCGCTCGCCTTGGGCGCGAGGAGAAGGGTAGCTGAGTCCTGTCACGAGAGGCGAGACTCTCCTTCGTCGAGTGGGCTCTGCCTCTCATTGTGCTCGACGCGCTCTTCCTCGCGTTCGTGGCCGTTCAGGTAACGGTGCTGTTCGGCGGAAATGACTACGTCCTGCGCACAGCCGGCCTCACCTATGCCAAGTACGCGCGTGAGGGCTTCTGGCACCTGATGCCGCCGGGACGCTGACCCTCGGCGTCGTCAAGGGTGCGACGCTCGTCGCCCAGCCGCGAACGAGCAGGGAGCGGCGGGCGCTGCAAGTCCTCCTCGGCGTCTTGTGGCACGCTGACGCTCGTCGTCCTGGGCGCGGCTCTTCACCGCCTGACGCTTTATGTGGACGCCTTCGGCCTGACGCGCGCACGTCTTGCCGCCGAAGGATTCGCGGTCTGGCTCGGCGTCACCTTCGCGTTGCTTCTGCTACTCGGAGCGATTCGTCGAACCGCCGCTCTTCCGCGGGCCGTCCTGGCATGGTCTGCGCTCGCGCTCGTGGCCTTCTCGGTCACGAATCCGGACGCTCGGATCGCAGACCGCAACGTGAATCGATGGCGTGAGACGGGAACGCTCGACGTGAACTACATCGCGAGCCTGAGCGCAGACGCGACGCCCGTCCTCAGCACGCTTCCGCAAGGGATACGCCGCCGGGCTTTGGCACGAATCGAAGAACGCCTTTCGCGGGACGAGCCCTGGACCTCGGCCAACCTCTCACGCGCCCGCGCCCGCCGACACCTACATCAGTCGAGGTCTTCTCTGACCAGGCCGAACAGCACGCCGTCGACCCACTCGCCGTGCCGCTGGTAGGCCTTCCGCTTCACTCCCTCGCAGACGAAGCCCGAGCGCTCGGCGTGGCGGATCGCGCGGTCGTTGAAGCCGTAGCACTCGAGCTGGAGCCGGTGGAAGTCGAGGTCGAAGATGAGGTGTCGCTGGAAGAGCCGCGCCGCCTCGTCCGAGAGCCGGCGGCCGCGGAAGTCGGGATGAATCGCTAGGCCGCCGAGCTGCGCGATCCGATTCCGGCGGTTCGCGAGCGAGAACTCCATCATCCCGGCCCGCGCCCAGCCCTCTCCGTCGGGCACCTCGATCACGAAGACCCCGGATTCCTCCGGCGTCGCCTCGGAGGCGCGCACCTCCTCGAGGACGCTCCCGCGATCGCGGGCACGCGACGCCGCGAGGAACGGCTCGACGTCCTCGTCGTTCAGGAGGCCGACCAGGAAGTCGACGTCGTCCTCGTTCGCGCGGCGGAGCTGCAGCCCGTCGCCTTGGATCATGGACTCGGAGTCGGCGCGGGCGCCGGTGCGCGGCGCCGGATCGGCCTGACGACGCCCGAGCCGAGCGCCACCCCGGCGAGGATCAGCGCCAGACCGGCGATCGCGGTCACGCGGATCGGCTCGTCGAGGAAGACGGCGCCGTAGAACAGCGCGGTCAGCGGCAGGAGGTAGACGACGAGGCTCGCGCGGGACGATCCGTGCCGCTCGATGAGGTTCAGGTAGAGCAGGAGACCGATCGCGGTTCCCACCAGACCCAGCGCCGCAACCGCCGCCACCGCCTCCCACCCGGGCAGCTCGCCGGGCCCCTGAGCGATCCCGAAGGGGAGGATCGCGAGCGTGCCCCAGATGACCGACGCCGTGGAGACCAGCAGCCCCGAGGAGTCGCCGAGCTTGTGCTGGCTGTAGAGCGAGCCGACGGCGTACGAGATCGCGGCGAGGATCACCGCCAACGTCCCGACGGCGCCGGCCCAGCCTCCTTGGGGATCGACCCCGACGAGGACGCCTACGCCGACGATCCCGAGCACGATCCCGAACGCGCGCCAGCCGGTGACGCGTTCGTGTCGCGCGAACCGGATCGCGAGCAGCGCGACGAAGAGCGGCATGGACGCGTTTGCGATCGCCGCGATCCCGGAGTCGATCCGCGTCTGCCCCCAGGCGATCAGCCAGAAGGGCAGTGCGGTGGTGATCACGCCCAGGACGATGCCCGGCCCAGCCGAAGTCGCGGAGGCAGCGAAAGGCCTGAGCGAAGCCACGCCTGGCGACGAGGATCGCGCCCAGCGTGATCGAGGCGAACAGGAGCCGGCCGGTCATCGTCGCCGCAGGCGAGAGATCGTCGCAGGGCGATTTCGATGAACATGAACGACGACCCCCAGATCGCCGCCAGCAGCAGCAGGGGTCCTACATATCCGCGAGTCACTCCTTCAAGCTAACGCGTCCGCCGATGCGTCTATTCTCAGACTCCTGACGGGGGTAGTCGAGCAGCCGCTGCACCGCGCCCTCGGCCTAACGGACGAGGAGCTCGACCGTATCTGCGACCTGCTCGAGCGGGAGCCCAACCACTTCGAGCTTGCCGTCTTCTCACTCCTGTGGTCGGAGCACTGCGGCTACAAGCATTCGGCGCTGCTGCTGAAGCGGCTCCCGTCGCAGGGTGAGCGCGTGCTGCAAGGGCCCGGCGAGAACGCCGGCGTGCTCGATCTCGGCGACGGCGAAGCGGTCGCGTTCAAGGTCGAGAGCCATAACCACCCGTCCGCCGTCGAGCCGTTCCAGGGCGCGGCGACCGGGATCGGCGGGATCCTCCGCGACGTGATCGCGATGGGTGCGCAGGCCGATCGCGCTGCTGGACGGGCTTCGATTCGGCGAGCCAGGATGGATGTTCGAACGGGCCGTCTCCGGAATAGCCCATTACGGCAACTGTTGCGGCGTCCCTACAGTCGGGGGCGAGGCCGTCTTCGACGAGGCCTACGGCGGCAACTGCCTCGTCAACGCGATGTGCGTCGGCCTGCTCCCGAAAGAGCGACTCACCCGGGCGAAGGCATCGGCGCCCGGCCGCGCGATCGTCCTCTACGGCGCGACCACCGGCCGCGACGGGATCGGGGGCGCCAGCGTGCTGGCGAGCCAGCAGCTCGGGGAGGAGGACGACGACAAACGCCCCACTGTCCAGATCGGTGACCCCTTCACCGGCAAAAAGCTGATCGAGGCGAGCCAGGAGCTGGTCGAGCTCGGCCTCGTCGACTCGCTCCAGGACTGCGGCGCCGCCGGGCTCGCGTCAGCCCTCGCTGAGATGGCCCGCGACGGCGCCGGCGTCGACGTCGAGCTCGACCAGGTGCCGCTGCGCGAGGACGACCTCGAGCCGTGGGAGATCATGATCTCCGAGAGCCAGGAACGCATGGTGTGCGTGACGGCGCGACCGGAAGAGGTCGCCGAGGTCTGCCGGAAGTGGGAGCTGAACCATGCCGTGATCGGCGAGGTCACCGACAACGGCGAGCTGCGTGCCTTCCACGACGGCGAGCTCGTCGGCGATATCCCAGCACGGTTGCTGACCGACGAGTGCCCGCGCTATCGAGTCCCGACACTCGCGACTGAAACGCCGCCCGCATCACCCCCACTCGAGCCCAACCTGCGCAGCCGCGAGTGGATCTACGAGCGGTACGACCAACTCGTCGGCTCGCGGACGATCCGCCGGCCTGGCCTGGACGCCGCCGTGCTTCGCCTGCGGCCGTCGTTCCGCGGGCTGGCGGTGTCGCTGGACGGCCCGCCCGTCGGCGAGCGCGACCCGTTCCGCGCCGGCGCACTCGCCGCGCTCGACGCGGCCCGCAACGTCGCCTGCTGCGGCGGCGAGCCGATCGGCTTCACCGACTGCCTCAACTTCGGGAACCCCGAGAAGCCGGAGATCGCCTGGGAGCTGGAGCAGGCGATCGAGGGGATCGCGCAGGCGGCTGAGGCGCTGCGGATCCCGGTCGTCTCCGGGAACGTCTCGCTCTACAACGACACCGACGGCCGCTCGATCCCGCCGACGCCCGTGGTCGGCTGCGTCGGCCTCGTCCCCGACGTGCGCCGCGTGCCGAAGGGCTGGCGGCGCGGCGACAAAGTGAGCGTGGTGCGAGGACCGGTGGAGCTCGACCTCGAGCGTGAAGCTGCGCTCATCAGGCTCGTGTGGGCGGCGGCGCCGGAGCTCTCGCTCGTCCACGACGTCTCCGACGGCGGCCTCGACACCGCCCTTGCCGAGATGGCCGCATGGAGCCACCTCGCGGCCGAGCTGGACGTGCCCGAACCGGACACCGTGCGCTTCGTCCTCGCCGGCGCTACGGTCCCCGACTTCGCCGTGGAAGTAGGTGAGGTCTAATGTGCGGCGTCTTCGGGATCCGTGCGCCCGAGCGAGATGTGGCGCGCGTCGCCTACTTCGGCCTCTTCGCGCTCCAGCACCGGGGGCAGGAATCGGCGGGGATCGCGGTCTCCGACGCCGGCCGCCTGACCGTCCTCCGCGACATGGGCCTCGTCGCGCAGGTCTTCTCCGAGCAGACGCTGCGCGGGCTCCAGGGCGACATCGCGATCGGGCACACGCGTTACTCCACAACCGGCTCGACGCAGTGGGCGAATGCACAGCCGCTCGTCCATCACGGTCGAGCCCGCACCATCGCCCTCGGCCACAACGGCAACCTGACGAACGCCGAGGAGCTGCGCGCGCAACTCGAGGACGAAGGCGTCCGGCCGGCCTCCACGTCCGACTCCGAGCTGATCGCGGCCTCGATCGCCAACGATCCGGCGCCGTTGCCCGAAGCCGTCGGGAGCACGCTCGCCCGGCTCGAAGGCGCAACCACGGTGGTCGCCCTCGCCGAGGGCAAGCTCATCGGCTTTCGCGATCCGCACGGCTTCCGCCCGCTCGTCCTCGGTCGGCTCGGTGACGACTGGGTGCTCGCCTCGGAGAGCTGCGCGCTCGACCTCGTCGGCGCCGAGTTCGAACGCGAGGTCCGGCCGGGCGAGCTCGTGGCGATCGACGGCGGGATCGAGTCGCACCAGGTGATCGAGCCCGCCCGCCCGGCGTTGTGCCTGTTCGAGTTCATCTACCTCGCCCGGCCCGACTCGCAACTCGCCTCCGAGGAGGTGCACGCCGCGCGGGTCCGGATGGGCGAGGCGCTCGCGAACGAAGCTCCGGTCGAGGCCGATCTGGTCATGCCGGTACCGGACTCCGGAACGCCGGCGGCGATCGGTTTCGCCCGGGCGTCCGGGATCCCGTTCGCGGAAGCCCTGATCAAGAACCGCTACGTCGGGCGGACCTTCATCCAGCCCGATCAGGGCCTGCGGGAGCAGGGCGTCAGGCTCAAGTACAACCCGCTTGCCGTGGTCACCGGCAAGCGGGTGGTCGTCGTCGACGACTCGATCGTCCGCGGCACGACGATGCGCCAGCTCGCCGCGATGCTGCGGGAGGCCGGCGCGATCGAGGTCCACGTCCGCGTGTCGTCGCCGCCGATCGTCTCGCCCTGCTTCTACGGGATCGACTTCGGCGACGACCGGCAGCTGGTCGCCGCAGGCCAGACGATCGAGGAGACGCGGCGCCAGATCGGCGCGACCACCCTCGCTCACCTCTCGCTCGAGGGCGTACAGCGGGCGACGACCCGCCCCGGGTCGGAGTTCTGCCGCGCCTGCTTCACGAGGGAGTATCCGACCCGCGTCCCCGCGGGCCGGACACTCGCCAAGTTCCGCTTCGAGCCGGCCGGCGTCTAATCCTCGAGCACGCGGCTCGCTTTGGCGATGCCGCGAGAGAGAATGTAGATCGCGGTCGTAACCGTGAAGAAGAAGAACCAGTCGCTCGCGTCGAGCGAGTCCATGGTCCACACGAGAATCCAGGCGAGGATCAGCGCAAGGAGGTAGAGCGCGAACTCGGCGTTGCCGGGGACCGGAAGGCGGGCGACGTCGACGGTGACGCCGCCACCGCCGTACGAGCGCGTCGTCTCGGTCGGCGGCTCGGGAGGGGGTGTTGTCGACATGCTTGCTCCTTTCGTCTCAGGCTGCTTGACCGGGAATGTGGACGATCTCGAGCTTGAGCCCGTCGGGGTCGTAGAAGAACACCGCGTAATACCCCGGCTGGTAGGTGTATTCCTGCGGCTCGCTCTCGATTTCGGCGCCGTGCTCGCGCAGCCACTCAGCTCGCTCGTCCACCAGCCCGCGCGAGTACGCCTCGAAGGCAAGGTGATGGAGGCCGATGCGGTAGCGGTCGAAGCCGCCGGGCGTGTCCGACTGCGCGGCACGGAGGCCGACGGAGGTCCCCGGGCCCCAGAGGTACCAGATCGTCTCGCCGCGCTCGCCCTCGACCTCCGAGATCCCGTGCCATCCCAACGGTCCAAGCAGGTCGCGGTAGAAGGGCAGGCTGCGCTCGATCGACGAGACGACTAGGTCGACGTGATGGACGCCGGTCGAACGCATGTTGCGTGCCGCACGAGTTCAGCCTGCCCCTTCCAGCTCCTCCCCCCGGCCGTAGCGAACCGCCCGCCGGACGGTGCGCGGATCGAGGCCTTGCTCGAGGAGTTGCTGGCGGAGCTCCCCTTCCGCCGCCAGCTTCAGGAAGAGCCAAGCGAGCGCGCCGATCGTGACCAGCGAGCCTTCGATCATCATGATCGTCCCGGCGAGCCCTTGGTCCTGAAGCGGTCCGATGCCCCAGCGCTCGACGCCCTCGTCATACGCTCCGTAGATCGGCGTCCCCGACCAGATGAAGATGTTGCCCAGCACCGTCTCGAACAGCCGGACGGCGATCACGTAGCCGAACTTGGCCCCCGTGCCGAACCACTCCGGCCCGGGCAGCACCTCGACGACGGCGGCCCACATCAGCACTCCGGTCGAGAAGAAGAAGACGTGCTCGAGCGCGTGGACGGCGCCGTTGTCGATCGCGGCCTCGTACAGCCTCGGCACGTGCCAGAGGTAGAGGTTGACGGCCCAGAGCGGGAGCGCGACGAGGGGATGCGCGAGCACGCGGAGGCGGGAGATCGGCCCGATCGCGAGCAGCGGTCGCAGGAGCGGGCCGTTCAGGCCGAGCACGAACGCCAGCGCCGCGAGGTCGCCGATGACGACGTGCTGGATCATGTGCATGAAGAAGAGCTCGTCCTCGTAGGGCATCAGCGAGGCGGCGGCGAGCAGGACGAGGGAGAGCCCGAACGAGACCTGGCGCCACCACGGCACCGGCGTCCCGCGCGCGGACAGCGTTCGCGCCCGGCGCCAGTAGAAGATCGCCAGCAGCGCGATCGGCAGCAGCTGCGTCAGGCTCGTCATTCGTCGGCTCTAAAGTCCACTACGCGTGGAGGGTAGGACGTACGAGGCCGCAGGGGTTTCGCTGGCCGCGGCGGAATCGGTCGTCGAACGGCTTCGCGCGGCGGTCGAGTCCACGGGCGCGCTCGGTTTCGGCGCCTTCGCCGGGCTCTACCCGCTCGACGACCGCCGGCTGCTCGCGGCGTCCATGGACTCAATCGGGACGAAGCCGATCGTCGCGCGGGCCCGCGGCAGGCTCCGAGCCTGCGGCGCCGACATGGCCGCGCACTGCATCAACGATGTCATCACGACCGGCGCCGAGCCGCTCTTCCTGCTCGACTACTTCGCCTCCAGCCGGATCGACCTCGAGCAGGTCGCCGAGCTGGTCGAAGGAGCAGCCGAGGTGTGCCGGACTGCGGGCGTCGCGCTCGTCGGGGGCGAGACGGCCGAGCTCCCGGACGTCTATCGCGAGGAGGAGCTCGACTTCGCCGCTACGTGCGTCGGGATCGTCGACCGGGACCGGCTGATCGACGGCTCGGCGATCCAGGAAGGGGACGCCGTCATCGGCTTTCCATCGGCCGGCGTGCACGCGAACGGCTTCACCCTCGTCAGGCGGATCCTCCAAGAGGAGGACTACCAGGGCGACGACCTGCTGGCGCCCACTCGGCTCTACCTGGATGAGATCCGCGGGCTGTCGGACGTCCACGGGCTGGCGCACGTGACGGGCGGTGGGATCGCCGGCAACCTCGAGCGGATCGTGCCCGACGGGCTGCGGGCCGAGATCGCCTGGGACGCCTGGGACCGCCCGCCTGTCTTCGCTTGGCTGGCGCGGCACGTTGCCGAGGACGAGCTGCGCCGGGTGTTCAACCTCGGGATCGGCTACTGCGCGGTCGTGCCGGATCCGGGCGACGCCCTCGTGATCGGCCGGATCGTGCGCGCGTGATCGGAGTCCTGGTCAGCGGTGACGGCACGAACCTCCAGGCCCTGATCGACGCCGGCCTCCCGATCGCGTGTGTGGCGTCGAACAAGCCTGGGGTGCGCGCGTTGGGGCGCGCCGAGGCGGCCGGGATCGAGTCTGCCGTCTTCGCCGCCGATGACTACGAGAGTCGGGAGGAGCGGGACGAAGCGATGGCTCGTTGGCTCGAGAAGCGAGGCGTCACGCTCGTCGTCTGCGCGGGGTACATGCATCTCCTACGGAAGCCATTCTTCGACCGCTACGGCGGCCGGATCGTCAACACTCACTCCGCACCGCTGCCTGAGTTCCCGGGAGCGCATCCAATCGAGGACGTGCTTGCCGCCGGCGTCCGGGAGTCGGCCGCGACGGTCCACTACGTCGACGAAGGGATCGACACCGGCCCGGTGATCGTCGCCGAACGCGTGCCCGTGCTGGAGGACGACACGGTCGAGACGCTGCGCGCGCGAGTGCAGGCCGTGGAGCACCGCCTGCTGCCGGAGACGGTCAAGGAGCTCATCTCCTGATCAAGCGGGCACTGCTCTCGGTCTCGGACAAGACCGGCCTCGAGGAGTTCGCCCGCGGGCTCGCCGAGCTGGACGTCGAGCTCGTCGCCAGCGGCGGAACCGCGGAGTTTCTCGCCGAGCGCGGCATCGAGGCGACGCGAGTCGAAGAGCTGACGGAGGTCCCCGAGCTGCTCGGCGGCCGCGTCAAGACGCTCCATCCCCGCATCCACGCGGCGATCCTCGCGCGGCGCGACAACCCGGACGACCTCGCCACGCTCGATGAACACGACATCACGCCGTTCGACCTGGTCTGCGTCAGCCTCTACCCGTTCGCGCAGATCGCGACGCGACACGGCGTCACCGAGCAAGACGCGGTCGAGCTGATCGACATCGGCGGGCCGTCGATGCTCCGAGGCGCGGCCAAGAACTTCGCGCATGTCGCGCCGGTGTGTCGGCCCGAGCGCTATGCGCAGATTCTCGCCGAGCTGCGGGAGCACGGAGCGCTCTCGCAGGAGACCCGTCGCGAGCTTGCAGCCGAGGCGTTTGCGACGACGGCCGCGTACGAGGCGGCAATCGCGACCTGGTTCCTCGGCCGGGAGGCGTTCCCGGAACAGCTCATTCCCAGCTTCACGAAGGTCACCGACCTCGCCTACGGCGAGAACCCGCACCAGCGCGCGGCCTATTACGCCGAGGACGGCGGGCGGCGCCACCTGCTCTCGCAGGTGGAGCAGATCCATGGGCGCCAGCTCTCCTTCAACAACCTGAACGATCTCTCGGCGGCGAGGCGGCTGCTGGATGAATTCGAGCTCCCGGCCTGCGTGATCGTCAAGCACGCGAACCCGTGCGGCGTCGGCGTCTCGGCCTCGATCGAGGAGGCGTTCGCGAAGGCGCACGATGCCGATCCGGTGTCGGCCTACGGCATGGTGCTCGCGCTCAACCGGCCGATCAGCGTC
This sequence comes from uncultured Actinomycetes bacterium, assembly GCA_963752845.1. Classification (GTDB taxonomy): domain Bacteria; phylum Actinomycetota; class Thermoleophilia; order Gaiellales; family Gaiellaceae; genus JACDAN01. The sequence continues at coordinate 78,108 of CAVVZV010000005.1, read as the reverse complement.
GACCTTGGACAGGAGCTGGCGGGGAAGTTCATCGACGTCGTGATCGCGCCGGAATACGACGAGGCCGGGCTGGAGGCGATGCGGCAGAAACCGGCGACGCGGATCCTGGTCGACCGCGAACGCCGGCGCGGCGACTTTGCCGAGCGCGACTACAAGCGGGTGATCGGCGGCCTGCTCGTCCAGGACGGCGACCGCGAGGTCGACGAACGGGCTGCGATGGAGCTCGTATGCGGCGAGGCGAGCGAGGAGCTGTGGGGCGATCTCCTCTTCGCGTGGCGCGTCTGCAAGCACGTCGTCTCGAATGCAATCGTGATCGCCAAGGACCTGCAGACGATCGGGATCGGCGGCGGGCAGACGAGCCGCGTCGACTCAGTGCGGATTGCGATCGAAAAGGCGCGTGAGCACGGCCATGAGCTCGCCGGCTCGGTGCTCGCCTCGGACGCCCTGATCCCGTTCGCCGACGGGCCGGAGCTAGCGCTGGAAGCGGGCGTCGCGGCGATCATCCAGCCGGGCGGCGCAAAGCGGGACGAGGAGGTGATCGACGCCATCCGGAAGGCGGGCGCGGCGATGGTCTTCACCCACCGCCGCCACTTCCGTCACTGATACGAATCCGTTCATGGCCTCTTATGCCGTAAACGAAGCAGCGGTAGCCCACGCGCGGCGACTCATCCGGGGGCGCCAGTACGTCCTCGCGAGCGACTGGGGAGACGTCCAGCCCAAAGCCGAAGACGAGAACGCGTTCCTCGCCTCACACTCGTGGAGCGAGTACGCCGAATGGCATCTCGGCCTCACCGAGGGAGCTACGGAAGAGACGAAGGCGCGCTACGCATTCGTCTACGGAGACTTCCGCCGCGTGCACCGCACCGGCCTGATCGCTTGCCACTACCGCGCAGCAGAGTGGCGGCACAAGGAGATCGAGCTGGCAGCTCACGAGCTTCTGCAGCTCCTGGATAAGACCAGCGCCTGACAGGGCGAGCCAGTTCAGAGCTGCTTGCGATACGGCCTCAGGCCGGGAAGCTCGAAACCGCGACGGCGGCCGTGGTCTTCCGAGAACGAAGCTGCGATCGACGCGCCGAGATCGACGAACCAGACGAGCACGATCGAGAGGAAGATCAGCCCGACCGGAATCGTGGCGATCGGCAGACCGACGAGCGACGTCGGCCAGAGCCGCCAGCGCAAGGTTCGGTCGACGGCTAGGCCCCAAAGGTGGCCGAGGAGGACGAGCGCGAGGACACCGAGCAGGAGCCAAAAAGCCACGCCCTGGTCGAGCTCGAACTCGCCGGACCACGCGATCCCGAGCAGGATCACGACCGGCGCCGTCATCAGCGCTGTCGGAAGCCAGCCGGCCGTGATGTTGGCTCCCGCCCGCCAGGAGCTCCCCATCACGACCAGGAAGAGCAGCGATCGCCCCCACCGTGAGGAAGAGCTGCGTCCAGCTGTCCGGCCACAGCTCGGGCCACATCCAGAGGAGCGCAGTGATGAGCAGGCCCCAGGTCGCGAAAACGTGGATCGCTAGGCCGGCCGGGCGAAGCCCAAACGGCGAGCGCATCGTCCCGAACACGCTCGCGGCCGCCCACATCAGCCAATGGCGAAACGCGCCGCCCTTCTGCTGTCCGGGCTCGCGAAGCGCCGAGAGCAGGAGCCGGTCCGCCGCCGTCCGCTCCATCGAAGACGCCGTTACGTCTCCATCGGGGACGAGAGCGTCATGGAGAAGAGCGGCGCGCGTGTGGTTGCCGTAGCTGGCAACGAGCCACCACATGAAGGATGGGACTGAAGCCAGGTCGGTCCGGCCACCCTTGTGCGGCGGGACGACGATCTTGCCGTGTGGCCCGAGAAGCTCGTTCGTCTCCGTGCTCGAGCCAGCATCTGCCCCGGGAACGACGATGACCGTGCCCCCCGCGGGATCCTCGTTCGGGACGAGGTAGCAGAAGCTCCGCAGGAGCACGAACCACTTCTGGCGCTCGTGCCCGAGCTCAGGGTTCGGCACCTCGTTGAAGTCGATCTCGGGCTGCCCGTCTACCCACCGGCAAGTTCCGAACGGCACACCGCGATTGTCTGCCTTCGAGCGGATGGTCTACGGCAATAAGCTTTCCGCCCACATGCCGCGGGAGTACCCGAGCGTCCTGGAGCTGGTCGGCGACACGCCGCTCGTCAAGCTGCAACGGCTGGTCCCCGAGGATGCCGCCACGGTCGTCGCCAAGCTCGAGTACATGAATCCGGGCGGCTCTGTGAAGGACCGGATCGGGATCACGATGATCGAGGCGGCCGAGCGCGAAGGGAAGCTCAAGCCGGGTGGCACGATCGTCGAGCCGACATCGGGCAACACCGGCACCGGCCTCGCGATCGCGGCGGCTCTCAAGGGCTACCGCTGCATCTTCGTGATGCCCGACAAGATGAGCCAGGAGAAGATCTCTTTGCTTCGCGCCTACGGCGCCGAGGTCGTGATCTGTCCCTACGCAGTTGAGCCCGAGTCGCCGGAGAGCTACTACTCCGTCTCCGACCGCCTGGCCGAGGAGATCCCCGGCGCCTACAAGCCTGACCAGTACACGAATCTTGGCAACCCCGAGGCGCACTACGAGACGACTGGGCCGGAGATCTGGGAGCAGACGGGCGGAGAGTTCGATGCGCTCGTGATTGCCGTCGGCACGGGTGGGACGATCAGCGGCACGGGCCGCTACCTCAAGGAACGGAACCCCGACGTCTTGATCGTCGGCGCCGACCCGGAGGGCTCGATCTATACGTCGGGGCCCGAGGAGATGCACCCGTACCTGGTCGAGGGCATCGGCGAGGACTTCTACCCGCAGACGCTCGACAAGGACATCGTCGACCGCTGGGTGACGGTCTCCGACAAGGACTCGTTCGTCACCGCGAGGCGCATGGCCCGCGAAGAGGGACTCTTCATCGGCGGCTCGGGCGGAACGGCGGTCTGGGCCGCAATCGAGGTCGCCAAGGAGCTCGGCCCCGGGAAGCTCGTCGTCACATTGATCCCGGACGGCGGGCGCGCCTACCTCTCGAAGTTCTTCGACGACAACTACATGCTCGAGCTCGGCTTCCTCGAACGGGAAGCACCGGTCCCGACCGTCGAGGAGGTGCTCAGCTCGAAGCGCACCGAGGAGCCTCATATCCCCGACCTGGTCACGATCGGCTCTCGTCAGAAGGTTGGCGAGGCGATCGATCTGATGCAGCGTTTTTCGATCTCGCAGCTGCCCGTCATCCGGGACAGCGACGTGGATTCGCTCGCGGACGTGATCGGCTCGCTCCAGGATCGCGACCTGCTCGACCGCGTCTTCAAGAACCCTGACGCCCTGCACGAGGACGTCGCCGCCGCGATGCAGCCGCCGCTGGCGGCGATCGACGCCGACGAGCCGCTCGACGAGGTGTTCGCGACGCTGACCGGGCGAACAAACGCGGTCGTCGTCGCCCGCGAGGGCCGTCCCGTCGGGGTGCTAACGCGGACCGACCTGCTTGAGTTCCTAGCGCACAATCGCTAGCTTCGCCCTCTTCTCCGACGTCCACGGGAACGCCGTTGCGTTCCGGGCGATGCTCGCGGATCTGGGCGCGCAACGACGTCGACCACGTCGTCTGCCTCGGAGACCACGCCCAGGGCAGGACCACAGCCGGCCGAGTGCCTCGAGCTGCTCCGCGACCTGGGCTGCCCGGCAGTGATGGGGAACTCGGACCACTTCCTGCTGACGCTCGATCCGGGCGAGGAGGAGTTCACCGAGGCGCAGGTGGAGAACGCCCGCTGGTCGCAGTCACAGCTCTCGGACGACCTGCTTGCGTTCCATCGCAGCTTCGAGCCCACGGTCGAGCTCGATTTCGCACCGGGGCGTTCGCTGCTCGCGTTCCACGGCACTCCCCGCTCGCGCGACGAGATCGTCGGCCCCTGGATGGAGGAGGAGCAGTTCCGCGGGCCATTCGACGGAGTGCCGGCAACCGTCTTCGCCGGCGGGCACACCCATCAGCAGTGGGCCCGCCGCCTCGGCGACAGCTACTACGTCAACCCGGGCAGCGTCGGGCTGCCGCTCGACCACCACCAAGCCGGCGAGCACCCGCGCGCCGATGCCTACGCGGAGTACGCCCTCGTCACCGTCGACGATGCCTCGTTCGAGGTCGAGTTCCGCCGTATCCCGTTCGCCCCCGGCGAGGTGATCGACGCCGTCGAGGCAAGCGGCATGCCGCATCCCGAGGAGGCCGCTCGACCCTGGCGGCACCACAACCACTGACGACGGCGCCCGTCTACGGCGTTCGGGGTCAGGTCTTGCATTGCCACACATGGCCGATGTTTCAACACAAGACCTGACCCCCGCTACTTGCGCACCACCGGTAGGCCGACGTAGCGGAAGCCGAGGCCGGGGACGTCCTTTCCGTCCACCGGATACGGCCGCCACTCGAAGAAGCGCTCTTCGAACCGCGCGTCGAGGGCTGGGCGCATCGCGGCATAGCCGTGGAGGCCGGCGTGCTCCTCCTCCCACTCGCGCGTCATCGGCTCGAGCCGGTCCCAGGCGTGCTCGTTGAGGATCAGCGGCCCGCCACCGGCCAGCAAGCGGACGAGCTTGTCGAGCGCGCCGCCGAGGTCGTGGACGTGGTGGAGCGAGAGACTCGCGACGACAGCGTCGAACGGACCGGGCTCGTCGAACGCCTCGATCGTCGTCCGGCGGAAGAGATGGCCTTCAGGCGCGTCGGGATCCACCGCGACGACGTCGTAGCCCGCCACGTCGAGTCCCGTCGCGAGGTCGCCGGCGCCGCAGCCGACCTCGAGCACCCGCCGCGGAGGCCGCGGCAGTTGCGAGAGTACGAACTCGATGAGCGCCAACACGACGGTCGAGGTTACGCGCGAGGAAGCTCGGAGGATCGCAGTTCGCTCACAGCTCCTCGCCGGGTCCGCCGCGGGCGTCCTCGAGTCCGTCCGCCACCTCGGCTTCTTGCAGATGGACCCGATTTCGACCCTCGCGGCACCGCAGTACCTCGTCCTCTGGAGCCGACTCGGCCGGTACGACCGCGCGGCGCTCGACGCGGCTCCTGTGGAAGAAAAAGAAGCTCTTCGAGTGGAACGCGTTCATCTGGCCGATCGAGGACCTGCCGCTCATCCGAGCGCGAATGCGCGAGCCCTGGGGCCACTACAAGTGGCAGCGCTGGGCGAAGGAGTTCCTCAAGGAGCAAGCAAAGCTCAGGAGGTATGTGCTCCGTGAGCTCGAACAACGCGGGCCGTTGCCCTCGAGGGAGCTGGAGCACCCCGCCGCGCGTGCGGACGAGCGCTACGTCTGGTGGGGAACTCGAGCCCAGCTGACGTGGATGTTAGAGCTCTTGCATCGGCGCGGTTTGATCGCCGTCGCCGGCCGCCAAGGCGGCCAGCGGCTCTGGGATCTCGCGGAGCGTTGGTATCCCGAAACGGAGACGGTGCCGCTCGCCGAGGCACGGCGCGTCTTCGAGGAGAAGCGCTTTCGCGCGCTCGGGGTGAAGCTCGACAAGGGGCGCTGGTTGGCGCACCCGCAGGCGGACGCGCGGCCTGTAACGTCGCGCGTCACCTTCCTCTCGCCGTTCGACCGCCTCGTGCACGACCGCGACCGGGCCGAGGCGCTGTGGGACTTCCGCTACCGACTCGAGATGTATGTCCCCCGGGAGAAGCGCGAGTACGGGTACTACGTGCTGCCAATCCTGCGAGGAGATCGTCTGATCGGGCGGATCGAACCCGTCTTCGACAAGAAGGACGGCGTGCTGCACGTGAACAACGTTTGGTGGGAGGACGGCGCACGCCCCGCCACGCTCGAGCGACCGCTTCGTAGCCTCGCGAGCTTCGTCGGCGCCGAGAAGATCGAGTCGTGACGCAGTTCCACTTCGACCCGAGCACCTACCTCGAGAACATGCGAGCCGACATCCCCGTCTTCGACGAGCTCCAGGACGAGACCGCTCGGGCGACCGAGGGAATCGCCGCCGAGGCCATCCTCGAGCTGGGCGTCGGCACGGGGATGACCGCGAAGCGCGTGCTGGCCGTCCACCCGAAGGCGAAGCTCGTGGGGATCGACGAGAGCGAGGCGATGCTCGCCGAAGCCGACGTCGCCGGCGACCTCCGGGTCTCCCGACTCGAGGACCCCCTCCCGGAAGGGCCCTTCGATCTCGTCGTCTCGTGCCTCGCGATCCATCACCTCGACGCCGACGGCAAGCGCGATCTCTTCCGCCGGATCGCCGACGTACTTGAAGCCGGGCGGCCGGTTCGTGCTCGCCGACGTGGTCGTCCCTGAGCGGGAGGAGGACGCGGTGACGCCGACGACGCCGGGGTTCGACCGGCCGGACCCGCTCGACGCCCAGCTCGAATGGCTGCGGGAGGCGGGATTCGCGCCAGAGACGACGTGGACGTGGAAGGATCTCGCCGTCGTCCGCGCCGACCTGCCCGGGTAGCATCGAGGCATGGATTTCGAGACCCGCGCGATCCACGAGGGACAGGAGCCCGACCCAGCGACCGGCTCGCATCACCGTCCCGATCTACCAGACGTCGACCTATGTCCAGGAGGCCGTCGGCGTCCACAAGGGCTACGAATACGCACGGGTCGCGAACCCAACGAGGACCGCCCTCCAGCTTTGCCTCGCCTCGCTCGAGGGCGCCGAGCACGGAGTCGCGTTCAGCTCGGGGATGGGCGCGGTCACGACGGTCATGCATCTCGTCAGCCCGCGTGAGCGCGTCGTCTGCGTGAACGACGTCTACGGCGGGGTCTATCGCCTGTTCTCGCAGGTGTACGAGCCGAAGGGGTACGAGTTCGAGTTCCTCGCGGCCGACACGATCAACGAGTCCCTGCGAGACCATCTCGACGAGGGCACGCGGATCGTCTGGCTCGAGACGCCGACGAACCCACTGCTCAACATCATCGACATCCGCGCTGCCGCAGAGGCAGCACACGAAATTGGCGCCATGGTCGTCGTCGACAACACGTTCGCGACACCGTATCTCCAGCGGCCGCTCGAGCTCGGCGCCGACATCGTCGTCCACTCGACGACGAAATACCTCGGCGGCCACTCGGACGTGGTCGGCGGTTTCGTCGCGACGAGCGATCCGACCGTGGCGGAGCGGCTCTACTTCCTCCAGAAGTCGCTCGGTGCCGTGCCCGGGCCCTTCGACTGCTGGCTCGTCCTCCGCGGGCTCAAGACCCTCGCGATCCGAATGCGCAAGCACACGGAGAACGCGAAAGAGATCGCCGACTACCTCTCGACCCACCAGGCAGTCGAGACCGTGCTCTACCCGGGGCTCCAGGAGCATCCCGGCCACGAGATCGCCAAGCGCCAGATGGACGATTTCGGCGGGATGATCTCGTTCCTCGCCGAGTCCGAGGAGGCGGCGGTGGAGCTGGTCGCGCGCACAAAGGTCTGGGCGCTTGCCGAGAGCCTCGGCGGGGTCGAGAGCATGATCGAGCATCCCACGCGGATGACGCACGCCTCGACCGCGGACGCGCCGTTCGCGGCGCCGAGGAACCTCGTGCGGCTCTCGGTTGGGATCGAGTCCGCGAGCGACCTGATCGAGGATCTCGAGCAGGCGCTCGTCCGCTCTCCCAGTGCCTCGGTTTCGAGCTGAGCTCAAGGTCGAGGGCAAGACCGCGACCTACATCGAGATTCCGCTCGACGTCCCCGCCGTGTTCGGGCGGGAACGGCCACCGGTGCGCGGGACGGTGAACGGCGCACCGTTCCGCAGCACGATCGCCAAGTACGGCGACACCTACTTCATGCCCGTCAATCGTGAGCTGAGGGAGGACGCAGGAGCTGTCGCTGGAGAAACCGTCGAGGTCGAGCTCGAGCTGGACACCAAGCCTCGGATCGTCAGGCTGCCGAGGGACCTGGCGACGGCGCTCGACGACGAGGCCCGGGCCGCGTTCGACCGCATGTCCTACACGCATCGCAAGGAGTACGTCGAGTGGATCAAGGAGGCGAAGCGTGAGGAGACGCGGCGGCGCCGGATCGCCAAGGCGGTCGAGCTGATCCGCGAGGGCAAACCCCGCCGTTAGGGACGCGGCCCGGGCCTGTCCCTGGACACGGCTGGAATGGCCACGTGGAACCCAACACCTCAGCGCGGTGTAGAGGAGACGATGAAGCGCGTCTTCCTCATCCTCGCGATCGCCGCGCTCGCGCTGCCTGCGGCGGCGCTCGGCAAGGGCCCGTCCAGCTGCCTCGATCGACGGCCCGGGGCGGCGGCGGGATCACGTTCACCGGCGGCTGTACCCCGAAGCCCGACGATGACGCTCGCCGAGCATGCCGGCTTCTTCCCGGCCGTGTTCGCCCAGCAGCCCGATCCGATGCTCGACAGCCGCCCGAAAGGCGATCTGGGCCCGAAGTACACGATCACGTACACGGTTCCGGGCCCGAACAACGAGACCTGGAAGATCCGGCAGGACGTCTATCCCTACGCGACGCCCGCGCCTGTCACGTACATGGAGCCCGGCCAGAAGGTCTTCGACCAGGAGACCCGCGGCGGTTGGTTCCAGGCCGATTCGCGGCTCAAGGAGACGCTTGTTTCCGCGGGCCTGCCGGCAAACGCTCCAGCGGCCCGGCGCTCCAGCGGCCGCGGCTTCGTCGGAGGCGTTCACCGTCTCCACCAGCATCGTCGCCCTGCTGATCGCGATCATGCTCGCCACTGTCGCTGCAACGGCGATTGGTCTGCGTAGCATCGGGAGGTGGCCGTTCCCGAGCCGATCGACCTCCATCACCTAGGCGCCGAGCGTGTCATCGGCTGCTACCTGGTCGAGACCGACGACGGTCTCGCGTTCTTCGACTGCGGCCCGACCACGGCGATCCCGGCATTGGAGCGAGGCCTTGCGCAGCGCGGGCTCGCACTCTCCGACATCAGCCACCTGCTCCTGAGCCACATCCACCTCGACCACGCCGGCGCCGCGGGCGTGCTCGTCCGGAAGCAGCCCGAGCTCCAGATCCACGTCTCCGAGATCGGCGCGCCGCACCTGATCGACCCGAGCAGGCTCGAGCGATCGGCGCGGCGCCTCTACGGCGACACGTTCGACGACCTCTGGGGCGAGCTTGCACCGGTGCCGGAGGAGAACGTCCACGTCGTGGGTGACACGACGCTCGGCCTCGAGACCTTTCCGACAACCGGCCACGCAAGCCACCACGTCTCCTACCTCAGCGCCGATGGGACGCTCTATGCGGGCGACGCGGCCGGTGTGCGGATCCAACCCGATGACTACGCGGCCCCGCCGACCCCGCCGCCCGAGTTCGACCTCGACGCATGGAACCGGACGCTGGACGAGATCGAGCGCCGAAACCCGGCCCGGCTCGCACTAATCCACTTCGGCGTTGTCGACGACCCGCAGCCGCACCTCGAGCAGCTCCGACGCCGGCTGAGCGCGTGGGCCTCCGAGCCCCTACCCGAGGAAGACTGGCTCGCGAAGCGCGAAGCCGAGCTCGCGGCCGAGAGCGGGAGCCCTGAGGCCTACCAGCGGGCAATGCCGCTCTGGCAGTCCTACGCGGGTCTGCGCCGCTACTGGGACCAGCGCCCCGTCCAGCAATACATGCCGGCTTCTGGCCCGCGATCACGCGGCGCCAGAGCCCACCCTCCTCCTCGCCAAGGCTGACAAGCCTTGACTCGTCGGAGTGCGACCTCTGGCTTGGTGCTCGCGACCCAGAACCTCGGCGGCATTACTAGACGGGGCGCATGACCGGGGTCTCCGCGGCAACCATCGCGTCGCGGTAGGCCCGCACGTAGACGTCCACCATCCGCTCCGGCGAGAACCGCTCCTCGACGTAGCGGCGGCACTCGAGCGGGTCGAGCGCATCCGCCTGCTCGAGCGCATCGGCCATCTCGCGGTAGTTCTCGACAATGATCCCGGAGCGGCCGTGCTCGATCACCTCGGGAACGGCCCCGCGGTTGGTCGCAATCACAGGCGTGCCGCACGCCATCGACTCGATCATGACTAGGCCGAACGGCTCCTCCCAGTCGATGGGGAACAGGGTCGCCCTGGCGTCCTGGAGCAGCTCGACCTTCTGTCCGTGCGACACCTCGCCGAGGTACTCGATCCCGTGGATACCGAGGTGCGGCTCGACGAACTCCTCGAAATACTCCCGCTCCTTCGGCTCCTGCAGCTTCCCAGCGATCTTGAGCGGCACCTCGCGTTCCATTGCCACTGCGATCGCCCGATGGCAGCCCTTGTCCGCGTTCATCCGACCGAGGAAGAGCAGGTAGTCGCCGGTGTGCGGCTTGCAGGGATAGACGGAGAGGTCGAGCGCGTTCGGACAGTTCGCCAGCCAGGGAAGGTCGGGCTTCGGCCGGCGCTGGTTGAGCGAGACCGAGATCAGGTGGAGGTGAGGGACCAGTCCGGCCAGCTGCTCGTACATCTCGCCCGGCTCTCCGTTCATCGGGCCGTGAACGGTGTGGACGACCGGCGTCTCCACCAGCCCCGACAGCGCAACGCCGACCATCCCGGTGTGGTCGTTGATCACGTCGAACTCCCCCGCGTTCCCATAGCAGGCGAGGGCGTGGTTCAGCTCCCAGTGGGAGCGCCCGATCCACTGGCTCGGCGCCTCGTCGTAGACGTACGAGAGCTTCCCCTTCGTTCGCGAGTCGCCGGAAGCGAAGAGCGTGACGTCGTGGCCTGCCTCGGCGAGGCCGTCGGCCAGGAGCGCCACGATCCATTCGATGCCGCCGTAGCCCGACGGCGGCACCGGGAACCACACCGGGCTCAACACCGCGATTCTCATCCGTTCGTCGCTCATGCCGCGCTCACCCGTACGCTGCCCTCCTCCAGTCTGATCTCCCAGTGCTGGTCGAAGGCGCGCACACCTGACAGTCTGAGCGATCCGGCCCAGGCAGGGAGCTCTGGCGGAGCAATCGTCTCGAGCGTGCTCTGGCGCTGGTCGGGTTGGAGCCCGAGCAAGAGCTGGAGCAAGAGCACAGAGGTGCCCGCCGCCCAGGCCTGCGGGCGCGCCGCCGTCGGGTAGGCGATCGGGAACCGCGTCTCCGCTCGGGGCATGCCGGCGAAGACCTCCGGGAGCTGGTAGTCGAAGTGGCGCCCAGCGGTCAGCATCTGGCGGATGATGCGGTAGGCCTCGGGCCAGCGCCCGTAGCGCACAAGCCCCCAAGCGATCAGCGAGTTGTCATGGGGCCAGACCGTCCCGTTGTGGTACGCGAGCGGGTTGTAGCCCCGATCGTCCGTGGACATCGTCCGAACGCCCCAGCCTGACCAGAGCGCCTCGCCCATCAGCTGGTCGACGACGGCGTCGGCCCGCTCCGCTGGGACGATCCCGCTCCACAGCAGGTGTCCGATGTTCGAGCAGAGCGAGTCGACCCGATTGTCGTCGCGGTCGAGCGCGAGAGCGTAGTAGCCGTTGCGGTCCTCCACCCAGAAGACCTCGTTGAAGCTCCGATAGAGCTCGTTCGCCTCCTGCTCGAGCCGGTCGGCGAGCTCGCGGTCGCGCCAGACCTCGCGGGCGAGCTCGGCCATCCGTCGCTTGGCGTCGTAGACGTAGCCCTGCACCTCGCAAGGAGCGATTGGCGGTTCGGCCAAGCGTCCGTCGGCAAAGCGCTGCGAGTCGTACGAGTCCTTCCAGGACTGGTTGTCGAGCCCACGGCGACTGCGCTTCTTGTACTCGACGAACCCGTCCCCGTCGAGATCGCCGCGGGTTGCGATCCACTCGAGCGCCCTGAGCGCGCTGTCCTTGAAATCGCGGACGAGGCCGGCGTCGTCCGTCCACCGCCAGACCTCCGAGAGGAGAATCAGGTAGAGCGGCGTGGCGTCGAGAGTTCCGTAGTAGGTGTCGTGCCAGGCGCGCGCCGCCTTCCCGCTGCGGACCTCGTGGACGATCTTGCCCGGCTCGGCATCCCGGATCGGGTCGTCGACGCTCGACTGCAGGCCCCGAAGGGCGTCGAGCGCAGTCACGGCGAGCTCGGGACCGAAGAGAAGGGTCTGGAGGCACGTGATCAGCGTGTCGCGCCCGAACACGGTCATGAACCAGGGCATGCCGGCTGCCGGCAGCCTTCCGACGCCGCCGTCGCTGCCGCCCATACGGAGCGAGGCGAGATCCGACACCGACCGTCCGAACGAGTCCGCGAGGTCGTCCCAGCTCGCCCGAAGCTGCGGTACGCGCAGGTGCCACGCGGCGAGTGACTCGCGCACGCGAGCGAGCTCGTCGCCGAACCGACGCTCCGCCAGATGCGGCAGCACGTTCTCCCCCTCCGGTGACGGAACGATGTCGATCCGCAGGTCCCACCGTTCCCTGGGCTCGAGCTCGATGCGGTAGGTCATGCGGCCGGCCTCGTCGACCCGTCCCGGGCGCGACAGAATCACTTGAGTCTGCGCAGGGAAGCCAGTCTGGTCGGCCAGCAGGAACTGGTTGTTCTCCTCGTCGTATCGGACCTCGACGAGCGGCGGCAGCGGCTCGGCGCGCACGGGATCGCCCAGAGCGAAGTCATAGTCCTTGACCGCGAAAATGTCGGCAAAGTCGTTTGCGACCTCGATCGACAGGTCGAAAGCCACAGGCCGCATTCCCTGGTTCTGGACGGCGACGTGATCCTGCATCGCCTCGCCCACGAAGCGCTCGCGAACGATCGAGACCTCGTCCTGATCGAGGCCGTCGGCCGGAGGGTTGCGGAGGTAGAAGGCGGCGGAGAAGTAGTCGACCTTGCCCGACGAGAGCAGCAGCGGCCGTCGCCCGTTGATGCTCAGCCGCAGGACCGAGAGGAAGCGAGTGTCGTCCGTGAAGAAGCCGCTGGTCGGCAACGCGCCGACGTCGCCCAGCTCGTCGCAGATGCAGAAGGTCGAGCCTTCGAGGATCGTGATCGCCATTAGTTCTGTCGGAGGATTCGCGACCCTGAGCTCTGTGCAAGTGCCTTGACGACGAGCTCGTCGATGTTCACGCGCGCCGGTCGAGTGACCGCGAAGAGGATGCAGTCGGCGATGTCCTCAGGTCGAAGCGGCTCGACGCCCTCGTAGACCTTGGCAGCAGCGGCCTCGTCACCGCGGAAACGGACGCGCGAGAAATTCGTCTCCACGAGCCCGGGATCAACGGTCGTAACGTGGATCGGGCGGCCGAGCAGGTCCTCCCGCAGCGCATAGGTGAAGCCGCGCTCCGCGAACTTCGACGTGATGTAGAGCGCTCCCCGGTCATAGGCCTGGCGACCTGCGACCGAGCCGAGATTGACGATGTGGCCGCCGTCCGCCAGGTGGGGCAGGCAGAGCCGCGTCATGCGGATCAGCCCCTGGACGTTCGTGTCCAGTACGACTTCCTCGTCCTCTTCGGTGCTCTCGTCGAAAAGATCGCGGCCGAGGGCGAGGCCCGCGTTGTTGACGAGGATGTCGAGTCCCTCAAGGCGCTTGACCGCGCTGGCCACGAAGCCGGCCGAGCTCTCCGCGTCCGTGACGTCCAACTCGAGGGCGATGAAGCCGTCTCCCAGCTCCCCGAGCCGGTCGAGCCGGCGCGCGCCGACGGCGACCGCTGCTCCTTCGCGGGCGAATGCCTGCGCCGTGGCCGCACCGATGCCGCTCGAGGCGCCGGTGACGATCGCCTTCTTGCCCTCCAGCGCGCCCACGGGCGGGGAGCTTACGGATTTGGGACGATAGGGTCCGTTCGCCGTCGCCCAGAAGGAGGCTCAAGGAATGTTTGCGCGAGTTGTCCGATACCAGATCCCAGAAGCGAGGTTCGGCGAGGTCATCCCGGCGTTTCGAAATGCCGTGGAGGGGCTCCGGGAGGTCGACGGGCACAAGGGGGGCTACCTGCTGATCGACCGAGACAACTCCACGGCGCTGACAGTCACCCTGTGGGAAAACCAGGCCTCAATGGAGGCCAGCGAGGTAACAGCAAGCCGGCTGCGGTCGGATGCGATCAACGCCGTCGACGGCGAGATCCAGCTGGTCGACCGCTGCGAGGTCGCGCTCGACTTCAATGAGGCGGCTCAGGTCCAGGGCTAGCCTCGGACCGACTCGAGAGGAGGAATCGTTGGCTACCCCTGCGATCCATACTGTTCCAGCGTCGGGGCGCTGGGAAAACAAGCGGGCGGGTGAAGATACGGAGCTCTCGCGGCATGAGACGAAGGAGGAGGCGGTCGAGGCCGGCCGCGCGCAGGCGATGCGCGACCAGGCCGAGCACATCATCCACAAGGAGGACGGCACGATCGGCGAGCGGAACAGCTACGGCTCAGATCCCCGGGGCCGCGGCTAGATCGGCGCAGCGCTTCTGTCAGCGTGGCGGGCCGACCGATATAAGGAGGCTGCCGTGCATGTCACCGTGACGAGAACAAAGGCGCCTCCAGGTCAGCCGATCGAGATCGCGACGATCGCCGGGGAGGAGATGCTGCCCTGGCTCCAGCAGATTCAGGGGTTCGAGGGGCTCGTGATGCTCTCTGACGAAGCGGAAGGGATCACACTTACGCTGAGCTTCTGGGAGAGCCGGGAGGTGGCCGAGGAGCACCGGGCCGCTCGAGCGGAGTTCCGCGACCGCGTGACGTCGGCGGTGGACGTAAAGATCGAGGAAACGGTCGACTACGAGGTCAGCTTCGCCCACCTCGAGTCACCGATGTTTGAGCCCAGGCCGTAACGTCATCCTTTTGTCGATGGCGACCCGGCTCGTTCGTCGTCCGTAGGTAAGGCTGGGATACCGGACGACGAGAGGAGCGACGATGAAGTACCTGCTGATGGTCTGCTGGGACGCCGAGAGGATGGACGCCCAAACCGAGCCGGACCCGACGGACACCTCGGACAACGAGAGCTTCCCCTGGCTGGACGACCTCCAGGAGCGGGGCATCTGGGTCACCGGCGATCAGCTCGCTCCACCGCGCCGAGCCCGAACCGTCCGCGTCCGCGACGGGAAGGCGATCGTCACCGACGGTCCGTTCGCCGAGACCAAGGAGGCGATCGGCGGGTTCGACATCATCGAATGCGACAGCTTGGACGAGGCCGTCGAGATCGCGGCCGGACACCCCAACGCAGAGATGGGGACGATCGAGGTGCGGCCGCTCTGGGGGAACTGAGCCGCCAAGGTCGCTGCGATCAGCGTCGATCGAGCTGGAAGTGCCAGATGATGACTGCGGGGTTGCCGCGATACGCGGCGTTGGTCGCGGCGGGTGCCCAGGGGTGCAAGGGACGCGTTCGACCCCGCTGAAACCGCTGCCCAGCCTCGTCCGAATATCGGGCGTGCCTCCTGCTTACCGCTTCCTCGATCGCTGGGTCGTGGCCGCTCCGATCGAGCGCGTTTACGACGCGATCGGCGACGTCCTCGGGTACGAGCGCTGGTGGACCGACTTCGTCCTCCGCGCAAAGGGCGACGAGGCGCCGCCGGCGCCGGGAAAGCGGAACGAGCTACTGGTGAAGGCGTACCTGCCCTACAAGGTCAACTTTGGCCTCGAGGTGATCAGGGCCGAGCGGCCGCGGCGCATCCTCTCGCGGCTTTCGAAGGACTTCGACGGCACCGGCGAATGGGTCCTGGAGGAGACGGCTGACGCGACCGTGGCGACGCTCGACTGGCGCCCGTCCGTGAATCACGCGCTGATCCGGCACCTGACGCCTGTGCTTCGCCCGCTTTTCCGCTCGAATCACAACTGGGCGATGCGCCACGGCGAACGCCAGATCCGTGAATACCTCCGCGCGACGTAGTCGACACCGCGACCGCCCATGGTTCCACCTCGCTTGATCGCTCCGACCCACGTCAACAGGTCTCGTTCGCAATCACGTCGCTCTACGTCCGCTCGGCCGGCGCGTACCTCGCGAGGATCGCGCCTGTCGTCCGTGACCTGGCCGTCGACGAGCCGCAGCGGCCTGAGCGACGCCGTCGTCGCGGAAGATGCGCTTGCCGCCGCCCAGCACGACGGGATCGATCATCAGCCGGAGCTCGTCCACCAGGCCGTGCTCGATCAGCGTCCGCACCAACTCGGTGCTGCCGATCACGTGCAGGTCGCCGCCGTCAGCCTGCTTCAGCGCCGCCACCGCCGCGGCAACCTCGCCCTCGAGCGAGCTTCGAGTTCTGCCACTCGAGCGGCTCTGTCAGCGTCGTCGAGACCACGTACTTCGGCTTGCCGTTCAGCGGCTCGGCGATCACCTGCTCCTCCTCGGGCGCGTTCGGCCAGTAGGCCGCGAAGATCTCGTAGGTACGCCGCCCGAGCAGGAAGCCGCCCGCCTCGACGATGCTCGCAACCACCCACTTCTGCGCGACGCTCGTCCTGCATGTATTGCATGTGCCAGCCGCCGTGGGCGAAGCCGCCGCTCGGGTCCTCGTCGTCGGCGCCGGGCGCCTGAGCGACTCCGTCGAGGCTCATGAACTCGTTCACGACCACCTTGCGCATCGACTCCCCTTTCGGTCGCTCGATCGTTCGACCGTTCAGACCGGACGCGGCCACGGAACTCATCGGACGGTTTCCTCTTCGGCGCCGCCCGTTCGTCCGTCGCGGTCCACTGACGACGACGCTCCCGAATCTGGTTCCTTACCATCGAACACATGACTATCCAACGGATGGATCACGTCGGCATCGTGGTTGACGACCTCGCAGCCGCGACTGAGTTCTTCGTCGAGCTCGGACTCGTGCTGCAGGGCGAGGGGCCGGTCGAAGGTCGCTGGGTGGACCGCGTCGTGGGGCTCGAGGGCGTACGGGCGGACATTGCGATGATGCAAACTCCGGACGGCAACGGACGACTCGAGCTGACGAAGTTCCACTCGCCGTCAAACCAGGGCGACAACCGGCACGCGCCGGCGAACACGCCGGGTATCCGCCACGTCGCATTCGCCGTCGAGGACATCGACGCCGTCGTTGCCGGCCTGCGAGCCCGCGGCGCTGAACTCGTCGGCGAGCTGGAGCGCTACGAGGACAGCTACCGGCTCTGCTATGTCCGCGGCCCGGATAGTTAGCTTCGAAGGTTGAGTCGAGATCGGCGGTCTTGGTCCGATAGAGGGGCCGAGCAGTTCTTTGGTTGGCGACCTCGATTCTGCACTAGCTTGAGGGCACAACCAGTTGGACGTCAAGCTACAGCTCGCGCAACGCGCCTTTGTCTGCTCGTCTGAGAAGGCGGCCGCCGCTCTCGCAGAGAATTACGTGGGACTCGAGCACACCTGCACGATTGTCCCGCTCAGGATCGTCGCGATCGCTAGCAATGTCGCATTCATCAGCTACGCGCTCCGCGAACGCCACCCCGACGTGACCTGGGTCACAGTTACATAGTCCGGGCGGGTGCTCGCGCCTGTGTTTCGTCCAAGACCCAGACCAGTACCGCATCGAGCTGATCGGGCGCGCCTAGCCGCTCAGTCCGGCAGCAAGCCGGAGACGTAGCGGGTCTCCCGCGGCGGCGGGAACCGCGCGGGCTCGTTGCGGCACGGAGAAGCTGCTTCCCTAGTACTTCTCGGCACAAAGTCGTACCCTTCATCAAGACCTGTGTCGGGCGAACGTTGAGCCTGCGGCCTCCACAAGTCGCCAACAACCGAGGAGGCTGGTATGGACACACTTACGCTCACCACTCCCAACACCGAGGGAGCAGCCGTTCGCCACGCGCAACAGCTTCTGGCGAAGAACAGGTTCGGCAAGTTTCATACGGACGTGATCGACGGGATCTTTGGCCCTGAGACAGCTCGCTCGTGTAAGCGGGCGAAGTTCTGGCTTGGCTACGCCGACAGCCAGGTGCATCCCACGTTTGGCAATTTGATCGAGTCCTTGTTGGAGGGAAGGAAGAAGCTGACGCCCACCCAAGCGGTGCGGAGAAAGGCTCGCCTCAAGGCCGCCAGGCGGAAGCCTCTCCGTGAGAAGGCCTTCGCGCGGGCGGCGAAGCACCTCGGAGTCAAGGAGTCGCCGCCAAACTCAAACAGGGTGCTGTTCTCCAAGTGGTATGGGATGGTTGGCCCTTGGTGCGCGATGTTTGTCACCTTCTGCTACGTCGAGGCCGGCTCGAAGTCAGCCTTCAAGAGGGGCCGCAACTGGGCGTTCTGCCCCTTCATGCTCGCAAGCGCGCGAGCGGGCGAGAATCACCTCGCCGTCACGAAGAAGCCAAAGCGAGGCGATGTCGTCCTCTATGGCTTCGGCGGTTCGGTCGCTACGCACATCGGGCTGTTCGAGCGCTTCACCGACGGCTCCGGCAACTTCACCGCGATCGAGGGCAATACGGGAATAGGGAACGATTCGAACGGTGGGGAAGTGATGCGACGGAAGCGGAAGAAGTCGCAGGTGCTCGAGTTCGTTCGCGTTGGCGATTAGGAAGTGCCGCACGTGGCTAGACACCGGCGACCCGAACTTTGCAGCAAACGGAGCCTCGTCTTCCGGGGCACGTTGCCGTAGGCGTTCTGGCAGGGGGTCGCGGTTTGTTCGAAGGCGCTCTGAGAGGTGCGGACATCCAGCGGTTGCGTTTGCGGCGCAGCCCTATAATCGCGGCTGGGATGAGGCAGGCGATCGTCCTCATTGTCGCCTTGCTCGCGGTGGTGCTCGTCATGGCTGCTCCCACAGAAGCGAGGGTCGAGTACTTCCGCACGCCGTCGGGGAATATCGGCTGCGTCTACGACTCCTCGCCTCCCTACCTGCGCTGCGACATCCGCACTGGGCTTAAGCCGAGGCCGACCCGGCCCGCGTCGTGCGACCTCGACTGGGGGGACTCCGTCTCGCTCGGGCGCACAGGGCGGACGCAGCTCAGCTGTCACGGCGACACCGTCTTCGGTTCCCGTGGGCGCGTCCTGCGATACGGCACGAAGTGGACGCGTGGCCCGTTCAGCTGTAGGTCACGGACGACCGGGCTGACCTGCCGGAACACCGCGGCGCATGGGTTCTTCCTGAGCCGGCAGCGCTGGCGGCGATTCTAAACCTGACGGAACGTCAGCGCAGCTCACGACGGATGACCCGGCCGTCTGGCAGACGAGGCGGTGACGGTGCCCAAAGAGAGACGGCCGACAGTGCAGCCCGCGACCGACTCCCTGGTCTGCGGCTCGGAAAGGACCGCCACGTGGAAAGCTAGCGATGACGATGGCAGCAGAGAGCGCGTCCATGCAGCCTCAGACGGTCGGCGAAAGCACGGTGCCACCCGGACCGGAGCGTGGGTACGCGCCCGAGCGGGAGATCCGGCTCGCAGTCGTCATGTATGGCGGCGTCTCGCTTGCGATCTATATATACGGAGTCGCGCAGGAGCTTCTGAACCTTGTCAAGGCGACGGCTCCGGCCGAGCCCGCGAGTAGCGACCCCGGCCGACTCGCCTTCGCAGAGGACGACACGACGCTCCCCGTCTACCGAAAGCTCGCGCGTCTTCTGGGACGCTCAGGCGACAGCTCCGGTCCCGTGCGCGTGCGCTTCGTTGTCGATCTCGTCTCGGGAAGCTCGGCCGGCGGCCTGAACGGCGTCTGCCTCGCGAGTGCGCTCGCGAACGACCGTCCGGGCTCGAACACGCGCCTCGAACCACTCGAGGAGCTCTGGGTCAAACACGGCGATCTGGACACGCTCTTCGCAGGCCCCGACTCGGAGCGAGACGAGGCAGGCGCGCTCGACCCTGAACTCAAGATGCCCGAAGCTCCGCCCTCGCTTCTCAACGGGCTTCGCTTCTACAAGCTCCTCGCACAGACGCTGCACGACCGGCTCGCGGGCGAGCCCGGCAACGAGTCGCTTCGCTCGCGACTCGTCGACCGGCTCGACCTGTGGGTGACTGCAACCGACCTCGATGGGAAGCGGGTCGAGATCCCGATCAAGAACGCCACCGTCTCTGAGCGCCAGCATGCGTATCGTTTCCACTTCGTCTACGACCCGGTGCAAAGGCAGAACGACTTCACGAAAGACGCGGCTCCCTTCGTCGCCTTCGCCGGACGCTCGACGTCGTCTTTCCCGGTCGCCTTCGAGCCGATGCGGCTCGAGCGGATCGTCCACTTCCCGATCGGCCCCGACTGGGCCGAGCGCTTCTACGCCGACGCGCCGGAGACGTTCACGCACATCCCGCTCTCGGACGGCGGCATCCTCGACAACAAGCCATTTAGCTACGCGACCCAGGAGCTCACGCGTAGACCGGCGATGCTTCCGGTCGAGCGCTTCCTCCTCTATGTCGAGCCCGACCCCAAGCCTCCGCAGGTGGAGCCTCCGACTCACGAATGGAACGCACTCGAGACGGCGATCGCCGCTCTGACCGGGATCCCGCGCTCGGAGACGATCCGCGGCGACCTCGAGCTCGTGCGCCGACGAAACCAGGCCATCAGGCGCGCGCGGCGCCTTCTCTTCCAAAGCGCCCTCACCCCCTCCCAGCAGGCACAAAACGCGCGCATCGTCCCCCGCCTTGAGCGCGAGCGCTGGCTCGCCATGGGTTTCCAGGAGATGGTCGCGGCCGAGTCGCAGTTCGGGCCGACCTATCCTGTCTACCACCGGCTCAAGGTAAGCGTCGTCTGCGACTACCTGGCACGACTTCTCGCCCGAACGCTCGACGTGGACGAAGAGGGCGAGGACGTGCCCAAGCTGCGGGCGATCGTCGATGCCTGGAAGCGTGACCGCTACCAGGAGGAGCCTGCCCCTCGCCGGGAGGGGGACATGTTTCCGCGCACCGAGAGCGAGTTCCTCTTTCGCTTCGATCTGCCGTTTCGCATCCGCCGGCTCACCTTCGTCCTCTCGCGCCTACGGGAGCTCGAATCCGAAGATCCGGCTCGGATCGAGGGTTTTTTCCAGAGCGCCGGCTTGAACGAGCCTCCCGCCTTCGAGCGGGCGCAGGTGCAGGCGATCCGCCGAGCGCTGAGCGTGGCGCTCAACCGCCTGGTCGAGGTCGAACAGCGACTTGCGAAGGATGGGCCGCTTCGCGACTCGCTCGCCCAGGGCGGCATCGACGCGGCGAACCTCTCCGCCATGGCGGGACAAGACGAGGAGTCGCTTCGGGCGCAGGTGCCAGCGGCGCTGACCGGTAGCGGCAACCCCTTCGACACGATCGTCCACGATGCGATCCGGGATGTGACCGGGCAAGCACGCGCCGCCGTCGAGGCAGCTCTCGGCGAGCGGCACACTGAGAATGAAGTCGAAGAACGGGCGCAAGGGGGCGATGTCGAGCTTGCGCGTGCCGTCCGTTTCCATTACGACGCCTTCGAGGCCTTCGACCTCGTCTATCTGCCGCTGAGCTTCGAAACCGCAATCGCCGACACGAATCCGGTCACGATCATTCGCGTCAGTCCTCTGGACGCGACCAAGCCCGACGGCGTGAGTCGGGGTCTCAAAGGCTCTGCTCTTAACCACTTCGCCGCCTTTACCGACTCGAGCTGGCGTCAGCACGACATCGCCTGGGGACGCCTGAACGCTTCCGAGATCCTGATCAGGAACCTCCTCCCGGAGGGCCACCCCGATGCCGACGCGCTGATCGCCGACGCGCACGCCGTCATCGAGAGTCATTACAGGTTGACCGCCCGGCCGGTGGTGCCAAAGCGCGCGACAACAAAGGTGGGTGCCGACGGGCTGCCACTCGTCGCCGACGTCCCGGTCACCGAGGGACCGCACTGGAGCGGGTCGCTCCGTCATGGGGCGGCGATCGCGAGCGTGACCGCTCAGGATCAACTGAGACGGAGGGACCAGGAGAAGGCGGCCAAGGCGGTGCGGCTGACGACGGAGGCAGCGGAAGGGGCGGGCACTCTCGCCCTTGCAGGCAGCCTCTACGGGCTCCTTCCCGCGAAGGCGAGGAAGATCGTTTGGACGATAACGCTCGGCCTTCTCCTTCTCGGCATCGCGAGCCTCCTCGCGAGCTTCCCCGCCAACGACCGAACTGAAGACGGACTCATCTTCGTTGCTGCGGCCGCCTTGGGGCTCCTCGTCGGCGCCGCGGGGCTCGCTCTGCTCGGGGTCCGCATCGGGGGGTCGCGGATCCGCGCAACGATCGACAAGACGCTTGCGAAGTTCTAGCCGAGCCTCTCCTTGCCAGCTTCGAGCTTTGTCGGTTCATCCGAGGGAATCATCATCGAGCTAGCGGAGAAGATCGGCTAACGGGTCGAGTCCGTTGGCGACTCGCAGAGGTGCGTCGCGTGGGAGCGATTCACCCGCGGGTCGGACCCGGAGGCTCCGACGATCCCGACTTCCGCCGCTTCGCCGAGCTGATCGAGTCCGAGGGCTACGTCGCCCGGTTCGAGAAGATCACGTACCGCTACCTGCGCGTGGACGATCACGTCTACTGGACGAGCCGGTCCCTCTGGACTCCCGGCAAGAACATCAACCGACGCCGCCCGTGGGCCGATGTGGAGGCCAACCCGAGCACGAACAGGCGAGGCTCCCCGTGTGACGTGAACTCGCAATGCTGACCAAAACGCTGACCACGCCTGTGAGCGTCGCCGGCCGCGAAACGAAAGAGCACTGTCACCAGGGCTTTTCTTTATGGGCGGTGCGTGGCTCGAACACGCGACCCCCTGCTTGTAAGGCAGGTGCTCTCCCAACTGAGCTAACCGCCCGTTCGTTCACAGGGTAACCACGCTCCACGTCCGACACATGCGACGATCTTGACTCTCCCCCTACGGGAGGCGTCACGATGGCGGACATGCTCGGCACCCAAGAACTGCTCTCGATCGGCCGCTTTGCGCGAGTGAGCGGGCTGACGGTGAAGGCGCTCCGCCACTACGACGACATCAGCCTGCTCCGGCCGGCCGACGTCGACGACTCGACGGGCTACCGCTACTACACGCTCGCGCAGGCACGCGATGCGGAGGCCATCCGCCGGCTGCGCTCGCTCGACGTGCCGCTGGAAGATGTGGCGGAGCTGCTCCACGCGGACCCTGCCGCCGTCCGCGAGCGACTGGCGGTGCACCGGGCGCGGCTCGAGGGCCGCGCGGTCGAGACGGAGCGCATCCTTGCCGAGCTTGACCGGCTCATCGACGGAAAGGAGGAGCTTGTGCCCGAAGCAACCAGTACCGAGCTCGAACTGGAGGTAAAGGAGGTCCCTGCGCGCCGGGTTGCCCTCATCCGCAATCGCGTGCCGCAGGACGAGATGACGAAGGTCGTCCCGCGCGACATCGACACGGTCGCGCATGCGATCGAGATGCGACACGACGGACCGCCGTTCTGCAGGTGTGGCATGCCCGACGATGGGTACTTCACGACGGAGATCGGCTGGCCGGTGCCCGAGGACGTTGACGCGGGGTCACCCGTCGAGGTGACGACGTACCCGCCCACGCGGGCGCTCGTAGCCAGGCACGTCGGACCGTATGAAGAGCTCGGTCGCTCGTACCGGCTCATGGCCGAGGCGATGGAGCAGCGCGGCCTCGTCTCCGCCGGCGATCCGGTCGAGTGGTACGAGAGCGATCCGCAACAGGTGCCGGATCCGAAGGACTACGTCACCGTGATCGAGTGGCCGATCGGAGCGGAGGGCGACCTGAAGGTCTAGTCGCCGAGCAGTGCGTCGAGGCGGCGCCTGACCTCGCCGCCATCGACAGGGTGGACAAGGTGGAAACGCTGAACTACGTCATCCTCTAGCTGCCCAAAGAGCTCACCCTTTGCACGCAGGGCACGAGCGAGGTCGACCGCCTCGTACTGCGCGAATGTCGGCCCGAGGGCCCGTGCGACCTCGCCGCCGGCCCAGCGCTCGAAGAAGCGATACCCATGCCACGTGTCGCGGTCGTACGCTCGCCACCGTGCGAGCTCGACGAGCAGCGCCGTGAGGTAGCAATTGCACACCTGGTAGGCCAGCAGCAGCTCGCCGCGCCGCAGCTTCTTCGCCCCCCAGAGGACGTGGTACCAGAAGTCGTTTGACAGCTGCTCGAGCGCCGCCTGCGTAGGAGGAGCCGCGGACGCGGTGCCGGCGGGCTCGAGGTCGTCCAGACCGATGTCGTCGTACACGACGCGAAAGCCGCGGCCGAGCACGGCGTCTGCCTCAGCCGGTGGCGCCTTGGCGATTGTTGCGGGCAGGATCGAGAAGTCGACTTCAAGCCCGTCCCGAAAGAGCACGCGGCGCTCCTCGAAGCCACCGACCGCCGTTGACTCGAGCAACGTCAGCAATGGCTCGCCGAACGAACGCACCCACGTGCCTTCGCGCAGGTAACGCTCCGGATCATCGACGAAGAGCCCCAGGTCGACGTCGGAAAACTCATCCGCCGGCGTGTCGGCCCGCGCCTGCGAGCCGACCAAGAGAACGGCGCGAACATCCGCCTGGGTGCCCGCCCAGACGGCCACCTCATCGAGGAGCGCACTGACCCGGCGGTCCACGCGATGAGGCTACAAGCCGGGGTGTGGTCCGACGCGCGTTGGAAGATGCCCGAACGATGCAGGGCGAGCCGCCTACCGGCGCGTACGAGCCGGAACCGTCGGGGTCTCCGCTGCTGCGGGACGCCACGAATGCTTATCCGAGGCAGTCGCTCGAGTTTGAGCGGTTCGCCTTCTTCAGCGACGCCGTCTACGCGATCGCCCTCACGTTGCTGGTGGTCGGAATCGCAGTGCCCACGCTCAACGATGTCGGCAGTTCCGGAGAGATGTGGGACGTCCTTGTCGATCTTCGCCATGAGTTCGTCAGTTTCTTCATCGGGTTTGCCGTGATCGGCCGCTATTGGCTCGCTCACCATCGCTTCGTGGCGGTGCTCGCCGCAGTCGACAGTCGCCTGATGCTCGTCAACCTCGTGTACCTGGCGTTTGTCGCGTTTCTGCCCTTTCCCACGGCGTTGGTCGGCCGGTATGAGGAGAACTTTGTCGCCTTCGCCTTCTACGCCCTGATGCTGGCGGTCATCAGCGCCCTCGAAACGGTCGCCTTCGTCGTCGCGCTGCGCCGAGATCTGCTCGCCGTTGCCGTTCCGCGGACAGTTGCTCGCCAGGGGGTCGTCGCCTCCACGTTGCCGGTGGCCGTCTTCCTGATCTCGATTCCGCTGGCCCTCGCATTCGGCTCCACGCTGGCGCTCTTGTCGTGGCTCCTGATCTGGCCGCTCGAGGCGCTGCTCGATCGGTACGCGCCGGAAGCCGCCGCAAAGTGGCCGGCCGGATGAGATCGGCGCGGCGGTACGCGCGGATTCGCGGGCTGTGATGCCCCAGCGGGGTTAGAACCTCCCTGCAAATCGAGAGATTTGACCAGGAGGACAGCACTTCCCGCGCCTTCGACCCCGCCGCCCCCACCCTCACGGGGTCACGGGGCGGTCGCCGAGCAGGGCCCGCCGGAGCGGCTCGCGCCACTCGTTCCGGCGCTGGTCATACGCGCCGAAGTCCGTGGCGAACTCCCAGTAGCACCAGCTCAGCGCAAGCCGCTCGGCCTCCCGGCGCACCCATTCGGTCCAGCGTTGTCTCGACGCAAGGTCCGCGCGTTCGTAGGTGCCGAACTCGCCCACGAGGAGCGGCAGATCGGATGCGCGGGCCCAAGCGGCTGCCTGCGTGAGGTCGCGCGACACGGCATCCCGGTCGTCTTCTGTCCCCCAGACGGTTCCCACCCACTGCTCGGCATTCGCGAGCCACCGTGCGCCCTGGTGGGTGAACTGCATCGGCGCGTAGTAGTGGATCGTCGCGAGCATGCGGTCATCGTCGGGCAGCCGCAACGCCGGCAACGCAGCGCCTTCGTTCGTCGACGGGCCGACGACGACCGTGTGATCGGGGCATGACTCACGGACGACGTCGAGCGCCTGCGCGAGCAGCGTGTTCCATCGCTCCGCCGTCATCGCATCGCACGGCTCGTTGAGAAGCTCGAAGAGGAGCCGTTCGGAGGAAGCCGCGTAGCGACGCGCGATCTGTCGCCATAGCGCGAGGAATCGAGCTGTGTGTCGACTGGGATTGCGTTGGAGCTCCCGGTAGTGGTGAACGTCCAGGATCACCGTCAGGTCCCGACGAATCGCCTCCTCGATCACTCGGTCGACGCGCTCGAAGAGCGCTCCGTCGATCGTGTAGGGGGCGGATCGCTCGGCGTGCGCCGACCAGCAGACCGGCAGGCGGATGAAGTCGAAGCCGACGGCCTTCACCGCGGCGAGATGCCGTTCCTCCAGCATGAGGCGCGGCGTTTCGTCCCATGCGACGTCGAGTGCGTTGCCGAGGTTGATCCCCCGCCGGAGCGGTTGCGTGGGCCTAGGCACTCGCGGCCCGAGGGCTCCTGCGCGAAGCGCTACTACTCAGCGGCCTCAACGCAGCTTGTCGATTCCTCGGCTCCGTCGTCCCTCATGCTCAGCATGACGTCAGTGGTACCAGCATCGGGTCCCTGCTGCGTTCAAGGTGCGCTGCGCCACTGCAAGGGCCGGGAGGCCAACGTGTCGTAACCTCGTCCGGTTCGGCGTGGCAGCGACGGGCCGGATGCCCCCAGCGGGATTCGGACTAGACGCGCTGAGCAGGGATTATGCGGCCTCGCGGAGCGCGAGGCCAGCACCGGGACCAGCACCCAGCCGCACGTTTGGCACGCGAAAGCGCGAGCGCCAGCCGTTACGCTTCACGTCGGTCGATCACCGAACCCAACGTCCGAGCGTGCCCCGACGAGAGGACCGGGGAAGCAGTCATGGCCAGCGAACGGTTCTTGAACGCGTACCACAACGCCAGCACCGCACCAAGCCCGGACGTTCCGGCGGACCTCGCGGGGTTCATGCTCGCGGCCGACCGGGTCCTCGCCGATAGGCGGCGCCGATGAGAGCCTCGTGAGAGGATCTCCTCCTTGATCGCCCGGATCTGGCGCGGCTGGACGAGGACCGAGGACGCCGACGAGTTCGTCGCGTACGTGCACCGCACGGGGATCGCGGCGTCTCGGGCCACGCCCGGGAACCGAGCCGCGTACATCCTGCGGCGCAGCGACGGCGACCGAACCGAGTTCATCACGCTGACCTTCTGGAGCTCATTCGACGCGATCAAGGCCTTCGCTGGCGAGGACGTCGAGCAGGCCGTGTTCTACCCGGAGCACGACCGCTTCCTCGTCGACCGGGAGACCACTGTGAGGCATTTCGACGTTATCGGCGAAAAGTTGCCGGACGGTCGTCCGCAGACTGAGTGAGGGCGCCGAATGGCCAAGGATCAGGTCAGCGGTCAAGCGCTGCGCGGTAGTCAACCTCGGCGTAGTCGCCCAGCGCGTACCGGTAGTGCTCGGCGGTCACGACCTTCGTATCTCGCAGCCTCTCGGCGATCTCGGCGAGCGAGCAGCTCGGCGAACATGCGCTGGAGATGCCGTCGCCGCTCTCGCTGGCGGACGCGGCAAGCCTCGCAGCCAGGCCTTCGCTCGTAGGTCGGGCAGCGACAGCCAACGCAGCGCGGGCCGTCGTGCCCTCAGCCGCTCGCGTGCCAGCCGGTCAATCATCGCTTTGAGCCAGGCGCGTTCGGCGGCAGTCACGCGCTTCCTTATAACGCTCCGCGCTGCTCGGCATAGCTGCTCAGCCCGCCACGTTCAGGGAGTCGAACGGCTATGGCAGGTACGACACAGCGGCGCGGCTCAGCTTGCAGAACGTCCAACGTGCCAGGACAGCAACGGGGACAGCACGCAGCCGCAATCCTCGCCATCTCGCACGACTCACTTGCGCTCAACCATGCGGTTTCGGCATGGCTGCTGAGTGCCCTGGATGCCCCCAGCGGGATTCGAACCCGCGCTACAGCCTTGAAAGGGCTGTGACCTGGACCGCTAGTCGATGGGGGCGGTGCTTCTCCGGCAGGATAGCCCGGTGACCGACGGTAGGCGGGTGGCGATCATCGGCGCCGAGCTCGATCTCGGCGCCGGGCGCCGTGGCGTCGACATGGGACCGTCGGCGATCCGCTACGCCGGCCTCGGCGAGCGTCTGGCGTCGCTCGAGATTCCGTCGCAGGACTGGGGCAACGTCCACACGCAGATCCGCGAGACCACCGATGCCGGCAGCCACGACGCCCGCTTCCTCTCGCAGATCCGCACGACTTGCGAGCGGATCGCTGAGCAGGTGCGCTCCGCGGCAGAGTCAGGGCTGACGCCGCTCGTTCTCGGTGGCGACCACTCTCTCGCGATCGGAACAATCGGCGCCCTCGCGTCGCTGCACGGGCCCGGCGGCGTCCTCTGGTTCGACGCCCACGGAGACCTGAACACGCCGGCCACGACCCCCAGCGGCAACGTGCACGGCATGCCGCTCGCTGCCGTCCTGGGACGGGCCGGAGCGGGATTTGAGAGCAACCAATGGCCTCTGCCCGCCGTCGAGGCGGAGCACGTCGCGCTGATCGGTATCCGCAGCCTCGATCCCGGCGAGCGCGCCCTCGTCAACGAGATGGGACTGGCCGTCTACACGATCTCGGCGATCGACCGCCGCGGCGTCGAGCCGGTTCTGCGTGAGGCGCTCGAGCGGATGTCGGGCGCTCCGTTCGTCCATGTCTCCGTCGACCTCGACCTCGTCGACCCCGAATTCGCACCCGGTGTCGGCTCGCCGGTGCGCGGCGGGCTCTCGTACCGGGAGGCCCACCTGATGATGGAGCTCGTCGCCGAGAGCGACTTGCTCAGCTCACTGGAGCTGGTCGAAGTCAACCCGATTCTCGATCACGGGAACGACACGGCCGAGCTGGCGGTCGAGCTCGCGGCCAGCGCCCTCGGAGCCCGGATCCTCTAGCGCTACATTGACTCTGCGGGCCGGTAGCTCAGCTGGCAGAGCAGGGGACTTTTAATCCCAAGGTCGCAGGTTCGAATCCTGCCCGGCCCACCTAGAGCCTCCCTGCAAATCCAGCTCTTTCGACGCGAGAGGAGAAGCGCCGCATCGAGGCTCGGCGAGCGCATAGACCAGACGTAGACCACCCCGAGCGAGTGACGACGCCGGACGACCGACGGAAGCCGCTCACCTGCGCCGAGTGCGGGCGCGTCCAGGGACCCGATGAGCGCGGCTGGCTCGCGTTTTGACCCGACGAGGACGGGCCAGCGGAAGCATTGTCTACTGCCCTGCCTGTGCCGAGGACGAGTTCGGCCCGACGACTGATCGGCGGCGCTCGTCGGCCGATCCGTAACTAACGCGCTTCCGGGCGTGAAGACTCGCCGACCGCAAGTGCTGCGGAATCACGACCCAGACTGCCCAATCGGGCACAACAGAATCCTAAAGTCAGGCGAGTAGTGTCGCGCCGTGGCGGGTGCGCTGCGCCTCCTCGTCGTCGCGACGATTGCAACGGCAGTCGCGGCCGCGCCGGTGCGCGCCGGACCGGAAACCGTCGGCACGCGCGGCTCATGGCTCGCGCTCGTCCAGGGCGGGGACGAATCGCGCATCGTCCTGATGAGGCCGGACGGAAGTCGACGCCGGGTCCTCGTTCCGGCCGAGTTCGGCGTGCAATCGCCGGCGTGGCGACCGGACGGCCGGGCCGTCGCGTTCGTGAGCTCCCGCCGCGGGAACCCCGGGATCTTTCTCGCCGACGTCGACAGCGGGCGAGTTGAACGGCTCGTCGCTCGCGGGAGGACCGGGCGCGGTCATCCCGCGTTCTCGGGCGACGGGCGGTTCATCGCCTACACGCGCTCCTTTCGCGGCAGCGACATCCTCGTCGCCCGCGCGGACGGATCCTCGCCGCGCGTGCTCTTCCGGGACGGACGCGAGAACACCGAGCCCACATGGGCGCCCGACGGCACGCGGATCGCGTTCGTTCGGAACACGCGCGTCGCCGTCGTCTCGGTCCGGTCGGGGCGGGCGCGGTTGCTCAGCCCCGGTGACGAGTGGGCGAGAAGCCCCGCCTGGGCGCCGAACGGCCGGTCGATCGCGTTCGTCCGCACACCGGTCAACTCCGACCGTGGAAGGCTGGCCGTCATGCGCGCCGACGGGCGGGGACTCCACAATCTCGCGCCGCACCTCCAGGATGTCGTCGACCTCGCGTGGTCCCCCGACAGCCGCTGGCTCGCCTTCACGCGCCGCGTGTCGCCCGACTCGGAGCTGTTCCGCCTCCGGCTGTCAGACGGCGTCGTGCGCAAGGTGACGCGGAACAGCATTTCCGACCACGACGCCGCGTGGGGGCCGCCGCGCTAGCGAAGGCCCGACGACGGCCGGGCGGTCAAGAGATTTGGCAGCCGAAGTCGGCGACAGCAGTTCCGACGCCTGTTCGCCGAGCTGCGCCTGCCCTCGGGCCGCTCGCGCAGCGCCCGTGCTCGCTGACGGAGCGAGGACGCCGCAACGGGCGTAGCTCGACGCCTAGGCTCGACGGGCCGTCGGTCCCAGGATGAGGAGGGACCGCATTACCTTCACCTTCAGGCTCGAACAGGCGGACGGGACTCCTGCTGACCCGCCGTCGATCAGGAGCGCCGTCCGAATTGGCGCGTCGGCGACACGATCCCGCTCAGTCACGACCGGATGCTGCGCGTCGTCGGGATTGTCGCCACGACCGACGACGAACCGGCCGTCCCGGTCGTCGAAGACCCCCGACTGGCTAGGTGCCGGGTTCCAACACCTGCGCGAGCGTCGCGACAAGCGCAATCCCACCGAAGATGGCGAGCAGCATGACGTAGTTGCCGATAAGGATTAGCGCGGCGCGTGTCGGCTCGGTCAGCATCATGGGGTACATGATGACCGCTAGGGACATGGCCGAAACAGCGTCTGACGTTTCCGTCTTAGAAGGACCGCCAGCCCCGTCGATCGCGGACTACGAAGATGGTCCAGGTCTCGCAGCACAGCACGGAGTGCGACTCGTGGAAGACAACAGCCCACGCTGCACGAGTGGCCTTTGTTTCACGGCCACAGCGCCGCACGGCCTCTTCATGGAAGCGTGACGGCGCGGGCCAGAGTCGCGTCCCCGCTCTCACAACGCCGAGGACATCCCGCGCCATGCCTTCGATGGTCCGTCGATATCGACGCCCCTGCACCTCGACTACGGGATCGGCTTTGATCGCGGCGCGGATTCCGGCGCCGATCGCCTGCTCCGCCGGCGAGTGAGCCACAAGGCTGGCGAAGCACGCAGGTCGGGGCGGGTCTTTGACCACCTCAGACACAGCACTCGCCCCGGTTATTGCGGCGGCGAAGGCGAGGCTAGCGAGGGCGACGATGATCGACTGACGCATTGCCGGATTATCAGCTCACTTCGGAGTCTGGCGGTGAAGGGAGGGGGCACATCTGCGAACGCCGCGTGGAGTTCGAGGACAGGCAGGCTCCTGGGAGAAAAAGCGTCGGGAGCGCTCGACGGACAAAATCCGTCCCTGCGGCTAACCCATCGACTGGATGCCCGTGATCTCCGATTCGTCCGTACCAACCCAGTAGCCCGGCTCGGTCACGCGGTCTGCCTCGCAGACGTAATCGACGTCACCGAGATCGGTGATCGTCCCGTCGTTCTCCTCCGGCGTGCAGCGGAAGCCGTGGGGCGTGCCGAGCTTGCTCTGCAACGCCCTCTCGGTCGCCTCAGCGCTCATTCTCGAATCCCGCCAGCTCGCGAACAGCTGTGGAACTACGAAAACAGAAGGCACGACGATCAGGGCAACGACAAGAGCGATACGTCGCGTGCGCGAGACCGTACCGGGTAGACGTGGAACAAACTTCGCCCATGGCGGGATGCCCGACGAAGCTGACGCCCGCGTTGGCCGACGATGTCGTCCTCTTGCTCGCGGCGGGAGCCTCCAGCGCCCGTGCCGCCCGCGCCGTCGGCGTCAGCGAGCGCTCGGTCACGCGCTGGCTTCGCAATGGGCTGGCCGTGCGGGTCGAGCAGGCGCGAGCGGCAGGACCCGTGAGCAGCGAGGCCTTGACCGAGGCTCGGCTGGTGGTTCTGCTCGCTCGTGCGGCGCAGTTCGATTGGAAGGCGGCGGCGTGGTGGCTCGAACGGCGCTGGCCGGAGCGCTGGGCACGCGCTCACTAAGGGTCTAACGTCCCTAAGCAATGAGGCGACGTGCATTGCTTCTCACGGTGGCCGTAGTGAGCACGACTGCGGTGTTGGTAGCAGTCTCCGTCATCGACATCGAATGGAACCACCGAGCGGCCAATGCGTGTAACGAGGAAGCTCAAAAGCCGC
The DNA here is from genome assembly GCA_963752845.1 of uncultured Actinomycetes bacterium. Classification (GTDB taxonomy): domain Bacteria; phylum Actinomycetota; class Thermoleophilia; order Gaiellales; family Gaiellaceae; genus JACDAN01. Next base: position 46,382 of record CAVVZV010000005.1, on the reverse strand, counting down.
CCGGGGCGGCGAGTGCTAGCGGTTACTCGACCCAATGGGAGTGGACCGAGTTTGCGTATGTCTGTAGGTACGGCGGGCCCGGTGGCCCCACAAGGCGTGTCGGGTTCACCGATGCGTTCACCTAGCCATGGAGCTGCGCATGCGACGATCCGCCTGTGAGCGAGCTTCCTCTTGACCCCGATCTCGACGATCTGCCGCCCGAGATCGAGCAGGCCGAGAGGCCGTTCACGCTCACCGGCTGGGACCGCGAAACCGGCGAGCGCATCGAGGGGCCGATCGAGCGCACCGAACCAGAGGCGCGATGCCTCCGCGACGAGAGCGACCACGTTCAAGCGCTCTTTGAGAAGGAGGGGCAATCGTGCCCTACGACGCAATCATCAGCCGCACCGACGCCGACGCGCTGATCCCGATGGAGCAGGCGGAAGCCGTGATCAAGGCGGCAACGCAGGAGTCCGCCGCGCTGACGTTGTTCAACCGCGCTCTCGCCAGGCTGGGCAACGCAGCGAAGACGCGTATGCTCAACCGGCCGTCCGGTCCCGGCCAGGAGGACTGGATGAATCTCGTCATGACTCAACAACCGCTCATCGTCTTCGACGTCAACGAGACACTGCTCGACCTCGACACGCTCCGCCCCACGTTCGACCGGATCTTCGACGACCCCGCCGCCCTGCGGCTCTGGTTCGCAGACCTGATCACCTACTCGGAGGCGCTGACCCTGGCCGGCGTCTACGTGCCCTTTACCGACATCGGCGGAGCCGTGCTCCGAATGCTCGCCGCCACCCGCGGGATCGCGATCAGCGACGCCGACGGCGCGGAGCTCACGGACAGGTTCGCGACGATGCCGCCGCATCCCGAGGTTCCCGCAGCGTTGCGTCGGCTGCGCGACCACGGCTTCCGCTTGTTCACGCTGACCGACAACACGCTCGCGATCTCGGGTCGCCAGCTCGAAATGGCGGGCATCATCGACGTCTTCGAGCGCCGTTTCAGCGTTGACGAGACCGTGCGGCGCCACAAGCCGGCGTCTGAGGCGTACCACTCGGTCGCGAACGAGCTCCGGGTCGCCCCCGGAGACATCTGCTTGATCGCGTGCCACGTGTGGGACACGATCGGCGCCTTGGCGGCGGGCTGGCAGGCCGGCCTGATCCTGCGCGAGGGCAACGCTCCGCTCGACGTCGGCCCGCAGCCGAACTACGTCGGCGACGACCTCGACGCGATCGCCGACCAGCTGGTCGAGCAGTATCCGCCCCTGGGAGGCATGTGAGGTCGACGGCTCAAGCCCTCAAACGGGCCCGAACGCATTCAGATCTCGAACGCCTGCCGTTCGAGCAGCGCCGCGTCGCGCGGTCCCACGACGTAGTAGTTCGGCGTCTGGTCGGACGGCATGCCGACAGCGATAGCGTCTCGGAGCTTGCTCACGTCGCCAAGGAAGGCGCCGTTCGACCACACCTCGAGCAGGCGTCCCGTGAACCGACCGTTGACCCGGCCGTCCGCACTGGTCTGGTTGTCCATGCACCCCGACATCAGCTCGACAGTCGCCTCCACCCCCGCTGTGCCGCGCGACGGCACGCGCCTCTGGATCTCGTCGTACATCTCTTGGTTCGCCTGGTACGTGCGATCCTCGACGCTCAGCGGCATCCGGCGGCCGACCGGCGTGTCTGGATCCTGGGTGAAAATGATTGGCCTCGCCACGGTTCCGCTGTGGCAGCTATCGGAGAGGATGATGATCCTGACTCCGGGTGCGAACCCGCTCCACAGCGCGTAGAGCTCGTCGTCGACGAGCTGGCGGTCGAAAAGCACCCAGGTCTCGTCGTACTCGTCGGCGAACTCGCCGAGCTCGTCGCGGCTCTGCGTCGCCTCGTCCCCGTTCTGGTCCGGGATCTGCCCGCCGTGCCCTGAGTAGGTCAGCCAGAGGACGTCGCCCGGCTCGAGGCTCCCGGCCGCTCCCTCGATCGCCCGGCTGACGTTCTCAGCCGTCCCGTCGTTTGTCAGCTGGAGTTTGGACGAATAGCCAAGGCCGTCGGCGATCTTCTGCATGTCGCGCGCATCGTTCTCGCAGGCGTTCAGAGCCCCATCCCACCCCTGGTAGTGATCTGGATCGACGCTGTTCAGGCCGATGTGAAGCGAGACGCCCTTTGCCATCAGCTCATCCTCCTCGTAACCGCGAAACCGGAGCACGGGAATCCCCGAGATGACGGCCGGAACCCGGCTCCCCATCTTCTCGGAGGCTTATCCCACTGGCGCGACCAATGTCAAGGCGGCGTGTTGGCCAAGACGCGCGAGCGACGGAGCTGCCGATTCGTCGCCTTGATAACGCCGGCTGCTTTGGGTAGGTGAAGCCACGCCCCGCGAGCCGTTTTGCCGTCCGAGCCAGATGCGCGATCATGATCTTCAGGTGGACGGCGAGAGCCATTTGACGGCGCGACCTCTTGGCATTGGGCCGGTCGAGCCCGCCAGCGACGTTTTCGCCGTTGTTACTGGGGAGGCGGCGTGACCGCCACGGAAACCGGCCCCGCAACTCCGGATGCCGCCGACACCGAGCGAGGAGATACGGGCCGACTCGCCGGATCGGCGCTGATCGCAGCGATCGCGACGCTCGTCGCGCTCGGGATCTTCACGGCCTACATGATCGGCCAGGCCGACGTCGGCAACGAGGTCACGTGGACCCGCCTCGCCTGGCTCTTCACGTCGGTCGAGGCGATTGCCTTCGCGGCGGCGGGGGCGCTCTTCGGCGCCAAGGTCTACCGCGACCGGGCGGAGAATGCCGAATCCGAGGCCCGGCGGTACGCGGGTGACGCCGCGCGCGGACGTGCCCTGGCGGCCGCGATCAAGGCCGACGAGATTCCGGAGGGAGCGACCCGTGGCCCCGGAGAGGCGGGCGACGGCGGGGCCTCGCTCCGCACCCGCCACGCGAGGCTCGCACGCGAGCTCTTCCCCGACTGAGGCAATGGCCAACTGGGCAATCGTCATCGGAATCGATCATTACTGGACGGAGAATGCCTGCCTCAGGGGAGCGGTTACGGACGCCCTGCGGATGCGGGAATGGCTGGTCGACCCGAAGGGCGGCAACGTGTCCGAGGAGAACACTGCGTTGATTCTCTCGCCGCTCGAAGGCAGGGAACCTCAGGGCATCGACGCCGTCGAAGCGACCAACAGCAAGATCATCACCGCGATCAACGAGCTGCTGCAGCGGAGCGAAGCGAAAGGCGAACGGCTCTACTTCTTCTACGCCGGCCATGGCTTGACGGCGCGTGTCAGCAACCGCGACGAGAACGCGATCGTCTCCGGCGACTTCTCACCCGTGACCACGAACAACTCACTCGCGCTGAGGTCGCTGTGGGAGTTGCTCGAGACGACGCAGTTCCAAGACCAGTTCCTCTTCGTCGACGCCTGCCGCAACATCCCCTGGGAGAACATCGAGTTCGAGGTCGGGCGCTGGCCGCTTCCGCGCAGGCGCGATCCCGGCCTTCCTCCCACGCAGCAGTTCATCCTCTACGCCACATCGCCGGGGCTGAAGGCGCGTGAGCTCCGCGAGGCTGGGAACGAGCGCGGTGCGTTCACGGAGATGCTGCTGAACGGCCTGCGAGGCGCCGGGTCGGCGAAGGCGTGGTCCTCGGAGGCCCAGAATTACCAGGTTCGCTGGGAACGCCTGGTCGAGTACGTCAAGGGCGAGCTCGAGCGACGGCGCTTGGCCGTCGGCACCGGGCCGGCCCGGGACCTCTTCCAGATTCCGCAGGACGCCGGCGCCCGCGGCGTCGAGGCCAGGGAGCGCAATCCGATTCTGGCCGAGTTCGAGAGCGGCGCCTTCCCCGCCGAGACGCTCAAGGTCAAGCTCGGGCCGAGCGCAGTCGTTCCGGTGGCCGAGGTGACCGTGCTCGACGAGTCTGCGGTTCCGGTCGACTCGAAGACCCAGCTCACGGGACTACCAGTCGAGTTCAGTCTGCCGCCAAAGACGTATGCGCTGCACGCGACGGCACCCGAGTACGACCGCGCCGTCGCTCGACCGCCGGTCGACCTCTACGAAGAACGTGAGATCCCGCTGAAGCTCGCCCGGGCCGCGGCCGCCGCCGCGACGCCCACGAACGGCGACCCGGCGGTCAGGGGACTCGAGGAAGCCCCGACCGGCAAGCTCCACGTGCGCTGCAGCGACCCGCTGGCTCCGGTCGAGATCGCGGACGAGACCGGGCGCGTCGTCGCGGTCGCGAACGGCGAGGTCGCGAGCGAGCTGCCGGCTGGGTTCTACCGCGCGCGGCTTGAGGCGCCGGGCGACGAGGTCGTCGAGCAGCTGGTCGAGCTCGCGCCGGGCGGCAACCTGACCGTCGAGCTCGAGCCCGCGGCACCCGCGAGCCGCGCGGTTCGGGAGGTACTGGAGACGATCGGCGTAGACGTTGGGGCCGACAACACCGTCGAGGTGCCGGAGGCCGGAGGCCCGATCGCATCGGCCCGCCTCTCGACGATCCTGACCCTCGCCGGGGGCGTCGCCGCGCACGATCCGGGCTACGGCTCCCACCTCGGCCGGCTCGGCCTGAAGGCCTTCAAGCAGGCGATTCCCCCCGACGCCGAAAGCGGGATCTACGTCGTCCTCGGCATCGATACGGAGGACCCGAAGCAGGGCCAGCGCCTCCTGAAGGGGCTGAAGTTTCGCACGTGGACGTTCGACCAGCAGGTCCCGAAGCGCGCCTCGCGGCCGGTCGCCGTGCGTGAGGTCTCCGACATCGCCGAGTTCGCAGTCCCCACGGCTGTCGGACCGCGCTGGCTCGCCGTCGAGCCGGGGGAGGGCGAGCCGGTCGTTTTCGCCCTGGCGCAGCTGCCCCGCCGCTTCACGATGCTCACACTTGTGTTCGAGGCCGGCCAGGCGCGCGCGTTCCAGTACATGCCGTCGCTCTCGCCGGACGGCTCTACGCATCCGCGTGAGCTCCGCCGCCTCGAGCTGATGCAAAGGGTGCTTCTCGGAGGCTCTCTGGAGGCGGGTAACGAGGCGGCTCTCGAGCTTCTCGATGCCAAGAACGTCGACCCGCTCGCGGGGTGCCTCGGCGCCTATCTCTTCCTGCGTCAAGGGCGGGCCCGCGACCTCCGCAAGGCGGTCGGCAACCTGCTCCGCTTCTACCCAGAGTTGAGCGACAGCCACGTGCTCAAAGGCGAAGTCGAGGCCGCGGCGGGCCGACATCGTGCGGCGAAGCAGGCGTTCGCGAAGGCAATCGATGTAGGCATCCCGCTCTTCGGCGAGGGTCTGACCAGGCTCCTCGAAGGCCTGCGCAAGTACGAACTCGACGTTCCGCGGGCAAGGCTCGTCGAGAAGGTGTTCAAGCGCCACGTGAGCGGGTCGATGTGGTCGGTCTGGCGGCCGGAGAACCTCCGGCCTGGGCGGAAGCTCACCGGATGACGGCGTTCGAGCAGGCCCTAGCGAGCAACCGTTCGCGGGCTTGTGCGACGACGCCGACGGCCTCTCCGTCTATTCGCCGAGCGCGCGCGTCCTCGTGAAGCGGGTGCGCGAGGCTTTCGCCCTCGACTTCCCCAACCGCCACTCCGCGGCGGCCGTTCGCGTGAGCTCGATGGACGAGCTTCCCCGCGCGCTCCGGGCACTCGGCCTCGCCTCGGGACCGACACTCGTGCTCGTCGGCGGCGCGGACGGCTTGACGGGTGCGGCCCTGGATCAGCTCCGGGCGCTGTTCGTCGACACGATCGCGCCGCTCGTCGAGGAGGCGGGCGCCCAGGTGATCGACGGGGCGACGGACTCGGGAGTCGTGCAGCTCATTGGGAGGGCGCGTGCGCAATTGGAGTTGAGCTTCCCCTTGATCGGAGTCGCGGCGATCGGAAACGTCGCCGTGCCGGGCGAGGCATCTGGGCCCGACGCCGTCCAACTCGAGCCGAACCACTCCCATTTCCTGCTCGTCGCAGGGGAGGGCTGGGGTGAGGAATCGCCCTGGATCGCCCGACTGGCCAGCGCCCTTGCCAACGGGGAGCCCTCGCTGACGCTGCTCGTGAACGGCGGCGAGATCTCCTGGACGGACGTGTCCGCGAGCATCGCCGAAGGCCGCTCGATCGTCGCCGTCGCCGGAAGCGGGGGTACCGCGGATGCCGTCGTCGCCCATCTGCTCGGAACACAGTCAGATCGGCGCGTTGAGCCGCTCGCATCCTCGGGCCTGCTCGTCGCCACCGAGCCCATGGACGAAGGCGAGTCAGTCGGAACTGTGGTCCGACAGCTCCTCGGGGGCGACGAGTAGTGGCGGGGAAGGGATCGGAGACCGCAAGGCTGGAGCGAGACCTCGGGAAGCTGGTCGACTCCATCGGTCTCCCCGATCAGCAGGAACAGTTCCTCCGCTCGCGCTGGCTCGACCAGGTTCTCTGGATGGAGCGTGCGGCCGGCAGCGCGCGACGTCGCTACTACGCGCTCCGTCTGTTGACCGTCCTCGGCGCGGTCGTCATTCCCGCGCTGCTGTCGCTGAGCCTCACCGGCAATGCCGACACCGCGGTTGACTGGGCCACCTTCGCAATCAGCTTGCTCGTCGCCGCGAGTGCCGCGATCGACGGTTTCTTCCACTTCGGCGCCCGCTGGCGCCACTACCGCGCGACGGTCGAGCGGCTCAAGTCCGAGGGCTGGAGCTTCGCGGAGCTGAGCGGCCCCTACAACCGGCCGAACGCGGCGTACCTAGACGTGTTCCCCGACTTTGTCTCCCGCGTGGAGCAGACTCTCGGCCAAGAGGTCGAGGACTACGTGGAGGGAGTCGCCGGCGAGGCAGAGCGCAAGCCTCGTGAGGCGTAGAGGCGGGGAAGGCCTGATGCCCGACGTCTTCATCTCCTACTCACGCCGCGACCTCGAGTTCGTCCAGAGGCTTAACGCCTCGCTCGTCGCGAGCGGGAAGGACGTCTGGGTCGACTGGCAGGACATTCTCCCGACCGCGGAGTGGCTCGAGGAGGTCTTCGAGGGCGTCGAGTCCTCGGACAACTTCCTCTTCGTCATCAGCCCGGATTCGCTGACCTCCGAGGTCTGCGCGCGGGAGCTCGGGCACGCGCTGGAGCAGCGCAAGCGCCTCGTGCCCGTCGTCCGCCGCGATGCCGACCGCCAACCCATGCCGGAGTCGCTCTCTGCTCGGAACTGGACGTTCTTCCGCGACGAGGATGACTACGGCGCCTCGTTCGAGACCCTCGTCTCCGCCCTCGACACCGACCTGGAGTGGGTGAGCGCCCACACGAGGCTCCTCGGGCGGGCACTCGAGTGGGAGAGGGAAGGCAGAGACGGAAGCTACCTCTTGCGGGGCCGCGACCTGGCGGATGCGGAGCGCTGGGTCGCATCGCAGACCGCGGAACGCGATCCGCAGCCGACGCCGCTGCAGCTGGAGTACACGCTCGAGGGCCGGCGTGCGGCGACGCGGCGCCAGCGCATCCTCGTCGGTGCTGCGCTCGTCGCCGTGGCGGTGTCATTGAGTCTGGCGCTGCTCGCCCTGTTCCAGCGCAACGAGGCGAGACGCGAGGCGCGCATCGCGCTGTCTCGTCAGCTTGCGGCCGAGGCGATCGCGGCACGCGACAACGACCCGGAGCAGAGCCTCGCGCTCGCCACGCGCGCTGCGACGACCGCGCACACGAACGAGGCCGCTGACGCGCTCCGTCAGGCCCTACACAGCTCCCGACTGCGCACGACCATCGATGCGGGCGCACCGGTCGTCGACACGGCTGTCGATCCGACAGGGCGGCTGGCGGCTGCTGCCCTCGAGGACGGCAGCATTCACACCTGGACGCTTCGAACGGGGAAGCCAGAGGCCACGCTTCAGCTTGCGCGCGTTCCCGCAGAGCACGTCCACTTCAGCCACGACGGAAGGCGCCTGCTCGGCGCCGGCAAGGCGGGGGTTGTCGTTTGGTCGACCGGGGAGGGCAGACGGCGGCCGGTCGCAACCTTCGACGCGGCTGGACAACCGTTTGCGGCAGCCTTCAGCCCGAATGGCAAGCTGGTGGCGACTGGCGACTTCGACGGCGCCGTCCGACTGTGGCGGACTGAGACGGGCATGCTGAAGGAGGAGCTCCGGCCGCCTGGCATGCAGTCGGTAAGAGCGGTTTCGTTCAGCGGCGACGGGTCCGTATTGGCCGCGGCCAAGGGGTCCCGAGCCGTCGTCTGGACCCTTCGCACAAAGCGCCCGAGAGTCTTTCGCTCGAACAGGAACGCGGTATGGGCAGTCGCGGTCAGTCCGGACGGCAAGCACGTTGCAACCGGCGACGGAGGCGGCCTCGCGCGTGTCTGGAACTTACGCTCGGGGGCAGTGGAGCTGAATGGACACTCGGGTCCGATCACGAGCCTCGCCTTCAGCCCGGATGGCAGGTCCCTGGTCACTGCGAGTGACGACGAGACCGCCCGCATCTGGGACGTGGGCACCGGAAGGTCGCTTGCCGAGCTCCGCGGCCACGGCGACATCGTCGAGAGCGCGTCCTTCGCGCCAAACGGGAAGGCGGTCGTCACAGGCGGCGACGACGGCACGATCAGGGTCTGGGCCGCAGCGTCGGATCCGATTAGCGCTGAGCTAGCCGCTCGAAACGACCAGACGCTGCGCGACGTCGACTTCGACCCAAGCGGCGAACGCGTCGTGGCCGCAAGCGAGGATTTGACGGCGCCGCTCTGGAACGTGGAGAGCGGACGCCTCCTGCGGGCTTTGGGACATGCACATCGAGCCGACGAGTGGGTCGAACGCGCGGGGTTCAGCCACGACGGACGCCTCGTCGTCACAGCAGGCAACGACGGGACGGCGAAGGTCTGGAGAAGCGCCTCAGGAGCGCTCCTCGCGACGCTTGGGCAGTCTGGGGATCGGTCACTCTACGACGCAGCGTTCTCGCCGGACGGACGGCTGATCGCCACCGCGGGGCAAGCCGGCGCCGGCGACGAAACGGTCATTCGTCTCTGGCGCTGGCGACAGCGGAAGCAGGTGATGACGCGTGGCGGTTTCGGCCAACGGGCCGACGGCGTCGCCTTCTCACCGACGGGTGCCTTACTCGCCGGCGCCGGCCAGGACAAAGTTCGCGTGTGGCGCGTCGCCGACGGCGCGTCTGTGGCAGTACTCCATGGCCGCGGCGAGCTGACGAGCGTTGCCTTCGACGCGAGCGGTACCCTCATCGCCGCCGGCAGCTCCAGTGGCGCGGCCCTCCTCTGGGATCTGACCTCGCGGAAGCGCAGTGCGGTGCTCACCGGTCACAGCGACACCGTCGCCGCCGTCGCGTTCAGCGCTGACGGGCAGTTTCTGGCCACGGCCGGCCACGATGGGATCGCGAAGGTTTGGACGGTGCCCGGTGGTGACCTCGTGACGACGCTTCGACCCCGTGCGGCCCGGCTCGAGGGCGTCGCCTTCGCGCCGCGTGGCCGACGCGTGGCGGTTGCGGGCGCCAGCGGCCGAGTCACCGTGTTCGACTGCGCGGAATGCCGCCCACTCCGCTCGCTCGTCTGTCTCGCCGCGAGCCGCGTCACGCCCGATGTTCGGGCGCGCGAGGAGGATGCGTTCCGGCGCTGCGATTGACAACCCCGAAGGCGGGTGCGATTGTCGAGGCAAGGCGCACAAGGAGGATCCACGATTCCGCCCGCCCTCAACGAACGCCACCAGTCTCGGCACCGTCGCCTCCTCGTAATCCTCGCGCTCGGGGCGCTGCTCGTGCTCGTCCCCGCGACTTCGACGGTGCTGGAGGCTCGGGCCAGTGTCACTAGTGCGCAGACCGACGTGACGCTGGAGGTGATCGTGACTGGTGTGGGAAATGACCCCGCCGATCCAGCGATTCCGGCCGTCACCTGTGTTGTCGACGGTGGCGGGGCGTGTGCATCTACAGGCGTGCCGGATGCCGGCGAGCCGTGCAAGTTCACGGATATGGGAGATGCCCATGGTTGCCGATACACGATCGGCGTTGGCCAACGAGTCACACTGGCGCCCGTAAATGCGACTGGCTTCGTGGGCTGGAGTGAGTTCGATTGCGAGGAGAGCGGCGCTTGTAGCGTGACCATGGACTCGGGTCGCACGGTCGTAGCAACCTGGACACCAACAAGCCTCAGGATTGCAGCTGCGTTTGGCGACACGCCTAACGAGTCGATTACAGTGAAAGCCTCAGACGGCGAGACCAAAATCGTCTGCTCGCCCTCGACGAATTGCACCTCCGAAACGTTCAAAGCGTTCGACGAGGTCACGCTAACGGCAGAGCCAGCCACACAGTTCGAAGGCTGGATCGCGAAAAACGACGACGTCACACAAGATCCTTCTGTACCCAACTATTACCTCGCTGCATGTCACGAGGACGGCGACTCCCCAACTTGCACGCTCCGACTCACGGGCAACGACGTCGTTGGAGCGAAGTTCAAGGACGCAGCGGAGCCCGAGACGGTCGTCCCGCCGCGCAAGAACGTCACTCTCCGGGTTGTCGTCGAGCCGACGGCCGCGGGGACGGTGACGTCGAGCCGCTCTCGGCTGAGTGACGCCATCAGCTGCGGATCCTTCTGCTCCGCAAGGTTCCAGCAGGACGAGCATCCGAGACTGACGGCCGACGCCGCGGCCGGATCAAGGTTCCTCCGCTGGCAGGGAGGCCGTCCATTCTGCGTCTCGGATACGACCTGCCGCTACCCTGCGCTGCGCTCGACTTCGATCAAGGCGGTGTTCGGTCCCGCGCCACCGCCGCCGCCGCCACCACCACCGCCGCAACCACAACCACAACCACCACCGCCGCCACGGCATTGCGCCCTCCGCAAAGTCGGCGGGCCGCGCGCCGACCGGCTCAACGGCGGGGCGCGTAGCGATGCAATCTACGGCCGCGCGGGAAGCGACCGCATCCGCGGTCTCGGTGGAAACGACTGCCTGTATGGCGAAGGTGGCAACGACGAAGTCAGGGGCGGCCAAGGCGACGACACGGTGAGCGGCGGCACGGGATCCGACCGGCTCTACGGGGAAGCAGGCCGCGACACGATGCAAGGAGGGCCCGGGCGCGACCGGATCTTCGCGGTCGACCGAGCTCGGGACACAATCGTGTGCGGCCGCGGACGCGACACCGTGCGCGCCGACCGCGTCGACAGGCTCGTCGGCTGCGAGAGCGTCCGCCGGCGATAGGGCTCGCCTAGTTGTACTTGCCGTTGGCGAACAACGCCCCTTCGGCCTGGCGGCGCCGGACGAGCCCCGGAAGCTTCTTGCCACCCGAGTACACCCACTTCATGAGCTCGGATCGGACCGCTGGGCGGTTACCGGCGTTGAGTTTTCGGCGCAGGGTCGAGCTGCCGCAGGCTCCCCTCGCCGCAATTGAATGTGAAGCTCACCAGCGCGTCGAACTCCGTCTGCTTGAGCGGCGGCGTAATCGCGCGACGGACCGCCCGGGCCGCCTGCTTCGCGTCCTCCCTGAGCAGCGTCAGTGCTCGCTCTCGAGTTATGCCCTTCTTGAACTCGGCCGGCTCGCTGCCGTTGATCGGCCCCATGTGAACGAGATGGCCCACACCGATCGTGGCGTTGTTCGTCGGGTCGTTGTAGAGACGCAGGACGCAACCCTCGAAGCGGGCGATGAAGTCTGCTCCCGGCCCGCTGAGCCGATCCGGACCCGGCCCGCGGGACTCACCCTCCTCGAGTTCGAGCGACCCGGGCTCTTCCTCGTCGGCTTCGCCCTCGGGCGGATCGGGGCGGAAGTTCGACCCCTCCAAATCCTGGGCAAACGTCTCACTCATGAATGCGGCGCCTCGGCCTTCAGTTCTTCGTCGAACTCAGGATCTGCCTCCGGAAGCTTTTCCTCAGCCTCGTCCGTGTTCTTCGCCGCCCCCGCCTCCTCCGGCGAGACGTGGCGATGATCCGCCACGGTCGTGCCGTGCTTCGTCGCCTCCCCGTACTCCTCCGGCCCCTTCGGAATCTCCGCATCTTCGAGGTCAGGCGGAATCTCGCGAGCGAGGCCGGCCTTGAACATCCCGTAAAAGGTGCCCGGGCAAGCGTTGCTGTGGTGACCGCTCCAGTCGCGGTGACCGAAGAGCTGCGCCTGCCGCAAGTCCCGGTCCGTTCTGTGCTCCTTGGGCATCGCGGCCGTGTGAGCGTTCTCCAGCAGCCATTGATACGTCGCCCTCTGCTGCGGCGTCGGCCGGTCGCCGGTCGTGGCAGGACAGTTGACGCCGAGGTTTCGAGTGTTGTGCGCTCCGACGTGCGCGCCCTTCAGGATGGTCGGGCGTGCGCAGATCAGCGTGCCGTCGTCGACGATGACGAAGTGGTAGCCAATGCCGCCCCATCCCTTCGCCTTGTGGTCTGCATGAAACTGTCTTACCCGCGCGCTTCCTTCGCGCCAGTTCCTTGCGCGGGCGCCGGCGCTGTGATGGCCGCTCACGTTCTCCTCCGGTCCGAGCTGACCGAACAAGTCTTGGAACGTGAGCCCGAGGGAGCGTGCAGTGATGATCCGTGGTTTGTCAGCCATTCGACGGCTTCCCCTTCCGGACGTGCGGGACGCTCTCAAACCCTTGATACGCAGGTCAAAGGAAGGTTGTCAAGGGCGTGCTTTCCCGCAGGCGCCCGCCGTGATCGGGGTACCCGGTCGCGTCTTGACAGGATCTGACAAGGTGACCTGAGGCGAGAGGAGGTCTCGTGCCTAAGAAGATGATGCGCGACGTCATCGTCTGTATCCCGGGGATCACGGGGAGCGTCCTTCGGAAAGACGGCAGGGACGTTTGGAACATCTCCGGCGGCGCTGTGCTCAGCGCGCTGAGCACGCTCGGTGGAAGCATCCGCGACCTCAAGCTCGAGCGGGACCCGCCAGACGTCGACGACCTCGGCGACGGGATTACTGCGCCCGAGGTCATCCGGGACGTGCACCTGCTCCCCGGCTTCTGGAAGGTCGACGGCTACACGAAGATGATGCGGTACATCGAAGAGACGTTCGACGTCAAGCGGGAGAGGAACCTCTTCGAGTTCCCGTACGACTGGCGGCGTGACAACCGCGTCGCCGCGCGGCGGCTCGCGCGCCAAGGACGCGCGTGGCTGGAGGCCTGGCGGACGGCGAGCGGGGCGCGCGACGCGAAGCTCGTCCTCGTCGGCCACTCCATGGGCGGCCTGATCGCTCGCTACTTCCTCGAGTGCCTCGACGGATGGCGTGACACGCGGACGCTCGTCACGTTCGGCACACCGTATCGGGGCTCGCTGAACGCGCTCGACACGCTCGTCAACGGCAAGAAGATCAAGTTCTTCGACCTGACCGAGGTTGCGCGGTCCTTCACGGCCATCCATCAGCTCCTCCCGACGTATCCAGCGTACGACCTCGGTGACGGCAACCTTGTCCGCGTCGACGAGACGGACATCCCACACCTCGACCTCGCGAAGGCGAAGGCCGCGCTCGACTTCCATCGTGAGATCCGCGACGCTGTCGACGCGCATCTTCTGGACGAGGCTTACGTCCGGGGCCGCTACGGCCTCAGCCGCGTCGTTGGCATCAAGCAGCCGACCCAGCAGGCAGCTTTGCGGGACGGCGACCGGATCAAGCTGCAGCGGAGGATCGGCGGCGAGGATCCCGGGGGCGACGGGACGGTGCCCCGCCCGTCGGCGACCCCCCTCGAGCTCGAGGACGACAAAGGCGCGGCATTCTCCGCCGAGCGGCACGCATCGCTGCAGAACGACGACCACGTCCTGCTCCAGCTCACCGGCGTTCTCACCGGCAACGTGATCGCGTGGCAGCTGTACCGCGACTTGCCGGACGCTGTGCAGATGGTCGACCTCGCGCTCGACGTCGACGACCTCTACTCCCCCTCCGAGCCAGTCGTGGTGCAGGCGCAGCCTGACGAGGATTCGGTCGAAGAGCTCGTCGCGGTCGCCGTCGATGTCGAGAGCGGGGAAGAGCGGGCGCGAAAGCCGCTGACGCCGAGTGACGAGGGCTGGCACGCGGCCGAGCTCGGCCCGCTGCCCGAGGGCGTGTACCGCATTACCGCCTTCGGCGGCGAGGCCGTTAAGCCCGTGAGCGACCTCGTCACGGTTCTCGCCGAATAACGCGAGCCGTGCTAACGCTCGACGAGGCTGTGCACGCGGTCGGCCGTTTCATCGGTGATGGGCGACCCGTGTCCGACGCCGACCGTCTTCGGCTCGAGTGCCGCCATGCGCCGAAGCGACTCCCGCTGCTCCTGCGGGTTGAGATTGAAGGCGGGCCACCCGGCCTCAAACCTCGGCCAGGTCGCGATCGAGTCGCCGGAGAGAAGGACGCCGTGCTCCTCGGAGTAGAAGGCGAGGTGCCCCGGCGTGTGGCCCGGTGTATGCAGCGCGCGAAACCCGGCGATCTCGTCTTCGTCCACGAGCGTCTCGTCGACGGGACACGGCGGGTGCTTGCCGAACCCGAGCGCGAGGCCGACTTGGAAGGGGATGTAGGCGCGAAGCGGGCGTCGCGGGAGGATCGTGACCGCCTGCGCCTTGCGCTCGCCGGCGACGATGTCCGCCTCCCACTCATGCGAGTAGACGGTGGCTCCGCTCTGCCGCTTCAGCTCCGCCAGGCCGCCTAGGTGCGAGCGATGGGCGTGCGTGAGCACGATTCGCTTGAGATCCGAGATTGAGTGGCCTAGGCGCGAGATCTCCTCGAAGACGAGTCGGCCGTCAGTCTCGTAAAGCGTGTCGATCAGGGTGAGGTCGGTGCCCTCCCCGATTAGGAAGGCATGCACCTGGCCGCCTGTCCGTCCGCCAATCGCCCGGATGCCCGGTGCGAGCTCCACGTCCTTGAGTCTTTCAGGTTGACCTGGTCGCCGAAAGGGGGTTTCATGGCCGAAAGGAGGGTTACGACTCGGATGGGCCTCTTCAGCGCTCTCGCGTCCGGCCTCGACAGGAAATACGGGTGGGATCGGCTTCCGAAGCTCGTGGGCCTTCTCACAGTCGCCTACCTCCGGAAGCGGCTCCGCCGGGAGAACCTCTTCGACACGGGGCTCGTCAAGCCCCCACCGTCGCCACCGTCAGACCTGAACGTGCGGACGATCGATGGGAGTTACAACGACGTCTTGCAGCCCTCGATGGGGAGCCTCCAGACTCGCTTTGGACGCAACGTCCCGCTCGCGCGCACAGTTCCTGAGCGGGAACCCGACCTGCTCGAGCCAAGCCCCCGGCTCGTCAGCCGCGAGCTTCTCACTCGGGAGAGCTTCATCCCCGCCGAGTCGGTCAACGTGCTGGCCGCAGCTTGGCTCCAGTTTGAGGTGCACGACTGGTTCAGCCATGAGGTCGACAAGGAGGCGAAGCCATTCGAGATTCCACTTGCGGCCGACGACCCGTGGCCGCAGCGGCCGATGACGATCCAGCGTACTCAGCGGGACCCGAGTGGCAAGGGCGACGGCTCGGCGCCCACCTTTCTGACATCGGATAGCCACTGGTGGGATGCCTCCCAGATCTACGGGGCCAACGAGGACTTTGCTGCGCGGGTCAGGGCCGACGGCGGTCGACTGAGGTTCGCCGCCGACGGTCTTCCCCCCGCCGACCTCGTGCAGGAGAAGGACCTCTCCGGCGTGGCCGGCAACTTCTGGGTCGGCCTCGGCCTCCTACACACGCTCTTCATGCACGAGCACAACGCCATCTGCGATGCGCTGCGGCGCGAATACCCGAACTTGACCGACGACGGGCTCTACCACAAAGCACGGCTTGTCAACGCCGCGCTCATGGCAAAGATTCACACCGTCGAGTGGACACCCGCGATCATCGATCACCCGACGACGGTCAAGGGCATGAACGCCAACTGGTACGGGCTGTTGGGCGAGCGTTTTACGAAGCGGTTCGGCCGAATCGGCAAGAGCGACTGGCTGAGTGGGATTCCGGGATCACCGACCGACCACCACGGCGTCCCCTACTCGTTGACCGAGGAGTTCGTGGCGGTCTACAGGATGCACCCGCTCCTGCCGGACGAGTTCACGTTCCTCTCGCTCGAAGACGGTAAACCGATCGACACGCGCGACTTTCCCGAGCTGGGAGCGCTCAAGGCGCGTGAGGTGCTGCTCGAGTTCGGGATGCCAACCAGCTTGTACTCGTTCGGCTGCGCCCATCCAGGTTTGATCACGCTGCACAACTACCCGAGGTTCCTCCAGAACTTCGAGCGTCCTGACGGATCTGGGACGATCGATCTCGCCGCGATGGACATCATGCGGATCCGAGAGCGCGGCGTCCCCCGTTACAAGGAGTTTCGTGAACTCTTCCACCGTCGACCGGTGAGCTCGTTCGAAGAGCTGACCTCCAGCGCGAAGGCGGCGAAGGAACTGCGCGACGTTTACGGTGAGCTCGACCGGCTCGATCTCATGGTCGGGCTCTATGCGGAGCCTCTCCCGAAGGGCTTCGGCTTCAGCGACACCGCCTTCCGTGTCTTCGCTCTGATGGCGTCTCGCCGCTTGAAGAGCGATCGCTTCTTCACGAACGATTACAGGCCGGAGGTCTACACGCAGCTCGGCCTCGACTGGATCAGCAGAACGACCATGAGGGACGTACTCCTCAGGCACTACCCCGAACTCGCGCCGGCCCTACACGGAGTCGAGAACGCCTTCCAGCCATGGGCCTCCGTTACGGGATGATGGCTTCCCCGCGCCACGGAGAGCACGTCTCTTCGCAGACGATGGATCTCTGCCGCGTTCGGCGTGACGCCTCGGTGGCCCTATAGGTCTTTCCTAGACTCAAGGCATGGCCGCGTGTGCCACCTGCGGTGCGGACGTGCCGGCCGAAGCCCGGTTCTGCCCGGCCTGCGGCGCACGGCTCACCCAGGCGCAGGAAACGCGCAAGGTCGTTAGCGTCCTGTTCTGCGACTGGGTAGGTTCGACCCTGCTCGGCGAGAGGCTCGATGCCGAGTCGTTGCGACGCGTCCAGACGGCCTACTTCGCAAAAGCGCGGTCCGTGATCGAACGCCATGGCGGGACGGTCGAGAAGTTCATCGGCGACGCAGTCATGGCGGTGTTCGGAATCCCGCGCACGCACGAGGACGACGCTCTGCGGGCTGTTCGGGCAGCGGTCGAGCTTCGTGGGGAACTGGCTGCGCTCAACGAGCGCCTCCAGCGCGAGCACGGTGTCCGGCTCTCGGTCCGCACCGGCGTCAACACGGGCGAGGTAGTCGCCGGCAACCCCTCGGCCGACCAGGATTTCGTCACCGGCGACGTAGTCGTCGTCGCCAAGCGGCTGGAGCAGGCGGCCGCCGCGAGCGAGATCTTGATCGGCGACGCGACTTACCGCCTCGTCCGTAATGCCGCGCTCGTTGAGCCCGTCGAGATTTCGCTGAAGGGCAAGGCTGAGACGGCCCCGGTCTGGCGCCTGCTCGCCGTGCTCACTGGGGCACCCGCGTTCGAGCGTCGGCTCGACGCGACGTTAGTGGGGCGGGAGCGTGAACTTTCCCTGCTTCGCGAGGCGTTCGACCGAGCGTCGTCGGTTGGGACCGGCCACTTCTTCACGGTCCTTGGCCCGGCGGGGATTGGAAAGTCTCGACTCGTGCGTGAACTCTTGAGGGAGGTCGAGGGCCAGGCCACGGTGCTGCTTGGCCGCTGTCTCCCGTACGGCGAGGGTATTACCTTCTGGCCGCTGGCCGATGTCGTACGCGCGGCCGCATCAATCGATCGCGAATTGCCGTCCGATGAGGCCCAACGCCGGATCGCAGGTGTGCTCGCCGATGATCCTAAGGCGGAGATGATCGCCGCGCGGATCGGCGCCGCGGTTGGATTCAGCCACGAACCGGTCTCGACCGAGGAGACGTTCTGGGCCATGCGGCGGCTCCTCGAGTCGGTCTCCCGCTCGCGGCCCGTCGTGCTTTCCTTTGATGACGTCCACTGGGGCGAGGAGCTGTTCCTCGACCTCGTCGATTACCTCGGAGAGTGGACCCGGGACAGTCCGGTCCTCCTCGTCTGTCTCGCGCGCCCCGAGCTCCTCGAACGGCGACCGCAGTGGGGCGGCGGCAAGCTGAACGCAACGTCGATCCTGCTCGAGCCGCTGAGTGAGAAGCAGTCGAGCGACCTCATCGACAACCTGAAAGGCGAGGCCGAGTTCGCCCCCGCCGCTCGCCAGGGGATCCTAGAGGCGGCCGACGGGAACCCGCTCTTCGTCGAGCAGATGGTGGCGCTGCTCGCGGAGAGAGAGGGATGGGAGGGCGAGATCGAAGTCCCGCCCACGATTCAGGCGTTGCTCAGTGAGCGCCTCGACCGCCTGAGCGCAGGAGAGCGCGGCGTGCTCGAGCGAGCCGCGGTCATCGGGATGCGCTTCTGGGAAGCGGCAGTGGCCGATCTCTCGCCCGAGAGTGCACGTTCTGCGGTCGGGACGAACCTTCAACTCCTCGTCCGGAAGGAGCTCATCCGCCCGGACCGCTCCATGGTGCCCGGCGAGAAGGCTTACCGCTTTCGCCATCTCCTTATTTGCGACGCTGCTTACGCCGGGCTTCCGAAGCGGGTTCGTGCCGAGCTGCACGAGCGTTTCGCTCTCTGGATCGAGAAAGAGCGTGCCGAGGGCTCGGTCGAGGTTGAAGAGATCCTCGGCTATCACCTCGAGCAGGCCTTCCGCTATTGGAGCGAGCTCGGGGCGGGCGATGAGCGTACGCGCGATCTCGCGGCGCGGGCGAGAGAGCGCCTCGCAGCTGCCGGGCGGCGCGCCGTCGTGCGTGGGGACGTTTCCGCAGCGACCAAGCTCCTCGGCCGCGCGAAGGCACTCCTCACAGCAGACATGTCCGGGCGCGAAGAGCTCCTCGGTGAACTGGGCGCTGCACTCGTCCTCGCCGGGGAATTTGCCGATGCCGATGAGGTGCTGACCGAGACCATTGAGGCTGCCGCCGCCGCCCAGAACCAGCGCGTCGAGCTCCATGCGCAGCTCGAGCGGGCGTTCCTTCGCGCGCTAACCGATCCGGAGTGCGGCGTCGACGAACTCCGCCAGGTCGCGGAAGGGGCACTCTTCGGGCTCGAGGAGCTCGGAGACGATCGCGGGCTCGCAAAGGCCTGGCGCCGGATTGGCGATGTCCACTGGATGATGAACCAGTGGAATGAGCACGAGCGAGCGCTGGAGCGAGCACTCGCCCACGCCGAGCGCGCTGGCGATGCACGGGAAGCGGCAGTCGCTCTAATGCGGCTACCCATGGCGATCTACTACGGCCCAACGCCCGTACCCGAGGCGATTCACCGCGCCGACGCGATCCTCGGCCGCGCGGCGGAAGCGCCGGTCGTCCAGTCGACCTGCCTCGTCTGTCTTGCCGGCCTTCATGCTCTGTCGGGTCAATTCGAGGATGCGCGAGGCCTCCTCGCTCGGGGAAGAGCCATCTCGGAGGAGCTGGGCTTTCGGGTTTGGCTGGCCGGGTTTTCACTTCTCTCGGGTGAGATCGAGATGCTCGCCGAGGATCCGACCGCGGCGGAGCGAGAGCTCCGCTCGGGCTACGGCGCACTCGAAGAGATGGGCGAGCGAGAGCTACTCTCGATGGTTGCGGCGGAATTGGCTCGAGCGATCTATGCCCAGGGTCGCTTCGAAGAAGCGGAGCGGTTCACGGACGCAAGCGAAGAACTGGCAGCGACGGCGGACATGGCTTCACAGATCTCGTGGCGCGCCGTGCGCGCGAAGATCCTGGCGAGGCGCAATGAGTTTGCGGCCGCCGAGGAGCTTGCCCGGAGGGCGGTCGCTCTCGCAGAGCAGACCGATGGCCTCAACAGCCAGGGTCGCGCGCTGATGGATCTGGCCGAGGTCCTGGAGCTCGCAGGCCGAGCCGACGAGGCGTTGCCGGTCGTCGAGCGCGCGCTTCAACTGTTCGAGCAAAAGGGAAATGCAGTCTCAGCCCGGAAAGCCGGCGCTGTTCTGAATGAGCTCGGGGCGACCATATGATCTCGCCTTTCGCGGCATTCAGCCGCCGCAGGCTAGACGATCATTTGCTCGTGCTGCTGTAGCTCGATCCTCTCTGGCACCTCGATGCCCCTCTCATCTTGGCGGCGCGCCAATGAGTCGTGGAGACGGAGCTCGCCGAAGGTCAGCCGCGTTCGGGTCTCGAGTTCGGACACGCTCACCTGGAACGTCTTGTACTCGCCAAAGACGAACTCTTCAGGTGGAGCCTTGAGCAGCTCCCCCTGCGAGAGTATGTAGGCCGCGGTCGCGAGCGAGCCGTCCTGCCTGCGCATTGCGACCAGCTTCCAGTAGTCGCGTGGAACCCGAGTGTCCTCCATCTCCGGATCATCGTCGGCGAGGACCGGCCCCGTGAAGAGCGAGATCCGTAGGTCGTGCAGGCTGACGTTGTCGAGAATGTAGCTCTCGATCCCCTGCCAGAACTCCCGCCGCCTGTTGAAGCGCCAATGCTGGGGCGCACAGTTCGTGAAGTGGAAGGTATCGGCTTCCGCGCGCAGAGCCTCTTCTCGAGAGTCACCCCATACCGGGTCGAGACGCCGGACGAGATGACCCCGATCGAAGTCGTTGTCGTCGTAGAGCCAGTTCCCCATCTGCAGCCCCTCGGGAATGCGTTCGTCGAAGATCCAGACGTCGTCTCCACGCGGGCCAACGTCGATCGATCGGGCGCCGTCGATGTTGACGGCCACGTAGTAGGCCAGCTTCCGCGACGGGCTCATCGCAATGCTGAAGTGCTCGTAGCGGAGAACTGAGTCAGTTTCGTTCGTAGCACCGCCGGGGTCGATGCGCCTCGCGGCCGCGGCTACCTCGGGTAGGCGGACGCCGATGCCGATGAAGTGCTCGTCGAAGCCCTGCCGGTTCGAGTAGTTAAGATCTACCGGTGCGCGGAGGGGCTCCGTCACGGCGCACTTCGTTTCGAGCGATTGACAGCACAGATCACGCGCCTCTTACGGTATCGCCGCCGCCTTCAAAGCGTTGGCTGGGACAATCGGTTCGGCCATTCCGGAGGAATTAACCAGCCCGCCACGGCGCGCAACAAGGAGGAGACGAATGAGCACGACCACCGATGTGTTGGCGGACGTCGATCGCATGGACGCGAAGGCGTTCGCCTCGTATCTGGCCGGAGACTGCGTGCTTCGCTTCGCGAACGCGGACGAGGTCGTGGGGCGCGATGCGATCGAAGTCGCGATCGCCGGCTTCTTCGGCACGATCAAGGGAATCAGCCATCACATCGTCGAGCAATGGGACGTCGACGCCACGACAATTGTCCAAACCGAGGCCACGTACACGCGCATGGACGACCGCCGGGTCACGGTACCCGCCGTCACGGTCTATCGCCGCGGCGGTGATCTGATCGACGAGTACCGCATCTTCGTCGATCTCTCGCCGGTCTACGCGTAGCAGCTGCGCACGGGCCTAGGGCGAGCCCGGCCTAACCGGGAACAGGAACGCGTGCCGGTCCCAGCGTCCGATCTCGCAGCCGTCGACGCGCGTGAATCTCGCGTCGACAGTCTCTCCCCGGTAGAGACCTTCGACCTCGGCGACGGCCGGACCGCCGTAGACCTGGGTGCAGACGGCGTCGCCAGGAGTGCGCGCGAAGGGATCGGCCAGGTCGAAGAGCTGCTCGCAGGCCTTGTCGGGCGCCGGGTGAGTTCCGCCTGCCAGGTCGCAGTGGAGCCTCCATTCCCGAGGCGCTCCCCGGTCTTCGCCCTCGGGCCACTCCTTGATCTGCAGGACGGTCTGGGTCCCAGGCGTCTTGCCGCCCTCCCAGCCGCCGCAGCCGATCAGGACGAGCGAAAGCGCCACCAGACCTGCGGCGCGCTGAATCACCATAGGCAGATTGTGCTTGTCGAGGCGGGCGCGCTAGCGTGGAGCCCAGGAAAGCGCGGAGACGCTGTCGCGGTCGGGCGTCAGCAGGCGCCGGTTGTCGCCGTCGGCATCGACGCGCCACAGCCGGTACTGAGCGGTTGGACTGCCCTGACTCGAGAGGAACGCGATCTGCGTGCCGTCAGGCGACCACTCGGGGCGCGCGTCGGCTCCCGGCGCGACCGGCAGACGCCGTCGGTCGGTCATGCCGACGGCCTCCGTCCAGAGCTCGCCGCGGAGCGTGAACACGAAGCGCCGGCCGTCCGGCGACCAGTCCGGTGCGATCCCTTGGCCGCGGTAGCGCTTCGAGCTCGCGTCGGGGTTCATGGTGAAGATGCCCGAGGGGTGGCCGGCGCGCGAGGCAACGAAGGACCAGGCGATCCGCTTCCCGTTCGGCGCCCAATCGGGCTCGAAGTCCTCTCCACGGTTGGACGTCAGCCGCCGAAGGCCCTTCCCGTCGACGCCGACGACGAAGACTTCAGTCTTGTACCCGGGGACGTTGCGAGCGAACGCGAGGCGCCGCCCGTCGGGCGACCACGTCGGTTCGACGTCGATTGACGGGCTCGTCGTCACGCGGCGAAGGCCCGTCCCGTCGGCGTTCATCACCCAGATGCCGTCTCTGCGAAGGGACGTGAAGGCGATGCGCGACCCGTCGGGCGACCACGCTGGCCAACCGCCTCCATCGCCGTTCGGGAGCGGCTGCTCCGCACCGTTGTCGAGGCGCCAGAGAGCGTCGTCCGAGGCGAACGCGATCGGGCCGTTCGCGGCAACAGCCGGAGGGGCGGCCGCGAGCAGCAGCAGCGCGGCGAGGAGGATCGTTCTCACGTCTCGACCGTAGCCGCGCGGTGTGAGGAATCCGAGGGTGGCCGGTAAGGGATTCGCGTCGCGAGGACGGCGCCGAGCAGAACGCCGGCGACCAGCAGCTGAACCGTCGCCGATACGCCGCCGGGGGGATGCCAGCCGGGGTTCCGGTGGCTAGGGAAGAGCTTCCGGCCGCCTGGACGCGGCACCCGCACGACGTGCTCGAGATCCGGCGCTGCCGAAGCGACCGCGCCAACCGTGGTCGGATCGAACGGCCCGCGCACGATCCCCAGCGCGAGCACTCCCCCCACTCCGCTCGCGATCTCGAACGGACGCGACGCGATGTCCTGGTGCGGAATCCGGTCGCAAGCAAAGTGCAGGACTGGCCCGAGCAGGGCGGCACCGGTTCGAGATCCGGTGAGCAGGCCGCCGACGGCACCGGTCGCAACGTGCATCGAGACGATCACGACGTCAGCCTAGGGCCGGCCCCGGTCGAGTCGCTTAGAGTCAGGCCGTGAAGACCCGTCTGGTCGGGATCAACCACGTAGCGCTCGAGGTCGGCAACGTCGAGGAAGCACTCGACTTCTACGGCCGCATCTTCGAGCTGACGCTCCGTGGCCGGGCGGGCCGGATGGCCTTCATCGACATCGGCGACCAGTTCATCGCGCTCGCGGAGGGACGCCGGCAGGCCCCGGACGACCATCGCCACTTCGGGCTGGTCGTCGACGACAAGGAGCGGGCGCTCGCGGCGGCCCGCGAGGCGGGTGCCGAAGTGCACGGCAACGTCGTCCGCGATCCGTGGGGCAACAACCTGCAGGTCGTCGCCTACGGGGACGTCCAGTTCACGAAGACACCGAGGATCCTCCGCGCAATGGGACTCGACGTCGAGAAGACCGAGGCGGCGCGCGACGAAATCAGACGGAAGCTAGGCCCGGACGCAGCGAGCTGAGCCGGGTCGCGACGACCGAGTCCGCCGCTTCCGCGCTCGCGGCGTGCCCGGTGACCGCGGCGATGAACTCGTCGCGCTCGAGCGCACGGAGTTCGACCTCGGTCTTGGCCCGCACGGTCGCCGTCCGCGGGACATCCCGCAAGAGCGAGATTTCGCCGAAGAACCCGCCTGGCCCGGTCAGGTTGACGACCTCGCCGCCCTGGATGATCTCGACCTCCCCGTCGGCGACGATGTAGAACCGATCGCCCAGCTCCCCCTCGCGGAACACCTCGCGTCCCGGCTGCGACACGCACCGGAACCAGAGCGTGGGCGAGGCTCTCGAGCACCGGCGGCGGCAGCGGCTTGAAGATCTCGATGCCGCGGAGCAGCTGAAGCTCCCGCTCCGGGACCGGCACCTCGTCGAGCGGCGAGAGTTGCCGGCGAAGCAGCGATCGCGAGGATCGGGAAGCAGCGCGCCGGTCACGATCAGCGCGCCTCGAATGTCCAGCGCCGCGATCAACAGCGGCGCGATGATCGCGCCGATACCGATCGCCCCCACCCACAGCGCCTGCACCGCGCCGAACACCCGCGCCAGCACCTCGTCCGGGACCGCCCGCTGGAGCAGCGTGAAGGCAGACACGTCGACGAGCGTGTTCCCGAGCCCGACCACGGCGAGGAAGATCAACGCCGGAACCGGTTCGGGGAACAGTCCGATCAGGGCGATCGGCAGCCCCCAGAGCAGGATTCCGACGAGGAAGTTCGAGGTCAGCCGCCGGCCGATCAGCGCCGCCGATACCACTGCCCCGACGAGGCCCCCGATCCCGACCGCCGAGTTCAGGAAGCCGACGCCTTCCTCGCCAAGATCGAGCAGCCGCAGGGCAGAGACGACGATCAGGACGTTCAGCGCGCCGGCCACGAGCGTCTGCGCCGCGAGCAGCCCGACGAGCACCCGCAATCCCGGCTCGCGCGCCAGGGTCACGAACCCTGCGGTCAACTCACGGACCGCTCCGCCCGTCGGCTCGGGGCGCTCCTGCTGCCCCTCGACGCGGACCCGACTGACAAGGAATGCCGACAGCGTGAACGCGACGGCCGCCGCGGCGAAGACGACCTCAGGGCTCGTCGCCGCCAGCAGCAGGCCGCCGATGGCCGGGCCGCCGAAGATGCCAAGGCTCTCGATCGTGCTCGAGACGACATTTGCCGCCGTCAGCTCTCGGGGGGTTTCCGCAAGCGTCGGTAAGAGCGCCGACTCAGCCGGCCCTTCCGCCGAGTTCACGATCGCCACCAGCGCCGAGAGCAGGAGGACGAGCGCGAACGGGCCGTCGAGGAGCAAGACCACAACCGTGAGCGCGACGAATGAAGCGCGTAGCAACTCCGCAACGATGATCACGATCTGACGGCGGTAGCGATCGGCGAGCATCGCCGTAAACGGCGAGGCGATCGCGGAGGGGATGAAGCGGACGAGGCCGACGAGGCCAACCGCTGCAGCCCCTCCTTCCCCGTATGCGAACACCGCCAGCGCGATCCCGTACGCCCAATAGGTGATGATCGAGACTGCCCACGCCCCTTCGAGCCGGCGGATGTTCGGGTTCCTGAAGACGCGGCTGAACGAGCGCGCGGCGTCGCCGAACCGATCCCTCAGCACGCCGCTCACCTAGGGAGCATTCCACGCGAGATTGTCTTTTTCTATCCATGTGGGAAGATTTGACCGCCGACCACCGTCTAGTGGTCGGAAACGCAACCGAGGAACGAAAGGAGTTTCTGTGGCCGAAGATCGCGAGAGGTTCAAGCCGGACGCCGACTTCGCCGCCAAGCAGGACGAAGGCGACGACGTCGAGGCGCACAGGGTGAAGCCGGAGCCGGCAGAGGACAAGTACGCCGCCGCAGCCGAGGAGCCCCCGGACGTCGAGGGCCACAGGCTCACGCCGAAAGTCAAGCCCTAGAACAACAACCAACGACCTCTGAAGCCGGGGCCGCGAGCTCCGGCTTCAGCGTTTCAGGAGGCTCTCGAGGGAGCGCAGGAGCTGGATGCCCGCCTCGCGTTTCTTCCCCTCGAGCTCGTCGAGCCGACCGGCGAGCCGCGTCAGCGCTTCGACGTCTGTGCCGCTCTCCTCGAGCACCGCCTGGGCACGGCGTGCCTTCCGGAGCAGGTCGAGCGCGATTGCCGCCTGGTTCGCGAAGAGGCCGAGGAGTTCCATCTCCTCGAGCGAGAAGCGCTTCTGCTGCGGTCGATCCAGCACGTTGAGGACTCCGACCGGGTCCTCCTCATAGAGGAGCGGGACGGCCATCAGCCCCTTCGGGACATAACCGGTTAGCTCGGAAATCTCACGGCCACCCCACCTCGGGTCCTGGGTCACGTCCTCGAGCACGAGCGGCTGCCGCGTCACGAGCACCCAGCCGGCGATCCCGGTGCTCGACGGGATCCGCTGCCCGAGCAGCTCTTCGGCGCCCTCCCCGGAGACGGCCTCGAAGACGAGCTCGTCGGTCTCCTCGTCGTAGAGGAAGACGGATGACGCCCTCGCGGAGAAGATCCCGCGGGCAGTGTCGACCGTCGCCTGGAGCAGCCGCCGATGCGCCTCCTCCGCGCCGAGGACACCCGCGGCGACGGCCGCTTTCAGCCGGTCGTCACTCATCCGCGCCCTGCACGTTCGATGCCGTGAGGTACAGCGTGTTCTTGAGCTGGAACGGCGTCAGCTCCGGATGCTTGCCGAGGATGAGCGCGCAGATCGCACTCATGTGCGGAGTCGCGAAGCTGTTGCCGGTCGAGCGAGCGGTGCCCCCGCCGAGCCAAGCCACCTCGACATCGACACCGCGCGCGAAGAACTCAACCGGAGGGCTCGGGTTGTAGAAGAACGCCAGCGGATCCGGCTCTTCGTGGCTGCCGACGGAGATCACGGACGAGAATCGCCACGGGTAGCTCTCGACCGGCATGTTGTGAGCCGAGGCGACCAGCACCGTCCGGCGGAAGTATGCGGCATCGGCGACCTCGTGGAGCATCCCCGCGAACTGGCTCTTGGTCGTCGAGAGGCTCATGTTGATGACCTGGAACCCCTGCTCGACGGCCCAGTGCAGCCCGCCGAGCAGAGCGGTGCCGCTGCCGGTGAAGCCGGCGCCGAGCACGCGGACGCTGAAGATGCTGCAGTTAGGCGCGATCGAGCGGACGATCCCTGCGCAGGCCGTTCCGTGGCCGGCCAAATCGCCCTCGGCGTCCTCCACGACCGTGACCTCGTCGTCCTCGCCCACCTCGACGGCCACCGCGCCCTCGATGTGACCGACCAGCGGGTGACTCGCCTCGACGCCGCTGTCGAGGATGCAGACTCGGACGCCTTCGCCGGTCGAGCCGCCCCAGGCCCACTCCCTCGTGACGCGGCCGGGCCACTCCGTCGGAAGCTCGAGGCTCTCGGCGCTGCCGGCCGGAAGGCTCCAGGCCGGCAGCTGGCGCTCGGTCGCACGCTCCGCGTCAGACATGTCTCGATCCTACGTCGCTGCCGTGGCGAGAGCCTCGCGCGCAGCCGCCGAGGCGAGGTCGGTGACCGCGCGAGCGCGGAGAACACGCTCGTCGTCAGGTGAGACGGTGAGGTTGATGGCAACGAGATTCGCTGCGGCGCGCGCGGCGGCTTCGCCAATCAGCGCCGCGGCGATCGCGTCTCCCCGCCGCTCCGGTGCGCCCCGGTCGGCGACCTCGGCGGCGAGGCGGGCGACGTCGGCTCCCGCCTCGGCAATCACGAGCGGGATCTCGGCGGCGCGTGCCAGCACCTGGCCGAGCGCCATGTCTTTTACCTCGGGCTCGAGCTGATCCGGGAGGTGGAGCGCGGCGAGCGCCTCCTCGTACACGTCGGCATCACTCTGCGCCAGAGGCGCGGTCCGCCGCCGGAGCCGCTCCGCCTGCGCGACGACCGCCCCCGCCTCCGGCCAGTTCGGCGACGCTTTCGCCACCTTCGCGATCAACGCCGCCCCCATCGCGACGCCGAGCGCGGCCGCCGATCCACCCGCCGGTGATGGCTCCTCGGCCGCCAGGCGGTCGAGGAATTCCCGTAGCGGGAGGTCGAGAAGTTCGCCCGCGGATCCCACGGGCAGGATTCTCTACCTCTGCTGATCCTTCTTCCCGTCGAGCCGTCGGCGGATGATCTCGATGGTCCCGGCGTGCGCGACCACATCCGCCTCCTCGAGCACGCTCTCGGGATCGGTGACGACACGGCGGCGATAATCCTCGTCCGCCTTGGCGCGCTCGACGATCTCGTCGAGCCGCTGCCGCGCCACCGGCAGCTCCTTCGCGGTCCTGACCCACGCTTCGGGTGCGGGGGGAAGGGCGCTCAAGAGATCTCCCAGGTGCTCTTCGTCGTGGGGGGTCACGCGATCACCTTCTCTCATGACGCGGCAGAGGGCGAAGTTCTTCCCTCGAGCTCGACGCGCAGCTTGACCAGGCAGCGGGAGATCCGGCTTGCGATCGTCCCGGTCGGCAGGTCGAGCGCCTCGCTGATCGTCCGATAGCTCTCGTCTCGCGCGAAGAAGCGGTCGAGGATGTCCTGGCAGCTGTCGGGAAGGATGGCCAGCGCCTCGTGGACGGCGAGTGCGTCGTCGAGCCTTGCGACCGTGTCGTCGACGTCGGTCGGCTCGACGAGATCCTCCGGCTGCTCCTGCGCGCCAGCGCGGAGGCGGTCGATGCAGAGCCGGCGGGTCAGCTGCGCAAGCCACGGGCGAATCGCGTCGTCGTCTCTCAGCTTGTGGAGGTGCTCGTACGCGCGCGTGAACACCTCCTGGAAGACGTCCTCGGCGTCGTGCTCGGGCAGCTTGAACGCCTGGACGGCGATCGCGTAGACGTAGCGGGAGAAGCGGTCGACCAGCTCGTTCCACGCCTCTTGGTCGCCCGCGCGGCAGCGGGCGACGAGCTGCCCGTCGCTCAGGTCGACGTACAGGCCCATCGCCTCGACGCTCGCCTCCATCTCTTCCTCAATAGCACTCTCCTCGCGAGGGGGCAAGCTCATCAGGCCAGCTTAGGCTCGAGGAAGAGCTGCCGCCAGGCCATCCACCAGTCGGCGCCGCGGCTGACCACCGACTCCACGCCGGTGACCTCGACGCCTTGCCGGCCGCGGTACTTGACAACCTCGCTCGGAGTCATGAACTCGACGGCGATCTCGCTGGGGCGGCCGGGGTCGTAGGGCTTCACCGCGTCGAGCTTACTCAGCGCCGAACGGGCGCCGTCCTCGATCAGCTCGCGGGCCCGGAGCGGCGCCACGTTTCGCGCCGAGGCGATCCCGAGCCCTTTCTTGACAGCCACGGTGGTCAGACCGTCGCCGAGGAGCGCACTTGCCTCGCGGCAGACCGCCTCGTCGCCGGTGACCAGGAGCACGGGGCAGTTCCACGTCCCGCAGAACGCGGCGTTGATCCCGGTCTCCCCCACCAGGACGCCGTTGAAGCGCAGGCTGCGCCACTCTCGGCCGGAGACGGTGTGGCTGAGCACGCCGTCGGGCGTCCCGGCCATCGCGTGCATCCCTACGAGCAGGCAGGCATCGCAGCCTTCCTCCAGGAAGCCCGTATACGAGGTCCAGCTCGACTGGACGACGTACTCGCAAGCCGGATCGAGCAGGTCGGGAACGAGCGAGTTGAAGCTGTACGCCTTGCCGGCGCCGTGGTGGTCCATGACCACGATCTCCGTCGCGCCCGCGTTCTTCGCTCCGCGCACCGCTGCGTTGATTTCTTCGGTGTAGAGCTTCCGGCCTTCTTCGTACAGGTCCTCGCCGGCATTCGTCTGGTCACCTCTGACGATGCCGGCGACGCCTTCCATGTCAGTGATGATGTGAACCTTCATAGGAGTAGTTTCCCCGTGTGGAGACGGGTCTGCGCGGGAAGCGGGTGCTCGTCACCGGCGCGTCGGGCGGAATCGGATCGGCCTGCGTCCGGGCGTTCGCGGCAGAAGGTGCCCAGGTCGTGGCGCATTACCACCAGGGCCGTGAGCGCGCCGAGGCCCTCCGCGACGTTCAGCTCGTTCAGGCCGACCTCACCCGCGAGGACGAGGTCGAGCGCCTCTTCGAGGAGGCGGGCGAGCTCGACGTCTGCGCCGCAGTCGCCGGCTTCTGGCCGCGCGAGGACGTGCCCGTCTGGGAGCTCTCGCTCGAGCGCTGGGAGCGGACGCTGCGCGAGAACCTGACCTCGACCTTCCTGACCGCCCGCGGCTTCCTCCGCGGCGTTGCGCGCCAGGGCCACGGGAGCTTGGTGTTGATCGGCTCGACGGCGGGGATCTTCGGTGAGGCGGGCCATGCCGATTACGCTTCCGCGAAGTCCGCCGTCGTCCATGGCCTGCTGCTCAGCCTCAAGAACGAGGTCGTCCGGGTCGCGCCGCACGCCCGGGTCAACGCCGTCTGCCCGGGCTGGACTTCGTCGCCGATGACGCGCCAGGAGCTCGAGGATCCAACGTTCATCGAGCAGCTGACGCGGACGATGGCGCTGCGGAAAGTCGCGACGCCCGAGGACATCGCCCGCCAGGTCGTCGTGCTCGCCTCGGACGAGCTCTCGGGCCACGTCACCGGCCAGGTCGTGGTCGTCGCCGGCGGGATGGAGGGGAGAGTCCTGCACAAGTGAGCGCTTGGAATCTCCTCTGGATCGTCCTGATCATCATCTTGCTCCAGCCGGCGCTGAACCGCTGGCTGGTGGCCGGCGCCCGGCGCCGAGCGCTCGAGCGACTGGCGAAGAAGCGGGACGCGACCGTGATCACGCTGATCCACCGGCAGGAGACGGTCTCGTTCCTCGGCATCCCGCTGATGCGGCACATCGACATCGACGACGCCGAGAGCGTGCTGCGCGCGATCCGCGAGACGCCGGCCGGCCGGCCGATCGAGATCATCCTGCACACGCCGGGCGGGCTCGTGCTCGCCGCCCGCCAGATCGCGTCGGCGCTGGCGGATCACGACGGAAAGGTCACCGCCGTCGTTCCGCACTACGCGATGAGCGGCGGGACGATGATCGCGCTGGCGGCCGACGAGATCCTCGTCGACGGCCACGCAGCCCTCGGCCCGATCGATCCGCAGGTCGGCCCGTATCCGGCGGCGTCGCTCGTGGCGGTGGAGGAGCTGCCCGGGCTGCGCAAGGACGAGACCCTGATCCTGGCCGACATCTCCCGGAAGGCGCTCCATCAGGTGCGTGTGTTCGCAACGCAGTTGCTGGAGCAGCACATGCCGCCCGACCAGGCGCGCGAGGTCGCGCGAATCCTCTCCACGGGGTTGTGGACCCACGATCATCCACTGATGCCGTCCGACCTGCAGGGGCTCCGCCTCCCCGTCAAGGTCGGCGTGCCCGAGGAGGAGCGCAAGCTGCTCCGGCTCTATCCGCAGCCGCGCGGACGGCAATCCGGGGTCGAGTACTTCCCCGGGCGGCCGGGGCCGCCCGGCCTCCCGCCTGGGCGGGAGACCCCACGCCCGCAGCGGGCTCCGGCGAGCAGCAAGTAACGTCGCCGGAATGCGAGGGGGTCAGGTCTTGCGTTGAAACATTCTTGCGTCGAACCATTGGGATGTGGCAACGCAAGACCTGACCCCAACTAACGTTCGCGCCATGGCCAATCGCTTCGAGGAGCGCTTGCGGGCCGGCCCGATCGTCGTCGCCGACGGCGGGATGGGCGTGCTCGTTACCGGCGCCGTCCCCCGCCTTCGCTGCCCAGAGGAGGCGAATCTCCGCGCCCCGGAGGCGGTCGTCTCGCTCCATGTCAGCTTCATCAACGCCGGCGCCGACCTGATCGAGACGAACACCTTCGGCGCCAACCGGCGCAAGCTGGCCAGCCACTTCCTCGAGGACGAGGTCGAGCGCATCAACAGCACTGCCGTCAAGCTCGCGCGCGAGGCGCGGGAGATCTCCGGGCGCGACATCTTCATTGCCGGCTCGATCGGCCCGCTCGGCGAGCTCACGGATCTCTCGCCCGAGTATCGGAGCAGGATCTTCCAGGAGCAGGCGAGCGCGCTGGCGGCGCGGGGAGTGGACCTGTTCATGGTCGAGACGTTCTTCGAGTTGGATGAGTTGCTGGTCGCGATCGCAGCCGTGAAGGAGATCTCCTCCCTGCCGGTCGTCGCCATGCTCACGTTCGACGAGCAGGGCGAGACGCTCGGCGGCGTCACCGCGAAGGAGGCAATCGACGCGCTTGCGGACAAGGGGCTGGCGGCGATCGGCGCCAATCACGGCGCAGGCATCCAGGCGGCGCTAACAGCGCTGAACGAGATGCACTCCACGAACGGCGATGTGGCACTTGCGGCCATGCCCAACATCGGCCTGGCAAGCCTGGCCGGGAACAGGCTCGTGTTCCCGCACGCGACGCCGGAGTACTTCGGCGACTTCGCCGCGCATGCCCGCGATCTCGGCGCCCGGATCATCGGCGGCTGCTGCGGCACGACCCCGGTCGAGATTCAGGCGATCGCTGCGGCCGTCGCCGAGGAACGAACGGCGCGTTCGCCGCTGGTCGTCCACGAGCGTGAGGTCACCCTCTCCGTCATCGAGTCAGCCGAGGAGACCGAGCTCGCCCGAAAGCTCGCGGAGGAGGAGTGGGTCGTCTCCGTCCAGCTCGACCCGCCCCTGGGCGGCAACCACCGCGGGATGCTCGAGGTCGCCCGCGGCCTGGAGGAGGGCGGCGCGACATTCGTGGACATCAACGACAACGCCACGGCGCGCGCCGGCATGAGCGCGCTCATGCTCTCGATCGCGATCCAGCGGGCGACCGGGATCGAGACGATTCCGCACCTGACGACCCGCGACTCCAGCATCCTCGGCCTCGAGTCGCAGCTGCTCGGCGCGCACGCGGAGGGGATCCGGAACGTCCTGGCGATCACCGGCGATCCGCCCGAGGTCGGGGACTACCCGGGCTCGCAAGGCGTGTACGACGTCGACGCGATCGGCCTCGTCCAGCTGATGGCGCGCCTGAACCGCGGCGAGGACTACAACGGCCGGGCCATCGACGCCGCCACCTCGTTCCACATCGGGGTCGCGGTGAATCCGTCCGCCGACGATCTCGACCTCGAGCTCGAGCGCTACCGGCAGAAGCTCGACGCCGGCGCCCAGTACGCGATGACGCAGATCATCTTCGACATCGAGTACCTCGACCGGTTCCTCGACCGGCTGGGCGGCGACTCGCCGATCCCGGTCCTGGTCGGGATCTTCCCGGTATGGAGCCACCCGCTGGCGCTGCGGCTGCACAACGAGGTCCCGGGGATCATCGTCCCGGAGAGCTTCCAGGAAGCGCTCCGCGAGGCCGGCCCCGACGGGCCCCAGGTCGGGATGGAGATGGCTCGCGAGCTGATCGAGGCCACGCGCGGCCGCGCCGCCGGCGTCTACCTCGTGGCGCCGTTCAAGCGGCCGCTCGGCGTCCTCGAACTGCTAGCGGACGCAGTCGCCCGTTGAGACTGGGCCCGCCCGCGAGTCGGCGAGCTCGTCGTCGACGATGTCGGGTGGGACGGCGTAGCCGGCGCCGCCCTCGATCCGCGCAGCGAACACCGTG
This sequence comes from uncultured Actinomycetes bacterium, assembly GCA_963752845.1. GTDB lineage: Bacteria > Actinomycetota > Thermoleophilia > Gaiellales > Gaiellaceae > JACDAN01. Next base: position 13,564 of record CAVVZV010000005.1, on the reverse strand, counting down.
CCGACGACTCGTCCCGCCGAGTCCACGAGCGGCCCGCCGGAGTTCCCCGGCCGGACCTGGCCGCGCAGGCTTGTGATCCGCCGGGGCACCGGGCCGCGCCCGTAGGCATCGACGCTCAGCACGGTCGATGTGCGCCCAACGCGTCCAGGTTTCGCGGTCAGGGGACCGTTCTCGGGATAGCCGAGGATTGCGACCGCGCTGCCGGATCGCGGCTCGGCCTGCTGTAGCGCCGGAGCAGCGAGGCCGGCGACTCGGAGCACCGCAACGTCGTTTCGCGCATCGAACGCGATCGCCTGGGCCGGCAGCGGCGGGCCACCCAGGCTGTCGACGGTCGTATCGCGCTGGCCGGCGACGACGTGCGCGTTCGTGATCACGACCCCGCTGCCCGCAACCCAGCCTGAGCCGGAGACGCCGAGCCCACAGGCGGTGCCGAGAATCCGAACCACGCTCGGCGCCGCACGGCGCACCCCGGGCTGACGGAGCACCGAGGGATCCGGCGGACCGGCCGGCGGCGCCGGCCCGGCGATCGAAGGGAAGGGATCGACCCGAGCGAGAGCGCGCAGCGCCCGTTGCGGCGGCACGAGCTCGTTGAGCTCGCGGAGCAGCGCCGACCGCTGCACCTCGCGCCGCAGCTCCTGCTGGCCCGGGAGCTGCAGCGCGACCGCCCCGACGATCCAGACCAGCGCGAGCCCTGCGAGCGCGCCGAAGGCGAGCCCGCCGACCGAATCGGCCGTCCTCAGCGGGCCCGGCCGTAACCGCCGCCGGATCGCGACGCCGATCGACGAGCCGAAGAGCTCGAGCAGGATCGCGCCGCCGGCGGCGCCGGCGAGCGCGACGAGGGGCGTGTACGGCGACTCGGCGCCGTCCGGGAGCAGGTGCGGGGCCACGCGCGCGCCGATGAAGCCGCCGGCGATCACTCCTGCCGCCGAGAGCAGACTGATCGTGAAGCCCTGCCACAGCCCCAGCAGCGCCGTGAAGGCGACGACGCCGAGAACGATCCAGTCGAGCCGGGTCACAGGGTGCAGGTACGCTAGCCGCCGCTTTGAACGGCGCAGCGCTCCAGAAGTTCATCGACGTCTACAACCAGGCCTGGAACGAGCACGACGTCGACACGATCCTCGCGCTCCACACCGAGGACTCCGTCTTCGAGAATCACACGACCGGCGATCTCAACGTCGGGAAAGAGGCGATCGGCAACGCGCTCCGCGGGATCTTCACGGTCTTCCCCGATTTGACCTTCGAGACGCGGCGCCAGTACATCCGGAACAACCTCGTCGTTCAGGAGTGGACGGCGCGCGGGACGCACCTCGGCAAGATGTCGCGGGCGGGGCTGGAGGTCGAGCCGACCGGGAAGGCCGTCGAGTACCGCGGCATGGACGTGATCCCGATCGCCGACGGCAAGGTCGCGCGCAAGGACGTCTACTCCGACGGCGTCACGCTCCTCCGCCAGCTGGGCCTCACATCGATTTAGCTCGGCTAGACTGCTTTCGCTCTGCGCTTGGGGGCGTAGTTCAGTTGGTTAGAACGCCGGCCTGTCACGCCGGAGGTCGCGGGTTCGAGTCCCGTCGCTCCCGTAAAAATCCCTGCAAATAGGCATTTTCCTGTTGCCTCCGTTGACGCAGACGACCGCCGGCTTCTGCGCCGTTCCCGGGCCCATCCGACACGAACGAAAACGGCTCCTTTTGCAGGGTTTTTTCTCTAGCCGAATGCGGCCGGACGTCGACCGAACACCCGATAGCCAATCAGCCGGCTCGCACACCGACCGCAGAACCGCGAAACCCGGCGAACTTGCGGTGACCGGGTTTCGACACGACGATCGTCAGAGCCGCAGCCAGCCGCTAACAACGCGACTGGCGGGGCCTGATCTTCGGATTAGCGAGCCGCACGGGAAATCGTCGTCGCCGTACCAGAAGGCACTCGTCAGGAGACGCGGAGCTTCTCCTTCAGCTTCCCGACGCGCTCCTCCAGGTCTTCCTTCATCTCCGACTTGCGCTCCTTGGCCAGTTCTCGCCGGGCTTCGAGCGCAGCGGCGTTCGCGGCCTCTTCCGACGCCTCGAGCTCGGCCACGACCTCACCGGTCGGCCGGCGCGTCACCTCGCCACCGAGCTTGGCCATCTCGCCGTCGATCACCTCGACCGCCGGCTCCGCCACCGTCGCCATAACCGCGGTCGAGCCCGGGGGAATCGCCCTGCCGAAGACGGTGAGCGCCTCATCGGACTTGTCGAGGCGATCGATGTCGAACGCCCCGCCGACGAGAGCGCCGGCACCCCAGCCGACGAGAACACCGACCGGCCCGCCTAGGACGCCAATGAGCATCCCGAGCAGCGAGCCGCTCGCCAGGCCGACGGGGCCGACGTTCTCGGCGCCCTCCGGGGTGCGCAGCGTGCCCTCCGGCGTGCGTTCCACCACCGCCGCAGACGCCAGCGCAATGCGACCCTCGGCGTCGCACTGCTTGAGCACACTCAACGCCTGGTACGCCTTGCTTTGCTCCGTGAATGTAACGACGATCACGTTCTCGTCAGCCATTGCTCCTCCTTTGTTGGTAACAACCTTCAACGAACTATCCCGGGCGGTGCTGCCATCTCGCTGCCATGCGTCGCAGCGCGGCTGCCACAAGGACCGCGCCGAGTCGGAGCGGTGCTTGGCCGTTCCGGCCGCGACGACGGTGACGATGGTCTTCGGCGCTTAGTGCAACACAAGGACCTCAAGCACGACGATCGCGCTGCCGAGTGCGCCGTTGACGACTGCCGAAAGCAGCCCGAACGCGAGTTCCTGCCGTGTCCGCCAAGCGGCGAGGAAGCCCCAGCCGAAAAGTTGCAGGACGGCGGCCGCGAGTGCGAGCACGGCGCCGGCGTCACGCGAGTAGACGCCGATCCAGCTGAGCGCAAGCAGCGCCGCCGGCACGAGGCCTGCCTCGACGAGCGGCCATCGCGCCACGGCGATGCCGCGCAGCCGCCGGAGCGTGACGGCGGCCCCGGCAACACGTTCGCCGACCGCGTCCGACCAGACATGAGCAAGCCAGAAGACAATCGTGGTCGCGAGCAGCATCAGCGTCATCGCGCGGGCTTCGACGTCCGACTCGAATTCGGCCGCGACCAGCGCCGCCACGAGGACGGAGCCGTAGACCGCGGCGCCGTAGTCGACCTCACGGCGAGGCGGCGGCACGGCACGCACTAGGGGCGGCCGGCGCGAGCGCGTGCTTCCGCGATGACCTGCTCGGCTTCCGCGCGAGCGCCGAACCCCGACGTATCGACCTTGTTCGTCTCGAGCTCCTTGTACACACGGAAGAAGTGGTCGATCTCGTTCCGGAGGTTCTCGTCCAGCTGGTCGAGCTCCCGGTACTTGGCCCAAAACGGATCCCGCGCGGAGACGCAGATGATCTTCTCGTCCGGCCCCTTCTCGTCCGTCATGCGGAACAGTCCGATCGGCTGCGCCCGGATCCGGCAGCCGGGGAACGTCGGATCGCCGACAAGTACGAGCGCGTCGAGCGGGTCGCCGTCACCACCGAGCGTGCCCTCGATGAAGCCGTAGTCGGCGGGGTAGGTCGTCGACGTGAACAGGCGCCGGTCGAGGAAGATTGCGCCGGTCGCCTTGTCCAGCTCGTACTTGTTGCGCGAGCCTGCGGGAATCTCGACGTACACGACGACGTCTCCGGCTTCACGGGCGCCCGCAGTCATGCGGGAACGCTATCTGCGCCTTTGCGGCGGTGGCACTCGCCGCAGGCAGCGATCGCCGTCTCGCTGAGCCTGATCGAGCGGCTCCTCTTCCGCTGACCTCCACACGTTCGCGACCAGCTTCCGTAGTTCGCTCGTCCAGACCACCATGCTCGCGAGGCCGGTGCAGATCAGCCACTCCTCGAGCGAGAGCGGCGTCGTTCCGAACGCGTCGTTCAGGAACTCGAGCTGCCCGACGGCGATCTGGAGCACCACGGACAGCGCGATCGCACCGCCAGCGGACGCCTGGCCGTGGGACAGACGCCTCGCGAGGCGCGCTTCCGTCAGCCCCGCGCGCGCCGGGCGAACGACCTCGGAGCCGGCTCCGGTTTGCAGGAACACATCCGCTTACCTCCGTCGCCAGTCAGCGGGTCGCCGCCGGCGCCGCCGACGTTCGGCGGCGACCCTCCAGGCGAGCATGCGCTTGCCGATCCCGGCATACACCATCAGCACCGCGACGGATGCCGCGACGACTGTGGCTGTGAGCGGATCGGCCGTGTTCATCTCGGTGGGTCCTCTAGCCGTGGGCGACAGGCTTCGTCGTCGTGGTCTTCGCCGGGCGTTCGAACTTGTGCTTGGCTTTCTCGGCCACGTCACGCAGCTCGAGCGCGAGCCCGATCATCGTCACGCCGGTGACGATCAACAGCGAGGCGATGAGCGCGATCTGGGCGAGAGCGCCCTCGCCGGGCTCGATGAACATCACCGCGCCGTACGCAGCGAAGATCATCCCGGTCAAGGCGAGAAGCAGCCTCCGCCCGCCGCTCAGCGGCAGATACAGCGCGGAGCCCAGCAAGAGCACGCCGACGGCAATCGCGTAGGCCGCGATCACGTACAGGAGCGCCTTCGCGGAGATGTCGGGCCAGGCGAGTACTGCGATGCCGACCCCCGTCGCGACGAGGGCCTGTGCGACCAGCCAGCGTCGCTCACTCGGCGCGACGGGCGTCAGCAGCGCTCCAGCGCCGGTCACCACGCCGCGGATGAGCGCGTAGACGCCGATGATCCAGACGAGTGCGCTCAGGCCGATGTCCGGCCAGATGATCAGCACCGTGCCGAACGCGATCGCCAGGACGCCCTCGGCCGCGATGAACTTCCAGATGCGCGAGAACATCCGCTCGCCCTCGTCGATTACCAACTCGAGTGTCGGCGGTTCGGATTTCGCCGCTTGCTCAGTCATTGTCTCCCTCCTCACTTGAACCTCGCCGTCGCCTCGCGGGCCTTGTGCTCGAGTTCGTCGAGCGCGGCGGTCACGCGCTTCTTCTGCTCCTCCCACGCCTCGCCGGTGGACGAGCGGGACTCGGCGAGGCGATCAGCAGCCCGATTCCGCGCCTTCCTGAGCTCGGCGACCGAGGTCTCGGCCTGGTCGCGCGTGGCGGAGGCCTTGGCCGCAGCCCGGGCCTGCAGCCGCTCGATGGCGGCATTCCAACTGTCGAGCTCCTGCTCCACGGCGTGTGTGAACGACTCCCTGTCGCCGGACAGCTCCGCGGAAACGCGCTTCGCGGTGCTGTCGACGCGAGCCTCGAGGTCGAGGAGCTTCTGCTCGGCCAAGACGGTCCTCTCGTCGATGGCCGCGCGGGCGGCCTCGGCATCGTCCACCAATGCGCCGATTCGGCGCTGGAGTCCCTCCTGCGTCTCCCGCGGGCCGCGGCGAGCCTGTGCCTGCAGGTCGTCGATTCGCTGACGGATGTCCGCCAGCCTCTGCTCCTTCGTCATCGTCGACACGCGCGTAACCTCCTGTGCTGGGGGTGGTTTCGCGACCAGGTTGTCGCGGCGCGCTGCCAGGCCACTGCCACGCGCAGCGCCCTCGCTGCCACTGTCTTTCGCGCCGACGGCCTGCGGCTACAGCGGCACGCCTTGCTCGCGCACGCGCTCGAGCGGCGCGCCGTCATGCTCCGCACGCGTCGTGGCGAGCGCGCGAAGGTCGACCGCGGCGGCGTGCTCCCCCCGAGCTTCGGCGAGGTCGGCGAGGTCGGCTAGGCCGGCTAGAGCCGTCGCGCTCGGACTGCCGGCGAGCGCGAGAAAGAGCGACTCGCGACTTTGGTGCGGCCGCTTCCACTCCGACCACTCGACGACGCTTCTGTACAGCTTCTCCGCCGTCTCGACGTCGCCGGCGGCGGCGAGGACGCGTGCGAGCTGCGCCCGGGCGTGTGCGAGGAGCCAGCCCTTCGGGTTGTACAGGGCACCGCCGAGCGCCCGTCTGAAGAACTCCTCGGCGGTCCGCAGGTCGCCGCCCGCGTAGGCCACCGAGCCGAGGCCGGTGAGGGCGAACAACGCGTGGTCCCGTAACCCCGCCCGGCTCGAGACCTCGAAGGCACGGCGGTACGCGTCCGCCTCCGCCTCGCGGTCGCCGCGCTGCTGGGCGACCCACGCCTCGAACAGAACCGAGGCCGGCTGGAGCGCCTCGTACCCGATCTCCTCGGCGTAGGCTCGTCCTTCCTCGGCCATCGCGGCGACTGTCGAGACGTCTCCGGCGCGCGCAGCAACACCGCCCCGGACGAGGGCGCTCAACGCCATGCCCCAGGTATCCCGGTCGCGGCGGAACTCGGACCGGGCCTCCTCCACGAGCTCCGCCGCTCGCTCGTGGTCGCCAGAATCGGCGTACGCAAGCGAGAGTGCCACCTTGGTGAGAGCCGCCTCCAACGGCGCAGACGCCGTCGCGCCGAGCACCAGTCCTCGTTCGCCCACCTCGATCGCGTGCTCGAGGTCGACCTCCTCGGTCGCGAAGAAGCAGAGCCATGCGAGCAGTTCGATGTGAGGGCGAATCGGTCCCTCGTCCCCCGCGGCGGCGAGTGCCCCCTCCAGGAAACGACGGCCCTCCGAGACGCGCTCCGCGAGCGCGAAGTACCAGCCCAGCGGGCCCGCGAGCCGGATCGCCAGGGCCCCGTCGGAAGCTTCCTGGGTGTATGCAAGCGCCGACCAGAGGTTGTCGTGCTCGAGCTCGAGCCGCCCGACGCACGCCTGCCACTCTCGTGCGCGGAGCTCGCCGTGGGCCGCCCCGACGAAAGTTCCGAAGTACTCCGCGTGGGCCCGCCGCGCGCGGGCAAGGCCTCCGAGCTCGCGCAGGCGCTCGAGCGCGTAATCGCGAACGGTGGAGAGGAGGTCGTACCGCGCCTCACCCGCGGGGAAGGAAACGGTGACGATGGACTTGTCGACGAGCGCGCCGAGCAGATAGATCACGGTCGCCTCGTCCAGGTCGTGCTCGGCGCCCGCGGCGACGAGTGCCCGCAACGGCGCGCCTCCGCGGTGCACGGCGAGCTGGTGGAGCAGCGTCTTCTCGTCGGCATGCAGGAGCTCGTAGCTCCAGGCGATCAGGGCCCCGAGCGCGCGCGCCGCGTCCGTCGTCCTCTGGTCGGTGGCGAGGAGGAGCGCGAAACGCCGCTCGAGGACGGAGAGGATCTCGGTGAGGCCGAACACATTGGAGCGCGCAGCCGCCAGCTCGATCGCCAGGGGGAGCCCGTCCAGCCGCCGGCAGATCTCGGCCACCAAGCCGGCGTTGTCGTCGTCGAGTGCGAATGTCGGGCGGACGTCGCGGGCGCGCTCGGCGAACAGCCGCACCGCGTCGAAGGCGGCAAGCTCGGGGAGCCGCTGGACGTCGGGGCCGGGGACGGCCAGCGGAGAGAGCCGAAGTTGCGCCTCGCCGCCGAGGCCGAGCACCTGGCGGCTCGTCGCCACCACTCTGACGCCGGGGCAGGCCGCGAGGATTGCCGCGGCCATTCGCCTCGCCTCGTCGAAGACGGGCACGCAGTCGTCGAGCACGACGATCGTGTTCGGATCGGAGTCGTGAAGGCGGGCGAGGGCGTGGTTCAGCGGGTCGCCCTGTCCCGCCGGGCCGTCCGGCTCGATGGTCTGCGCGACGACGCGGGCGACGTCGCCGGCGTCCGCCGCGCGGTTGAGGTCGACGAGCCACACGCCGTCCGGGACTTCGCTCTCCAGTACGCGCATCGCCTCGAGCGCGAGCCGGCTCTTTCCCACGCCCGGCGGTCCCGTCAGCGTGACGAATCTGTGGTCGCGCACGAGCTGCAGCACCTCGGCCAGGTCGCTCTCGCGTCCGACGAAGGACGTGACCGGCGCCGGGACGTTGCCGCGGCGCCGCGGCGCGACCAGGGCGGGGGCGATCGCCGCGTCGTGCGCGAGGATCGCCTGCTGAAGGCGCCGCAGCTCGGGTCCCGGCTCGAGCGCGAGCTCCTCCGAGAGCACGCGGCGGGCCTCCTGGAATGCCTCCAAGCGCGTCCGCCTGGCGGCCGCCGCGGTAGAGCGTCAGCATCAGCTGCCCCCACAGGCGCTCGCGGTAGGGGCTCTCCTCCAGCGCGGCGCGGACTGCGGGCCCGATCTCCGCGTGCTCTCCCAGCGCGAGCGCCGCTTCGAACCGCTCCTCCAGCGCGTCGAGCCGGAGTGCCTCCAGGCGGCCCGCTTCGGCACGCGCCCACGCCGAGTCCGGCAGGCCAAGCAACGGAGGGCCGCGCCAGAGAGCCAGCGCGTCCGCGATCGTTTCCGTGGCCGAGCGAGGGTCACCCGCGCGGAGCGCGGTGCGCGCAGCGGCGAGGAGCTCCTCGAACCGGAATGCATCCACTACCGCCCCTTCCAGCGCATAGCCGTCCGGTGTGAGCCGGATCGCCTCGGGCCCCAGCGCGCGTCGCAGCCGCGTCACGTGGTGTTGCACCGCGTTGCGGGGCGCCGTCGGCAGGTCGCTGCCCCACAACGCGTCGACCAGCGAATCCGTGGCGACCACCCGACCGGCGCGGAGCGCCAGGAACGCAACCAGCGCCTGCCGCTTGGCGCCCCGAATCTCCACGGGCTTCCCAGCCACGCTCACCTCGAACGGGCCGAGGAGCCGAACTTCCAAGTCGCTCACAACCGCGACCTCCGCGCTGTCGGTCAGTTCTCGCATGCGGAGAGCATCTCCTCACACTCTCAGCGCTGTGTCCTCCCTATTTAACCGAAGATCGCGAGGAACTTCCCCGCACGTGGGCGAACGACAGGCGGTCGCCGCTCGTCGCAGAGGCGCAACGCTTATGTAGCGCTTGACACGGCCGGGGCCACCTCGGCGGCCGGTACTTCGTCGCTGGGCGCCGTGAGGGCCGCGGCCGCGTACGCCTGAGGCTGGTCGAGCGTCTCGTCGCGAACCAGTGCCTCGGCGAGCGAATCGAGGCGGTCCCGGTTCTCCGAAAGCAGCCTGATGGCGTCGTCGTGGGCCTCGTCGACGATCCGCTTCACCTCGTCGTCGACTCGCTGGCGCGTTCGCTCCGAAGCCGGCGTCATCCACGGATACGCCTGGTCGCCGTCCTGCGGCAGGACCGCCACGAAGCCGATCTCATCGCTCATCCCGAAGCGGCCGACCATATGGCGGGGGAGCTCGGTCGCCTGGCGGATGTCGTTCTCGGCGCCCGTCGTCATGTCCCCGAACACGACCTCCTCGGCGGCGGGTCCGCCCGTCGTGACCGGCCTCGTGGTAGGCGGTGCGCCGCCTGTCGGCGTCGCTGAGCATGAGCTTCCGCTCCGCCCCGAGGACGATCTTCTCCAGCGAGTCGCTGAAGGCGCTCATCTGCATGCGGTCGTGCGCCCGACGGTCATGACGGCGGCGGCGTTCGTCGTCGTCGGCGCCGCCAAGGCACGCTTCGTCGACCAGCCGTGGTGGCGATCGGCACTCGAAACGCTCGCCGTCGGTGGAACCGCGGCCGTGCTCGCCTACGCCGCCGGTGCACTGCTGCAGCAGCTGGTCTGACGGGAACGAGTGGCAGTGACCCCTCTCCGAGTGGCAGTGGGGTGGCAGCCGCCGTGCCTAGCTTCACTGCGAGATGCTGCCGCTCTCAGACGGGATGCGGGCACGGCGGTTTCCGATCGTGACCGTCGCACTGATCGCCGCGAACCTCGCGGTCTGGATTCTGTACGAGCTTCCCGACCTCGACGCCGCCGTTCGCGAGGCGTCGTTCTACGCCTGCGACGTCGACAACACTTGCGACTCACCGCAGCCGTGGCCGATCAGCTGGTTCACGGCGATGTTCCTCCATGCGAGCTGGGACCACATCCTCGGCAACATGCTCTTCCTCGCGGTCTTCGGGAAGAGCGTGGAGGACGCGTTCGGGCGCCTCGGCTTTCTCGTCCTCTACATCGCCGGCGGGTTGGCGGCGACCGTGACGCAGGCGGCGATCACGCTGCTCGCCAGCCCCGAGGCCGACGCGCGGATCCCGATGCTCGGAGCGAGCGGCGCGGTCTCCGCCGTCCTCGGCGCGTTCCTCGTCCTGTATCCCCATGCGCAGATCAAGACGCTCGTCCTCGTGTTCATCCCCCGTATCCCCGCGTGGATCTTCCTCGGCGTCTGGTTCCTCTACCAGTTCCTCGAGGCGAGGTACGCGCTCCTCAACCCCGAGGAGGGCGGAAGCGGCGTGGCCTTCGCCGCTCACGTCGGCGGCTTCCTGTTCGGCATGCTCGCCGCCTACGCGCTCGCGAGCGCCGGTCGGATCCGGACCCAGGAGACACCGCGTTCCGCCCTGTCGCCGTCCTGAGCCATGGCAGGACAGCTCGCCATCTACGCTGCGGCCACGGGAGGGTCGCTCCTCGTCGGTGCTGCGCTCGGGTCCTTCCGCGCACCGCCGCGGATGCTGACCGCCGGGATGCTCGCATTCGCCGCCGGTGCACTGATCGTCGCGGTCGCGTTCGAGCTCTTCCAGCCGGCGCATCGTCAGGCCGGCCTCACTCGCGCCTCTATCGCGCTCGTCCTCGGGGCGTCGACGTTCATCGCCGTCGATCTCGTGCTCGCGCGGAAGGCCGGCGCCGGGGCCGTCGGCTTGGCCCTGGTCGCTGCCGTAACACTCGACGGCGTTCCGGAGAACTTCGCCCTCGGCGTCACCGTCGTCGAGGGTGGTTCGCTCGCGCTCCTCGCCTCGATCGTGACCTCGAACCTGCCGGAGTCGTTCGGCGGAGCAGCCGAGATGCGGCAGGGCGGGATGTCGAGGGTGCGCGTCCTCACGGTCTGGGCGGTGACAGCGGCGCTGCTCGTGGTCGCGTTGGTTGCGGGGCGGTTCGCCGCGGACGTCGCATCCGAGCAGTGGCTCGGGACGCTCGCCGCGTTTGCGGCGGGCGCGGTGCTCGCCTCCCTCGCCGACACGGTGATGCCCGAGGCGTACGCGGATGGAGGGCCGCTCGTCGCTTTCGCAACGAGCACCGGCTTCCTGGTCGCCTACGCCCTCACGACGGTCGACTGAGCGATGCAGCTGCCGCCGGTGTCGCCGAACCTCGACCGCGCCGCGGCCTGGAGCTGGCGGCTCCTCGTCTCCGCAGCCGCGGTCGCCGCCGTCCTCGCGCTGCTCTGGTATCTGCGCGTGATCGTCCTGCCGGTCGCCGTCGCCTTGACAATCGCGCCGGCGGTCTCGCCCGTGGCCGCCTGGTTCCGCGGCCGCCGCTTCCTCGAGCGCCCGGCGGACGCGAGGTCGCACTGAGCTCGATACGGGCGTGACCCGCTGGCTGATTTGCAGGCGATTTCTCTCAGCCCGGTCGCGAACGGCCGCGGCCAGAGAGCCGGGACGCTTCTGTTGCTGGCTTCGTGACGGCCGTCTCGCCCGGCTTCCGCCCGACCACCGACGCCCCCGCGGCGACGAGCCCGAGGAGGACCGTCGGCACGACCGTCAGAAAGCGGTAGATCATCGTCCCCGCGACCGCCTCGGCGTTGCTCGCACCGAAGGCGACCAGCACACCGGTGAGACCGAGCTCGACGAAGCCCACGCCGCCGGGCGTGATCGGGATTGCGCCGAGGATGCGCGCCAGCGTCCACGCCGCGAAGGCCTCGACAATCGTCACCTCGGTGTGCGTGACGCCGACGGCGCGCAGTGAGACGGCCAGGACGACGAAGACCGTCAGGTGCCCGGCGAGCGTCGCGGCGGTGAGAAAGAGCCAGCGCCGGCGGATGAGCTCGATCGACTCATCGCGGAAGTGGACGAAGGACGCGCCGTTCCACTTGACCGGGGCCTTGTGGAGGAGGCGCCCAGCCGCGCTGACAAGACGCGCGGCGCGGTCGCCGACCCGGTTTGCAAGCCGCTCGCTCGAGAGGGCGATAGCGAACCCCGCGACGATCACCGCGAAGACGGCGAGGCCGACGAGCGCCGCGATCTCCAACGTGCGGTTTCGGGCCCCCTGCGCCGCAAGGCCCGCGACGGCGAGGATCGGGAAGCCGAGGATCACCGACTGGTTCCAGACGCTCATGACGACGACGGCGAGCCCGACGGGGCGGCCGCTGAAGCCGCGCGCGCGCAGCATCGCGACCGTCGTCGCCATGCCAACCGCGGCGCCGCCCGGAGCGATCACGGAGAGCGCCGTCGACGCGAGCGTGACGCGCGACGCGTGGAAGTAGGAGAGCCCGGGAAGCGCGGCCATGAGCGGCGGCCCGTAGGTGGCGAGGTTGAGGAGCGTCGCGAGCCCAAGCACGACGAGCCACTGCCACGACAGCTTGTGGATCTCGTCCCAGACGTCTCCGTAGTCCGCGATGCGCGGCAGTGCGAACGCGAACACCGCGCCGATGACAGCGACGGAGACAAGGGTGCCGACGATCCGCGCGCGTCCCGTGCGGCGCTTCCGGCGCGCCTCGTCGAGCTCGGCGCGGACGAGCTCGTCTTCGGGAGAGGAGACGCCCGTATCGATCTCGCTCGAGGACACAGACCGGTATCCCCCTTCGTTAGGCCGGGCGGATCCCGGTCTTGGCAGCGACTCGTTCACGTGGAGCCTTGCTCCTGCGCCTGCTTCCGGCGTGTCCTCGAGAGCAGCTGCCTGGTCTCTGCGTAGCCGAAGGCCCAGAGCATGAGCGCGACGCCGAGAACGACGTTCCACATCATCAGAACCGAGTCTTGCGTGACCGAAAATGCGGCGACATTCTCGGTCGGAGCGTGTCTGCCGAGCGTGGCAACGTCGAGCGCCTGCGTCTGCCCAACCCCACCCGGTGTTATCGCGAAGAGCCCGGAGAGCATGTGCGAAGAGGCAACCAGCGCGACGGTGTACGCGGTCACGGGGATGTCGAAGGCGGCCATGAAGACGACGTTGACGCCGATGCGGCAGCAGTACGAGGCGCCGGACGGAAGCGCCACCTCGCTCGCGTAGCGACGCCAGTCGCTGAAGATGGCAAGACCCTGCTTCCCCTTGCGCCATTGCTCGCGGAGCCACGGCTTCAACCGCGGCCAAAGAACGATGAGGATCACGATCGCCGCGACAACGACGGCTGGAATCAGGACGGGGTGCGACGCGAAGAAGCCGCCGGTCTCGTCCGAGGGCGAGCCCTTCGAGACCACGCGCGGGAGGAGTACCGCCACGCCAATCAGCATCATTACGCTCACCGCCGTGAAGAAGAGCGCCTGGGCGGCCGTGGCTGCAGCGACGCCCGCGACCGACGATCCGGGGATGCTCGTCCGGAAGATGCCGATCATGGCAACGGTCCCCGCCTGCGCCGGCGCCACCGCGTTGATCGCCGTCCCTCCCTGCGATGCCGCCCACGCCGTCTTGAACGAAAGGCCACTTCGCGGGTACGCCACGCGCAGGATGTTGCGCCAGCCCAGTCCGATGAAGGCCGACTCGGCCGTCTTCAGCGCAAGAGCGAGCGCGAGCCAGTAAACGGAAACGTCCCCGATCCGCTCGAAGACGCCGACGACCCAGTCCCACAGGTCACCGAGAACGTTGCCGCTGACGATCACCGCGCTCAGGACCGGCGGCCGTCGAGTTCCCCGCCGGCCTCCGTGAACCGAACGATCACTACGTTTTCCTCAGCCATCGCTACTCCCTTCGTTCGAACAGCTCTGACGACCGCACCCTGTCGCGCGTCGCTGCCAAACCGATGCCAGGCTGGACCTTGCCGCTGCCACAGCGGCCGCTCACAC
>CAVVZV010000004.1:0-300696 GCA_963752845.1 uncultured Actinomycetes bacterium | reverse complement strand
AGATCACATCGGTAGACGCCGTGCGGACCAGGTCGCGCAGAGGGTCGAGGCGTCCGCCGGCTCGTGCGTGTACTCCTCGCCTACCGCGGTCACCGCGAAGCCCGCGGCTTGCAGGGAGGCACGGACATCCGCATCCGTGTGGAAGTACTGCCTGTGCTGTTCGCTGAAGGAGTCACCGGTGCGGGGCCGCGTGAGCTCGATCGTGGTGTCGCATGTGCGGGCGTCGGGATCCACTGTGCTGCTGATCACGAAGCCGTTCCCGGCCGATTCACCCGCGACGACGGAGTTGGAGATGGTGAAGCTCATCATCCCGTCGGTGTGGAGGTCGAAGACGAGCCATCCAGCCGGCCGAAGCCGGAGGGCCACCGCGGCCATCGTTCGTCGCAACTCGTCCGGAGTGAGGTAGTTGAAGCCGTCGAACGTGCAGACCGCCGCGTCGAAGACCTCTTCGCCCGCGAGCTCCGGGAGAGTCATGCGGCTCAATGTCACTTCGGGGCCGAGGCGTTCGCGAGCGCGCGCCAGCATCGCTTCGGATGCGTCGACGCCGACGACCCGGTAGCCCCAGGCGATCAGCTCGCTCGCGAGGAGGCCGGTGCCGCAGCAGAGATCGAGCACGGAGCGTACGCCTTCCGGGTCGGCGCTCCAGAGATCGTGGAGGAACGCGCCGCAGCGGTCATGGCAGGGGTCGACGACAATCTCGTCGTAGACCCCTGCCAGCCGCGAGTACGCCTCGGCGTGCCTCACCGGCCCGGGTGGTCGCTCAGATTCCGAGGATCTTGGCCTTGGCTGCAGCGAACTCCTCATCGGTGAGCACACCCTGGGAGTGAAGCTGAGCCAGGTTCTGGAGCTGTGCGGCCGAGTCGTCCTCCGGTTCCGGTGGCGGTGCCGCCTGTGCCTGCTCCTGGTACTGCTGCGCGTCCTCCTCCGCATACCTGGCGGACTGACGACGGGCCACGCGCCCGGACACGGCGGTAGCGGTTCCCGCGACGACGGCGGTGCGGGCTGCCATACGAACAAGTCCCATGTCGCTCCTTTCGATCTCGAAATGGACGGCCTAGCTTGCGTCGACCGCGGCCGCCACGACGTCGGCGGGGATCCGGATCGAGTCGATCAACACGGCGTCCGCAGCCTGGAGGGCGTCGACCACCTTCGCGGCCCAGAGGTTCTCGAATGCGATCAGGAGGGCCGCGCTGTTGGACGGGAGATCGTCGCCGACCTCCTCGGCGTCCTCGGGCCCCAACGCACCCGGCTGCTCGACGCTGATAGCGACGAGGCCTGCGCCTTCCTCGTCGAGGTCCTCAGCCTCGAGTGTCGTCACGGTGCCGTCTGCATCCTTCATCACGAAGAGCAGATCGAGCACTCGGATCGTGCCGTTCTCCACGAGCTCCATGATCGCCGGGGCGATACGCCCGGTAAACTTGTTGCCTGGAAAGCCAATGATGTATACGTCGACGGGGCCGACTGCCATTTAACCTCTCCTTGTCGGGGACAACGCTCCCGTTGGTCGAACGGAACACTGGCCGTGGGCCCGTCTTCTCGTTCCGCTGAGCCAGTATATTCCGCGCCCGTGCACACCCCGCAAGCGACACTTTGGTCCTCTCGAGCAAGCAGCAGCTCCTAGGGCTCTGGTGAAATCGGCCCTTCCACTGCTGGCGGCGCTGCTCGCGTCGGCCGCGCTCGGCTGTGGAGGCGACGAGGAGGAGGGTGCAGCGGATCCGTCCTCGCTCGAGGGCGTGCCGTGGGTGCTCGCCTCGGGCGTCGACGTGGACGGGTGGGAAGCGGTGGCCCCGAGCCTGACGTTCGAGGACGGGCAGGCTTCCGGATCGTCGGGCTGCAACCAGTTCACGGGCTCGTACGCGGTGGACGGGAGCTCGCTCGAGCTCGTTGGGATAGCCATGACGGCGATGGGCTGTCCGCCGCCTGCCGACGAGGTCGAGCAAGCCTCTATGGACGCTCTTCAGGGGACGGCGGGATGGCGCCTGGAGGGCGAGGAGCTCGTCCTCGTCGATGCCGACGACGCGGAGTTGCTCCGCTACCGGCCTGCGTCGCCGGCGGGCTCGTGGGTGGCGACCGGCCTGCTCCAGGGCGACGCGTTCACGAGCCTCCTCGAAGGGACCGAGATCACGGCGTCGTTCGACGACGAAGGCGCACTGTCCGGCTCGGCCGGCTGCAACAACTACAACGCCTCGTATACGACCGACGGCAGCGCCATCGAGATCGACGCGCCGAGCTCGACCAAGATGGCTTGTCCCGAGCCCGAGGGGGTCATGGACCAGGAAGCGGCGTACCTCGCTGCTCTGCCGAACGCGGCCGCGTACCGGGTCAGCGGCAGCCTGCTCGAGCTCCTGAGCGCCGAAGGCACCGCGGTCGTCACGTACACGCGCGGGGAGAGCCGCTAGTGGCTGCGCAGCCCCCTCCCGATCGCCGCACCGTCTGGATCGTCCGGCAGCCAAGCGCGTGGGTCGCCCGTCACCCCACCGGCTGGGTCGTCCTCACGTTCGCGCTCGGCGCTGCCGTCATCGCGCTTGCGATCCTCGTCATCGTCCTCCAGCAGGACAAGGACGACGCAGGTGCTTTGTCGTCCGCCCAGATCGAGGAGCTCGAGCAGGAACGGAGCGCGTTCGAGCAGCAGGTGGCGGACCTGCAGCAGGAGCTCGAGGATGCGCAGGCAGCGGCGGAGGGCGCCGTCGGGGCGGCACAGGGCGAGCTCGACGCGGCCCGCGAGCAGTACGAGGCGATCTCCGACGAGCTCGGCGCCAAGAGCCAGCAGCTCGCGGACAGCGAGGCAGAGCTCGAACGCCTGACGGGGAATCTCACAGGCGCCGAAGCCGCGCTTGCGGACGCCGAGCGCGCGCTCGCGACCGCCGAGGCCGCCCTCGCCGAAGCCGAGGACGCCGGCGGCTCAGCCGCGTCCCGCCTCGAGGAAGAGGCGGCCCGCGCCGATGCCGAGGCCGCCCGGGCCGAAGCCGAAGCCGCCCGCGCCGAAGCCGAGGCCCTGCGAGCCGATCTGGCGGAGGCCTGCCTCGGGGCGGTCGCCGACGTTCTCCGGCGCCTCTATGACTCCGAGGACATCGCCGATGGCCTCGACCAGGCAGCCGAAGAGCTCGAGCAGGTCGCCGCGGATTGCGATCCGTCAGACTGAGGCGCCAAAGGAGGAGCGCATGATCGTGAGCACCGGCCCGAGCATCGAAGGGCGTCCGATCGAGAGGTATCTCGGCGTCGTCTCCTCGCAGGCGATCATGGGGATGCACGTGGGCAAGGACATCACCGCCGGCTTCCGCAACATCGTCGGCGGGCGCTCGAAGTCGTACGAAAAGGAGATCGCACAGGCCGTCGGCGAGGTGATTGACGAGCTGGGCGGAAAGGCCGAAGAGCTCGGCGCCGACGCGATCGTCTCGATCGACATCGACTACGAGAGCGTGGGCGGGTCCATGCTGATGGTCGCTGCGAGCGGGACGGCCGTGAAGCTCGGCTGACCGGGGTTGCACGCTTCGCAAGGGTGGACCGGGGCGCCCAGCGCTGCGTTTGTCCAGCGCCCTCCGAGGGAACTAGGGGGTGGAGCTGAGCTCACCGTCCAGGGACGCTCCTGCGAGCCAGTTAGAGCAGGTGACATGTACGGGGGGAGAAGGGAGCCGGCGGTGTCCCTCTCCGACGAACGTCTCGCCAAGAACGAGATTCTGTTCCGCGAGATCAACGAGCGTCTCGACGAGATGTCCGTCCCGTGGACGAAGACGACCGACTACCTGTGCGAGTGCAGCGAGATGTCCTGCACCAAGATCGTCGAGCTCACGAACGACGAGTACGAGCGCGTCCGTTCCCGGGCGACGGTGTTCATCGTCGTACCCGGCCACGAGCGCCCGGAGATCGAGAAGATCGTCGAGGCGAACGAGGGTTTCCTCCTCGTCGAGAAGGTCGTCGCCGTGGACGAGATCATCAGCGAGGACCCGCGCTCAGGCGAGCGCGGCGCGGACTGAGCGGTCGGCGAGGGAGAGAGGCGCTTAGGATCCGGCGGGAGCGGAGCAGCTCGGCGACTGTGGGCCGCCGTCCCTCAGCCTTCGGATTTGTAGCGGGCGCTCATAGGCGGGGTGTGCAGGCACTCGGCGAAGCTGAAAGGCCGCGTGACGAGCGGTGGCACTCGCGCCGCATCGGGGTGAGCAGGGTTCATCATCACCACGTCCGCCTCGGGCAGGACCTTCGAGCGCACGGCGGCGAGCAAGGAGCGGCGCTCCTCCAGCCAGCGGGTGACGAAAGCGCGGCTTGCCTGCTCGCCGTGCTCGTCCGGGACGCGTTCGGGAGTGGCATCGACCTCGGTCCACCCGAGCACGTAATCGTCTGGATCGCCGGTCGGATCACCGGGCAGGTAGCGCAGTGCAACCAGGACGGCGAGGCCGGCCTCAGAAGCGAAGTTCACCACCGGCACCCCCGGCGGCGAATAACGCCCGCCGTGCCGCAGCGTCCCCGCCCCGTCGAGCGCCGTGTGGCCCGCGCGGGTGAGACGCCAGAGCTTCATCCGCCGAGTTTGAACGACACGAAAAGGCCGTGCGCCCGAACGGGAGGAGAGACGCGAATACGGGGCTCAGACCCCCCCGCAAACCTGCGGGTTGCGCCGGTCGAGGGGCCACGGAGGGGGCACGCTGCGGGCACGCCCGAGCCGGCCTGCCGGTGACGGACGTTTCCGTCAGGGATACTGCGGAGACTCATCGAGCATGAACAAGTGGCGGTATGCGCTCTTTGGCTGGGTGGCTTGGAAGGTCACCAAGCGCTACCTTCGGCGCAAGCTGCCTTAAGCGCTTCCCTGTCAGGAGGAAGCGCCGGGAGGCGCCGGCGCGACGCTAGGGCCGTTTGCCGTAGCCGAGCGCCTCGACGATCTTGCCGTCGCGGACGCGCATGAGGTTCACGCCGCGGAAGGGTGCCTCGGCGGCGTGGAGCCGCCAACGGATGACGGCGCGATCGCCGTCCACGTCGACGTGCTCGACTTCGAAACGGATGTCTGGCTCACGGATGAGCCCTTGCCACCCGGCGAGGCACTCGTCGTAGCCAGTCCAACGATTGCCGTCGGGCGCGGGACCCACGCCCTCCATGACGCAGTCGTCGGCGATGATGTCGACGAGCTTTTCGGGCGCCCGCAGCCGGAAAGCTTCGTTGAACTGTTCGATCACGGTGTTGGTATCGGTCATGCTCGCAGCTCCCTTCTCGTTGGTTGGTCGTCGTTCGGTTTGACCGGACCGAGCCGCACCGAACTCATCGGTCGTGGCATGCAAAGCCGACCATGCCCGCAGCGTAGTGCCGTGTCGATAGCTAACGCCAGCGGCGATGTGAGCCCAGGGCGTACTGCGCGTAGCCCCGCAGCGAGGCCGCTGACGTAAGTACCTGGTAGAGGAAGAGGTATCCGATGAACCCGCGCGTATCCCGCCCCGGGTGGATGTCCAGACGTTGGAACACGTGGCGCTCCTGCCAGTACCGCAGGAAGGCCGAAGATGGCAAGCGTGATGGGCAGGAGGAGCATCGACCACCAGCCCACGATCAGCGGATAGCCGAGGACGAAGAGGATCACTCCCGGCACCCAGAAGAAGATGAAGCCGAAGTCGAGGAAGGGCACGAGGTAGTCGATGCCGGCGACGTCCTTCGCGAGAACGCGGGGCTGCTTGCGTGGCGGGTGCGTCCGCAGCACCTCGAACATGCCGCGTGCCCAGCGCGATCGCTGGCTCATGAGGCGACCTAGCTCGCTCCGGCACCGACGTGAACCCCAGTGCGACCGGCTCGTACAGGACGAGCCCGCGTGAGCTCATCATCGACCAGGTGAGGACGATGTCCTCGCCGATCGCGTCCGGCCAGCCGCCCACTGCCCGCAGGTCGTCGGTCCGTAGGCGGAGAAGGCGCCCTGCGCGACCAGGGCGCTGTTGTAGGCCGCCTGCATCCGCTTCACGCCGTTGATGCCGAGCCGGTAGTCCCACTGCTGCATGCGGGTCACGAAGTTCGTCAGCGGGTTCTCGGCGACGAGCGCTCCCGCGCAGGCAGAGACGTGCTGGTCCTGCGGTGTGGAGGCAACGCGGGCGATCAGGTACGTGAGCGCCTCGCGCTGAAGGAACGTGTCCGCATCGACGGTGACGACGAGCGGCGTCGTCACCGCCAGCGAGCGCCGTGTTCAGCGCCTGGTGCTTCCCCGGCTCGGGCTCGAAGACGCGCCGGTAGTTCAAGCCCGAGGCGTCTCGCAGCTTCCTCCGCTCGCTCGGCGGTACGGTCGGTCGAGTTGTTGTCGGCCAGCACGACCTCCACCGGGCCCTCGTATGTCAGATCGGCGATCCGTTCGAGCGTCGGAACGATCGCCTGCTCCTCGTTCCAGGCCGCGATCACGACGGTCACCGCCGGCCACTGGCCCTCGGGCCACGGCCCTGGCGGAGGCTCGAGCGCGAGCGCCCGGTACGGGCTCACGAGAAGCGTCGCACATCATGAAGCCGATCACCAGCCCCGGGATATAGGCCAGGAAGATCGGGATCACCCAGGCCATCACCGGCCCGAGCGCGTCCTCGAGATCGTCCCGCCACGGCGTCGAGACCCAGACGCTGAACCCCACCCACGCGGCGGTGAGCGGGGCCGCGATCGCAAACCGCACGGTCGGCCGAAGCCCTGAGGTAGGACGCCGCCGTCGCGTGAAACCACCCATACGCCGGGTCGGAACCGGCGGACTGACCGGCGCCGGTACGTAATCGCCGGTTACACCTTCGCGTTGCTCGAAGCTCGGGCGACGGCTCATGGCGAGTACGGGGGGAACCGAGCTCACTGAAGGCGAGCGTCGACCCGTCCTCGGTAAGCAGCGTACTGGAGGTCGAGCAGGAGCGTCTCGTCCGATTCTGACGGACCCGGCTACAAGGTTCGAGGTATGCCCTGGGGTATGCCGCTTCCGAGCATTCCCGGCATCCCTGGCACCCATGGGCCGAGGATTCATCGGGTTTCCGCTCAAGCCTCGGGGCGCGAGAGGCACATACGGGATTCGAACCCGTGCTACCGCCGAATGCTGGCGGGAAGCCAGACTCCGGTAGCGCGAGTGCGATCGCTCCTGGTAGCCAGCTGAACCCCCATCTGGCGGCGGTGCTGGAGCGCCTGAGGGAGCGGGATCGCGAGCCTGAGCGATGAGGGTGGCCGACCTCTTGCGGCGGAAGTCGGGCGAGTATGAGCTCTTGGCGGAGTGGCACGGGGAGCGTGCTCCGCTCGACGATGACCATCTCGCTGCCTGTCAGGCGATGCTCGCGGTTGGGATCGCTCTGCGGGAGGTCGCGGAGGCCCTCGACGTGGAGTGGTGGGAGGCGGATGCCGACTGAGACGCGTCGGCGTTCCGAGCGGCGGGCGATCACCGCGCTGCTCGTGCTCGCGCAGTTCTCGACTCGGCTTCCGCCGGAACTGCTCGAGCGTCTGCGCGTTGCGGCCCCTCAGCTCGACTTGCGCCAGTCGGTGGCGCGGCGGTGTTTCACGATCTTCCGGCGTTCCATTTCTGACCTTCCTGGACCAGTGGATTGCATGATGCAAGCGACCATACGCTACTCACTTGCGTCACGCAAGTCATTGTGGATATTCTTTGTTGATGCTGAAGCGCGACTACGAAGGCCAGACGTGCTCGATCGCGCGCGCCCTCGAGGTGGTGGGCGACCGGTGGACGCTTTTGGTGATCCGCGACGTCGGGGTCGGACGCCATCGCTTCGACGAGTTGCTCGAGAGCCTCGGGATTGCGAGCAACGTGCTAACGGATCGCTTGAACCGCCTCGTCGAGGCTGGAGTGCTCCAACGCGTTCGCTACAACGAACGGCCCGAGCGCTTCGAATACCACCTCACCGAGAAGGGCCTTGAACTCTGGGTCGCACTGTTGGCGCTGATGCAGTGGGGCGACCGCCACCTCTCGGAGAAGCCGCCGGCGATTGCCCGCCGGCGCGGCGACCGATCAGCCGTCTCGGTGCGCATCGTCGCCAAGAACGGCTCGACCGTGGCCCCCGACGAGCTCGAGTTCGTGCCCGGGCCGGGACTCACGCCTGCCCGAACTGGCAGGAACTCTTCGAGCTCGACCCGGTCGCGTTCAGCGCGCGCGGCGCGGGCCTAAGAGCCTTCCCGTGCGCTGGGAGAGCTGATCCAGCTCGCTCTTTCCGACGCCGCCGGGCCAAGGATCGCCACTCGCTCGACTCGCTGTTAGAGGACCTGGCTACCTGGGGCCGCGGCCCGGTCCGGGCACGAACTCGACCTCTTCGAGGCGCAGATGGTCACTGCGCTTCGGGACAAGCGCGGCGATCACGGGCTTCTTGTCGCTCTTTGTGCGCGCGAGCATCGGCGGTTTCTCGCTGCAGTAATCGTCGCCCCATTGCCGCAGGCCGACGAGCGCGACATGAAGGTCCCGGCCCTTTGCGGTCAGGTGGTACTCGTACCGCTTCGGCCGTTCTTGATAGGGAACCCGCTCGAGGATTCCTTCGTCGACCAGCCAGCGAAGACGGTCGGCGAGAACCTTCCGCGCGATCCCGAGATTTCGCTGGAACTCATCGAATCGACGCAGTCCCAGCAGAGCGTCCCGAACGATCAGCAGCGTCCATCGCTCGCCGACCACCTCGAGGGCGCGCGCGATCGAACAGTCCTGGCCGTCGTACGTGCGGTTGAGCATGCATTCCAGGATACCAAGTCAGTCTTGTGAAGTAACTGACTACCTGGTACAGTCGGTTTCTTCAAGGAACTGTCCTGGAGCTCCCGCAACCGGACCAAAGGAGGGATCGTGACCGTAAGCGCGACACATGAGGAACAAGAAGCGCGAGGCGGCGTGGTGACGTCGTACAAGAACGCACCCACGCGCACCATCACCGCCGGTGGAGCGACCTACGCGTACCGGGAGCTGGGCCCGAAGGGCGGCATTCCCGTCGTGTTCTTCGTGCACCTGGCTGCGACGCTGGACAACTGGGACCCCCGCATCATCGACCCCATCGCGAAGAACCGGCACGTCATCGCCTTTGACAACAAGGGGGTCGGCGCGTCCACCGGGCAGGTACCCGACAGCGTCGAGGCGATGGCCGACGACGCCTACGCGTTCATCAAGGCTCTCGGGTTGGACAAGATCGACATCCTCTCTTTCTCCCTCGGTGGCTTCATCGCCCAGGCCCTCGTCGTCAAGCACCCCGAGCTCGTCCGCAAGCTCGTCCTCACCGGTACCGGACCCAAGGGCGGCAAGGACATCGACAAGGTCGCCGGCATCACCTACTGGGACATGCTGCGAGCGGCCCTGACCCGCTCCGATCCGAAGGAGTTCCTGTTCTTCAACCGCAACGCCACCGGCAAGGCCGCAGCGAAGGCGTTCGTCAAGCGGCTCGAGGAACGCACCGTCGACCGCGATGCGCCGATCAAGGTCAAGGCGTTCCGGACGCAGTTGAAGGCGATCAAGAAGTGGGGCCGCGGCACGCCCCATGACCTGTCGAAGCTCACCCACCCGACCCTGATCGCCAACGGCGACAACGACCGCATGGTGCCCTCGGTCCTCTCCGAGGACTTGCACCGCCGCATCGAGGGATCCGAGCTGATCATCTACGCCGACTCCGGCCACGGCGGCATCTTCCAGTTCCACGACAAGTTCGCCCCCGCCGCCATCGAGTTCCTCGACCGCTGACCATCCCCACGAACAGAGGCAACAGAGTGGGAACGACACCTCCGTCCGCGAAGAAGCCCTTTGTCTCGTCGATTCTGCTGTGGATGCGCACCGACCAACCGCGGCAGGTGGGCATGGACTACTGGAAGGGGCCGCACTCGAAGATCATCTCGGCGACCCCGGGATTCGAGGAATACCGGCAGATCCATCTGGCGGAGAACAATCCTGGGCTGTGGCCGGCAATCAGCGGCGTCGAGACCGTCATCCCGAGCGAGCGCAGGATCGACGGGGTCGCCGAGGTCACATTCGCTTCGGCTCTCTCCCCGCTGCGGGGCCGCAAACAGACCAAGCTCGCCTATAAGGACGAAGTGAATGTGTTCCGGCGCACCTTGCTCTACGCTGGACCGCCGCGCTCGGCGCGCTGGTACGACGTCGCTCGACCCGAGGAGAAGGTGGGCGCGCGCAGCCTGATCTACCTGCGCAAGCGCGAGGACACCAGAACTCGTGCGTTCCGAAAGTTCCTCACGGGCGAGCTCGTGCCCGCTCTCGCAGGCACGGGGGCGCTGAGAGAGCTCCGGACCCAGGTCTTCATGCCCTGGAACCGAAGACTCTGGAACACGCCGAACGTCGCGCACGACAATCCCACCGAACAGCGGTTCCACGCCTCACTCATCCTCGGCTTCACCGATGCCCACGCTCTGGGGGCGTTCTACGGCAGCGAGCGGATCGCAGCACTCTCAGGCCAGTTGCCGGAGGTCGCTGCCGCTGTCCACGCGTACGAAGTCGCCGAGGCGCTGACCTACGTGAAGGACGGCGCAGCCCTTCCGCATTATCAGGCATAGCCCGAGAAGCCAGAGCCACAGTCGGCGTGTCCGCCTCTGGACGACGACCGGGCGCGGTGGTGGTTCACGGCGCCGGAAGGGACGTCGCAGGCTCCGCGCTAAGCGCGCCTAGGGCCGCCCGATCACGCAAACCGCGGGAACCGGGCGCAGGTCCTTGACCAGCACTTGGTTCACGGAGAACTCGGCCAGCCGGATCCTCTCGCTCAGCTGGTCCGCCAGGTCGCGAGCTCGGCCGGGCTGCGTGTGGCGAGCGTCCCAGAAGAGATAGACCGCTCCATCGGGGGCGAGATGCCGCCGGACGATCCCCAGCGCCTCCTTCGGCTGACGCCAGAAGGGCGCGACGTTGAAGGCGAAGACCTTGTCGAATCGCTCGTCCCCGAAGTCCGCCTTCTCGAGCGCGGCCGTCTTCAGCACGGCCCTGCCTCCCGCGACGTGCTCGCGATTCCTACGCGCGGCCATCTCAATCATCTTCTTCGAGCGATCGATCGCGGTGATCCGTCCGCTGGTCAGCCGCTCGCAGACCAGCGATACGGCCACGCCGTGTCCGCAGCCGACCTCCAGCACGCGATCGGCTGGGTCGAGCGCCAGGGTGTCCACCGCCCACACGAACCGTTCCGAGGGCTTGCTCGCCATGCCCTACGCTCTGCCTTTTCCGGACAAGGGCCGCACCGCTCTCCTGTGGCGGCCTCCTGCTGTTGGCGCTGGGACCGTGTGCGCCTGGAGTGCAAGCATCGCTGCCGCGACTTCACCGGCGACCGCATCGGGGATCGCGGTCGCGGCTCGTTCGAGCACGAGCAGTCGTGCACCGGGGATCTCGCGCGCAAGTGTTCGTCGGCGCCACCCGCTGAGGTCTCGCCTCACGCTCGTTGCGGCTCGTAGCGAAGCAGCACCACACCCGAGTCGTACGTTTCCGTCCCAAGCAGCGTCAGCCGGAGCTTCTCCTCTTCCCAGAACGGCCGCTCGCCCTTGCCCCACACGGCCGGGTGCAGCGAGAACCAGAACTCGTCGACGAGGCCGGCCGCGAGGAGATTCCGCGTGAGCTCGCCGCAGCCGTTCGTGATCAGGTCTCCGTCGCGCTCCGCCTTCAGCTTCGCCACCGCGTCCTCGAGCTCGCCTTTCAGCAGCGTCGCGTTCCAGGTCAGCGGCTCCTGCAGCGTGCGCGAAGCGACGAACTTCGGCATGGGGTTGAGCAGGTCCGCCCACTCTCCTTCCGCCGCCATCCAGTAGGCGGCGAGCCCCTCGTAGTTCTTGCGCCCGTACAGCAGCGCTGTGTCGCCCTCGAACAGCCGCAGCGACGCCTCCATGTGGTCGCCTTCGGGCACGAACCACTCCTCCACGGTCATGACGCCGTCGACGGTCATCGCCGTCAAGACGATCAGCCTGCTCATCGCTCCTCCTGGGGGTTCTCGTCTTTTCGATTAGGCACTTCCTTGGACGGCCCGGAAGCCTGGAATTCATCGCCGGCCCTGGCCGGGAGCAGGGCGCGCAGGTCGTCGATCATGTCGGCCTCGCCGGCGTTCTTGTCCGGCCGGTAGCGCTTCACGCGGGCAAAGCGGAGCGCGACGCCGCCGGCGTAGCGCGTCGAGGACTGCACGCCGTCGAGTGCGATCTCGACGACGAGCTCGGGGCGGACGAGCACGGCGATCCCGCGGCGGCCGGTCTCGCGCGCGAGCAGCTGCTTCGTCTGCCACGTCAGGAGCTCGTCC
The DNA here is from genome assembly GCA_963752845.1 of uncultured Actinomycetes bacterium. GTDB lineage: Bacteria > Actinomycetota > Thermoleophilia > Gaiellales > Gaiellaceae > JACDAN01. The sequence continues at coordinate 288,541 of CAVVZV010000004.1, read as the reverse complement.
GTCAGCCCCTTGAAGCACTTCCCGACCATGACGAAGTCGTCCGTGCCCGGGTCGCGGGCGCCGAGGTGGAGGTTCGGCCCGGCGCCGTCGGGCGGGCGAGCAGCACGAAGTCGTCGCTTTCACCGCTGTCCCGGCGCACGTAGCCGAGTGCCGCCTCCCAGAATTCCGTCTGGCGCTGCAGATCGTCCACGCGCAAAACGATCGAGCCGATTCGAATCATCGCGGTGATGGTACGCCGGAAGTGGCTTTAGTCCTCGCCTTCCCAGTATTCGAGCTCAGGCCCGGGGCGAGCGAAGATGATCCGCTCGCCGGCGACGCTCCGCGCGCCGATCTTGCCCGTGTCGAGGTACTCGACGATGTCCGGCGCGATCAGCGTGGAGAGCATGAGGACGCGGACGGGCGCGTCCGTGTCGTTGCGGATCTGGTGCGCGCCCTCCTTGCCGCGCGGGAACGCGACGACGTCGCCCTCGCGCAGCTGCTGCTCGCCCTCGTGCGTGCGGAGCGTCGGCTCGCCGCGGAGGACGATCACCCATTCCTCGTTCGCGTGGTGGGTGTGAAATGGCCCCTGCTTGTTACCCGGCTCGACCTCGTACATGCTCGCGCCGATCAGCTCGGCGTCGGTGTGCGCGCCGACCCAGGCGTCCTTGAAGCGCCAGCCCTCGCGCTCTTCCGTGCGATCCCACTCGTCTGCGTTGAGATTGAAGATCTTCATGCGGAAAGCCTAGTAGTAGGACTTTGTTAGCTCGGTAGAGGGTCCTGTGCGAAACGCCCGATTTGCTGGGACTTTGCAGAGCCCTCTGACGGACTCGAACCGTCGACCCCCTCCTTACCATCGCAACCCACGGCAACCGATTTCGCCTTATCTCAGCCGTTTTCGGCGCCGCCCTATTTGCCACCCGTTGCCACCGCTTGCGACCGCTCTGCTCCATAAACGCTCCATCCCGCGTTGTCGGCCTTGGCTACGCGGAAGGCGCGATGCTGTCGCGGCCCGCCGCCGTCTCGCTGGCCTCCAGGCGATTGCGAAAGTGGGGCCGTGAGGGGGGAACGCGGCGCGGCCGCTCAGAGCGCCCGTGCTCTGCCTATGCAAGAAGCTCGTCGATGCGGCGGCGGACCCTGAGATGCGCCTCGGCCGCTTCGCGTCGGACCGGCTCCGGCACTTCGGCTGTCGATCCTAGGAACCCGCGCGAGAGGAGAACGCGATGGTTGAGGATCGGCGGATCGATCGAGATAAGGTCTCGAACGCCGGCCTGGATCGCGGCGCGCGTCGCGCCGGTACGCGGCCGCCGCTCGGGGGTCCTTGCACAGCCTCGCGCCCGCCGGAAAGATCACGACCGGCTCGCCCCAGCGCGCGAGGCGAGCCGCTGTCGCGACTGCGCCGCCCGGTTCGTCGCCCCCGCGCGCCGGGAACGCGCCGAGCGATCGCACGAGCCGCCCGAGCAGCGGTCGCTCGAAGAGGTAGCGAGGAGCCGGTCGCAAGCGGCTGGCTCCTATCAAACGCGGGCTCTCACTGCCCGCGGCGCTCGCTGGCGATAGCCCAGACGAGGTGAGTAACCAGTTTGCCCATGTCGGGCAGGCGCAGCCAACAATCTTTCCGGCGAATGCGTCCACTTTCGGACGCTTCCAACGCGCGTTCTGAACCTGAGGGCTCCATGAAGGGCTCCATACCCATCGCACGCTGGAGATCGTGCAAGTCCTGACTAAAGAGAAAGCCAGGATTTGCGGCGCTTTTGCAAAGCCCTCTGACGGACTCGAACCGTCGACCCCCTCCTTACCATGGAGGTTCGAGGGCGGTACTGGCGGGCACGGCCGGACACTCGCGATCACGTTTTTCCTGCAAATCGGACCCTAAGGCCGTGTCGGCCGTGCCCGCGCGTGCCCGCGCGTGTCCAACCTGATGTACCCGTCTCGTACCCGCGATGCGTTGTCTGTTTGTAGAACAAGCAACGAGCGATTGCTGCCAGGGATTGCCACTCGTTTCGACCGCTCGTCGCCATGAACGCCCCAAAGCTCGCGGCTCGAGTCACTAGGAGACGAGGGACCTCGGCCCCTCCATCTAATCAGCGTCCCTTCGCCCAGTCTCGTTTCGCCTCTTCTTCCAGTCGCTCAAGGCGTGTGTAATAGTCCGGGAACTCGTTCAGATGGGCGAGCGCGATCTTGCGGTGACATGCGGGTCGTCGTTGCTTACGTCCGTGCGAGGGTCGTGCAGACCGTGTTCGAGCTCGACCTTCATCCCGATCCGGAGCTGCTCGACGTCGAAGGGCGATGTGGCCCAATCGATCCCGAGCTCCTGGCCGATCGCGCGAGCCTCGTCCGCCGTGAAGCTCTTGTCGGTCTCAGGCACGTGTCTCCTCCTTCTCTTCGGTAGCGAGGCCTTCGGCACGCCGCTCGATCCCGGCGCCGCTGGTGCAGCATGGCGAGCTGCGGGGCGCGCGCGAAGATGAAGCGGTATCACGCGCGCCCCCAGCGGTCGCGGTCGTCCTAGTAGAGCGGCTCGCCCGTCTCGAGCAGCGTCTTCAGGTTCGAGAGGACGCCCATCCAGCCGGTGCCGGCCACGCCGGCCGCCGTCTTCGGCGCGCCTTCCAGCCGGTCGTGCACGACCGTCAGCAGCGAGACGCCGTTCTCCTGCGCCTCGATCTCCCACGTGACGCGGCTCGGCTCCTCGCGCGCCATCTCCTCGTCGTAGAGCGAGGTCCACGTGTGCGAGAGCCGCCGCGGCGGGTCGGCCTCCAGCACCTCGCCCTTCGTGGCGAGCCCTCTGCCGTCGCCCAGGTCCTGGTGGTACTCGCCGCCCGGGCGCAGCTCGAAGTGCGACCGCACGCCGTGGAAGTACCGCTCCGTCCACTCGGGCCTCGTGATCGCCTCCCAGATCTGCTCCGGGCTCGCCTTGATGAACACCTGGTAGACCTGAACGGTCAGGTTCTTCGCCTCGACCATCGTCGTCATCCCGTCTCCTCCAGCTCGGTCTTGAGGTCTGCGAGCGCCGACACCTGACGCTCGGTGTACTTGTCGATCCACCGGTCGTGGATCAGCCGGATCGGGACCGGGTTCAGGAAGTGCAGCTTCTCCCGGCCCTGCCGGCGCGTGACGACGAGACCCGCGTCCTCGAGGACGCGCAGGTGCTTCATCACGCCGAAGCGGGTCATCTCCAGCTCGCACTCCAGCTCCGTGAGCGTGCGGCCGTCACGCGCGAAGAGCCGGTCGAGCAGGAAGCGACGCGTCGGATCGGCGAGCGCCTTGAACACGTGGTCGTCGTCCATGCCGGGAGCATATGTGACTAAACGGTCACATGTCAACCGGCGGCGCTACCGTGTCCGCGATCGCGGCGGGGATGAGGACGGCGCCTCCGAGTGCCGCGAGCAGGAGCGTGAGGCGCCATCGGCGCGCGATCATTGGCCCCACGACTGCTCGGTGGCGCGACCCCACGCCCATGCGAACGTGATGGCGATGCCGCCGTACAGGGCGTAGTAGACGTCGCGCTGGATCTCAAGCGTGTCGGCCAGCACGTACGGGGTCAGAAACGCGATTACGAAAAGCGCTGCAAGCCAGGTGGCGTGGCGCGTTCGTGCCGAGACGGTGACGGCGGGCGCGCCCGTCGCGTGCCCACCCGAGGTGTGAGCATCCATCAGGTCCTCCTCCTCCCGGCTATTTTCGCGCGACTGCTTTCGACGAGGCCCTGCTTAAGGGGAAGTAACCGATCGTGAGGAGATACGTCACGCAGGGTGACTCGGGAGGCGGCACCAGCTCAGGCGCCGTCTCCCGAGCTCGTGCTAAAGCGCGAATTCGTGAAGGGGAATGGGAGCCGATGGCCCCCTCTCTAGCGAAGGAGGGAGTCCGCGACGCGCCAGTGTGGACAACGCTAACGTGCCTGTTTGCAGGAGCTTTTCGAGTGCGTGGTCGAGAAACGAGTGTCTCGAGCACGTTCAACGCGTGTCGCGAGACGTCGCGCGTGCCCGCGAGTGCCCGCCAGTCCCAAAATGTACCCGTCTCGTACCCGCGAGGAATCGGAATCTCGCCTTTGCAGGCAACACTATATGCCCATTTGCAGGGCTTTTGTGCAAGCCCTCTGACGGACTCGAACCGTCGACCCCCTCCTTACCATGGAGGTGCTCTACCAACTGAGCTAAGAGGGCGGAGCCGCCATTGTAGGCGGTGGCTGACCTTCCCGACAGGCGCCAGAGCGCCATGCGTCAAGCCGTCGAGCCGGGCGGCGATTGTTTCGTTCTGGCCGCCATTCGCGTCCCGAGCCGGAGTGCGCTAGCTTAAGTGTCGGGGTCAGGCAACAGAGGGAAGGAGAGGTCGATGGGCACACCGATTGTGGATGCCTTGACGGACGCTGCGGCCGCCAACCCCGAGAAGGCCCGGGAGGCTTTCATGCAGTTGAAGGACCAGTTCGACTCGCTGTCTCCCGAGGACCAGCAGGAGGCGATTGCCAAGCTCGGCGAGATCAGGGACAAGGTCGCTGGGCTGCCCGAGGACCAGAGGGCCGAGATCGCCGACCTCATTCGCGAGAAGTCGGGGACGAGCATGTAGCGTCCCTCGAAGGACGCTGAAGGTGTGGGGCCGGCGTGGAGTGCGCCGGCCCTTCACGTTGAGTTTCAGCTCTACCGCGTCACCGCTACTCGCACTACTGTCAGAGAGTGAACAGCCGGGAACTGCTGCGGAAGGCCGAGCTCGCCGAACTGCTCCTGCACGCCGCTCGGCAGCTGGGGGAGAGCATCGAGCCCGAGCGGATCTATGCGCGGTTCCACGAGCTCGTCGCGGACGTGATTCAGCACGACGGCGTCATCATCTCGTCCTACGACGACCGCGACGAGCTGATCCGCTGCGAGTACGCGTGGTCGGACGGAGCGGCCCTCGACGCGGCGACGCTACCCGCACTTCCTCTAAATCGTGAGGGCGGGGGCATGCAGAGTCGCGTGATCGTCAGCGGCGAACCGCTCCTCTTCAACGACGTTCCGAAGCGGGTGAAGAACGTCGCCGGCGTCTATTACAACGTTGGCGCGGAGGGGAAGCTCGAAAGGATCCCGGACAGCGGCCCGGCCAAGACGTCAGCCGCGATGATGGTGCCGGTCAAGGATGAAGGGCGCGTCGTCGGCGTGGTTCAGCTGATGACCGACCACGGCGAGTACACCCAAGACGAGCTCGAGCTGTTCGACGGCCTCGTCGCCCAGATGGGCGCGGCCGTCCGGAACGCGCGCCTCCAGCAAGAACGGCGGCGGCTCGAGGCGGCGGAGGCGGCAGCTCGCGCCGTGGCGGCCGAGCGGGAGCAGGCGGCGCACGTGCTCGAGGCAGTCGGTGACGGAATCTTCCTTCTCGACGGCACTGGAGCGGTCCGCCTCTGGAATCGGGCCGCCACTCTCGCAACCGGCTTGGCGGCCCAAGACATCCTGGGCCGACGTCTGGTCGAGGTCATTTCGAACTGGGAACTTCTTGGCGCCCGCATCCCGATCGCCGAGGAAGGTGCGGCGGCGCGACCCGTCACGCTTCCGATCGAGATTGGGGGACGCGATCTCTGGCTCTCGTTCGTGGCAGTGCGCAGCGCCGACGGTGTCGTCTACGCGTTCCGCGACGTCACGGCCGAGCGGTTGCTGGAGGAGGAGAGAAGCGACTTCGTCGCCACGGTCTCGCACGAATTACGGACGCCGATGACCGGCGTGTACGGAGCTGCGCAGACGCTGCTGCGTCGAGACGGCGAGCTTGCACCTGAAGTGAGGCAGGCCCTGCTCGCGATGATCGCGACAGAGGCGGCACGGCTGAGCCAGATCACCGAGGAGGTGCTGCTGACGAGTCAACTCGACCGCGGCGAGCTGCGCGTCGAGCGTGCGCCGGTCGACGTTCCCGAGGTCATTCGCTCGGTCGTCGATGCGATGCACTCGCAGCTTCCGGACTCGATCACGATCGAGGTCGAGATCGAAGATCATGTCGGTCTTGCATCCGGCGATTCCGATCGCGTTCAGCAGGTACTCGTCAACCTGCTCGACAACGCCGCCAAGTATGGGAGCGCTCCCGTGACGGTGTCGGCCGAGACAACTGACGGCGTCGTCCGGATCGCGGTCTCGGACGCGGGGTCGGGAATTGGCGCCGCCGATCGCGAGCGCATCTTCGAGAAGTTCTACCGGGCGGACTCGCAGGCGGCGCGTGCTGCGAGAGGGACGGGTCTAGGCCTCTACATCTCACGCGAGCTCGCCCAGCGCATGGGCGGCCGCCTAGCTCTCGCTTCCGAACCGGATGAAGGCACGACGTTCATCGTCGAGCTGCCGCTCCCGTAGCCGCGTCCCAGCCTGCGATCATTCGACGGTGACGACGACCGCCACCGCCGCAGACATCCCCGCCGCAGACCTCCCGATCCGGCGGAACACCGTCCTGCTCGCGGCGACGATGGCCGTCAACTCGGCCGTGCTCCAGCTCGTCGCGGCCGTCGCCTCACTCACCTTCGTCCTCGTCACCGGCTTCGAGAGCCTGCTCGGGCTTGGGCCGGCGATCTTCCTCACCGCCTCGGCGCTGACTGCGGTTCCGGCGGGCCGTTCGATGGACCGCTTCGGCCGGGTTCCAGTAATCGCATCCGGCTTTGCCCTCGGCGCTGCCGGCTGCTGGCTGACTGCATTCGGAACATGGGCGGATTCCGGCTTCGCGGTCATCGCCGGCTTCGCACTCATCGGCTCGTCGGCCGGAATCTCGCTCCTCGTCCGAACCGCGGCCGGCGACATGTATCCGCCGTCGCGGCGCGCGCGCGGGATCTCGTACGTGCTCCTGGGCGCTGTCTTTGGAGCGATCCTCGGCCCCGCCGTCTTCAGCCCGATCTTCGCCGGCCAGGACGAGCTCGACGCGAGTGTGCTGACGATCCCGTGGCTCGGCGCGGGCGTCCTCTCGCTCATCGCAATGGGGATCGCACTCAGCATCCGGCCGGACCCGAAGCGCATCGGTGAGCTGATCTCCGGCGACCAAACCGGGACCGGCGGTGCCGGCTGCGCCGTTGCGCGAGATCGTCCGCCGCCCCGGGGTGATCCCGGCGCTGCTGGCCGGGTTCGCGTCGATGGGGGTGATGGTCTCGGTGATGAACCTGACGGGCTACGTCGTCGTCGACCACCGGGAGCACGCGCAGCATCTGATCTTCCCGATCATCGGCGCGCACGTCCTGGGGATGTATGCGCTCGTCCTCTTCGTCGGTACGTTTGTCGACCGCATCGGCCGGACGCCCGCGCTAGCCGGCGGTCTCGCACTGATGGCCGTGTCCTGCGCGGGCATTCAGCTGTTCGAGGGCGTCGTGATGACCGGGGTCCTGCTGTTCGGGCTCGGTCTGGGCTGGAACGTCTCCTTCGTCGCCGCAACCGCCCAGCTCGCCGACCGGTCGAGCGCGGCGGAGCGCGGGAAGCTGCTCGGCTTCAACGATCTTGGCTCGGGACTGCTCGGAGCCGCGCTTGCCCTCCTTGGCGGCGCCGTGCTCGAGTGGCTCGGCGTCGCGGCGCTGGCGCTCGGCGCCGCCGCGATCGTCCTGCTTCCGGTCTTCTGGATCTGGCGCCTGAGGGAAGTGGGGGCGGGAGGATTCGAACCTCCGAAGGCTGAGCCAACGGGTTTACAGCCCGTCCCCTTTGGCCACTCGGGAACACCCCCAGGGGAAGGGCAATAGTAGCCGTGGAACGCTTCGATGCTGTTGTGGTTGGCGCCGGCCCAGCCGGCTCGACGGCGGCCTTCCGCCTCGCGCGCGCGGGCGCGCGCGTGTTACTCGTGGACAAGGCGCGCTTTCCGCGGGACAAGCCCTGTGGTGGCGGCCTGACCTACCGCGCCCTTCGCCTGCTCCCGTTCTCGGTCGCGCCTGTCGTCGAGGAGGAGGTGGACGTCTTCGAGCTCGGGCTCGGGTTTCGTCGCCGGTTCGTGCGTCGCACTGTGGAGCCGCTCGTGGTCATGACCCAACGTCGCCGTCTCGACGCGTTCTTGGTCGAGCAGGCCCGTGAGGCGGGCGCCGAGTTCAGGCACGGCGCCAAAGTCGAGCTGTCGCCGCTCGCTGTCGACGGGATGCGGATAGACGCGACCGCTCTGATCGGCGCCGACGGCGTCAACGGCGCGACTCGGAAGAGCCTTCGGGCTCGACGGGCACGAGCACGAAGTGGCGCTCGAGGCCAACGTCCCGTATGGACCGGTCGCGCGCAGCCGCTACGCGCGCCGAGCGGTGGTCGAGTTCGGAATCGTCCCCGGCGGCTACGGCTGGGTCTTCCCGAAGGGCGACCACGTCAACGTCGGCGTCGGCGGCTGGCTCCACCAGGGCCCTCGGCTGCGTACACATCTCGCCCGGCTCTGCCGCGAGCACGGAATCCCGGCGGATGCTCTTACCGAGGTTCGTGGCTACCGGCTGCCGCTGCGCCGACCGGGCTCATCGCCGGCACGCGGCCACACCGCTTTGGTCGGTGATGCCGCCGGCCTGGTTGATCCCGTCTCTGGCGACGGGATCTACGAAGCTCTGCTGAGCGCGCAGCTCGCGGCCGACGCCGCGCTTGACATCGTCGCGGGGCGATCCTCTGACTTCGGCCACTATGCAACGGAATTGCGGCAGCTGCTTGCTCGCCCGGCAGCCGCCTCCTGGCGCGCGAAGCTTGCGCTTGAGCGGTTTCCGAAGCTGAGCTTCGCCCTCCTCCAGGCTCCGCAAGCCTGGCGGGCGATGGAGCAACTGATGCGAGCCGACGCGAGTCACCCGGGCGCAATCGGCGGGCCGGGAGGCGCCGCCCTCCGCGCCGCCGAACTGCTCGCGCGTGTGGCCGGCGACCCCGGCAAGCACTTCGCTGCAGCCTGAATTTCGCTCGCCAGGTTGACAATGGAGACGTTTGTCTCCATCGTTCGGGGTACTTCCGCGGCGATTGGATCCTCCCAGACTTGGGGGTCACGTGTTCGACAGGTGGAGACTGTTCGTCGCCGGCCTAGTCGTTTGTGCCGCGGGTGCGCTCGCCGTCGTCGCCTCCTCACACGCCGCGATCGCGATCACGAGCGTGCAGGCGCGCGTGAGCTCCACCGCGCTCACGTCCGGGCCCCATGGGAGCCGGGCTACGACATTCGGATTCGTGGCGAACGTCACGAACGACAACTGGCGCGCGACGCGATGGACGATCGGCAGCGTCTCCCATTGCGTCGACCACGACGACCGGGGCTCCGGGACCGGTCAGGAAGTGACGCTCCCCTACGCGTTCCAGAAAGGGTTGCTCCGCGAGGAGCCACCACTACAGGATCTCCCGCCCGGAGCCGGCCACAACGAGCACGTATTCCCACCGCCGCCCGGCACGTCGGAGCTGAAGGTCCAGGCCTTCAACACCAACAACTGCAGCGGAAACGGGCTTGGGACCCAATCGATCACCCTCACGACCACGACTCCCGGCACGAATCCGCCGCTGATCGCCGCCTGCCAGGGCATGAAGGTCGCAGTCATCCTCGACGAATCCGGGTCGATCGCGAGCGCAGGCGCGACACAACAGGTCCGAGACGCGACGAAGGCGCTGGCGGAGGGCCTCCGCGATACCGGTGCAACTATGGCCGTCTTCAAGTTCGCGCAGACGGCGAGCTCGAGCTTCATTGCTCCGTACCAGATTGTCAACCAGTCGTTCATCGACGGGGCGCTCAAGAACTATTTAAACGCCTACAACCCCAACGGGTCGACGAACTGGGACTCCGGCCTGACCAAGGCTAAGGCCGAGACCCTCGACAAGGGCAATCCGGCCGACCTGGTCATCTTCCTCACCGACGGCAACCCGAATCGCTACGGCAGCGGTGGCACCGGCGTGCAGGAGGGCGAGTACAGAGCCGTGAACCCGGCCGCCGCGGTCGCCGACGAGCTCAAGGATCCGTCGCACATGTTCGTCATCGGAGTCGGGGACGGGGTAACCGATCCGCTCAGCGCGGTCCGGCTTCAGGCCGTCTCGGGCCCGAAAAGTTTCCCGACATATCCAATCGCCGAGGCCGACTACACGCTTGTGACCGACTTCGGCGAGCTCGAGGACGCGCTACACGACATCGCGTCGAACCTGTGCAACGTCACAGTCACAGTCACGAAAGAAACGGACGAGGCGAAGCGGGATGCCTGGGTCTCGAAGCCCGGATGGACGTTCAGCGGCGGGGTCGTTGTCGAGTCTCCCAACCCGCCGACCGCGTTCCGATGGGTCGAGCCGCCCCCCGAGGGGCCCCCCGCAGCCGGCAATCCAGCGCGGTCACTCCAAACCGGCGCCGACGGAAACGTGGAGTTCATTTGGCGACCGACATCCGCAACCGCAACGAGCGCGATCACGATTGGGGAGACCGTCCAGGCGGGCTACGAGCCCAAATCGGTGAGTTGCACCAGGGCGGGTAACGAGATCTTCACGAGCGAGGTCCCAGCGACGGTCGTGTCGTTCACGTTGACCGGGCTGAAGGTGCGCGACAAGGTCGACTGCTTCGTGCGGAACCGCTTCAAGCGCTCCACCGTGCGCGTCGTCAAGAAGTGGATCGGCCCCGTCGCGCCGACGACGATCTTCGTCGACGCGAACGGCTCCTCGCCGTACGACGCCGAAAAGATCGATCCTGCCGACGGGGACAGCGCCTCCTTCGACTACCCGACCTCGACCTCGGCCACCGTGGGCGAGACCCCTTTGCCGGCCGGCTACTCAGCCACGATCGACTGCGGCCAAGGCGCGCAGCCGTATGGCGGAGGCCCCTTCCCGGTCACCTCTCCAGCCACTGACGGCGCCACCATCACCTGCACGATCACCAACACGCAGCTCCGCTCGACGGTCCAGGTCGTTAAGCAGTGGGTGGGCGCGCCCGCGTCGACGAGGATCTTCGTCGATCGGACCGGTGCGGGTCCGAACTACGACGCCTCGACCGTCGCAACGACAAGCGGCGCAAGTGCGTCGTTTACGTACCCGGTCTCGACCCCGGTGACGGTCGGCGAGATCCCTGTGCCGGCGGGGTACGGGGCCACCATTCATTGCGGTGTAGGGCGCGAGGCTCCGCAGCCGTATCCCGGCGGCCCGTTCCACGTCACTGCCCCGGCCAAAGCGGGGGCCACGCTCACCTGCACGATCACGAACACGCAGCAGTTTTCGACGGTGCGGGTGATCAAGCAGTGGGTGGGTGCGCCTTCATCGGCGGAGATCTTCGTCGACGTGGACGGCGTGGCACCGTACCAGGCTTCGGCAATTGCGACCACGAGCGGCGTGAGCGCCGAGTTCAGATATCCGGTCTCGACCCCAACCACGGTCGGTGAAACTGTTGTGCCGACTGGCTACACGGCGACGATCGACTGCGGCGACGGCCCAGTGCCCTACACCACCGGCAACCCGCTCGCTGTCACCTCCCCCGCGGGCGACGGAGCCGTCCTTACCTGCACCATCACCAACGCAGCAATCCCGCCACCGCCGATGTCGACCGTGCGGGTAGTCAAACACTGGATCGGCGCGCCTTCTTCGGCGGAGATCTTCGTCGACGTGGACGGCACGTCGCCGTACCAGGCTTCGACAACGGCCACCACGAACGGCGCCAGCGCCTCGTTCACCTACCCGCTCTCGACTCCGACCACGGTCGGCGAGACCACTGTGCCGGCAGGATATGCGGCCACGATTCACTGCGGCTCGACCCGGCAGGCGCCGCGGCCCTATACCGGCGGGCCGCTCCCGGTCGTTTCTCCGCCTGTGAACGGAGCCACGCTCACGTGCACGATCACCAATACTCAGCTGTTCTCGACCGTGCAAGTGGTCAAGCAGTGGGTGGGCGCGCCTTCGTCGGCGGAGATCTTCGTCGACGCCGACGGGGCGGCCCCGTATCAGGCATCCACCGTCGCGACGGCGAGCGGCGCGAGCGCCTCATTCACGTATCCCGTCTCGACCCCGACCACGGTGGGCGAGACCACGGTGCCGACGGGATACGCAGCGACGATCGACTGTGGCGACGGCCCGCAGGCCTACAGCGGCGGCCCGTTCCCGGTCACCTCTCCCGCCATCGGCGGCGCCACCCTCACCTGCACCATTACCAATACACAGCAGCGCTCGACTGTGCAGGTGGTCAAGCAGTGGGCCGGAGCCGCCTCCACGGCCACGATCTTCGTCGACGCGGACGGGACCGCGCCGTACGACGCCTCCACGGTCGCCACCACCAGCGGGCAGAGCGCCTCCTTCACGTACCCGATCTCCACGGGGGTCACCGTCGGCGAGACCACCGTGCCGATCGGCTATACGGCGACGATCGACTGCGGTGCGGGCCTGCAGCCTTACACCGGCGGCCCGTTCCCGGTCACTTCACCGGCCACCGACGGCGCCACCCTCACCTGCACGATCACCAACACGCCGCAGGCGACCGTGCGCGTGCTCAAGAACTGGGTCGGTCGGCCTGCCACGGCGACGATCTTCGTCGACCGCACCGGCCAGATGCCGTTCGATGTCTCCACCGTCGCGCAGGCGGACGGGGAGAGCGCCTCGTTCGACTACCCGCTCTCGACCCAGGTCACGCTCGGTGAGGTCGCGGTGCCGCGCGGATACGGCGCGATCATCGACTGCGGCACAGGCCCGCGGAATCTCCGACGCTATGTCGGCGGCCCGTTCAATGTCACGAGCCCGGCCACGCCGAACACCGTCGTCACCTGCACGGTCACGAATGTCCGTGTTCCGCTGCCCGGCCGGCTCGTGATCGTGAAGACGTCCAGCCAGAAGGTCATTCGCTCACCGAGGCAGTTCATGTTCCGCTTCACCGTAAGGAACATCGGCCGCGGCATCGCGCGCGCGGTCCGCGTCTGCGATCCGCTCCCGAAGGGCCTAGTGGTCGTCCGCAAGTACGGAGCGAGCGTCGAGCGCGGTCAGCTGTGCTGGCACATCACGCGCCTCCGGCCTGGTCGGAGCAAGAGATTCCGGATCCGAGTCCGAGCCAAAAAGGTGAATCGCCCGATCGTGATCGTCAACATCGCCGAAGTCGGCGGCGTCAACACTCCCAACTGCCCACGGTTCAGGCTCGTACGCAGAGCGCAGAATGCGGCGTGCAGCGATCGCGCCCGCGTTCTGGTGCTCCCGCCGATTCGGGTCGTACGCCCGCCGTTTACGGGCTAGCCGGCTCGGACCGGAGCGACGCGACGACTGCGAATACGACCGCGGTCACCGGCACAGCGAGATACGCGCCGGGAATCCCCCAGAGCGAGGCGCCGGCGGCAACCGCGAGCAGGATCACCGCCGGGTGAAGATCGACCGTCCTGCTCTGGATGACCGGCTGCAGGAAGTTCCCCTCGATGAACTGCACGCCCACGACGATCGCCAGCGCAGCGAGCCCGATCTCCCAGCCCTCGTCCGCGAACGCGACCAGCACGGCGACTAGGCCCGAGACGAACGCCCCCACGAACGGCACGAACGCCCCCATGAAGACGAGCACGGCGAGCGCGAACGCGACCGGCACGCCCAGTAGCCAGAGTCCGATCCCGATCAGCGAAGCGTCGATCGCGGCGATGATCGCCGTCCCGGTGACGAATCCGCCGAGCACGGCCCACGCCCGCCGCCCGGCCCGGTCGATCGCCGGCCGCGCCTCCGGCTCGAAGCGCCGAAGGATCCAGTTCCAGAAGGCAGCGCCGTCGCGAAGGATGAAGTAGAGGATGATGATCGCCAGGATCAGACCCGTGAGTAGGCCGATGCCCGCTTGCACGCCCGAGACGGCGTAGTCCGACGCCTCGCGCCAGTAGTCGGACAGGCTCGAACGGAAATCCCCCGATCGATCGAGCGACAAATTGAACGGTTCGCGTTCGAGCCGCGCAGTGATGTCGTCCACCGCCCGCGAGACCGAGTCCGCGAGCTCGTCCCACTGGGCAAGGACCGAGGCGGTCACGATCGCGATCAGCCCCGCGATGACGGAGAGGCCGGTGAGGAGAGCGAGCGCGGCGGCCGGACGCTTGAGGCGAAGGCTTCGAAGCTTCGCTGCGACAGGATCCAATGCGGGCGCGATCGTCAGCGCCACCATGACCGGCAGGACGATCACGCGCAGGTACCAGAGCAGCACGAGCACGGCGAGGACGGCGGCGGCGCAAGCGAGCAGCCGCCAGGACCAGCTCGCGGCCCGCTCCAGATTCGCCGGCACCGGCGGCACGTTCACGCCCGAGGATCATGCCCTGGACGAGCGCCGGCCGTCGTCGGGTGCTAAATCGACTCGAAGCTGGCGCGCCGCCGGCCCTCGAACTCGAACAGCTTGAAGAGCCCGAAGCGCGGCGGCGGCGTAGCAGACCCCGATCCCGAGCTCGGTCCAGACGAGGCGGCCGACCTCAGAGAGCGAGGCGCCGTCCGCGATCGCCCGCGCCGCTTCGATCCCGTGCGTGAGCGGCAGTCCGCGACTGACCGTCTCCATCCAGTTCGGAAGCGACTCGAGCGGGATGTTGACGCCGCAGAAGAGCACGAGCGCATACACGACGAGGTTGGCAAGGAAGAAGACGTCGCGTACACGGAGGCCGATCGCGCCGACGACGAGCCCGAGCGATGTGCAGGCAAAGGCGCTCGCCGCCACGACAACTGCGAGCGCCGGAATCTGGCTCGCGCGCAATGTCGACGTCGAGCAGCAGCCAGCCGGCGGCGAAGGCGAACGCCGACGTGACGATGCCGTTCGCGATCAGCGGCAGTGCCCGTCCGAGGAAGAGCGGCAGCCGGTTGGCGGGCGTCGCCATCAGCTGCGAGAGTGTCTGAGTCCAGCGCTCGCCGCCGACGGTCATCGCCATCCCGTAGATCCCCGCCATGGCGGACAGCTGCACCGCGTTGCCGACGACGAAGAACTCGTCGTTTTCGACCTCGGCAAAGCGCCCCATGTAGGCGAAGAAGAGCACCTGGAAGAGCGGGGCGCCGAGCATCGTCGGGATGTAGTACGACCAGTGCATCCAGTTGAAGAGCGCGCGGTACGAGAGGTAGCCGCCGATGAAGAACACCCTGCGCGTTCGTCATCAGTCAGCGAGAGCGTCGCCCGCTCGCGCGCGAGCCGCTCGAAGTGCTGGAGGGCGAAGTGGCCGATCACCAGGTAAACGGCGCCGAGGGCGAGGCACATGCCGATCTCGGGCCAGGGATTGCCGGCGATCGCCGCCTCGCGGAGCGCATTGACCCCCCAGGTCGGCGCCAGCGCCCATGAGATCGGCCCGACCCAGCCAGGGAGCAGCGACAACGACACGAGCAGCCCGGTGACGAGCCAGACCGGGTACTCGAGCAGGTTCGAGAGGGCGTTGGCGTTCCGGTACATGACGAACGTCGAGGCCAGGATCAGGCCGAGGAGCCCGAGGCCGATCACCGTAACCGGCAAAGCGACGATGAACGCGACCGGGTCGGCCACATCGAGTGGGACGTCGAAGAAGACCCGCCCCCAGATCAGCGTCGCCGTCAGCGAGTAGAGCCCGATCGTCGCCGTTGCCAGAGTCAGTGGAACGATTACGAGCAGGAGCGGCGGCGGCACGGCGATGCAGTACTCGAGCGTTCCCTGCCACCGCTGCCACTGGATCGCGCCGCCCGAGCCGAACAGCGTCGACGACCAGATGCCCATCATCCCGGCGCCGAGCGCGACATAGAGGAGCGTGCCTTCGCGGGCCCCGATGCGGAACAGGAGGAACGCGAGCGAGGCGAAGATGATCGGCTGGATTACGGAGGTGAGAATGAAGAACCCGGACAGCGTCAGGCTCTTGACGTGGAACTTCCAGCCCACCCAGATCAGGCGAAGCGTCCTCACTCTTCGGCGACCAGCGTGACGTAGGCGTCTTCGAGCGTGGGCTCACGGCGGGAGATCCGGCCTACGTTCGCGCCGTCGAGCTGACCGAGAATCGCCTGCGTTAGCTCGACGTCGGCACGCGTCTGCACGAGCAGCATCTGAGCCTGCTCACGCTCCTCGACCGACACCGACTGCACACCCGAGATTCCCCGAACGCGTTCGACGGTGCGCTCCGGAAGACCGAACACCTCGACCTCGACCACCGTTCCCTGCGCCACGTCGCGCTTCAGGTCGGCAGGCGTCCCTTGCGCGACGATCTCGCCGCGGTTGATGACGGCGATGCGGTCGCAGAGCGCGTCGGCCTCGAACATGTAATGCGTCGTGAGCAGGATCGTCTTGCCCGCGTCGGCAAGCGAGGCGATCGTCGCGCGGAGCTCCCTGGCGCCGACGGGGTCGAGCCCGATCGTCGGCTCGTCGAGGAACACGCACCGGCGGGTCGTGAAGAAGGCCGCGCGCGATGTGGAGTCGCTGCTTCATCCCGCGGGAGTAGCCCTCGGTGCGCTCCTGCTCGCGCCCCTTGAGCCCCACGAGCTCGAGCAGGGTTTCGATGCGCGGATGAATCTCCCGAGGGGGCACGCCGTAGAGCTCGGCGAAGTAGCGCAGGTTGTCGTAGCCGGAGAGCCGTTCGTAGACGCCGCGCTCGCCGCCGAAGACGTACCCGATGCGCTTGCGGACCTCGCGGGCGTCTTTGACGACGTCGTAGCCGAGCACGCTCGCCGTCCCCTTCGTCGGGATCAGCAGCGTGATCAGCATCTTGATCGTCGTCGTCTTGCCGGCGCCGTTCGGGCCCGAGCAGGCCGAAGAGCTCGCCTTGCTCGATCGCGAAGCTGACGCCCCGGACCGCCTCGACGTCCTTCCACTTCCGCCGCAGCGTTCCGGTGGAGGTTCGGTAGGTGCGATGCAGTTCGTGAGCCTCGACGACGGCCATGGCTTGAGCCTAGCGACGCCCGAATCCGCCGCCTCCCGGCGTCTCGATCCGGAGCACGTCGCCGGGCGCGAGCTCGACGGTCGCCTTCGCGGGCAGGTCGCTGCCCGTTGAGCAGATTGCGTCCGGGTGCCCCGGAGCCGCCGCCGCGCGCGCCTGCCGGGCGGTGGGCCCGGCGCTCGCTGAGGATCGAGGCGCGGCAGGCCTCGAGCGCCTCGAGCTCCCGCACGACGCCGTCGCCGCCGCGGTGTCGACCCTCGCCGCCGGAGCCGAGCCGAAGCTCGTGCCGCCTGACCCGGAGCGGGTACGCGAGCTCGAGCGCCTCGACCGGGGTCGTGAGCGTGTTCGACATCGTCACGTGGACGCCGGACGGGCCGTCTCCGTCAGGGCAGGCGCCCTGGCCGCCGCCGAGCGTCTCGTAGTAGGTGAAGCGGTCGTTGCCGAAGGTGAGGTTGTTCATCGTCCCCTGACCCTGGGCCGGCACGCGGAACGGCCTTGCCGAACGCGCGGAAGAGCACGTCCACGATCCGACAAGAGGTCTCGACGTTGCCGCCCGCGACCGCCGCGCCAGGCTCGGCGTTCACGAGCGAGCCCGGTGGCGCGACGATCCGCACCGGCGCGAAGGTGCCCGCCGAAGCAGGGACATCGGGACCGGTCAAGCAGCGGACGACGAAGTACGTCGCCGAACGTGTGACCGAGAGCGGGCAGTTGAGATTGCCGTGGTGCTGCGGCGCCGTCCCGGCGAAGTCGACCTCCAGCTCGTCCCCGTCGATCGTGACCGCGGCGCGGAGCTCGAGCTCGCCCTCGATCGCCTCGAGGACATCCGTGGCTTCGAAGCGGCCGTCTGGCAGCCGTTCGATGCCGGCTCGCACGACGCGCTCGGAGTAGGCCAGCAGTTCGTCCATTGCCGCGTGGACGCGAGCGACCGAGTGGCGGGCGCAAAGCTCGGCGACGCGCTCGTCGGCGAGGCCATGGGCCGCGAGCTGCGCGCGAAAATCGCCGCGTCGCTCCTCCGGGTTTCGCATCTGCGCGACCAGCGCCTCCAGCGTCTGCTCGTCGAGCCGCGTGGGGGGGATGACGACGCCCTCCTCGGCCAACGTCCGCGAGTGGGCGGGCATCGAGCCGGGCTCGCTCCCGCCGACATCGGCATGGTGCGCGCGGGTGACGGCGAAGCCGATGTCCGTGCGTGAGACGAGCGTGATGTCGGGGAGGTGAGTCCCGCCGGCGAACGGATCGTTGAGAACGAAGACGTCGGTTCGCGATGGGCGCTGCTCCATCACCGCGGCGACGGCGTCGGGCATCGCGCCGAGGTGAACGGGAATGTGCTCCGCCTGCGCGACCATGCGGCCGCGGTCATCGAAGAGCGCGGTCGAGCAGTCTCGCCGCTCCTTGATGTTGGCCGAGAAGGCGGAGCGGATCAGGGCGGCACCCATCTCCTCCGCCACCGTGCGGAGCGCGTGGCCGAGAACTTGGAGCTGGATATTCACGCTTTCGTGAGCCTCCAGCTGCCACCATCCCTAACCCCCACCCACCCAGGGGCGATCCAGCAGGTGGCCCCGTCCAGCTCGACCAGGTCCGGGCCGCGTAGTTCCTTCCGGCCACCTGCCGGAAGCTCCAAGCTCGGCCCCGGGCGGACGTCGGCGGTGCGGACCGCGACCAGCTCGAGCTCTCGCGATCGGTCGGCGTAGCCGTAACGCTCCTCGTGTGCTCGGTGGAAGCGCTGGGCGAGATCCGGCCCGAGCGGGACGGTGAGCTCGAACGACTGTCCGAGGTAGCGGACATCCGCCTCTCCCTCCGAGGGCAGGTCCCGGACTTCCTCAAGCAGCCGTACCTCGCTCCGGACGTGGTCGCGCCGCTCGTCGCTCACAGCGAGCCCGAGCGCCGAGAGGACCCCAGCGCTCTCGGGGACGAGCACCGTCTCGGTCCCGAGCGCGTCCGCGAGCGCGCAGGCGTGCAATGGCCCAGCTCCGCCGAAGGCGACTAGCGCGAGCTCGCTCGGGTCGCGACCGCGCTCGACGGACACGACCCGAAGTGCGCGCAGCATCTCCGCGTTGACGACGTCGATCACATCGGCCGGCGCCAGTCCGCCCAGTGCCCGCTCGGCCGCCTCGACGTCGAGCTCGAGCCCATCCGCAAGCTGCTGCGGCAGTCGCCCGAGCAGGAGATTCGCATCGGTCACCGTCGGCCGGTTCCCGCCGCGCCCATAGCACGCGGGCCCCGGATCCGCCCCGGCACTCTCAGGCCCGACCCTTAACGCTCCGCCCGCGTCGGTCCACGCGATCGACCCGCCCCCGGCGCCCACCGTGTGGACGTCGACGCTGGGCAGCCTGACCGGGAGCCCCGCGATCGTTCGCTCCACCGTGCGCTCAGCGACCCCACCCGAGATCAGACAGACGTCGGTCGACGTGCCGCCCATGTCGAACGCAATTGCGTCCGCGAAGCCGGCGTGCTCGGCGATCCGCGCCGCACCGACGACGCCGCCCGCCGGCCCCGAGAGCAGCGCCCAGGAGGCGTGCGCCGCTGCCTCGTCGAGGGTCGCGACCCCACCCGAGGAACGGAGGACGAGCGGCTCGGAAAGCCCCGCGGCCGAGCACCGCTCGCGCAACGCCCGCAGATACCTCGCAAGCGTTGGCCCGAGATAGGCGTCGGCGGCAGTCGTCGATGCCCGCTCGTACTCCCTGAACTCGGGCGCTACTTCGTGCGAGGCAACGACGTGCGCCGCTGGAAACCTCCGTCGCAGCTCGTCCGCGACGGCCTGCTCGTGGCTCGAGTCCCGGAACGAGAACAGGAGGCAGACGGCGATCGCTTCCGTGTCGAGCTCGGGGATCGACTCGAGGTCGACCGGCTCGAGCTCGCCCTCCGGGCCCATCCGCTCACGGACGCCGAAGCAACGCTCGAGCGGTACAACCGGCTCGGGGTGCGTGGCACAGAGGCGATAGAGCTGGGCGCGGTTCTGCCGCCGGAGCTGGAGCATGTGCTCGAAGCCCGCGGTGGTGACGAACGCGGTGCGCGCCCCTCTGCGCTCCAGCAGCGCGTTCGTCGCGACGGTCGTTCCGTGCGTGAAGCGGGCCACGTGCGTCGCGCCGACGGCGCGCGCCGCCGCGAGCACCGAGTCCTCCTGCCTGGCCGCGGTCGCGACCTTGGCCGTCCGCAGCTCGCCACCGTCGATCAGAACGGCGTCGGTAAACGTGCCGCCGACGTCCACGCCAAGCACCGCCACGCCGCGACTCTAAGCCGGGTGGCTAGGCTCGGTGAAGATGGCGGGCTCCATCCAGATGCGGCTGCGCGGACCGTCCGGCGAGCCCGTCGACCTCTGGCGGACGCTCGTCTCCCACGGCGTCGCGACGCTCCCGCCGTCCGAGCTGGACGAGGACACGCGTCTGCTGACGGTGACAGTGCCGCTTCCTCGGGCCAAGCCTCGAACGATCCGCATCCGCGAGGGACGACGCGGGACCGCCCAGATCGACGTGCTCGGCCCGGCGCCCGGCGATCGGGTCAAGCAGCAGCTGCGGCAGGTCGTCGCGCAGATGCTCAACCTCGACGAGGACCTTTCTTCCCTCTACGCCGCGGCCGCGTCCGACAAGGAGCTGTCCTGGATCGTCGGCGGCGCCGGGCGCATGTTCCGTAGCCCAACTGTCTTCGAGGACGTAACCAAGACGATTTGCACTACGAACACCACATGGTCCGCGACCGAACGTATGGTCGGCGCCCTGGTCGCACAGCTGGGAGAGAGGTCGGCCGGTGGGTTCGGCCGCGCGTTCCCGACGCCCGCTGTAATGGCGTCGGCGCCGACGGCCTTCTACCGCGACGTCGTCCGCGCCGGCTACCGCGGGGCATACCTGAAGGCACTCGCCACCGATGTCGCTGCGGGCTCGCTCGACCTCGAAGAGCTTCGGACCGTCGGCCCTGACGACCTCCCGGACGAGGAAGTCGCCGCGCGCCTGCTCGCCCTCCCGGGCGTCGGCCCCTACGCGGCGGCGCACGTGATGATGCTGCTCGGCCGCCATTCTCGACTCATTCTCGACTCGTGGACACGACCCCAGTACGCGCGCGTGAACGGCGGGCGCAAGGCCGGTGACCGTCAGATCGAGCGCCGTTTCAAACGCTATGGGCCGCACGCCGGGCTCGCCTTCTGGCTCTATCTGACGCATGACTGGGCGGAGGACTCCACCGTCTGACGTCGAAAAGTGAACGCTTTCGTACCGATGCCGTATCTTTCGGTGCGTGAAACGCCTGGTGGCGGCCACGTTTGTGCTCCTCGTCTCCATGGGTGTCGCGGCGCCTGACGCTGCGCGCAAGCCCGTGGTGATCGCGCCGGGCGTGAGCGTCGCCGGAGTGAAGGTCGGGGGACTCACCTCCGAGCCCGCCAGAACGCGGATCGAGAAAGCCTTCGGCCGCCCGCTTCGGCTCGCCTTCGGGCAGAAGCGCTGGCGGATCAGCCCTCGTTATCTCGGCGCGAATGCAGCAGTCGACGCAGCCGTCGCCCGCTCGCTGCGGGCCCCGGCTCGCGCGCGCGTGGACCTAATAGTGACTCCGACCAAGGCGCGCATCCGCCGCTATGTCCGCCGTCTCGACCGGCTCTTCTCGCGCGACTCGGTAAACGCCACGGTCGTTGGTGTCGCGAACGGGCGCCCCGCGTTCAGCTCGGCGAAGCCCGGCCTGGCCGTCCGCCGCACCGAGATGGCCAATGCGATCGCGTACATGCTTCGCACGAACAAGCGGACGCCGCTACACCTCCTGACAGAGCCCGTTCCGGCGGAAGTGACCCCCGAGAACTACGGGTCGGTGGTCATCATCTTCCGCGAGTCGAAGCGGCTGACGCTCTTCGACGGGACGCAGGCGGTGAGCTCGTACGGGATCGCGACCGGGACGGCCCAGTATCCGACCCCGCTCGGCAACTACAGCGTCGCCACGATGCAGCGCGATCCCTGGTGGATCCCGCCGCCAGACTCCGACTGGGCGCAGGGCGCGAAACCGGTTCCACCAGGTCCGGGCAATCCGCTCGGCACGCGGTGGATGGGCCTGACCGCCCCGCTTGTCGGCATCCACGGCACGCCCGACGCCGCCTCGATCGGCTACTCGGCCTCACACGGCTGCATTCGCATGCACGTGCCCGACGCCGAAGCGCTCTTCAACCAGGTCAATGTCGGCACGCCCGTGCTGATCGTGTCGGCGTAGGCGAGGTCTGCGGCTCCCCCTCGCAGCAGCCCAATTTGAAACGGCAGCGTGCGCATTGCCAGGTGCCGTGGCGCCACTCCATCGGCGTCCCGCAGCGGAGGCACGTCTCCCTCTCCACCCGACCGAGGGTACGACCGCGGCCGGACAGTCGCTACTATGCGCGGGCCCGGCGGCGTAGCTCAGCGGTTAGAGCGGCGGACTCATAACCCGCAGGTCGGTGGTTCGAATCCACCCGCCGCTACCTCCCGAGGGAAGAGAAGATGGCCACAGGAGTCAGAGTCGGAATTACGCTCGCTTGCACGGAGTGCAGGCGCCGCAACTATCAGACGACGAAGTCGAAGCGAAACACGCCCGATCGGTTCGAGGCGAAGAAGTACTGTCGCTGGTGCGGAAGCCACACTCTCCACCGGGAGACGCGCTGAGGAAACCATGGCCAAGAGCACTCGACAGCAGAAACGGCGTAAGAAGCAGCAGACAGTCGCCGCCACCGGCGAGCAGAGCGTCTCGCAGCGCGCCCGCACTCGGCAGGCGCAGGTCCGGCCGGCGCAGCAGCCGCCGAAGACTCAAACCGGCCGGCGCGGTGGAGGCGGTGGAGGGCGCCGTTTCATCTCCGAGTCCGCGGCCGAGCTGCGGAAGGTCGAGTGGCCGAACCAGCGCCAGGTCCTCACCGGCACCGTCGTCGTCATCATCGCCTGTGCGATCGTCGGGACCTACCTTTGGCTAGCCGACCTCGCGCTCCAGCCGTTCGTCGAGCGGCTTCTCCTCGGCCAGTAGCGGATCAAGGTCAGAGATGTTTCGCTGGTATGTGATCAACACCTATTCCGGGCATGAGAACAAGGTCAAGGCCAACCTCGAGCACCGGATCGTCTCGATGAACCAGCAGCCCCAGTTCCGCCGCGTTGTCGTCCCGACGGAACAGGTGATCGAGACCAAGGACGGCCAGAAGGTGCAGGCCGAGAAGCGAGTCCTCCCGGGCTACGTGCTCGTGAACATGGACCTCAACGACGACGCCTGGACGGTGGTCAAGAACACGCCGGGCGTAACCGGCTTCGTCGGCGCAGCCGGCAAGCCGATCCCGCTCTCGCAGCCGGAGGTCGACCGCATCCTGCGCACCGGCGTCGCGACCGGCGATCGCGCCCGCGCGCAGGTCGAGTACTCGCTCGGCGAGTCGGTGAAGGTAACCTCCGGCCCGCTCTCCGACTTCGACGGGGAGATTGTGGATGTTCAGGCTGACTCGCAGAAGCTCAAGGTGCTCGTCGACATCTTCGAGCGCCAAGTCCCGGTCGAGCTCGGCTTCGACCAGGTAAAGAAGATCGACTGACCGGGACTTCAACGAAATCCCGTGCCAGACTTCAGTCTGGCGGGCGACTGAAATGCAATCCCGTGCCAGACTTCAGTCTGGCTTGGGGGTAACTAGAAAGAAGAATCGAGAACGCAAATGGCAAAAAAGGTCCTGACACTCATCAAGCTGCAGATTCCGGGCGGCCAGGCCAACCCGGCGCCGCCGGTCGGACCCGCGCTCGGTCAGCACGGCGTCAACATCATGGAGTTCTGCAAGGCGTTCAACGCGCAGACGCAGCAGGAGAACGGGCGCATCATCCCGGTCGAGATCACCGTCTACGAAGACCGCTCGTTCGAGTTCATCACGAAGACGCCGCCGGCCGCCGTCCTGATCAAGGAGGCGCTGCGGCTCGAGAAGGGCTCCGGCGAGCCCAACCGGGAGAAGGTCGGGCGCCTGACGCGATCCCAGGTCCAGCAGATCGCGGAGACGAAGATGCCCGACCTGAACGCGCGCGACCTCGATGCCGCAGCGCGGATCATCGCCGGAACCGCGCGGAGCATGGGCGTGGAGGTGGAGCGATGAGGCACGGAAAGATCTACCGCCAGGAGCGCGCCGAGATCGATCGCGAGCAGGTGTACAGCCCGGCCGACGCGGTCCGGATGCTGAAGAGCTGGCCGGAACGTAAGTTCGACGAGACCGTCGAGGTGCACTTCAACCTCGGCCTCAACGTCCGTCATGCCGACCAGCAGCTGCGCGGGACATTGATGCTCCCGCACGGCACCGGTCGCGACGTTCGGATCGCCGTCTTCGCCGAGGGGGACAAGGCCAAGGAGGCCCAGGACGCCGGAGCGGACGTCGTCGGCAGCGCCGACCTCGCGAAACAGATCGAGGAGGGTTTCGACGACTTCGACGTCGCGATCGCCACGCCGGATCAGATGAGCAACGTCGGCAAGCTCGGCCGGATCCTCGGCCCGCGCGGCAAGATGCCGAACCCGAAGACGGGAACGGTGACGATGGACGTCGCTAAGGCGGTCACCGAGGCCAAGGCGGGGAAGCTCGAGTACCGCACCGACCGCGGCGCGAACGTCCACGTCTCGATCGGCAAGCGGAGCTTCGAGGAACGCCCGCTGCTCGAGAACTACGCCGCGCTGATCGACGAGATCATGCGCGCTAAGCCGGCGGCCGCGAAGGGCCGCTACATTCAGCGCATCACGCTGACAACCACGATGGGGCCGGGTATCCACGTCGATCCCGCCCGGACCAGAGGAATCGTCGAAGAGCTGGAGGAGCAAGCCGAGCCTGTTACGGCGTAGAGACGCCCGTCGCCGAAGACCGTTGGCGGCGCTCGCGAGAGCGCAGAAGTCCAGCCGAGGCGCGGCCGAGAGAGACAGTCACCTGCCTCTGCTCGGGCCCGCCTGCCGGCGGGCCCGATTCGTTTCGAGGAGGTGATTCGATGCAGAGATCCGAGAAAGAGAAGGTTGTCGCCGAGTTGGCCGAACGGCTCCGGGAGACCGACACGCTGATCGTCGCCGACTACCGCGGCTTGTCCGTGACGGACATCAACAAGCTGCGCGGCGAGCTGCTCGAGCACGGCGCACGCTTCACCGTCGTGAAGAACACGCTCACCCGCCGGGCGGCGGAGGAGGCCGGAGCCGATTCGCTGCTGGCGCTGCTCGACGGCCCGACTGCGATTGCGTTCCTGGAATCCGAGGGCGACCCGGTCGCGGTCGCGAAGGCGCTCAGCACGGCGGCGCGAGAGACCCGGGTGCTGGAGATCCGAGGAGGGATCCTCGACGGTCAGCAGATCGGCGAGGACGAGGTCAAGAGCCTCGCCACGCTTCCGCCGGCCGACGTGCTCCGCGCACAGCTGGTCAGTGCGGTCAGCGGCCCCCTGATGACCGTCGTCGGCCTGTTCACGGCGCCGTTGCGCGATCTCGTGAACGTGCTCGACGCACGCATCAAGCAGCTCGAAGAACAGGGCGGAGCCGAGGAGGCAACGCCAGAAGCGCAGGCGACCGAGCCTGAGGCTGAGAAAGAAGAAGAGACAACGTCAGACGAAGCAGATTCGGCCGAAACCGAACAGGTTTCGGCCGAGCCGAAAAAGGAGTAGACATGGCCACCAAGACAGACACCGACAAGGTCGTCGAGCAGCTCGGCGGGATGACCGTCCTCGAGCTCGTCGAGCTCAAGAACAAGCTCGAGGAGGAGTGGGGCGTGACTGCCGCCGCTCCCGTTGCGGTCGCCGCGCCGGGTGCGGCACCGGCCGCGGGCGGCGACGGCGCCGCGGCGGAGGAGAAGACCGCGTTCGACGTCGTGCTCGCGGGTGCGGGCGGCCAGAAGATCCAGGTGATCAAGGTCGTTCGTGCCGTCACCGGCCTCGGCCTCAAGGAGGCCAAGGACCTCGTCGACGCAGCGCCGAACCCCGTCAAGGAGGGCGTGACGCAGGAGGAGGCCGACCAGATCAAGGCGCAGCTGGAGGAAGCCGGCGCCACGGTCGAAGTCAAGTAGCACGTAGTGGGACGAGGGGCGGGCAACCGCCCCTCGCCACGTTCGGCGATAGATTCGGCTTCGCTATACTTCCGCTACTGCTCAGGGGCGGCACTTTGCCCTTGCGCAGGCTGGTCCATATTCGGTATGCTGACCGGTTCCGGCCGTTCCACGTTCGCCTGCATTTTCACCAGAGATCCCACCGCCGTTCCCAAGGGAGGCTTCATAGTTGACTAGAGGGGTTGCCGCGCCGCGCGCGCGCAAGAGTTTTTCGCGTCTGAAGCACGTTCTCGACCTCCCCAACCTGATCGATATCCAGAAGGCGTCCTTCCATTGGTTCATGGAGGAGGGCCTTCGCGAGACGATCGACGACATCTCGCCGATCGAGGATTACACGGGTACGCTCGCCGTCGAGTTCGCCGAGTACAAGTTCGGAGAGCCGCAGTTCACAATTCAAGAGTGCCGTGAGAAGGACCTGACCTACCAGGTCCCGCTCTCGATGACGGTCCGCTTCGTCAACAAGGAGACGGGCGAGATCCGCGAGCAGACGGTCTTCATGGGGGACTTCCCGATGATGACCGAGTTCGGGACGTTCATCATCAACGGCACCGAGCGCGTGATCGTCACGCAGCTCGTGCGCAGCCCGGGCGCCTACCTGATGGAGCCCAAGGACGCGACGAAGCAGGTGTTCACGGCCAACCTGATGCCGTCGCGTGGCTCCTGGCTCGAGCTTGAGATCGACAAGAAGGGAATCGTCTACGCCCGCATCGACCGGAAGCGCAAGCTCCCGATCACGACCCTGCTCCGGGCGCTGCCCGAGGAGGATCCGTCGACGGGCTTCAAGCTCGACACGAGCTCGGACGAGGCGCTGCTCAAGCTCTTCGACAACTCGGTCTTCATCCAGCTGACGCTGGAGAAGGACACCACCGAGAGCGAAGAGCAGGCACTGATCGAGGTCTTCAAGAAGCAGCGGCCGGGCGAGCCCCCGACGGTCGAGAACGCTCGCAACCTGCTCAACTCGCTGTTCTTCGACCCCAAGCGCTACGACCTGACCAAGGTCGGTCGCTACAAGCTCAACCAGCGGCTCGAGGTCGATGTCCCGGAGGGCGTTCGCGTGCTGACCACGCAGGACATCCTCGCGCTCGTCAAGCGCCTGGTCGAGCTGCCGGCGAAGCTCGGGGTGCCGGAGGACTCGAAGGACTACGCGGCCGACGCGGCGACCCTTTCGCGCGACCCGATCCGCGGCGAGCTCGACGAGTACGAGGACTTCGGCAACCGCCGGCTGCGGACCGTCGGCGAGCTGATCCAGGAGGCGTTCCGGGTCGGCCTCTACCGGATGGAGCGCGTCGTGCGGGAGCGGATGACGACCGAGGACGTCGACACGATCACGCCGCAGACGATCATCAACATCCGGCCGGTCGTCGCCGCGCTGAAGGAATTCTTCGGCTCCTCGCAGCTCTCGCAGTTCCTGGACCAGACGAACTCGCTCGCCAGCCTGACGCATCGCCGCCGCCTCTCTGCGCTCGGCGCCGGCGGACTGACGCGCGAGCGCGCGCCGATCGAGGTCCGCGACGTGCACCCGACGCACTACGGGCGGATGTGCCCGATCGAGACGCCGGAAGGCCCGAACATCGGCCTGATGGGGTCGCTCGCGTCCTACGCGACCGTGTCCGAGTTCGGCTTCATCCAGACGCCGTATCGCAAGGTCGTGAACGGCCGGGTGACGGACGAGATCGTCTACCTCGACGCCGCCGAGGAGACGCAGTACACGATCGCGCAGGCCTCGGAGCCGGTCGACGAGAAGACGGGCAGGTTCCTCCACGACCAGGTGCTCTGCCGGTCGAAGGAGGGGGAGGCCGTGATGGCCGCGCCTAAGGAGATCGAGTACATGGACGTCTCGCCGGCGCAGATCGTTTCGGTCGGGACGGCGCTGATCCCGTTCCTCGAGCACAACGACGCGAACCGCGCCCTGATGGGCGCGAACATGCAGCGCCAGGCCGTCCCGCTGATGATCACGGAGCCGCCGCTCGTCGGCACGGGCTTGGAGTACCGCGCCGCCATCGACACGGGCGACGTCGTCCTCGCCCAGAACGCGGGGACGGTCGTCGACGTCGACGCCGAGAAGATCGTCATCGAGACGAAGGACGGCAACGACGACTACGACCTGACCAAGTTCATGCGCTCGAACCAGGGGACGCTGATCCACCAGCGGCCGATCGTCGGGCTCGGCGACAGGGTCAGGGCCGAGGAGGTGCTGGCGGACGGCAGCTCGACCTCTCTAGGCGAGCTGGCGCTCGGCAAGAACCTGCTCGTCGCCTTCATGCCCTTCGAGGGCTACAACTTCGAGGACGCGATCGTCATCTCCGAGCGTCTGGTCAAGGAGGACGTCCTCTCCTCGATCCACATTCACGAGTACGAGATCGACGCGCGGTCGACGAAGCTCGGCGACGAGGAGATCACGCGCGACATCCCGAACCGATCCGAGGAGTCGCTGAAGGACCTCGACGAGCGCGGCATCGTCCGCATCGGCGCAGAGGTCGGCTCTGGCGACCTGCTCGTCGGCAAGGTCACGCCGAAGGGCGAGACCGAGCTGACCGCCGAGGAGAAGCTGATCCGCGCGATCTTCAAGGAGAAGGCGCGCGAGGTTCGGGACACTTCGCTGAAGGTCCCGCACGGCGAGGGCGGCAAGGTCATCGACGTCAAGACGTTCTCGCGCGACGCCGGCGACGACCTCTCACCGGGCGTGAACGAGCTCGTCCGCGTCTACGTTGCGAAGAAGCGCAAGATCGCGGAGGGCGACAAGCTCGCCGGCCGCCACGGGAACAAGGGCGTGATCGCCAAGATCGTTCCCGAGGAGGACATGCCGTTCCTCGAGGACGGCTCGCCGGTCGATGTGGTCCTCAACCCGCTCGGCGTCCCGAGCCGGATGAACATCGGTCAGATCCTCGAAACCCACCTCGGCTGGGCGGCGCAGCACGGTGTCTTCGCCGAGGACGGCGAGCGGAACGGGCCGACGCCTGTTGCGACGGCCGTGTTCGAAGGCGCTTCGCCCGAGGACGTCGACGACGCGCTGGTCGAGTGGACGAAGCAGAACCCCGACTCGCCGATCAAGTTCGTCGTCGACGAGAAGCGGCCCGCCGGCCGCCACGCCTCGGGCAAGGTGCGCCTCTTCAACGGAAAGTCCGGCCAGCCGTACGAGAACAAGATCACTGTCGGCTACATGTACATCCTGAAGCTGCTCCACCTCGTGGACGACAAGATCCACGCGCGGAGCACCGGCCCGTACTCGCTCGTCACGCAGCAGCCGCTGGGCGGCAAGGCGCAGTTCGGCGGTCAGCGCTTCGGCGAGATGGAGGTCTGGGCCCTCGAGGCGTACGGCGCGGCCTACACGCTGCAGGAGATGCTGACGATCAAGTCCGACGACACCGTCGGTCGGGTCAAGGCATACGAGGCAATCGTCAAGGGCGAGAACATCGCCGAGCCGTCGATCCCGGAGTCCTTCAAGGTGCTGCTGAAGGAGATGCAGTCGCTCGCGCTCGACGTCGACGTGCTCTCGGAGGAGGGCGCCGAGGTCGAAGTGCGCGAGGAGGAGGACGAGCTGCTCCGCGCGGCCGAGGAGCTGGGCATCGACCTCTCGCCGGGCTCGCTCCGCGCGGCTGCGCGTGATCCGAATGCCGAAGAGCTCGAAGAGGGCCAGGAACGCGTCGACCAAGAAGGCGAGCTGGCCTTGCCGAACGACGAGGCGCTCGCTGACGTCTCCGACCCGGAGCTCGCGCCGGAGGAAGAGGCCGAGGAAGAGGCCGAGGAGCAGGCGGGTCCGCTCGCAGAAGAAGTGGAACTAGAGGAATAAGGGAAGGAACGCAAGCTTGATTGACATCAACGAATTCGACGCCATCCGGATCGGGCTCGCCTCGAGCAAGCAGATCCGTGACTGGTCCTCGGGCGAGGTCACCAAGCCCGAGACGATCAACTACCGCACGCTCAAGCCCGAGCGTGACGGCCTCTTCTGCGAGCGCATCTTCGGTCCGACCAAGGACTGGGAGTGCTACTGCGGCAAGTACAAGCGCGTTCGCTACAAGGGGATCATCTGCGAGCGCTGCGGCGTCGAGGTGACGCGGCAGAAGGTGCGGCGTGAGCGCATGGGGCACATCGACCTCGCCGCCCCGGTCTCGCACATCTGGTTCTTCAAGGGCGTCCCGAGCCGGATCGGCTACCTGCTCGACATCGCGCCGCGCGAGCTCGAGAAGGTCCTGTACTTCGCTGCGTCGATCGTCACCACGGTCGACAACGACGCGCGGAAGAAGGATCTGAACGACCTCGAGGACAAGGTCACCGCGGAGTACGAGCGCATCGACGTCGACAAGGACGAGGCGCTCGCCGCGCTCGAGGATCGCCTCAAGCGGCGCCGCGAGTACTTCACGAAGGGCAAGGAGCGAAACTTCGACGAGGACGACGAGTTCTGGACCCGCGGCCTCTCGAACTGGGCCGAGGAGCAGGCGCTGCCGCCGCTCGAGGAGGCGCGCGAGCTCGTCGGCGGGCTCTTCCTCGAGGTGGCGAAGGAGATCACCACCGAGGACTCCAAGAAGATCCGCGAGCTGGTGCGCAACACGGCGATCCGCGACGACCGCCGTCTGTCGCCGCGCGAGCTGGAGCAGGTCGCGACCGCCGCGATTCAGATCGAGGAGGCGCTGCGTCCCCTCTTCAAGCAGGCCGCGAAGGCGACCGGCTCCAAGAAGGGCGCGATCACGAAGCACATCAACAAGGTCATCGACGCCTTGCTCGCCGGCGAGGAGCTCGAGGGAGACGACGCAGAGGTCGTCAAGAACGTCGACGCGAAGAACCTCGAGAAGGCGAAGGATCTCGGGAACAACCTCCTCCGCGAGGTCCTTGAGACTCCTCTCGAGTCTCCAGAGGAGATTCGAGAGAGAACGAACGATCTCTGCCTGCGGACGGACGGGAAGATCCAGAAGGAGGATCTCGACGCGCTCGTCCAGTGGGCGCTGAAGGTGCGCGAGATGTACCTCGACATCGAGTCGCGGCGCCAGGATGCGCGCGACGCGGCCGAGGATGCGAAGCGCCGGCTCTCAGAGACCTGGGAGACCTTCAAGAGCCTCGAGCCGAAGCTGATCGTCAATGACGAGCAGATCTTCCGCGAGCTCAAGGACCGGTTCGGCTCACCGTACGGGTTCGGCGAGTACTTCACGGGCGGCATGGGCGCGGAGGCGATCCGTGACCTGCTCCGCGATCTCGACCTCGATAAGGAGGGCGCCTCGCTGCGCGAGACGATCAAGACCTCCAAGGGTCAAAAGCAGCAGCGGGCGATCAAGCGGTTGAAGGTCGTCTCCGCCTTCCTCAAGTCGGAGAACAAGCCCGAGTGGATGATCCTCGAGGCGATTCCGGTGATCCCGCCGGAGCTGCGG
Source organism: uncultured Actinomycetes bacterium (assembly GCA_963752845.1). Lineage (GTDB taxonomy): Bacteria > Actinomycetota > Thermoleophilia > Gaiellales > Gaiellaceae > JACDAN01. Next base: position 257,532 of record CAVVZV010000004.1, on the reverse strand, counting down.
CCGATGGTGCAGCTCGACGGTGGCCGCTTCGCCACGAGCGACCTCAACGACCTCTACCGCCGCGTGATCAACCGGAACAACCGGCTGAAGCGGCTGCTCGATCTCGGAGCGCCGGAGATCATCGTCAACAACGAGAAGCGGATGCTGCAGGAGGCCGTCGACGCGCTGTTCGACAACGGCCGCCGCGGTCGCGCCGTCACCGGCCCGGGCAACCGGCCGCTGAAGTCGTTGTCCGACATGCTCAAGGGCAAGCAGGGCCGTTTCCGCCAGAACCTGCTCGGCAAGCGCGTCGACTACTCGGGCCGGTCGGTGATCGTCTCCGGACCGAGCCTGAAGCTCTACCAGTGCGGGCTGCCGAAGCTGATGGCGCTCGAGCTGTTCAAGCCTTTCATCATGAGCCGGCTCGTCGAGCGCAAGGCCGTCCAGAACATCAAGGCGGCGAAGAAGTACGTGGACTCGATGGTGCCGGAGGTCTGGGACGTGCTCGAGGAGGTCATCGCCGAGCATCCCGTGCTGCTGAACCGCGCACCGACGCTCCACCGGCTCGGCATCCAGGCCTTCGAGCCGGTGCTCGTCGAAGGCAAGGCGATTCAGGTGCACCCGCTCGTCTGCCACGCCTTCAACGCCGACTTCGACGGCGACCAGATGGCCGTGCACCTGCCGCTCTCCGCCGAGGCGCAGGCCGAGGCGCGCATCCTGATGCTGTCGTCGAACAACGTGCTCTCGCCCTCGAGCGGTCGCCCGCTGGCGACGCCGACCCAGGACATGGTGCTCGGTGGGTACTACCTCACCTACTCGGAGGACGACCTCACGCAGGCCGATGCCGAGAAGCTCAAGCCGCGTCCGAAGCGGTTCCAGAGCGAGGAGGAGGTCGAGCTGCGCAGTCGAGTCGGAGCAGGTCGGGCTTCAGCAGCCGATCGAGTACCGCTGGAACGGCCAGCTGATCCTGACCACGCCCGGCCGCGTGATCTTCAACACCGAAGTCGAGCGCGGAATCCAGGAGGCCGCCGGCGAGGACGGCGGCGCCGAGGCCGAGTTCCCGTACGTGAACCGCACGCTCTCGAAGAAGGAGATGGACGACTTCATCACCGAGCTCGCGGCGCTCTACGGGGCGCACATGATGGGGAGCGTTCTCGACAAGATCAAGACGCTCGGCTTCCGCTACGCCACCGACGCCGGGATCACGATCTCGAAGAACGACATCGTCATCCCGCCCGACAAACAGAAGATCCTGGCCGAGTACGAGGAACGGGTCAGCAACGTCGAGCAGCAGTACGAGCGCGGCCTGATCACCGAGGAGGAGCGGCGCGAGTCGATCGTCCACATCTGGACCGAGGCCACCGACGCGGTTGCTGACGCGATGGAGGCCAACCTCCGCAAGCTCAACCCGATCTACATGATGGCCAACTCCGGCGCCCGCGGATCGTTCAAGCAGATCCGCCAGCTCGCCGGCATGCGCGGCCTGATGGCGAATCCGAAGGGCGAGATCATCGAGCGCCCGATTCAGGCGAACTTCATGGAGGGTCTCTCGGTCCTCGAGTACTTCATCTCGACGCACGGCGCCCGCAAGGGTCTCGCCGACACCGCGCTGCGGACGGCCGACTCGGGCTACCTGACGCGGCGCCTGGTCGACGTCGCCCAGGACGTGATTATCCGCGACGAGGACTGCAAGACGAAGGAGTTCGTCGAGCTGCCGCTGCACAGCGAGGGCACCCTGAACAAGGGCCTCCTCGGGCGGGTCGTCGCTGAGGATCTCCACAAGCCGCTCGCGAGCGGCAAGCCGGGCAAGACCGTGCTCGCCGAGAAGGGCGCGCTCGTGACGCTGCCGATGCTGCAGGAGATCGATGAAGGCCTCGAGGAGGTGCCCGACGAGGAGAAGACGCTCGCCGTGCGCTCGGTGCTCAAGTGCCGCAGCGAGTACGGCGTCTGCCGCGCGTGCTATGGCATCTTCCTCGCTACGGGCGGGATGGCCGAGATCGGCGACGCCGTCGGAATCATCGCGGCACAGTCGATCGGCGAGCCGGGCACGCAGTTGACCATGCGGACGTTCCACACGGGCGGAGTGGCCGGCGCGGACATCACGCACGGTCTCCCGCGTGTCGTCGAGATCTTCGAGGCGCGGAGCCCGAAGGGCGCGGCCAAGCTCGCCGAGGTCGGCGGCAAGGTCGAGATCGAGCAGACCGAGCGTGGCCCGAAGGTGCTCATCCACACGCCTGACGGCGAGGAGCCGACGAGTTACCAGCTCCCGCGGCGGACTCGGCTGCTCGTCGAGAACGGCAAGGAGGTCGAGCCGGGCGACGCCCTCCACGAGGGCTCGCTGACGCCGGCCGACCTGCTCCGGCTCAAGGGATCGACGGCGACCGAGCTGTACCTCGTCTCCGAGGTCCAGCGCGTCTACAAGTCACAGGGCGTCGAGATTCACGACAAGCACATCGAGCTGATCGTGCGGCAGATGCTGAAGAAGGTGCGCATCGACAACGCAGGCGACAGCGAGCTCCTGCCCGGCCAGCTGGTCGACAAGGTCGTGCTCGAGAAGGAGAACGCCCGGGTCAAGAAGGAGAAGGGCGAGCAGGCGACGTGGGAGCCGTTGATCCTCGGGATCACCAAGGCGTCACTTGCGACGGAGTCCTTCCTCTCGGCGGCGTCCTTCCAGGAAACGACCAAGGTGCTCACCGACGCAGCGATCGAAGGCAAGGTCGACAACCTCCTCGGGCTGAAGGAGAACGTGATCATCGGCAAGCTGATTCCGGCGGCGACCGGTCTCAAGCTCTACCGGTCGGTCGAGGTGAAGCCGGCCGAGAAGGTGCCCCTGTCGGCCTACCGGCGACCGGAATCCGAGGAGCAGCTGCTGGCTGCGCTGGAGGAGATCGGCGCAGACGGCGGCGACGGCGCCTCACTCTCCGAGCTAGGGCTCGACTTCGGCGGCTCGATCGAGCCGGACGGTGAGACCGGCTCGCACGAGGCCGGCGAAGCGTTCGAAACCCCCGAAATCGAGTCTCCACTTGATGAGGAGAGCTAAGACGGGCTGACGCCCTTTCGGAAAAAGTCTCACGACTTTTTCCGAGCGTATGAAGCCAGGGCCCGGCTGACGCCGGGCCGTGGCCCACCTGCTCTCGCCGCTTCCTTCTCTAGCGGCGGTTGTGGACGAACCGGCAAAGCCGGTTCGTCGGCGGCTCAGCTCGCTTCCGAGCGAGGTGCCTCAGTTGGGCCCGCGGCTACTACCTCCGCCTTGCCCGTTTTTTTCGCGCGGTAAAGGGCTCCGTCGGCTCGCTCGAAGAGCTTCGTCGCGTCGTCATCGGAACGAAACTCGGCGGCGCCCGCCGAGAGCTGCAGCGTCCCCGCGTCCCCGATCGGTTTCGAGGCGACGGCCGCTTGCATCCGGTGGGAGAGCTGCTCGGCGTCGGTCAGCGTCGACTCCGGGAGGATGATCGCGAACTCGTCGCCGCCGACGCGGCACGCGACGTCGGCCGACCTGACGACCGCGCGCACGCGCTCAGCCACCTCGGCGAGCACTCCATCACCGGCCAGGTGTCCGATCCGGTCGTTGATCGCCTTGAAGTCGTCGAGATCGAAGATGACGAGCGCGAGCCGACGGCCGTAGCGATGCGCGCGCGCCACCTCACGTGCGAGCGTCTCGTGGAAGTACCGCCGGTTGTGGAGGCCGGTGAGCGCGTCGAGGTCGGCGAGTTGCCGCGCCTCGCGGAAACGGCGCGCGTTCTCGACCGCTGGGCCGGCGCGCGCCGCGAGATCTTCAAGCGATCGTCTGTCGGCGTCCGTGAACGATGGCGAGTCCGACCGGCTGAACACTGTCAGGTAGCCGATCGCACCCGTCTCGCCTGGAATCGGCACGGCAACTCCGTGCCGGATCACGTCGCTTGACGACTCGTCACCCGGCGGGTACTCGTACGAGATCGTCATCGACCGCGCGCCGCCGCCGGCAGGCGGCGGGCCCGCAACGGCATAGGCCTCGGCCTCCTCGGTGGGCAGGCCGACGGTGGCCACGCTCGGCTTCTCACGGGACGGGCTCGCAACGGTGACGAGTGCGGCATCGACGCCGCGCATCGCTCCCGCGGCCTCGAGCACGCGCGCGAGCACCTCGTCGAGGTCGATGGTGCCGGCGAGCTCGCCGAGGATCCGGGCGCGCTGGTCGTCACCCTGCGTGCGGTCGACCGCGGCGTGGAGCTCCTCGACCAGGCCGTCCATCCGGCTCGTGAGCTCCCGCATGCCGGCGGCGAAGCGCTCATCCGCCGCCCGTCGCTCGCGGAGCAGGAAGACGAGGAACCCAAGGACGAGAACTGCCCCGACTCCGAAGACCGCCCACGCAAGCGCGTCGTTCACCTAAGCGCCCACTGTAATTGCCTACCTGAGATCTGGCTATGGGCGGCTCTCGGTGCACTAGGCGCTTTGCTACCATGCCGCGGCCGGTTGGCAGGGGCTACGCCCTTGCCAGCTTTTGTCCTGTCAGGAAACCCTCGAAGGAAGTAGATGCCAACGGTCAACCAACTTGTGCGCAAGGGTCGGGTCAAGCCCAAGACCAGGACCAAGACCCCTGCCCTTCGGGGCGCGCCGCAAAAGCGGGGCGTGTGCACGCGCGTATACACGAACACCCCGAAGAAGCCGAACTCGGCTCTGCGCAAGGTTGCCCGCGTCCGGTTGACGAATGGGATGGAGGTCACGACCTACATTCCCGGCGAGGGTCACAACCTGCAGGAGCACTCCGTCGTGCTGATCCGCGGCGGACGCGTCAGGGACCTCCCGGGCATCCGTTACAAGGTGATTCGCGCCGCACTCGACACCTCAGGCGTCTCCGATCGCAAGCAGGGGCGCTCGAAGTACGGCGCCAAGAAGGGCTCTTAGGTGCCCCTCCCAGCGATGCACGCCGGCCTCTGGCCCGCGATCACGCGGCGCCAGAGCCCACCCTCGCCCTTGCCAAGGCAGTCAAGCAGCCTTGGCGCGGTCGAGTGCGACCTCTGGCTTGGTGCTCGCGACCCAGAACCTCGGCAGCATCACTGGAAGGGGCACTAATGCCACGCCGAGCGGAAATTCAGCCACGCGAGCTGGCTCCCGACCCCGTGCACAACTCGAAGCTCGTCAACCAGGTGATCAACCGCGTGATGACGAAGGGGAAGAAGAGCACGGCCGAGAAGATCGTCTACGACGCGCTGGCGATTGCCGCCGAGCGCTCCGGGAAGCCTCCCGTCGAGGTGCTCGAGCAGGCGATCAAGTCGGTAACGCCGGTGATGGAGACCCGCTCCCGCCGCGTCGGCGGCGCGAACTATCAGGTGCCCGTCGAGGTGCCTGCTCGCCGCGCGCGCACGCTCGCGATCCGCTGGATCGTGACGTTCTCGCGCGAGCGGAGGGAGAAGGGCATGGCCGCGAAGCTCGCCGGCGAACTCCTCGACGCGCTGGAGCAGCAGGGTGGCGCGTTCAAGCGCAAGGACGACCTCTACCGGATGGCGCAGGCCAACAAGGCCTTCGCTCACTACAGGTGGTAGCGGTGGCGACCCCTGCAACCAGAGCTCCCGCGACGCTGGAGCGCGTCCGGAACATCGGGATCATGGCCCACATCGACGCGGGCAAGACGACCACGACCGAGCGGATCCTCTACTACACCGGCCGCACCCACAAGATGGGCGAGGTCCACGAGGGCGCCGCGACGATGGACTGGATGGCGCAAGAGCAGGAGCGCGGGATCACGATCACCTCGGCTGCGACGACGGCGTTTTGGCGCGATTTTCGCGTCAACATTATCGATACGCCCGGGCACGTGGACTTTACCGTCGAGGTGGAGCGAAGCCTGCGCGTGCTCGACGGCGCAATCGCCGTCTTCGACGGCGTTGCCGGCGTCGAGCCGCAGTCTGAGACCGTCTGGCGTCAGGCAGACCGCTACGGCGTGCCGCGAATCGCGTTCATCAACAAGATGGACCGCGTGGGCGCCGACTTCTTCGCGTCCGTGCAGTCGATGGTCGACCGCCTCGGCGCCCATCCGGTGCCGGTTCAGCTGCCGATTGGCCAGGAGGAGAACTTCCGCGGCGTCGTCGATCTGATCGAGATGCGCTCGCTCTCGTGGAGCGACGACCTGGGCATGAGCATGGAGATCGGCGAGATCCCGGCTGAGCTCGTCGAGCAGGCCAACGAGTACCACCACCAGTTGATCGAAGCGGTTGCCGACCACGACGAAGAGCTGTTGGAGACCTACCTCGGCGACGAGACGGCCGTGACCCCCGAGATGCTCCGTCGTGCCCTCCGCGCGGCGACCCTCGACATCAGCGTCACGCCGGTGCTGCTCGGCTCGGCGTTCAAGAACAAGGGCGTCCAGCCCTTGCTCGACGCCGTCATCGACTACCTGCCGAGCCCGCTGGATGTTCCGCCGATCCACGGCCTCGACCCGAGGACCGAGCACGAGCTCTCGCGCCGTCCGGCGCTCGACGAGCCGTTCTCGGCGCTTGCGTTCAAGGTGATGTCCGACCCGTACGTCGGCAAGCTCACCTATATCCGCGTCTACTCCGGCCAGGTCAAGGCCGGCGACCGCGTCATGAACACGACGTCTGGCAAGACCGAGCGCATGGGCCGCATCCTCCAGATGCACGCCAACCACCGCGAGGAGCGCGAAGACATCGGCGCAGGTGAGATCGCTGCAATCGTCGGCCTCAAGCAGACGACCACCGGCGAGACCCTCGCAACCGACACTGCGCCGATCGTGCTCGAGTCGATGACGTTCCCGGACCCGGTGATCTCGGTCGCCGTCGAGCCGAAGACCAAGGGCGATCAGGACAAGCTGTCGACGGCACTCCAGCGGCTTGCCGAGGAGGATCCGACCTTCCGCGTGCGCAGCGACGAGGAGACCGGTCAGACGCTCATCTCAGGGATGGGCGAGCTGCACCTCGAGATCATTGTCGACCGCCTGACGCGCGAGTTCAACGTCGACGCGAACGTCGGCCGGCCGCAGGTCGCCTACCGCGAGACCGTCTCGAGGCCGGTCGAGAAAGTCGAAGGTCGGTTCGTCCGCCAGACGGGCGGCCGCGGCCAGTTCGGCCACGCGATTATCAACCTCGAGCCGGCCGAGCCCGGTGAGGGCTACGAGTTTCTCGACAAGATCGTCGGTGGCCGCATTCCGCGCGAGTTCATCCCCGCCGTCGATCTCGGGATCCAGGAGGCGATGGAGTCCGGGTCCTCTCCGGCTACCCGGTCGTCGACGTCAGGGTTGAGCTGGTCGACGGGTCGTACCACGATGTCGACTCCAGCGAGATCGCCTTCAAGGTCGCCGGCTCCATGGCCTTCAAGGAGGCGATGAAGCGGGCGAAGCCCAAGCTACTCGAGCCGGTGATGGCCGTCGAGGTCGTGACCCCCGAGGACTACCTCGGCGACGTCATGGGCGACCTCAACGCACGGCGCGGCCGGATCGAGAACCTCGAGCCGCGGGGGAACGCCCAGGTGATCCAAGCCCGGGTCCCGCTCGCGGCCATGTTCGGATACGCAACCGACCTGCGCTCGACGACGCAGGGCCGGGCGACTTTCACCATGCAATTCGAGCGATATGAGGAAGTTCCTCAGTCGATCGCGAGCGAGCTCGTCGACTCGCAGACCGCGTAAGGAAGGAAGGAAAGGAAGGTATGGGCAAGCAGAAGTTCGAGCGCACCAAGCCGCACGTCAACGTCGGCACGATCGGTCACATCGACCACGGCAAGACGACTCTCACGGCGGCGATCACCAAGGTGCTCGCGGAGCAGGGCACGAACACGCAGATGCGCGACTTCGCGTCGATCGACAACGCACCCGAGGAGAAGCAGCGCGGCATCACGATCAACACGTCGCACGTGGAGTACGAGACGGCGAACCGCCACTACGCCCACGTCGACTGCCCGGGCCACGCGGACTACATCAAGAACATGATCACGGGCGCCGCCCAGATGGACGGCGCGATCCTGGTCGTGTCCGCCGCCGACGGCCCGATGCCGCAGACCCGCGAGCACATCCTGCTCGCTCGGCAGGTCGAGGTGCCGTCGATCGTCGTCTTCCTGAACAAGGCTGACATGGTCGACGACCCCGAGCTGCTCGAGCTCGTCGAGATGGAAGTGCGCGAGCTGCTCTCCGCCTACGAGTTCCCCGGGGACGAGATTCCGGTGATCACCGGTTCGGCGCTGAAGGCGCTCGAGGGTGACGAGGAGTGGACGCCCAAGATCCTGGAGCTGATGGAGGCGGTCGACTCCTACATCCCGGAGCCGGTCCGCGACACGGACAAGCCGTTCCTGATGCCGATCGAGGACGTCTTCACGATCACAGGGCGCGGCACGGTCGTCACCGGCCGGATCGAGCAGGGTCAAATCAACTCCGGCGAAGAGGTCGAGATCATCGGCATCCAGGAGAAGGTCCAGAAGACGGTCGTAACGGGGCTCGAGATGTTCAACAAGACGCTCGACTTCGCCCAGGCCGGCGACAACGCGGGCGTTCTCCTGCGCGGAACCAAGCGTGAGGAGGTCGAACGCGGCCAGGTCGTGGCGAAGCCGGGCTCGATCACCCCGCACACGCACTTCAAGGCCGAGGTCTACGTCCTCTCCAAGGACGAGGGTGGCCGCCACACGCCGTTCTTCAACGGCTACCGGCCGCAGTTCTATTTCCGCACGACGGACGTGACCGGCTCGATCCAGCTCCCGGAGGGCCAGGAGATGGTGATGCCGGGCGACAACACGAACATGGAGATCGACCTGATCCAGCCCATTGCGATGGATCAGGGTCTCCGGTTCGCAATCCGCGAGGGCGGCCGCACCGTTGGCGCGGGCGTCGTAACCGAGATCGTCACTTAAGGCCTATGGCCCTTAGTTAGACGACGAGAAGCCAGGAGACCGAAGGAAGCCACATGCCGCAGTCGAAGATCCGAATCCGCCTGAAGGGCTACGACCATCAGGCGCTCGACCGCTCGGCGGCATCGATCGTCGAGACGGCGACGCGCACCGGCGCAACCATTACCGGACCGGTCCCCCTGCCGACGGAGAGGAACATCTACACGGTGATCCGCAGTCCGTTCAAGGACAAGGACTCACGTGAGCACTTCGAGATTCGGACGCACAAGCGGCTGATCGACATTCACAGCCCGACGCCGAAGACGGTCGACTCGTTGATGCGGCTCGACCTGCCGGCGGGCGTCGACATCGAGATCAAACTCTGATGAAGGGCATCGTCGGGAGAAAGCTGGGGATGACGCAGGTCTTCGACGAGGAGACCGGCGCCGTTACGTCCGTCACGGTGATTCAGGCCGGGCCCTGTCCGGTCGTCGCCGTGCGGACCCAGGATGCCGACGGCTACGACGCCGTCCAGCTGGCGTTCGACGAGGTACCTGAGCGGAAGCTCACCAAGCCGAAGCTCGGCTACCTGAAGAAGCACGGCGTTGGCCCTCACCGGCGGCTGCTGGAGATCCGTGGACCGAGCGAACTGACCCCCGGCGAAACGGTCACCGTCGAGAGCTTCGAGGCGGGTGACCGCATCAAGGTCTCGGGCGTCTCGATCGGCAAAGGCTTCGCCGGGACGATCAAGCGCCACAGGTTCAGCCGCGGCCCGAAGTCGCACGGCTCGCGCAACATCCGGGCTCCGGGGTCGATCGGCGCTTCGGCGACGCCGTCGCGCGTGTTCAAAGGGATGCGCATGGCCGGTCACATGGGCGCGAAGCGGGTGACCCAGGTCGGCCTGAGCGTGCACTCGGTCGATCCGGAGCAGAACCTGCTTCTCGTCAAGGGTGCCGTTCCGGGCCCGAAGAACGCGATCGTCGAGGTTCGGGAGGAGAGTCGTGGCAGCGCCTAAGGCGTCGACTGGTCGACGCCGACCAGAAAAGGCCGCGGCGGCCTCGACGGCGCGGCCGATTAAGGCTCCGATCCTGGACTCCGCCGGGAAGAAGTCGAAGGACGCGACGCTGGAAGCAGCGGTCTTCGGCGCCGAGGTCAAGCCCCACCTCGTCCACGAGGCCGTGCGCGCCGAGCTGAACGCGCAGCGCGCGGGCACTCACGGCGTCAAGACCCGTGGCCTCGTCGCGGGCGGCCGCAGCAAGCCGTGGCGCCAGAAGGGCACCGGCCGCGCGCGAGCGGGCACGACCAGAGCGCCGCAGTGGACCGGCGGCGGTGCCGCCTTCCACCCACGGACGAACTTCACCGTCAAGGTGAACAGAAAGGCGCACAAGGCCGCGTTCCGCGCCGCCCTCTCCAGTCACGCACAGGCTGGGACACTTGGGCTGATCGGCGGCGCTGCGTTCTCGGAGCCGTCGACAAAGACTGCCGTCGCATTCCTCCAGGAATGGGGCAAGGAGTTCCCGGCGCTGGTCGTCGTCCAAGAGGACGACGAGGCCGTGATCAAGTCGTTCCGAAACATCGCCAGGGTGCTCGTGATCACGCCCGCCGAGCTCGAGGTGGCGGCGATCGTCTGGGCGCGCTCTCTGCTCGTCAGCGAACCGGCGCTCGAGGACGTGCAACGAAAGGGGGGTGTATGAGTCTCCACCCGAACGAGGTGCTGCTCGCTCCGGTGGTCTCAGAGAAGAGCTACAGCCTGCTCGAGGACCGGAAGTACTCGTTCCGGGTGCATCCGGATGCCCACAAGACGCAGGTGCGCCAGGCGGTCGAGGAGCTGTTCGGCGTCAAGGTGCAAGCGGTGAACATCATCCATGTGCGCTCGAAGCCGAAGCGGCGCGGCGTTGTCCGCGGGCGCCGGCCTGGCTGGAAGAAGGCGGTCGTGCAGCTCCGCGAGGGCGAGTCGATCGAGATCTTCGAGGGAGCGCAGGTCTGATGCCAAAGAAATTCAAGCCAACAAGCCCAGGTAGACGGTTTATGACTGTGTCGGACTTCGCAGAAGTCACGAAGTCAGAACCTGAAAAGAGCCTGGTCGAGCCGGCCAAGAGGAAGGGCGGGCGCAACAACGCCGGCCGGATCACGACGCGCCACAAGGGGGGCGGCCACAAGCGCCGCTACCGCGTCGTCGACTTCAAGCGCGTCAAGGACGGGGTGCCGGCCAAGGTCGCCGCGATCGAGTACGACCCGAACCGCTCGGCGAACATCGCCCTCCTGCACTACGCCGACGGCGTGAAGGCCTACATCCTTGCGCCGGCGCGACTGCGGGTCGGCGCCGTCGTCGAGTCGGGGCCGACCGCCGACATCAAGCCCGGAAACGCCTTGCCGCTCCAGAACATCCCGACCGGGACGCTCGTCCACAACGTCGAGTTGAAGCCCGGCCAGGGCGGCAAGATGGCGCGGAGCGCCGGCTCCGGCGTCCAGCTCGTGGGGAAGGACGACGGCTCGGCGGTGCTTCGGCTACCCTCCGGCGAGCTTCGACGCGTGGCGCTCACCTGCCGGGCGACGGTCGGCCAGGTCGGAAACGTCGACCACGAGAACATCACCGGCGGCAAAGCAGGGCGGAGTCGCTGGCGCGGCAAGCGGCCGACGGTGCGCGGCTCTGCGATGAACCCCGTCGACCATCCGCACGGCGGCGGCGAGGGCAAGTCGAAGGGCGGCCGCCACCCGGTCACGCCCTGGGGCGTCCCGACGCTCGGCAAGCGGACGCGCCGCAAGCACAAGGAATCGGATCGTCAGATCATCCGGCAGCGCCGGAGAGGCAAGGAGAAGAGGTAAGTGTCGCGATCGTCCCGCAAGGGCCCGTACGTCGAGGAACGGCTAATGAGCCGGATCGAGGCGATGAACAACTCCGGATCGAAGAACATGATCCGAACCTGGTCGCGGACCTCAACGATCTTCCCGGAGATGGTCGGCCACACGATCGCGGTGTACGACGGCCGCAAACATGTCCCAATCTTCGTCACCGAGCAGATGGTGGGCCACAAGCTCGGCGAGTTCGCGCCCACGCGCACGTTCCGTGCTCATTCCGGTGACCGGAAGACGGAGGTGAGGCGCTAGTGGCCCGCGCCCGGACGCCGGTCGTCGAGGAGCCTCAGGAGGTGCGCGCGCAGGGGAAGTGGCTGCGCATCACGCCGCGCAAGGCGCGCCTGGTCGTGGACCACATCCGCGGCCGGACCGTGCCCGAGGCGCGGACCGTCCTCGCCTTCACTCCCCGTGCGGCGGCCCGGGAGATCGAGAAGGTGCTCGCGTCTGCAGTCGCGAACGCCGAAGCCAATCACGGCCTGCTCGGCGACGAGCTCGTCGTCGCCGCCGCCTACGTCGACGAAGGACCGACGATCAAGCGCTGGAGGGCCCGCGCCCGCGGCCGGGTCGCGCGGATCAAGAAACGCACCTGCCACGTCACGCTCCGGCTCGTTCCCGCCGAGACCGACACGCAGACCCGGCGCCCCCGCCGTCAGCAGCAGGAGCCGGAAGTAGCGCCCGAGGAAGCGCCGAAGCCGGCGCGCCGCCGGGCCGCCGCCTCTAAGGCTGAGGCAGAAGCGAGCAAGCCGAAGACGACGCGATCGCGGAAGAAGCCGGAGGCTCCATCCGCAAGTGAGGAGGCGTAATGGGCCAGAAGATCCATCCCGGTGGGATGCGCGTCGGCGTCATCCACGACTGGAAGTCGAACTGGTACACGACCGACAAGGAGTTCTCGGACGCGATCATCGAGGACGTCAAGATCCGCGAGCACATCCTCGGGAAGCTGGCCCATGCCGGCCTCTCCGACATCCTGATCCGCAAGGACAAGCAGCGGATCACTGTCGACATCTACACCGCGCGCCCGGGAATCGTGATCGGGAAGTCAGGCGCCGAGGTGGACGCGCTCAGGCGTGACCTCCATGCGCTGACGCACAAGAACGTCCACATCAACATCAACGAGATCAAGCGGCCCGAGCTCGACGCGAAGCTCGTCGCCCAGTCGATCGCGGAGCAGCTCGCGAACCGCGTCGCCTTCCGCCGAGCGATGAAGCGTTCACTTGCCTCCGCAATCCGCTCGGGCGCCCACGGCGTCAAGATCACGTGCTCAGGGCGACTCGGCGGCGGCGAGATGAGCCGTTCCGAGACCTATTCCGAGGGCCGGGTGCCGCTCCACACGATCCGCGCGGACATCGACTACGGCTTCGTCGAGGCGAAGACGACTTACGGCCGAATCGGGGTAAAGGTCTGGATCAACAAGGGCGAGATCATGCCCGAGGGCTTCGACACGGTCGACGGCCGGCGCGACGCTCGGCTCGGCGACCAGGACACGGCGCGGCGCCGCGGAGGCCGTACCGAGGGCCTCAGCGCCTCCCGGGAGGGCGGGCGCGGCCGCAGCGCGGATCGCGAAGGCCTCGGCCCTGTTCGCGAGCGCCGCGGCGGCAGGCGCGGAGGCGGCCGCGGCCGCGCGGCCGCTGAACGGCCGCGGACGGACGACCAGGCCGCAGCGGCGGAGAGCCCTGAGCTGCCTGGGGTCGAGCCGGAGACGCCGACGGCCCCCGACGAGGCCGTCACCGAGGCTCCCGAGTCGACGACGCCCGAGACGCAGCCCGAAGCGCAGCCGGAGAGTGAAAGCTAGTGCTCCTTCCGAAGAAGACCAAGTACCGCAAGTTCCAGCGCGGCCGGCGCCGCGGCCTGTCCAAGGGCCAGACCAGCGTGCAGTTCGGCGACTACGGGATCAAGGCGCTCGAGGCCGGCTGGGTGACCAACCGTCAGATCGAGGCGGCGCGAATCGCGATGACCCGCAAGATCAAGCGCGGCGGCAAGGTCTGGATCAACGTCTTCCCGGACAAGGCGGTGTCGCAGAAGCCCGCGGAGACCCGCATGGGCTCCGGCAAGGGCGCACCCGAGCACTGGGTCGCCGTGGTCAAGCCGGGCCGGGTGATGTTCGAGCTGGCCGGCGTCCCGGAGCCGCTCGCCAAAGAGGCGCTGAGGCTCGCCGGCTCCAAGCTGCCGCTGAAGACGAAGTTCGTGAAGCGGGAGGCGGATCTCTTTGAGGGCTAGACAGATCAGAGACATGACCGACGAGGAGCTCGAGCGGGCGTTGGCCGACCGCCGCCAGGAGCTCTTCAACCTGCGCTTTCAGTCCGCGACCGGCGCGCTGGAGAACCCTGCGCGGCTGAAGCTGGCGAAGCGTGAGATCGCGCGCATCCTGACCGTGCGCACCGAACGTGAGACCGAAGGCTAGAGATGGCAGACGAAGAGCAGAACTCAGAACAAGCGCAACCCGAAGAGACACCGGAGACTCCGGTCGAGCCCGAGGCCTCGGCCGAGACGCCGCCGGAACCTTCGCCGGAGGTCCCTCCGGAGCCTGAGCCTGGACCGCCAGTGCCGGAGCCCGAGTCACCTGAGCCGACGCCTGAGCCCGCGCCGCCGGCCGAGCCCGTCGCCGAAGGCGAGGAGGCTCCCGTCGCCGCGGAGGAGACGGAGGCGCCTGCCGAGGAGCAGGCTGCGCCCGCCGCGCCGACCAAGAAAAAGCGCAAGCGCGTGCCGCGGTCGGAGCGGCGGCAGCGACCGAAGCCGAAGCGCGAGCAGCCCTCCGAGCGCAAGCCGCTGACGAGGCTCCCCAAGCCGGAGCACGAGCGCGGCCGCCGGCAAGAGCGCCGCGGCGTCGTCATCTCGGCGGCGATGGACAAGACGATCGTCGTCCGCGTCGACGTCGTGAAGGCGCATCCGCGCTACAAGAAGGTCGTCCGCCGCTCGCAGCGCTTCCACGCGCACGACGAGCAGAACCAGGCCAAGGCCGGAGACGTCGTCCGCATCGTCGAGACGCGCCCACTCTCGAAGACGAAGAGCTGGCGACTGGCCGAAGTGGTGGAAGCAGCTAAATGACGGCCCCCACCCGCACAGCCCGCACTGCGTGGGGTGCGCAGAGCCGCGCCTGGCCGCGTCCTCAGTCGCGCCCGTACCTTCCAGGTACGAACGCTCCCTGCGTCCTTGCCAGCCACGCCCCTGCGCATCCATCCAGCACGGTCTCCGCGGGAGGTGACCGTCCGTGATCCAGCAGGAGTCCAGAGTCCGGGTGGCCGACAACACGGGAGCGCGCGAGCTGCTCTGCATCCGCGTGCTCGGCGGTTCCCACCGGCGCTACGCGCGGGTCGGAGACGTCATCGTCGGCACGGTCAAGACGGCGACCCCGCAGGGCGCAGTCCGCAAGGGAGAAGTGGTCCGCGCCGTCGTCGTTCGGACCAAGAAGCCGTACGGCCGGGACGACGGGACGTCGATCGCATTCGACGAGAACGCCGCCGTCATCATCGACGCGCAGAGCAATCCGCGCGGCACGCGCATCTTCGGCCCGGTCGCGCGCGAGCTGCGCGAGAAGAACTTCATGAAGATCGTCTCGCTCGCCCCGGAGGTGTTGTAAGTGGCCAACGCAATGAAGGTCAGGAAGGGCGACCTCGTCCAGGTGCTCAGCGGCAAGGATCGCGGCAAGCAGGGGCGAGTCCTCGAGGCGCGCCCGAAGGAGGGCCGCGTCCTCGTCGAGAACCTCAACGTGATCAAGCGGCACACGCGCCCGCGCCCCATGTCGAATCCGAGTCGGATGGGAGCGCCGCAGATCCAGCCCGGCGGCGTGATCGAGAAGGCCGGCCCGATCCCGATCTCGAACGTGATGGTCGTCTGCCCGGTCTGCAATCGCCCGACCCGCGTCGGCACGATCACGCGCGAGGTCAAGAGCGGCCCGACGCGGATCCGCGTCTGCCGCCGCGCGGACTGCGGCCAGGAGATCGACAGGTAATGGCGACCGCCACCAGGGAAAAGACGGGCTACGTCCCGCGCCTGAAGCAGCGCTACCTCGAGGAGGTGCGCGAGCAGCTCAAGGACGAGCTCGGCTTCAGCACGATCATGCAGGTGCCGCGGATCGAGAAGATCACGCTGAACATGGGCGTCGGCGAGGCCAAGACCGAAGCCAAGGCGCTCGACAGCGCGATCGAGGAGTTGACGACGATCGCGGGGCAGCGCGCGCAGGTGCGCCGCGCCCGCAAGTCGATCGCAGGCTTCAAGATCCGCGAGGACATGCCGATCGGCGCGCGCGTGACGCTCCGCGGCGACCGCATGTACGAGTTCCTCGATCGGCTCGTCTCGATCGCACTGCCGCGCATCCGTGACTTCCGGGGTCTCAGCACGCGGTCGTTCGACGGGCGCGGCAACTACTCGATCGGGATCCGCGAGCAGCTCATCTTCCCGGAGATCAACTACGACGACATCGCCGGGATCCGGGGCCTGGATGTCGCGATCACGACATCGGCGAAGACGGATGAGGACGCACTCGCGCTGTTCCGCGCGCTCGGCCTCCCGTTCGCCGTCGCCGAAGACAGGAGCGAGCAGTAGTGCTCCTCCCTGCAATACACGCCGGCCTCTGGCCCGCGATCACGCGGCGCCAGAGCCCACCCTCGACCTCACCAAGGCTGCCTAGCCTTGCCTCGGCCGAGTGCGGCCTCTGGCTTGGTGCTCGCGACCCAGAGACTCGGCAGCATCACAGGAAGGAGCACTGATGGCCAAGAAGTCTCTGGTCAACAAGCAGCAGCGGACGCCGCGCTACAAGGTGCGGCACTACTCCCGCTGCCGGCGCTGCGGCCGCCCGCGTGCCGTCTACCGGAAGTTCGGCCTCTGCCGGATCTGCCTGCGCGAGCTCGCGCACAACGGCGAGATCCCGGGGATGACCAAGAGCAGCTGGTAGGAGGACAAGGATGCTGACCGATCCGATTGCCGACATGCTGACCCGCATCCGCAACGCCAACAAGGCGCTGCAGGAGCGCACTGAGATGCCGACCTCCCGTCAGAAGGAGGAGATCGCCCGGATCCTCCAGGAGGAGGGGTACATCGTCGGCTCTTCCGTCCGCAAGGGCGAGAGCTTCGACATGCTCGTGATCGAGCTCAAGTACGGGCCGAGCCGCGAGCGGATCATCACCGACCTCAAGCGCGTCTCCAAGCCGGGCCGCCGCGTGTACGCTCGCAAGGATCGCCTGCCGCGCGTCCTCGGAGGCATGGGCACGGCGATCATGTCTACGTCCAGGGGTCTGGTCACGAGCAAGACCGCCGAGCGCGAAGGCATCGGCGGCGAAGTCATCTGTTTTGTGTGGTGAAAGGAGTGCGGTGCAGGACTTCAGTCTGGCTCCGCGGAACTGAATTTTGAGCAGAATCGGAAAGACACCAATTGAGATTCCAGGCGGCGTCAGCGTCTCGCTCTCACCCGGCCGCGTGATGGTCAACGGCCCGCTCGGCGAGCTCACGCAGCAGGTCCCGCTGCGGATGAAGCTCGAGCAGTCCGACGGCGAAATCGTCGTCTCACGACCGACCGACCGCGGTGACGACCGAGCACTTCACGGCCTGACCCGGAGTCTGGTTGCCAACATGGTCGAGGGGGTCACCAAGGGATTCGAGAAGCGGCTGGAGATCCAGGGGGTCGGCTACCGGGCCGCGCTTCGCGGGCAGGCACTGGAGCTCAGCGTCGGTTTCTCGCACCCGGTCGTGGTCGATCCGCCGGCCGGCATCACCTTCGAGGTACCGACGCCAACCGAGATCCTCGTCAAGGGCATCGACAAGCAGCAGGTCGGCCAGACGGCCGCCGAGGTGCGCGCGGTGCGCCAGCCCGAGCCCTACAAGGGCAAGGGCATCCGTTACGAGGGCGAGTACGTGCGCCGGAAGGTCGGCAAGCGCGCATGAGCCAGCTGACGTCGCGAGAGCTACGCGCGCGCCGCCATAAGCGCGTTCGCAAGCACCTTGTGGGGACGGCCGAACGTCCCCGCCTCGTCGTCTTCCGCTCGAACCGCGGCATTGCTGCGCAGCTGGTCGATGACGGCGCCGCCAGGACGCTGGCGGCCGCGAGCTCGCTCAGTGTCCGCAACGCAAAGGGCACGAAGTCGGATCAGGCTGCCGCGGTGGGCAAGCTGCTCGCCGAAAACGCGAAGAAGGCTGGTGTGAAGAGAGTCGTCTTCGACCGCGGCGGCTACCTGTACCACGGCCGCGTGAAGGCGCTTGCCGAGGCAGCACGCGAAGGGGGTCTGGAGTTTTGACTGAGTACGCAGAGACCAGAGAGCTCAAGGAGCGCGTCGTCGAGATCAACCGCGTCGCCAAGGTGGTCAAGGGCGGCCGGCGGTTCTCGTTCACGGCGCTGGTCGTGGTCGGGGACGAGGTCGACCGCGTAGGCGTCGGCTACGGCAAGGCGCGCGAGGTGCCGCTGGCGATCTCGAAGGCCGTCGAGGACGGCAAGAAGAACCTCTTCACCGTTCCCAAGCACGGGACGACGATCACGCACGAGATTCTCGGCCGTTTCGGTGCGGCGCGGGTCCTACTGCGACCCGCAAGCGAGGGGACGGGCGTGATCGCGGGCGGTGGAGTCCGCGCGGTGCTGGAGCTGGGGGGCGTCCGGGACATCCTCGCAAAGAGCCTTGGGACGACCAATCCGGTGAACATGCTCAAGGCGACCGAGCAGGGGCTCAAGAGCCTGCGCCGGCCCGAGGAGGTCGCCAAGGCTCGGGGGAAGACGATCGCCGACGTCCTGCCGGTCCCGAAGGAGAAGCTGGAGGCCGAAGAGGCGGCGCCTGAGCCGGCGCCGGAACAGGAGCCGGTCACGGCCGCGACGGCCGAGGACACGAATGAGTAAGACGCTGAAGATCACCCAGGTTCGCAGCCAGATCGGCCAGACCGAACGTCATCGCGGCACGCTGCGAGCGCTCGGCTTGGGCAAGATCGGACGCACGGTCGAGCGTCCGGAGAGCCCTGAGGTCGCCGGTATGCTGCGGAAGGTTCGCCACCTCGTCCGCGTCGAGGGCGAGGAGTAGCCCGCAAACCCATGGCCGAGCAGCTCAATCTCTCGAATCTCAAGCCCGCGTCCCCGCACAAGGCACGGAAGCGGGTCGGCCGCGGCTTGGGGTCGGGCAAGGGTCGCTATGCGGGGCGGGGGATCAAGGGACAGAAGGCGCGCTCGGGCTCGCACAAGATGCGCGCGGGCTTCGAGGGCGGCCAGACGCCGATTTACATGCGGGTGGGCAAGCAGCGCGGCCCCTACTCGAAGGACGCGATGCCGATCGGTCCGCACCGGACGATCATGGCCGCGGTCAACGTCCGCGACCTCGAGCGCTTCGATGCAGGTGCCGAGGTGACGCCGCAGCTCCTCGCCGAAGCCGGCCTCATCCGAAACGCGCGCACCGAGGTGAAGATCCTCGGCCAGGGCGAGCTGTCCAAGAAGCTCGCCGTGACCGCACACGCGTTTTCCGAGGCGGCGCGCGGGAAGATCGAGGGTGCGGGCGGCTCGGTGACGGCACTGAAGGAGCCGAAGGTGAAGCGGCGGCGCAAGAAGTCGAAGGCCGCGCCGTCCAGCCCCGCAGCTGCAGCGCCGGAGCCCGAGACGGCCGAGGAGCCCGAGACGGCCGAGGAGCCCGAGACGGCCGCAGGAGCCCGAGGCCGAGTAGATGTTCTCCTGGCTCACCAACGCCTGGCGTGTTCCCGAGCTCAGGCGCCGAGTTTTGTTCACGGCAGTCATCCTCGGTCTGTACCGGCTCGGCTCGTGGCTCCCGGCTCCCGGCGTCGACTCCGACACGATCGAGAACTACTTCAACTCGTCCGCGGGCGGGACGGTGCTTGCGCTCCTGAACCTGTTCTCAGGCGGCGCGCTGTCCCAGTTCGCAATCTTCGCGCTCGGGATCATGCCCTACGTCACGGCGTCGATCATCCTCCAGCTGATGACGGTCGTGATCCCGCGCCTCGAGCAGCTCCAGAAGGAGGGAGAGGCCGGGTACGCCAAGATCAACCAGTACACGCGCTACCTCACCGTCGTGCTCGCCGCGGCGCAGGCGACCGGTTTCGCATTCCTGTTCCAGCGCCAGGATGCGCTCGAGAAGAACTACGGGAAGATGGCGCTCATCGTCCTGACGCTCACCGCCGGCACGACGCTGCTGATGTGGATGGGCGAGCTGATCACGAAGCGCGGCATCGGCAACGGCATCTCGCTGCTGATCTTCGCCTCGATCCTGACAGGCCTTCCGCTCGGCATCGAGGCCTGGGTCAACGGCGGGATCTTCGAGCGCCTGTTCTTCCCGATCATGGCGGTATCGGTGGTTGTCGCGGTCGTCTTCATCCAGGAGGGCCAGCGGCGCATCCCGATCCAGTACGCGAAGCGAATGGTCGGGCGGCGGATGACGACCGGCGGCTCGACCTACATGCCGCTGCGCGTGAACATGGCCGGCGTGATCCCGGTGATCTTCGCCGCGGCGGTGATGGCGTTCCCGCCCACGATCGCGCAGTACTTCCCGCAGACCCAGAGCTTCATCAATAAGTACTTCTCGTACACCGACTGGCCGTACCTCTTGCTTCAGGGGCTGATGATCGTGATCTTCACGTTCTTCTACACGGCGGTTCAGTTCAACCCGGTCGATCAGGCCGACAACCTGCGCAAGCACGGCGGCTACATCCCGGGCATCCGCCCCGGGCCGCCCACCGCTCAGTACCTCGACCGGGTGCTCACCCGGCTGACGCTCCCCGGCGCGATCTACCTCGCGGCGGTGGCGACGCTGCCGAGCCTCGTCATCGCCTACACCGGCGTCTCTCAGGCGCTGGCCGGAGCGCTCGGCGGCACCTCGGTCCTGATCGCCGTCGGAGTCGCGCTCGACACGATGCGTCAGATGGAGTCGCAGATGATGATGCGCTCCTACGAGGGCTTCCTCAAATAGCGTGAACGTCTTGCTTCTGGGCCCCCAGGGCTCGGGGAAAGGAACGCAGGCGAAGCGGATCGAGGCCGAGTACGGCATCCCGCACATCGCCACCGGGGACATGCTCCGCGCCGCGATGGAAGAGGGAACCGAGCTCGGGCGGCGGGTCAAGCCGATCGTCGAGAGCGGGCAGCTCGTCCCGGACGACCTCATGATCGACCTGATCCGTGAGCGTCTCAGCCGGCCCGACGCGGAAACGGGTTTCGTCCTCGACGGCTTCCCTCGAACCCCGGCACAGGCGGATGCTCTCGACGCGATGCTCGACGAGATCGGCCGCGCGCTCTCGATCGTCTTCGAGTTCCAAGTGCCGGACGACCTCGCCACCGAGCGCCTGCTCAAGCGTTCCGAGCTCGAGGGGCGGGCGGACGACACGCCCGAGGTGATCGCGCGGCGGCTCGCCCTGTACCACGAGCTGACGGAGCCGCTGATCGAGCACTACCGGCTCCGGGGCAATCTCGTCGGAATTCACGGCGACCGACCGGTGAACGAGGTGTTCGCGGAGATCCAGCAAGCGCTCGAGCAGGCGGCCGCACGGACATGATCATCAGGAAGTCAGCCCAAGAGCTGAAACAGATGGCGCGGGCCGGGACGATCGTCGCCGACACCCTGTCGCTGTTGGGCGAGAACATCCGCCCCGGGACGACGACCGCCGAGCTCGACCAGCTCGCGGACGAGTTCATTCGCTCCAAGGGCGGAGTGCCGACGTTCAAGGGCTACCGCGGCCCGTATCCCTACCCGGCTTCGATCTGCACATCCCCCAACGACGTCGTCGTCCACGGGATCCCGGGCGAGTACGCGCTCGCGGAGGGCGACATCCTCTCGGTCGACGTCGGGGTCACGCTCGACGGCTTCGTCGCCGACTCGGCGTACACATTCCCGGTCGGCGAGATCGATCCAGAGACCGAGCGGCTGCTCGAGGTCGGCAACGCCGCGCTCCACGCCGGGATCGACCAGGCTCGCGCGGGCGGCAAGCTGACCGACATCTCGCACGCCGTCCAGCGCGTAACCGAGGATGCAGGATTCTCCGTGGTGCGCAGCCTCGTCGGGCACGGCGTCGGACGCGACATGCACGAAGACCCGCAGATTCCGAACTTCGGCGAGCCCGGGCGCGGCCCCACGCTCGCGCCGGGAATGACGCTGGCGATCGAGCCGATGATCACCACGGGTGGCCACGAAGTCGTCGTCCGGCCCGACCAGTGGACGATCGCGACCGCCGACGGTTCGCTGTCCGCCCATTTCGAGCACACGGTGGCCGTCACCAAGGAGGGACCGCGGATCCTGACGGGTGCGGCCGTACCGGCCAGGTAGCAGGGCTTTGCTACCATCTACAGCTCGCGGCGGCAGAGCCGTGCTCCGCCGTGTTCCGTTGTTTTATCAACCGCGCTCATAGGCGCGGTTTCAGTGCGAGGAGGTAATGGCCCAGAAGGAAGAGAAGATCGAAGTAGAAGGCGAGGTCGTCGAAGCCCTGCCGAGCACCATGTTCCGCATCCAGGTCGATGGTGGACACGAGGTGTTGGCGAAGATCTCCGGGAAGATGCGCAAGAACTACATCCGCATTCTCCCGGGCGACAGGGTCAAGGTCGAGCTCTCTCCCTACGACCTCTCCCGCGGGCGCATTACATACAGACACCGATGAAAGTCAGAGCCTCAGTCAAGCCGATGTGCGAGCGCTGCCGCGTGATCAAGCGGCATGGTCGCACCATGGTCATTTGCACCAACCCGCGACACAAGCAGAGGCAGGGGTGGGTCCTCGCAAGAGAGCGGCGCCCGCTTTCACGCTGCGCGAGGCGGCGTCCTAGTCGCGGGACTAGCCCGAGCGCTCCCTGCGTCCTTGCCTCGCTTGGTGCTAGCGACCCAGGCATCCAGCGGCCTTACAAGGAGACCCACTAGTGGCACGCATCGCAGGCGTCAACCTTCCGCGTGAGAAGAGCCTGGAGATCGGGCTCACCTACATCTACGGGATCGGCCGCTCGACCGCGCGCAAGGTCGTCGACGGAACGGGCCTCGACCCGAACGAGAAGATCCGCGACCTGACCGATCCGGAGATCACGAAGCTCCGCGAGTACATCGACACGAATCTCCAGGTCGAGGGCGACCTCCGCCGCGAGCGCACCCAGGCGATCAAGCGCCTCTCCGAGATCGGCGCCTATCGCGGGCTGAGGCACCGGCGCGGCCTGCCCGTCAACGGCCAGCGGACGAAGACGAACGCTCGGACGCGCAAGGGCCCGAAGAAGACGGTCGGCCGCGGCAAGAAGGCGGCTCCGAAAACCTGATGGCCCCTCCTCGTCGTCAAGCGACCCGTGGACGGACGCGCCGCCGGGTCAAGAAGAACATCGCCGTCGGCCAGGCGCACATCAAGACGTCGTTCAACAACACGATCGTCACGCTCACGGACGCAGACGGCGCGGTGATCGTGTGGGAGTCGGCCGGCTCGGCCGGCTTCAAGGGGTCGCGGAAGTCGACGCCGTTCGCGGCGCAAGTCACGGCTGACGCCTGCGCGCGCAAGGGGATGGAGCACGGCCTCCAGAAGGTCGAGGTCTTCGTCAAGGGCCCGGGCTCCGGTCGCGAGACGGCGATCCGCTCGCTCCAGGCTGCCGGCCTCGAGATCCTGGGCGTCAAGGACGTGACCCCGCAGGCGCACAACGGCGTCCGGCAGAAGAAGCGGAGGCGCGTTTAGTGCCCCTCCCAGCAATACACGCCGGCTTCTGGCCCGCGATCACGCGGCGCCAGAGCCCACCCTCCTCCTCACCAAGGCTCTCCAGCCTTGCCTCGTCGGAGTGCGACCTCTGGCTTGGTGCTCGCAACCCAGAAACTCGGCAGCATTACTGGAAGGGGCACTGATGGCCCGTTCTCTCGGCCCCAAGTGCCGTTTCTGCCGCCGCGAAGGCATGAAGCTCTTCCTGAAGGGCGAGCGCTGCCTGACCGAGAAGTGCTCGGTCGAGCGCCGCAGCTATCCGCCGGGCGAGCACGGTCGCGGCCGGATCAAGCAGTCGGAGTACCTGCAGCAGCTGCGCGAGAAGCAGAAGGCGCGGCGCTACTACGGCCTGCTGGAGAAGCAGTTCCGCACCTACTACACCAAGGCGGCGCGCGGATCCGGGATCACGGGCGAGAACCTCCTGCGCCTGCTCGAGACGCGGCTCGACAACGTCGTCTACCGGCTCGGCTTCGCCGCGTCCCGCGCGCAGGCCCGGCAGCTCGTACGCCACGGCCACTTCCACGTCAACGGCCGCCGCGTGAACATCCCCAGCTACCAGGTCAAGCCGGACGACGTCGTCACGATGGCGCCCGGTAGCCCGGCCGAGCAGGTCATCCGCGACGCCACCGACCTCACCGCGTCGGTCGCGCCCTGGCTGCAGGCCGACCACGAGAACATCACCGGCAAGGTGCTCAAGTGGCCCGAGCGCGGCGAGATCGACACCCCCGTCCAGGAACAGCTCATCGTCGAGCTCTATTCCAAGTAAAGAAACGCTACGCGTCCTAGGAACCACAAAAGACCCGAGAAAGGCTTTACATGGCTACACGTACATCGCTGATGGAGTTTCAGATCCCGCGGATCGTCCACGAGGAAGTGGACGAGCGCCGCGGCGTCTTCGTGATCGAGCCGCTCGACCGCGGCTTCGGGCACACCTTCGGCAACTCGCTGCGGCGGGTGCTGCTCTCCTCGCTGGAGGGCGCTGCCGTCACCTCGGTGAAGATCGAGGGCGTCGCGCACGAGTTCACGACCCTGAACGGCGTCCGCGAGGACGTCGTCGACATCATCTCGGCGCTCAAGAACCTCGTCTGCCGGCTCCACGGCGAGTCGCCTGAGGTCGAGGTCCGGCTGACGAAGCGCGGCGCGGGCGCGGTCACCGCCGCTGACATCGAAGCGCCGGCAGACCTAGAGATCCTCAACCCCGACCTCGTGATTGCGAACCTGTCCGACAAGGGCCGGCTCGAGATGACGATGACGATCGGGCGTGGCCGGGGCTACGTGCCGGCCGAGCTCAACCGTGGTCCCGAGCACACGATCGGCGTCATTCCGATCGACTCGCTCTTCTCGCCGGTTCGCCGCGTCTCGTACGACGTCGAGGCGGCCCGCGTGGGGCAGCGAACCGACTACGACAAGCTCTCCCTCGACGTGACGACCGACGGCTCGATCGATCCGCGCGAGGCGATCGGCGAGGCGTCCGACATCCTCATCCGGCAGCTCGCGATCTTCACCGACATCGAGAAGATCGAGGGCTTCGGCGAGGCGGCGGCGGCCCGTGAGGCGGCTGCGGAGGCTCCGCTGGCGCACGGGATGGAGAACTTCCCGATCGAGGAGCTGGAGTTGGGCGTACGCTCGTACAACTGCCTGAAGCGCGTGGGGATCGAGACGATCGGAGATCTCGTGACCAAGACCGAGGCCGAGCTCGCCGCGATCCCGAACTTCGGCAAGAAGTCGATTGAAGAGGTAAAGGAGACCCTCGCGACCCAGGGCCTGACGCTCCGCGGCGAGGACTAGGCAGCGCGGTGCGCCACCATCGCTCGGGGAAGAAGCTCGGCCGCGACTCGGCGCACCGGAAGGCGCTCTACGCCAACCTCACCGGCTCGCTGATCGAGCACGGACGGATCAAGACCACTGAGGCGAAGGCCAAGGCGGTCCGGCCGATCGCGGAGAAGATGATCACGCTCGGGCGCCGCGGCGATTTGGCCGCGCGTCGGCAGGCCCTTGCCTTCCTGCGCTCGCAGGAGATCGTCCACCTGCTCTTCGCGGAGGTCGCGCCGCGGTTTGCCGATCGAAACGGCGGCTACACACGGATCGTGAAGATCGGGCCGCGGCCGGGTGATGGGGCCGAAACGGCTTACCTCGAGTTCGTCGACTACGTGCCCCCCGCACCGGTCGTTCGCGCGGTCGAGCAGCCGGCTGAGGCCACGCCCGCTCCCTCCTAGCTCTAAAACCGCGAGCCGAGCAGGACGAAGACCGGATCCGGAGGCTCGGCGTTCACCGAGACCGCTGAGTCATCGGGAAGCTCGTCGCGGAGACGCGTGGCGAGCTCATTCGCGGTCTCCTCAGTCGCCGCGTTCACCGTCACGTAGCGCCAGCGGCGGTGCACCGGGTTTCCTTCGGCATGGAGTCTCTCGGCGAGCTCCACTGCGTTTTCCCGAGTCGGGAGCTCGGCTCGGACGTGCCAGTCCCAGGACCCTTCGCGCTCTGCCTCTTGCCGCTCGGCCTCCTCGAGGCGGGTCCGCTCCTCCGCGATCTCCTCGGATGTGACCGGTAGCGGGGCGGCGGCGTCCTCCCAGACCTGCTCGACGGGGTGCCAGCGGGTCGTCGAGAACTCGGCCGTCAGGTCGTCCGCTGCGACGAGCTCGCGGACGACCCGCTCAGCCTCGCGCGACTGTTCCGCCGTCGCCGCGTAGAGAAAAAGGCGAGAGCCGTCGCGCGAGACGATCACCCGTCCGCCAAGACGCTTTCGCACGTCGTCGTCGAGAGCGAGCGAGCGCAGCCGCTCGCGCAGTGAGTAGCCGTGCTGCTCATCGTCGAGCTCGACCTCGACCCGCCAGTCTTCGCCGCTCACGCGGCGAGATGATACGTGCGCCATGCGCCTCAAGGTCATCCTCGAGTACGACGGCACCGGGTTCCGGGGCTGGGCCGCACAGCCGGGGTTGCGGACGGTCGAAGGTGAGCTGCGGTCGGCGCTCGATCAGGTCTATTCGTCCTGGGAGGGACTTGCCGTCGCGGGCCGAACCGACGCCGGCGTCCATGCGTTGGGCCAGGTCGCGAGCGTGGAGTCTGAGGGAGGCCCACCGCCGGAGCGGATCGCCGAGGCGCTGAACGCGGTTCTTCCCGAGGACGTGGCGGTCCTGGCGGGAGAAGAGGCGGCGCCGGACTTCCATGCCCGCCACTCGGCCCGCGCGCGCAGCTACCGGTATCGGCTCTTTAGGCGAAGCACGCCGTCGCCCTTCGAGGCGCGGCGGTCGTGGTGGTATCCGCGGCCGCTCGAGCGGGCGCTGTTGGACGAGGCGGCGGCGCTGCTCGAGGGGGAGCACGACTTCCGGGCGTTCACGCCGACCGGCACGAAGCACGAGATCACTCGCCGCGTGGTCACGGCAGCCCGCTGGGCCGACCGCGAAGAGGCGCTCGAGTTCGAGATCACCGCCGACAGCTTCCTGCGGCACATGGTCCGAATACTCGTCGGCACGATGCTCGAAGTCCCGCCGGATCGGTTTGCCAAGCTGCTCCAAGGCCGCCAGCGCGCCGAGGCAGGAACAACCGCACCGCCGTGGGGTCTGTACCTCGAACACGTCCACTACTAGGCTCGGAAAGCGAGGTCCATCCGCCGCTGGAGCCGGGCGAGCCGCGCACAAGGAGGGGGCACATGGGGGAACCGGGGGTTCCCCCATGCTTTCCCGGTTAGGCCTGCGGCGAGCCGCCGGGGCCCCAAGCGGACGGGGGGAGAGGCGTTCCGCCCGCCGAACCGGACGTTTTCGACGCGGCGGAGGCAAATCCCGCCGATACGATCGAGTCGATGGCAACCCGCACGCCGAAGGCGACTCCTGACCTTGAAAGCCGCGCGGCCGAGCTCCGTACGGAGATCGAGCACCACCTCTATCGGTATCACGTCCTCGACGACCCGGAGGTCTCCGACGCCGAGTACGACCGTCTCTTCGACGAGCTCCAAGCGCTCGAAGAAGAGCACCCGGAGCTTGCCGCTCCGGACTCGCCCACCCGTCGCGTCGGCGCGACCCCCTCCGAGCGCTTCCAGAAGATCGAGCATCTCTCGCCAATGGGGTCACTCGAGAAGGTCACGACCGAGGAGGCCCTCCGAAAGTGGGTTGACGACGTCCGCAAGCGCCTTGGCACCGATGAGCCGGTCGCGTTCGTCACGGAGCCGAAGATCGACGGCTCCGCAGTCAACCTGATCTACGAAGACGGCGAGTTCGTCCGCGGCGCCACCCGAGGCGACGGGTACCGAGGTGAGGATGTCACCACCAACCTTCGGACAATCCGGGCGATCTCCTCGCGCATGGTGCTCCCCACCGGCGAGGCGCCGCCGCCGCTCCTCGAGATCCGCGGTGAGGTCTACATGCCGCTCTCGGGCTTCCGAAAGCTGAACGAGCGCTTCGCCGAAGAGGGAAAGCGAACCGCCCCGAACCCGCGCAACGCCGCCGCCGGGTCGCTTCGCCAGCTCAACCCCAAGATCACGGCTGAGCGCCCGCTATCGATCTGGGTGCACGGCATGGGCCACCACGAGGGCCTGCCCGCGCAGACGCACTCGGACGCACTTCAGTGGCTCCGTGAGCGAGGTTTCCGCACGAATCCGCTGGCGGAGCGCCACGAGACGATCGACTCCGTCTACGAGGCCTGTCGCGAGTGGGAGACGAAGCGGATCGAGCTCGACTACGAGATCGACGGGCTAGTGGTGAAGGTCGACAGCTTCGACCAGCAGCAGCGCCTCGGCGCCCTCCACGACCGACCGCGCTGGGCGCAGAGCGTTCAAGTGGGCGCCGATGACAGCGACGTCGCGGCTGAACAAGATCCTCATCCGAGTCGGCCGAACCGGCGCGCTGAACCCGTGGGCGATGCTCGAGCCGGTCGAGGTCGGCGGCGTCACCATCTCTCGCGCGACGCTGCACAACGAGGAGGACATCAACCGCAAGAACATTCGTGAAGGCGACGACGTGATCGTCCAGCGCGCGGGAGACGTGATCCCGCAGATCGTGGGCCCTGCCGGCCGGCACCGTCGAGGCACGAAACCGTTCAAGATGCCGACGCACTGTCCGCTCTGCGGCGCGAAGATCGTCAAGCCCGAGGGCGAGGCCATGCACCGGTGCCCGAACCGCGCCTGCCCGTCTCGCGGGCTCGAGACCCTCAACAACTGGGTGATGGCGGCCGCCGACATCGAGGGTGTCGGCGAGCAGCTGGTGCGGCGACTCTGGGATCTCGGCCTCGTGCGCTCGCTGCCAGACCTCTATCGGCTGACGAAGGAGCAGCTGGTCGAGCTCGACGGCTTCCAGGAGAAGAGTGCGACGAACGTGATCACGTCCATCGAGGCGTCGAAGGCGATCCCGTTCCGGCGCGTGCTTTTCGGGCTCAACATCCCCGACGTGGGCGGGGTGACCGCGCAGAACCTCGCCCGCCACTTCGGCTCCGTCGATCGGCTACTCGCGGCGACCCAGGAAGAGATCATGGAGTGCGAGGGAATCGGCCCCGACCGCGCGGAGTCGATTGCAGAGTGGTTTGCCGACGAGGACAACCGACGGCTCATCGACGAGCTGAGGGAGCTCGGCCTCCGTTTCGAGTCAGACCAAGAGGACCGGCCTCCGGAGGGACCGCTCACCGGGCAGACGTACGTGATCACCGGCACGCTCGAAGGATGGTCGCGGGAACAGGCGGCGGCCGAGCTCGAGGCACGAGGCGCCAAGGTCACGAGCTCGGTGTCGAAGAAGACGACCGGCCTCGTGGTCGGTGAGGAGCCGGGTGCCTCGAAGCTGAGCAAGGCGCAGCGGACCGGCGTCCCGCTCGTGACCGAAGCGGAACTGGCCGAGCTACTGAGCGGCTAGCACGACGGCAAAGCGATCCTGGGCGCGCCGCGCCCAGTAATGCCAGACTGGCCGGCCGTTCTGCAGCACGGCGAAGGCGAAACGGCCGCGCACGTAGCCGGAGAGGGCCGACGACTCCGCGGTCGTTCCGGTCTTCCCGAGCACTGCCCCGCGCGCCGGAGGAGCTTCCATCCGATCGCCAAGCGTGCCGTTCACGCCGGCGATCGCAAGTGACTGGACGAAGGCGGGCCGAATCACGGGATCGTTCCAGGCGGCCACGAGCAGTCCGATCAGCGCGGCGGCGGTCAGCCGGTTTCTGGGTGACAGCCCTGAGCCGTCGACGATGCGAACCCCCGTGAGCGGGATCGCCGCGTGGCGCAGCGCCCGCACCACGGCCTTCGCGCCGGCGGCGCTCGAGCCGACCCCCTCGTCGACGGCGCCAAGCTGCTTGAGAAGGATCTCGGCGGTGAAGTTGTCGCTCTCGCGGTTCATGAAGCGGAGGATCCGATGGAGCGGCTCCGACTCCGTCACCGCGAGCTGTTCCGCCAGCGGCTCTGCCGCTCCGAGCTGCGCGCGGCCTCCGACCGTGACTCCGACCGATCGGAGAGCGAGCCGGAACTGTGTGCCCGCGGCACGCGCGGGGTCGCCGGTCAGCCAACCCCGAAACCGAGCGCGGTCGACGGTCAACGCCGATAGCGCCGGCGATTGGTTGAGGTAGTACCGGGACTTCCACGCTGGGCCCGTGCGGCGGGAGTCGAAATACGACTCGTCGGCCTCGATGTCGCCCGACACGCGCCGGATTCCGAAAGCCCGGATCTGGACTGCGAGGGAGCGAAGGTCACCCCGGCTCAAGGTCGGGTCGCCGAACCCCTTCAGCACGAGATTGCCCTTCCATGTCCGCCCGACGAGCGTTCCTTCGCCGTACACAGTCGTGTCGAACCGATGGGCCGGGCCGAGGAGGGCGAGCGCGGTAAAGGCGACGGTGAGCTTCTGATTCGAGGCCGGGACGAGCGCGAGCGTCTCGTGCCGCGCGAAGATCGTACGGCCGGTGGTTAGGTCGACGGCCAGCGCCGCCGACCGTGTCGCTGGAACGTGCGGCACCGAGAGCGCGCGGGCGAGGCGGGTGGTCAACGGCGACGCCTGTGTCCGGGCCGTGGCGGCAGTCGTGCCCGCGGCTGCGACGACGAACGTGACGAAGACGACAATGGCCCGGCGCCGCACCGGGCCATTCTAGGTCCTGCACGAAGGAAAGATGGGCCGTTCGGCCTATAGGAAACACCGGCGCCCATCGGGATAATCGATTTGACGCCAATGGGCAACGACCTCGCTGCGGTCACCGAGCGGATCAACGTCCTCCTCGCTCGCATCGAGCGGGGGGACTATCCGGACCGGGCGCGGCTCGAGGACACGCTCACCGACGGGTACGCGTGCGCGTTGTCGCTGGACGCGGAATGTGATCGCCTCGAGCGTCGGATCGCCGGACACGCTGCCGAGCTCACCGCCGGGAGTAGCGAGGAGCTCGCCCGGGACCTCTCTGCTCAAGCGCGGCTGCTTAGCCGCCGCCGCGGCGAGCTCGATTCGCTCCGGGGGCTACTCGTCGTCCTTCGCGCCGGCGTACAGGAAACGCGAGTCGCGTAGCGGCTAGACCAGCCCGCGTCGGACCGCATAGACCGCGGCCTGGATGCGGTTTTCGATCTGGAGCTTCATGAGGATGTTCGAGATGTGGTTCTTCACCGTCTTCGGACTGATGTGCAGGTCCCGCGCGATTTCGGCGTTGTCCTTGCCGTTTGCGATCAGGCGCAGCACCTCGGTCTCGCGATCAGAGAGCTCTGGGCCTTGCGCGACGGTCTCGGAGTCGATGCTGGCAGCACGGAGGCACTGAAGCACTTTCGCCGCGATGTGCGGCGAGATCAGCGCCTCGCCGATCGAAGCGGCGCGGATGCCCTGCATCAGATCCTGAATCGACGAGTCCTTGAGCAGGTAACCGCAGGCTCCCGCGACGATCGCGTCGATCACGTCGTCGTCCTCGTCGGAGATCGTCAGGACGACGACGCGCGTCAGCGGGACCTGGCGAGCGATCTCGCGTGTCGCCTCGATCCCGTTCATCCCCGGCATGTTCAGATCCATGACCACGACGTCAGGGGTCAGCTCACGGACGAGGCTCAGCGCTGCCGAGCCTTCAGAGGCCTCGGCAACGATCTGGACGCCCTGTTCCTCCAGCAGGTTGCGCAGGCCCGTCCGGAAGAGATCGTGGTCGTCCACGAGCATGACCCTGATCTGGTCGGTCGCCAGCGTCTCCGTTGAGCCGGCGGCCTCGGTCGCCATCGGCCGTATTGTCAAGGCGATCTCCGGCCGTGCCTATTTTGACGCGCATGGGGACAGGTACTCATCAGGACGAAGAGACGGTGATTGTCAGGACGCGGCTGCCCCAGGCCAGCGCCTGCTCGGTCGTGGGGAACCAGAGGTCGATTCTCGCGCCCTGAATTGCGCCCCCGGTGTCGGCAGCCACGCCAACGCCGTAGCCGGGAATGCCGAGCCGGGATCCAAGTGGAATGACGGACGGATCGACGGCCACGGCACCCCAGCCGACCGTCGTTCCGGTGGCCGTTGTCCCTGGGAGCGCGTAGCCGGTCGCAACCACGGAGAGTGAGTACTCACCACTCGGCGCCGATCCGGTCGCCACCTGCGGCGCGCCGGGAGCCGGAACAGCGGCCGGCGCCGATGTCCCCACGGCTGACGCGAGTGTGCGGGCGCGCTCCTCCAGGCCGGCGATCTGGGTCGTGTTCGACCTGCTGGCCGAGCGAAGGGCGCCGATGGCCTGGAGCCGATCGGAGCGCGCGTCGGCGAGCGAAGCCGCCGCGGCTGCTCGCACGGCGGCCAGCTGTTCGAGCTCTCGCTGCCGCCCCGCGAGCTTTCGGCCGAGCAAAGCAAGCCGCGCTGAGGCCGAGCGGGCGCGCCGGAGCAGTTCCTCGTCCTGCGCCGCCGCGAGGTCGAGTGTCTCGATCGCGCTCAGCAGCTCGTCGAGAGAGCTGGCGCCGAGGACGACCGCCATCGTGTCGGTGTCTCCCTGCTCGTAGACGGTTTGCATTCGCCTTGCCAGCGAGTGCTGAACGGCCCGCAGCGAGGACCGGGTAACCCTTAGCTCTTCGCGCACCTCCCGGCGCCGGACACGCACGCGCGCAGCGCGATCGCGGAAGGAAGCCAGCTCCGCCTGCGTTCGCGCAAGCCGGCTTTCGATCACGGCTAGATCGGCAACCGCCGAGCGAGCGCCGGCAGCCAGCGAGGCATTCTCCGCTCGCAGCGCCCGCGCCCGCCGCTCCAGCTCACCTGCGCTCTCGGCGGCGCCGCCGCCCGGCAGGGTCGCGACGACAGCCGTCCCTGCAAGGACGGCAAAGCAAAGCGTCCGCAACCCCCTCCCAGGCCCGCGCACAAGGGCAGGAAGGTAACACAGAAGGGGATTGCAGCCGTCCGTCCGGGTTGTTAGGGTGCCGCACTGTTCCCGGGGGGAACGCCTCCAGCGCGCCCGGTCTCGCACATCGCTGGTGGCAGTCATGGTTTGAGCAACCGCGTACTCACTCTGTCGGCAATTCTCGTCGTCGCACTCTGGGCGGCGGGCTCGGCGACCGGTGAGCCTTCGAGTGTCACGTCCAAGCAGGCGCAGGCGCAGAGTGTGATGGCGCAAATCCAGAGCCTCGACGCGTCTCTGGAACACGCGATCGAGGCGTACAACCTCGCCAACGAGAAGCTCGAGGCAATCCGCGCCGATCTCCGGGAGAACCGGGAGGAGCTGGCGATCGCCGAGGGGAACCTGAAACGAGCGCAGCGCGCGCTCGCCTCACGGGTCGTGGCGATCTACACCTCGGGGGAGAGCGACTCCACACTCGACGTCCTCGTCGGCTCTCGCAGCCTGGCCGACCTCGTCGAGGGTCTCGAAGCCGTCGCGCGCGTGTCCGAGCAGGACACACATGTCCTGGGCGACGTCAGGAAGTTTCGGACTCAGGTACAGCGGCGGCGGGCGCAGCTGAAGCACGCCCGCGCCCGCCAAGCGCAACTCGTTGCCGAGCGAGCGGCCAGCAAGGCGTCGATCGAAAGCCGACTCGCAGACCGCCAGCGTCTGCTCTCCTCGATTCGCACCGAGATTGCGCGAGATCCGCGCCGCCGAGCAGCGGCGTCAGGCGGAGCTCGCGCGTCAGGCGCGCGCACGCGCCGCCGCGCCGCAGCCGTTGATCCCTGAGCTCGCGAGCGGGTCCTCGGCTGCGGATGCTCCGAGCGGCTGCGACCGTCGCCGAAGCGCCGCCGCGATGCCGTCGGCTCCGCCGTCCCGGTACGGCGGCGTCGTGGGCATCGCCATGCAGTACCTCGGGACGCCGTACGTCTACGGAGGCGCGAGCCCGGGCGGTTTCGACTGCTCGGGCTTCGTCATGTACGTCTTCGCCCAGATCGGCGTCTCGCTGCCTCATAACGCGGCCGCGCAGTACGGCTCAGGCACGCCGGTCGACCGCAGTCAGCTCCAGCCCGGCGACCTCGTCTTCTTCAACGGCCTCGGACACGTCGGAATCTACGTCGGCGGCGGCTCGTTCATCCACTCGCCGCACACCGGCGACGTCGTGAAGATCTCCGGCATGAGCGGCTGGTACGCCTCGACCTACGTCGGCGCCCGCAGGCTCTAGTTCGTCAGTCAGTTAGTGATGCGCGTGGTGCGCGTGCACAACCGCGTGGCCTCGTCCCCGCGCAATCAGCCAGCGGTTGACGGGGAAGGCCGCGACCCAGGCGACCGCTAGAGCGAAGGCCAGGCTGGCCCAGAAGAGAACGTCGCCGAGGCCTGCCTCCATCGCGCCGGGAATGACGAGGAGGATCGCGTTATCGACGATCTCCATGACGGTGATAGAGAGCGTGTCTGCCGCCAGCGCGATCGGCACGACCGCGGCCAGCGCCATCCCCGACCGCAACAGGGGCCAGGAGGTGAAGGCGTAGCCGAAGAAGAAGGCCAGGACGATGGCTAGCACGATCGTCTCGAGGTTGCCCCAGCCGAGGGCGGTCCCGATTGCCACGCCAAGCACCTCGCCGATCGCGCACCCCGTCAGGCAGTGGGTGGTCGCGCTCGCCGCGAGGCGGTTCAGACTTTGCTCAGCGTGGTGCTGATGCACCTGCGTACAGGGATTCGATCTCGTCCGCAAAGTGGTCGGCGACGATCTTGCGCCGGAGCTTCATCGTCGGGGTGACCTCGTCCTCCTCGGCCAGGAAGTCCCGCGGCAGGATCGCGAACCGCTTCACCTGCTCGAAGGACGCCTGGTCGCGGTTGTAGTCGTCGACCACGCCCTCGATCAGCGAGCGAACGTCGGTGCTCTCGTCGAGCTTTCCAACCTCGGCCTCGTCGAGGGTGATCAGCGCCGTCAGATACGGCCGGCGGTCGCCGATGACCAGCGCCTGCGAGACGTACTTCGAGCTCTTGAGCTCGTTCTCGATGTTCTGCGGTGAAACGTTCTTGCCCTGCGCCGTGATGATGATGTCCTTCTTCCGGTCGGTGATCGAGAGGAAGCCGTCGTCGATCTCGCCGATGTCGCCGGTGTGGAGCCAGCCGTCATCGTCGAGCACCTCTCGCGTTGCCTGCTCATCCTTGTAGTAGCCGGCAAAAACGTTCGGTCCGCGTACGAGGATCTCGCTGTCGTCTGCGATCCGGACCTCGATCCCCGGGATCGCGGGGCCGACCGTGCCGAAGCGAAAGCGGTTCGGCATGTTCACGTTCGAGGCCGTCGTGCACTCCGTCTGGCCGTACCCCTCCATGATCGCGATGTCGATCGTGTAGAAGAACTCGGCGATCTCCTTCGCCAGCGGCGCGCCGCCCGAGATCGGCAACCGGAGCCGGCCGCCCAGCTTCTCCTTCACCTTCGAGTAGACGAGCTTGTCCGCAAGGCGATGCTGGAGCGCCAAGCCCGCCGGAACCGGCTTCTGCTGCTGTCTCAGCTCGCTGACGCGCCGACCGACGCGCAGCGCCCAGTCGATCAGGCGGCGCTTGACGCCGGTTGCCTCGTCGAAGCTCGCCTGGACCGCCGTGTGCACCTTTTCGAAAACGCGCGGAACGCTCGGGAGCACGGTCGGCTTCACGGCCGGCGCGACCTCTCCGACGCGGAGCGGGTCGGGGCAGAAGGCGATCGTGCAGCCGACGTAGGCAGCGAGGAGATGCATGCAGCGTCCGAAGTTGTGGGCGAGCGGGAGGTAGAGGAGGATGACGCTATCCGCGCCGATGAATTCCGGGACGTCGTCGACGGCGCCGACCATGTCGTAGTAGTTGCGGTGCGTGATCATGCAAGCCTTCGGCGGGCCGGTCGTGCCCGACGTGTAGATGTAGGTGAAGAGGTCGCTTTCGCCGATCGCATCGCGCGCCCGCTCGAGCGCGTCCGGGTTGCCCTCCGCATACTCCCGCCCGCGGGCGCGAACGGAGTCCAGGTCGCGGAACGTGAGCACGTGCTGGAGCTTGGGTAGGTTCAGCCGCTCGGCCTCGATCTTGGCCAGTTGCTCGTCGTTCTCCACCAGCACGCCGACTGCGTCTGAGTGGTCGAGGACGTACGCACAGTCCTTCGCCGGCAGGGAGGGGTAGATCCCGGCCCCGATCGCCCCGATCGAGCCGAGCGCGAAGTCGAAGAGCACCCACTCGAGCGTCGTGCGGGCGAGGATCCCGAACGCGTCGCCCTTGCCGACGCCGAGGGCAAGTAATCCGTTTGCGAGCTCGTCGACTGTGCGGCGAGCTTCCTCCCAGGAGACCTCGCGCCACCCACTGTCCGTCTCGACCAGGTACGCGGTTCCCGTCCGGGACTCGGCTCGGCGCCACAGATTGGCGATCGTTCGTGTGCCGGTCGCCCGCTCGACCTCGATCGCCATCGGCATATCCTAGTTCGGAGGATTCGCCTCATGAGGAGCGAAAGACGGCGGTCCCTCTAGACTTTGGAGACCTCGATGCGGACGATCTGGAACGGCTCGATCAACTTCGGCCTGGTCAACATCCCGGTCGGGCTCGCGCTGGCCACGAAGCCGGCGGCGAGACAGTCCGACGTCAGCTTCCGCACGCTCCACCGTGAGTGCGGCACGCCGATCAAGCAGAAGCGTTGGTGTCCGCTGCATGACCGCGAGGTCTCCGCGGACGAGCTGGTCAAGGGTTGGGAGGTCGCGAAGGGCGAGTTCGTCTTCGTCGAGGACGAAGACCTCGAGGCGATCACGGTGCAGGACGACTCACGGGCGATCGAGATCCAGCGCTTCGTACCGCTCGACGAGGTCGATCCGATCTTCTTCGACCGGACCTACTACCTCGCTCCGGCCTCGGCGGCGGCGCAGCGGCGACCTTACGTCCTCTTGCTGCGCGCCATGCAAGAGACCGGCATGGGCGGCCTCGGGCGCTTCGTCCTTCGCGGCCAGGAGCATTTCTCCCTGATCCGTCCGTACGACAACGCACTGGCGCTCGAGACGCTCTTTGTCGCCGAGGACGTCCGCTCGGCGGCCGAGATCGAGGAGGCCGTCGGCGACACCGAGGTCAAGGAGGCCGAGATGGAGCTCGCCCGCCAGGTGATCGACAGCCTGGCCGGAGACTTCGAGCCAACGGAGCTCGTGAGCGAGTACCGGCGCGACCTTCGCTCGATGCTCGAGGCCAAGCTCGCCGGCGAGGAGATCAAGCGGCCCGAGCCGGAGCCGGAAGAGGCACCGGTGATCGACCTGATGGAGGCTCTGCGCCAGAGCGTCTCGGAGGCGCAGAAGAAGCCCGCCGCGAAGGCCAAGAGCGGCACCGCGCAAGCGCGCCGCAGCCGGGAAGAAGTAGCCACGCCGCGAAACCGGCTTTGCCGGTTTCGCCTCACCGGCGCTGGGTCAAGGAAGCGTCGCTTTGCTGCTGGGCCGCGCGGCGCGAAGCGCCGCCCGGCTTCATAGGGTCGCTGAAAGTCGCGAGACTTTCAGCGAAACCCCAGCTAATGCTGGGGTTGGGGCGCGCCTGTCGCCTGGAGCTGCGCCGCGAAGAGGGTCTTGTCGATCTTCCCGTGGTAGATCGGGACACCCTCTTGGAGACAGAGCCTGATCACTTCCTCGCGATCCAGGTTCAGCTCCTTCGACAGCTCCTCGGGCGTCAGGTGGTTCGGCATGCCGTTACTCCTCTCGGGTTTGGTCTAGGCAACAAAAAAACCCGCCGCCGCAAGGCGTCACGGGCTCGAAGGCTCGCTTGTCGGCTGGGCGGCGCATCACTCGCTCAGCTCCCTAGTCGACACACTCTGATCTTACACAGGGTTAGGGAGGTCGAGAAACTCCCACTCGAGGTCGAAACGCTCGGCCAGCCTCTCGGCCAGCGCCTTGATCCCGAACGTCTCGGTGGCGTAGTGCCCGCCGGCGAGGAAGTGGGTGCCGAGCTCCTGTGCGGCGTGCAGCGTCGGCTCGGCCGGCTCGCCCGTGACGAAGGCGTCGTAGCCGAGCGCGGCGATCTGAGGGAACAGCCTCGCGGCGCCGCCGGTGATGACCGCGACGCGCTTGATCCGCTCGGGCCCTCCCTCGAAGACCTGTGGCTCCTGTCCCGTCGCCTGCCCGAGGCGGCCTGCGAGCTCGTCGATGCTGGCCGAGGGCTCGAGCTTTCCACCGAAACCCCACTCGAGCACCCGCTCGGGGGACGCGATGCCGAGCTCGCGCGCGAGCAGGGCGTTGTTGCCGAGCTCCGGGTGCGCGTCGAGCGCCAGGTGGTAGGCCGCGAGCGTCACATCCCCCTCGAAAAGAGCCTGAAGCCGTCCCTTCAGCTGGCGATCGACGACGCGGGGATCGTTGTCCCAAAAGAGCCCGTGGTGGACGACCAGCAGCTCGGCGCCGGCCTGAGCCGCGCGCTCGAACAGCTCCCGTGAGCTGGAAACGCCGGCCGCGATCTTCGCCACCTTGTCGGCGCCGACGACCTGGAGACCCATCGGCCCGTAGTCGTCGAAGCTGTCGAGGTCGAGCAGCTCGCGCGCGAAGTCCAGGATGTCGTCGCGTGCCGCCATCGCGGCTACTCTGTCGGCTCTCGGGGTGTGGCGCAGCCTGGTAGCGCGCTCCGTTCGGGTCGGAGAGGTCCCCAGTTCAAATCTGGGCACCCCGATTGAACGCCTGACGGTGAACGATCGCCGTGCAGGCGTCTTCGACGTAGTCGAGGCCCGCTTCCGTCGCGATCCGGCGCGCCTCCGATGATCGCAGGCCGAGCTGGAGCCACAAGGCATTCGCGCCGGCGTCCACCGCTTCGCGCGCGTGCTCGGGCAACGCCTCCTCTCGCCGAAAGACGTCGACCAGGTCGATCGGCTCGTCGATCTCTCGGAGCGACGCAACACAGGCCACGCCGAGCACCTGGTCGCCGTCCAGCGGTCGCACAGGGATTACGCGGTAGCCCTGGGCGAGCAGGTACCGCATGACGCTGTGGCTCGGGCGCGTCGGGTTCGGCGAGGCACCGACGAGTGCGATCGTCTTCGCTTCCTTCAGGATCTGCACCGGGGATCTCATAGCCCGGAGCTATCCTGCCAGTCGATGTCCGGCACGCTGCGCGTCGCCTGCGTCCAGCTCACGAGCCGGGCGGACAAGGCGGCAAATCTCGAGAAGGCCGAAGCACTGGTCGCCAGGGCCGCGGCGACGGGAGCCGACGTCGTCGTCCTCCCCGAGAAGTGGAACGCGATCGGCGATCGCGAGGCGCTGCACGCCGCGGCCGAGTCGCTGGAGAGCGGCGAGTCGGTCGAGGCGATGGCGCGCTGGGCGCAGACGCACGGGATCACGCTCGTCGGCGGATCGATCGCCGAGCGCCGGGAAGGTCGCGAGAAGCTGTCCAATACGAGCATCGTGTTCGACTCCCAGGGGTCGATCGCCGGCGTGTATCGCAAGATCCACATGTTCGACGTCGAGGTCGGCGGCCACGTGTACCGCGAGTCGGACGCGGAAGAGCCGGGTGACGAGCCGGTAATGGTCGACGTGGAGGGTTGGCCGACCGGCCTCACGGTCTGCTACGACGTTCGCTTTCCGGAGCTCTACCGCATCCTCGCGCTCCAGGGCGCCGAGCTGGTGACGGTGCCGGCGCATTTCACGCTGTACACGGGCAAGGATCACTGGGAGCTCCTGCTCAGAGCCCGGGCGGTCGAGAACCAGTACTACGTGGCCGCTGCGGCCCAGATCGGCGAGACGCAGCCGGGCCGGCTCAGCTACGGGAGGTCGCTGATTGCCGATCCGTGGGGGACCGTCGTCGCGATGGCGCCCGACGAGGAGACCGTGATCGCCGCGCAGCTCGACCGGCGTCGGCTCGAGGAGGTGCGGGCGAAGCTTCCCTCGCTGGCGTCTCGGCAGCCCGAGGCGTACCGCTGGCCAACTCCCGCGCAGTAGCCGCATGGACATCCAGGCAGTGCTCTTCGACCTCGATTTCACGCTGGCGAAGCCCGGTCCCGACCTCGGGCCGGAGGGTTACCAGCGCCTCGGTCGCCGCTTCGGGCTCGAGCTCGACCCGTCGCTGTACAAGGAAGCACGCGCAAAGGCGGTCGAAGGGCTGAGAAAGCATCCGGATTTCCGCCATGACGAAGAGATCTGGATCGCCTTCACGGAGCGGATCATCCGGGGGATGGGGGGTGACTCGGACCGAGCGTACGAAGCCGCCGTCGAGATGACTCGGGCATGGGAGCACGCCCACAATTTCGACCTCTTCGACGACGTGCCACCGGTCCTGGCCGAGCTCCGGCGCCACGGGCTCAAGCTCGGGATCGTCTCGAACACCGGCCGAGACGTCCACGACTTCCTCGAGCATCACAACCTAGAGGTCGACGCGGCGCTCTCGTCACGGGTACACGGGAAGGTCAAGCCGCACCCGACGATCTTCCAGGCTGTGCTCGACAGCCTCGGCGTCCAGGCGGAGCGGTCCGCGATGGTCGGCGATTCGCCGGAGGACGACCTCGAGGGCGCGCGGGCGCTCGGGATGCGGGCGTTCCTCGTCGACCGCGAAGGTGTCTACCCCGATCGGCCTGACCGGCTGCCCGACCTATTCGCCCTTCCGGGCGCGCTCGGCCTCAGCAGCGAGCGGAGCCCGGGCACGTCCTGACGACGTGAACCGAAGGCGCGCTCTTACGGCCACGCGGCCAGGCGATGCGGATCCGCAGCGAGGCCGCGTTGTTCTCGTACCGGAGCTCCCGAAAAAGGAAGCGTCGGTTCGCGCGGTGGACAAGGACGTACGTCCCCGCTTTGACGCCGGTCAGGTCGAGGCTCTGGCCGTGAAAGTGGCTCGGGTACCGGTCGGTGTAGCCGACGGACGTTCCCTGGTGGACTGACATCGCCTCGGGTCGGCCCTGCTCGCAGTAGCCGGTGAAGACGGGCCCGCGCGGCTCTTGCGCAAACCGTCCGGGTGCGTGGGCGTAGTGGTCCGCGAGGCAGAAGCCGCTCTTGCGGTCGCGAAGCAGTAGCGCGTGGCTTGACGCCCGTCGAAGCTCGTAGCGCTGAAAGCCCATGACGTGCCAGTGCGAGTGCGAGGACGAGTACACGTAGCGGAGGACTCCCACCCGCGGAAAGGTCTGCCGCCCTCGCGTGGCGAGCCGGACAACCTGGGACGCACGCATGAACGGAACTCTCCGGCTCGAGCGCCTTGCGTTGATCACTACCGGCCCGAGGCCGATGTTGTCGGTGGCGGAGTCGAATCCGAGCAGGTGGTGTCGCCGCTTGCCGCGGACGACGGTCGTGATCGACAGATCGGTGGGCGGCCGCTGGTCGAAGTCGGGCAGGAGCTGGGCCACTCGGGGCTCGGGACGTGTCGTCACGGACGTCGCGGATGGGGTTGAGACGAGCGGCACGGTCGGCCCGGCGGCAGGGCCTGCAGCGGGTGCCCGCCAGAGCAGCTCGCTGCCGGTCCGGTTGCTGGTGAAGACGACGTTGCGCCCGTTCGCCGTGAACGCCGGTGCGGAATCCAATGCCGGGTCTGCGGTCAGCGGGGTGACGTTTCCGGAGTCGAGGTCGAGCACGTAGATGTCCGGGGCTCCCGCCCCATCGGAGACGTATGCCAGCCGCCTGCCGTCGGGCGCCCACGCCGGAGCGCTCTGCGCGCCCGGCGCGGGCGTCACCTGCTTTGCCCGGCCGCCGTTCGCCGGGATGACGTAGAGGTTGTCGCCGTCCGTGAAGGCGATTCGGCCTCCACCCGGCGACCACGCCGGCTCGAGGCCCGAAGCCAGGCGACGTCCTCCGGTTCCGTCTGCGCGAAGGACGACCAGCTTCCCGCCGCGCTCGACGACAAGGTGGCGACCGTCGGGCGACCAGCTAGGCGAGGCTTCGTCGACCCGGTCCGTGCGCGTGAGCCGGCCCTTGTGCTTGCCGTCGGCATCCACGACGTACACGTCGTCCGCCCCGCCCGCGCCCGGAGCGACGAAGGCCAGACGGCGTCCGTCGGGCGACCACGCGGGGTCGACCCCACGGCGCCTGAGCCGGAGCACCCTTCGGCCACTCGCCAGGAAGACGCCGCCCCCGACAGCCTCCGTGCGGGCGAAGGCGAGCGTTGCCCAAGGAGCCGGGCGAGTCGCCGCGACGGAGCTGGTCGCCGACAGGGCGACGGCGACGAGAACGGCTGCCGCGAGGGTGAGCACGGCAGCAGCGACCGCCCTTTGCCTCATTCCGGGGTGCTCCCGAACTCGGCGGCGCCTTCTTCGAGCGTCG
Organism: uncultured Actinomycetes bacterium; assembly: GCA_963752845.1. Lineage (GTDB taxonomy): Bacteria > Actinomycetota > Thermoleophilia > Gaiellales > Gaiellaceae > JACDAN01. The sequence continues at coordinate 215,816 of CAVVZV010000004.1, read as the reverse complement.
CCACCGGTCCGACGCACACGTCTTCGCCGTCGAAGAGCTCGAGCCACGCGCTCAGTGGTTTGGCGGCGAAGGCCTCGGCGAGCGTGTCCGCGAGGTCGGACTGTGCGGCAGGGTCGAACTGGCGTGGGGCCAGCTCGTCCAGGCCGAGGAGCTCGCAGAGACGCGCGAAAAACTTTTGCTCGAGCGCGGCGACAGTGAGGTGGCGGCCGTCTGCGGTCCGATACATCCGGTAGCAGGCCAGGCCTCCCGTCAGGAGCTTCGGAATCGGCTCGCCGCCGAGGCGGTGCGCCGCGAAGCGATGCGACCCGTGGGTCATCGACACGACCAGGTGGGACCCACGGCCTGTCTGCTCGCGTGCGAGCAAGGCGGCGAGGATCCGGTTCACGGCGGTCAGCGAGCCGGCGGCGAGATCGGCGAGCTGCACCGGGGGCAGCGCGGGCGCCGTGTCCGCGAGCACTCCGGCCCAACCCTGATAGTTGAGGTCGTGTCCGGCGCGCCGCTCGTGCCTGCCGCCGAGCCCGAAGCCGGTGATCGAGCAGTAGACGACAGTCTCGGGCAGGTCGGTCGGACCGATGCCGAGCCGGTCGGCGACCCCGGGGCGGAATCCCTCGATGACGACGTCAGCTTCGGCACAGAGCGCCCGTGCTCGCTCCGGCCTCCGCCTTCAGGTCGCACGTCACTGACTCCTTTCCGGCGTTCAGGGCCTCATGCCATGCAGGTGCGACCTCTCGCATCGGGTCGCCCCCGGGTGGCTCGATCCTGACGACGCGCGCGCCGAGCTGGAGCAGCTCGCGGCTCGCGAACGGGCCCGGCAGGTACCGGGTGAGGTCGACGACGAGGACTCCCTCGAGCGGCCGCACCGGGACGAGGAAGCTATCAGCGTCGACGGGCGTTACTCCGCGTGAGAGGATGCGAGCGAGTCGGGAAGGAGGGACGATGGCGAACGACGGCTACGCGAAGGAGGTGCTCGTCACCACGGAGTGGCTGGCCGAGCACCTGAACGACGACCGCATCGTCGTCGCAGAGGTAGACGAGGAGCCCGACCTCTACGAGGAGGGCCACATCCGCGGAGCCTTGAACCTCCATTGGCAGCGGGATCTCGAGGATCCGGTCGAACGGGACCTCGTCGAGAAGGATGCGTTCGAGGAGTTGATGGGAGGGCTCGGCATCGGCAACGACACGACGCTGATCCTGTACGGCGACAAGAACAACTGGTTTGCCGCCTATGCGTACTGGTACCTGAAGATTTATGGACATGCGGACGTTCGCATCCTCGACGGCGGCCGGCAGAAGTGGATCGAGGAAGGACGCGAGCTGACGGCCGACGTTCCGTCACCGTCGCCGGCGAGCTACTCGGCCCAGGACCGCGACGAGTCGATCCGGGCCTACAGGGATCAGGTGCTCGACTGGGTCGGCGCAGACGGCCGGGCACTGGTGGACGTGCGCAGCCCGGGTGAGTTTTCGGGCGAGCTGCTCGCGCCGCCTGGCTACGAGCAGGAAGGAGCCCGGCGGGGAGGCCACATCCCGACCGCGCGAGTCGATCCCCTGGGCGACGGCGGTCGAGGACGACGGCACCTTCAAGTCTCCCGACGATCTGAAGGCGATCTACACGACAGCAGGGCGTCACCCCGGACAAGGAGGTCACCGCCTACTGCCGGATCGGCGAGCGCAGCGCGCACACGTGGTTCGTGCTCCGCGAGCTCCTCGGCTACGAGCGCGTTCGCAACTACGACGGCTCGTGGACGGAGTGGGGCAACCTCGTGGACGTTCCGATCGAGCGAGGTAGCTAGGCGCCTCGCGTCAGGTCGTGACTGGGGCCCGCTCCGCTGCGGCGACAGCGAGCGCGGGTCCCCACGCGCGCGAGCGGCGACATGTCCCCGCTGCGCCCGTTCAGCTGCCGGTAGCCGAGCGCGTGCTCGGCCTGCATCATCTTGTGAACCTGCGTCGTGCCCTCGTAGATGATCGGCGCGCGGGCGTTGCGGAAATAGCGCTCGATCCCGTATTCCGCCGAGTACCCGTACGCCCCGTGCACCTGGATCGCGAGGTGCGCTGCGCGAAACGCCGACTCCGTCGCATGCCACTTCGCGAGCGACGTCTCACGCGTGTTGCGCCTGCCGTCGTTCTTCATCCACGCCGCCTGCATGACGAGCAGCTTCGACGTCTCGTAGCCGAGCACCATCTCCGCGATCATGTCCTGGACGAACTGATAGCGGCCGATCTCCTGGCCGAACGTCTGCCGCTCTCGCGCGTACTCGACTGACCGCTCCAGACAGGCGCGAATCACTCCACACGCTCCGGCCGCGACCGTAAACCGGCCCTGGTCGAGGCCGTACATCGCGATCTCGAACCCTTGTCCCTCGTCGCCGACGAGGTTGTCGGCCGGCACCTCGACGTTCTCGAAGAAGAGCTCGCCCGTTGAGCCTGCCCAGATGCCGAGCTTGTGCTCCGTCTCCCGCGTCGAGACGCCCGGCCACTCCCGCTCGACCACGAAGGCGGAGATCCCCTTGTGCTTCGCCGCCGGATCGGTCTTCGCGAAGACGAGCTGGTGGTCCGCCACCGTGGCGTACGAGATCCAGTTCTTCTGGCCGTTGAGGACGTAGACGTCCCCCTCCCGCCGCGCCGATGTCCGCATCGAGGCCACATCGGAGCCGGCCGCGGGCTCGGTCAGCCCGAAGCACGCCAGTTTCTCGCCGCGCGCCTGGGGTACGAGATAGCGCTGCTTCTGCTCCTCGCTCCCGTACCGCAGCAGCGAGAGCGAGTTCAGGCCCACGTGGACCGAGATCAGCGTCCGGAACGCCGCCTCGCCGCGCTCGATCTCCTCGCATGCGAGCGCCTCGGAGACGAAGTCGAGGCCGGCGCCGCCGTACTCCTCGGGGACGACGATCCCGAGCAGCCCGAGCTCGGCCATGCCCTCGATCACGGACAGGTCCAGCTTGTGGGCGATGTCGTTCTCGACCGCGTTCGGAAGCACCTGGTCGTCCACGAACGACCGCACCGTCTCCTGGATCAGCCGTTGCTCTTCGGTGAGCTCGAAATCCATCGCGGGGAGTCTACGGACAGGATCTCTACGCTAAGTTGCCGACAGGGTCAATCGAACTGCGAGGCGGAATATGGCGGTGATCGAACAGGCGACGGCATCGGGGGTTTCCTTCGCCCTGACGAACGAACAGCGCGAGCTCAGACAGCTGGCGCGCGAGTTCGCAGAGAAAGAGATCCGGCCGAAGGCCGCCGAGTACGACGAGCATTCGACACACCCGGCAGACATCATCGCCAAGGCTCACGAGGTCGGCCTGATGAATCCGCACATCGCGGAGGCGTACGGCGGGCTGGGCCTGCCGGGCTTCGACGGGATGCTGATCGGCGAGGAGCTCTCCTGGGGGTGCTCGGGGATTGCCGTCTCGATCGTCGCCAACACGCTCGGGGCGGCCCCGGTCATGATCGCCGGCACCGAGGAGCAGAAACAGCGTTGGCTGCCGCCGCTCATCGAGGAGCCGATCCTCTGCTCGTTCGGCCTTAGCGAGCCGAACGCTGGCTCTGATGTCTCCGGCATCCAAACGACGGCGGTCCGGGACGGCGACGAGTACGTGATCAACGGCTCGAAGATGTTCATCACGAACGCCGGCCACGCGGACTGGCTCGTCGTCTTCGCCTCGACCGACAAAAGCAAGGGACATCGCGGCCTCTCGGCATTCATCGTCCCGACCGACCTCGTCGGGGTCACCGTAGAGAAGCACCTGGACAAGATGGGCCAGCGCGCGACGGACACGTCGGCGCTGGCGTTCCAAGATGTCCGAGTCCCCGTTGAGAACCGGCTCGGGGAAGAGGGCGAGGGCTTCAAGGTCGCGATGAAGACCCTCGATTTCACGCGGCCCGGCACTGCGGCCGGCGCCGTCGGCGTGGCGCAGGCTGCGTACGACTACGCGGTCGACTACGCCAAGACGCGAGTGCAGTTCGGCCAGCCGATCGCGATGAACCAGGGCGTCAGCTTCCTGGTCGCGGACATGGCGACGGAGATCGAGGCGGCGCGCCTGCTGGTCTGGCAGGCGGCGTGGCTCGCCGACCAGGGCAAGCGCGCAACGCTGCAGTCGTCGTTCGCCAAGCGCTTTTCCGCCGACACGGCGATGAAGGTGACGACCGACGCGGTCCAGATCTTCGGCGGCTACGGCTACATCAAGGAGTACCCGGTCGAGAAGCTCATGCGCGACGCCAAGCTGTTCCAGATCTACGAAGGCACCTCGCAGATCCAGCGGCTCGTGATCGCGCGCGAGATCTTCCTGCCTCGCGACTAGGGTCAGGTCTTGCATTGCGACATCGCTGTGCAGGGAGCAGGCTTGCGGCAATGCAAGACCTGACCCCAACCGCCGGGCGTGGCGATTGAGCCTTGAAATTGATCTTTCCGGCCGGGTCGCGCTCGTCACCGGCGGCTCGCGCGGACTCGGCCGCGCCGACGCGCTGACGCTGGCTCGAGCCGGGGCCGACGTCGTCATCGCTGACATCCTCGTCGAGTCGGACGACTCGGGCGAGGCCGAGCGCTACGGGCCGCTCGCGCAGGCGGCGCGCGCTCAAGGCCTGGTGCAGACCGAGGCAACGGCGGAGGAGATCCGCGGCATGGGCCGCCGATCGCTCGCGCTCAAGTGCGACGTCACGGACTCGAATCAGGTCGGGCAGGCAGTTTCGCGGGCAGTCGACGAGCTGGGCTCGGTCGACATCCTGGTCAACAACGCCGGGACGCTCGACCACGTCGGACAGATCGAGGACCAGGTGCCGGAGCTCTGGGAACGTGACCTGCGTGTCAACCTCACCGGCGCTTTCAACTGCTGCCGGGCCGTCTGGCCGCACATGAAGGAGCGGCAGTGGGGGCGGATCGTGAACATGGCCTCCGTTGCGGGAACACTCGGCGGCTTCGGCCAGGCGAGCTACGCGACGACCAAGGCCGGGCTCCTCGGCCTGACGAAGTCGCTCGCGCTCGAGGGCGCACGGCACGGGATCACGGTGAATGCGATCGTCCCGGGAATCATCGGGACCGAGGCCTTCCATTTCGGCAATCCCGAGATGAACGAGCGAATGATCAGCGCGCACGGCCATGCGGCGTACGGGCGAGCCCCAGGACATCGCCAACGCGATCGCCTTCCTCAGCTCCGACCTGGCCTCGTACATCACCGGCGTCGAGCTAAATGTTTCAGGCGGGATCGAGCTCTTTACCTTTTGAGGAAATCCACGGCTTAGCCCGCCTGGCACCCCGCTAGACTGAACTGCTTGCAAGCCGAGGCCGGGTCTCGGGCGGTTTACCTCCGCCGTAGACGGGCTGCTCGTAGGCGGCTTGCCTGGCAGTGGTCGCTTGTCGGCTTGGTTGCACTGGCGCTCGTGACGCTTGCACTCGGCCTTGGCTTCGCGGGGTCGCCGAAGACGCTGCCCGAAGGCGCCACCATCGCCGGGACGGACGTTGGCGGGCTCACAACCCGGGAGGCGGTGACGAGGCTCGAGCGCCGCTATGAGGCGCTCAAAGCGACGCCGGCCGTCTTCACCGCCGGGCCGCGGGAATACCGGATCCGGCCGAATGAGCTGATCCTGGAGGTCGACTGGGCTGCCGCCGTCGAGAGTGCGCATCGCCAAGGCGACGGGTTCGCGCCGGTTCGAGGCCTCCGACGACTTGGCGCGCGGTTCTTCGGCGCCGACGTGACGCCGCGGGCGCGAGTGGAGCCTGCCATCCTCGCGCACGAGCTAGAGGTCCTTGCTCGCGGCATCGACCGGCCGCAGCGCTCGGCGTCGATCCGTCTGCGCGGCCTTCAGCCCGAGATCGTGCGTGGCGCGACGGGCCGGTCACTTGACCGCGAGGAAACCGCGCGGCTGATCGTTGCCTCACTCGTCTCGCTCGACCGCGACCCTGAGGCGCTTCCTGTGCGGATCAGCCAGCCGGAGGTCAAGGCTGAGGAGCTCGAGCCCGCGCTCGAGCAGGTTCGCACCGCGGTTTCCGGTCCGGTCCGCCTCACGCTCGGGCCGACCCGCTGGCGGCTTCCCCGCTGGCGGATCGCGAAGATGCTCCAGCTGCCGCGCAACGGCCGGACGACGCTGGCGCTCGGCGGCCCGGGGGCCAACGCGTTCTTCAGGCGCTTCCGCATTGCCGTCGACCACCCGCCCATCGATGCCCGCTTCGTGGTTCTGCCGAGCGACCGCGTCCAAGTGCGACCGGCGCAGCCGGGGCGCCGGCTCGACCTGGAGGCCGCCAGGCGGGCGATCTTCGCGGCCGCCCTCAGCTCCACGGACCGGACCGCGTCGCTTGTCGCCGAGCTCGCTCAGCCCGAGCGGTCGACACGGGAGGCCCGCGCCATGCGGATTGGCGGCCGGGTCGCCGGCTACACCACCTACTACGGCGGCGAGCCGAACCGGATCCACAACGTCCAACTCGTCGCTCGCCTGATCGACGGCGCGCTGATCGCCCCGGGCACGACGTTCTCCTTCAACGGGACGACGGGCGAGCGTTCACCGGACCGGGGCTTCCTCGAAGCGCCCGTGATCATCAACGGCGAGCTCCAGAACGGGATCGGCGGCGGTGTCTGCCAGGTCTCGACGACCGTTTTCAACACTGCCTACGAGGCGGGGCTCCCGATCGAAACGCGAACCAACCACGCGCTCTACATCTCGCACTACCCGCAGGGGCGCGACGCGACGGTCAACTACCCGGATATCGACCTCAAGTTCAAGAACGACACCGGCGGGTGGCTTCTGCTCCGGACCTTCGTTGGCGCCTCGGCCCTGACCGTGAAGCTCTACGGCACGCCGCAGAACCGCCGCGTCGAGAGCGAGACCGCTCCGCTCGAGGTCATTGACCCGCCCGGCGACAAGCGCGTCCCCGACCCGAACATGTACGTGGGCACCGAGATCGTCGAAGACTCTGGCGAGCCGTCGCGCAAGACGAGCGTCGTGCGCCGGGTCTATTCCCCGAGCGGGAAGCTCCTCTCGGAGAACAGCTGGTCGTCGTGGTACCGCTCCGAGCCGGAGATCGTGCGCTATGGGACGAAGCCGAGGCCGAAGCCGCCGCCCCCGCCACCAGCGCCGCCGCCGGACGACAAGGCGAAGCCGCCGCCACCGCCGACTGCACCTCCTCCGCCACCGTCCCCGACGCCGCCCGCGCCGTCCCCGCCACCCCCGGCCGGCCCGCCTACGCCGCAGCCTCCGCCCGCTTAATCTCCTCGGCTAACCAGTCGGGGACACGGGTCGGGCGGAAGGTCACTGCGTCCACGCAGGCGTGCCCGGTCCAGCCGTCTGCGACCGCCTCACCGTCGCGCTCGACTGCGTACTCGTACCGAAACCGGGCTCCGCGAACGTCCACGCAGCGCGCGTGGACCTTCAGCCGATCGTCGAAGCGGGCCGGCTTCAGATGACGCACGTGGGTCTCGATCGTCATCGCCTCGACTCCCTGTTCTCGCAGCGACGAATAGCCGCCGCGAAATCGCGCCAGGTACTCGACCCGCGCGACCTCGAACCAAACGAGATACTCGGCGTTGTTGGCGATGCCTTGCGCGTCGGTCTCCGCAAAACGGACTTTGACCTCGGTATGGAAGTAAAAACCGTCGATGACGAGACTCTACGGCGGCTTGCGCAACTCGTTCGTGAGCGCGGTCCTGTCGTCGTCCTCACGGGTGCGGGCATCTCGACCGAGAGCGGGATTCCCGACTTCCGCTCGCCGACCGGAATCTGGGCCCGCTACGACCCCCAGGAGTACGCGACGATCGACGCGTTTCGGGCCGATCCGGTCAAGGTCTGGAACTTCTACGCCCTTCGCTTTCGCGCGCTCACCGAGGCGCAGCCCAATGCCGGCCACATGGCGCTGGCCGAGCTCGAGCGGGCTGGGAGGGTTCGAGCCGTCGTGACCCAGAACATCGACCTGCTGCACGAGCGAGCGGGAAGCCGGGAGGTCGTCGAGGTGCATGGGTCGATCCGGACGTCGAGCTGTCCTCGCTGCCGCTCGCGCTACGGAGTCGACGAGGTCCTGCAGCTGCTCGACGAGGCGGATGCGCCTCGGTGCGCCGCCTGCAACGAGGTCCTGAAACCCGACGTCGTCTTCTTCGGCGAGCTGCTGCCCGAAGCGGGGATCGATCGAGCCTACGAGCTGGCGCGCTCAGCCGGCCTTCTGCTCGTCATCGGCTCCGGGCTCGAGGTCTGGCCCGTCTCGATGCTTCCCGACGAGACTGCCCGCGCCGGCGGCCAGGTCGCGATCGTCAACCGCGGGCCGACCACCTTCGACGATCGCGCAGTGCTGAAGATCGAGGGAGCCGCCGGCGAGACGCTCGCGGCGCTGGTGAGCGAACTGGATACTTAAGCCGCTGCGCGGCGGAGCTGGCGTTCGGCGAGGACCGTCCGGCACTCGCTGCACACTCGCTGCTCCACCTCGTAGGGCACGCCCGCCCGCTGCCGGATCACGTGGGTTGTGACCTCGTGATGCCGATGGGATCGTGTTCTGCGAAACATGTTCATAGTGGTGTTTCCGATGAGGTGTTTGGTGACAGGTTCCTTATTCCTTCGGACGGCGGCGCTCCTTGGTTTGTTGGGCTTCGCGCTCAGCTTTACACCTTCGATACAAGCTTCACTTGCGCGCCGGACAGCGACAGGCTGCGAGCCCGGGTCGGTGAAGCCGCTCGTCAGCCCGGACAAGACCTACGCCTTCGACGCTCGAGGCGTCGTAGGCGTGTACCGCAAACCGGGTGGCCGGGCGTTCGCTCGTTTCGGCCGCCGCAACGCCAACGGCGTGCGGACGGTGTTCGCAGGACTCGACGCCGTGGTCGGCGTCCGCTGCAGGGCCGCGTGGTACCGCGTCCTCCTTCCGATGAAGCCGAACGGGAGCACGGGCTACGTGCGCGCGAAGCGCGTGAAGGTCCGGATCGTGCCCAGCCGGATCGTGATCGATCTCTCCTCCCGCCGGGTCGCCGTCTACGACGGCGGCCGGCTGGCACTCACGACCACCGCGGCGATCGGCGCGCCGGCGACCCCGACGCCGCTCGGCCGCTTCTACATCAACCAGCGCTTTCGCGACGACCCGAACGGCCCGTATGGCTGGGCGGCGATCGGCATCTCGGCGTTCTCGGAGGTCTTGACGGGCTGGCCTCAGGGCGGCCCCGTCGCGCTGCACGGGACGAACCGTCCCTCACTGCTCGGCCTCCGCGTCTCGAACGGCTGCATTCGCGTCTCGAACGCGGCGATCCGGCGAATCTGGAGGCTCGCCCCGACCGGAACTCCGGTTCTGATTCGGGCGTAGCGGGGTAGAGTTCTCCTGATGGCGCAGCAGGACAAGCAGAAGGATCTGCTCAGCAGGCTCAGCGGGGCCGGCGAGGAAGCGATCTCACGCGTCGCCGGCTCACAGACGACGACCCGCCTGATGGAGTCTGTCGGCGGTATGCGCGAGCGGCTCGACGACGTCCAGAAGAAGGTGCGCGGGCTTGACGCGCTGGAGAAGCGGGTGGCGAAGCTCGAGAAGCGCGTCGCCGAGCTGTCGAAGCCCAAGCGAGCGAGCGCGTCGCGGAGCCGACGACGACGGCTCGAAAGAAGACAACCGCGACGACGCGAAAGCGCCCGGCTAGCTAGGGACGCGCAGGCGGATCCCCGCCGGCACGATCTCGAAACGCACCGGCGTCGTGCCCGGCTGCTCGCCGTCGAGCTGCACGGGTAGAGGCTCGTCCGCTTCGATCGAGACCGTGCGTCCCCGCAGCACCTCGCCCTTCGGGTGCGGGAGGTGCGTCCCCCGGTAGATCTTCGGCATCACGCGAACGAGCTCGGTCTTCGTGACGTCTCCGATCAGCAAAACGTCGAAGAGCCCGTCGTCGGGCTTTGCGTCGGGCGTGATCATCATGCCGCCGGCGAGGTAGCGGCCGACCGCGACGATCGCGTCCTCCATCAACGCCTCACGGGTCTCGGCATCCACGTCGACCCTCAAGCGGACGTTTCGCCAACGGGCGAAGACGACGCCAAGCGCGAGCAGGTACGAGGTCTTGGCGCCGAGAGCCTTCGTCGTCGAGTTCGCCTTCGCGGCAACCGCGCCGCTCATGCCGACACTGGCCATGTTCGCGAACCAGGCGGCCGTCTGCCCTCCGTCGGCCCGGTAGCCGGCTCGACCGAGGTCGAATGGACGGGCCGTTCCGTCAGTGACGATGCGCAACGCCTCGCCGAGCCGCTTCGGGATCGCGTGTGTGCGCGCGAAATCCCACCCCGTCCCGCGTGGGATGAGCGCCAGCTCCACGCCGTCGCGTCCGGCGATGCCGTTGACGACTTCGTGGACGGTCCCGTCGCCGCCGACGACGACGAGCAAGGAGGCGCCGTCGTCGGCGGCCTCACGCGCGAGCTCTCCGAGTTGGCCTGCCCGCTCGGAGAAGATCGCCTCGCCGTGCAGACCGGCCGCGTGGGCTGCACGCGCAATCTGCGGCCAGCTTCTCCCGGTCTTGCCGTTCGCCGAAGCCGGGTTGACCAGGAAGACGACCTTGTTCAGGGCTAGTGCTCCGCTGTAATCGTCTGCAGCGCGAGCTCGGTCATCTGATCGACGGCGGCGCGCATCTCCTCGTCCGAGATCCGGACGAACTCGCCCTCGACGACGACGTCGCTGACTGTCAGCAAGCAGCCCGCCTGGACCTTCCGCAGCGCGCCGAGAGTGAAGAGCACCGACGCCTCCATCTCGACGGCGAGGACGCCGCGGGCCGACCAGCGCTCGTACTGACCCTCGTCGGGGTTGTAGAACAGGTCACTCGAGACGATCGGGCCGACGCGGACCGGCTTGCCGAGCTCCTTGGCTGCATGCACGGCGCCGTGAACCAGGCCGAAGTCGGCGGTCGGAACGTGCGGCTCGAAGCCGACGAGCTTCTCGACCGTCCGATCCGCGGGCACCGCGGAGACCGCGACGATGAGATCGCCGAGGCTCATGTCGGGCTGGAGCCCGCCGCACGTTCCAACGCGAAGCAGCCGCTTCACGCCCAGCTGGACGAGCTCCTCGACGACGATCGCAGCCGAGGGGCAGCCCATCCCGGTCGCCTGAACGGACACGGGCTTTCCGTCAAAGCTGCCGGTGTAGCCCAGCATCCCTCGCTCCGTGTTTCGCTGGACGGGGTCGTCGAAGAACGTCTCGGCGATGTATTTGGCCCGCAGGGGGTCACCCGGCAACAGGCAGGCCTCGGCATAGTCGCCGGGCTCGGCACGGATGTGGATTGGCATGAGTGGACCCTAGTGTCTCTCCAGGTAATGCTGCCTCCCTTCTGGATCGCGAGCACCAAGCCAGAGTTCGCACTTCGACGAGCCAAGGCTGGACTAGCCTTGGTGAGGAGGAGGGTGGGCTCTGGCGCCGCGTGATCGCGGGCCAGAAGCAGGCGTGTATTGCCTGGAGAGACACTTTGGTCGGCCAACTGATAAGAGTCGGCAATCGCACGCCTCCGTGAACCGACGCTGGACCAGGTGCTCGAGTTCTGCTCGGCCGAGCCCGTCGAGCGTGTCTTCCTGGACGAGGCGGCCAGGCGCGGCTTCGGGCGCATGCTGGCGACCGTCGACAACGGACGCGTGAGCGCGTTGTGCCACTTCGGCGCCAACGTTGTCCCGTCGGGCTCCGGCAGCGGCGCGTTCGCGAAGGAGACCGCGGGCTCCCGCGCGAGGATGATCATCGGAGACGAGCGGGCGGTCACGGAGCTCTGGGAAGCAGCGCGTCAGCGCGTTCCGCCGCCGCGCGAGGACCGCCCGGGCCAACCCGTCTTCGCGATCATGGAGACTCCCGAGCCCGGCGGCTCAGGGCTGCGCGAAGCCGTATTCGCTGACCTCGAGCTGCTGCTTCCCGCCTGCGCGGCGACGCACGAAGGTGAGATCGGGGTCGATCCACTCCGGGTGGACGCCGAAGGATTTCGGCGGCGAACCCGGCAGCAGATCGACGACCGCCGCTCCTGGGTCTGGATCGAGGGTGGGACGATCCTCTTCAAGGCCGAGGCTTCCGCCTGGACTCCGCACGCGGTTCAGCTCCAGCAGGTCTGGGTCGACCCTGAGGTCCGGAACCAGGGCTACGGGCGGCGCGGCCTGTCCGACCTGATCCGGCTGCTCCTCGAGCGGGTACCGCGCGTCTGCCTGTTCGTGCGCGCCGACAACCCGGCCGCGATCCGGCTCTACGAGCGCGTCGGGATGGAGCGTGTGGGCTCGTACCGCAGCTTGCTTTTCTGATGGAGCGCACCCTGTTCGTCCGCCACGGCGAGAGCGAGTTCAGCGCGAAAGCGCTCGTCAACGGCGACCCCTCCGTCTCCTGCCCGCTCACGGAGCTCGGCCGGCAACAGGCGCGGCAGCTGGGCGAGCGGCTGGCGGGTGAGCCGATCGGTCTCTGCGTCGTCACCGAGTTCGAGCGCACGACCGAGACCGCCGATCTCGTTCTCGCCGGCCGCGACGTCCCGCGGCTCGTCGTCCGCGAGCTGAACGATCCGTTCTACGGTGGGTTCGAGAGCGGTCCGCTCGCGACGTACCGCAAGTGGGCGGCGAAACACGGGCCCCAGGACGAACCGCCCGGTGGGGGCGAGAGCAGGCTGGCGATCGCTTCGCGGTACGTACGCGGCTTCAGGATCGTGCTCGAGCGCACGGAGACAACCGTCCTCGTCGTCTGCCATTCCCTGCCGATTGCCTTCGCCGTCGCCGCCGCCGACGGGCGTCAGCCCGCGGGCGAAGATGCCGCTGATCACCCCCGCCGAGCCGCACGTGCTCTATGCCGACCAGCTCGCCCACGGGATCCAGCGGCTGGAGGACTGGATTCGCGATCCGGTCTACGCGTGATCCGCAGGCTCCTCGTCTGGGGCGCCGTGGCGTGGGTCGTGCGTTGGGCCGCCCTCTTCGCGGCGTCGGCGCTGGAGCGGCGCAGGCGACAATAGGGGCCATGGACGCCGCCGCACCTTCGCCGCCGAGTCGAGGAGCACATTCGCGCGCGGGAACTGATCCCGGCAGGCGCCGAAGTCGTCTGCCTCGTCTCGGGCGGGCCGGACTCGACCTGCCTCTGGCACGTCCTGCGGGAGCTCGGGTACGACGTTTCAGCGCTCCACGTGAACCACGGTCTGCGCGGCGCGGAGTCCGACGAGGACGCGCGGTTCTGCCGTGAGCTCTTCGGCGCCGAGGTCGTCGAGGCTCCGGGCACGACCGAGGCGGAGCTGCGCGACCTTCGGTACTCGTTCGCGGCCGACCGGCTGCGGGCGACCGGGCACACGGCGTCCGACCAGGTCGAGACGGTGCTCTACCGGCTCGTCTCGAGTGGACGACCGGGCGCGATCAAGGCCAAGCGGGAGGACGGCGTCGTTCGGCCGCTCTTGACCGTCTGGCGGCAGGAGACCGAGACCTACTGCCGCGCCGTCGGGATGCCGTTTCGGATCGATTCGTCGAACCCGGACACGAAGCGCGGCCTGATCCGCGAGCGGATCGTGCCCCTGCTCCACGAGCTGGACGAACGCGCGGAGCAGAACCTGCTGGCTCTCGCCGAGGGGCGGCCGAGCCGGCTCGATGCCCTGCTCGCGAGTACCGAAGGGTCCGGGCGGGTCGACCTCGGCGGCGGGCTCCAGGCAGTTCGCGAATATGATCGCGTGTGGCTCGAGCGAGGCCCCGTGGAGTTGATGGGTGAAGTGCGCTGGGGCCCGTGGCGAATCACGTCCTCGTTACCTGGGCTGCAGGTCCGAGGCTGGCGAGCCGGCGACCACCTCGCGAGCCGCAGAAAGAAAGTTCAGGATGTGTTCGTGGACGCAAAGGTCCCCCGGTCCGAGCGGGAAGCGTGGCCGCTGGTCGTACGGGGGGACGAGGTCGTCGCCGTGCCGGGTCTCGTCGAGACGGCGGGCATCAGCGCGGAGCTGGTCGAATGACCGACACGCACGTGGAGCAGGGGATCGCCGAGATCCTGATCGAGGAGGATGCCCTGCGAGAGCGCGTCGCCGAGCTCGGCGCCGAGATCTCGGCGGACTACGCCGGCCGTGACCTGCTTCTGGTCGGGGTTCTCAAGGGCGCCGTGTTCTTCATGGCCGACCTGATGCGCTCGATCGACGTCCACTGCGAGGTGGACTTCATGGCGATCTCGAGCTACGGGGCCTCGACCGACTCCTCAGGGGTCGTCAGGATCCTGAAAGACCTCGATACGGCAATCGAGGGCCGCCACGTCCTCGTCGTCGAGGACATCATCGATTCGGGCCTCACGCTCTCCTACCTGATGCGCAACCTGAGAGCCCGAAACCCCGCCACGCTCGAGGTCTGCGCGCTGCTGACCAAGCCGGACCGGCGCGAGATCGATGTGCCGGTTCGCTACATCGGCTTCGAGATTCCCAATCGGTTCGTCGTCGGCTACGGGCTCGACTTCGCCGAGCGGTATCGCAACCTCCGGTACGTCGGCGTCCTGGGCGACGAAACGGGAGTGACGACCTGATTTCACCCGGTTTGGGGCAGGTTCGGGAGGCAGGGGCACTGCTACCCTGCGCGCTAGACCGGCCATGAATCGCTTCTTCCGCTCTGCCCTCTTTCCGCTGATCGTGATCGTCCTGCTCGTCTACCTGGCGAGCCAGACGCTGATGGGCTCGGAGCCGAAGGAGAAGGTCACCTATTCCCAGCTCCAGCAGCGGGTCGAGGACAACCCGAACGCCTTCAAGGAGATCGTCGCCAACCCGAGCAAGCAGGAGCTCACCGTCGAGCTGCAGCCCACCGGGGGCGAGGACAAGGGCGAGAAGTACAAGGTCGCCTACCCGAGCCCCGAGTCGCTGAACAACTTCGAGTCCCTAATGCGGAAAAACGAAGTCCAGTTCGACTCGAAGACGATCGGCGGGTCGCCGTGGTGGTCGCTCCTCACGTCACTGCTGCCGTTCGTGCTCCTGTTCGGATTCTGGATCTTCCTGATGAACCAGGTGCAGGGCGGCGGCTCGAAGGTGATGAGCTTCGGCAAGAGCCGCGCGAAGCGTATGACGCCCGACTCGCCGAAGATCGGCTTCAAGGACGTCGCCGGGGTGGACGAAGCCGTCGAGGAGCTGCACGAGATCAAGGAGTTCCTCGAGAACCCCAAGAAGTTCCAGGCGCTCGGCGCTCGCATCCCGAAGGGCGTGCTGCTCTACGGGCCTCCCGGCACGGGTAAGACCCTGCTTGCGCGCGCCGTCGCCGGTGAGGCCGGAGTACCGTTCTTCTCGATCTCCGGCTCCGACTTCGTGGAGATGTTCGTCGGCGTCGGCGCCAGCCGCGTCCGCGACCTCTTCGAGCAGGCCAAGCAGGCGTCGCCGTGCATCGTCTTCATGGATGAGATCGACGCCGTCGGCCGCCACCGCGGGGCCGGGCTCGGCGGCGGCCACGACGAGCGCGAGCAGACGCTGAACCAGCTCCTCGTGGAGATGGACGGGTTCGAGTTGAAGGACAACATCATCCTGATCGCGGCCACCAACCGCCCCGACATCCTCGATCCGGCCTTGCTCCGGCCCGGGCGCTTCGATCGCCAGATCGTCGTCGACCGGCCCGACCGGAACGGGCGCAAGAAGATCCTCGAGGTGCACGCGAAGGGCAAGCCGATCGCGTCCGAGGTCGAGCTCGACACGCTGGCCGCCGGGACGCCTGGATTCACAGGCGCCGATCTCGCCAACCTCGTCAACGAGGCAGCGCTGCTGTCAGCGCGCCGCGGCAAGAAGACGATCGAGCAGGAGGAGCTCGAGGAGGGGATCATGCGCGTGATCGCCGGCCCCGAGAAGAAGACGCGCCTGCTGTCGGAGGAAGAGCGGAAAGTCACCGCGTACCACGAGATGGGCCACGCGCTCGTCGGCCACTACCTCGACCAGGACACCGACGTCCACAAGATCTCCGTGATCAGCCGCGGCCAGGCGCTCGGCTACACGATCTCGCTCCCTCGCGAAGACCGCTACTTGACACGCAAGTCGACGCTGATGGACCAGCTCGCCGCGACGCTCGGCGGCCGCGCCGCTGAGGAGCTCGTGTTCAACGAGGTGACGACGGGCGCCGCGAACGACCTCGAGAAAGTGACCTCGACCGCCAAGCAGATGATCATGCGCTTCGGGATGAGCGAGAAGCTCGGTCCGCGCGTCCTGGGCAGGAACCACGATCTGCCCTTCCTCGGCCGCGAGATGAGCGCCGAGCCTGACTACTCCGAAGAGGTTGCGCGCGAGATCGACGAGGAGATCCGGCGCGTGATCGAGGAGGCGCACGACCGAGCCCAGACCGTGCTCAAGGAGCACATGGACGAGCTCCACCGCCTCTCGGCGATCCTGATCGAGCGCGAGACGATCGACAAGGATCAATTCCTGCGCCTGCTCGAGGGCGCCTCCGAGGACGAGGTCTTCGCCGACGAGACTCCGGCTCCGGCTCCCACCGAGGAGAAGCCGAAGGAGCGGCGCCCGGTGCCGACGCCGAAGCCCTTCCCGGTTCCCGGCTCGATGATGCAGACGCCGCCGGATCCGGCGAAGCCGTAGCGGGCTTCGCTTCGGCGAAAGTCTCACGACTTTCGCCGAGTGTATGAAGCCGGGCACCGCTACGCGGTGCGCGGCCCAGTATCGAGGCGCCACTTCCTTCACCCGGAGCCGCAGCGGCGGAACGGGATGAACCCGTTCCGCGGCGGATGAAAAGCGGTCTACGCTCTCCCCGTGAGGCCGGTCGAGGAGCGGTTTCCTCGCCCATCGGTGATGGGGATCGTCAACGTGACGCCGGACTCGTTCTCGGACGGCGGCGTGAACTTTCGCGCCGAGGACGCGATCGCAACGGCGCGCCGGATGGCCGCCGAGGGCGCGGCGATCGTGGACGTCGGGGGCGAATCGACCCGTCCCGGTTCCGAGCCGGTCACGCTGGACGAGGAGTTGCGCCGCGTGGTGCCGGTGCTCGAGGCGACCGCCGGGGAGCTGCCGGTCTCGATCGACACGGACAAAGCCGAGGTCGCGCGTCGGGCGATCGGCCTGGGCGCGGAGCTCGTGAACGACGTCACCGCGCTGCGCGGCGATCCGACGCTGGCAGAGGTCGTGGCCGAGTCCGGCGTCTACCTCTGCCTGATGCACATGCTCGGCGAGCCGCGCACGATGCAGCGGGATCCCCGGTACGACGACGTCGTCTCGGAGGTCAAGTCCTTTCTGGAGGAGCGGTTGCGGTTCGCGGTGGCTGCGGGGATCGCCGAGGAGAACGTCTGCCTCGATCCCGGCATCGGGTTCGGCAAGTCCGTGGAGCACAACTTCGAGCTGATCCGCCGGCTGGACGAGCTGGCCGCGCTCGGACGCCCGATCGTCGTCGGCTTCTCGCGCAAGAGCTCGCTCGGAAAGATCCTCGGCGACCCGGACGCGAAGACCGGGCCGCTCTCGGCAAGCATCGCCGCGGCGGTCGCGGCCTACGAGCGCGGGGCGACGATCCTGCGCGTCCACGATGTGCGTGAGCACGTGGAGGCGCTGACCGCGGCACGGGCGGTGGTCGGATGAACGTGACGGTGGAGCTGGTTGGCCTCGAGGTCTTCGGACGGCACGGCGTCGACGACGACGAGCGGGAGCGGGGCCGCACCTTCGTCTACGACGTCGCCCTTGAGGTAGCAGCCCCTGCCTCGGACCGGCTCGGGGACACCGTCGACTATCGGGCGGTCGCCGCGTGCGTGCGCGAGGTCTCAGAGGCGCGGGAGTACCGTCTGATCGAGGTCCTGGCCGCCGCGGTGGCCGACGAGCTGGCGACGCGCTTTCCCGCAGAACACGTCCGGGTGCGCGTGCGCAAGCCGGGCATAAGCCCGGCCGGGCTCACCGTCGCGTATTCCGCGGCGACGGCAGAGCGCGGGCCCTGATCCCGAGCGAGTAGGCCGCCGAACGGACACCCCGGCCGGGGAAGAGATCGAGGTACGCGAAGTACCCTCGGCGCGTCGTGTTCTCGACCTGGATGAGCTCGCGTCGGCTGCCTGGACGTCCACTGGAGGCGACGAGGTCACGGCGTCGCGCGGCGCCTCGCTCGAAGACGTCGCTTGTTGCCGGCGCCCAGAGCGCGGCGTCCACGTTCGCGTTCGGCTGGATCGTCGCCGAGACCTCACTTCTCCCGGGCACCCAGACCCGGTACACGTCGTGAGGATCCTCGCTCGCGTGCAGCCGGGCGCGGTACGTCGCCCGGCGGCGGCCCGGAGCGGTCAAAGGCCGCGCAGCGATGCGGAAGATCCCGTGTGCCTTGACATGGTCGATGTCGTCGTTCGGCTCCAGCGGGTCGATCGCGGGTACCGCTCTCGTCAGCGCGCTCGGAATGTCGAGCAGCCCCATCCCCGTTCGGGCATCAGGCCCGCGCGGGCTCACGTCCCTGGCCGACAGGCGCATCAGCTCGAAGATCTGCGTCTTGTCGAGCGTGCGCCGAGCCGTCCAGACCCACGCTGTCGCAGCGGCGACGATCGGGGAGGCGAAGCTCGTTCCATTCGCCGTCCCGTAGGAGACCGGCTCCGTCGGGTGTTGCCAAGGGATCGCCTCGCCGGGAGCCGCGAGATCGACGGCCCGGCTGGTGCTCGAGAAATCCGAGGGCTGATCGCTTTGGTTGGTCGAGCCGACGGTCAAGACGTGTGGGAAATCGGCAGGGTAGATCGCAGGGTTGTCGAGCAGCCGGTCGTTTCCGGCCGCGGCGACGATCAGCGAGCCGCGTCCGAAGGCGTTGATCGTTGCCTCGTAGATCGCGCGCGACGGCTCGTCGCCGCCAAGGCTGAGATTGATCACGCCTCGGCCGGCGGCGAGGGCGCGGCTGATGCCTTGGACGATCACGGACTCGGCGAGGAACTCGAGGTCGAAGGAACGGAGGACCGCCTGCGGGTAGATCCCGACGGCACCCTTCGCGTCGGTCGGCGCTGCCGCGGTCGAGGCGACGATCGTGCCGTGGTACTCGTCCGATTCCAGGTCGACCAGCTGGCGGTTGAGCACGAAGGTGTTGGGGCGGGCGGCGAACTCCATGTGGCTCGTGTCGAGGCCCGAGTCGATCACCGTGATCGGGACGCCGGGACCGGGCGGCTCGACGCGATCGGCGCCGACCCGATAGTGGTGCCAGCCGATCGCCGGCGCGGCCAGGGGATCTCCGCCGGTGAGATGTCCCTGGCGAAAGACCGGGCGGTCCGGCTCTGCGTAGCGGAGCGCACCCAAGTCCCGCAGTCGCGGAATCAGCCGCTGCGCCTCGGGGCTTCGCAGCCGCCAGATGTGAAGCTCCGGCGCGACGATCGTCCCGCCCCGGTCGGCGATGAGGCGCTCGGCCGCAGGATTGGCCTCGAGCCCGAGGAGGGTGAAGCGGTGCTCGGACAGCGCTTCGAGCGCGCGACCCGTCGGAATCGAAGCAGCAGGCACTGCCTCCGCCGTGCTTGGCGCAGCCAGTACGACCAACGCCAAGACGACCCCCAGCCGGCGCATGTAGTCGAACATTAGCGAGGTGATGCCACTTGTCTACATCGGCCTGGGCTCGAACCTCGGCGACCGGGAGGCGACGATCCGGCGGGCACTTGAGCTGCTGGCTGCAGACGGCGCCGTCGAGGTCGAGGCGGTGTCGTCGCTTCGGGACACCGAACCTGTTGGCTATCCGGATCAACCGCGGTTCCTGAATGGGGCGGCCTCGCTGCGCACCGAGCTCGCTCCGCGAGCGGTGCTGGAGCGGCTCCAGCACGTCGAAGCGGCGCTCGGCCGAGACCGATCTGGGCCGCGCTTCGGGCCGCGCACGATCGATCTCGATCTCCTGCTCTACAACGGCGAGCAGATCAACGAGGTGGGGCTGGAGATCCCGCATCCACGGCTTCAAGAGCGGCGGTTCGTGCTCGAGCCGCTGGCCGAGCTGGACAGCGCTTTGGAGGTGCCCGGCAGGGGGTCGGTGCAGGCCTTACTCGCCGCACTACAATGACGCCCATGTCCCACCTCGACGAGCTCGACGAGTTCGAGGCCGAGCTCGAGCTTCAGCTGAAGAAGGAGTACACGGCCGTTTTCGGCCTCTTCCGCTACTGCGTCCTCACGCAGGACGCGACGTACCTCTGCAACACGCTCGATCTCCGCTACGTGCCGCAGCCCAGCTATCCGTTCTTCCATCTCCGGATGGAGGACGTCTGGGTCTGGGACAAGAACCGGCCCACGCGGATGATCCCGCGCGCCGAGGTCTACACCTCGAGCGACGTCACCGTCGAAGAGCTGCGCGGCGAGGGGGAGGAGCCGAAGCTGACGGCCGAGGCTTTGGCGGATCGCCTTGGCGAGCCGCTGCGCGACGACGACTAAGGCGTCGACTTGGCGACGCCGACGATAAGAGGCTGTGCCGGCTTTGCCGGTGCGGACGTCTAAGGCGTCGACTTGGCGACGCCGACGATAAGAGGCTGTGCCGGCTTTGCCGGTGCGGACGTCTAAGGCGTCGACTTGGCGACGCCGACGATAAGAGGCTGTGCCGGCTTTGCCGGTGCGGCCGATTACTGCATCGCCTCCTAGGCGCCTTGCTCCTAGCGGTCGACGTCGGCAACACGCAGACCGTCTTCGGTTTGTTCCGGGACGATGACCTCGGCGATACGCGGCGTCTTGCCACCGAGGCCGAGCGAACCGGCGACGAGCTCGGCGTCCTGCTCTCCGGGCTGATCGATCTCGAGGACGTCGAAGGAATCTGTCTCTCCTCGTCTGTGCCGGCGGTCGCCCGCTCCTTCGAGGACTTCGCATCGCGCTGGGTGTCGGCACCCATCCTGGTTGTGGGGCCGGGGACGAAGACGGGGATTGCGATTCGGTACGACGATCCGCGCGAGGTCGGGTCCGATCGGATCGCCAACGCCGTCGGCGCGCGGGAACGGTACGGCGCCCCCTGTATCGTCGTCGACTTCGGCACCTCGACGAACTTCGACATCCTGTCGGCGGACGGGGAGTTCGTCGGCGGCGTGCTGGCGCCCGGGATCGAGGTCTCGATGGACGCGCTGTTCGCCCGGGCGGCGCGCCTGTTTCGCGTTGACTTCTCGGCGCCGCCGACGGTGATCGGCAAGACGACCGCGGCCGCGCTCCAGTCCGGCCTTGTCTACGGCTTCACGGGCCAGGTCGACGAGATCGTCACCCGGATCCGGGGCGAGCTCGGCGTCGAGGCCCGGGCGGTCGCCACCGGCGGGCTCGCCGACCTGATCGCGCCGCACTCTCGGACCATCGAGAAGGTCGACCCTTTCCTCACGCTCGAGGGATTGCGGCTGATCTGGGCGCTCAACGCCTAGCCGTTACCCGCCGCCGTAGATCGAGATCGGTAGATCCAGCTCGACTTCGGCGGCAGGCGCGTGCTCCTGCTCCAGGCGGGTGAGGACGAAGGCGGCGCCGGGGGCGGCCGCGAACAGGCGCTCCTCGACCTCGTCGAGCGTCTGGAGCTGAGTCAGCTCCTGCTTGAACTGCCGCGGGAACCGGCCGCGCCCGAGGTACCAGCCGTAGAACTTCTTCAGGAAGCTCGTCGCCCGCTTCTCACCCAGCTCTCGAGCGGTCTCCCGGACGAAGAGCAGGAGCTCGGCGACGACCTCCTCACGGGACGGCTCGGCGTCCGAGTCGCCGGCGATCTCTCGAATCGCCCACGGGTTCCCCTGGGCCGCCCGTCCGACCATGACGGCCGCGGCGCCGGTCGTCGCCAGCACTGACTGCGCCCGGGCGCGGGAGCTGATGTCGCCCGACGCGACGACGGGTACGTCCACGAGCTCGACTAACTCGGCGGTCAACGAGTGGTCGGCTTCCCCGGTATACATCTGGCGGGCCGAGCGCGGATGAAGCGTCAGCGACGCGGCTCCGGCCTCGACCAGTCGCGGGCCGAGCTCGAGACACGTGCGTGCGCCGTTCTCGACCCCGCGCCGCATCTTCACCGTCACCGGCACGGCGACGGCGTCCGCTACCGCCCGGACGATCGCCGTCGCGCGGACGGCGTCCTCGAGGAGCGTTGCACCGGCGCCGGTCTTCGTCACCTTCCTGACCGGGCAGCCGAAGTTGATGTCGACCAGGTCGGCGCCGGCCGCCTCGACCATCCGGGCGGCTTCGGCCATCGTCGCAGGGCTCGAGCCGAAGATCTGAACGGCGAGCGGGTGCTCGTCGGAGGCGATCCGAAGGTAACCAAGGGTGCGCTCGTTTCGGTGCTCGAGACCGGCGCAGCTGACCATCTCCGAGCACACGAGTCCCGCTCCGAAACGCCGTCCTTGGCGGCGGAATGCCTGAACGCTTACCCCCGCCATCGGCGCCAGGACGACCCTGCTCGGGATGTCAACGGGGCCGATCCGCCAGGAGGAGCGAAGATCTACCTGCATAGAGCGCAAAAGCGTAGCCGAGTGGGTTTGACGTCATCCGGAGCCGCAGGTACCATGCCGCCCCCGCGAGGGCCGATGAGTTCGGCCCGCGCGTTTTCTTTGGCACCGAGGAGGCCTTGTCGTGAAGGAAGTGATCCTCACCCCGGAGGGTTACAAGAAGTTGAAGGAAGAGATCGCGCATCTCTCTACCGAGAGACGACGTGAGGTCGCGGACCGCATCAGAATCGCCCGCGAGTTCGGCGACATCACCGAGAACGCGGAGTACGACCACGCGAAGAACGAGCAGGCGATGCTCGAGCACAGGATTGCGCAGCTCGAGGACCGGCTCATGTCGGCCCGCGTGATCGACAAGAAGGAGATCAGCAAGGACGTCGTCAGTGTGGGCTCGCACGTCCGGCTTCGCGACGTCGCAGCCAAGGAAACGCTCGAGTACCACATCGTTGGCTCGGCCGAGGCGAACCCGTCCGAGAACAAGCTCTCGAACGAGTCGCCCGTGGGTAGGGCGATCCTTGGCAAGAAGAAGGGCGAAACGGTCGAGGTCGCGACGCCCCGCGGCGCCAAGCTCAAGTTCAAGATCCTCGAGATCAAGGCGGCCTAACGGCCGCCTGTCTGGCGAAAAGTCTCACGACTTTTCGCCAACGTATGAAGCCGGGCGGCGCTTCGCGCCGCGCGGCCCAGAAGCGTTGCAGGAGCTTCCTTCTCGATGAGCGGCTGTACTCGGAACGGGCAAAGCCCGTTCCTCGGCGGCCGCACTAGACTCGCCCGGCCATGAGCTCACTGCCGAAGCGGTTTCCCGACCGCGTCGAGATCGCCTCGGTACGCGCGGAGGCGGAGCCGCTCGAGCCCGGCGACGAAGCCGCCGAGACCCGCCGTATAGCCGGCCGGGTCATGGCCCGTCGAGACATGGGGAAGCTCGTTTTCCTCGACCTCGTCGATCGCTCGGGCCGGATCCAGCTGCTCTGTGCGACTGAGCGCACGGGGCTCGTCGACGTCGACCTCGGTGACATCGTCGGCGCCGAGGGCCATCCCGCCAAGACCCGCCGCGGCGAGGCGTCGCTGGCGGTCGAGGAATTGACTCTGCTCGCGAAGATCAGGCGGCCGCTGCCGGACACCTTCCACGGCCTCCAGGACACGGAGACGCGGTATCGGCAGCGCTACCTCGACCTCCTGATGAACGAGGAGTCGAGGCGTGACGCCCTGATGAGGACGCAGATCGTCGGCGAGGCTCGCCGCTGGCTCGATTCGGAAGGATTCGTAGAGGTCGAGACGCCGATTCTCCAACCCAGGTACGGCGGGGGGTTCGCGGAGCCGTTCGTCACGCACTACAACTACCTCGACCAGGACTACTACCTCCGGATCGCCGACGAGCTGTACCTGAAGCGCCTGATCGTCGGAGGCCTCGAGAAGGTCTACGAAATCGGCAAGGACTTCCGGAACGAGGGCATCTCCTACAAGCACAGCCCGGAGTTCACGCAGCTCGAGTGGTACGAGGCGTACGCCGACTACCGCGACACGATGGAGCGGATGGAGAACCTCGTTGAGCACGTCGCGAACGCCGTGCTCGGGACGACGGTGGTGACCTATCGCGGCCACGAGGTCGACCTTGGGAAGCCATGGGAGCGAGTGAAGCTCGTCGATGCGCTCGAAGAGCACGGCCTCTGGACTCGCGATCCGGACGAGTTACGCAGGCGGATGGAAGCCCGGGAAATCGACACGACCAGCGACCTCGACTGGGCGCAGCTCGTCGACCACGCACTGACGTCGTTGGTCGAGCCGTCGCTTGTCCGACCAACGATCCTCCACGACTATCCGATCGAGCTGTCGCCGTTTGCACGCGCGACCGACGACGACGCGACGATCGTCGAGCGGTTCGAGTTCTTCGTCGGCGGCACCGAGCTCGGAAATGCCTTCAGCGAGCTGAACGACGCCGACGAGCAGCAGGAGCGCTTCGCGGCGCAGCAGTCGATGGAGGGCGGCGAGCCGGGGGATCCCGACTACGTCGAGGCGCTCAGCTATGGGATGCCGCCGACCGGTGGGCTTGGCCTTGGCATCGACCGCCTCGTGATGGTGCTGACCGGGCGGGACACGATCCGGGACGTGACGCTCTTTCCGGCGCTCAGGCCTCGGTCGGAGCCCTAATCCTTAAGAACTGGTGTATCTAAACCGTTCCGGCCTCAGTCCCGAAGGCCTTACGACGATGCCGTTACGACCTCGTAAAGAGTTTTGGTACGTCTCGCGACGTTCGACGGGGGCGCCGACCTCTGAGCTACGATGGGCCGACCTTCGATCTGCGGCCGGCGGGTCCGGCCGCGAGGTGGAATCGGTGCGGAAAGGGGATTCGAAGGTTGTTTGAGCGCTTCACAGAGCGGGCTCGCCAGGTAGTCGTCCTTGCGCAGGACGAAGCCCGCGCGCTGAAGCACAACTACATCGGCACCGAGCACATCCTGCTCGGGCTGCTGCGCGAGGAGGAGGGCCTCGCCGCACGCGTGCTCGAGTCGCTCGACATCACGGTCGAAGAGGTCCGGGCGCAGGTCGCACGGATCGTTGGCCAGGGCGACGAGGTCACGACCGGACAGATCCCGTTCACCCCCCGCGCGAAGAAGGTGCTCGAGCTCGCATTGCGCGAAGCGCTCTCGCTCGGCCACAACTACATCGGCACCGAGCACATCCTGCTCGGCCTCGTCCGCGAGAACGAGGGCGTCGCCGCTCGCATCCTGCTCGACTTCGACGCCGATGCCGAGAAGATCCGCAACGAGATCATCCGCATGCTCTCCGGCCCCGGCCGGCGCCAGCAGGGCGGCGGCGCGGCCGGCGAGAAGGCCAAGAGCTCGAAGCTGCTCGACCAGTTCGGCCGCAACCTGACCAAGCTCGCCGCCGAGGCGAAGCTCGACCCGGTGGTCGGGCGACAGACCGAGATCGAGCGCGTGATGCAGATCCTGTCCCGCCGCACGAAGAACAACCCGGTGCTGATCGGCGAGCCGGGAGTCGGCAAGACCGCAGTCGTCGAAGGTCTGGCCGCGCGCATTTCCTCCAACCAGGTGCCCGAGCTCCTGAAGGGCAAGCAGATCTACACCCTCGACCTGGCGGCGCTGGTCGCCGGCTCGAAGTACCGCGGTGAGTTCGAGGAGCGCCTGAAGAAGGTGATGAAGGAGATCACCCAGCGCGGCGACATCATCCTGTTCATCGACGAGCTACACAACCTCGTCGGCGCCGGCGCCGCCGAGGGTGCGATCGACGCAGCCTCGATCCTCAAGCCGGCTCTCGCCCGCGGCGAGCTGCAGACGATCGGCGCGACGACGCTGGACGAGTACCGCAAGTACCTCGAGCGCGACGCGGCGCTGGAGCGGCGCTTCCAGCAGATCCGCGTCGACGAGCCTTCCGTCGAGGACAGCGTCGAGATCCTGCGCGGCCTCCGCGACCGCTACGAAGCGCACCACCGCTGCACGATCTCCGACGAGGCACTCCGCGCGGCGGCGCTTCTCGCCGACCGCTACATCCAGGATCGCCACCTGCCGGACAAGGCGATCGACCTGATCGACGAGGCCGCCTCGCGCATGCGCATCAAGACGATGAGCGCGCCGCCGCGGCACCGGGAGCTCGAGGACGAGATCGAGAAGGTCCGCAGCGAGAAGGAGGCCGCGATCGAGGCGCAGGAGTTCGAGAAGGCCGCCTCGCTGCGCGACAAGGAGCGCAAGCTGACGCAGAAGAAGCGCGAGCTCGAGGAGAGCTGGCAGAACGAAGAAGGCGTCGACAAGCCTGTGATCGGCGAGGACGAGATCGCCGACATCGTCTCGATGTGGACGGGCATCCCGGTCTTCAAGCTGACCGAGGCCGAGACGCAGAAGCTGATCCGGATGGAGGATGAGCTGCACAAGCGCGTGATCGGCCAGGAGGAGGCGATCGTCGCCGTCTCGAAGTCGATCCGCCGCGCCCGCGCCGGGATCAAGGACCCGAAGCGGCCGACCGGCTCGTTCATCTTCCTCGGCCCGTCAGGCGTGGGTAAGACCGAGCTCGCCCGCACGCTCGCCGAGTTCCTGTTCGGCGACGAGGAGGCGATGATCCAGGTCGACATGTCGGAGTACATGGAGAAGCACTCCGTGTCCCGGCTCGTCGGCTCGCCTCCGGGCTATATCGGCTACGACGAGGGCGGCCAGCTGACCGAGGCCGTCCGCCGCAAGCCCTACTCGGTCGTCCTGCTCGACGAGATCGAGAAGGCGCACCCCGACGTGTTCAACATCCTCCTTCAGATCCTCGAGGACGGGAAGCTGACCGACGCCCAGGGGCGCAAGGTCGACTTCCGGAACACGATCGTGATCATGACCTCGAACATCGGCGCCGCGACGATCTCGAAGAACCAGACGCTCGGGTTCTCGCTCGGCGACGACAGCGGCCTCTCCTACGAGGAGATGAAGGACCGCATCATGGGCGAGCTGAAGAAGGTCTTCCGCCCCGAGCTGCTCAACCGGATCGACGAGGTGATCGTCTTCCACAAGCTGACGCGCGACGAGATCATGCTGATCGTCGACCTGCTGATGGAGCGGCTCGAGAAGCAGATGGGCGAGCACCAGGCGGAGATCGAGCTCACCGATGAGGCCAAGGAGCTGCTCGTCGAGAAGGGCTACGACCCGACCATGGGCGCCCGGCCGCTCCGCCGCGCGATCCAGCGCTACGTCGAAGACCCGCTCGCGGACTTCGTCCTCGGCCGGTCGATCGAGCCCGGCTCGACGATCCTCATCAACCGCAAGCCGGGCACTGACGACGAGGTCGACATCGAGGTCATTCCAGGCGCGCCGCCGGTCGAGGAGAAGGTCACCGTTCCTCCCGAAGAGCCCAAGGCCGAGGGCGGCGACGACGACTCGCACGAGTCCGTAGAGGACTAGGCATTAGGACCCGAGGGTGAGTCCGACCCGTCTCGCGGGCGGGCGCCCAACGCTGCCCGCGCTCGCGGGCGCGGTCGCGATCGCCTTCTCCGCGATCCTCTACCGCTACGCAGACGTGTCCCCGTCGACCGGAGCGTTCTTCCGCTGCGCTTACGCGGTCCCGCCGCTGCTGCTCCTCGCCTGGTGGGAGGACCGCCGGCTCGGGCCTCGGCCCTGGCGAACGCGGACCTGGGCGTG
This sequence comes from uncultured Actinomycetes bacterium, assembly GCA_963752845.1. GTDB lineage: Bacteria > Actinomycetota > Thermoleophilia > Gaiellales > Gaiellaceae > JACDAN01. Next base: position 188,489 of record CAVVZV010000004.1, on the reverse strand, counting down.
GCTCGCGGGCGCGTTCTTCGCCGCTGACCTGATCCTCTGGCATCACTCGATCGAGTACGTCGGCGCCGGGCTCGCGACTGTGCTTGGCAACACGCAGATCGTGCTGGTCGGGCTCGTCGCGTGGCTGCTGTTCCGGGAAAGGCCGGCGGGGCCGCTGCTCGCCGCGATTCCGGTGGCGATGGGCGGGGTCGTCCTGATCTCCGGCGTGCTCGAGGACGGCGCTTACGGCGAGGATCCCGCGCTCGGCGTGCTGTTCGGCGTGCTGACCGGTGTCGCCTACACGGGTTTCCTGCTCACGCTTCGCCACGGCTCGAGTGACCTTCGGCGCGCGGCGGGGCCACTGTGCGATGCGACGCTGGCCGCGGCGCTGCTCATCATCCCGCCGGGCCTGTTGCTGGGCGACCTCGACTTCTGGCCCTCGGCGTCGGCCCAGGGGTGGCTGATCGTGCTCGCGTTGTCGTCACAGGTGCTTGGGTGGCTGCTGATCACCGTCTCGCTGCCGCGTCTCCCCGCGGTTGTCACCTCGGTCCTGCTCACGCTGCAGCCGGTCTGCTCCGTGCTGCTTGCCGCCCTCCTGCTCGGCGAGGATCCCTCGTCGCTCCAGCTTCTGGGTGTCGTCGCCATCCTCGGTGGCTTGCTCCTGGCCTCAGCCTCGCGGCGCGGGGGTGACATGGGCCCGTCCGACGTCGTCGGTCGAGGAGCAGCCGAGCAGGGCAAGCGCCACGAGCAGCTCGTCGCGTAGCAGCTCGAGGACGTGCTGCACGCCGTCGGCGCCGCGGGCCGCAAGTCCCCAGATCACGGGCCGGCCGACCAGGACGGCCCGCGCGCCGAGGGCGAGCGCGATCGCGACATCCGTTCCGCGCCTGATCCCACCGTCCATCAGGAGCTCGACCCGATCACCGACGGCCTCTGCCACTTCGGGGAGCGCGTCGAGCGAGGCGACCGCGCGGTCGAGCTGCCGCCCACCGTGATTCGAGACGACGACCGCGTCACAGCCGTGGTCGGCGGCGAGGACGGCGTCCTCGGCCGTGAGGATCCCCTTGGCGATCACCGGAAGGCCGGCGTTCTCATGCAGCCACTCGAGATCGCGCCACGTGAGGCTTGGATCGATCAGCTCGGCCGCCAGGGCCGGCGTGATTGCACCAAGCTCACCCAGCGCCGAGGCGTAGACCTCCAATCGGTAGTCGGGCTTCAACTCGAAACCGGTACGAAGATCCCGTTCGCGCCGGCCCAGGACCGGCAGGTCGACCGTCAGCACGACGGCGGAGAATCCGGCCTCGCGGGCCTGGTCGAGGACACCCTTGGTCAGGCCGCGATCCGGATGCCAGTAGAGCTGGAACCAGCCTCGCCTCTCTCCCGCTGCTTCGGCGACATCCGCTGGACTCGTGGTTGCGAAGGTCGAGAGGCACATGATCGTTCCGGCCGCCTTCGCCCCGCGTGCCACGGCCAGTTCGCCCTCAGGATGCGCCATTCGCTGATAGGCGATCGGCGCCGCGATGATCGGCATCGAGAGCTCTGTGCCGAGGACTGTCGTGGTCGGCGTCACCTCGCCGACGTCGACGAGCACGCGGGGGCGGAGCCGCCAGTGATCGAATGCCTCGAGGTTGGCTCGGAGGGCGTGCTCGTCGCCCGCGCCCCCCGCGAAGTAGCCGAACGAGGCGTCGTCCAGGGTCTCCTCGGCGATCCGTTCGTAGTCCCAGACGTTGAGCGGGGCCTTCTTCGACTCCATGCGCGGAGGGTATTTGCTGTCGGCCGGCGCCGGGTCGGTCGCACCTGGGTGGGAGCAGCGGCGTTTAAGGTTCCGCCGTGAGTCAGCTCAAGTTCGATAAGAGCCTCGTCGAGCGGCTGGAGCGCCTCTACGTGACGCGCGACGTCCTGCGCCGGCGCGATCTGGTGCGCACTGCGCTTGACGCCCAAACTGGCGACCGCGTAGTCGACGTGGGCTGTGGCCCGGGCTTCTACGTCAACGAACTGGTTGAGGTCGTCGGGCGCGAGGGGTCAGTCGTCGGCGTGGATGTCAGCGCGGACATGCTCGCGGTGGCTGCGAATCGTGCCGGGGGGCACAACAACGTTTCGTTCCATGAGGCGGATGCGACCTCGCTTCCGGTCCCCGACGCGAGCTTCGACAGGGCACTCGCAGTTCAGGTCTTGGAGTACGTCCAAGACGTGCCGGCCGCGCTGAGTGAGATGCGCCGAGCGCTGCGCCCAGGCGGCCGGGTGGTGGTGTGGGACGTCGACTGGGCGACTGTGTCCTGGCAGGCGACTGATGAGGAGTTGATGCAACGCGTGCTTGCCGCCTGGGACGAGCACCTGACTCACCCCTCGCTGCCGCGGACGCTTGCGCCGCAGCTGCGCGACGCGGGCTTCGAGCAGGTCGAGAGGGAGGCTTACCCGTTCGCGACCACCGAGCTAACCCCCGATGCCTACGGTGGCTCACTCATGCCGCTGCTCGAGCAGTACGTCGTCGAGCAGGGCGGGCTCAGCCATGAGGACGCCAAGGCCTGGGCCGATGACCAGCGCGAACTCGGCGAGCGGGGGGAGTTCTTCTTCACGGTCACCCAGTTCTGCTTCACGGCAACCAGTCGAAGCTAGCGGAGCGCAAGAACGGCGCGCTTCCGTCACGAAGACCGTCCGTTTCCCCGCCTAGAGTGGCGACGTGGCCCAGCCCGCTCTGAAGTTCGCCTGCTCCGAGTGCGGCCAGTCGACCGGACGCTGGCTCGGCCGCTGTCCGGGTTGCGGCAGCTTCGGGACGCTCGTCGAGGAGTCGGCGGTCCCGACTCAGGGAAAGGGCGCCGCGGCGAAGCCTGTCCTCCGGCTCGTCGAGGTCGAGGTCGAGGAGGCGAAGCGGATGCCCACCGGGGTCGCCGAGCTGGATCGCGTGCTCGGCGGCGGGCTCGTTCCCGCGTCGCTCGTGCTCGTCGGCGGTGAGCCCGGCGTCGGCAAGTCGACTCTGTTGCTCATGGCTCTGCGGGCCATGAGCAAGGAGCACAGGGCCCTTCTCATCACGGGAGAAGAATCAGCCGCGCAGGTTCGGCTCAGGGCCGAGCGGCTCGGCGGCACAGATTCGGTAGAGATCCTGGCCGACACCGACCTCGAGGCGATCTGCGCGACGCTCGAGGTCGAGCGGCCGGCGGTCTGCGTGATCGATTCGGTGCAGACGCTCTACTCAGCCGATGTCGGCTCGGCTCCGGGCTCGGTCGCGCAGGTGCGCGAGGCCTCGGCGCGCCTGCTGCGCGTTGCCAAGGAGGCGGGCGTCGCTCTGTTCCTCGTCGGACACGTCACCAAGGACGGAGCGGTCGCCGGCCCGCGCGTGCTCGAGCATCTCGTCGACTGCGTGCTCCAGTTCGAGGGCGATCGCTACCACGCTCACCGCGTGTTGCGCGCGGCGAAGAACCGGTTCGGCTCCACAAACGAGCTCGGCGTGTTCGAGATGACGGGAACCGGGCTCGTGGGCGTGCCCGATCCCTCACAGCTCTTCGGCGCGGCGCGGGAGGAAGAGATCGGCTCGGCAGTCGCCTGCGCGCTCGAAGGAACCAGGCCGCTGCTGCTGGAGGTCCAGGCACTCGTTTCCCCGACCGACCTGGCAATGCCCCGCCGGGTAGGTACGGGCGTCGATCCCAAGCGCCTCGCGATGATCGTCGCCGTCCTTGCCCGTCACGGCGGGATCGCTCTGGGTCAGGCGGATGTGTTCGTCAACGTCGCCGGCGGCCTCCGGATCGACGAGCCTGGAGCTGACCTCGGCGTCGCGCTGGCGATCGCATCGGCGGCCAAGGGATCGGCGGTCCCTGCCGGCACTGCCGCCTTCGGCGAGATCGGATTGACCGGGCGCCTGCGTCCGGCGGCGCAGGCCGATCGCCGGCTCGAGGAGTGCGCCAAGCTCGGCTTGACCACCGTCATCGTCCCCGCGGCGACGAAAGCGCACCCGGGGGTGGAGGCGACTGCGGTCGAGACGCTTAAGCAGGCGATCGGCGCCGCGCTGAAGGGCAAGGCTGAACCTCGCCGCTAGCAGGGATTTTCTGTCCGCGACGTAGAAAATCCCTGGAAAAAGTGGCTTTTTGGTAACTCTTTCGGTATACTGACCGACGGTCGCCGGCGGTCTAGTCACCCGCCGGCGGTTTGCCGTGTAAACGTCTGGAGACCGGGGAGGTCGGGTTGTACAAGATCGGCGACAAGGTGGTGTATCCGCACCACGGGGCTGGCACTGTCGTGAAGAAAGAGTCGCGCGAGGTGCTCGGAGAGAAACGCGAATACCTCACGATTCAGATCCTTCACAACGACATGACGGTCAACGTGCCGGCTGACAACGCCGAGAAAGTCGGGTTGCGGAAGGTCATCAACGAGGAGACCGTCAAGGAAGTCGTCAAGGCGCTCACGGGCAACGGGACGACGATGCCGAAGAACTGGAACCGCCGGTTCAAGCACAATCGCGACAAGATGAAGACCGGCGACATCTTCGAGCTCGCCGAGGTCGTGCGGAACCTGTCTCTGCGTGACCGGGACAAGGGTCTTTCCACCGGCGAGAAGCAGATGTTCGTCAAGGCGAAGAAGATCCTCATCAGCGAGCTGATGTACGCGAAGGGCCTCGACGAGGAGGAGACGGCCGAGTGGCTGGACGAGGTTCTGCTCTCGGACGTCGACACGAAGAAGCGCGCCAAGGCGGGCGCAGCCGCTTAACGCTCGGCCGGGCCTGATGTCTGTTTGGGCCGTGATCGTCGCGGCCGGCCGCGGCGAGCGGCTCGGACTGGACCGGCCGAAGGCGTTCGCGAAGCTCAACGGGCGCCCGCTCCTGGCGGAGAGCCTCGAGCGGCTGGAGGCCTCCGAGTGGGTCGACTCGATCGTCGTCGCGGCACCGCCCGACTGGGAGGAGCCGGTGATCCTGCTCGCCGAGGAGCTCGGCTGCGGGAAGGTGGTCGCCGCCGTCCCCGGGGGCGAGACGCGGGCGGCCTCGGTCCGTGCCGGCCTCGCCGAGGTACCGGACGACGCCGCCGTCGTCCTCGTCCACGACGCGGCGCGGCCGGTGCTGGCCGAGGAAGTGATCGAGCGGCTGATGACGACGCTCACCGAGGGCTGGGACGGCGTCGTGCCCGGTCTTCCGATCGCGGACACCGTCAAACGCGTCGACGGCGATCAGGTCGTCGAGACGGTCGACCGGGACGCCCTTGTCATCTCCCAGACGCCCCAGGCCTTCGTCTGGCCGGCGCTGCGGGACGCGGCGGCCGGCGCCGACGACGCCACGGACTGCTCGGCGCTGGTCGAGGCCCGCGGGGGACGAGTCAAGGTCGTCCCCGGAGACCCGCGCCTCGTCAAGATCACCGATCGGGCCGACCTGGAGTTGGTCGAAGGCTGGCTGGCGCCCACAACCGACGAGTGATCGTCGACTACCACATGCACCTGCGGGCGCCGGACGAGTCGATTGACCACTCGGTCGAGGCGGTCGAGCGATTCGTGGAGGTTGCTGCCGACCGCGGGATCGACGAGATCGGCTTCACCGAGCACGTCTACTACTTCGAGGAGACGCGCTCATTGTGGTCGGTGCCGTATCACCTCGAGCGCTGTCACTATCCGCTCGAGCCCTATGTCGACGCTGTCGTCGAGGCCAAGCGGCAGGGCATGCCGGTGAAGCTCGGGCTCGAGGTCGACTACGTCCCGGGCCGCGAGGAGGCCACAAGCGAGATTCTGGCGCCCTACCCCTGGGACTACCTGGTCGGCTCGATCCACTTCATCGGCGAGGAGGGCATCGACGCGGAACCGAGCCTGGTCGGGCGCGTCGGTCCCGATGAGGCGTGGCGTCGGTACTACAAGAGCCTCGGACTTGCGGCGCATAGTGGGCTCTTCGACACCCTCGCCCATCCCGACCTCGTGAAGATGTACGGAGAGGAAATCCCCTGGGACTGGGAAAACGTTGCGGGCTCGCTTGACGGTGTGTGCCTCGAGGTTTCGAGCGCAGGCCTCCACAAGCGACACGGCAAGCTGTATCCGAACGCAGACCTGCTGGCCGAGGCGAACGAGCGAGGCGTACCCATCACGCTGGCGTCTGATGCGCATGTCCCGCGGAACGTCGGCCGGGACCTCGACCGTGCGATCGACCACGCGCGGGCGGCGGGCTACGACACGGTCACCGTCTTCGAGAGTCGGCAGGGGCGCCAGGAGCCGCTCGGGTGAGCGAGTTTCGCGTCGGGCTGGGGGTCGATGCGCACGCCTTTGCCGACGGGATCCCGCTCGTCCTCGGAGGCATTCGCTTCGACGACGACCGCGGCCTCGCCGGACACTCGGACGGCGATGTTGTCACCCACGCCCTGATCGACGCGCTATTGGGCGCGGCCGGGCTCGGAGATGTCGGCTCGCTGTTCCCGGCCGAGGACGACTCGCTGCGCGGCGTCTCTTCGCTGCTCCTCCTTCGCAACGCCTACGGCAAGGTGACCAGCGCGGGCTTCGAGCTCGTCAACGCCGATTGCATCCTGATCGGCGAGTGGCCTCGGATCGCAGACCGACGCGACGAGATGCGAGCGCGGCTGGCGGACACGCTGGGCGTCGAGCCCGACCGGATCGCGGTGCAGGCGACGACAACCGACCGGCTCGGGTTCACCGGCCGCGGCGAAGGGCCTCGCCGCTCAGCTGTCGCCCTCCTGTCGCGCTAGCTCGCCCGGAAGGCCGGCACGTGCGCCGGCAGCTGATGCTCAGAGCCGTAGATCGGGAGTCGCGCTCGACCCGCGCACGCTGACGCGCCCGTCCTGCTCGAGCGACGCCAGCGCTTCCGCGTCGACCCCGCCGCGTCCCGCCGCGACGAGCCGAGCGTCTCGGCGCGGCGCTGGCGGAACGAGCCTTCGAACCGTGACTGCTTGCGCAACGGCTCGTAGCGGCGCCCTCGCGACGGACACTGCTCGGCCAACGGGCAGATCTCGCACGCGCGGGATCCTCGCCAGGCAAACGGTTGCGCCGAGATCCATCAGCGCTTCTGCCGCCTCGGGCCCGAACTCGCCGCCCGTGCGGTCGAGCACCCGCCGGACGTTCGTGTCGACGGGGAGCACCGGCTCGCCGAGCGCGAAGCGCTTGACGGCGGCGGCGGTGTACTCACCCACGCCCGGTAGCTCGGTCAGGTCCTCCGGCCAGCCGTCGGCGGCGACGTACTGTGACGCGCGGTGCAGGTTGACTGCTCGCCGGTTGTAGCCGAGTCCCTGCCACGCGCGAATCACCTCGTCGCGAGGCGCCGCCGCGAGCGCCTCGACGCTCGGCCACCGCTCGATCCAGGCGAGGTAGTGCGGGATCACCCGGGGCACCTGCGTCTGTTGGAGCATCACCTCCGAGACGAGCACGCGATAGGGATCGCGCGTTCGCCGCCACGGAAGATCCCTTCCGTGGTCGCCGAACCACGCGAGGAGGCGCGCTTGTACCAGGCCGGAAAGCTTAGGACGCTTCTGCGTCGAGCAGGCCGAGGAACCGCGCCACCGCCGCGGTGCGCGTGTTGACGCCGAGCTTGGCGTAGACGTTCTCGAGGTGCTTGCGCACCGTGCTCGGCGCAAGCCAGAGCAGTTGGGCAATCTCGGCGTTGGTCTTGCCGCGTGCGACCCAGGAAAGCACATCGCGCTCCCGCGCCGTCAACGGAATCTCCTCTACTCGCTCTTCGAGGATCAGCGAATCGGCGGTCCGCTCGATCACGAGCCGTCGGTCGCCGCGTCGGCGGAGCAGCGATTGCGAGCGGCCGTTCTCCAGCCAGTCTGCAAGCGCGGCAGGCAGCCGGCCGGCGGGCACCGCCGGAAAGAAGTCGCGCAAGAGACGGTGAACCGGAGGTGACATGAACTCCGCTTCACCGTCGAGCCCAAAGAAGATCACGCCGCGCGAGCCGTGCTCGTTCGCGCGATCGACCTCGGCCAGAGCCTCCCCTAGCAGGCGACGTGTCCTCGCCTCGTGCCAAAGACGGCTGAAGTGCGGCGTCAGAAGCTGGAGGACCTGGCGGTCGCGCACCGCGAAGTCGCGGCCCGCTTTCCGATGGAACGCGAACGTCTTGCCGTGCCACGGCGGTGACGGAAGGCGGACCTTGAGCTCGTATTCGACGCCCCATGGCGCGAAGAACTCCGCATAGAAGTGGCTCTTGCGGAACTCGCGTCCGGTGATCACATCCGACAACCGTAGAGCGCTGAAGCGTCCTTCTTCCCTCCACAGCCGACAAATAGGGTGCTCCGCCATCAGGTCCCACTCATCGTCGGTGATGTCGCCGTCATCGTCGTCGTCGCCCGGCCGAAGCACGTATCCCAGCTGGCGCCGGCGGACATAGTCGTCCTCGTGGTACGTCACGCAGTCCGCTTCGATCAGGCGTCCAAGCTCGACGAGCAGCTCAGGAGTAAAAGGCTGGTCGCCGCTGAGGCTCTGGGCCTCGGCAACGAAGCGAAGCAGCCGCTCGGCATCGCCGTTCGTGAGCGCAGGCACGGCCTTCAAAGATACGACGAATGTCGAATGGACTCCACTCCCCGTTCGGGGGAGCTTTTGTCACGTGCTTGACAGTGCGGCCTGTCGCCTCTGCGAACGACTTGTTGTAGAGCCCGCCGTACCGTCGAGCGAGAACACAGCAACTCAGGAGAAGGAGTGAGATGCGAAAGCTGAGATACATGGCGGCAGTCCTGACGGCTGCCGTCCTGGCCGCACCCGCAGTCGCACACGCGGACACGGTCACGCAGTGGAACCAGACCGCGGCGAACGCGCTCTACGTTACCGCGGCGCAGCCGCCCAACGTGTCCGTCCTACATATGGCGATGGTCCAAGGCGCGGTCTACGACGCCGTCAATGCGATCGACGGCAGCCGCGAGGGCTATTTGCTTACGTCGCGCGTCGCGACTAGGACGGACTCGAAGGACGCGGCGGCCGCAACTGCGGCGTACAAAGTGCTTGTCTGGATCGTTCCCGCCCAGCAGCCCGCGCTTCAGGCCCTCTACGACGTGTCGCTCGCCGGCATCTCGGACGGGCCGTCCAAGTCGCGCGGAATCGCCGTTGGCGACGCGGCGGCGGCAGCGATGATTGCGGCGCGGACAGCCGACGGGCGCTTCGGCCTGTTCCGGTTCCTCTCCGGCAGCGGGCCCGGCGTGTGGAAGCCCGTTCTGCCGGCCTTCGGCAGCGACCCGAATGCATGGGTCAAGGACGTGAAGCCGTTCCTGATCAAGAGCGCGTCTCAGTTCAGGTCGTCCGGCCCGTACGAGCTAACGAGCCGCAAGTACGCGCGGGACTTCGAAGAGGTCAAGTCGATCGGCTCGGCCACCAGTACGACCCGGACGGACGACCAGACGCACTCCGCTCGCTACTGGGCGGAAAACCCGCCCAGGACCTGGAACCGGATCGTCAGCATGCTGTCGACTGCGGAGGGTCTGTCACTCGTCGGCAACGCGCGCCTGTTCGCCGAGCTTTACCTGACGGCGGCGGACGCGTTCATCGCCGTCTGGGACGAGAAGGCGCACTACTCGTTCTGGCGCCCGATCACGGCGATCCGCGAGGCTGCCACCGACCGCAACCCCAGGACCCATCCGGACCCGGCCTGGTTGCCGCTCATCGACACTCCGCCCTATCCGGAGCACCCGTCGGGGCACCTCGGCCTGAGCGGGTCGATTGGGAAGACGCTCCAGCAGTTCTTCGGTACCGACAAGCTCGCCTGGACCGACACGACTCCTGTCGGCATGCGCACACGGAGCTTCACGCGGGTCTCCGATGCGGTTGAGGAGATCGTCGGCGCACGGATCTGGTCTGGGATCCACTTCCGGAAGGCGGACGAGGACAGTGTCCGGATCGGTCGGAAGATCGCGAAGTATCGCCAGCACCATTACTTCGGGCCCGTCCACGGGAACGAAGACGACGACTGACCTCTGAACGGCCGCCCGGCTCCTTCTGCCGGGCGGCCGTTACATTCGGGCGGTGAAACGTGTTCGATTCGCTCCCAGCCCGACCGGCTCGCTGCACGTCGGCAATGCGCTCAGCGCGGTCATCAACCGCCGCGAAGGGGACCACCTGCTGCTCCGAATCGACGACACCGATCCGGCGCGCAACGTCCCGCGTGGAGAAGAGGCGATCCTTCGCGACCTCGAGTGGCTCGGGGTCGCGTGGGACGAGGGCCCGGTGCGCCAAAGCGAGCGGCAGGAGCGCTACCGCGAGGCGGCCGCGCAGCTCGGGGGCGAGCGCTTCGGCCGGACGACGCTCCTCCGCGAGGACGGCACGGCCACGTACCACTTGGCAAGCGTCGTCGACGACATTGACTTCGGCATCACGCACGTCTACCGCGGCAACGACCACCGGCCGAACGAGCAGCTCCACCGGCAGCTGCACGAAGCGCTCGGAACCACGCCGCCGGAGTACATCCACCACGGGTTGATCCTCGGCGAGGACGGCAAAAAGCTCTCGAAGCGGGCTGCGGGCGCGACGGTCGACTCTTTGCGCGAGCTCGGGATCCCCGCCGAGGCCGTGCGCGGCTACCTCGAGGAGCTGGGCGTGCCGCGACACGACGTCCATTACGACCTGCCCCGAATCCGCCGTCTTGCGGTCGAGGCGATCGAGGCGATGAGCGACGAAGACCTGGCGGAGCGCGCCGGGATTCCGCTCGGCGTCGTCCCGGCCGCACGCGGCGCCCGCGACCTGAACGAAGCGCGCGATTATGCGCGCCAAGTGCTCGAGCCTCCGCCGCCTCGGCCGACCGAGGCGCCTGAAACGCTCGAGCGCTTCAAGGAGCTCGCCGACGAAGAGCCGCGGGCGGTCGTCCGGGAGCTGAAGGCGGTCGGCGGAGACTTGCGCGCGCTCCGAGTCGCGCTGACCGGCCGCGACCGAGGCCCGGAGCTAGCGGCGATACTGGCCGCGTTGCCCAAGGAGGAAGCGCTGCGCCGTGTCGATCAAGCTCTACAACACGCTCACTCGTAAGCTCGAGGAGCTCCCCGAGCCGCCGGGACCGGTGCGCATGTACTTCTGCGGCTCGACGGTCTACCAGAGGATCCATGTCGGCAACGCGCGGCCGTTCCTGTTCGCGATGTGGCTGCGGAGGTGGCTGCGCGATTCGGGCTTCCAGGTCGTCCTGGTTCACAACATCACCGATGTGGACGACAAGGTCTACGCCGAGGCCGCAAAGCAGGGACTACCGAGTAGAGAGCTGTCGGAACGCGCGACCGGCTGGTTCTTCGCCGACACGGACGACCTCGGCCTCGGCCGACCGGAGTTCGAGCCGCGCGCGACCGAGACGATCGAAGAGATCATCGCTTTCATCGAGCAGTTGATCGCTGAGGGACACGCCTACGTGGCGAATGGGGACGTGTACTTCAGCGTCGCGAGCTTCCCCGAGTACGGACGGCTCTCCGGCGCGAAGCTCGAGGAGATGGTCGCGCAGGAGACGAGCGACCTGAAGCGCGACCAGCGCGACTTCGCGCTCTGGAAGTCACAGAAGCCACAAGAGGACGCGGCCTGGGACTCGCCCTGGGGACCGGGTCGGCCCGGCTGGCATATCGAGTGCAGCGCGATGGCGGAGAAGTTCCTCGGCCCCGCGTTCGAGATCCACGGGGGCGGGCTCGACCTCGTCTTTCCGCACCACGAGAACGAGCTCGCCCAGTCGCGAGCGCTCGGACACGAGTTCGCGCGGATCTGGGCGCACAACGGGATGCTGCGGTTCATCGGCGAGAAGATGTCGAAGTCGGTCGGGAACGTCGTGACATTGCGGGACGCAATCGACGAGTGGGGCCGCGAGACGCTGTTGCTCCTCTTCCTCGGCGCCCACTGGCGCAAGCCGATGGACTTCTCGGAGAAGACGCTCGTGCAGGCCGCCGCGCGGGCCGATCGCTTCCGCGAGGTCTTCCGCAACCTCTCGGAGCCGGCGCCGGCCGATTCGTGGCAGCGGTTCGCGGCGGCGCTCGACGACGACTTCAACACGCCCGACGCGCTCGCCGTGATGCACGAATGGCGTGACCACGACCTGCTCCGCCGGGCGCTCGACATCTTCGGTCTCGGCTCGCTTGCCGCCGGCGAGGAGGCTCCGGCAGAAGTCGTAGAGCTTGCGGAGCGACGGCAGGCCGTACGCGCCGACGGGGACTTCGAGGAAGCCGATCGCCTGCGAGCTCAGATCGGTGCCGCCGGCTGGGAAGTTCGCGACGCTGCCGACGGTTTCCGGCTCGTGCCGAAGTGATGGCGGAGTACGTGTACGGCCGGAACGCCGTTCGCGAGGCCGTCCGTGGTCACCGCGAGGTACTTGAGGTCTGGGCGACGGAGCGCGCGCTCGCGGCCGAGCCGTGGCTTCGCGACGAAGAGGGGTTACGGGTGGCCGTGAAGCCCGAGCGGGCGCTCACGGACGAGGTCGGGACACGCGACCACCAAGGCGTGGTCGCCCGGGTGGCGCCGTACCGGTACGCAGACGCGTACGAGCTTGCCGCGGCGGAGCGGCCGCTCCTCGTCTGCCTCGACCAGGTCACCGACCCGCACAACCTCGGCGCGGTCGTCCGAAGCGCCGAAGGAGCAGGAGCTACGGGTGTAGTCGTACCCAGCCACGGCTCGGCGCGCGTAACTCCCGCCGTCGCACGCGCCTCCGCGGGTGCGGTCGAGCATCTCCCGATCGCGGTCGTCCAGAACCTGGCGCGCTTCCTGACAGAGGTAAAAGGGCCGGATCTCTGGGTCTGGGGCGCCGCCGCGGACGGCGGCCCTTCGCTTTGGGAGGCCGACCTCGACGGTGGAATCGCCTTCGTTCTCGGCGCCGAGGACCGCGGACTGAGGCCGCTCGTCCGCCGGGCCTGCGACGGCATCGTCTCGATTCCGCTGGGCGGGCACATCGAGTCCCTGAACGTGAGCGTCGCGGCCGCGCTTCTCCTCTACGAGGCTCGGAGGCGGCGCGGTGCCTGACCCGACCCTCTATCTGTTCGACGGCTACAACGTGCTGCACTCGGCCGGTCTCGAGGACCGACGCGCGCTCGTGGACCTGCTCGCGAGCTTCGTCGCCGTGAGCGGCGCGCGCGGGGTTGTCGTTTTCGACGGCGTCGGCGCCGACGAGCAGCACGGGTCGCTGGAGGTGCGGTTCGCGCCGCACGCCGACGCGCTGCTCGAGCGCCTCGCCGCCGAGCATCGCGACCGTGAGCGCGTCTGCCTCGTGTCCTCGGACGCAACCCTCCGGGGCACGACAGGCCAACAGGTCGCGAAGATCAGCTCCCGCGAGTTCGCGTCGACGCTCGCGGCGGCCGAGCATCGCGAGGACCGGCCCAGCAGGATTGCCGATCGAGTCGACGAAGAGACGCGTGCACGCCTGGAAAAAATGCGTCGAGGTCCGGTCGAATAGGGACCGTCGCAATGGTCCGGGTTCGACGGGTCCAATGCAAGACCCTTGTAATACCTAGTTGAGGCTGCTACCTTCTCGATCAAGTTGAGGGTACGACTGGTCCGGTCGAGCATCGGGCCACAACCGAAAAGCAGCCATGGCCGCCAGACCTGCCACTCGGATGACCCCGGCCCAGCGCGCCGAGCGGGAGCTCGAAGATCTCCAGCTCGTGATCCGAGCGCGCAACGGCGACCCGCACTCGATGGACACGCTGATCCGCCGCTACACCGGCTTCGTCCGGCTGAAGGCGAGCTCGTACTTCCTCGCCGGCGGCGACTCGGAGGATCTGATCCAGGAAGGACTGATCGGCCTTTACAAAGCCGTCCGTGATTTCCGCTCGGACAAGGAGACGTCGTTCCGGAGCTTCGCCGAGCTCTGCATTACGCGCCAGATCATCACCGCGATCAAGACGGCGACGCGCTTCAAGCACGCGCCTCTGAACACCTACGTCTCATTCAGCCAGACCCCGGCCGGGCAGGAGTCGGAGGGCGACTGCACTTTGGGTGACGCCCTGCCGGGGCCGCTGGTCGACGAGCCGTCGATCTGCGTGATCTCGACCGAGGAGCTGCAGAGCTTGGTGTTCTGCCTGGGGACCGGCCTCTCGAAGCTGGAGGCTGACGCACTGCGGCTATACCTGGAGGGCTGCTCCTACGAGGAGATGGCCCAGGAGCTCGAGGTCGACACGAAGACGATCGACAACGCGCTCCAGCGGGTCAAGCGCAAGATCCTCCAGCACCAGGCTGGCCGACAGGTTCTGCAGTAGCCCTTTGTTGGGGCTTCGCAAGCGAGACCCGCGTTAGCTCGAAGTCCGCCGCCCAGCGAACGAATCGTCGTTGATTGTTTCGAGGCGGTTCCACTCGCAATGACCCGCCGCTCGTATTTGGCACTGAGGCGATTGGGATGAGGTACACCCAGCCGGTCTCGGGACAATGAACAGCGAAGTAGTCAATCTGGCCGTGGTAATCCCGCCGACTCCTCCCAGGGTTCATGTGATGGCCGTAACAGCTGCACGTATTGAAGAGGACGGATCCGTCCCGAAGCCTTCCCGTCTTGCACTGGATTCGCGAGAGCGTCTGGCCGTCGTCGATGACGAGGTCGTACCGCGTGTTTTCACCAAAGGGCATGAGCACCGCGTATCCGGCGTCCCGTAGAGCAAGCATCACCGCGAGCGTCGTGCGGTCTCCCCTGTCTTTCGGATGTTCCACGAAGCCAGCTTGCCAAAGCTCTCGGCTGGGCCGTGTCCAAATCAGACAACGCGAGCCTCGCCTACCATGTGTGGAGTGCCGGAGTAGCTCAGTTGGTAGAGCGCCGCTCTTGTAAAGCGGATGGCGTCGGTTCGAGTCCGACCTCCGGCTCTAGCGCGACACGAGGGCCTGCTCGAGGTCGGCCCAGAGCTCGTCGACGTCCTCTAGGCCGACGCTGAGCCGGACCAGGTTGTCCGGCACGCGGCCGCCCTCCCAGCGGGCCCGCGTCTCGAGCACGGAGTCCGCTCCGCCGAGGCTCGTGGCGTTCTTGATCAGCCGTGTCGACGTCTCGACGCGGCGCGCCGCCTCTCCACCGCCGGCGACGTCGAACGACATCAGCCCGCCGAAGCCGGGATAGCGCACGCGTTCGACTGCTGAGTGCGCCTCCAGGCGGCGGGCCACTTCCTGCGCGTTTGCGGTGATGCGCTCCATGCGCACGCGCAGTGTCTTGAGGCTTCGGAGCAGGAGCCAGGCCGCATCTGGCGAGGCCACGATTCCGCTGCGCGTCCGGAACTCCAGCAGCCGCTCGTGGTCCTCAGGTGCCTTGCTCACGACCGCGCCGAGCAGCACGTCGTGGTGCCCGCCCAGGAACTTGGTCGCGCTGTGCAGGACGAAGTCCGCGCCGAGCTCGAGCGGACGCAGGTAGACGGGCGTCGCGGCAGTCGAGTCGACCACCAGCGGCGCTGCGTGTGCCGCTGCGGCCTCGAAGTCGGGCATCGTGAGCAGCGGGTTGGACGGCGCCTCGACCCAGACGAGGTCGGCGCCCTCCGGCGGCGGCCCGGTCTGGTCGAACTCGACGACCCGGAGTCCCCAGCGCTCGAGCATCTTCATCAGCACGGGAGTTCCGTAGTACGCATCCTGGTCAAGGCGACGGTCTTGCCGGGCTCGAGCAGGGCCAGAAGCAGCGCGGTGATCGCACCTGAACCAGATGGAAAGAGCAGCGCCTGCCCGCCTTCGAGCTCGCCGAGGGCTCGCTCGGCCTCGACGCCGGCCGGGTGTCCGTAGCGCTGGTAGTAGAACTCGCCCGGCTCGCCGTCCTCGTAGGGCCAGATCGTCGAGCGGTCGAGCATGCCCCGACTCTAGTTAGGCTCCGGCTCGTGGCGGCGACGGACGATCGCACGGAGTCCACCGAGGGAAAGCTCGAGCAGCTCAACCGCCTGCGCGAGGCCGCGCTCAACCCGGCGACCGAGAAGGCGGTCGAGCGCCAGCGCTCGCAGGGCAAGCTGCTTGCCCACGAACGGCTCGAGAAGCTGCTCGATCCCGGCTCCTTCGTCGAGCTCGACCGCTTCGTGCGCCACCGCAATCCGTACTTCGGGATGATGGAGCGGCGCCCGTACGGCGACGGCGTCGTCACCGGCTACGGGACGATTTTCGGCCGCAAGGTCTTCGTCTTCTCGCAGGACTTCACGATCTTCGGCGGCAGCCTCTCGGAGTCGTTCGCCGAGAAGATCTGCAAGGTCATGGACCTGGCGGAGAAGTTCGGCTGCCCCGTGATCGGCATCAACGACTCCGGCGGCGCGCGGATCCAGGAGGGAGTCGTCTCGCTCGCCGGCTACGCGGAGATCTTCTGGCGCAACGTGCAGGCGTCCGGCGTGATCCCGCAGATCAGCCTCGTCATGGGGCCCGACTGCGGGCGGCGCCGTCTATTCGCCCGCGATGACCGACTTCGTCCTCATGGTCGAGGACAGCTCGTACATGTTCATCACCGGCCCCGACGTGGTGAAGACGGTGACCGGGGAGGAGGTGACGTTCGAGGAGCTCGGCGGAGCTGCCACGCACGCTTCGAAGTCCGGTGTCGCCCATTTCACCGCTCCGGACGAGGAGACCTGCCTCGAGGACGCGCGCTACCTCCTGTCCTTTCTCCCGCAGAACAACCTCGACCCCCCGCCGTACTTCCCGCCGACCGATCCGCCGGACCGGGAAGACCCAGAGCTCGACACGCTGATCCCCGACGAGCCGACGAAGCCCTACGACATCAAGGACGTCATCCGCCGCGTGGTCGACGACGGCGAGTTCCTGGAGGTGCACGAGCGCTTCGCCGCTGAACATCGTCTGCGGCTTCGCACGCCTCGGCGGGCACTCGGTCGGCGTCGTCGGCAATCAGCCGCACTCGCTCGCGGGCGTGCTGGACATCGATTCCTCCAACAAGGCGGCGCGGTTTGTCCGCACCTGCGATGCGTTCAACATCCCGCTCGTCACCTTCGTCGACGTCCCCGGCTTCTTGCCCGGTACCGACCAAGAGTGGCGCGGGATCATCCGCCACGGGGCCAAGCTCCTGTACGCCTACTGCGAGGCGACCGTGCCGAAGCTGGCCGTGATCACGCGCAAGGCCTACGGCGGGGCGTACGACGTCATGAGCTCGAAGCACATCCGCGCCGACTTCAACTTTGCGTGGCCGACGGCGGAGGTTGCGGTCATGGGGCCGGAAGGAGCGGTCAACATCGTCTTCCGCAAGGAGCTCGAGGAGGCCGACGATGCCGAGGCGCGACGGCAGGAGCTGATCGCCGACTACCGGGAGCAGTTCGCGAACCCGTACGTCGCGGCCGAGCGTGGTTACGTCGACGACGTGATCGAGCCGCGGCGGACGCGCCCGGTGCTCGTCGACGCGCTCCAAACCTCGCTCACCAAGCGCGAGCCCCGCCCGCGCCGCAAGCACGGGAACATCCCGCTGTAGGGCGCTAGCGGGCGGCTGTGGCCGTTGCGGGCGCCGAGTGGCCCTGCTCGCGCGCGAAGGTCGCAGCGCGGTTCTTGCCGTGTCTCTTCGCCCAGTAGAGCGCGTTGTCCGCGCGCCGAATCAGGTCGTCCGGGTCGAGCGCGTGGGCCGGGAAGCTCGCGATCCCCGCGCTGGCGGTGACGGAGCCGACGTCGCCGAGGTCGAGCCTTGCAATGCGGGAGAGGACGCTCTGCGCGACCGGAAACGCCTCCTCGGTGCTCCGAGCCGGCAGCAGCAGTGCGAACTCGTCGCCGCCAAGCCGGAAGGCCTCCCCGTTCTGGCGCAGCCGGGTGCCGACCTGTGCAAGCACGTTGTCACCTGCGGGTGGCCGAAGAGGTCGTTCACACGCTTGAAGTCGTCGATGTCGACCAGGCAGAGCGTGAAGGCGGCCTTCCGCGCCTCGGCGCGAACCAGCTCGCGCTGAACGCGCTCGTGGAAGGCACGCTGGTTCGCGAGCCCGGTCAGCGGATCGGTGAGGGCGAGTTGCATCGCGCTCACGGCCCGGTACGTCGAGCGCTGGTAGAGCGAGATCGCAAGCAGCGGGCCGACGAGGGCGATCGAGAGGAGCGGCGAGCGTTGCCAGAGCACGACCAGCATGAGCGCGGCCGATGTCATCAGGGCGAGCGGGACGATCGTGGCGCGCGCCGAGGACTCGACCAGTTTCGTGAACGCGCAGCGTGCGGAACCTACGAGGGCGGCCGAGCCAAGCACAACGGTGATCGAATACAGGGCGGTCGCGGAAACCAGCACCTGAGCGACTAGGTCTTGAGAGCCGGAGCCATCGACGAGTGCGACCATGGCGGAGGCCACCGCTGCTCCGATGGCGAACACCGAGGCGTTGTACGCGACTCGTTCAGGCGGCCGGCGTTCGAGGAGCTGCATCGTGGCCGGCGCCGCGGCCGCGATCAGAATCCCGGCGCTCCAGCCGAAGAGAACGATCCCACTCGTGCCGAAGACGAATGAGAGGGTGATGCCGCTGCTCTCAGCGCTCTCGCTTGCAACGGGATACCGGCTGGCGGCAGTCGAGGCGACCAGGAGCACGAGTGGCCCGACTAGCTCGGTGGGCGCGGGAGGTGTGGCCGCCAACGAGATCGCGACGGCGAGCGCGATCATCAGTCCGGCGCCGCAAACCGGAACGACCAGTAGTAGTCGCGGCACACAAGCGAGTGCCGCAGCGATACGTGGCACGAACGGTCTATCGGCCGACTATCCGGTCGCCTTTAGGCTGCGTGAGTGACCTGGGAGCTGCATCCGGACCCCGATCAGCCGGAAGTGCGCGCCGCGCTCCTCGCGGCCGTCGAGCAAGCACTTGCGGAGAAAGACGAGAGCGCCTGGTGGCGGTCTGGGCTCGACGAGCTAGGCGACGGCCCGGCTCCGAAGCAGGCGTGGCGCGACCCGGGCACCGAGCGAGAATAAGCGGATCGTGGCCCAGTTCTCCAAGGTGCTCGTCGCAAACCGCGGCGAGATCGCGATCCGCATCTTCCGTACTCTGCGCGAGCTCGGCATCGTTCCGGTTGCCGTCTATTCCGAGGCCGACCGGGGCTCGTTGCACGTGGAGCTCGCAGACGAGGCCTACCTGCTCGGCCCTGGTCCCCCGAGCGAGAGCTACCTCGCGCAGCAGCGGGTGATCGAGACTGCGCGCCGGGCCGGTGCCGAGGCGATCCATCCCGGGTACGGCTTCCTGGCCGAGAACGCCGCCTTCGCGCGAGCCGTCGAGCAGGCCGGGCTCGTCTGGATCGGCCCGCCGCCCGAGGCGATCGAGATCATGGGCTCGAAGGTCGCCGCCCGCGAGCGGATGCAGGCAGCCGGCGTCCCGATCGTCCCAGGCACGACGGAACCTGTTGTGACGGTCGACGAGATCTGCTCCCTGGGAGACGAGCTCGGCTGGCCGATCGCGATCAAGGCGTCGGCGGGCGGAGGCGGCAAGGGCCTCAAGGTCGTTCGCTCCGCCGACGAGGTCGACCGCGCCCTCGAGTCGGCCAGGCGCGAGGGCGAGGCGTACTTCTCGGACCCGGCCGTCTACGTCGAGCGCTACCTCGAGGACCCGCGACACGTCGAGGTGCAGGTGCTCGCCGACGCGCACGGCCACGTCATCCACCTCGGCGAGCGGGACTGCACGATCCAGCGCCGCCACCAAAAGCTCGTCGAGGAGACGCCCTCCCCGGCAGTCTCGGACGAGCTGCGCGAGCGAATCGGTCGGATCGCGGTCGACGCGGCCCGAGCCGTCGGCTACCGCTCCGCCGGAACGATCGAGGGCCTGCTCTCCAGGGAAGGCGAGTACTTCTTCCTGGAGATGAACACGCGCATCCAGGTCGAACACACGGTGACCGAGCTCGTTACGGGCCTGGATCTCGTCCGCGAGCAGGTGTTGATCGCGGCTGGGGAGCCGCTATGGCTGCGCCAGGAGGACGTCCATCTCAACGGACACGCGATCGAGTGCCGGGTGAACGCTGAGGACCCGTCGAACGGCTTCTTGCCCTCGCCGGGGAGGATCACGGGCTACCGGGAGCCTGGCGGGCCGGGGGTGAGGGTCGATTCGGGTGTCGATGCCGGACGGGAGGTCGTCGGTCTCTACGACCCTCTGATCGCAAAGGTCTGCGTCCACGGCGTCGAGCGGGAGCACGCCCGGCGGCGGATGCTCAGGGCGCTCGGCGAGTACCGAATCGAGGGAGTGACGACACTGCTGGGCTTCCATCGGGCTTTGCTCGAGCACCCGTGCTTCGTCCAGGGCGGCACGTGCGAGGGAGTCGTCGAATCCGAGGAGCTTGCGAATCAGGCGGCTCAGTTGTCTCATGGGACAACAAGCGTAGCCGCGGCGTCGGACGGCGGGCGATCACTTCGTGAGCGGCTCGTCCATGCGGAGCTCGAGGGTCGCCGCTACGAGCTCAAGCTGCTGCTCCCCGAGCCGCCGCACGCAGAGCTCGCGAGGCGGCGCAGCGAGCGAGGCCGCGCCGGCGGCCGTCACGGGGCGGCGAAGGACGCGGTCGTCAGCCCGATGCAGGGCACTGTCCTCGCGGTGGAGGTGGCCGATGGCGACGAGGTCGAGCCGGGCCAGGTGCTCTGCATCGTTGAGGCGATGAAGATGGAGAACGAGATCACCGCGCACCGCGCCGGCCGCGTCGCCGAGCTCTCGGTCGAGGCCGGTCAGCCGGTCAAGACCGGTCAGGTCATCTGCGTGGTGCTCAGCGAGTGAGCGCGCCTCGAACCTTCTGTTCCGAGATCTCGCGCGAGAACGACGAGCCGCTCGGGGCGACGGCCAGCAGGATCGACCGCTGGCTGCTCGTCGAGTACCGCGGGCTCTGGAGCTCCGACGCGCTCGTCGGAAGCGGTCTGTCGGATCAGGTCAAAGCGCGCCTGCGCGAGCTCAGGGCAATCCACCCTCGCACGCGCCTCTTGCTAATCCGGCGCCCCGACCGCCGGCATCACCCGACACTGGCCCTCTACGTGGCCGACTCCCGCGAGGGTCAGGAGAGCCTCGGCCGGCTCGACATCGCCCACCACGAGGACCTTCGCCGGCTCGACCCCTGGACGGCGGCGACCCAGATCGACGAGCCCCTCTTCCTCGCCTGCACGCACGGAAAGCACGATCCCTGCTGTGCACGCTACGGCCGTCCGCTCTTCGACGGTCTCAGCGAGCAGCTCGACGCGGAGTCGGCCTGGCAGTGCACGCACGTCGGCGGTGACCGCTTCGCGGCCAACGCCGTCTGCCTGCCCCACGGCGTCTACTACGGGCGGGTCGACCGCGACGACGTTCCCTTTCTCGTCGACGAGTATCTCGCCGGCCGGATCTCGCTTGCGCACTACCGCGGACGGTCGTGCTGGCCCTTCGCCGTGCAGGCGGCGGAGCGCCGGATCCGGGCCGACGAGGGCCTGACCGCGCTCGACGACCTTTCGCTCGATCGCGTCGAGCCGGCGGGCGAACGCTGGATCGTCGCGTTCACGACCCGCGTCGGGCCGCGGACGGCCGAGGTCTCCGCAGAGCTTGGCGAGTTGACGCAGCTGACGTGCAACTCGGACGCTGCCAAGCGCCCGCTCCGCTACGTCGCTAGGACTCGGTGATCCGGAGCAGCCCTTCTCGGACGAGTCGGCGAATGAGGACGAGCCGGCCCGCATCGTCCAGCGAGCCGGGCAGCTCGGCGGCGGTGAAGGGCTCGTCCGCGACCGCGATCGCGGCAACCTCCTCGTATACATGAGCCGGGAAGGTCACCTCGCGGCCCTCGAAGGCGAGGGTCACGTCACCGTCCCGCTCGACCACGTCAACGAGCACGGTCGGGTTCCGTTCGATCTCGGTCTCGGGGCCGAGCTCCTCGAGCGCCCGGAGCTGCCGGAACTGGCCGACGCGTATCGGCCGCCTGGTCCGGACCAGCTTCGCCCGCGTGCGCCGCTCGACGTCCTCGCGGCCGAGGCGCTCCCCAAGTGCCTCGACAAGGTCGTCCGTGTCGTTCTCCGACTGCCACGACCGCCGGAACCTGACGTCGTCGCCGAGCTCTTCGAGCGCGGCTTTGAATGCATCCAGCCAGGTGACGACGTTGACGCCGATCGTCAGGTGCAACGAGTCGCTGTCCGAGGTGAGCGCCTCGTGCAGCCAGCCACGCGGGAGATAGAGCATGTCGCCCGGCCGCAGCACCCGGTCCTCGACTGCCTCGCCCGGCCCGCCCAGCTCCGCCGAGTAGCGCTGATCCTTCAACGGGAGCTCGAGCGCCGGCTCGTACACGAGCCACCGCTTCTCACCGGCGACCTGGAGCACGAACACGTCGTGCGTGTCATGGTGAACCGGCAGGCCTTGGGCCGATCGCGGCGTGTAGTACGCGTTCGCCTGAGCCGGGTGGCCGAGAGCCTCCTCGAGCGAACGGCAGAACGCGCCAACGTCGGGCCGAGTCAAGTGCAGCCCCTGGAGGACGATCGTCGCGCCGCGCTCCCACTCGGCGAGCACTCGCTCGAGATCGGCCGTGCCCGTGAACGGCGTCGGGCGCCAGGGAATGTCGGTCGTGTAATCCCGCGCCCGGAGCTGCTCGCCTGCCTTGACGAGGCGGAAGCCGGGGTAGCGCAGGCCGCCCGAGCACACGAGCTGCTCGACCTCGGTCTCCGAGAGGAGGTCGTCGTAGCGGCCTGGCTCGTCCCGCTCGATCGCGAGCGGCCTGCGCTCCCAGTAACGCTCGAGGAACTCCGCGGCGCCGACAGGGTCGACGCAGCGGGCTAGAGCGCTGAAGCTAGGCGTCCGTGCCGTCGGAGTCGCTGTCAGTGTCGTCCGTGTCGGTGGTGTCGCTGTCGGCGTCGTCCATATCCGCGTCGGCGGTCTCCTGACGGATCTCCTCGGCGACGTCCGTGCGGATCTCCTCGTCGGTCAGGCTGGTGCGCTCGCTCATCTCGACTCCTTCCGATGGGGATGTCCTCGCGAGACTACAGACGCACTGACTGATCCGTGACCCAGAGGATGTCCTGGGCCTCGCTGCGGAATCGCTCGACCGGCGAGAGCGGTCCGAAGAGCACGCGAACGACGGAGCCTTCGCGGAGCTCCTCCGACCCGGACACGGTTGCGCTCCAGGAAGCGCCCGGCCCGAGCGCGGGTGGCGCGGGCGGCATGGCCGCGGTGGGCTTCAGTGCAGGCGGCGGGTGGGTCAGGTTTCCGGTCAGCCGCCGAAGCTCGGCCCGCGTCTGCGTGTCGAGCAGCACCAGGCCGATGTCGCCGTCGTCGACTCGGTACGTGCTTCGGGAGCCGTTCGTCACCGAGAACGTCAGGCGCCACCCGTCGTCGGCGATGACGAGGCGTTCAACGTGGTAGGTGAACCTCGTGGCCTGGTCGCGCTCTACCCAGTCCAGCTCGAGCGTCCTCGGCTCGGCGGGCGGAGCCAGTGTCGGCCCTTCCGGCGAATCGCCGCAGCCCGTGAGCGTCACGGCCACCGCGACCGCGAGAGCGGCCAAGGCGCCGACTGGGCGGCGCCGACCAGAAAAGGGCATGCTGGCTTGGCCAGCGTGCCCGCATGGGTAGACTCGCGAGCCGCGCATGGACCTGTACGAGTATCAGGGAAAGGAGCTGTTTCGCCGCTTCGGCATCCCCGTCTCGGACGGCCGCCTGGCGACTTCCCCGGAGGAGGCGCGTACCGCCGCTCAGGAGCTCGGCGGTCAGGTTGTCGTCAAGGCGCAAGTGCTCACCGGCGGGCGCGGCAAGGCGGGCGGGATCAAGCTCGCCGACGGGCCCGACGAGGCCGAGTCCCACGCCCGCGCGATCCTCGGGATGGACATCAACGGCCATGTGGTGCGCAAGCTCTGGATCGAGTCGGCGTCGGACATCGCCGACGAGTACTACCTCTCGCTGACCTTCGACCGCGGCGACAAGAAGGCGCTCTTCATGTTCACCAAGGAGGGCGGCATCGACATCGAGGAGGTCGCCGCCGAGCGGCCCGAGGCGCTCGCCCGCCTGCACGTCAATCCCCTCGAAGGCTTCCAGCCCTACCAGGCCCGGCGCTTGATCTACGGCTCGGGAATCGAGGACGAGGGCGAGCAGAAGCAGATCGCCAGGATCGCCGAGCAGCTCTACGCCGCCTTCATCGGCACCGACGCGATGCTCTGCGAGATCAACCCGTTGATCGTCACGCCAGACGGCGAGGTGAAGGCGCTCGACTCGAAGTTCACGGTCGACGACAACGCGCTCTTTCGGCACCCGGACATCGCCGAGATGCGCGATCTGGACGCCTATCCGCCCGAGGAGCGCGCGGCCCGCGAGAAGGACGTCACCTACGTCAAGCTCGACGGCGAGGTCGGCGTGCTTGGAAACGGCGCCGGGCTGGTGATGTCGACGCTGGACGTGGTCGCCCTCGCCGGCGGACGGCCCGCGAACTTCTGCGACCTGGGCGGCGGCGGTGACGCGCAGGGCGTCGTCGACGCACTCGAGATCATCACCGCCGATCCGCAGGTCAAGTCGATCCTTTTCAACATCTTCGGCGGGATCACGCGCTGCGACGAGGTTGCGCGCGGGATCCTCCAGGCGCTCGGCCAGCTGACGATCGACGACCCGATCGTCGTCCGGCTCGACGGCACGAACGCAGACGAGGGCAGGCGGCTCCTGCGGGAGGCAGCGCCGGCGAACCTCCATGTCGAGCCGACGATGCTCGAGGCGGCCAAGCGCGCAGTGGAGCTGGCCGCGTGAGACGTCGCTTGCGATGTCTCATTCAGGCCGCGCGGCTAAGGCATCGCTTGCGATGCCGTTTAGAGGGCATGCTGGCTTTGCCAGCATGCCCGTCTCCTTTGCCCGTGCGGCCGTCTGAAATGACCGGTCGATACGTTCGACGCTCGCAGGTGCGCCTGTGACTGACGTCTGGAGCAATCGCGCCGAGCTCTACCGTGACAGCGCCGCCCATCGCGAGGGCGAGGACCTCGACCTCGTGGTGGAGTGGGCCGAAGGCGCGGAGACCGCACTGGACGTCGCGACTGGCGGCGGGCACGTGGCGAGGCGGCTTCGCAAGGCAGGGATCAACGTCGTCACCGTCGATCCGGCGCCGGGTATGCAGCCTGACGTCGTCAGCCGGGGCGAGGACCTCCCCTTCGCCGACGGCAGCTTCGACGTCGTCGCCTGCCGTGTGGCGGCCCATCACTTCGAAGACGTCGAGAAGGCGGTGTTCGAGATGGCCCGGGTGAGCCGCGACCGGGTGATCGTGGTCGACAACCTGTTCCTGGACGAGCGTGCGGAGGAGGCCGACGGCGTCCGCGACCCGTCGCACGTTCGGAACTACACAGAGAAGGAATGGCGCGAGCTGTTCGAGTCCGCGGGACTGCGGATCGAGGAGGTGCGGCGGCTTCCGAAGCAGATCGAAGTCGAGCCTTGGCTCGAGCGTGCGGGCACGCCCAAAACGGATGCCGACAGAGTTCGCGAGCTGCTCGCAGATCGAATCGAGGACGGCTGGATCACGCTCGACCGGGTCGCAATCCTGGGGCGCAAGTAATGGCGATCATCGTCGACACCGACACGCGGCTCGTCGTCCAAGGCCTCACCGGCCGAGAGGGATCGTTCCACGGGGTGCGGAACCGCGACTACGGCACGCAGGTCGTGGCCGGCGTCACGCCTGGAAAGGGAGGGCAGGACGTCGAAGGCATTCCGGTCTTCGACACCGTCGTCGACGCGGTCGACGAGACCGACGCGAACACGACGATGGTGTTCGTCCCCGCCCGGTTCGCGACCGACGCGATCTACGAGGCCGTCGACGCCGGCATCGAGACCGTCATCTGCATCGCCGAGGGGCTGCCGGCGCACGACATGCTGCGTGTCTACAACTACATTCGCCCGAAGGGGATCGCGCTGCTCGGACCGAACTGCCCCGGCGTGCTCTCGCCGAGCAAGGCGAACGTCGGGATCATCCCGGCGGAGATCTTCCGCGAAGGCCGGATCGGGCTCGTCAGCCGCTCTGGCACGCTCACGTATCAGATTGGACACGAGCTCACCCAGCTGGGGCTTGGGAACTCGACGATCGTCGGGATCGGCGGCGATCCGGTCGTCGGCTCGTCGTTCATCGACGTCCTCGCTCGCTTCGAGGCGGACGGGGAGACGGAGGTGGTCGTCATGGTCGGCGAGATCGGCGGCGCGGAAGAGGAGAAAGCCGCCGGTTTCATCGAGGCGGAGATGTCGAAGCCGGTCGTTGCGTACATCGCGGGCTTCACGGCGCCGCCCGGCAAGACGATGGGCCACGCCGGCGCGATCATCTCCGGCACCTCCGGCACGGCGCAGGCGAAGAAAGAAACGCTCGAGGCCCACGGCGTGCGCGTCGGAACGACTCCGACCGAGGTCGCCGAGCTCGCCGCCGAAGTCGTTGCGGCGGTTCGCTGAACGGCCATAGAGCTTCCGACCAACCTCGTTCGAACGATTACCGAGGATCTTCCGGGCGGAGCCGAGTGGATAGCCCAGCTCCCCAGTTTGGTCGCAGAGTGCGCCGAGCAGTGGTCGCTGGAGCTGGAAGAGCCCTTCGATGCCGCCTACTCGCTGGTTGTGCCGGCCGGAGAGGTCGTGCTCAAGCTCAACCCGCGCGGCGACCCTGAGCCCGAGCACGAGGCGGATGCGCTCGAGCGCTGGGGTGGGCGTGGCGCGGTTCGCCTGCTCGCGCGCGACCGCGAGCGCTGGGCCCTCCTGATCGAGCGGTGCCGGCCAGGGACGCAGCTCTGGGCGCTGCCCGACGAGGAGGCGACCGAGATCGCCGCCGGCATCCTCGAGCAGGTCTGGGTTCCAGCCGACGAGCCGTTCCGGCGGCTTGCGGACCAGGCGGCGCGCTGGGCAGAAGAGCTGCCGAACCGACCGCTCGAGCGAGCGCTTGTCGACCAGACGGTCGACTTTCTTCGCCAGGCCGGGCCCACGCAGCACGAGTCCGTGCTCCTCCACCAGGACTTTCACGGCGCCAACGTGCTCCTCTCCGACCGCGGCTGGCTAGCGATCGACGCCAAGCCGCTCGTCGGCGAGCGGGAGTTCGACGTCGCCTCGCTGATCCGCGATCGCCGGCCGACGACCAAGGCCCAGATGGAGCGGCGGCTCGACTATCTCGTCGACCGGCTCTCGCTCGATCGCGAGCGGACGCGCGGCTGGGCGATCGCCCACGCGCTCGCCTGGAACGGGTCGCCCGACATGATCGAGTGCGCCCGACTCCTTATCTAGTCAGGATGGCCGAGGATCGGGTGCGGCCGATACGGCGCCTCCAGCCGAGCTATCTCTTCATCGCTCAGCGTCACGTCGATCGCGGCGATCGCGTCGTCCACGTGACTGACCTTCGTGGCTCCCACGATCGGCGCGGTCACTGCCGGCTTGTCGAGCAGCCAGGCGAGCGCGATCTGTGCCGGAGGCAGTCCACGCTCTGCCGCCACCTCCCTGACCACGTCCACGACGTCAAAATCGGAGGCCACGTACATCTCGGCTACGGGATCGCTGGCAGCCCTGACCGTGGGCCGCGTGCCGTCGCGTTCCCGGTTACCGGCCAGAAGCCCGCGGGCGAGTGGGCTCCACGGAATGACTCCCACGCTCTCGTCGAGGCAGAGCGGGATCATTTCCCGCTCCTCTTCGCGGTAGAGGAGGTTGTAGTGGTTCTGCATCGACGCGAAGGCCGTCCAGCCGGCCGCACGGGCGATGTACTGCGCCTTCGCAAACTGCCAGGCATACATGCTGGAAGCGCCGATGTACCGAGCCTTGCCGGCCTGCACCACTTCGTGGAGTGCCGCCATGGTTTCCTCGATCGGCGTTTGATCGTCCCAGCGGTGGATCTGGTACAGGTCGACGTAGTCGGCGCCCAGCCGTGCCAGTGACGCGTCAATCGCAGCGAGGACGTGCTTGCGGGACAATCCGCGCTCGTTGGAGCCCGTCCCCATCGGGAAGTAGACCTTGGTCGCGAGCACATACTCATCCCGGCTCGGGAAGAGCTTCGGTAGGAGCCTGCCCGTGATCTCTTCGCTGCCACCCTTCGAATACATGTCGGCCGTGTCGAAGAAGGTCACGCCCGCCTCGACCGCACGCTTCACGATCGGCTCGGCGTCTCGCTCGCCCAGCTGCCATTCCCGCGTGGCGCGATCGCCGTAGGTCATCATCCCGAGGCCGATCCGCGAAACCTTCAGGCCCGACGAGCCCAAGCGCATGTACTCCATTCAGGTCTCGCGATGGACAGCCACCGCCGCGACCACCATGCCGACGCCGACGATCTCGGTCGAGGACGGGATCTGGGCGAGCACGACGATGCCGACGACCGTTGCCGTCGCCGGTAGCAGCGAGACCATCAGGGAGTAGGCGGCGCGGCTCAGCCTTGCCATCGCGAGTTGGTCGCAGACATAGGGGATGACCGACGACGTGATCCCGACGCCGATACCGGCGGCGACGGCGATCGGGTTGAGTAGAGCCGGCGCCGCGCTCCAGACGCCGATCGGAGTGATGGCGAGCGTCGCGACCAGCATCGCCGCGCCGAGACCGTCGATCCCGCTCATGCGGCTGTCCTGCGCGACGCGGTGGGCCAGGACGATGTAGAGGGCGAACAGGGCGGCGTTGGCAAACGCAAACGCAACGCCGACAGGCTCGCCTTCGATGCGAACGTCGGTGAGGAGGTAGACGCCGCCGATCGCCGAGGCTAGTGCGACTGCGTTTCTCACGGTCCGCATTCCGACCGCGGCGAGCGCGATGACGGGGAGGAACTCGATCGCAGCGACCGTGCCGAGCGGCAAACGGTCGATGGAAATGTAGAAGCACGCGTTCATCACGGCCAGGACGACCCCCATGGCAATGACCGTCCGGCGTCCACTCCGGTCCAGCGCTGCGAGCACCCGCCAGGGGCGCCGCCAGAGCGCGAAGACGGCAGCGGCGGCGGCGATCCGCAGCCAGGCCACCCCGAGAGGCTCGACAAGGGCGAAGAGCAGGACCGCGAAGGCCGGGCCGAGGTAGTGGAAGACCGCACTTCCGACGAAGAAGCTCTCGGGCGGCGCGCTCGCCGCGATGCGCGCGAACCTGTTCGGGGGGAGTGTGGCGGCGTGCTGCACCTTGAAAGGGTCCCGTCAGCGGTCGGTTTCTGCCAGACTCAGGCCAAGGCGTTTCGGGTCCAATGCCTACGATGCAAAGGAGTTTCGAGGTCATGGCAAACGAAAATCAGCTGCTTGACCCAATCAACTGCCGTCTCCTCCAAGAACTGCAGGCGGACGCCCGCGTGACGATGGCCGAGCTCGGCCGGCGGATCAATCTGTCGGCGCCGGCGGTAGCCGAGCGCGTGCAGCGACTCGAGCGCGCCGGTGTGATCACGGGGTATCGCGCCGAGGTCGATCCGAAGGCGATCGGCTTTCCGATCGCAGCGGTAGTGCGGGTTCGGCCGACGACGCGCCAGCTTCAGAAGATCCCGGAGCTGGCCCGAGAGATCCCGGAAGTGGTCGACTGCCACCGCATTACCGGGGAGGACTGCTTCTTCGTGAGGCTCCACCTCCGGTCGATGGACGATCTCGAGGAGATCCTCGACCGCTTCATCGTCCTCGGCCAGACGACGACGTCGATCATCCACTCGTCCCCCGTCGCCGGGCGCGTCCTTCCCCTGGACGGCATCCGAGAACGCTCCTAAAGTCGCTCGCGTGGAGACGATCTCGCTCGCCCGCGGTGTCCCGGCGCCGGAGCTCATCCCCGTCGAGGAGCTCGCGGAATGCGCACGAGCAGCGATCCTGAACGACGGTTCGACGGCGCTCTCGTACGGCCCGTCTGGCGGCTATGGGCCGCTCCGCGACTGGATCGCTGAGCGCCACGGCGTCGAGCCGGGGCGAGTCGTCGTCACGAACGGGTCGCTCCAGGGCTTCGTCTTCCTCGCCGAGCTGCTCGCACGAGACGGCGCCCGCGTACTGGTCGAGGCGCCGACCTACGACCGGCCGCTGAAGATCCTCGATTCGCTCGGCGCGCAGATCGTGGCGGTGGACCAGAACGACGAGGGGATCGACCTCGACGCGCTCGGGGAGGAGCTTGGACGGGGACCATGGCCGGCGTTTCTCTACGTGATCCCGACCTTCCAGAATCCAAGCGGGCGGACGCTCGGTGTGGAGGGGCGCCGTCGCCTCGTCGAGCTGGTCGCCGAGCACGATCTCCTGGTGCTCGAGGACGACCCGTACGGGCTCGTCCGCTTCGAAGGGGTCGCGCCGCCGACGCTGCACGAGCTCGAGGGCGGCGCGCGAGTGATCTATTCGTCGTCGTTCTCGAAGATCGTTGCGCCTGGAGTGCGCGTCGGATACCTCGTCCTTCCCGAGCTGCTGGCGGGCCACGTCGAGGCGCTGGCGACGTCGACGTACATCACGCCGGCACTCCTCTCCCAGGCGACGGTCTACGAGTTCCTGCGCCGAGGTGCGCTCGAGCGCAATCTCCAGCTCGTCCGGTCACTGCTCAAGGCCCGGCGGGACGCGCTACTCCAGGCGCTCGACGAGCACCTCGAGGGGCTAGGCGCCCGCTGGAACCGTCCCGAGGGCGGCTACTTCCTCTGGCTCGAGCTTCCCGACGGCGTGGACGCCGCGGCGCTGCTAGTGGCCGCCGAGCGCGTCGGCGTGACGTTCGTCCCCGGCCCGGACTTCTTCGCGGGCGGCGGCGGCCGCTCAGCCGCCCGGCTCGCTTTCAGCTTCGCGTCGCCCGCCCACCTGGCCGACGCCGCCGCCCGGCTCGCGTCTCTGCTGCGCTCTGCGCCGGCGGTAGATCTGCGAGAACAGCACTCCGCCTAGCACACCGAGCGCGAACGTGAAGACGATCAGCCAGATCAGGGAGACCGCCGCCGTGAAGAGCACGAAGTCGATCTCGATCCTGTCGTCGTTCTTGACGACGAAGGCGATTACGTAGAGCGCGAGCAGCAGCAGGCCGGCGAGGACCGACCACAGCCGGACCTGCGATTCGTCGGCGCCGAAGCGGCGGAACATCCGCCGCAGTCTAAGGAGCTAAGGGGCCGCGTCGAATCGATTTAACGGTGGCGACCGGTCGTTTCAGACGGATGACGGGCAAAGCCCGTCATCCGGAAGGCGGCACCGCAAGCGGCGCCTAAGCGGGTCGGGGAACGAGCCGAGGCTGCTGCGGCGGCCGCAGGCTACGGGGCGTCGCTGGCCTGAACGTTGGACAGGGGGAGTCCAGGGGGAGGGCGCAAAGTCCCGCCCTGCGGAAATAGCAATCGCTGCAGCTTGCCTCGGCTCGTTTGCTCATTTCGAACCTGACCTCCAAGGATAGGTTCTCGAGCGTTCCCCGATCTCTCCCTAAGGGCGGCATCTTGCGACCTTTGTCACGTCCGCGCAAGGGGGGCGTTTCACAAAAACGATGCAATTTCCGCGCAAAAGAAACCGCCGGAAATTGAGGGTTTCTCAGCTGGTTTCCGCTTCCGTTGCCAGAGCCTGCAACGCCTGTTGAAAGCTGTCCACAGGGACGACCCGAAGACCATTGGCATAACGCCGGGCCTCGGCCGCGTTTTCCCCAGGCACGAGGAACAGATCCATGTCCGAACGGCGCGCGCCGATGGTTTTCTGCTTCACGCCGCCGACCTCCCGCACCGATCCGTCGAGGCGGATCTCTCCGGTGGCCGCGACACGCTGGCCATGGTCGACATCGTGCCCGAGCTCCTCGAGGAGGTCGAGCGCGAAAGCGAGACCGGCGGAAGGGCCGCCGACCTGCCCCAGGTCGAACTTCACCGGCAGCGGGAGCTTGACTCTCGGCTCTGTGAGCTGAACGCCAAGAAACGCCTTGCGAGGATCGGCCGGATTCGCGACCGCGCGAAGGACGATC
This sequence comes from uncultured Actinomycetes bacterium, assembly GCA_963752845.1. Lineage (GTDB taxonomy): Bacteria > Actinomycetota > Thermoleophilia > Gaiellales > Gaiellaceae > JACDAN01. Next base: position 156,990 of record CAVVZV010000004.1, on the reverse strand, counting down.
TGCCGGTCTTTCCCCTGCCGGCGCACCCGGAGTGCGATCTGCTCGCCGGGCTTGTGCTGCGCGAGGATCCGCGTCAGATCGTCCGGAATCGTGACGGGGACGCCGTCGACCCTGGTGATCAGGTCGCCGGCGCGCAGCTTCTTCGCGGCGGGGTACCCCTTCACCGTCTCCTCGACGCGTGCGCCGACCGGCTCGATTCGAATTCGATAGCCGAGCTCGCGCAGCGCTACCGCCGTCGCGTACGTCTGGCTCTGGCGCATCGCGCGAAGCTCTCCCTCCCGGCGTACCTTCTCGTCGACGCCCTGTGGATTGATGACATCCTCCGGTACCAGCGTCGCGCCGTCCTGCAGTCCCGGGAAGAGCTTGTTCCAGCAGGCTCGCCTGGCGGACGTCGACCGCGACGTAGTAGATCCCGCCGCCGTCCTGGTCCTCGCGCTCGCCCGGGACCTCGACGAGCGGCTCGAGGGCCCGCGCGTCGTCCGGCAGAAGGATGTAGTCGTCGGACGGGGCGACGTAGAGCACGCCGACGAGCACCAGGAGCGCTGCCCCCAGCGCAAGCAAGAGCGTCGGCCAGGAAGGTCGTCGCTTCATAGGAGGCCGCGTATCAGGCCGCCGTCGACCGCGATCGTCGTGCCCGTGATGTACGACGCGCGGTCGGACGCGAGGAAGCAGACGACCTCGGCGATCTCCTCAGGTCGCCCGAAGCGCCGCAGCGAGATCGCCTGGACGTCGGCCTCGGTCGGGCCGTCGGGGTAGACCTCGGCCAGCCGCTCGGTGTCGATCCGCCCCGGCGCGATCGAGTTGACCGTGACGCCGTCGGGGCCGACCTCCCTGGACAGCGTCTTCGCCCAGCCGATCACTCCCGGGCGGACGGTGTTCGATAGCGCCAGGTTGTCGATCGGCTCGCGCACGGAGCTCGAGGTGATGTTGACGATCCGGCCGTGCCCGCTGCGGCGCAGGTGGGGGAGGCAGAGGTTCGTCAGGCCGATCGCGGAGTGGAGCAGCAGGTCGACGGCGTCCTGGAGCGAATCGTGGTCGATCTCGACCGCCTTCGTCCTCGGCGGGCCGCCGCTGTTGTTGACGAGGATGTCGATGCCGCCGAAGGCGCGCGAGCGTTCGCTCGACCAGCCGCTCGAGGTCGCTCGGGGTCCGTGACGTCGCCGCGCACGGCGAGCGCGCCGACTTGCTCCGCCTCCCGCTCGAGCAGGTCGCGGCGCCGCGCGAACATCGCCACGTTTGCGCCCTCCGCGGCCAGGGCACGCGCGATCGCCAAGCCCATCCCGGACGAGGCGCCGCAGACGATCGCCGTCCGGCCGGTCAGCCCCAGGTCCATCGGGTTCTACTTTGAGAGGACGCCGACGACCTCACGGACGGCGTCGGCCGACTCGCGCAGGAGCCGCTGCTCCTCCTCGGAGAGGTCGAGCTGGACGATCTCCTCGATCCCGCCGGCGCCGAGCTTGACCGGCACGCCCATGTAGAGGTCGTCGATCCCGTACTCGCCCTCGAGGTAGGCCGTGCAGGGCAGGACGCGCTTCTCGTCGAGCATGATCGAGTCGACCATCTGGGCCGCCGCCGCGCCCGGGCGCGTACCAGGCCGAGGTGCCGAGCAGCTTGACGATCTCGCCGCCGCCGCCAGCCGTCCGCGCCACGAGCTCCGCGATCCGGTCGTCGGAGACGAGCTTGCGCAGCGGGACACCGCCGACGGTCGTCGCCGAGACGACCGAGACCATCTGATCGCCGTGACCGCCGAGCACCATCGCCGTCACGTCCTTGACCGAGGCGCCCGTCTCCCAGCGCGATGAAGGTGGCGAAGCGCGCGGTGTCGAGGATGCCGGCCATGCCGAAGACGCGGTTCTTCGGCCAGCCGGAGACGTTCTTCGCGACGTGGCACATCGCGTCGAGCGGGTTGGAGACCACGATCAGGATCGCGTCAGGGGAGTTGCCCGCGGCCTGCTCGGTCACCGAGCCGACGATCTTCTCGTTCGTCGCGACCAGGTCGTCCCGGCTCATGTCGCCGGTGCGCGGCACGCCTGCCGTGATCACGACCACGTCGGAGCCGGCGGTGATGTCGTACTCGGTCGAGCCGGTCACCCGCGGCTCGTAGCCGAGCACGGCGCCCGCCTGGTTGATGTCGAGCGCCTTTCCCTCGGCGAGCCCTTCCTTGATGTCGACGAGCGCGACCTCGCAGTAGTCGCGGCGCGCCAGCTCCTGCGCGCACGTAGCGCCGACGTTGCCGGCGCCGACGACCGTCACCTTTCGCCGGCCTCTGGCCGGCGTGAACTCGTGACGCCCGAGCTCCATCAGACCCTGACGCCGAGCTTGTCGATGATCGCGTCCGCGACCTCGCTCGTCCCAACCGCCGTCGGGTCGTCGCGGCGTCGGCTTCATGTCGTAGGTGACGCTCTTGCCCTCGCGGATCACCTCGGCGATCGCCCCCTCCAGCCGTTCAGCCGCATCCCCCTCCTCGAGGTAGCGGAGCATCATCACGCCAGAGAGCATCTGCGCCATCGGGTTGACCTTGTTCTGCCCGGCATACTTGGGCGCCGAGCCGTGGGTGGGCTCGAAGATCGCCGTGCCCTCGCCGAAGTTGGCGCCGGGCGCCATTCCGAGCCCGCCGATCATCCCGGCGCAGAGGTCGGAGACGATGTCGCCGTAGAGGTTCGGGCAGACGAGGACGTCGTACTCCTCGGGCCGCTGGACGAGCTGCATGCACATGTTGTCCACGATCCGGTCGTCGAACTCGACGTCCGTGTTCTGCTCTGCGACCTCGCGGGCGACGCGCAGGTAGAGACCGTCCGTGAACTTCATGATGTTCGCCTTGTGGACGGCGGTGACCTTGCGGCGGCCGTTCCGGCGCGCGTATTCGAACGCGAACTCGACGATTCGCCGCGAGCCGGTCACCGACAGCGGCTTGATCGAGATTCCCGCATCCGGATAGCGGAGCTTGCCGCCGTGACGCTCGATCCAGGCGATCAGCTCGCGCGCATCGTCCGTTCCCTCCTCGTACTCGATCCCCGCGTAGAGGTCCTCGGTGTTCTCGCGGATGACGACCAGGTCGACGTCGTCGAAGCGCGAGCGCACGCCGGCGTAGCTCTTGCACGGCCTCACCTGCCCGTAGAGGTCGAGCGCTTTCCGCAGCGTGACGTTGACCGAGCGGAAGCCGCCGCCGACCGGCGTCGTGATCGGCCCCTTGAGCGCCACCCCTGTCTCCCGGATCGAGTCGAGAACGTGCTCCGGCAGCGGGTTGCCGCCGTATTCGTCCATGACGTCGGCGCCCGCGTGCTGCACGTCCCAGTCGAATTCGACTCCGGTCGCCTCGAGCACGCGGCGCGTCGCCTCCGTGAGCTCCGGTCCGGTGCCGTCGCCGGGGATGAGCGTGACTCGGTGAGCCATACCGCGGCGACTCTAGCTGAGCCTAAGCCCGGCCCGGTCCGGGTAGATTCCGCGCCATGAGCGACTTCAAGCCCGGCCTGGAAGGGATCGTCGCGGTCGAGACCGAGATCGCGGAGCCCGACCGCGAGGGCGGCTCGCTCCGCTACCGCGGCGTCGACATCGAGGAGCTCGTCGGCAACGTCCCGTACGAGAACGTCTGGGGCTTGCTGGTCGACAACGACCTCGAGTCGAAGATGCCCGACCCGGAGCCGTATGAGCCGGCCGCGCTGACCGGCAATGCGCCTGCCGACCTCCAGGCTGAGACCGCGCGCCTCGCCGGCGAGTGGAAGCTCGGCAAGCTGAACGAGATCTCCGACGAGCAGGCCCGCGAGGACCTCGGCCGCCTCTCCGCTGAGATGATGGAGATCGTCGCTCGCTCGGCCGCGATCGCGGACGGACGCGAGCCCGCGCCCGACGACGTCGTCGCGCAGGGGGACACGGCGGCGGAGAAGTTCCTGCTCCGCTGGCGCGGCGAGGCCGACCCGCGCCACGTCAAGGCGATCGACACCTACTGGATCTGCACGGCAGAGCATGGGTTGAACGCGTCGACCTTCACCGCGAGGGTCGTCGCCTCGACCGGCGCCGACTGCGGCGCGGCGCTGTCCGCCGCTGTGGGGGCGCTCTCGGGCCCGCTGCACGGCGGCGCGCCGGCCTACGTCAAGCCGATGCTGGAAGAAGTGGCGGCGATGGGCGACGCCGAGAAGTGGGTCCACGAGCGGCTCGCCGCCGGGAAGCGGATCATGGGCTTCGGCCATCGCATCTATCGCGCCGAGGATCCACGCTCCCGCATCCTCAAGCAGACCGCGAACGAGCTTGGCGCGCCGCAGGTCGAGGTCGCCGAGCAGCTCGAGCAGGTCGCGCTGAAAGCCCTCCAGGAGAAGTCCCCCGACCGGGTGCTCGCGACGAACGTCGAGTACTACTCGGCGATCGTGCTCGACGTCGCCGAGATCCCGCCGCCGCTGGCGCCCGCGATGTTCGCCTGCTCGCGGGTGGCGGGCTGGTCCGCCCACATTCTCGAGCAGAAGCGCACGGGCCGCCTGTTCCGGCCGTCCGCGAAGTACGTCGGGCCGGCGCCCCGGTCGCTTTCCGCTGTCTGAGCTAGCCACAGCCGGCGCCGAGGCCGACGAGCTCGCAGCAGCGGGCTCCGAACGCGAGCTCGCCGCATTGCGGGCCCAATGGGACGACGAGCTCGAAGGCGCGGCGCGCAGCTCGGATTTCCGCGAGCGCGCCGTCGCCTACCGCGCGATCGGCCAGTTCCGCTACCGCCAGAAGCTCGAGCTCCTTCGGCGCGGGCTCGAGGACGAGAGCCCGGCCGCACGCGGCTCGGCGTTGCTCTCGCTCGAGCTGCTCTCCCGGGACGGGCCGGCGCCGGTAAACGCCGACCGCTCGCTGCTGCACACGCTGGCCTCGTCCGATCCCAACCAGACGGTCCGGCGCCTGGCGATCCTGTGCCTGAAGAACGGCTCGCCGAATCGCGACACGATCGTGATCCTCGAGGGGATCGCGGGGGACGACGAGCAGCCGCGTGAGCTACGCGAGGCGGCGAGGCGGATCGCCGCGCTGCTCACCAAGAAGAGCCGACAGCGCTAGCAGCTACACCGGCCCGGGATGCGCCGGCCGCAGCCGGGGCAGACCCGGCGCCGACGCCGCCACTCGAGCGCTCGCTTCTCGACCCCGGCGACGACCATCAGAAAACCGACCCCGGCCGTCGATGCCAGGAGGAGCGCGGACTGTGCCGTCATCGTCTTCATCGTTGTCGCCGACGGGCGTGCGGGTGCGCCTGAAAATATATTTCCCGCCTTCGCCGGTCCGTAACGTGCGTATAGAGCTCGGTCGTGGAGAGATCGGCGTGGCCGAGCATCTCCTGAACGCTTCTCAGGTCGGCGCCGCCCTCGAGTAGGTGCGTAGCGAACGAGTGCCGCAGGAGGTGGGGATGGATCCGCTCCGGCTCGAGCCCGGCCTTCGCGGCGAGCCGCCGGAGGATCAGAAACGCACCGGCGCGCGTAAGCGGCCCGCCCTGGGCGTTGAGGAAGAGCTCCGGACGGTGACGGCGGTCGAGGTGCGGCCGGCCTCTGGCCAGGTAGCGCCGCAGCGCATCGACTGCCTGGCGACCGACGGGCACGACCCGCTCCTTCCCGCCCTTGCCGATCGTCCTGACGAGCCGCTGGTCGAGGTCGACGCCGGCCCGGTCGAGCGAGACCGCCTCGCTGACCCGAAGCCCGGCGCCGTAGAGCAGCTCGACCAGCGCCCGATCTCGGAGCGCCCGGGGCGTCGTCCCGGCAGCCGCGTCGATCAGGCGCTCCGCCTCACCCGGCGAGAGCGTGCGCGGCAGCCGCCTGATCCGCCGCGGAAGCTCGAGCTCGGCCGCCGGGTTCTCGGTGACGGCGCCGATCAGGACGAGATGGCGGAACAGCGAGCGGAGCGATGCGATGCGACGGGCGATGGTTGCCGGCGAGAGGCCTGCGGCCCTGAGCTCCGCCACCCACCGTTCGAGCTCCTCGGTCGTCACGGAGGCGACCGGACGGCCGAGCCAGCCCGCGAGCCCGGTCAGGTCGCGGCGATAGGCCTCGACCGTGCGCGGCGCCAGCCGCGCCGCCGACAGTGCGAGGTAGGCCTCGAGCTCAGGATCGGGGATGGGAGCGGTCATAGACCCTGCGGAGTCGTTTGCCGTCGACATGGCTGTAGACCTGGGTGGTCGAGAGCGAGCTGTGGCCGAGGAGCTCCTGAATCGTCCTTAGGTCGGCGCCGCCCTCGAGGAGATGGGTGGCGAAGGCATGGCGCAAGCGGTGGGGGTGGGGAAGGAGGCGGCGAACGGTGCTCGTGTCGAGCCTCCGCCCACGGGCCGAGATGAAGAGCGCGTCCTGCCCCCCGGCCGGCAGGCGTGGGCGCAGCTGCAGCCAGCGGGCGAGCCAGTACGCGGCCTCCTCGCCGAGGGGGACAACCCGCTCCTTGCCGCCCTTGCCGAGCACGCGGACAGCTTCGCGCTCGAAGTCCACGTCGGAGAGGTCGAGGTCGACCGCTTCCCGGCTGCGGAGCCCGGCCGAGTAGATCAACTCGGCGAGGGCGCGGTTCCTGATCTCGAGCGGCGCGCCGGCGCCGAGAGCCTCGAGCTCGGCGTTGATCTCCTCCGGCTTCGGCGCGGACGGAAGCCTGCGTGGCCGTCGTGGGGCGAACCGTGCGTCCGGCACCCGGGCCGCACCGAGCGTGAAGCGCAGGAAGGCGCGGACGGCGGCGAGCTTGCGGGCGATCGTCGCTGGAGCGAGCCGCCGCGGCGTTCGGCCTGGGCGCGCCGCGCCGAGCTCGGCGGCGTATGCGGCGAGCAGCCGCGCGTCGACGCTGTCGAGGGAGCCCGCGTGCTGCTCCAGCCAGGCTGCGAACTCCTCGACGTCAAAGCGGTAGGCGCGCCGGGTCGACTCCGAAAGCGCCGGGCTGGCCAGAAACCTCTCGATTGCAGCTGACGGCTCCACCGGGGCACCATTCGCGCCCGTGAAGGTCGCGTCCTTCCTCGTCGCCTGTGCGCTTGTGCGCTTCGCCAGGGGCGCACTGCGGCCGTCTCGACGTTCGCTACGGGCCTCGAGCACCCGCTGGCCGTCGCCGTCGACGCGGGCGGCGCACTACTCGTGGCCGACCATGGACGCGGCGTGATCTTCCGGATCTCGAAGCGGTGAGCCCCTTGGCCCAGGCGCAGACCGCCACGGCGCCGTAGAAGCCGAGCCGCGGCCGCATTGAGCAACAGCCGGGACACCGGCAGGCGGGCGCGGTGTTCAGCTCATCGGCGTAGACCCGAGGTACCCATCTGGGGCCGCCCCAGCGGAAATCGAACGCGAAGGACCTGACCAGGTGGGCCCAGATCAGCCAGGCCGTCCAGCGCGCGACGCCGTAGAAGAAGGAGGCGCGATAGAGGGCGACGAGCGTCGTCTCGGACAGGTGACGGCCAGCCCAGCGCCAGAACGGATCGGCGGCCATGACCGTCGTCCGAAAGTACCCACGCGTGAGCACGCGCCAGCCGAGGATCGCCCAGACGACGAACAGTCCGTCCCAGACGAGGCCGAGCCCGCTGAAGTACGCGCCGGCGTCGACGTACCGTCCCGTCTGGCCCGCGTACGCCCAGGCGCCGGCCGCGAAGAGGTGGTCGGTGAAGGGGAAGAGCAACATCGTCCCCACTGTGTCGCCGGCGTCGGTAAAGGCGTGCGCCCACTGCCCGATCACGAAGCTGTAGGCGACCACCTTGTTGCGCCAGACCGCATAGAGGACCAGCCCGATCAGGACGCCGAACAAGAGTGAGTGGGTGAAACCCGCGCCCGGCCAGCCGCGATGGAACTGGGCCGGGTTGTCGGCCTTGAGCTCGACGCCGAAGAGCGAGATCCCGTAGACGAACCACTTCGACGCCATGTCGGGGGCGTACGAGCCGATGAGCAGCGGCACGAAGGCGACTCGCTTCCCGAGCTCTTTCTGGATGACGTAGGGCTCGAGGTCGTGCGCTGTCCAGCTCACGAACGAAGGCGGCGGACGAGCGCGGGCAAGACGACGACCGAGAAGAGGAGGAAGCCGACGCTGACGACCCAGGCGAAGAGAAGCTCCGGGAAGGCGACACCGAGAGCGACGTACACGGCGCCGGCGGCGAGGTAGAGAGCGAGCTCGCGCCAGCCGGCGGCAAGAGCGACGCCGAGGCCGGAGGGCGAGCCGTCTTCCCGCACGGCCGCGAGTATGACCGCGGGGCTAGAGCTCGTCGGGCAGCAGCGAGTACATGACGAAGTTGATGCGGCGGCCGAGTCGAGGGTTGTACCGGCTCGAGCGCAGGATTCCCTCCTGGGTGAAGCCCGCGTTCTCCGCGACCTTTCGGGAGGCGCCGTTCTGCTCGTCAGCACGCAGCTGCAGCCGTTCGATGCCGTGATCCGCGATCAGCCAGCGCGACACGAGCCTCACTGCCCGCGTGCATACGCCTCTGCCTCTCGCCTGTGGCGCGACCCAGTAGCCGAGCTCGGCCACGCCCTGGTCGGGCTCGAGCCAGCGCACGCCGACCGAGCCGACCGCCTCGCCGTCCTCCGCGTCCGTGATCGCGAAGTTCGTCAGGGTTCCGTCGCTCCAACCTTCGCGGCAGAGCTCGATGTACGCCCGCGCATCGGCTTCGGTGTACGGCGACGGAATCAGGTCGAGAAACTCTGCGATCGCGCGGTCGTTGCAGGCTGCCGTGATTGCCTCCACATCGCCTTTCGCACCCCAGAGTCTCAGCGTGACGACGCCGTCCGTCAGCTGCGGCTTCGGCGGTCGAATGGCCATTGCCATACGATATGCAGCCTGTTTCGGGCGGGAAATCCCGTTGCGGAACCGAAGGAGAGCCGATGGCGATCATCGAGGACGTACGCGAACACGTCGATCTGGCTGGGCACGGGCTCACCCCCGGCGGCCGCGTTCACTACCAGCCGACGACGGCGCTCCTCTATACCCATGCGCTCGAGCGGCGCGACGGACGGCTGGCGGAAGGGGGCCCACTCGTGGTCGACACGGGCGTCCATACCGGCCGCTCCCCGAACGACAAGTTCCTCGTCCGCGAGCCGGGCTCGGAGGACCGGATCTGGTGGAGCAAGGTCAACCAGGATCTCGACGAGGACCACTTCGAGGGGCTGCGCGAGAAGGTCGTGACTCATCTCGACGGCCGCGACCTCTACGTCGTCGACGCGTTCGCCGGCGCCGATTCGGCGCATCGGCTCGCGCTGCGTGTGATCACCGACAGCCCCTGGCATGGACTGTTCGCGAAGACGCTGTTCATCGACCCGATCGAGGAGGAGCTCGCCGACTTCGAGCCGGAGGCGCTCGTCCTGCATGCACCGGCCGTCGAGGCTGATCCCGCCGAGGACCGGACGCGAAGCAAGACCTTTATCGTCCTCCATCCCACTCGGGCCGAGGTGCTGATCGGCGGCACCTACTACGCCGGGGAGATCAAGAAGTCGATCTTCACGCTGATGAACGACCGGTTGCCGCAGGCAGGGGTCTTCCCGATGCACTGCTCGGCGAACGTGGACGACGACGGTCGGGTCGCGATCTTCTTCGGCCTTTCGGGGACGGGGAAGACGACGCTGTCGGCCGACCCCGAGCGGCACCTGATCGGAGACGACGAGCACGGCTGGTCGGACGACGGTGTCTTCAACATCGAAGGTGGCTGCTACGCGAAGGTGATCCGCCTCTCCGAGGAGGCGGAGCCGCAGATCTACGCGACGACCCGGTCCTGGGGAACGGTGCTGGAGAACGTCGTCGTCGACGAGCGCGGCATCCTCGACCTCGACGACGACTCCAAGACCGAGAACACGCGCGCCGCCTACAAGCTCGAGCAGATCGCGAATGCGCTGCCCGAGAAGCGCGCCGGCCATCCTGCCTCGATCGTCTTCCTGACCGCCGATGCGTTCGGGATTCTGCCGCCGATTGCGCGCCTCTCCCGCGAGCAGGCGATGTTCTACTTCCTCTCCGGCTTCACCGCGAAGCTGGCTGGGACCGAGATCGGCGTCACAGAGCCGCAGCCGACGTTCTCCGCGTGCTTCGGTGCGCCGTTCCTCCCACAGCCGCCGGCGGTTAACGCGCACATGCTCGGCGACAAGCTCGACCAGCACCCACACGCAGTGGTCTGGCTCGTGAACACGGGCTGGACGGGCGGGCCGTTCGGCGAGGGCGAGCGGATGCCGATTCAGGCGACCCGGGCGATGCTGCGCAAGGCACTCGACGGAGAGCTCGACGGAGTCGAGTACCGCGAGGATCCGGTCTTCGGCTTCGAGGTCCCGGTCGAGATCCCCGGCGTGGAGGGACGGCTGCTCGACCCGCGGTCGACCTGGAGCGATCCCGTGGCGTACGACCGTAAGGCGCGCGAGCTCGCCCGGATGTTCCGGGACAACTTCGAGCAGTTCGCAGACGAGGCCGCCGAGGCCGTCGCCTCCGCGGGGCCACAGGTCTAGACGAGGCCTGCCCGTTCGAGGGGCTGAAAACCAGCCCTTTCCGCACTACATTTCGAGAGCGCGGCCGAGGCGCGCCTAGGGGACCTGATGACACTACTCGTCCGTACGCTGCCTATCTCAGTGCTTGTTGCGGTATTCGCATTGCCTGGCGGGGCGGCGCCGCCCACCATCGCCAACGCTGGGGTGACGTACGGCAAGCCGGCGATCTCGTGGACGATTCCCGCCGGCTCGAGAGCCGACATGATCCAGTTCGCCCGCTCGCTCCCCGCCAATCCGAACGTATTCTGGCCGGACGCGGACGAAGAGTCGCCGCTGAAGCCCCGCCAGTCGTCGTGGAAGGCCGGTAATCGATTCGCGGCCGGTACGTGGTATTTCCACATTGCCTCTGTGACGCCGGCGCCGCCGTGTCCGCCTGACGCCGACGCTTGTCCAGACGACGTGACCGAATGGTCGCCGGCGACCCGATTTGCGGTCCCGCCGACCCCGGGGATCGTGCCCGGAAAGGGCGTCGACTACGCCACGCTCGGTATGAAGACCGAGGACGCGCGCACCGCGCTCGGCCCGCCGCCGAGTCTGGACGGCACGCCGCAGGCGCCGGTCTACGAGTACTTCGGTGGCGCTCTGCGCATCCTCTTCACACGAGGCCGGGTCTCGCGCTTCGAGGTGTTTTCCGGCCGCTACAAGGTCGACGGCACGACCGTCCGCGTCGGCTCGAAGGAGGCGGCGCTACGACGGGGCGTCAAGGGCGTTCGCTGTCTGACGTGGCGGACGCCGTCGCCGTATCCGTGGCAGCGTACGCCGCACCGCTACTGCTACCTCGGCTCGCGGGCCAAAGGCGCGGTGATGACCTACTTCGCGATCAGGGGCGGCCGCATCTCGAACGTGAAGCTCGGCCGAGTCTTCTTCGCCAAGTACGACCCCTTCTTCGGGCGCATCCTCTAGAGCTCTCGCGCGGTCTGTAACAAGGCCCAGCGCCAGCGCCATCCGATAGCGTCCGGTGGTAGTGGAAGCGACTCACGACGTGCTCGTCGTCGGTGCCGGTTGCGCGGGAATGCGCGCCGCGATCGAGGCTTTCGACCAGGGCGCGGACGTCGCATTGCTCTCGAAGATCCACCCTGTTCGCAGCCACTCCGGCGCGGCCGAGGGCGGTATCAACGCCGCGCTCGGGAACGCCTCCGAGGACGACCCCGAGAAGCACGCCTTCGACACCGTCAAGGGCTCGGACTACCTGGGCGACCAGGACGCGATCGAGGTGCTCTGCAACGAGGCGCCCGACGACGTGTACCAACTCGAGCACTGGGGTGCCGTGTTCTCGCGCACCGAGGACGGGCGGATCGCGCAGCGGCCGTTCGGAGCAGCCGGCGAACCGCGCACCGCCTACGCGGCGGACATCACCGGCCACGTGCTCGTCCACGTCCTCTACGAGCAGGTGATGAAGCGCGACATCTTCACCTACGACGAGTTCTTCGCCTGGAAGCTCGTGATCGACGACGACCGCTGCCAGGGGGTGATCGCATGGGATCTCCTCAACGGCGGGCTGAAGACGATCGGCGCGAAGACGGTGATCCTGGCCACCGGCGGCGCCGGCCGGCTCTACACGGGGACGACCAACGCCTATGCATGTACGGGCGACGGGATGGCGATGGCGCTCCGCGTCGGGGTCGCCCTCGAGGACATGGAGATGATGCAGTTCCACCCGACGACGCTGGCGCCGTCGGGCGTGCTGATCACGGAGGGCACCCGCGGCGAGGGCGCCTACCTGCTCAACGCCGAGAACGAGCGCTTCCTCGAGCGCTACGCGCCCAACGCGATGGAGCTGGCGAGTCGCGACGTCATCTCACGCGCGGAACAGACCGAGATCGACGAGGGCCGGGGCGTCAACGGCAACGTGCTGCTCGACATGCGCCATCTGGGCGCAGAGAAGATCCACGAGCGGCTGCACGGCACTCGAGAGCTGGCGATGGTCTTCGCCGGCATCGACCCGATCCACGAGCCGATCCCGGTCCGGCCCGGCGCGCACTACCACATGGGTGGCGTCGACACCGATCTCGACGGTCTCACCTCGGTGACCGGGCTCTACGCTGCGGGCGAGTGCGCCTGCGTCTCCGTCCACGGCGCGAACCGGCTCGGCGGTAACGCGCTGATGGAGACGATCACCTTCGGGAAGCGTGCGGGCGTCGTCGCCGCCGAGTGGGCATTGACGCATACCACCGTCGCCGTCCCGCCGTCGCTCGAGGCCGACACGGAGAGGGAGCTTGGCGCCCTGCTCGGCCGCAGCGACGGCGAGCGCCCATGGGCGATCCGCGACGAGCTTGCCGCGACGATGCACGAGAACTTCGGCGTCTTCCGGCGCGAGGACCAGATGCAGGAGCAGGGCAGGATCATCGAGCGGCTGAAGGAGCGCTACCGGCGCGTCGTGGTCGAGGACAAGGGCGACGTCTTCAACAACGACCTGACGCAGGCGCTCGAGCTCGGCTTCCTGCTCGACCTCGCCGAGTGCATGGTCGTCGCGGGCCTCGCGCGTAGGGAGAGCCGCGGCGCGCACGCACGGCCGTACGACTACCCGGACCGCGACGACGCGAACTTCCTCAGGCACACGCTGACGTCGCTCAGCCCGAGCGGGCGCGTGCGGCTCGACTGGAAACCGGTAACGATGACGAAGTGGCAGCCGCAGGAGAGGACCTACTGAGATGACCGAGACATCGGTCGAGATCCCGCCCGCCGACGCTGCCACCATGCCGGTGGCGCTGAAGATCTGGCGCTACGACGCGCAGACGGGCGAGAAGGAGCTCCGTGAGTACGAGGTCGAGGCGCCCGAGTGGGCCTGCCTGCTCGACGTCCTCGACCTGATCAAGGACAAGGTCGACGGCTCGCTCGCCTACCGCAAGAGCTGCCGGATGATGATCTGCGGGTCGTGCGGGATGCGGATGGACGGCGCCGCCGTCCTCGCCTGCAAGGAGCGGATGAAGCCGATCGTCGACCGCGGCCATGTCCCGGTGATCTCGGCGATGGGCAACCTGCCGATCGTCAAGGACCTCGTGGTCGACATGGATCCGTTCTGGGGCAAGGTCCGCGCCGTCAAGCCCTGGCTCGACCCCGGCTACGACGAGGTCGGCGAGAAGGAGCGGATCGTCTCCCAGCAGCAGATGAACGTGATCCACAAGGAGTCGCTCTGCATCATGTGCGGCTGCTGCGTCTCGGAGTGCAACTCGATGGAGTCCGACCCCGACTTCCTCGGTCCGGCCGCGCTCGCGAAAGGCTTCCGCTTCGTCGGCGATGCCCGCGACCAGGCGGACATCGAGCGCTTGAACACGCTCAACGAGGAGCACGGGATCTGGGACTGCACGCGCTGCTACTTCTGCAACGAGCGCTGCCCCAAGGGCGTCGACCCGCGGGACGCGATCGCCAAGCTCGGCGCCGAGTCGATCAAGCAGGGGATCGACCACGACATGGGCGCGAAGCACGCCAAGTGGTTCGTCAAGTCGGCGGAGACGACTGGCTGGCTGCGCGAGACCGAGCTCGTGCCGAAGACGCAGGGCGTGATCTCGGCGATCAAGGAGGTCAAGTTCGCGCTGAACCTCTTCCGGCACGGCAAGGTGCCGGTCCCGGTGCCGCCGCACGTTGCCGAGAACGTGGACGAGGCGCGGGCGCTCCACGAGCTCGTGCGTACCCAGGGTCGCGACGGCGCGCTCGGGATCGTCCAGGGCGAGCACGCGCTCGGGCGGATCGAGCGGACCGAGTGGAGCGGAGCGAGTCCGGAGGACCGTGGACGTGCCTAAGGTCGCCTACTACAAGGGCTGCCTGGCGGCGCTGTCCGCGAAGGAGCTCGACATCTCCACCAAGGCGTTGGCGCCCAAGCTCGGGATCGAGCTCGACGAGCTGGAGTCGGTCACCTGCTGCGGGGCCGGCGACATCCACGAGGCCGAGCCCGACTACTACCTGCATCTGAACGCGCGGATCCTGGCCTACGGCGAGGCGACCGGCGCCGACACGCTGATGACGGTCTGCAACGTCTGCACGCTGAACCTGAGGCAGGCGAACCTCCAGCTCCAGCGCGACGAGGAGCTGCGCGGGCGGGTCAACGTCAACCTCGAGACGGTCGGCGTTCCGCCGTACAACGGCGGGATCGAGGTCAAGCACCTGCTCTGGCTGATCGCCGAGGGGGACGGCTACGAGCAGCTCAAGCTCGCCGCGCACAAGGGCCTGAAGGGGCTCCGCATCGCGCCCTTCTACGGCTGCCAGATCCTCCGGCCCTCGAAGCTCCTCGGCTTCGAGGATCCCGACCGCCCGTGGTCGCTCGAGGCGATCATCGAGGCCTGCGGCGGCGAGGCGGTCGACTATCCGGCCAAGGTCAAGTGCTGCGGCTTCCCGATCATCCAGGCCCGCGAGGAGACGGCGCTCGGCGAGCTGATTCAGCCGATCGAGCAGGCGATGGAGGCCGGTGCCGACGCGATGGTCACGCCGTGCCCGCTGTGCCATCTCTCACTGGACGCCTGGCAGCAGAAGCTCGAGGCCTCGACGGGCCGTGCGTTCCAGATGCCGATCCTTCACCTCTCGCAGCTGATCGGCGTCGCCGCCGGGCTCGAGGAATCGGAGCTGAAGTTCAAGCGTCACGTGGTGTCGGTGACGCCCGCGCTCGAGAAGCTCGAAGTCTGATCGGTCCGGCGCTAGCGGTCGGCGCCGCGGGAGCCGCGGCCGGCTATGCCTGGTTCGAGGCCGGGTGGGTGCGCCTCGAGACGGTGGACGTGCCGCTTCGGCGGCTGCCGCCGGAGCTCGAGGGGCTGAGGATCGCGCACCTCTCCGACTTTCATCTCGGGTTGCCGTCTCGTGGGACGGAGGCAGTGCGCCGGGCTGTCGACTGGGTCGAGGAGCGGCAGCCCGATCTGACCGCGATCACCGGCGACCTCGTTTCCCGCCGTCGCGGCGAGCCGTTGCTCCGGGAGCTGCTCGAACGGATGCCGAACTGCTACGCGGTGCTTGGAAACCACGACTACGCGGTCTCCAAGGACCCGTTCTCGCAGGAGGTTCGGCTCGACGATCTGCGTCCCGCGCGACTGCTGGCGGACGATGCCGAGATCATCGAGCTGCGCGGCCGGAAGGTGCAGGTCGTGGGTGTCGATCCCCGCTCCTACCGCATCGGTCGTGCTCGGCCCGAACGGCTCGCCGACCCGGATGCCGCACTGAGAATCCTCCTCTGTCACTTCCCTCAGGTGATCGACCGGCTGGAGCCGGGCGTCTTCGATCTCGTCCTCGCCGGCCATCTCCACGCGGGGCAGATTGCCGTGCCGTATCCGGGCGGCAAGCTGCGGCTGTCTCACATCCGGTGGACGTACGTCGAGGGCTTGTACGAGCGGCCGGGGGGAACGCTGCACCTCTCGGCGGGGCTGGGGACGACGTTCGTCCCCTTTCGCTTCTTCGCGCGACCCGCCGCGTACGAACTCGTCCTACACTCGAGGCCGTGACCACGCGGGTTCAGGGCCTCACGGGAGCCACGTTCTCGAGCGGGCCAACCGTTTGCCACGAGTGCGTGTGGTGGCAGTCGCGCGGCGAGCGGAGTATCTCCAAGCGGCGTTGGATCGAACGCGCCGAGGACGAGTGGGGCGCGTGGGGGACGCTCTACGTCGACGACGACGGCAGGGTGCTCGGCCAGATGCAGTACGGCCCCAGCGAGCTCTTTCCGCGGGCAGACGACCTGCCGGCCGGGCCGCCCTCGGACGACGCCGTGCTCGTCACCTGCGCCTACCTCGTCGAGGGCTCGGCCCAGTGGGTGATTCAGTCTCTCTTCCTTTCGGCGATCGCCGACGTCAAGGAGCGGGGCGGGAAGGCGCTCGAGGCCTTCGCCTACCACTACCCGGAGGGCGAATCGGCGGAGGAGCGCTTCCTCGTGCACCGGACCGTCTTCCCCCGCGACTTCCTCGCCGACTTCGGCTTCGGAACCGTGCGTCGGCTCGGGCGGGTCGAGCTCGTTCGACTCGAGCTCGGCGGGCTGGAGTTCGTGCCGGAGAAACGCCGAGAGAAGCTCGTCAGGCAGGTGAAGGAGCTACTCGAGCCTGAGGCGTCGCCCGTTCCCCGCCGGCCTTAGCGAGGATCAGCTCGGCGATCTGGATCGCGTTCAGCGCCGCGCCTTTGCGCAGGTTGTCGTTCACCGCCCAGAGCGCAAGTTCCTGGGACGAATCCTGGCGGATTCGACCAACAAGAACCTCATCCCGGCCCGCTGCCGACCCCGGCGTAGCAAGCTCTTCCAGCGCGACGTGAGGTGCTTTGGCGAGGATCGAGCGAGCCTGATCGGGAGTGAGAGCCTCCTCGGTCTCGACCCAGATCGCCTGCGCGTGCCCGACCAGGACCGGCACGCGGACGCAGGTCGCCTGCAACGGCAGCTCGGGCAGCTCGAGGATCTTGCGCGTCTCGGCACGTAGCTTCGCCTCCTCGCTGAACTCGTCGCCGTCGAGCTCCCAGTCCATCGCGAGGTCAGCCTTCATCGGCTCCATGGCCCGCAGCCGCTCGATCCCCGCGTCGCCCGCGCCCGACATCGACTGGTACGTGGCGAGCCGCACGCGGCGGAGCCCGGCGGCGTCGTGCAGCGGCTTCAGCACACAGGCGAGCTGGATCGCGGAGCAGTTCGGGTTGGCGACGATCCCTCCGCCGTCCAGCGCCTGGTCGTTCACGCCCGCGACGACGAGCGGGATCCCGTCGCTGAGCCGGAACGCGTCCGACTTGTCGATGCAGGTCGTTCCGGCCGCGGCCGTGGGCGGAACAAGCTCGAGGCTCGGACCGGTCCCGACCGAGAAGAAGCAAAGGTCGAGGCGGGCGGCGGCAAGGTTCTTCGGGGTCGCCTCCTCGACGACGAGCTTCTTGCCGCCGAAAGTGACCTCCTTGCCGGCCGAGCGAGCGGAGGCGAACGCGCGGACGTCCGTGTGACCGCGCTGCGCCAGCAGCTCGAGCGTCACCGTCCCGACGGCGCCGGTGGCGCCGACGACGCCGAACTTGTTAGTCATGAGCGCGCTCCGCTTCCTCCGTGTCGAGCTCGAAGGCCTCGTGCAGCGCCTTGACCGCGCGCTCGACGTCGTCCCGCGCGACGAAGCAGGCGATCTTGATCGGCGAGGTGTTCACGATCTGGGGCTCGACGCCGATGTCCGCGAGCGTCGAGAACGTCTTGCCCGCGATCCCCGGATGGGTCCTCATCCCGGCGCCGACGAGGCTGACCTTGCCGAGGTCCTCGCGCGCCGACCACCGGACGCCGAGCCCGTCCAGCGTCCGCGTCACCTCCTCGGTGTCGGAGAAGGGCGCGGAGAAGACGATCTCCGGGCCTGTCTGGATGATCGTGTCGACGCTCGCACCGGCGGCCGCGAGCGCCTCGAAGAGCTCGGACGCCTTTGCTCCCTCGACGCGGTAGATCGCCTCCTCGACCGTGTGCGTGACGCCGGAGATGATCGCTTTCTCGAGCATCCGTTCGTCCTCCTCGCGGATCCAGGTCCCGTCCGCCTCGGAGAAGCTCGAGCGGACGAGGAGCCTGACACCGTGGTTGCGCGCGAACTCGACCGAGCGTAGCTGGAGCACCTTGGCGCCGCTCGCCGCCATCTCGAGCATCTCCTCGTAGCTGACCGCGTGGAGCTTGCGCGCGCTCGGAACGACCCGCGGGTCGGCGGTGAAGACGCCTTCGACGTCGGTGTACATCTCACAGGCCTCGGCGCCGAGAGCGGCGGCGAGGGCGACCGCGGTCAAGTTCGAGCCGCCGCGCCCCAGCGTGGTCACGTCGAAGGCGGTGGAGACCCCCTGGAAGCCGGCGACGAGCACGATCCGGTCCTCGTCCAGCGCCTCGTGGATCCGCTTCGCACGGACGTCAACGATCTTCGCCTTCCCATGCGTCGTGTCGGTGACGATCCCCGCCTGAGATCCGGTCAGTGAGATCGCCTCGTGGCCGAGATCGTGGATCGCCATCGCCGCGAGGGCGCATGAGACCCGCTCGCCGACCGAGATCAACATGTCGAGCTCGCGCGGAGCGGGACGACGGGAGACCTCGTTGGCGAGGCGGACGAGCGCGTCGGTCGTGTCACCCATCGCCGAGAGGACGGCGACGACGCGATTCCCTGCCTCGCGGGCGGCGACCAGACGGCGCGCCACGGCTTTGATGTGTCCCGTGTCCGCGACGGAGGTGCCGCCGAACTTCATCACGACGGTGCCCGCCCTGCTCGGCGCCTCACCCGCGAGCGCGGGAACGCCTTCGTACTGGGTCGTCGTCGTCAAGGGTTAGACCTCCCGGCGGCCGGAGAGCGCTCGTCCGAGCGTTACTTCGTCGGCGTACTCGAGATCCCCTCCGACCGGCAGCCCGCTCGCCAGGCGCGTGACGCGGACGCGGCTGCGAAGGCGATCGGCGATGAACGACGCGGTCGCCTCGCCGGTCGTGTTCGGGTTCGTGGCGAGCACGACCTCGACGACACTGTCGCTCTCGACGCGGCGTAGGAGCTCGTCGATGCGCAGGTCCTCAGGGTCGACGCCGTCGAGCGGCGAGAGCGCGCCGCCGAGGACGTGGTAGAGGCCGCGGTACTCGTGCGTGCGCTCGAGCGAGAGGACGTCGGCAGGCTGCTCGACGACGCAGATGACCGAGCGGTCGCGGCGGGCGTCGCGGCAGATCTCGCAGATCTCGTCCTCCGTCCAGTTGCCGCAGTCGGTGCAGAACCGGACACGCTCCTTCGCCTGCTGTAGGGCGACGGCGAGCTCGAGCGCCTCGTCCTTGGGCGCGCGGAGCAGGTGGAACGCGAGCCGCTGCGCCGTCCGCGTGCCGACGCCGGGCAGCCGCGTCAGCTGCGCGACGAGGTTCTCGATCGCAGGGCTGAACACGCGGCCATTGTGCCTGGCCGGTCGGTCTGGACCTGTCGCCTTGAGCCTAGGCGGTCGCTACGAGCGCGTGTGCCGCCGCGTCCTGAAGCAGTCCGTTGCGCTGTGCCCAGCGGCTCGCTTCGGTCCGGTTCGCGACGTCGAGCTTTCGGTAGATGTTCGAGAGGTGGAACTTCACCGTCTGCTCGGTCACCCACAGCATGCGGGCCAGCTGCGCGTTCGAGTGCCCGTCAGCGACCAGCCTGAGGATCTCGAGCTCGCGGCGGGTCAGACCAGGAGCGTCGTCCACCGGCTTCTCGGCTGCTGGAGCAGGTAACACAGCTCGCCGGCCGGCGAGATAGACCGAGTGCGAAAACGCCTGGCGCACGGCCGAAGCGAGATCGTCCGGATGTGCTGTCTTGACGACGAAAGCGGACGCCCCAGCGACGAGCGCCGCGTCGATCATCTGGACGTCCTGGTGCATCGAGAGCACGATCGGCCGCAGCGTCGGGACCGCGGCGCGAGCGCGTTCAATCAACGCGAGCCCGCTGAGCTCGCCGTTTGCGCTCTCGAGCTCGGTGATCAGTAGGTCCGGGCGGTATTCCTCGACCATTGCGAGGGCCCCGGACGAGGACGTCGTCTTGCCGACGACTTGGATTCCGATTCGGCGTAGAACCTGCTCGACCGCATCGAGCCACATGGGGTGGGAGTCGCAAATGACTCCGAGCTGTTCAGAAGTACTGTGCAACGAAAGGGCCGCCTTTCGAAGTTGTGGACAGAACGCTGTGCCAGAGGTTTCTAGCGTATTTCGAGTAGCTTGGGAAGGCTTTTTGCCTGGCGATTGGTCTAGTTTTCATAGAGATCGGTAGAATTTTCCAACCGGAAGATGTGTCGCTACGAGTCGCAGGGGAGAATGTTGGGGAAAAGTCTGTGGACTGTGTGGCGCCCGTGGAGAACCGAGGCGTGGGGGTGGACGAACTCTGACCTCCGACTCGACTATCGTCGCATGGGCCGGAGGCTCGCCGCGCGGTACCTTTGACTGCGCCGTCCGGGCTGGCCGCGGTCCACGGCGTAAGGGGCGAGAGCTCAGGCTCCGCCTCTTCGGGTAAGCGGGCAGCTCCGGAGACCAAGCGGGGCGCCCGCTTACCCACGCACTCTCGAGTTGGACGCGGGCAGGGCGCCCGCCGGCCGACGGCTGATGCCTCCCGGCAAGGATCCTCCCCCATCGACCAGCTCCCGGACAACTGCGGAGTCTTCATTTTCTGGCCTATGAAGCCGTGTTGAGCGCTCCTAGCCTGTGTCGCAGGCCGCTCTACCCGCGCGGTCGAAAAACCAAAAGCAATCGGGGGAGCTGGGAGGACGATGAGCTCGTTCGCGGCCGCCGCGGCGGCGGCCGAAACACAGTACGTCGAGAGGACCGAAGGTGGTGTGAGGCACGCGCCTCAGCTGCTCGAGTCGGTCCCGAACCTCTTCGTCATCCCCGCGTACAACGAGGAGGCGAACCTCCCCCGCCTGTTCAAAGACCTCGAGTCGAGGCCGGCGCTGTTCCCTCCAGGAAGCCGGCTCCTCGTCGTGGATGACGGCTCGCGTGACAGCACCGTGAACATCGTCGAGACCTATTCGGGGCCACTGCCGGCCGAGGTAATCAAGCTCGAGCGGAACCAGGGTCCCGGCGCTGCCTTCCGCGTCGGCTTCGCAGCCGCCCTCGAGCGATGTTCGGACGAAGCGCTGGTAGTGACGCTCGAGGCCGATACCACGAGCGATCTCGACGCACTCCCTGAGATGCTCAGCCGCGCGCGGGCCGGCGCGGAGCTCGTGCTCGCCTCGTGGATGATGGTCAACGTGAGCCAGTTCCGCCGCCTTCTGAGCGGCGGCGCCGCACTGGTCGTCAACCGCATCCTCGGTGTGAACGCCAAGACCGTCTCGTCCTTCTACCGCGTCTACCGCGCCTCTACGCTCCGTGCCGCTGTTCACCGCTATGGCGACGGGCTGATTCGTGAGCCCGGCTTCGCCTGCAAGGCCGAACTGCTCTCCAAGCTGACCTCGCTGGGCGCCCGTATCGAGGAGGTCGACGTTGGCCTCGATACATCGCGGCGGGTCGGCGAGAGCAAGATGCCCGTCCTTCGAACGATCTTCCACTACTGGCGACTGATGGCGCGCCAGCGCCTCGCACGCGACGCGGTCGCCGAATGAACTGCCCGACCGTCGGGGTCGTGGGCGGCGGAATCCTCGGCATGACCGCGGCTCTCCGGCTCGCCCAGCAGGGAGTCAAGGTCTGCCTCTACGAGCGGTCGCCCGACCTCGGCGGCCTCGTCGGCTCGTTCGACTTCGACGGCCGGGCGGTCGATCGCTTCTACCACGTCAATCTCCCGACCGACGACCGAGTGCTCGCCCTCGCCGAGGAGCTTGGCCTTCGGGACCGTTTCCGCTTTCGCCCCACGAAGGTCGGCTTCTACGGCGACGGCCGGCTGTTCTCGATGACCTCGCCCAAGGAGTTCTTGACCTTCCCGCTGCTCTCGATGCCCGATCGCATCCGACTTGCGGCATTCGTCGCCCGCTGCCAGCTCACCAAGACGCACGACGAACTTGACGCGATGCCCCTCGTCAAGTGGCTCGAGCGAACGAGCGGGCGCAAGGTCACCGAACGGCTGTGGAAGCCGCTCCTCGACTCGAAGTTCGACGGGCACTTCGACGACCTGCCGGCGACGTACATCTGGGCACGGACGCGACGGATGTCGAAGACGCGGGACAAGAGCGGCGCGGAGATCATGGGCTGGCTCGAGGGCGGTTACACCACATTGATCGACGCGATCGAGCGGCGGATCCGCGAGCTGGGCGGTGAGGTACACGCCGGAACCCAGGTCGACCGGATTGCCGGAGGAGCAGATGGGGTGACCGGCCTGCTCGTCGAGGGGCGTTACCGCCCCTTCGACCACGTGCTCTGCACACTGGCGCCTCCTCAAGCTGCGACTGTCCTGGCACCGGAGCTGAAGGAACACGCCCACGCCGAACGGTTTCGCTATCTCGGCGTCGTCTGTCTGCTGCTCCGGACGAAGCAGAGCCTCAGCCCTTACTACCACCTGAACATCACCGATCGGCGAGTGCCGCTCACGACGATCGTCGAGACGACCCACGTGGTCGACCCCGACTACGTCGGCGGGCACCTCGTCTACATCACGCGCTACGTCGAACCGGGGCACGAGCTCCACGAGCGCTCGCCTGACGAGATCGAAGCAGAGTTTCTCCGCCACGCGCGGACGATCTTCCCGGAGCTGACCGACGACGTGATCATCTCGCGCAAGCTGCAGCGGGCGCGCGTAACCGAGCCGGTGCACCTTCTCGGCGGTGCGGCAAACATCCCGGATCTCTTCCCGGCCCCCGGCCTCGCGATGGCTTCGCTTGCTCACGTTTACCCGGAGATCTCGAGCGGCCAGGCCACGATCGGCGTCACGGACCGGGTAGTGCCGGGGATCCTCGAGCGGCTTCGGGCCGCAGACCGGGTAGCGGCGGCGGCCTGACCGCGGCGAACGCCGGAAGCGCTAGAGACCAGGAAGACCGAGCCCGCCGGCCATCCCGCCGAGCCTCGACTGCGCGAGGCTGTTGGCGGAGCGAAGCGCCTCGTTGACGGCGGCGAGGACTGTGTCGGCGAGGAGCTCCGGATCGTCCGGGTCGATCGCCTCGGGCGCAATCACGATCTTCTGGATCTCGCCCGCGCCGGTCGCGGTCACGGTGACCATTCCGCCTCCGGCGGATGCCTCGACGGTCTCGTTGGCAAGCTCCTCCTGCGCCTTCATCATCTCGGCCTGCATCTGCTGAACCTGCTGCATCATCTTGTTCAGGTCCATGCCTTTCATTCGGGCGTGACCTCGCGGGCATCGAAGGTCTGCTTGATCTCTTCCACGAGCTCCTCCTCGCTGAGCGGGCGCTGCTCCTCTGGCTCGCGTTCCCCGTTCTCGCCGACCACGAACGCGAGCGCGAACCGGCGGCCGGTTACTTCGTAGAGCGCTTCGAGCAGCAGCGTCGCATTCTTTGGCTCCTCCGCCAGGTTGCGATGGAAAGAGGCGGCGGCCGGGAACTCGAGCGTGAGCGTGTCGCCGGCCAGCTCGGAAGGGTGGGCCTCACGCAGGACCGACGCGGTCGGAATCGAGCGCTGCTCGAGCGCCGGGATCACCGCGCGCTGCCAAGCATCTTGGAGCTGCTCCAGCTCGACGGGCGGCGCCGCCGGGGGTGCGGCCTCGGGAGCCTCATCCGATGCCTCCGGCGACTCGCGTTGACCCGGGCTACCCCTTTCGAGTTGCTCGATGCGAAAGGCGAGTGACTCACGCTCGAGGTCGGCGCCCGGTCTGGTCACCTTGATCAAGGCAAGCTCGAGCGGCAGTCTGGGGTCGCCTCCCTGGCGCATGTCGTCGACGGCAACGGCGAGGAGGTCGCAGAGCCGGACTACCGTCGGTTCGGGTAGCTGGTTTGCCTGCGCGCGCAGACGCTCGCGCGTCTCCTCGGTGACCGGCAGCGACTCGGGCACCTCGCCTATGTGCTGGACGAGCAGCAAATGCCGCAGGTGCTCGAGCAAGTCGGTGACGAGCCGGCCGAGATCCTGACCCTGCTCGGCGAGCTCCTCGAGGAACTGAAGCGCGCCGGCCGTGTCGCGGTCGACGACCAGGTCGCAGAGCCGGAAGAGCGCCTCTTCTTCGACGGCGCCGAGCAGCTGCAGCACCGACTGGACGGTGATCGTCCCCTCGGTGGCAGCCGCGAGCTGGTCGAGCGTCGACTCGGCGTCGCGGTACGCGCCGCGCGCGCCGCGCGCGATCAGCGCGAGCGCCGCGTCGGGCACGTCGATCCCTTCGCCGTCGGCGATGCGGCGCAGCTTGCCGATCAGGTCCGGAAGCCGCGGGCGGGAGAACACGAACGTCTGGCAGCGCGACCTGACCGTCGGGAGCATCTTTGCGAGATCGGTGGTGCAGAAGACGAAGAGAAGGTGCGGAGGTGGTTCCTCGATCAGTTTCAGGAGGGCGTTGAAGGCGGCATCGGTGAGCTGATGCGCTTCGTCGAGGATGTAGACCTTGTACCGGCCTTCTACGGGTTGAAGCACGACTCGCTCGCGGATCTCGCGAATGTCGTCGATCCCGCGCTGCGAAGCGGCATCCATCTCGATCACGTCGAGCGAGGTGCCGTTCGCGATCGCGACGCATGAGTGGCACGTCTTGTCCGGGGTCGGCGTCGGCCCCTGCGCGCAGTTCAGAGCCTTCGCAAGGATGCGCGCCAGCGACGTCTTGCCCGTGCCACGCGGACCTGCAAAGAGGTACGCCTGGCGGACCTGGTTGGCCTCGATCGCGTTGCGAAGCGTCTGAACGACCGACTCCTGGCCGACGACCTCGTCGAAGTCTTGCGGGCGATATTTCCGGTAGAGAGCGGTCACGGGGACGTCACGCCGATTGAATCAGAACCCGGCCGCGCACCCTCCGTTGTGAGCGTGTCCGAGCCGGTGCAGCAGGCGCTCGCTCGGGCTAGGCCGACCCGCGGCACCTGAGAGGGACTGCTTAGCGCTGCTTCCTCCCGGATCTGACGCGGTTCGCAGGCTCCCAGTGCGCGGGACCTAACCGTCAACACTCGCGCCCGAAGCCCGTGTCTCGAGCACTACCCCCTCGGGAGGGGATTCAGCCCCGCTGAAGCGGCTTGCGGGTTCAGGGAACCGCTAGCTCCCCGCCTAGCGCGGCCGGGCAGAGCTCCATGGTAGCGCCGTCACGCGAGGCTGAGCTCATCACCGAGGAGGTCGTTGCGCTGAGCCCAGCGGCTTGCCTCGGTGCGGTTCGTGACGTCCAGCTTGCGATAGATGTTCGAGAGGTGGAACTTCACCGTTTGCTCGGTGACCCAGAGCATGCGCGCCAAGGCGGCGTTCGAGTGGCCCTCGGCAACCAGCTTGAGTATCTCCAGCTCGCGACGCGTGAGACCGCCCGGCCGCTCCGGCTTCGCTTGCTGAGCCGGGCCGGATTCGACCCGCGCGGGCACCGAGAGGAAGACCGAGTGGTTGAAGGCCTGCCGGACGGCCGACGCAACGTCGTCGGGATGCGCGGTCTTGACGACATAGGCCGAGGCGCCGGCAGCCAGCGCGCCGTCGATGTGGCTCGGGTCGTGGTGTGTCGAGAGCACGATGGCGCGAAGCTTCTCCATGCTCGAGCGTGCCTGGCGGAGCACCTCGAGCCCACCCGGCTCGCCCGGGAGCGGGTCGATCTCGACCGTGAGGAGGTCGGGTTGCTTCTCCTCGATCAACGCGCCTGCTTGGGTTCCGGAGGTGGTCTTCCCAACCACCTCGACGCCGACCCGGTTGAGGACGAGCTCGACCGCGTCGAGCCAGATTGGATGCGGATCGAGAAGGACCGCGTGAAGAGTGGATGAGTTCATGCGCTGCTGCGCGGCCGCCTGTGACCACTGATATAGCGCAGAATCTATTCCTTTTTGAAGGAATCCGAAAAACGCGGGCCCGACTTCCGCATAGGCGACCGTAGTGAAGCCTGGACTGGCAGCCCCTTCCGAGGAGCCGTAGGCTTCCGACATGCCCTCTTCGCCGCCCACCGGGGGGGCCATCCGCGTTCTGATCGCCGACGACCAGCGGCTCTTTGCGGAGGCCTTGATGAACGTGCTGAGCGAGGACGAACGAGTCGACGTCGTCGGCATCGCCGAGACTGGCAAGGAGGCGGTCGACCTGGCGACTGAGCTGCGTCCAGACGTGATCTTGATGGACCTGAAAATGCCGGTCATGGACGGCCTCGAGGCGACTCGCCAGATCAGGGCCGCCGGCCTCGAGTCGCAGATATTGATCCTCACCGGGACAGAGACGACGATCGGTTCGGACGAAGCCGCCCAAGCGGGTGCGAGCGGGTATCTGCGAAAGGAGCAGGGTGTCGACGAGCTGAGGCAGGTCTTCTTGGAAGTGGCTTCTCTGGCCGCTGTCCTCGGCCCTTCGACGCACTAGAGACGAGCCGACGTGATTCAGGTCGTGTGCCCCACCGGTCCGCGAACGTGGGTCTCGACTGCGCCTAACGCACGGGCGGACGTCGTGGCGAGCAAGGCGGCGCGTCTGCTCGGCCACAGCGAAGCCGCCGACTTCGCCCTGTCCGACCGACATCATCGGATCATTCGTGGGGACGAGCCGGTGATCGAGGGCGAGTCGTACGCGCTCGTCCCTCTGCGCCGGGTCGCTAAGGTGAGCGGCGGGGGCGTGTAGCTCAGCGGGAGAGCGCCCGCTTCACACGCGGGAGGTCACTGGTTCGATCCCAGTCACGCCCATACGCACCCCGCTAGCCATGCGGCTGCGGCTCAACCATGCGGGTCAGGCGTGTCAGCGAGGGCGTCAAAGTGCAAATCGTGCGGTCCCCACAGCGGTCACCGTCTGAGGAGCCGGACGGCCGCCGCTACGGCGCGCCCGGCCCGACCTCACCGGCGGCGCCGAGGAAGCACACGACCTCGGCTTCGACTGCCGCCGACGGGAGTGGCGAGCCCCCGCGTACTGGCTCGAACACGGAGGCTCGTCGCGGCTCATCGTAGGCGCCCGGATCGAGCGTGAGCGCGAGCTGCGACTCGTGGCCTAAGGTCCCGTCCATCTCGAATCCCTACAGGGAGACTCAGATGCCAGTGCTCGTTCTCTTCCAGTGGAACGGAGACACCGAACATCTGCTCGCCACCTACGATCGGGAGCTGAAGCACCCAGTCGCGCGGGAGCAGCCGATGCGCATCGCCCACACGTGCGTCCGGACGGACGACGGGATGGTGATCGTCGACGTGTGGGAGTCAGAAGAGGACCTCCGCGCAATGCGGGACGACCCGGAGTTCCAGCAGAACCTCCGCGACTCGGGCACCCCGGACCCCGACAGCGTCGACGTCTGGCCGGTGCACGCCTCAATTCCCTAGGCAGACGCTCCGGTGCCGACGCGCTGCGGACGGCGATCGGGAAAGCGTGCAAGGCCGAGGGCGTGCCGCTCAGGAGCCCGCACGACGTCCGCCACCGGCGCATCTCGCTCCTGCATCTGCGCGGGATGCCTTGGGCGCGGATCGGCGCGCTCGTCGGGCAGCGCAACCTCGCCGTGACCGCGAACACCTACTCGCACGTGCTCCTCGACGAGCGCGAGCTCGACTACGGCGCCCTGCTGAGCGGCAAGAGGCTTGATATGAACACCCGTTGTTCTGGCTTCTACGAGCTATTGGGGCCGTACAGTCACCTCGACTTTGCGAGCGCTGCGCGCGTGATGCGGAGCGGTCGCAAGCCGACGGTCAACCGGCCGAGCTCTTGCTGCAACTCGCGCGGGACCGCGTACCACCTGTTGCGAGCGAAGCGCTCCAGGTGGACGCCGTAGCTGAGGAAGCGGTCGAGCCGCCGCGTGGCGACGATGCCAGTGACGTAGCGATTCCTGAAGCGCAACTCGAAGTACGGCGCTCCGAGCGAGGCACCGCGGACACGCGCGGGGGACGGGCCGCTGTAATAGAAGGACCCGAGCTGCGGCAGCACGTCGCGGCTTACGATCGCGACGCAGCGCGTCGCGTTGCATACGCGCAGATCGCCGGGGCCGAAGTCCTTCGCGCTCGCCGACGGCAGGATAACGAGCGCCGACGCGGCGACGAAAGCTGCGACGAGAGTTCTCATGGCCTGCCCCTACTACACCAGGCGGAGGCGTGAGGTTCCCTTGAGTAGGGCGCTCGGCGAGGCGGCGTGTCCGCGCCGTGCGGTTCCCACAGCGGTCCCCGTCTGCGAAAAGGTGCCGCTTCGCAGCATGGTTCAGGCCCAGTCACGCCCATCCGTCGCGATCGTCCGCCATGATGCTCTGCCTCAGCTTGAGCGGACCGCTGGTTTGTAAATGTCTGGTTCCGCCCGTGACGTCACCCGTGCAAACGTCCGGTCCGTTCGACATACTCCCGCGCTGAACTCATAGTCCAGGGGATTCGAGGTGGTGTGCTGCGGCCGGCCCCCGACTTCGGATCGTGGCCATGGAAGGAGTTTCAATGGGGGCCGCAGACCTCGTTTCACGCGTGCGCACGTCCGTGTGGGCGACGCTCACACTGATTTCCGTTCTCGCGCTGTCGTCGGCCGACGCGCTCAGTGCCACGGCTAGCCACTACGTATCGCCGTCGGGCTCGGATTCGAATCCGTGCACTCAGACGGCACCATGCAAGACCTTCGCTCGGGCCTATGCAGTTGCCGCGTCAGGAGACACGGTGGAAGTCACGCCCGGCACCTATGCGGCGCAGAATTTCGCTGGTGGTTATCAAGCGGCGCAGGGAGAGGGGACGAAATCGCTGACGTTCCACGGGCAGCCTGGGAACGTAATCCGGCAGCTTCACTCCGGGTCGGACAACCTTACTTTCGACGGGATCAACGTTGACGCGGGTGGGGCGAGGACGACCGGAGCGGTGTTTGAGAACGGCGGTGGGTCGTTCACGTTCAAGAACGGCTCAATCGGCAACGTCATAGATGAAAAGGGCGCTCTCGTAACTGGCCCGGGGGTCGTGTTCGACAACGTGGTCTTCCATGACGTGAAGCTCCGCACTTCGGGCGTCCATCTTGAGTGTGTGTTCGCGGCGTGGACGCCGGGAATGGTGATTCGAAACAGCACCTTCCGGAACTGCGACGTGATGGCATTGTTCATCAACTTCCCTGACTGGTGGAGCCCGAAGCCACCGGAATTCGGCGACGTGGTGCTAGAGGGCAACACCTTCTCCTCAAATCACACCTACAGTCTTTTCATCGCGCACGTCGCGCCCAACCACGGCGGGAGCCTGCACGGCTGGCGCATTCGCCGCAATCACTTCGCAAACGCTGCGACGTTAAACGGCAACCGGGTCGGGGCAGACAACATCTTCTGCGGCAACACCGGGGGAGTGCCCGCCTCAAGTTGGTCGCAGCCATGCGGCGGCGGCTCTCCTCCACCGCCTCCTCCACCGCCACCTCCTCCACCTCCACCTCCACCTCCGCCTCCACCTCCACCTCCACCTCCACCTCCACCGCCTCCTCCACCGCCTCCTCCACCTCCACCCCCACCTCCGCCGCCTCCACCTCCACCTCCACCTCCGCCACCTCCACCTCCGCCGCCTCCACCTCCTCCACCACCACCTCCGCCGTCGCGTGGGGACACCCGGGCACCGACGACTCCGAAGGATCTCCGGGTCACCGGCGCAACTGAAGGCTCAATCTCGCTCTCGTGGAGCGCCTCGTCGGACAACGTCGCCGTGACCGGCTACGGGCTCTACCGAAACGGGACGAGAGTGGGCTACAGCACGACTACTTCGGCAACGTTCGGCGACTTGAAGTGCGGAGTGACGTACACGCTCGCCGTGGACGCGTTCGACAGGGCGGAAAACCGCTCAAGCAGAGCGGCGCTGACCGCTGCCGCTGCCTGCAGTCCGACCACGCCGTCGCCGTCCGGCGGGCTCATGGCAGCGTATTCGGCCGACCGGGGCTGGGGCACGACGCTCACAGACCTTTCCGGCCGAGGCAACAACGGAACAATCTCCGGCGCCACGTGGTCCACGGCCGGTAAGTACGGCGGCGCGCTGTCGTTCGACGGATTCGACGACTTGGTGACGGTCGCCGACTCGAATTCGCTCGACCTGACGACTGGGATGACGCTCGAGGCGTGGGTCTTCCCGACCGCGCTCCGCTGGGCTTGGCGCACGGTCGTGATCAAAGAGCAGCCTGGCCAACTCGCATACG
The DNA here is from genome assembly GCA_963752845.1 of uncultured Actinomycetes bacterium. Classification (GTDB taxonomy): domain Bacteria; phylum Actinomycetota; class Thermoleophilia; order Gaiellales; family Gaiellaceae; genus JACDAN01. The sequence goes on along the minus strand of CAVVZV010000004.1, from coordinate 127,101 downwards.
CGCTCTATGCAAATACGGACACGGATCGACCAAGCGGGCATGTATTCATCGGCGGCGACCGCGATACCCGGGGGCCATCGATGCTTCCGACCAACGCGTGGACGCATCTAGCCGCAACCTATGACGGATCGAGGCTGCGCCTGTACGTCAACGGCGTCCAGGCGTCTAGCCGGGCGCTTGCCGGCTCGACCCTGAGATCGACCGGCGCGCTCCGGATCGGAGGCAACAACGTCTGGGAAGAGTGGTTCAAAGGCCGCATCGACGAGGTGCGCGTCTACAACCGCGCCCTCAGCAGCAGCGAAATTCAAAAGGACATGACCACGCGGGTCGGATAGCCCTCCCTGCGGGCGGGCTGTGCGTCGTTGCGCGCATAGCCCGCCCGGAGACGGGCTCAGGTCAGCTGGATCTCTCGCCTATGGTCTGCTCCGTCGCCGAGACAAGCGGCAACTCGACGAAGAATGTCGAACCACTTCCGTCGTTCGATTCGACCCAGATGCTGCCTCCCATGCGGCGGACGAGCTCGCGGCTGATGTAGAGGCCGAGGCCGGTGCCGCCGACTCCGCGGGTCATGTTCGGCAGGAGACGGTAGAACTTCTCGAAGATCCGCTGCTGCTCGAGCTGCGGAATGCCGACCCCCTCGTCGCGAACCGCAATGCGCAGATGAGCTCGGCGCCGCTCGAGTCGGACCTCGATACGGCCGGCGCCAGGCGAATACTTGATTGCGTTGGCCACAAGGTTGGCGAGCACCTGCCAGAGTTTGTCTCGATCCGCGGCGACTGCAGGGAGCGCGAGGGGTGCGCCGAGCTCGAGCGAGAGCTCCTCTGGAGCGTGCGCGCGCGCGGCCTCGATGACCCCGCGCGCGACCTCGCGGACATCGACTTGCTCATTCGCGAGAAGCAGCCGGCCAGACTCGACCTGGCTCGTGACCAGGATGTCGTTGACGAGATGCACCAGCCGCTCGGACTGGTCGGAGATGACGGAGAGGAGACGGTCGCGCAATTCCTCGGTGAAGACGATGTCTCCGCGCTCGAGGGTCTTCGCCGCACCGTGGACGGCGGCGATGGGTGTTCGCAGCTCGTGGGAGACGGTTGCGATGAAGTCGGACTTGAGCTCCTCCAGTCGCCGCTCCTCGGTCAGATCGCGTAACGCGTAGACCGTTCCCTCCTCGAAGCTGACTCCGGCGACCGAAAGCCATAGCTCGCGACCTCGAATCTCGACGGGAAGAGTGGTCGCACGGACCAGTGGACTCAGCCGGAGCGCTCGCGACCGTGACGGCTTGCGCGAGTTCGTTCCAGCCGGGAATGGTTTCCTCGACGGGGCGGCCGAGTACCGCCTCGGCCGGAACGCCTGTGATCGCCTCAGCGGCGGGATTCCAGAGCTGAACCACTCCCTTCGCGTCGACGAGGAAGACGCCGTCGGCGACGTAGCCGAGCACCCGGGCAGCCTGCCCGCGCTCCTCGGCTTCCTGATACAGCCGAGCGTTCTCGATCGCGATTGCCTCCGCTTCGCGTCGAGCAGCCTGCTCGCGCGCGAAGAGGGCATCGCGCTCCTCTCCCAGGCGGATCCGTTCCAGCGCATGCTTGATGCTCTCCACGACCGCTTCGAGCAGGGCAACTTCTCCCTCGTCGAAGCGCTCGTCGTAGAGGCGTGCGACGCCGACCATGCCGCGGCCGACCTCTCCGGCAAACGGCACGAGAACAAGCTCGCGGGCCCCGATCGAGAGCAGATCGTCCCGGTGCAGCCGTGCCTCCTCAGTCGTCAGCACGCGCTCCCAGCGTTCGTCATCGAGCAGTTCCGCGCGCTGGTCAGGCGCTAGGCCGTAGGCGCCTACGAGGGTGTGGACAGGTCCGCCGTCACGCGCTGCAACGACAAACGCGATCTCCGCCTCGAGTGCCTCGCAAAGCTCTTCGGTGACGAGTTCGCCCAGCTCGGTTTCCGAACGGGCGAGGTTGACGATCGTGACGAGTTGCGCGCGCCGCGCCGCCTCGACGAAGCGCCGAACCAGCTCGTCTCGGCGGTCAGGGCGTCGAGCCGAGTGCAACGACGACCAGGCTATAGTTCCGGTCTCCTTTCGCACCGCGGACACGCCCGATTTCTCCCCGCGTGTAGGCGCCCGCGAGTGCTGGCGGGGGATCGCCGAAGGACGGAGATGATCGACTCGATCTCTCGCGACGCGAGCGGATTGCCGAACCACGAACTCCGGGCAGCGCAGTCGAAGAGCAGGACGGCCTCGGCCGGGCCGGAAAGCTGCCGCAAGGCGTCGTCCACAGCCCGCATCGCACTCCGAACGATCGCCTCCGGCTTGTGTTCGCAGACATCTACCGCCGCGTTCGCCTCGATGCTGGTTGCGCAGACCAGACCGCCGCCTAGCGCTCGGCCGCGGACGTATCGCGGCCGCACATCGCCTCGTAGCTCTGGCTGGGCGATCGGGTGCGACATCGCGATCGCCTCGAAATCGGCGTCGCTCAATGGGACGTCGCTCATCCCGAGCTTCTCGAGGTAGACAGCCTCGGCGGGTCGGCCGTCGAGTTGCAGGACAACCGGGCCGCGCGAGCGGGTGACGATCGACGGCGCTCCCCGCCGCACACAGCCGTGGGCAATGCCGACACCGATCGGCGTCTGGCTGGCGAGTGCGACAGCAACCACGCTCCCCGACAATGGCTCGCCGTCGGCAAACTGAGCCTTGGCCTGGCCGCCTGCGGCTCCTCCCGCGAGCGGAATGCGGCCGCCAGCGATCTCATACGCCCCGGCGACGATCTCAGCCTGGTCGCCCGACTCCGAGTCGACGAACAGGAGGAGCGCGGCGTAACTTGGGTCGCGGTCGATGCCGAACAGGGCCTCGGCGGCGGCCGAGCGCCCGGCGGCGCGCGGATCGGGTGAAGTCCCTGTGCCAACCCCGACCGGGAGTGAGGAGTCGAACGCGACCGCCGAGCAGCCACTGTCGATCGCGCCGTCAATCGTGATCGCTCCGGTCCCGGTCATTCCGGCGACACGCGCGTTTCCCGCTGCGGCCTGAGCCTGCGTCGCCGCCTCCTGAGGATCGAGGTCGCCGGTTGGGAAGATCAGAACGAGACCGGGCTCCCGCCCGAGCGTCTCGACTGCTTCCTCCACGGCCCTGAACGGCGCGCGGGCCCCGACAGCGGAGCCTGCGCCGGCGAGTGGGTCTCGCGTGCGGACGAGCTCTGGTGTGGCCACAGGCAACAGCTCCTTCTTAACGGAAGAGGCCGGCGGATACTCACATCGGCTCTACCCCAACGCCAGGAAACCGTAACTCACGGTGGTTTATGAACCGGATGAAACCGGGAAGACTGAGAGGCATCGCATGGAGACGGAGAAGACCCATCTGCGGTCGGGCTTTCGTCTCGCGGCGCTGGCGCTAGTTCTCCTCGCACTAGTGTGGCCGGCCGCGGCCGTTGCCGAGGATCCGCCGTTCGTTGGCTGGAGCGCGCTCCTGCCGGGGCTCTCTCTTCCCTACGACGTGACGAGCCCGGACGACTGCATCGCCGGGCGGGTCAAATGCATCGACAGGGTCATTCGCCAGATGAGGACCCGGTTCGCGCCGCTCGCGTCCTCGTGCGACCACGACGCGATCTTCGCTCTCACCTACCTGCGTGTGACCGAGGAGTACCGGCGAACCGTAGAATCGCCCACCTTCTTCGACGACACCCCGTTCGTGAACCATGAGGATGTCATCTTCGCGCGCTACTACTTCGCTGCTTACGACGCCTGGGACTCCGCGCGGATCGAAAGGGTCCCGCCTGCGTGGCGAGTCGCGTTCGACGCGGCGAGAGATCGAGCCGTCTCGGCCAACGGCAATCTGCTCCTCGGGATCAACGCGCACGTGCAGCGCGACCTCCCGTTCGTTCTCTACAGCATCGGGCTCGTGAAGCCGGACGGAGGCAGCCGAAAGGCGGATCACGATCGCGTGAACCAGATCCTCAACCGCGTCACCGACGATGTCATCGCCGAGGTGGCTCGGCGCTTCGACGCGAGCATCGACGACGCCAACCTGCCAACGTTCCTCGACGACTTCGCGCTCTTCCAGAGCATCGTGAGCTGGCGCGAGACGGCGTGGCGGCACGCAGAGCTGCTCGCCCTGGCGCCGACGCCAGCGGCGCGCGAGCTGGTCGCTCAGCAGATCGAGGGCTACGCCGCATCGCAGGCGCGTGCGATCCGGTCGGCCACGCAGTACCTGCCGCTCTCGGGCGGCAGCACCGCGCGCGACGCCTTCTGCGCGACTCACTGGGCTGGTTAGCACAGCGTCGTCGCCCATCACGCCCGTCTCGCTGCGGTAGGTTCCGGCCGTGCTCCTGGCGCTGACGACGAACCAGAAGCTCGGGCTCGCGGGCACGGCGGCCGTCTTCATCGCCTTCGCGCTCATCTCCGCGATCTTGATCCCCCGCGGGAAACCCGACTTCCCCGGACGGCGCGGGCTCGTGCCGTTCATCCTCGTGACGGCGATCCTGACGATCGCGATGCTGGGCGCCGTCGAGGTCTTCGCCAAGGAGGAGGAGCACCCCGAGGCCGAGGCGCCGGGCGAAACGACGCCCGAGCCGCCGCCTCCCACGACGACGGTTACGACGGGGACGACGACGACCGAGCAGCCGCCAGGGTCGCCGCAAGCGGGGCGAGCCGTCTTCACGAGCGCAGGCTGTGGGGGATGCCATACCTTCTCGGCCGCGGGGGCATCCGGGAGCGTCGGGCCCGACCTCGACGAAGCGCTGCAGGGAAAGGATCCCGAGTTCATCCGGCAATCGATCGTCGACCCGAACGCCGAGATCACGCAGGGTTACAGCGCCGGCGTGATGCCGCAGAACTTCGGACAGGAGCTCTCGCCCAAGCAGCTCGACGACCTGGTCGCGTTCCTCATGTCCGGCTAGACCGCGGGGACAGGATCAACCCTGTCCCCGCCGAGACAGAGCGGAGAGGGCGGGATTTGAACCCGCGACGGACCTTTCGACCCGTACGCGATTTCCAGTCGCGCTCCTTAGGCCACTCGGACACCTCTCCGGGCCGAAACAGGGTATCGGGACAGACAGCCGACGAGCCCTTGCGGGCCCGTCGGTGTGGTCGCGGAACCTGACGCCTCAGACGCCGGCGAGCTTGCGCTGGCGGGCTTCGTACACGGCGACCAACGCCACGCCGGTCCCGAGCGCGAGGATGATTCCTGCCACGCCCAGAGTGACGAGCGCGGCATCGTTGTCATCGTCGGTGCTCACGCGGCTCGGCTGGCTCGCCGGCGCCGGTGCCATCCACGGGGCCTTTCGATCTTCAGGGCTGATTACGAGCGTTGGCTCGCTCTGCTTCGGCACTCCGGTGCCTTCGTCGAGCCCCGCCTGGACCGGCGAGGCCGAGATCGCGGCGACGGCGAGTCCGACAGCGACCACCTTGATGATGAACCGCTTCCTGCGCCTCATCTCGCCTCCCTCCTTCGTGCTTCCCCCATGGCTCGACGGTAGGGCGCGCGCTCACCCGTGTCGTTCACACCAACGACACGAGAAGTGTCAAACTCTTGACAGAGCGATGGAGTGGCAGCTCTTCGCGGACGTGCCACCGGAGGATGTGCGGCGACTCCTTGCCATCGCCCGCCGCCGAACGTTCGCTCGGAACGAGGTCGTCTTCCACCGCGGCGATCCGGCGAACGCGCTCCATCTGATCGTCGAGGGGCGCTTCGCGGTCTCGATCATCACGCCGCTCGGGGAGACTGCGATGCTGGGCGTCCGAGGGCCGGGCGAGGCCTTCGGAGACCTCGCGCTGGTCTCCGGCGGGTCAACCGAGCGCTCGGCCACCGTGTCGGCGCTCGAGGCAGGCGAGACATTTTCTGTCCTGCGAGACGATTTCGCGCGCTTGCGCCGCGAGCATCCCGAGGTCGACGCCGTACTCGTGGCGATCCTGGCGGAGAGCGTCCGTCGGCTGTCCGAGCAGGTGACGGAGGCGTATTACCTCTCAGCCGATGACCGGGTCCTTCGCCGCCTCGCCGACCTCGCGGAGCTCTACGGCGGCACCGTGCCGCTTCCCCAGGAGGCGCTCGCCGAGCTCGCCGGAACGTCACGCGCGACGGTCAACCGCGTCCTCCGTGAGCAGCAGGAGCGCGGCACCGTCGAGCTGAGCCGCTCGAAGACGGTCGTTTTGGACCTCGAGCTGCTCAGACGGCGCTCGTCTGTCTAGGCGTCTCGCGGAATACACTCGCTGAAGGGCGAGACCGGCTCGTCACCTCTATGGCGCGCTTCCTGCATGGGCTCGGCATGTTCGCGGCCCGCCGAAGGTGGGTCGTCATCGGCGCCTGGGTGGTTCTGGCTGTTGGTGTCATCGTGTTCGTACGAACGTTCGGGAGCAACACGAGCGACAATCTCGAGCTTCCCGGAACCGATAGCCAGGCGGCAACCGACCTGCTCGCGGAGCGCTTCCCACCGCAGCAGAACGGCAGCAGCCCGGTCGTCTTCCACGTCGATTCGGGGCAGGTCACGGACTCGACGAACAAGCAGGCGATCGAGGATTCCCACCAGGCGATCCTGAAGCTGCCGCACGTTGCGAGCGCGACCGACCCATTCGGCCAGCAAGGCGCTGCGCAGATCAGCAAGGACAAGCGGACGGCGTTCATTCCGGTGCTGCTCGACGTCGGCGGGGACGAGTTGACGGAGGAGATCGCGCAGGACGTCGTCGCCACGGCAGAGCCGGCGCGGAAGGCGGGGATGGAGGTCGCCGCCGGTGGGCCGATCGGGACCGAGCTCTCGGAGCCAGAGACCGAAAGCAGCGAGCTCGTCGGCCTCGTCGCGGCGATGATCATCCTCGCGTTTACCTTCGGGACGCTCGTTGCGATGGGCCTACCGATCGTTTCGGCGGTCGTCGGCTTGCTCGTCGGCCTCTCGTTGATCGGGCTGCTGGGTCACGTCGTCACCGTGCCGACGATCGCGCCGACGCTCGCCACGATGATCGGCCTCGGGGTCGGCATCGACTACGCCCTCTTCCTCGTCAGCCGGCACCGGGCCCAGCGGCGCGAAGGCCTCGCTCTGGACGAGTCGATTGCAATGGCAGTCGCCACTTCCGGGAGCGCGATCGTGTTCGCTGGGAGCACCGTCGTGATCGCGTTGATCACGCTGGTCGTCGCCGGCATTCCGCTCGTCACCTCGCTCGGATATGCCGCGGCCTTCGCAGTCGTGACCGCTGTGCTCGCCGCGATCACCCTCCTGCCGGCGGTGCTCGCGATTGTCGGGCAGCGGCTCGAGGCGCTGCGCTTGCCGGCATTCCTCCGCCCGAAGCCGAAGCCGCCCGACCGTGGCTTCTGGGGATGGTGGTCGCGCCAGGTGACGACGCACCCCTGGGTCGCGGTCGCCGCTGCTGCCGCGATCCTGGCGCCGCTCATCGTCCCGTTTCTTTCTCTCGATCTCGGTCAGGAGGACATCGGCGCCACGCCGAAGTCGACCACCGAGCGCCAGGCCTACGACCTCATGGCCGCCGGCTTCGGCGCGGGCTACAACGGGCCACTTCTTGTAGCGACGGACCTTGGTTCTCCTGCGCAGCCGAGCAGCGGGTTCGAGAGCCAGAAAAAGCAGGCCCAAAAACTGCAACAGCAGCTCGAGCAGGAGCAGACGCAAGGGAAGAGCGAGCAGCAGCAGCTGACGGAAGAGGCCGACGAGCTGAACCGGAAGCAGGACGAGCTCGAGCAGCAGCAGCGGCAGCTCGAGCAGCAGCAGAGCACACTGGAGAACGAGCAAGCGGAGCTCGAGCAGCAGGCGAACGAAATGTCGGAGGAGCAAGTGGAGCTCCAGGCGACCAGGGATCGGCTCCAGGAGAAGCAGGCAAGCCTGACCAGGCAGCTGACGGCGGTCGGGACTGAGGCCAAGACGCTCGTGCGACAAGGCGCGAAGGTCGCGAAGACCGCCACCACAGTCGCGCGAAGGCTTTCGCGTACACGGGCCCAGGAGCGAGCTGTCGAGGCCAGGCTAGGCCGCGCCCGCCAACCCGAGCGGGCGCGGCTCGAGGCCGAGCTGCGAAGCCTGCAGCGACAGGAGGGTCGGCTCGAAGGGGAGTTCCAGCGCGTGATCCAACAGGAGCAGGCGCTCCGCCAACAGACGCAGGCGCTTGTCACTCGAGCCGAGTCTCTACGCGCGCAAGAGGCCGACCTCGTCACCCAGGCCGAAGCGCTGAGCACTGATGCAACGGCCCTCGCGAAGGAAGCCGCGGCGGTCGTCACGCGGAAGCAGACGCTCGTGGAGCAGGCGGCAGACCTCCAGGTGGAAGCAGCGGACCTGCAGACGCAGGGGGCGGACCTACAGACGCAGGCGGCAAACCTGCAGACGCAGAAGGTCGAGCTTCAGGGGCAGCAGCAACAGGCGCAGACCCAACAGCAGCAGGCCGAGCAGCTTCAGACCGAGCTCACGAACGAGCTGACCAAAGCCGGCGGGGATGAGCGCGGAACCGACCCGCGCCTCGTCAAGCTGCAGGACGGCCTCACCGACACCCTCGGTGTCGAGGTCGTGTCGCCGCCGAGGATCAACAAGGCCGGCAACGCCGCCATCTTCACCGTGATCCCCACCACGGCTCCCGCTGCGACCGAGACGGCCGACCTCGTCCGCACGGTGCGCACCTACACGATTCCGCAGGCGACGTCGGGGACGAACGTCGACGCTTTCGTGGGCGGCCAGACGGCGAGCTACGTCGATCTCGCCAGCGGGATCTCGTCGAGGCTGATGCTCGTGATCCTCGCGGTGATCGCTCTGAGTTTCATCGTGCTACTCACCGCATTCCGCTCGTTCGTCGTCGCTACCCAGGCGGCCGTCGCCAACATCCTGTCGGTCGCGGCGGCCTTCGGCGTCCTCACGGCGGTCTTTCAGTGGGGATGGGGGCTGAGCCTCGTCGGCCTCGATACCGCGAGTGGAACCGACCCGATTGCGAGCTACGTGCCGCTGATGATGTTCGCCGTGTTGTTCGGACTTTCGATGGACTACCAGGTCTTCCTCATCAGCCAGATCGGGCATTACCGCGCCGCCCAAGAACGCACGCGGGAGGCGGTGGCGGGCGGGCTCGCCACGGGCGCCCGCGTGATCACGGCGGCGGCGCTGATCATGATGTCCGTCTTCGGCAGCTTCGTCCTCAACGACGACCCGACCGTGAAGCAGTTCGGCGTCGGGCTCTCGGTCGGCGTTGCCTTGGCGGCGATGACCGTGCTTCTGCTTGCGCCTGCGCTGCTCGTCCTCGCCGGTGCGGGGACTTGGTGGATGCCAGGCTGGCTGAATCGCGTCCTCCCGCGCGTCGACATCGAAGGTGCGGCAGCGCACGCCGGTCCGGCGAGTGGCAGGGACGCGGTGGAGGCCCCGGCGGCGCCTGCGGAGCCGTGACGAGACGATCTGGCGGGTGACTGAGCCGTGTCAGGCGGGAGCCGTGCGCGGGAGGTGCGGCTCGAGCCGCCAGAAGAGCTCAGCGATGGCAAGGCCGAGCACGATCCCGACGGCGCTCCAGCCGACGCGCTGGAGCGCGTCCGCGATACCTTGGTAGTCGACGGCGCTGAGGGTGAGCAACGCCGTCGGCGTGAGCAGCACGACAAGCCAGAAGTACCCGCGCGCAAACAGCGAGAAGAGCCCGAACGCGGCGATGCCCTGGCCGGCGACCATCAGCCACTCCTCGCCGGTCGCGATCGTCAGCAGGGCGACCAGCGCCGCCCCAACGAGCGTGCCGGCTGCACGTTGCACCGCCCGTACGTCACTGGCGTGCTCGTTCGGCTGCAGCACCGCCAGCACGGTGAGCGGGACCCAGTAACCGTGCTCCAGCTCGAGCAGCCGGTAGAGCAGCGTCGTCGTAGCGACGATCGATGCGAGCCGCAGCGCATGCGCGCGCAACAGTGCGTCGCCCGTGACCGCGCGGCGGAGCTGCCGGGCCCCGAGCACGAGCAGCTTTCGAAGCGGAGTCGCCTCCGGTCTCGGCGACGGAGCGTTGCGAGCGTACGCGGCAACCATCAGGACGACACCGGCGAGCGATCCCAGCCCGTACCACAACACGCGCTCCCCGACATCGAGCTGCCCCGCCGGGATGCCGTTCGTAATCACGAAGACCGCACCGACCACGAAGCCGGTCAGGCCACCGTTAGGACCGAACGTACGCAGGAAGGCAGCGAGCCCGATCAGCGCGAACGCAGCGGCGGCCGACGCCGCCACGCTGTCCTGGACGGCCGTCGCGACTGCGACCGACACGCAGCACGCGAGGGCTGCGCCGGCGCCCCATCCCACCCGCTCGCGCAAGGCGCCGCGAGGGACCGCGAGGGCGGCGTTGAGCCCTCCGAAGCACGCGATTAGGCCGATCGCCGTCTCGCCGACCGCGATGCCGAGCGCAAGCGGCGCACAGGTTGCGATTGCACCAGCTAGGCCGGCGCGAACATCGATGCCGCGCCGCTCGACGCGAAACGCTTCCACCCACACCGCGTCCGCCATTCCGCTCGCAGGCATCGCGCCTTCGGCTCGTGCGGGCCGCATCAACGGAGGGGAGGGATTTGAACCCTCGAGGGGCTTGCACCCCTAACGGTTTTCGAGACATCCCTAAAGGTTCCGGATTTGCAGGAGCTTTACCTTCGGTTCGCCAGTGGGTTCTCCAGCGCGAGACGTTCGTCGGCGAGGACGAGATCACACACGTCGTCCCAGCCTAGATCGCGTTCAGTGCGATCGAGATAGCAGACCCTCACCAACACGACAAGGCCCGTCCAGCTTCGACGCCGAACGCCTCGGGCACAAGCGTGTCGGCGACCATGGCGAGCAACATCGGCATCGCTCACCCGTTCACAATTCGCACGGATCTCTTTCCCGGCTTCCTGCTAACCGGCGTCGGCCTCGGCTTCTCCTTCGTCCCCGTGTCCATCGCGGCACTCAGCGGCGTAGCGGGCAGGGAGGCAGGCCTAGCGTCGGGACTCATCACCACGAGCCAGCAGATCGGCGGCGGAATCGGGCTCGCGATCCTGTCGACGGTCTCGACCACGCGGACGAACAACCTGCTCGCATCGGGCGTCGCGCCACCCACCGCGCTCACAGACGGCTACAGGCTGGCCTTCTCGGTCGGCGTCGGCTTGGCCGTGGTCGCGGTGGTTACGACACTCGTCGTGCTCAAGCGTGGACAGTTACTGCCGCAGGCCGAACCTGCCGAGCCGCGCTCCGAAAAAGCGGCGCAGGAGCAGGTCGCCGCCTGAGCGCAGAGAATGCCGCCGGCGATCAGCGCAGGCCGGTGATCATCGCGACGATCTCGTCGCCTGTCGTATCAGAGGTGCGACGGATGCCGACCTGCTTTCCGCGCCGGAGGACGCAGATCCGGTCTGCGAGTCGGAACACCTGGTCGAGCGAGTGGCTGACGATGAGGATCGCCTGGCCCCGGTCGCGCATCCGGCGAATCAGGTCTTCGACGCACCGTGTTTCGGCAACGCCGAGCGCGGCGGTCGGCTCGTCCATCAGTATGAGCCGCTGCGCCCAGTGTACGGCCCGCGCGATCGCGACTCCTTGCCGCTGCCCGCCCGAGAGGTCGCGGATCCTGTTCTGCGGGCTGTCGATGCGCACGTCGAGCTCATCGAGCAGCTTTTGTGTCTCGGCCGCCATGGCTTTTCGATCGAGCCGCCGCAGTGGGCCCTTGGCGAGCTCGCGGCCGAGAAACATATTCATGTAGACGGGCTGGGCGTTCGCGAGCGCGAGGTCTTGGAACACGACCTCGATCCCCTGGCTGCGCGCGTCGAGCGGACTCGAGAAACGGACAGGCCGCCCCTCGAGCAGGATCTGCCCCGACGTCGGCGGATAGACGCCGGCGATGCACTTCACGACGGTCGACTTCCCCGCGCCGTTGTCGCCGACAAGCGCGACGATGTCGCCGGCGTTGACGTCGAGTGTCACCTCCTCGATTGCGACGACCGCGCCGAACTCCTTTCGGACGCGCTCAATCCGGACGACTGGCGTGGTCGTCACGGCCACGGCGCTATTCCACCCTCGGCTCTCGGAGCGTGAGCGAGATCGCGAGGAGCAGCAGGACGCCCTGCGCGATCATCTGCTCGGACGACGAGAGGCCCCAGAGGATCAGGCCGTTGGTGAGCATGCCCATGATCAAGCTTCCGACGAGGGCGCCGATGACGCTCCCCTCGCCGCCGAAGATGCGCGTACCGCCGATGACGACGGCGGCGAGGACGGTCAACAGGTCCTGCTCGCCAAGTGTGTAGCTCGCAGCCTCGAGCCGGCCGGTGTAGAGGATGCCGGCGAGCGCGGCCGAGGCCCCACTCAGCACGAGCACTGCGAACTTGACACGGTCGACGCGGATGCCGGTGGCCCTCGCCGCCGCGGAGTCGTCGCCGGTCGCGACGACATGGGCGCCGAAGCGCATGTGGCGGAAGACGAAGTGGCCGAGGGCGACGGCCCCGAGCGCCCAGAACGCGAGGCTCGGGATGGGGCCGACATCGCCGGAACCGAAGATGCTGATGAAGCTCTGGTTCTCGACCGCGACGGACTCGAGGTTCGTGATCGTACGTGCGAGCCCCGCGACGACGGCCAGCGAGGCCAGAGTGACGAGGAACGACGGCAGCCGCAGGAGGGTGACGAAGAGTCCATTGACCACTCCGACGCCGATGCCGACGCCGAGTCCGGCGGCGACGGCCAGCAGGGCGCTCTGACCCTGCATCACGTCCGCGGTCACGAGCGCGGAGAGGGCGACGACCGACCCGAGCGAGAGGTCGATCTCGCGGGCGCTGAGGACGAAGACGACGGCGACTGCCATCACCGTCACGGGCGCCGTCTGCCGGACGATGTTGAGCAGGTTCGTCTCGGTGAGGAAGCCGTCGTCGCGCAGCGTCACGGCAAAGAAGACGAAGATCAGCAAAAAGACGACGTAGACGACATAACGCCGCGGCTCGACGGCGCGCAGCCACGCCAGGACCGACCCCCGACTCAGGGTCGCGGCTCCGAGCGCCATCGCTTCCCGAACGCTTTCCGTAAGCGCCAAGCGACCTACTTGCCGATGGCCCTCAGCACGCTCGCCGGCGGATCCCGGTGAAGCGACTCACGGTAGCCCTGAACGAGGTTCGACTTCGTGACGGTCATCGCCGGAACGACGACGAACGCTGGTGCCTTCTTGCCGAGCAGTCCGTAGGCCGCGGACGTCGCCATCGCCCTGCCGAGCTCGTATGCCTTGTCCGCGATGAGCGCGAACGTATTCCCGCCCTTTGCCATGTCGAGCGCGAGCGGCTCATCGAGGTCGAGGCTGACGAGCTTCGTGGTGCTGTTGCCGTTGGCGCGGAGCGCAGCAAGCACGCCCTCTCCCGGCGGCTGCGAGAACATGACGTAGACGCCGGAGAGCTCTGGGTTCTTGACCAAGGTCGCATTCGCCTGGTCCTGCGCCCGGTTCGGATCGGCGATTCCGCTCTTGGCGACGACCTCGATCTTCGGGTAGTTGCCCGTGATCGTCTTCAGGAACGCTTGGTCGCGCTGATTAGTCACGTAGTGGTTGGCGTCGTGAAAGAAGTACGCCACCGTCCCCTGGCCGCCGACTGCGGCGGCGAGCGCGTCGGCCGCCCGCTTGCCCATCTGAAAAAGGTCGTCGGTCACGAGGTTGACGTAGTCGCGACCGTACTTCATGCCCTGCGGCAGGCTCGAGAGCAGAACGACCTTCGTTCCCTGCTTGGCGACGGCCTTGTATGCCGATGCGGTCACGACCGGGTCGACCGGCAGGGTCAGCAGCACGGACGGTTTCTTCGCCCCGACCGTTTCGATGTCGGCCTTCTGTTTCGCAGCGTCGAAGTTGGCGCTCGTCTCGGCGATCACCTCGATGCCGAGCCGCTCGAACTCCTCGCGCGCTCCGGCGGTAACTGCGGCCGTGAAGTCCGAGCTTTCGTGCCAGACGAGGGCGGCCGTGTAGTGACCCGCGTTCACTCGCGCGACCTCGCCCGAAGAGAGCTCGAGAGCACTCGCCGGGGTCGACTTCTCGCCGTTCGGCCCCTGCGTCGTGCCGAGCGTCTTCGACGATTTGATCGGCAGGCTTGCAGCGGTGGCGAGTTCGTCGCTCGTCGATGTATCCGACGCGCAGGAGACCGTCAGCGCAACGACGACGATCGCGGCGAGGCTCGCGGCCGAGCGACGTCGCTTCATCAGACCGGCCGCGGTCGCAGCCGGCGAGATCGTCATCCCAGCCTCCCTACCGAGGTTCCGCCACGCTAGCGCATCCGACACGGCCGCTCAAGCTCCCTCCCTGCTGGAGTCCGCGAGTCATAATCCAGGCAAGCCAGCCGGTACGGATTGGGCTGCCGAGACCGAGCCAGGGAAGGAGTGCGTGCGCCGAAGTGGGAAACCAGCCACCCACGGTGCTGCAGTCGGAGACCGAGTTTGAGCGGCTCTTCGACCTCTCGCGCGACCTGTTTTGCATCGCCAGTTTCGACGGCTACTTCAAGCGCGTCAACCCCGCCTTCGAGCGGACGCTCGGATACTCGAGTCCGGAGCTGCTGACCCGGCCGTTCTTGGAATTCGTCCACCCGGATGACCTGCAGGCGTCCCGCGACGTGCTCGCGGCTCTCCAGCGCGGGGAGGACGTGATCGGGTTCGTGAATCGCGTCATCTGCGCCGACGGCTCAGTGCGCTGGCTCGAGTGGAATACGCGGAGCACGCCGGACGAAGGCGTCGTGTATGGGGTTGCCAGGGACGTGACCGACCGCCGGCGCGCCGACGCCGACCTGCGCGAAGCGCGCCAGGTGGTCGAGGCGAGCACCCACGAGCTCCGCGTTCTGGCCGAGGAACAGGCCGGGTTACGGCACGTGGCGACGCTTGTAGCCGAGGGCGTCCGGCCGGACGACGTCTTTGCGGCCGTTGCCGAGGAGGTCGCGCGCGTCGTTCACGTCCCGCTCGTGAGCATCGTGCGTTACGAGGCCGATGGCACTGCCACGGAACTCGCCAGCTCCTCTGAGCGCGGCGAGCTGTTCCCGGTCGGGACGCGGTGGTCGCTCGAGGGCACCAACGTCGTTGCCCAGGTGCACGAGAGCGCCCGGCCTGCTCGTATCGACGACTACTCGGGACTGGAGGGCATGATCGCCAAGGCCGCCCATCGTGTCGGGATCCGGTCGACCGTTGGAATTCCAATCGTCGTCGCGGGGCGCCTCTGGGGGACGATGGTGGTTTCCTCGACAGCGCTCGAGCCG
Source organism: uncultured Actinomycetes bacterium (assembly GCA_963752845.1). Taxonomy (GTDB): domain Bacteria; phylum Actinomycetota; class Thermoleophilia; order Gaiellales; family Gaiellaceae; genus JACDAN01. The sequence continues at coordinate 111,965 of CAVVZV010000004.1, read as the reverse complement.
CTGCCCAAGGGCACCGAGGCGCGTCTCGCGGGGTTCACAGAGCTCGCGGCGACTGCAATCTCGAACACCGAGTCACAGGCCGCGCTCGGACGGCTTGCCGACGAGCAGGCGGCATTGCGGCGGGTCGCCACGCTCGTCGCGCAGGGAGCCCCTCCGGCCGAGCTCTTCTCCGCGGTCAGCCAAGAGGTAGGACAGCTCTTCGGCGCCGACCAGTCCGCCGTGGGCCGTTTCGAGCCCGACGGTTCCGCGATCGTGGTTGTCGGCGCGGCGCCGGACATCGGAGGGCTGCCGATTGGGACGTCGTTGGAGCTCGTCGATGCCATGGCCTCGACGGCCGTGTATCGCTCCGGCCGCGCTGCGCGCGTTGACGAGAGAGCCTGGAGGACCGCGTCGGGCCCCGTCCCCGAGAGCCTGCGCCGCATGGGAATCCGGTCGACGGTGGCGAGCCCGATCCTCGTCGAGGGCCGCCTCTGGGGCGCGATGACCGTATCGGCGAAGCGCGAGCCTCTGCCTCCGGACACCGAGGAGCGCCTGGCGAACTTCACCGAGCTCGTGGCCACGGCGATCGCGAACACCGAGTCACGTACGGCGCTCGGATGGCTTGCTGAGGAGCAGGCCGCGCTCCGGAGGGTGGCGACGCTCGTGGCGCGCGGTCTGCCGCCGACTGAGATCTTTGCCGCCGTTGCCGAGGAGGTCGGGAGGCTTGTCTCGATCGACGGGACGCGAATCCTTCGCTACGAGGCCGACGGCACCGCAACCGTGATCGCGGGGTGGAGCGAGTCCGTCGAGGTTCCTCCCGAGCTCGAGGTCGGTGCGCGCCTGGCGCTGGAGGGTGAGAGTGTCTCGACGCTGGTGTTTCGGACGGGACAGCCGGCCCGGATCGACAGCTACGCGAATGCAGCTGGCCCGTTGTCGGAGCCCCTGCAGGAAGCAGGCGTTGAGTCCGCAGCTGGCGCTCCCATCATTGTCGAAGGGCGCCTCTGGGGCGTGATGGCAGCCGGGTCGACGAAACCCGACCCACTGCCGTCGGGAATGGAGTTACGCCTCGCGGAGTTCACAGAGCTCGTTGCCACCGCGATAGCAAACGCGGACAGCCGCGCCGAGCTCAGCGCCTCTCGTGCGCGCATCGTCGCCGCCTCCGACGAAGCCCGTCGTCGCATCGAGCGCGACCTGCACGACGGCGCGCAGCAGCGACTCGTCTCGCTCGTTCTCGAGCTCCGCGCCGCGGAGCGGCGAGGGCCGTCGGAAATCGAGGAGCTCAGGGGCGACGTTTCCCATGTGGCGAAGGAGATCGAGAGCGTCCTCGACGATCTGCGCGAGATGTCGCGTGGGATTCACCCGGCGATACTCGCCGAGGGCGGGCTCGGCCCGGCGCTGAAGACGCTCGCTCGCCGTGTACCGATCCCGGTCGAGGTCCACGTCCGAGCCGAGACGAGGTTGCCGGAGCCGATCGAGGTGGCGGCGTACTACGTCGCCTCGGAGGCGCTCACGAACGCGGTTAGATACGCGCAGGCCTCGGTCGTGCACGTCAGCCTGGAGGAGCAAGACGGCGCGTTCCAACTCGCGATTCGCGATGACGGCGTCGGCGGAGCGGACCCCAGGAAAGGGTCGGGTCTGATCGGTCTCCACGACCGAGTGGAGGCCTTCGGTGGGTCGATCGACCTCAGCAGCGCCGTCGGGGAGGGAACACTCATCGTCGTCGAGTTTCCACTGCAGCCTGGCGCGACGATGCCGACGACCCGTGCTCGAACGCCGGCCAACTGATCCTCTCGCTTCGCCCCTGCGACACGTCCCGTAAAGCGCATGGTTGAGCCGAAAACAGCGGAGGGGGAGGGATTTGAACCCTCGAGGAGCTTGCACCCCTAACGGTTTTCGAGACCGCACAGAAACTATCGAGTTGCAGGAGTTTTAGCTTCGGTTCGCCAGTAGGTTTGCCAGCGCGAGACCTTCGTCGGACGAGATCACACACGTCGTCCCAGCCTAGATCGCGTTCAGTGCGATCGAGATAGCAGACCCTCTCCACCACGACAAGGCCGGTCCAGCTTCGACGCCGAACGCCTCGGGCAGAAGCGTGTTGGCGACCATGGCGAGCAACATCAGCATCCCTCACCGTTCACGATTCGCATTCCGGTCGCGTACGACATTCCCGGTCGACCAGATTGAGGGAGCCTGGACAAGGGGTTAGAGCCGCATACGGGATTCGAGCCCGTGCCGCTGATCGGGGCATCGTTCATTGCCCGCGCCATCAAGATCGACGACGCACCGCTGCTGAGCGGCGCCGCCAGGCACGCCGCTGCCACGGAGGTGGGCGTCCGTTCCTGAAACGCCGCTACGACGCGACTCCAATCCTCCTCCTTCCCGGTCAGGCCGCCGCACGCGCCGGCGTGCGCCCGAAGTAACGCTTGAGCAGCGTGTCCCACGGGCCCGAGGGCAGCTCGGGACGCAGCAACGCCAGACCTACGCAGTACTTGCTGATGCTCACCGGCTCGACGCAGAGCTCCTCCAACACGCGGTCGACGATGCTTGTGGCCCCGGCCGACTTGACCTCTACGAGGACGTGGTCGGACAGCCCGGTCACGGTCTGGCCGCCGTGCGTCCAGACCAGGCCGCGATCGCAAGTGACGCGCGCCGAGCTGTCGCGCAGCACGAACGTGGTCCGGCGATAGGCGATCACCAATGACGCCACCAGTGCCCGCGGTACCGAACGACCCGCTTCCAGCAACGCCGCCGCCAGATGCCGCCGAGCATCGGGGGTGATGCGATTGCGATCATCGAACAGGTGTGGGGCCCGGCGCTTCATCGTGCCGCCGTCGGGGCCTGCCAGCTTGACGTCGAACATCGTCTTGCCGCTGTCCAGGTACGAGCGCGTGCGCAGCCTGAACCGGTCGCTGCACCCGTCCAGATGCTCGCGGTAGGTCAGCAGACTCGGCGTGTCGAAGTAGTGTGACTCGTACCCGAAACTGCGGCGCCCGTCGATGTCGAGCGCCTCCAGCTCCCCCTCGAGCCGCGCGGCGAGTCGCGCGAACTCCGCGGCCCTCATCAAGTATTTTCGGTCCAAGCGAACTTGTAGCGCCGCCCGCGCGACGAGCTCGGCGAGCGAGATCCCGACCGCTATGCCGGCCGCCTCGCTGACCGCCGTCTCGACCGCTTTGCCAACGGCGAGCGTCGGGGCGGGCGATGGGGTGGGCATGACGGCCTGTGTCCTGTCTCCGGTGCCGGGCTGGTCCGTCGCTAGGCAGGCGTGGCGTCGCTCCGGCGACCCATCGCCAGCGCGGTCGGAGGTGAGCCGTCGAGCTCGCCTGCGGCGTCGGCGCCCGTCGCCGCCGTGGCGGCCCGGAAGCGCACGTCACAGCGCGTCGTGCCTGCCACGTAGTCGACGTCGGTGACCACACAGCGCAGCACCTTGCCGCCCAGCCGTCGCTCGATATCGCCGTGCAGCGCGGCCCTGTCGGCATGCACGGCATCCAGGAGCACGGAGCGGCGCTCAACGCTGGCGGCGACCCGCGGATGGTCGGCCACGAACATGCCGGCGAGAAGCACCGCGTCGAGAAAGGCGCTCACTGCCAGGCTGCCGAAGCCGAGCCCGTTGACCAAGCCCAGCGTCAGCGCGACGAAGTAGTAGCCGACCTCCTCGTGCGCGATCGAGGTCGACCGCAGCCGGACGATCGAGAGGATCGCGAAGAGGCCGAGACCAAGCCCGAGACCCACTTCCTGAGTGGCAAGCAGCGTCACCGCGCAGAACACGCCCAGGTTCAACGCCACGTACGCGCCCAGGAGGTCACGCCGACGATGGCGCCGGTGATAGATCACATACGCCAGCACCGCGATCGCGGCGACGTCCAAGCCGAGCGCGGGCAAAGTCGTCGAAATCGTCACTGCCCCTGCTCCTTCCCCTCGCGCGAGCTTGGCGCCGGCCGGGGGAGAGAGAGGTCGACGCCCGGACACAGGGCCAGCTGGAGGGCGAGCCGGTGGTCATAGCCGGCGGCGAGCAGGCTCGCGTGGCGCCAAGACAGGACAAGCACGTCTTCGCTCGCCGGTGAGGCGAGCTCTCTGGGGGTCTCGTCGCCCGCGGTCATGTGGTCCTCTAGATTCGCCGGGACGGACGGTCCGGTTTATTCGTCCGGGCCGCAGTTCGGCCGTTCCTGGGGCGCGACGCGGGTCAAGCGGAGGGGGAGGGATTTGAACCCTCGAAGGGCTTGCACCCTTAACGGTTTTCGAGACCGCCCCGTTCGACCGCTCCGGCACCCCTCCGAACGGCACAGGTTAGCCGGGCCTTCTCACGTCGCTGGGGCCTTGCTGGCGGTTTGCAGGCCGGAGGGACAGTGCTTCTAGCACGGCCCGGAGGGCTGCGAGCCGCCAGCGAGGTCAGGCCGCCGCGGAGCCGGGCTTCGCCCGGCGGGAGCGGCTGCCGGCCAGCGGCGTGAGCGGAGAAGGAGGGATTCGAACCCTCGAGGGAGGTAATTACCCCCCTAACGCCTTAGCAGGGCGCCGCCTTCAGCCACTCGGCCACTTCTCCGTGTGACGGAGAATAGCGGCCGGTCCGGCGAAGCCGGCCCGGCCTTTTATGGTCGGCATCGCAAGCGATGCCTTAGAGGGCGCCGCCTTCAGCCACTCGGCCACTTCTCCGTACGAAGCAGGATAGCCACCCTCCAGGCCGCCTAACCCCGAGAAACGGTGAAATACGGCACATGGCCTCCCCCTTTGTGGAGCTCGAGATCGACGGCCGCACCGTCAAGGTCACCAACCCGGACAAGATCTTCTTCCGGAAGCTGAAGGCGACGAAGCTCGACCACGTCCAGTACTACGTCTCGGTAGGCGAGGGCATCGTCCGGGCCTTGTACGAGCGGCCGACGTACCTGAAGCGCCATCCGGGCGGCGCCGACGACGAGCCGATCTACCAGAAGCGCGTTCCGGAGAAGCGACCCGAGTGGATCGAAACGGCGCGCGTGACTTTCCCTTCCGGCCGCCACGCCGACGCACTCTGCGTGACGGAGGTGGCGCAGGTGGCTTGGGCGGCGAACCTTGCCACGCTCGACTTCCATCCCTGGCCCGCGCGGTGCACTGACGTCGATCACCCCGACGAGCTCCGAATCGACATCGATCCACAGCCTGGGACGACCTTCAAGGACGCGAAGCGGGTCGCCGGGCTCGTGCACGAGGTGCTGGAGGAGATCGACTTCACCGGCTGGCCGAAGACGTCGGGGAACCGCGGCATCCACGTCTACTGCCGGATCGAGCCGAACTGGACGTTCCCCGAGGTGCGGCGCTGTGCGCTCGCGTTCGCGCGTGAGGTCGAGCGCCGGCTGCCGAAGAAAGTGACGACCGCGTGGTGGAAGGAGGAACGTGGCCGTCGTGTCTTCATCGACTACAACCAGAACGCCCGTGACCGCACGATCGCGTCGGCTTATTCGGTGCGCGCCCGACCCGACGCGACGGTCTCGGCGCCGGTGACCTGGAAAGAGCTGCCCGACGTCGAGACCGAGGACTTCACGCTGGCGACCGTGCCGAAGCGCTTCGCGAAGCTCGGCGACGTCCAGGCGGGGATGGACGAGGCCGTCTGCGACCTGCGCAGGTTGTTCGAATGGGTCGAGCGCGAGGAGAAGGAAGGGATCGGCGAGGCGCCCTACCCGCCGCAGTTCCCGAAGATGCCGCGAGAGCCCAAGCGTGTCCAGCCCTCACGCGCGAAAAAGAGCTAGCTCGCGAGCAGCGATTCGAACGTGGGGTCGTTCGGGTTGCGGGGCGGCCGGAGCTCCCGCCAGGTGCAGTCCTTCGGATCCTTGTCATCGCGGAAGCGGATGAAGCGCGTCCCGTGGCGGAAGCGGTTGCCCTGCACTTTGTCGTAGCGCACCTCGACGACGAGCTTCGGCTTCACCGCTGACTCCTCGAGGTCGCCTGTGCCCCACCGATTCGGTTCCGAGAAGCGGCGATCCGACTTGGTATCGACCAGCGGGAGCACACGGTCGGCGATCTGATCGTGCTTCGAGGCCGCGACCGCAGCCGAGCCCACGTAGTCGAGCCCGCCGTCGTCGCGGTAGAGCCCGAGCAGCAGGGTCGCGATCCGGTCCGGTTTCGACTTCCACCGCAGGCCGACGACCACGGCGTCGGCGGTCTTGTACGGCTTCACCTTGGCAACCGCCTCGCGTGAGCCGGGACGGTAGGGCTCGTCGAGCCGCTTCGCGATCACTCCGTCGAGCCCGGCTGCCTCGAATGTGTCGAGCCAGGCCTGTGCATCCTTCGGGTCCAGCGTGTAGGGCGAGAGCCGGAATCCCTTCGCCACCTTCTCCAGCTCCTTGCGCCGCTTCGCGAGCGGCAGCTCGTGGATCGGCTTCCCTTTCCAGAGCAGAACGTCGAAGGCGATGAACTCGGCCGGAATCTCCTTCGAGAGCTTCTGCACTCTGCTCTCGGCGGGGTGCAGTCGCATCTGCATCGAGTCGAAGTCCAGGACGCCGTCACGGGCGATCACGATCTCGCCGTCGAGGGCCGAGTGGGGAGGGAGCAGGTCGCCGAGGGGGCGCAGCTCCGGGAAGTAGCGGAGGAGCGGTCGTTCCTTGCGCGACCACAGCGCGAGCTCGCCGCCGTCGTTCTCGAGGATGCCGCGAAAGCCGTCCCACTTCGGCTCGTACTGCCAACCGTCGCCTTCCGGGAGCTCTTTGACGAGCTCGGCCTCCATCGGCGGGAAGGGGACGTGGGGGCCCGGCATCCGCCTAAGCTTGCCCGATGCGACGCGTCGTGATCACGGGCATGGGGGCAGTCAGCCCGCTTGGCAACGATCTGCCTTCGACGTGGAACGCGGCCGTCGCCGGCGAGAGCGGCATCGACTTCATCCAATCGTTCGACGCCAGCGGCTTTCCCGTGCGCGTCGCCGCGGAAGTCAAGGGGTTCGAGCCGCCCGACATCGTCTCGCCGAAGGAAGCCCGGCGGCTCGACCGGAACGTCCTGCTCGCGCTGGCCGCCGGCAAGGAGGCGCTCGACGACGCCTCGCTCGACACCCAGTACGAGCCCGAGCGGATGGGGATCCTCTTCGGCTCCGCCATCGGCGGCTTCCTCGGGATCATGCAGCAGCACGAAGTCCTGCAAGAGCGTGGCCACGACCGCATCTCGCCCTACTTCCTGCCCAGCGTGCTCGTCGACTCGGCCAGCGGGCAGCTTGCGATCTCGCTCGGCCTTCGCGGGCCGAACTACGCGCCTGTCTCGGCCTGCGCCACCGGCTCACACGCGGTCGGCGAGGGAGCGGAGGTCGTGCGGCGCGGGGACGCCGACGCCGTGCTCGCCGGCGGCACGGAGGCCTGCATGCATCCGCTGATCCTCGCCGGGTTTTGCGCGATGCGCGGCCTCGCCGCCGAGGAGGAGTATCCGCCGCGCGCCTCCCGGCCGTTCGATGCGACCCGCGCCGGGTTCGTGATCGGGGAAGGTGCGGGGGCCCTCGTGCTCGAGGAGCTCGAGGCCGCGCGGGCCCGAGGCGCGACGATCTACGCGGAGGTGCTCGGCTACGGGACGTCGAACGACGCGTATCACATGGCCGCTCCCGAGCCCGACGCGTCCGGTGTTGCCCTGATGATGCGCTCGGCGCTCGAGCGGGCCGGCGTCGAGCAGGAACGCGTCGGCTACATCAACGCCCACGGCACGTCGACCCCGCTCGGCGACGCCGCCGAGACGAAAGCGATCAGGGACGTCTTCGGCGAGCACGCAGATCGGCTCGCGGTCTCCTCGACGAAGTCGGTGATGGGCCACTGCTTCGGCGCGGCCGGGGCGCTCGAGGCGCAGATGGCCGCGCTCGCCGTCTACCACGGCATCCTTCCGCCGACGATCAACTACCAGCATCCGGATCCCGTGTGCGACCTCGACTACGTGCCGAACGAGGCGCGCGAGGCCCAGGTGGACGTCGCCCTGTCGAACGCGATGGGCCTCGGCGGCCACAACGCCTGCGTGCTGATCGGGAGCCTCGAGTGAGCTACATCGTCAACGAGGGCGTCGAGCAGTACGCGCTCGAGCACTCGACGCCAGACCCCGAGTTCTTCCGGCGGCTCGAGGAGGAGACGCGCGCGACGACCGCCCTCCCACAGATGATGGTCGGACCGCTCGAGGGCCAGTTTCTCGGCTGGCTCGTCTGGCTGTCAGGTGCGCGGCAGATTCTGGAGATCGGAACCTTCACCGGCTACTCCTCGATCTCGATGGCGCTCAACCTGTCCGAGGGCGGGCGGATCGTCAGCCTCGACGTCAACGAGGAGACCACCGCCGTCGCGCGGCGTTATGCCGAGGAGGCCGGCGTCGCCGACCGGATCGACTACCGCGTGGGGTCTGCGATCGACCAGCTTGGAGCGCTCGAGGGACCCTTCGACCTCGTCTTCATCGATGCGGACAAGGAGAGCTACATCGACTACTACGAGAACGTGCTCCCGAAGCTCTCCGAGCGAGCTTTCATCGTCGCCGACAACGTACTTTGGTCCGGACGGGTGCTCGAGGACGAAGGCGACGAGAGCACCGAGGCGATCAAGCGGTTCAACGAGCACGTCGCCGCCGACGACCGGGTCGAGTGCCTGATGCTGACCGTCAGGGACGGGATGACGCTGATTCGACGGCGTCGGGCGTAAGGTCGGCAAGCGACTCGAGCACGAGATCAGCCTGAGCGAGCACGTCGTCCGGCGGCGGGAAGTGCGGGTTCGGAATCGCAATCACGCGCATTCCCGCGGCCTTCGCCGAACGGATGCCGTTCGCCGAATCCTCGATCGCGACCGCATTCTCGGATCGGACGCCGAGCCTTCGCGCCGCCTCGAGGTAGACGTCGGGGGCGGGCTTGCCGCGCTCGACCTCCTCTGACGAGACCGTCACCTTGAAGAGGTCGGCTACGCCCATCTGCTCGAGCGCCAGGTCGATCAGCGGGCGATTGGACGAGGACGCCAGGCCGAGCGGCCAGCGCTCGCCGATCTTTCGCACCGCCTCGACGGCGCCCGGAATGAGCGGAAGCCCTTGCCGATATCTCTCCTCCATGCGCTCGACGACGAGGCGGTTGAGCTCCTCGGGTGGCTCGGGCAGGCCGAGCTCATCGTGCATGTAGCGCGACCACTCCGTCGAGCTCATGCCCATCATGTCCGCCTGCGCCTGCTCGTGCCAGCGGCCGCCGCGCTCGCGGGTAAAGGCCTCGCGAACCTCGTCCCAGACCTGCTCGCTGTCGAGCAGGAGCCCGTCGAGGTCGAAGACGACTGCCTCGATCACGCGGACGAGTAGTCGTGGCGCACGTAGACGAGGGCCGGGCCCGGCCGGCCGGCCTCGATCCAGACGACCTCGCCGACGAAGAAGGTGTGGTCACCGGCGGGATGCTCGGCCTCCACGCGGCACCGGAGCCAGCCGAGCGCGCCGGCGAGTAGCGGCGGCCCTTCGACGTCCTCGCGAAGGTCGATGCCGACCCAGAGCGCGATCGGCGGCACGTTCCTGGCGAAGTGCTGCGCGACCACTTCCTGCTCCCCTCTCAGCAGGCTGACGCCGAACTCCCCGGCACCGCGCAGTAGCTCGTGCAGCTGCGCCTGACGGCCGAGCGCGAAGCCGACGAGCGGAGGCTCGAGGGAGAGCGAGACCAGGGACCCGACCGTCAGTCCGACACGCTGGCCCTCGAGCTCGATCGTGACGATGCAGATCCCGGACGGGAACGAGCGCATGACCTCCCGCAGGTCTTCGCCCGTCACCACGACAGCGATGTTAGAAGCCTTAGAGCGCTTTAGTGCTTCCGGCAGAGCCGGTCGTTCAGCTCGTCGAGCTTGGCGTTCATCGCTCCCTCGTGAGCGACGAGCGCCGGCGCTCCCGGATTGAACCCAGGCAGGCCCTTCCCCTGCCACTTCACGTCGGGGGTCACGCCCGGCCCTTCAACCGTCATGCGATAGGCGGCACCGTTCCCGGGCCCACGCGGGCCTCCGCCATAGCCCGGCGGGTAGACGTAACCGCCTTCGAGTGGGTTCCGGCTGCGGAACGTGTAACAGAAGACCCCCGTCGGTCTGTGGGTCACGAAGGAGTTCTCGCGCCGCCAGCCCGGCCCATGTCTGGAGTCGAACGTGTCTAGGTACACGGCCCGGCCGTACTTGTCGAGCCGGGCCCCGTGTCGATTTGTCCTGAAGCCGTGCACCGGGCGGCCGAGATAGGTCAGCCGGCCGAAGACGTGGTGAAACCGTCCGTGCCACGACCAGTCGGTGTACGCCTCCAGCACTGCCAGCGGCCCAGACCAGTGCGAGAGATGGAGCGCCCACGCACGCTGCTGCGGCGTCCACGGCGCGAAACCCAAGTTCGGAAGCTGACGACGCCAGCGCTGCACGGCCCAGTAGGAGCCGTCGGGCGCCTTGCAGGCGGCCACGAGGTGGGCGAGCGGCGGGCCGTCGTACGGTCGACAGCTGTTCCTGAAGCGCAGCTTCCGTCCGAAGCTGCCCCAGCCGCCGGCACGGTCGAGCCTGAACTGGACTTGCCTCCGCGCTGTGTTCGGACGGAGGGCGTTGATCGCGCCCCAGGCAAGGACGTCCCACGAACGTCCATGCGCGCGGTAGGACACCATCGCTTTGCCTTCGCTCGAGACCTTGAGCCGCACGTGGGTGGCATTGCGGTCGAGTAACTGCGACGCCGAAGTCGGCGAGGCGAAAGCCGCAGAGGCGATGGCGACGAACAACAGTCGGCGCATGGCAACCCCCAGGCGGCGACTCTAGCGATTCTCGTCGGCCAGCTCCTCTGCCAGGAGCGCGACGGCAAGCGAGCGCCAGGCCAGTTCCCCGTCCTCGAGCAGCGCATCGAGGAGAAAGGAGGCGCGTGGTAGACCCTCGGCTTGCCCCTTCAACTCATGGAGCGCGTCGACGAGCTCGGCGCGGCGCGCGGGCGAGTCGAGCTCGTCGGCGAAGCCGGTGACGCCGCGGCCGTCGAGCTCGAGCTCACGGTGCGGGTCCCCGCCTGCGGCCAGGATGAGCAGCGCGCGTCGAAGCGCGGCCCGTAGCTCGTCTTCCGGCAGCGAGACGTCGTCGCGGGCGACGAGCGCGAGCATCGCGCAGGCCTGCCCGTCCCCCCATTCGCGCAGCGCCGGCTCGAGCTGTTCCAGGAGGAGCCTGTCTGTCGCCACCGCCGCCAAGGGTACGTCCGACCAGGCGGAGGCCGCCTCCGCGACGCGAAGGCGGCCATCCACTGGGACGCGTTACCTAGGGTGCGGGCGGCGGCGGCGTTACGGTCCGGTCTACGGGCCGGTCGGTGACGTACGTCTCCTCGCCCCTGCTGATGTACCAGCTGCCGAGCAGGGCGACGGCGAGCACGAGATGGAGCCAGTCGTCGGCGGTGTTCACCGGGATGAAGTTCGCATCGTCGCCGGAGCCGACGAAGAATCCGTAGACGGTCAGGACGACATAGATCAAGCCCGAGTAGAGCAGGTACATCAGGGCGTTGGGCGTCGTTCGCGACAGGGCGATGCCGGCGAGGCCGAAGAGCAGGTGGACGATGTTGTGCAAGACGCTCACCTGGAAGATCCCGAGGAGCTCCGAAGGTGAGTCGTTCCCGGCGAACTCGATGTCGCCGAGGTTGGTGGTGACGCCTGGGATGAACCCGAGCACGCCGACGGCCAGGAAGGCGAGGCCGAAGAGCAGCGCAAGGGTCTGCGCCAGCGAGCGAGTGTTCATGACTCCTCCATGGGTCGTGGCTGCTCCGGATTCACGGAGCGCGGCGTCCGGTTCGCCGCCGAGCTAGTGCTTCCTGCTACAGCGAAAGGGCCTAGATCGAGCCCGTGAACGTGTCGCAGACGGCCGGACGGCCCTGTTCGAAGCCGCGCGAGAACCAGCGGTGGCGCTGCTCCGAGGACCCGTGGGTCCAGGTCTCGGGATGTGTTTGACCCTGCGTCTGTGCCTGGATGCGGTCGTCCCCGATCGCGTTCGCGGCGTCGAGAGCGTCGTTGATGTCGGCCTGCGTCAGTTCTTCGATCAACCCCGCGTCGACGGCGTTGGCCGCCCAGACGCCGGCGAAGCAGTCGGCCTGGAGCTCCGATCGCACCGCGCGGCTCTCTGCTCCCTGGGTGTCGTTACCGATCCGGTCGAGGACGCCGAGCTGGTTCTGGACATGGTGGCCGTACTCGTGGGCGATCACGTAGGCCTGCGCGAACGGCGCGCCGCCGGCGCCGAAACGCGACTGCAGATCGTTGAAGAAGCCGAGGTCGATGTAGACCTGCTGGTCGCGCGGGCAGTAGAAGGGACCGACCTGCGAGCTCGCGATCCCGCAGCCCGAGTTCACCTGGCCGGTAAAGAACACCGTGTCTGCGTAGGGGTACTCTTGGTTGCTGCGCTGGAAAACGCCGTCCCAGAACTTCTGGACGCTGTTGACCACTCCGACGATCCGGCAGTCCTGTCGGGTGTTTGCGTCCTCGCCAGTGAGGCACTCCTCCGAGACCTCGCCCGGCGTGTCGCCCTCGGCCACGGTCTGGTTTTCGAGCGGGCCGAGCTGACCGAGGCTGCCGCCACCGCCGGTGAACAGAGAGATCAGCAGAAAGGCAATCGCCCCTATGAGGCCAAGGCCGCCGGCCCCCGCGGCAAGGCCGCCGCCGCTCAGACCGCGACCGCGGACATCGGTTACCTGATCTGTATCGAGCTTGGCGTCGCGGCGGAAGCGCACTCTGCAGGTAATTCTGCCAAGGCGAGCCGCAGGGCGGCGGGCGAGCGGCGGGGGTGGGATTCGAACCCACGGGCCGCCTCGCGGCGGCCAACGGTTTTCAAGACCGCCCCGTTCGTCCGCTCCGGCACCCCGCCAGCGCGCAGAGTAGCTAGGAGACGGGGCGGCTCTCCGGTGTGTACGACCTGCGCTTAGCGACCCGGGTTCGAAGAGCGACGGCGAGCAGAAGGACGTTGACGATCGAGGCGACGGTGAAGGCGATGCTGATGCGTTCGAGCTCGCCGCCCTGCAGCAATACGTAGAGGGCGACGAACAAGAGCGCGGCCACTGCCCACGCCGCGGCGGCTCGACGGCCACTGTCGAGCGCGAGCAGCCCTGGGGAGAACGTCCCGGACGCGAGGTAGCAGCCGACACCCACGGCCAGGAGCGCGAGCTCCGTTCGGCCGACTTCGAAGCCGGCGCCGTACAGCAGCTCCATCACCTGCGGGCCGATCAGGGCGGCACCGACCGCCATCGCCAACCCGGCTCCGACCAGCGCGGCGGCCATCCGCAGGACCGCCCGCTCGAGCGCCGGCGCCTCGTCGGCCGCATGTAGGCGCGTCAGGTTCGGAAGCAGCGAAGCGGTGACGCCCTGGAAGAGGAAGCCCGGCACGCGGATGAGCATCGTCGCCGCGAAGACGATGCCCGCAGCCTTGGTCGCTCCTGCACCTCCCGCCAGGACCACGAGCAGTGGCCCACCGTTCAGCAGCACCTGGTCGGCGGCCGCCATCACGCTCGCCGGGCCGGCGAACGCCAGGGCAGCTCCGACGTGGAACGGCTCTTCGTGCCGGCGGTGCTCCACGATCCGCCCAAACCCGCGAAGCCAGGTGAAGAGTGGCGCAATCGCGCCCAGCAACCCGGCCCCGAGAACGGCGGCCGCGGCCACCTCGCGCGACGAGATGAACACGAGCGGCGCGGCAAGCGCCATGCGCGCGACGCCGTCAACGACGAGCAGGAGCGCGTAGCCCCGGAACCATGACGTGCCTCCGAGCAGGCCGCGGACGATGTACGAGACTCCGTAGGCGGCCACGCCTCCGAGCAGCATCGCGGTCATCACGTTGCTGCCGAGGAAGAGCCTGTCGGTGATCGGGCCCCAGGCCGGCACTGCGAGCAGAGCAAGCGCAAGCAGGACGGCCACGAAGACCTGCAGCACCGAGCGCACGACGGTCCTCGTTTCCTCGCCACGTGCAAGCCGGTCGGCGAGAGAGCGGGCGAGCGTCTGCTCCAGCGGGCGGAAGAGGACGACGGCGGCAAGGAAGAGCGCCGCCCAGAGCACGGCGATCTGCCCGTATGCCTCCGGCCCCAGCGAGCGAGCCGCAAGGATGTGAAACGCGTAGGCGAGCACGCCCGTGGCGAGCATCGCGCCGGACATCAGGCCCGCGCCGGCGAGAGCCGGGAGGCGCGGGGCTCTGACGAGCTGTTGCTCGGCGACTACGGCCTGGCTACTCATGAGCGGTCTCCATGATCGTTGGACCTGCGCGCGCGGGAAATCCCCGGATGGTCAGAGTTCCACCCGACCGAAAAGGTGCCCACCTCCCCAAGTGGCTAGTTCCCCACCTCGCGGCCGGTTTTCCTTTTCTGGCCTACTCGAGCGGCGTCGGCGTTCCTACTCTGTGGATCGCGGCACTTCTTTGGAGCGCGGCACGAGAGAAAAGGACGAATGCGAAGCATGAACAGAATCGGTGTAACTGGAGCGGCCGGCTTTATCGGCTCGCACCTCTGCGAGCGCCTGCTCGACGAGGGCTACGAGGTCATCGGGATCGATGACCTCTCCTACGGGTCCATGACGAACCTCACACCCTGTCTCGACGATTCGCGCTTCAGTTTCCAGCGCCTCGACTGCACGAACCAGCTGGCGCTGCGCGCGGTCTTCGACGGCTGCGACGCGATCATGCACCTAGCGGCGAAGAAGATCCCGCGCTACGAGAGCGCACTCTCGACGCTCGAGGTCAACGTCGCCGGCTCGCACGCCGCGTGTGAGGTGGCGCTCGACCTTGATGCCGACCTGATCCTCGCCTCGACCTCCGACGTCTACGGCGATGGGACTCCGCCGTACGCCGAGAACGGGCAACTCGTGCTCGGCCCTTCGACCTCGCGTCGCTGGGCCTACGCGGTCTCGAAGCTGTACGACGAGCACCTGGCGTTGGCGCTTGCCGAGGAGCGTGGCCTGCGGGTGACCATCCTGCGGCTCTTCAACGCCTACGGGCCGCGCAACCACCTCAGCTGGTGGGGCGGGCCGACCGTCACGTTCATCGAGGCGCTGCTGAACGGCGAGCTGCTCGAGATCCACGGCGACGGCCTGCAGACCCGGAGCTTCACGTACGTCACCGACACCGTCGACGGCTTCGTCAGGGCTCTGCAGACACCGGAAGCCCGCGGCGAAGTGATCAACGTCGGCGGGACGGAGACGATGAACATGCTCAAGCTTGCCGAGCTCGCACAGACGATGCTCGGTGTCCCGCAGCCGCTCCGGGCGCGCTTCGTTCCCTACGAAGCGCTTCCGGGGCGGTATCAGGACGTCCGGCACCGCATCCCCGACACGACGAAGGCGCGGAGCCTGCTCGGCTTCGAGGCCCGGATCGGCGTCGAGGACGGCCTCGGGCGCACGATCGCCTGGCACCGCCAGCTGCGGAGCCGGCAAGCAGTCGAGGCGTAGGTGCGCGCGATGGCGTCGAGCGCGACCGCTCCCACCGAGAACGTCGTCGAGTTTCCTCGGCGCGAGCCGGACCGCGGCCGGGCGCTACGACGGGGCCGCACGACGATGCTCGCCGCCGGCGACCTCGTCGCCCTGGTCGTCGCCTACGTGATCACTTACGTGTCCTCGGAGCAGATCGGGCCTCTGCCGGCCGTGTCCGCTCCGCCGTGGTTCCTCGCGCTGATTGCGGTCGCTGCGGTGCCCGTCTGGCTCGCGATCTTCACCGCGTACCACCTGTACGACAACGACAACCAGCGAATCGCCGTCGCCAGCTTCGACGAGATCCGCGACATCTTCCACGCGATGCTCGCGGGCTCGCTGGCCTTTCTGATCCTGTCGCAGGGCCTGACGTATCTCTTCGGCTGGTGGATCTACAGCGCGGTGGAGGCGTTCGTCTTCTTGGCAGCCGCCCTCGTCCTCGTCCCGATCGTCCGCGGCTCGATGCGGAGCTGGGTGCTCCCTCGGGTGATGCAGCGGCGCCGGACGCTAATCGTCGGCAGCGGGCGCGAGGCCCGTCTCGTTCACCGCAAGCTGATGGCGCACCCTGAGTACGGGCTCGAGGTTGTCGGCTTCCTGGACGGCAATGAGGGCGACCACGGCGAGGTCGTGAGCCCCGTGCTTGGATCACGGGAGGACATCGCGAAGGTGATCGACGAGTACGAGATCGATCGAGTGCTCCTCGGCTCCTCGATCGCAAGCCACGAGGAGATGCTCGACCTCGTCCGAACCGTCCGTCGCCCCGACGTCCAGGTCTCGATCGTGCCGCACTACTTCGAGATCTTCACCTCGCGGGCGATCCTCGACGAAGTCGAAGGGATGCCCGTCGTCACGCTCCCGCCGATGAATCTCGGACGAAGCTCCCGGCTCCTGAAACGGACGTTCGACGTCGGCGTTGCGTCGGTCGCTCTGCTCGTCCTTTCGCCCCTGCTCGCGCTTCTCGCGCTTGCGATTCGCCTCGACAGCTCGGGCCCCGCCCTCTTCCGCCAACCTCGCCGCGGGCGCTACGGCTCAACCTTCCAGATCGTCAAGTTCAGGACGATGCGCACCGGCGCCGAGCAGGACCGGAGCGAGGTGCTGCATATGAACGAGGTCGACGGGCCGCTGTTCAAGATCAAGGGCCGCGATCCGCGCGTGACCCGCGTCGGCTCGTTCCTTCGCCGCACGAGCCTCGACGAGCTGCCCCAGCTCTGGAATGTCGTCAAGGGCGAGATGAGCCTCGTCGGCCCACGGCCATTCGTCGTCTACGAGGCCGACAAGATCACCGGCTGGGCGCAGCGACGGCTGGACATGACGCCCGGCATCACCGGGCTCTGGCAGGTCCTCGGGCGGAACGACATTCCGTTCGAGGAAATGACGAAGCTCGACTACCTCTATGTGACGAACTGGTCGGTCTGGTGGGACCTGAAGATCCTCTGCCAGACGATCCCGGTCGTCCTCGGCAAGCGCGGCGCGTACTAAGAGCTCGAATCGGAATGAAGGGACCCGCTCCCTGACGACGAAGGCAGTCGGCGTCTGTCGTCAAGCCGGGAGGGGTGCCGATGGCCGTCGCGCCGTGGATCGTCTCGGAGGCGTTGTGGGGGCCGGTCGAGCCGTTGTTGCCGAAGACGCAGCGACGCTTTCGCTACCTGGGCCGGAAGCGGCTGCCTGACCGGGAGGCCCTGCAGAGGGATCCTGTTCGTGCTGCACATCGGGATCGCCTGGCGGCATCTGCCGCTCGAGCTCGGCTTCGGCTCCGGGTCGACCTGCAACCGGCGCCTGGACGAGTGGCAGCGGGATGCGGTGTGGGAGCGACTGCACGCGCTTCTGCTCGCCGAACTGCAGGCCGGCGGGGGAGATCGAATGGTCGCGCGCGGTGGCCGACTCCAGCCACGTGCAGGCGAGAAAGGGGGCGCCGAGACGGGTCCGAGCCCGGTTGATAGAGCCAGAACCGGGTCGAAGCACCCCCTACTGGTCGACGCGACCGGGATCCCGCTCGCTTGGACACTCACGGGCGGTAATCGCAACGACGTCACCCAGCTGATCCCGCTTTGAGCGGATCCCGCCGGTGCGCGGCCGCGTTGGCCGCCCGCCGCCCGGCCTCGGGCGGATCATGGCCGACCGTCCGCTCGCTGGGTCGTCGAGCGCACCTTCGCCTGGCTGCACCACTTCAAGCTGCTGCTTGTTCGCTACGACCGCCCGCGCCGAGATCCACGAAGCCTCCTCGCACTCGGCTGCAATCTCGTCTGCTTCAGGAGGCTTCGACGGTCAGGCTGATCGATTTCTAAGCGCTGGCAGCCACTCGTCGGAAGTCGACATCGTTGATGCTGACGCCGGGGGCTGCCCAGTTGCTGGCCGGCGGGGCTGATCGCCGTGCTTGCTCCTCGGTCTCGAACACGACGAACGAGAGGCCGTGGCCATCGACAGGCTCTAACCAATAGCCCGCGACGAAGCCTGGAGCCGAACGGATCGCTGGCAGGATGTGATGCGTGAGTGCGTTGGCTGCCGCCGGCGCCTGGTCTGGGTCGATCGTCACGTTCACGAGTGCCGCGTGCATGGTCTTCTCCGTTTCGTGAAGGTGCGTCTCCGTCGTCGATGAGTAGGACCTGGCTGCGACGCAGAAGTCATCGGCTTCTAGTTGGAAGGCACGCCTGCACGCGAAGTGTCAGTCGCCGACGCTCGCGAGCGCGTGTGAGCGTCGGTCAAATGGGTGCCGATTCGCGTATGACAGATCGCCAATCGCGACCTCCAGCGCAGCCGGTCGACGAAGCATCATTCTGAAACGAGTTCCTTAGGGGCTTCCGCCCGCGCGGCTGCGTCGCGCTGACGGTTAGCCGGTGGTCGGAGCCCCGACCACGCCGGCCGTTTTGGCCAGGAACACCTGGGGGGAAGCGGTGACCTCGAGCATCCACTCGATCTCGTCGGACGCCCGCTCGCCCGCGTGACCGTCCCAGAGCGGGGGCACAAGGTGTGGCCGGCCGACGCTGAGACGTTCCGGGATCTCCGCGAGCCTCGCGGGGTCGAGCCCGAGGACGAGATTCGTCCCGTGGGTCACAGTGACGGGTCGCTCGGTGTTCTCGCGGAGGGTGAAGCAGGGGACCCCGAGGACCGTCGTCTCCTCCTGAACGCCGCCCGAGTCGGTCACGACTCCGGCCGCCTCCGCTTCGAGTGAGAGGAAGCGGTTGTAGGGCTGAGGATCGATCAGCTGCACCCGTCCGTGGTCGAGTCGCAGCGCGGCCAGGCGCGCCCGCGTCCTCGGATGAACGGGAAAGACGACCGGGAGGTCGACGGCGATCCCCTCGAGCGCAAGCATCGTCTCCCGCAGCAGCTCGGTCGAGTCGACGAGCGCCGGCCGGTGCAGCGTTACGAGGATGTAATCGCGCGACTTGAGGCCGTGCTCTTTCCAGGCAGCGATCTCCCGTGCCTGGCCGACGTTGGCGAGCAACGTGTCGATCATCGTGTTTCCCACGAGCGCCACGCCGTCGGGCCCGATTCCCTCATTCGCGAGGTTCTCGACCCCGTCTTCGGAAGGCGCGAGCAGGAGCGTCGAGACGTGATCGGTCAGCCTCCGATTGTGCTCCTCCGGCATCGTCCGGTCGAAGCTGCGCAGGCCCGCCTCGAGGTGGCAAACGGGGATGTGGAGCTTCACGGCGGCGAGTGCCGCCGCCAGAGTTGAGTTGACGTCGCCGGGAACGACGACGAGGTCGGGGCGAAGCTCGACGAAGACATCTTCCAAGCTCGCCAGCGCCTTCGCAGTCTGCTTGCCGTGCGATCCCGAGCCAACCTCCAGCTCGACGTGCGGATGCGGCAGCGGCAGCTCGGCGAAGAAGACGTCCTTCACCGAGGCGTCGTAGTGCTGGCCGGTGTGGACAAGCTGCTGATCGACCGTGCCGCGGCGCTCGAGCTCGGCGTAGACCGGCGCGACCTTCATGTAGTTCGGTCTTGCGCCGACGATATGGAGGACGAGCTTCTGGTCCGTAGGTGTCGCAGAGCGCACAGCTCTCACGTCTTTGACGGTACCGCCGGGGTTTCCGCGCGCCTATGTACGGAGAGCCAGGACGCGTCTAACCGTTCGGTTAGGCCGAGTAAACGCAAAACGCTGGCCCATCGGCCGTGGGCAAGCACGCAGGGCGCTCATAGGATGGACGGCGTGGTCGAAGAGAGTCACAACGGGAATGGACACGAGAGCGTTCTCGTGCTCTCGCCGCGCGAGCTGGAAGTGCTGCGCCTGATCGCGAACGGCCTCACGAACGGCGAAGTGGCAGAGCGCCTGCACGTCACCGTGCATGCGGTCAAGTTCCACCTCGCGGCGATCTACAGGCGACTCGGCGTCTCGAACCGGACCGAGGCTGCGGTCTTTTACCTCCGCTCGCAGGCGCATGGGGTCGAGCCGTTCGGCGAAGCGCCGGCAGCCGCCGCCGACTGACGTGCAAAAGCTAGCGATACTCGGCGCGGCATGCGCGATCGCCGTGGTCGGTGTCCTGAATGTGTGGTCCACGTTCGGCGGGCCCGTGGAATGGACGCCGGACGCGCTCTTCTACCAGGCCAACGTGCAGGAGATTCGCGGCGCCGACCATAGCGCGGCCATCGCGAAGACGTTTCAGGGCCCGATCTCGGCCGAGCTTCGTGCCCGGGATCCGAAGCACACCGGTAGTGCCGAGTGGGTGGCCTACAACGAACCCTTCTACGAGCGGCGTGTAGCGGTACCGCTCGCGGCAGCGGCCCTCTACCCGGTCGACGGCGAAAGCTCACTGCTCGACCTTTCGCTCGCTGGGTATGTGGCGGCGCTCTTGGCACTCTTTGCACTCCTCCTGCTCCGGTTCAGATTGGTGGTGGCCGCCGGCGTGACGATCGCCACGGCATTCCTACCCGCCCTCGTTAACCACTCGTCGTTCCCTCTGACTGACAGCTGGGGGCTTGCGCTCGAAATCTCGGCTTTCGCCGCGGCAATACTCACGCTTGACCGCGGCCGCCGGTGGCTGCCGCTCTGGATCGCTGTCATTTTGCGTGCTCGCGTTCACTCGCGACAGCACGTGGATCCCGATCCTCGCGGTCGGGTGGTGCGCGTTGGTCCTACGGTCGAGAAACGCGATCTGGCTGTTCGGCACGGGAGTTGCGGCTGCCTTGCCGGCCCTCGTGTTCTTCGGAGCTCCAGTGCAAAAGCTGCTGGCCCTCCTAGTCAGTGACAACGACATCCCGTCCGATTCGTCCTGGGGGTTCATCGCCCAGAACTACCCCGGCGCACTCGTTGAGCTCGTGCGCGCGAACGGCGGTTTCCTTCGCGACGGCGAGTGGTTCACAGGCCTGTACCTCGTCGGCGGCGTACTCGCGCTTCTGCTCCTCGCACTACGTGGGCACTATCGGACGAGCATGGTCACGATGCTGATGACCGCCGGGGCTGTTGTCTCGCTCGTGTACGTCCTCGGCGCGCCCGTCTTCAGCGCGTTTCGGCTGGAGCTGGCGTTCGTGCCGATGGCGGCATACGGCATCGCACTGGGGACGAATCTCCTGCTGGCCCGGCTACTCGGTGCGGTGGAGACACCGAAACGGCTCGCAGCGAAATCGCCCGCCGCGTAGCCCTTCGCAACTTTCGATACTCGACGCATGGCTAGGTGCAGCCTGCACTTCGGAGCATTGCCTGCGTGAGCGCTGAGCGGGATAAAGGGCGGTAGTACCGGCGCGGTGCGCCGGACGGCCTTACCGTGCGGAAAAAAGCGGCACAGACTCAGCGGCTCTGGCGACGGATTCCGTCGTGGCTTCGCCCTGCGCTCGCCGCCGCCGTCGTCGTCGTCGCGCTGGTTCAGCTCGGCGTCTCGAGCGCTGCCGTAAGCGCGGCGCCCGACCAGGTCGGGGAGTGGGGTGCGCCGAGCCCGTGGCCGATCGTGGCCGTGCACATGTCGCTCGAGCCGACCGGGCAAGTCTTCGCGCTCGACGGCTTCGGGGCGGCACTCAACTCCGAACGCCTCTGGGATCCCGGCTCGGGAGCATTCGTCGGGGTGCCCTACGGGCGGAACCTCTTCTGCTCCGGACACATCCAGCTCGCGGATGGCCGGACGCTCATCGTCGGCGGTCACATCAACGCCAACGAGGGCCTGGCGGACACCACCATCTTCAACCCGCAGACGCGGACGTATTTCCGTGGCCCCGACATGTCCGTCGGACGGTGGTACCCAACCGCGACTGAGTTGCCCGACGGACGCGTCCTAGCTTTTGCGGGCGACAACATCGTCCAGGACCGTCCGGGAGCCGACCCGCCGCTCTCGGATGCTTCCGTCAACTCGCTGCCGTCGGTCTTCAACCCGAAGACCAACACGTGGACGGACCTGGAAGGCGCGAGGCTGACCTCTCCGCTCTATCCCTACATGTTCGTTCTCTCCGACGGTCGCATCTTCGACGCCGGACCGGACAAGACGACGCGCATCCTCAGCCCCGCCACCTGGACGTGGTCGACGGTGGGAACGAGCCCGATCGACGGCCACAGCGCCGTCATGTACCGCCCGAACAAGATCATGAAGTCGGGGACCTGGGCCGACCCGGACTTCTTCGGCGACCGCGTCTTCAACGCCGGTCCGGGGACGGCAGTCATCGACATGGACGCCCCGACGCCTGCGTGGCGGTCGACGGCGCCGATGGCACACGGCCGCTCGTATCACAACATGACGCTACTGCCTGACGGCACCGTCCTCGCCAGTGGAGGACAGTCGAATTCAGACGGGACAGATCTGACGAAATCAGTCCTCCCGGCTGAGATCTGGAATCCCGACACCGAGACGTGGACAACCGTGGCGCCGCTCACGAATGGGCGCTTGTACCACTCGACGGCGCTGCTCTTGCCTGACGGACGCGTGCTGATGGCGGGCGGCGGCGCGCTGCCGGGCCGGGCCACGGACCAGAAGAACGCCGAGATCTACTCGCCGCCGTACCTCTTCAAGGGCCCGCGGCCGACGATCTCGTCGGCACCGTCCGCAGCGAACTACGGAGCGAGCTTCGACGTTACGACCCCGAACGCCGCGCAGATCGCAAAGGTCTCGCTGATCCGGTCGCCCTCCGTCACGCACGCGTTCGACCAGAACCAGCGCTTCCAGTTCCTGAGCTTCACCGCCGGCGCAGGCAAGGTCACGGTGCACGCCCCCGCGAGCGCGAACCTCGCGCCGCCGGGCGATTACCTGCTCTTCCTCGTCGACACCAACGGCGTCCCGTCAGTCGGGTCCTTCGTTCGCATCGGGGACACGGTCGCGCCGACGGCGCCGTCCAATCTCACGGCGTCGGGCTCGCCGGGGCAGGTGACGCTGTCGTGGACGGCATCGAGCGACAACGGCGGGGTGGCGCACTACAACGTCCACCGCTCGACGACCGCCGGTTTCACGCCCTCGACGGCGAACCGGATCGCGCAGCCGACCGGCACGAACTATGTCAACGGCACCCTCGGCGCGGGCACGTACTACTACAAGGTCATCGGCGAGGACGGCGCCGGCAATCTCAGCCCGGCCTCGAACGAAGCGAGCGCGACGGTGAGCGGTGGCGCGCCCGTCGCCGCCTACGGCTTCGACGCCGGTGCCGGCACGACCGTGCCTGACCAGTCCGGCTCCGGCAACGCGGGCACGATTGCGAACGCGACCTGGGCGGCGGCGGGCAAGTACGGCAAGGCGCTCTCCTTCAACGGCACGAACGCCGCCGTGACCGTGCCCGACTCGAGCTCGCTCGACCTGACCAGCGGGATGACGCTCGAAGGCTGGGTCAACCCGAACGCAGGCGGCGACTTCCGCACCTTCGTCGTCAAGGAGCGGCCGGGCGACCTCGTCTACGGCCTCTACTCGAGCTCGGAGACGAACCGGCCGCAGGCGCAGGTGACGATCGGCGCCACCCCGCGGCTCTTGAACGGCACCGCCACGCTCCCGACCGGCGCCTGGACGCACCTCGCCGCCACCTACGACGGCACGACCCAGCGCCTGTACGTCAACGGCACGCAGGTGTCGACGCTGGCGGTCGCGGGCACGATCGCCACCTCCAACTCGCCGCTCAAGATCGGCGGCAACTCGATCTGGGCCGAGTGGTTCACCGGCCTGATCGACGAGGTGCGCGTCTACAACCGCGCCCTGAGCGCGGCCGAGATCCAGGCCGACATGAACACCTCGATCAGCTCCCCGGACACGACACCGCCGAGCGCGCCGGGAACGCTGAGCGCGAACGGCGGCCTCGGCCAGGTCGCGCTCAGCTGGGGCGCGGCGTCCGACAACGTCGGCGTCGCCCGCTACAACCTCCACCGCGGCGACGAGTGCCGGCTTCACCCCCTCGACGGCGAACCGGATCGCGCAGCCGACCGGCACCAGCTACACGAACACCGGCCTCGCCGCCGGCACCTACTACTACAAGGTCATCGCCGAGGACGCGGCCGGCAACGTCGGCCCGGCCTCGAACGAGGCGAGCGCGACGGCGACCGCGGACACGACGCCGCCGACCGCTGCCGACGCTTCTGACCGCGACTAGCTCGCCGGGGCAGGCCGCGCTCAGCTGGGGCGCCTCGAGCGACGCCGGCGGAATCGACCACTACAACGTCCACCGCGCGACGACCGCCGGCTTCACCCCCTCGACGGCGAACCGGATCGCGCAGCCGACCGGCACCAGCTACACGAACACCGGCCTCGCGGCCGGCACCTACTACTACAAGGTCACCGCCGAGGACGCGGCGGGCAACGTCAGCGCGGCCTCGAACGAAGCAAGCGCGACCGTCACCGACGCCGCCGACCACCGGGCTCGTCGCCGCGTACGGCTTCGACGCCGGCAGCGGGACGACGGCCGCCGACCAGTCCGGCAACGGCAACGCTGGCACGCTCTCGAACGCCACCTGGGCGGGCGCCGGCGCGGGCAAGTTTGGCAACGCACTCTCCTTCAACGGCAGCAACGCCTTCGTCAGCGTCCCCAACTCCGCCTCCCTGAACCTGTCGAGCGGCATGACCTACGAGGCGTGGGTGAGACCGAGTGCCTTCGTCAACAACGATTGGAGCACGGTCATCTTCAAGGAGCGCCCCGGCTACTACGCGAGCGCCCTTTACGCCAACACCGGCATCAACCGACCCTCCGCGAACGTTTTTGCCAGCACCGACTACGACCTCCGTGGCACCGCTCAGGTCGCGCTCAACACCTGGACGCATCTGGCCGCAACGTACAACGGCAGCGCCGCTGGCCATCTACGTCAACGGCAACCAGGCCGCCACCCTGCCTGCCAGCGGCCAGATCATCAGCTCCACCGGCGCGCTCAAGATCGGCGGCAACGCGATTTGGGGCGAGTGGTTCAACGGCTTGATCGACGAGGTTCGTGTCTACAACCGGGCGCTGAGCGCGGCCGAGATCCAGACCGACATGAACGCTTCGATCAGCAACCCCGACAGCACACCTCCGGGCGCGCCCGGCACGTTGAGCGCTTCCGGGTCGCTGGCCTCGGCACAGTTGAACTGGGGCCCGGCGACCGACAACGTCGGCGTCGTCAAATACAACGTGCACCGCTCGACGACTGCCGGCTTCACCCCCTCGACGGCGAACCGGATCGCGCAGCCGACCGGCACGAGCTACACGGATACGGTCACGGCGGGCACGTACCACTACAAGGTCACTGCCGAGGATGCGGCCGGGAACGTTGGCGTCGGCCTCGAACGAAGCGAGCGCGACCGTCGGTGACACGGCGGCGCCGACGGCGCCGGGAACCCTGACGGCGACCGGGGCAATCGGCAAGGCGACACTGAGCTGGGGCGCTGCGACCGACAACGTCGGCGTCGCCAAATACAACGTCCACCGCTCGACCAGCGCCGGCTTCACGCCCTCCGTCGGCGAAACCGAATCGCACAACCGACGGGGACGGGCTACACGGACACGGTTGTGCCCGGCAGCTACTTCTACAAGGTCACCGCCGAGGATGCGGCCGGCAACGTCGGCCCGGCATCAAATGAGGCCTCTGCGACGGTGACGGCGGACACGAGCGCGCCGACGGCTCCGTTCCTTCTCGGGTCGGTGACGGGGGGCACGGTGAACCTCGACTGGTCGGGGTCAACCGACGATGTTGGCGTCGTCAAGTACAACGTCCACCGCGGGGCGACAAGCGGTTTCACACCTTCCGCGGGAAACCGGATCGCGCAGCCGACGGGGACAAACTACGCCGACAGCGGCCGTCCAGCCGGCACCTACTTCTACAAGGTCACGGCCGAGGACGCGGCCGGCAATGTCAGTAGCGCCTCGAACGAGATCACCGCGACGGTGGCCGACGCGATTCCGCCGTCAGCACCGACAGGCCTCGCCGCGACTCCCGGAGGCTCGACGATCAACCTCTCGTGGACCGCGGCCTCCGACGATGTTGGCGTTGCGAAGTACAACGTCCATCGCGGCGTGAGCGCCGGGTTCACGCCGAGCACCGCCAACCGGATCGCACAACCGTCCGGCACCAGCTACGCCGACGCGGGCCTCGCGGCTGGCACCTACTTCTACAAGGTGACGGCTGAGGACGCCGCCGGCAACGTGGGGCCGGTCTCGAACACGGCCAGCGCGACCGTGGCGGACACGACGGCCCCGACCGCGCCCAGCGGCCTCGCCGCGAACGGCGGCGCCGGCCAGGCGAGCCTGACCTGGACGGCCGCGACCGACAACGTCGGCGTGGCGCACTACAACGTCCATCGTGGGACGACGGCCGGCTTCACGCCCTCGACGGCGAACCGGATCGCGCAGCCGACCGGAGCCAGCTACACCAACACCGGGCTTGCGGCCGGCAACTACTTCTACAAGCTCACGGCGGAGGACACGGCCGGCAACGTCGGCCCGGCCTCGAACGAAGCCAGCGCCACCGTAACCGCGCCGCCGACCACCGGGCTCGTCGCCGCCTACGGCTTCGACGCCGGTGCCGGCACGACCGTCGCCGACCAGTCCGGCTCCGGCAACGCGGGCACGATTGCGAACGCGACCTGGGCGGCGGCGGGCAAGTACGGCAAGGCGCTCTCCTTCAACGGCACGAACGCCGCCGTGACCGTGCCCGACTCGAGCTCGCTCGACCTGACGAGCGGGATGACGCTCGAAGGCTGGGTCAACCCGAACGCAGGCGGCGACTTCCGCACCTTCGTCGTCAAGGAGCGGCCGGGCGACCTCGTCTACGGCCTCTACTCGAGCTCGGAGACGAACCGGCCGCAGGCGCAGGTGACGATCGGCGCCACCCCGCGGCTCTTGAACGGCACCGCCACGCTCCCGACCGGCGCCTGGACGCACCTCGCCGCCACCTACGACGGCACGACCCAGCGCCTCTACGTCAACGGCACCCAGGTGTCGACGCTGGCGGTCGCGGGCACGATCGCCACCTCCAACTCACCGCTCAAGATCGGCGGCAACTCGATCTGGGGCGAGTGGTTTACCGGCCTGATCGACGAGGTGCGCGTCTACAACCGCGCCCTGAGCGCGGCCGAGATCCAGGCCGACATGAACACCTCGATCAGCTCCCCGGACACGATTCCGCCGAGCGCGCCGGGAACGCTGAGCGCGAACGGCGGCCTCGGCCAGGTCGCGCTCAGCTGGGGCGCGGCGTCCGACAACGTCGCCGTCGCCCGCTACAACCTCCACCGCGGCACCAGTGCCGGCTTCACCCCCTCGACGGCGAACCGGATCGCGCAACCGACCGGCACCAGCTACACGAACACCGGCCTCGCTGCCGGCACCTACTACTACAAGGTCATCGCCGAGGACGCGGCCGGCAACGTCGGCCCGGCCTCGAACGAGGCGAGCGCGACGGCGACCGCGGACACGACGCCGCCGACCGTGTCGATCACGTCGCCGGCCGGAGGCTCGACCGCCTCCGGCACGGTGTCTGTCGACGCGAACGCAGCCGACAACGGATCGGTCGCGGGCGTCCAGTTCAAGCTCGACGGCGCGAACCTTGGCGCGGAGGACACGACGGCCCCTTATTCGATCTCGTGGGACACCTTCACCGCGGCGAACGGTGCACACAGCGTCGCCGCAGTCGCGCGCGACGGCGCCGGCAACACCACCACTTCCTCCGGGGTCTCCGTCACGGTCCAAAACCTCGCTCCGACCGGGCTCGTCGGCGCGTGGGCCTTCGACGAGGGGAGCGGGGCAGCGGTTGGAGACCAGTCGGGGAAAGGCAACCACGGCACGGTCGCCAACGGGACCTGGGTCACCGGCGGGAAGTTCAACAGCGCCCTCTCCTTCAACGGGTCGAGCACGCTGGTCACGGTGCCCGATTCGGCGACGCTCGACCTCACCACCGGCATGACCGTAGAGGCGTGGGTGAGGCCGTCGCTGACGGGCGGCTGGCAAACGGCCGTCGTCAAGGAGCAGCCGGGCAACCTCGCCTACGGCGTCTACGCGAGCACGAACCTCAACCGTCCTGAGGCGGAGGTGCACGTGGGCGGCGCGAGCCGGGTCGTCAACGGCACCAGCAGCTTGCCGGCCGGCAGTTGGAGCCATCTCGCCGGCACGTACGACGGGACGACGCTACGGCTCTACGTCAACGGCGCGCAGGTAGCGCAGCTCACCCAGACCGGTTCGATCGTGACGTCGACTTCACCTGTTCGGATCGGCGGCAACGCGATCTGGGGCGAGCGCTTCAACGGCCTGATCGACGAGGTTCGGATCTACAACCGCGCACTCTCCGCCGCGGAGATTCAGGCTGACATGAACCGGAGCGTGACGCCCGATGTGACGCCGCCGATGGTGACGGCGAGAGTGCCGGCGGGCGGGGCCACCGGAATCAACGTTGGGAGCTCGGCAAAGGCAACGTTCAGCGAAGGAATGAACGCTGGGAGCATCGCGACCTCGACCTTTCAGCTGAAGGACGCGGCAAACGCCGTTGTCCCGGCCAACGTCTCGTACGACTCGGCGACCAACGCTGCGACGCTGACGCCGCAGGGCGCACTGCAGTACGGCGTGACGTACACCGTCACCGTCAAGGGAGGCGCCGGCGGCGCTGCAGACTTGGCCGGGAATCCGCTCACTGCTGATGTGAGCTGGTCGTTCACGACCGAGGCCTCGCCGCCGCAGGTGCTCGTCGTCAACTCAACGGCGAATCGGTTCGGCGACTATCTGGGCGAGATCCTGCGGAACGAGGGCCTGAACGCGTTTACGACCATCGACTCTTCCTTCATCTCGCCGTCTCTCCTGTTCGGGTTCGACGTCGTCGTGCTCGGCGACACGCCCCTGAATGCCGTTGCAGGTGTCGACGCTGAGCACGTGGGTCAACGGGGGCGGCAACCTGATCGCGATGCGGCCGGACAAGCAGCTCGCCGGGCTGCTCGGGCTGACCGACGCGGGGGCGACACTCGCAAACGCCTATCTCCAGGTCAACACGAGCGCGCCGCCAGGAGCGGGAATCGTCAGCAGCACGATGCAGTTCCACGGCACCGCCGACCGCTACGCCCTGAACGGGGCGACCGCGGTCGCGACCCTCTACTCGAGCGCGACGACCGCGACGACGAACCCGGCTGTGACGCTGCGCCCGGTCGGTGGAAGCGGGGGTCAGGCAGCCGCTTTCACCTACGACCTCGCCCGCTCGGTCGTCTTCACACGGCAAGGCAACCCGGCCTGGGCAGGGCAGGAGCGCGACGGGGTTGCCGGGATCCGTCCTGATGACATGTTCTACGGCGCCAAGGCAGGCGACGTCCAGCCTGACTGGGTCGACACGAACAAGATCGCGATCCCGCAGGCGGACGAGCAGCAGCGCCTGCTCCTGAATCTGATCACCCTGATGGAGCGCGACAAGATGCCGCTGCCGCACTTCTGGTACCTGCCACGCGGCAAGAAGGCCGTCGTCCTTTTGAGCGGCGACGACCACTCGCCTGCGCAGGCGAGTGGTGGCACGGCCAGCAACTTCGCCCGCTTCAAGCAGCTGAGCTCGCCAGGCTGCGTCGTCGCCAATTGGGAGTGCGTGCGGGCTTCGTCCTACATCTATCCGGACAGCGTTCTGACGAATGCCCAGGCGGCGGGCTATCTCGCCGACGGCTTCGAGACGGCGCTGCACCCGGTATTCGGATCGTGTCCGACGGCGCCGATCAGCGAGGCCGAACTCGGCGCCAGCTTCGACGCGCAGCTGGCCGAGTTCAGAGAGAAGTACACCAGCCTCCCGCAGCAGGTCTCGAGCCGTGCGCACTGCGTCTTTTGGCCTGATTGGGCGTCGGCGGCCAAGGTCCAGCTTGCGCGCGGTATCCGGATGGACGCGAACTATTACCACTACCCGGGGAGCTGGATCGGGACGAAACCGGGCTTCCTCAACGGCGGCGGTTTCCCGATGCGCTTCGCCGACGCTCGACGGCGCGCCCATCGACGTCTACCAGCAGAACACGAACCTGACCGACGAAACAACGTCGGCATTCGGCGCCACTATGGACACACTGCTCGACAACGCGCTCGGGCCGCAGGGCTACTACGGCGCCTTCGGCACGCTCGTCCACACAGACAACCCGGCGCCGCTGCCCGGCTTCGAGGAGATCGTCGCCTCCGCTCAGGCTCGAGGCGTGCCGCTGATCTCGTACAAGCAGATGCTCAGCTGGGTTGACGGCCGCGCAAGCTCGACGATCCGCAGCCTCAACTGGAACGCCGGCACCTTCTCCTTCGTCACCACCGTCGGCGCCGGCGCCAACGGCCTCCAGACGGTGCTCCCCACCCAGGGGCCCACCGGGACGCTGAGCGCGCTCACCTGCGGTGGGGCACCGAAGCCCTACACCCTGCAAACGCTCAAGGGCATTCAATACGCGATGTTCGACACGATCACCGGAAGCTGTCAGGCGACGTACTCGTGATGCATCGCACATCTCGCCGGTTGGCTAGGTAAGCCTTGACTTTCGCCCGGTGCGCTCGCCGCCGGGCCGATGGATGATGAGTGAATGCGTAGCCTTGCCCGCCGCGGGAATGGGCAGGCGCGACGTTGGGGACGTCTCGTCATGGCCACCGCGATCAGCCTCGTTGCCCTATCGGTGCCAGCTTCGGCGTGGTCTGACCCGCCGGCGGGCCTTGTGGCGGCCTATGCGTTCGACGAAGGGTCGGGCGGGGTCGTCAACGACGCCTCCGGCAACGGGCATTCCGGCACCGTCTCGGGGGCGACCTGGACGGCCGGCCGCAACGGCGGCGGGCTCTCCTTCAACGGCACCGACGCCTCCGTCCTGCTCGGCAGTCTCGGCACCTTCTACAACGGCGGGTTCACGCTAGAGGCCTGGGTGAGGAAGCAGACGTCCAAGAACGACGTCGCGGTGGTCGGCACGTGGACGGGGAGCGGCGGCCCGATGCTTTGGGTCGACCACCTTGCGACCCGTTACCACCTCACGATCGGGAGCAGCAGCCTCTCCGACTACCTCGATTCCGGCCACAACCCGATCCTCGGCCAGTGGCAACACGTCGCTGCGACGTACGACGGCACCACGGCCCGCTTCTACATCGATGGTGCCCAGGTCGCCAGCCGGAACGTGGTCGGCAGCTTTGGCAGCTCGAACAGCTGGAGGGTCGGCGCCTACGGCAGCACCCCCGGCGGGTTCTTCGACGGTCTCATCGACAACGTGCGTGTCTACAGTCGCGCCCTCGCCGCCGGAGAGATCCAAACCAACATGAACCAGCCCGTCGAGCCGCCCCCGGGTCCGCCAGCGGACACGGCACCACCCACGGCCCCCGGAACGCTCACAGCGACCGGCGGCGCCGCCGGCGCGAGCCTCAACTGGGGTGCGGCGACCGACAACGTCGGCGTGACGAGGTACAACGTCCACCGATCGACCACCTCCGGCTTCACGCCAAGCGCGGCCAACAGGATTGCGCAGCCGCCCGGGACGAGCTACACCGACGCCGGCCTGAGCACCGGCACGTACCACTACAAGGTCATTGCCGAAGACGCCGCCGGCAACATCGGTGCAGCCTCGAACCAGGCGAGCGCTACGGTCGACAACCCCGGCGTTTCGCCCGCCGGCCTGCGCGTGGCGTACGGCTTCGACGACGGCGCCGGAACCGTCGCACTCGATTCGTCCGGCAACAACAGGACTGCGACGCTCGTCGGCGCCGGCTGGACGACGAATGGCCGCTTCGGCGGAGCCGTCTCTCTGAGCGGGCAGGCGAGCGAGGTCGACCCACCGGCGCTCGGCACGTTCTACAAGACGGGCTTCACGTACGAGGCGTGGGTGCAGAAGCAGACGTCTAAGAACGACGTCGCCGTGCTTGGCACCTGGACGGGCGCGGGCGGTCCGATGATCTGGGTCGATCACATCAACGGTCGCTACCGGTTAACGCTCGGGAGCTCGTTCGGCAACTATCTCGACTCCGGCCGGACACCTACCGTCGGTCAATGGCAGCACGTCGCCGCGACTTACGACGGCGCCGTCGCCCGTATCTACATCGACGGCGTCGAGACGGCGAGTGCGCCCTTTACCGGGAACGTGGGCGACTCGAACACGTGGCGGGTCGGTGCTTTTGGCTCGCCTGCGGGGGGCTTCTTCGACGGTCTCGTCGACAACGTCCGGATCTACGACCGCGCGCTGTCGGCGAGCGAGATCGCAGTGAACATGGCGTCGCGCATCCAGCCCGAGGCCAATCCGCCAACCGTGACGGCGCAGAGTCCTTCGAGTGGGGCGGGCGGCGTCAACGTCGGCAGCGCCGCGACTGCGACGTTCAGCGAGCCAATGAACGCCAGCACGATCACCGGCTCGACCTTCTTGCTCAAGAACGCGTCGGGCGCGTCCGTGCCTGCGAGCGTGACCTATACCTCGGCTACGAACACCGCGAAGTTGACGCCGCAGAGCGCGCTCCAGTACAGCGTCACCTACACCTTGACTGTCAAGGGCGGTTCGAGCGGCGTCAAGGATCTCTCCGGAAACGCGCTCGCCTCCGACGTGACCTGGTCGTTCTCGACCGAGGCTCGCTCGCCCGTTCTGGTCGTCACTTCGGCGGGGGAACGCTTTTCGTCGTATCTCGCGGAGATCCTGCGCAACGAAGGCCTCAACGGCTTCATTACCGCCGACGTGTCGCTCCTCACCTCGAGCTTCCTCAGTGGGTTCGACGTGGTGGTGCTCGGAAATGTCGCGTTGACTAACGCGCGGGCGTCGGCCCTGACGAGCTGGGTCAATGCAGGCGGCAATCTCCTTGCGATGCGGCCGGACACGAAACTCGCCGCCCTGCTCGGTCTGACCAAGGTCAGCGGGACGTGGTCGAACGCCTATCTGAAGGTCAACACGAGCGCTGCGCCGGGAGCAGGGATCGTCGGCAGCACGGTCCAGTTCCATGGAACCGCCGATCGATACTTGCTGAGCGGTGCCACGGCTGTCGCGACCCTCTACTCGACCGCGACGGCAGCGACGGCTAACCCGGCAGTAACGCTGCGCTCGGTCGGGGCGAGCGGTGGACAGGCGGCCGCCTTCACCTACGATCTCGCCCGCTCGGTCGTCTACACGCGCCAGGGGAACCCGGCCTGGGCGGGCCAGGAGCGCGACGGCATCCTCGGGATCCGCCCCAACGACATGTTCTACGGCGCCAAGGTCGGCGATGTGCGCCCGGACTGGGTCAACACGAGCAAGATCGCGATCCCGCAGGCTGACGAGCAACAGCGGCTGCTGGTCAACCTGATCACCCTGATGGCGCGCGACAAGCTGCCGCTGCCCCACTTCTGGTACTTGCCTCGCGGCGAGAAGGCCGCCGTCGTCATGAGCGGTGACGACCACTCGCCCTCCTTCACGCCGGGCGGCACCGCGAGTCACTTCGACCGCTACAAGACGCTGAGCCCATCTGGGTGTTCCGTCGCCCAGTGGGAATGCGTCCGCTCGACCTCCTATCTCTTCCCCGACAGCACACTCACCAACGCGCAGGCGGCCGGGTATCTCGGGGACGGCTTTGAAGTCGGGCTGCACCCGCTCGTCAGCCCGTGCCCCTCGTCTTCCATGTCCGCGGCGGAGCTGGGAGCCGTATTCGACACGCAGCTCTCGGCCTTCCAGGGCAGGTACACGAGCCTGCCCGCTCCAACGACCAGCCGCACGCACTGCGTTTACTGGCCCGACTGGGCTACCAAGCCCCAGGTCGAGCTCGCACGGGGGATCCGTCTGGACGGCAACTACTACCACTATCCGGAGAGCTGGATCGGCGACAAGCCGGGTTTCATGAACGGCGGCGGCTTCCCGATGCGCTTCGCCGAGCTCGACGGAACTCCGATCGACGTTTACCAGCAGAACACGAACCTGACCGACGAGTCGACACCTGCTTTCGAGGCGACGATCAACGCGCTGCTCGACAATGCGCTCGGTTCCCAAGGCTACTACGGCGCGTTCGGCGCCAACATGCATACGGACCATCAAGCGCCTCACGCGGGGGCCGAAGCCATCGTCGCCTCAGCCCAAGCGCGCGGCGTGCCCGTGATCTCCTACAAGCAACTGCTGACCTGGGTGGACGGCCGCAGTAGCTCGACGATCCAGGGTCTGAGCTGGAGCGGCGGCACGCTCACCTTCACCGCCTCCGTCGGCGCCGGCGCGAGCGGCCTTCAGACGATGCTGCCGGTGCAGGGACCGTCTGGAACGCTGACTGCGATCACCCACTCTGGCTCGTCCGGTCGCTTACTCCGTCCAGACGGTCAAGGGCATCCAATACGCGATGTTCGAACACCGTCGCCGGCTCGTACCTGGCGACGTACGCATAGCGCTCGAGTGCGCGCCTGGGTAGGTGCCCTCGCGGCATCCGTGAGCGCTGCCGTCGCTCTCACGGCGTCCGGCGCCGCAGTCGCAGCCCCCGTCCCCGCGGGCTTCCAGGAGACGGTCGTCTTCAGCGGTCTCACCGCGCCGACGAGCGTTCGGTTCGTCCCCGACGGCCGCGTCTTCGTCGCGGAGAAGAGCGGCCTGATCAAGGTCTTCGACGGCCTCACCGATTCTTCGCCGACTGTCTTCGCCGATCTGTCGACGAAGGTCCACAACTTCTGGGACCGCGGCCTGCTCGGGCTCGCGCTGGACCCACAGTTCACGTCCGGGCGACCCTACGTCTACGTCCTCTACGCCCATGATGCAGCGATCGGAAGTCTCGCACCGCGGTGGGGAACACCCGGTGTCCTGTCCGACCCGTGCCCGACCCCACCCGGTCCGACCGGCGACGGATGCATCGTCAGCGGGCGGCTCTCGCGCCTGACGGCGAACGGCAACATCGCTGTTCCCAACAGCGAGTCGGTGCTGATCGAGGACTGGTGCCAGCAGTACCCGAGCCATTCGATCGGCAGCCTCGCCTTCGGCGCCGACGGTGCGCTCTACGTCTCGGGCGGCGACGGAGCGAGCTTCAACTTCGCCGACTGGGGCCAGGACGGCAATCCTCTCAACCCCTGCGGCGATCCACCGGGCGGCGTCGGGGCGACGCTGACGCCGCCGAGCGCCGAGGGCGGTGCCCTCCGCAGCCAGGACCTGCGCACGATGACCGACCCGGTGTCACTCGATGGCTCGGTCCTCCGCGTCGACCCGAACACCGGAGCAGGCATGCCCGACAACCCACTTGCGTTCAGCTCAGATCCGAACGCGAAACGGATCGTCGCGCACGGGCTTCGCAATCCGTTCCGGTTCACGATCCGCCCGAGGACAAGCGAAGTCTGGGTCGGGGACGTCGGGTGGAGCGCGTGGGAGGAGATCAACCGCCTTGGACCGCTCTCCACGGTGAGGAATTTCGGGTGGCCCTGCTACGAAGGAAACGGCCGACAGGGCGGGTACGACGGCGCGAACCTCTCGATCTGCGAGAACCTCTATGCGCAGGCTGGTGCTGTCACGGCGCCGTTCTTCACCTATGCGCACTCGGCGAAGGTCGTGCTGGGAGAAACGTGCCCGTCGGGCGGCTCTTCCATCTCCGGTCTCGCGTTCTACGACGGTGGAACGTATCCCGCGAGCTACGACGGGGCGCTCTTCTTCTCCGACTACTCCCGTAGCTGCATCTGGGTCATGTTCGCCGACGCGAATGGGTTGCCCGACCCGTCGACCCGAGCAACATTCGTCGCCGGCGCGGCTGGTCCCGTCGCTCTCGAGATCGGTCCCGGCGGCGATCTCTTCTACGTCGACCTCAACACCGGGACCATCAGGCGGATCACGTTCTTGAGCACGAATCGTGCTCCGACCGCGGTGATCTCTGCATCTCCGACGAACGGCCCGGCGCCGCTCACCGTCTCATTCGACGGAACGGGCTCGAGCGATCCGGACGGCGATGCACTCTCCTACGCGTGGGATCTGGACGGCGACGGCGCGTTCGACGATTCGACGGCGGCAAGTCCGACGTGGGTCTATCCCGCCGGGACCGTGACCGCGCGGCTTCGCGTGACCGATCCGAGTGACGCTGCCGGGACGGCGTCGGTGGTGATCAATTCGGGCAACACGCCGCCCGCCGCCACGATCTCGGCGCCTGCGCCGTCACTTCAGTGGCGGGTCGGAGACACGATCACCTTCTCGGGATCCGCAACGGATCCGCAAGAGGGCGCCCTGCCTGCCTCGCGCCTCAACTGGACGCTTGACATGCGCCATTGCTCCGATCCGGACACGTGCCACACGCATAACGTGCAGAACTTCACAGGCGTCTCGAGTGGGTCATTCACCGCGCCCGATCACGAATATCCCTCCCATCTCCTGCTGACGCTCACGGCTTCCGATTCCCAGGGCGCAACGGACGTAAAGACCGTGCGCCTCGACCCCCGCACGGTTGATCTGACCTTCACGTCGCAGCCGTCGGGCCTTCAACTCGCAGTCGGCAGCAGTTCCTCGGCGACGCCCTTCACGCGAACGGTCATCGTCGGATCGGTGAACTCTGTCAGCGCTCCGTCGCCGCAAACGCTCGGCGGGGCGTCGTACCGGTTCGCTTCCTGGTCAGACGGTGGTGCGGCGACGCACACGATCGTCGCGCCGTCCGCCGCGGCGACGTATGCGGCCACCTTCGACGCCGCCGGGCCGTCGGGCCTCGCAGCCGCGTACTCGACGGACGCCGGCGCCGGCACCACTGTGGCCGATGTGTCCGGCAACGGGAATATCGGGACGATCAGCGGCGCGACCTGGACGTCCACCGGAAAGTACGGCGGCGCGTTGTCGTTCGACGGTGTCAACGATTGGGTGACGGTCGCAGACGCGAGCTCGCTCGACCTGACGACGGGGATGACGCTCGAGGCGTGGGTGAGACCCACCGTGTCGACCGGGTGGAGGACAGTAATCCTGA
This sequence comes from uncultured Actinomycetes bacterium, assembly GCA_963752845.1. Lineage (GTDB taxonomy): Bacteria > Actinomycetota > Thermoleophilia > Gaiellales > Gaiellaceae > JACDAN01. Next base: position 75,478 of record CAVVZV010000004.1, on the reverse strand, counting down.
AGGAGCAGCCTGGGCAGCTGGTGTACGCGTTGTACGCGGGCACTGACACGAACCGTCCAAGCGGGAACGTCTTTCTCGGCGGCGATCTCGACACCCGCGGCACCGCGGCGCTGCCGGCGAATGCCTGGTCTCACCTCGCGGCCACGTACGACGGGACCACGCTGCGGCTGTTCGTGAACGGTGCCCCGGTTTCCAGCCGGACCGTCACGGGTGCAATGGTGGGCTCGGCCGGCGCGCTTCGAATCGGGGGAAACGGCGTCTGGGGCGAGTGGTTCCAGGGTTTGATCGACGAGCTGCGCGTCTACAACCGAGCGCTTTCCGTGGCAGAGATCCAGAGCGACATGTCTACCCCGGTCGGAGCCCCGACCCCGCCTGACACACAGCCGCCGACTGCGCCGATCGGTCTCACGGCACAGGGTGGGCTCACCTCGGCGACGCTCAACTGGACTCCATCCACAGACAACGTCGGCATCCATCACTACGACGTCCACCGCGGCACGAGCGCCGGCTTCACGCCCAGTAGCGCGAACAGGATCGCTCAACCTACGGCGGCCACATACACGGACACCCCAGCCGCCGGGGCGTACTTCTACAAGGTCATCGCCTACGACGCCGCTGGCAACTTCTCCGCGCCGTCGAATCAGGCCACGGCCACGGTGGGAGATACGGCGGCCCCAAGCGCCCCGACCAACCTCGCCGCCGCCGGCGGCGTCTCCACTGCAAACCTGAATTGGACTGCGTCGACGGACAACGCCGGCGTCCACCATTACGACGTCCACCGCAGCACTGTCGCGGCCTTCCTGCCCGTCGCCGGCAACCGCGTCGCGCAGGTCGGAGCGCCCGCCACTACGTACGCTGACCCAGGCCTCGCTGCCGGCGTGTACTTCTACAAGGTGGTTGCCTACGACGCTGCCGGCAACTCGTCCGCACCATCGAACGAAGCTAGCGCGTCTATCACCGGCGACACCACGCCGCCCACTGTCGCCCTCACCGCCCCCGTTAATGGCGCGACGGTCTCAGCGACGGTGAATGTCGCGGCAAACGCGGCCGACAACGTCGGAGTCGTCGGCGTCCAATTCAAGGTCGACGGGCAGAACATCGGTGCCGAGGACACGACGTCACCGTATTCCGTCTCGTGGAACACGACCGGCGCGACGAATGGGCCGCACGACCTGACGGCCGTCGCACGAGACGCCGTCGGCCACACGACGACCTCGAGCGTAGTCCGCGTTACGGTCGACAATACGACGCCTCCGACGGCCGGCCTGGTCGCGTCCTACTCCTTCAATGCGGGAACGGGGACCACGCTCGCAGACACCTCCGGGAACGGAAACAACGGGACGATCTCCGGCGCGACGTGGTCTACCTCTGGGAAGTACGGCGGCGCGCTGTCGTTCGACGGAGTCAACGACCTGGTGACAGTCGCCGATGCGAATTCGCTCGACCTCACCACTGGGATGACGCTCGAGGCGTGGGTCTTTCCGGCCGCGCTCGGCGGGACTTGGCGCACGGCCCTGCTCAAGGAGCAACCCGGCCAGCTCGTGTACGGGCTCTACGCGAATGCGGATAACAGTCGACCAAGTGCCCATGTGTTCGTCGGCGGCGACCGCGATACTCGCGGGACCGCGATCCTTCCGATCAATACGTGGACGCATCTCGCTGCGGCCTATGACGGCGCCACACTGCGTTTGTACGTGAACGGCGTCCAGGCATCCAGTCAGTCCATCGTCGGCTCGATCCTGACCTCGACCGGGGCCCTCCGCATCGGTGGCAACAACGTCTGGGCGGAATGGTTCAGCGGCCGTCTCGACGAGGTGCGCGTCTACAACCGCGCCTTGAGCGCCGCCGAAGTCCAGGCGGACCTGAACCGCGCGATCACGCCTTAGCCGCGGGCGGCGCGACTCGACTCTTGCCGCCGTTCAGCTGTCGTCCCGGAGCGTGAGAAGTCGACGACGTAGTAGCAAGCCATTCTCACCAGTTCCATGAGGTAGCCCAGCTTTCTCCTGATCGGCTCGTCGAGACCGAGGATCTTCCTCGAATCTCGGCGAAGAATTCCGGCCGCCTCTCGTACGGTCCGCATCTGAGTGCGGCGAGCAACGTCTCCATCGGGAACGCGGTTGATGTCGATCATCCGCAGCGCCTGCGCACGAGCGTTTTCGTAATGGGAGTGGTACACGGCTGTTTCCGATTCGTAGACGATGGTCCAACCCTCAGCGATAACCCGCTGAGCCCAGTCGAGGTCCTCGGCTGCGGGAAGGGTGAACGGGTGCAGGCGCCATACGCTTCGACGGATTAGCGACGCCGCGTTGCTGAACACGACCCCTTGCACGCTCCCCCGCGAACACACGCGGCGTGTGCTGCCGAATTGATGCGCGAGCCGGTGCACCTCGTACCACGGCGCGTCCGGCCACGGCACCTGGCGACTGGATACGCCTGCCACGTCGTGGTCTTCGAACGGTGCCGCCATGCGCTCGAGCCACCGATCGTCGACCGGAATGGCATGAGCGGAAAGACAGACCACAAGGTCTCCGCTGACCTCGCTAATTCCGGCGTTCAGCGCCTTCGAGTAGTCGAAGTCACCAGGCGGCAGGTTGATGATCCGCGCTCCCTGGGACTGGGCGACCTCGAGCGTCGAGTCGGTCGATCCGCTGTCGACGACGATGACGTCCAGTTCAAACCCGCCACGTTGACGATTCAGTGTGTCCAAGCAGCGTCCGATCAACTCGCCCTCGTTGAGGGTCCGAATGACGACACCGATGGCAGTCATAAGACGAGCCGCGCCACCTCAGGCGACGCGGCCGCGTCGGCCGGCAGCCTCGAGCGCGCGCAGCCTGAGGTTCCTCGGGCTCTGCTGGCGTCGGAGATAGGCGCGCGCTTCAGGATCCGAGCTTCGCGGCTCGCGCCGAAGCAGCGGCGGCCGCGTACCCCCAGATCATCCCGAGCGCCGCCGGCTCCCGGCGCGAGTGCCAGAGCGCGCGGAGCACGAGATACCAAGGCGGTACCCGAGGTAGTGGGCCGCGCCGCCCTGGTTCCGACGGGCCTGCCAAGCTGTTCCGTCGCGTTCTCCCTCCCGGCGGTGGTGGCGGAACGGGAGCTCCTCGAACGTTGTCGTGCGCCAGCCGCGCGAATTGGCCTTGAACTCGTCGATGCCGTCCCAGGCGATCCGCTCCTCGAGTGGGAGGAGCTCCTGGAGGCACTCCCAGCGATACGCGCGCGAGGCGCCCCAGACGGTTGTGCCGGTGACGTAGCGCTGTTGCCACGTTCCACCCTGGAGCTCGAAGGCGCTACCGCTCGCGATCCCGAGCGACGGATCGGCGTCGAAGCGACCGAGCAGTCGCTCGAAGTAGTCGGGCTCCATCGAGATGTCGGCGTCGACGTTGACCACGATCTCGGGCGGCTCGGGAGTCAGTGCGGCGATTCCGGTCTGAAGAGCCCGCACCACGGGCGCGCCGCGGTCAGCGGACGACGTGCCAGGCAGCGAGAAAACTTGCACCCAGTCGTGCTCGGCGGCGATCTGCACAGCGAGCTCGAGCGTGCCGTCCGACGAGCCGTTGTCGACGATGTTCCAAGCCCGCGGGCGGATCGTCTGTGCCGCGAGGCAGGCGGCGAGCCTCGGCAAGTTGGCCGCCTCGTCCCGGGCGGGCGTCACGACGGCGTAGGACCTGATCATGGGACGGTGACTCGCTCGCGCGCAGGGGCTTCCGTCGCCAGCGAGCGGGGCAGGTACGACGAGAGCCAAACCTCCAGCATCAGGATCGACAGCAGGGCACGGGCGTTCCGCGGTATCGGTTCCGTTGGAGTGTCCCCGAACGAGCCGCTCGACCTCGCCGCGGTCGAGCATCTCGGCATAGCGCGGGCTCGGCCCGAGCAGGTAGTCGCTGATGGCGCCGCGCGTCTGGGCGCGGAACCACTCGTCCACCGCCGCATGGAAGAACCCGATCTTCGGCTTGTCGATGATCCGGTCGGGGATCAGGCCGCGAGCGGCTCGCTTCAGCACATGCTTCGTGTCGAGCCGGCGGACCTTGTGCCGCGGCGGAATCGTTGCGCAGTACTCGACCAGGTGGTGGTCGAGGAAGGGAACGCGCACCTCGAGCGAGTGGGCCATCGAGGCGCGGTCGAAGTAGTGGAGCATGTCGTCGACGAGGCCAAGCTGGCCATCGAGATACAGCGCCGCCGGCAGTGGATCGCCGCCCACGCGGCCGAGCCGCTCGCGGAGCGTTCGCAGGGCAGTCCCGCCGTCCAATTCGGCGAGGGGGCCGCGCACGAGGTCGTGCCGAAGCCCGTTGCCGAGCCTCCCGCTCATCGCGACCAGCCGTTCGGCCGGGTCGGAGGCAGTGAGCGTCCGTGATGCCCTTCCCAAACGCGCCGGCGCCCAGCGCAGCGCCGTGTTTCCGGCGGAGCGCACAGGCCTCGGAAGCCGCGACCAGGCACCGGCGATCGCCGCTGCCCGGTGCTTGCGGTAGCCACCCAGGAGCTCGTCGGCGCCCTGACCTGAGAGCGCGACGGTCACGTGTCTGGCCGCGAGCTCCGAGAGCGCGATAAACCCGAGCGCGGACAGATCGGCGAGCGGCTCGTCCATGTGCCAGACGAGCTCGCTCAAGTCGATCGTCTGCTCGGCGAAGGAGAGCTCCAGCTCGTGGTGATCGGTCCCGAAGTGATCGGCGACGAGCCGCGCGTCAGCGAGCTCATTCCCGTCGCCGGCCTCGGCGAAGCCGACCGAGAAGGTCTTCACGGGCTCGGTCATCTGGCCCGCCATCAGCGCGACGATCACGCTCGAGTCGATGCCGCCGCTCAGCATCGCCCCGAGCGGGACGTCGCTCATGAGCCGCAGCCGCACCGACTCCTCGAGGCCGGAAAGCAGCCCTTCGCTTGCCTCGTCCAGGCTCATGTCGGCAGCTGCCGGCTCCGGGTACGACCAGTACGCCTCGGTCCGAACGCCAAGCGAATCCACGACGAGCACGTGTCCGGGCATCAGCTTGCGCACGGCGGCGAGCGGCGTCATCGGGCCGGGCACGAAGCCGAGTGTGAGGTAACGCGTCGATCGCTTCGTAGTCGAGCTCGACATCGACGAGCCCGCTTGCCAGGAGGCTCTTCAGCTCGGAAGCGAAGACGAGCAGGTCGCCCGCCGCGGCGTAGTAGAGCGGCTTGATCCCGAGCCGGTCCCGCGCGAGCACAGCCCGCCGTTCGCGGCCGTCCCAGAGCGCGATGCCGAACATGCCCCGCAGGTGCTCGGGGAACGCGATGCCGAAGTCCTCGTAGAGGTGCGGGATGATCTCGGTGTCGCAGCGGGTCTGGAACCGGTGCCCGCGGCCCGCGAGCGATGCGCGGATGTCAGCGTGGTTGTAGAGCTCGCCGTTCTGAATGGCCCAGATGCTCCCGTCCTCGTTGGCGAACGGCTGGTGACCGCCCTCGACGTCGACGATGCTCAGGCGACGGACGCCGAGTGCGATGCCGTCGGCGGTGTAGGTGCCGCGGTCGTTCGGCCCGCGATGGGTCATCGCGTCCGTCATCCGGTCGAGGACCCCAGGCGGGAGCACAGGGCGAGGCTCGCCCCCCAGCTGAACGACTCCGCAGATCCCGCACACTGCGCAACAAACGGTATTCGGCGCTCTGTCTCGACGGCGACGCCCGATCGGCCAGAACGCTTCCGGCATCCCCTAACCGATCGGCTAGCTCTTCGGTCCCAGGTGCTCCGCGAGGTACTCGCGGAGGTCGTTCCCGAGCCAGGGCACCCCCTTGATCCCGCCCGGGGGCTCGGCCTCCCCTGCAAGCGCCTCGGCGAGCCCCTCGCCGTCCTCGACGACGGTCACGAGCCCGTTCGCCTCGAGACGGCCTGCGAGCTCTAGCTGGTGATCGTCGACGTGCTCACCGAAGCGGTGCAGCCTTGCCATCACAATCGGCCTTTTCCCGTTCGCCAGCGCGATCATCATCGAGCCGACGCCCGCATGCATGACGACGGCCCGCGCCTCCTGGATGTAGCCGACGACCTCGTCGAACGAGAGGTAATCCGTCTCGACGGCGTCCCCTCGCCGAACACGTGAGGGCCCGTGCTGAATGACGATCTGCTCGTCGATGCGAAGCTCACCGACTGCACGAAGCAGGCGATCGAACGGTGCTTCGTGTGTGCCGACCGAGATGAAGATCATCGCTGCGCGAACACGTTGCCCGCGTAGCGCGCCTTCGGAATGGCGCTCGTCAGCTCGGGCCACTGCGCGTAGACCCGGTCCGCGATCGGTGTGACCAGCCGACAGCTGAGCGATGGACTCTCGATCCGGGTGAAGCTCTCGATGTAGACGACCTTCACGCCCCGAGACGGCCCAGCCAGGCGAATGGAACCGCCACCCCGGCACCGGTCGTCAGCAGCACTCGCGGACGGACGGCGCGAAGCGTGCGCCAAGCGACTGCGAGATTGCGGACGAGATTCTTCAGGCTTCGGTTCGTCGGCCAGTAGGCGAACACGACCTGCTCGCCGCGCAGAAGCGATCGCGCATCGCTCTTTTCGAATGTCACCCACACGTGCGAGTACGAGCCCCAAAGCGTCCCGCAGCGCGAGCATCTGCTGCAAGTGTCCTCCCGACGAGCACACGAGCAGAACGTCGGCTCTCTCAATCTCGCCCAGGCGCTCCATGGCGAGCAGGGTAGTCGCCGCCTCCGCGCGGGACGACGCCCGAACGGCTAGGTATGGAGGGGTCGGGTGAGGGCGAGCACGAAGGCGCGCCCATGACCCGCGCGCGCGGCGCGACCGCCGCGGGAAACGACGACGTGCGTCAGTGCCTCAAGGGCGATCCCCAAGCGCTCCAGCAGCGCGGCCGGCGCGCTGCGGTGCTTACTGGCATATCTAAGGCGGCTGGCGGCGAGGACAGGCAAGAGCGAAGCCCTCGGCGCCGAGGCGCCGCCTTCGTGCACCACCGTCGCCGTGGGCTCGTAGAGCAGGTCGTGGCCTCCATCTCGTAGCCGACGGCAGAGGTCGATGTCCTCGCAGTACATGAAGAAGCCCTCGTCGAAACCGCCGAGCTCCTCGAGCGCCGATCGCTCGACGAGGATGCGAGGCGCCGGAAACCCAGTCGGGCGAGCCAGGCGCGCTATAGGCGTCGGTCGTCGCGAACAAGCTCGTCGGTCCAGGAAGCCCTCGGGAAGAGCCTGTGGAGGAAGAGTGCTCGCGCATAGGTCGAGCGCAGACGCGGAAATCGGCGCTGCGAATAGTCCAGCGTGCCGTCGGTGTGGTTAATCCGCGGCGCGACGGCACCGGCGCGGGGCGTTGCCTCGAGGACGGTCACGAGCCGCTCGAGGGAACCTGGGTCGATCCGCGCGTCGGGGTTGAGAAAAAGAACGTAGGGAGCGCGACCTCGTCGCCAGCCGACGTTGCACCCGTGCCCGAACCCGCCGTTTTGCTCGAGTGCGATCCGATCGACAGGGAGGTCGGCGACCGCCTCCAGGCTGCCGTCGGTGGAGGCGTTGTCGACAGCGACGACGTGAACCTGCTCCAGGCCCGCAAGCGGCTCGATGCAGCCGCGAAGCTCTCCGCGGCTGTTGTACGAGACGACAACGACGTCCACTGCCAGCACGCCGCGAGCGTAACAACGGCATTGAGCCGCCGTCCGGCCGCGTTCGATACGGTCCCGCGCTTGCGGAGCAAGCTCCTACGCGGCGCGGCTCTCGCGGCGGCCTTCGGTCTGTTGGCCGCAGGCTCCGCTCCCCCAGGAGATCGCGACCGGCCGCGCCCTCGCCGCGGCAGCCAAAGCGAACGTATGGGTCGACCTGAGCGGCGGCTCTTGCCACCGCCGCTCTCCGGTGAGCCGGTACGCCGACGGCCGGGCGTGCGGGAGCCTGACGGCCGCCTACCGGGTCGCCGCTCCGGGCGACACGATCGTGGTGATGGCGGGGACGTACGGACGTCAGGTCGTGCCTGCCGGTACCAAGAAACTAACGATCCGGAACGCGAGCGGCACCCGTCCTGTCTTTGGCACGACCACCGTCGATGCAGCAAATATCACCCTCATCGGGGTCACGATTCGACGCGACGACGATCCCGGCCCGAATACGGCGACTCTGGCGGCCAAAGGAGCGAACAACACATTCGATCGCGTCCATGTGAACTCGAAGAACATGTACGGCGCGTCAAGGCATTTATGCCGGCGGCGACAACAACGTCTTCAAGAACGGCAGCACGTTCAATGTCGTCGACGAAAAGGGCAGCCCTGGTCGGCGGCAGCCGGTCACCTTCGAGCAACTTCGACTTCCACGACGTGCGGGTGACGGGATCGGCCATTCACAACGAATGCGTCTACTCGAGCGGCCCAACCTGACGGTTCGCAGGAGCCATTTCTGGAATTGCGCCAACGATGGATCTCTTTATCACCCGCGGGACCTGGTGGAACCAACCGGCATATGGGGGCGTCACGATCGAGAACAACGTGTTCGAGCACAGCACGATGGAGGAGCGGGGATCCTGGCACCACTACGGCCTCCTCTTCGGCGGTCAGCTTGCCCACGGCGGTGCGCCGCTCAACAACCTCAAGGTTCGCTACAACACGTTCGAGCAAGCCGTCAGCCTCGAGGCGAGCTTCAGGGCGACCGGCGACAGCGAGTGGGTCGGCAATGTCGGTGGCGGCTGGGACTGCATTCCCGGCATGATGCTTCCGCCACAACGTCGGCGAGAAGTGCTCGGCCACCGACAAGAAGCTGTCCCGCCCTCCTCCTGTGGACCGCCGGCATGCGATACGCCACGAACCGCGGCTCAAGGCTGGGTCGACCCCGCGAAGCACAACTTCCGCCTCAAAGCCCGCGCGCCGGCGATCAACGCCGGCGACCCGGCTGACTTTCCACGAACGGATAAGGACGGCAGGTCTCGGCCGGCCGGCCGTAGACCCGACGCCGGGGCGTATGAGTACCGCGCCTGCACGCGTCCCGACCTCGAGGGCATGCTGAGGCCGCCGCCGGGCACGACCCTCCCTCACCGGATCGTCCTCTGCAGCCACGCTCGCGGCTGCGCTTGCCTTCTCGGTAGTTGCCGCTGCTCCCGAGCCCGCCCGCGGCGCGGCGCTGCCGCAGCCGCTCTGGGTGCTCGAGCTCGACGGCAAGGGGGCGCTTCGGCCCGCGACGCTGCGCAGCTACCGGGCGCAGGGCTTCAACGCCGTCCTGACCAGACCGCGCCGGCTCGCTGCGCGCCGCGCTGCCTCGGTGCGCCGCGGCGCCGCCGACGCCCGTCTTCTTCACCTGCGCGCCCGGACGGCGAAGCCGACCGCCTGCCCGGCGCTCAGGCGGCGAGACCGACTCTGCGTGCTCGCCGCGGTGACGCCGGCGGCCGCACGCCGGCTCGCCCGCTCGCCCGCCGTAAACCTCGTCGTCGTCCGCCTGCGCAGCCTGCGAGCGCTGCGCTCCTTGCGCGGCCGCCCGCGTGGGCGGATCCTCGCGCTCGCCCGCCTCGACGGCAAGCGCTACGACGCCGACGCATGGACGAGGGCGGCGGCCGCCGCCGTCGCCGACCCGCGGCTCGACCTCGGCGTCCGCGCCGCCGGTTTGCGCCGCGGGCTCGCCGCCGGTCGCTTCGGGGCCATTCTGCGCGGCCTCGACCAGGGCGTCCCGGCGCCGCCGCGACCGCCACCGCCGCTACCTCCGCCACCGCCGCCCCCGCAGCCACCGCCACTACCGCCGGCCAGCGTCTTTTTGTCCCCCTTAGGCTCGGACGCGAATCCCTGCACGCAGGCTCAGCCCTGCCGCTCATTCAACCGCGCCTACCGGGTGGCCGCCTCCGGCGCGGCCGTCGAGGTTGCCGCGGGCTCTTACGGCGGCGAGACGCTCAACCCGGACGCCTCGAAGAGTTCAGCCGCCGACGTGATCTTCCGGCCGGCGAGCGGGGCAGACGTCACCGTCACAGGTCAGTTCGCGTGCGGGCCGACCACATCGAGTGGCGGAACATGCTGATACGCAAGATCAATTTGCCCCACGACGCCGACGACGTCACGCTCCGCAACGTCGTCACCCACGGGCTCTGGATGCAGGGACCGTCGAACATCTCGATCATCGGCGGCGAGCTCACCTGCGGCTTCTGCGGCTACCACTCTCACCTCCAGAACGGCGGCGCGCGCGCGCCGCCGACGAACATCCTCTTCGACGGCGTGGACTTCCACGACTGGCACTCCGTCTCGGGCGAGCATGTCGAATGCCTCCAGATCCTCGGCGGCAACGGGATCACGATCCGCAACTCGATCTTCAAGAACTGCGGCACGGGCAACGGGGGCCTCGGCGCGACCGCCGACCTGCACCTCCAGGCGTACGGGAGTCCGGCCCCACGCGAAGAACATCTTGCTCGAGAACAACTTCTTCTATCCCAGCGGCAACCCCTACCCGATCCAGGGAGAGGACTTCGAGAACTTCGACCTCCGCTACAACTCGATCGCCGGCCCGATCCTGCTCTACAACGGCCCCGGCCCCGGCACGAGCATGGACATCGTCGGCAACGTCCTGCGCGCCGGTAGCTGTGCTCGCCAAGGGAACGGTGTCCCGATCAACTGGCGCCATAACGTCATCCAAGGCGGCACCTGCGGCCCAACCGACAAGAACGCTGCCCCAGGCTTCCTAGATCCCAACAGCAATCTCCATCTGGCCGCCGGGTCAGCGGCGGTCAATGCCGGCGACCCCGCCAGCTACCCCAGCCGGGACATCGACGGCCAAAGCCGGCCTGTCGGCGCGGTGCCCGACGCCGGTGCCGACGAAGCCGGATGAGGTCCTTACCTACGAGCTAAACGTCGTCCGGGGCCTTACTGACGCGTGCCCGCGAACGCGAGAATTCCCGTGTGAACGGGTGGGTCGTGCGGAGGTACGGTCTTGTTGAGCACGGGCGTAAGCGTCCGAAGATGTCCCTCGACGTCCGCGGCCGTCAATCGAATCGGGTGGCCTTCCTCAAACCACTCGTACTGTCCAGCAATGTCTGGGTTGGCAAGGTTCTGACCGAAAATGAAATAGCCACCCGGCTTTAGTAGACCAATCGCCGTGCGCAAGCACACGTCGGCATCCATGACATGGTCGAGCACGTTGATCAGAACGACAACGTCGAAAGAGCTAGGCGGAAACTGGATGTCCTCGATTGGATGAGCGTCGATTTCCACGATCCCATTCGCGGCGGCGTCTGCAAGCCAGCGGCCTTTGAACTCAACGTACTGGTCCGCAAGCGGATCACTGCAGACGACCCGATCCGCAGTCCGGCCGTTCAAGATCAGACGCGTGTTCGTGTAGGGACCGCAGCCCAATTCGATGTAATCGCCGAGCCGCTCAGGAAGGAACGCGTAATTCTCGAACTGATCCCGCCACCATAGGTTCCAGTCGTCTCCCGTGACCCGTCGCGAGCCGAGCGTTGCCAGGACAGGACGAACGATCGGATAAACGAACCGCTTCCAACCGGCTCGCGTCTGCCCTCGTTCCCAGAATGCAAGCTCCCACGCCTGGGCCCGCTGCCACCGACTTCTCTCGACTGACATTCCCCCCTGCACCAAGCGTATCGTCATCCTAAGTAGCGCTCGCGGCTTTCCGCCGTTTCGCTTGGTCCACCAGCGCCGCGTAGATCCCTGCCAGTTCCTCGCCGGCAGCTCGCCACGAGAGGGCGTTCGTCCCTGCAAGTCCGGCCGCGCGGAGGCGCTCCAGGAGTTGCCGATCTTGGTTGAGCCGCGTCAGATGCTCTGTCAGCACTGCTAAGTCACCCGGTGCATGCACGAGCCCGTCCACACCGTTGCGGCAGCGCGCGCCTGTAGCGTCGGAGACGACGAGCACACATCCAGAAGCTCGGGCCTCGTATGTAACGAGAGCGCTTCCTTCCTCGAGCGATGGAAGCACGAAAACGTCGCTCTCACGCATCAACGCGGACGGATCGGGAACGAAACCCTCCACCTCGACGCTGGGATCGCTGAGTAACGGTTCGAGAACCTTCCGGTAGCCCGGCTCAAATGATCCACAGATGATAAAACGGCCGTGCTTCGCTGCGCCCGAGTCGAGCCAAGCTCGCAGAGCGTAATGGAGCCCTTTCCGCGGTTCGCATCGGCCGACGAAGATCGCCGTGAACGGCCTGCTGCGGTCACTGCGAGCTCCATTCGGACTCGCGAAGAATCGCTCGCTGTCGTAGCCGTATTGATGGAGCACGAGCTTGTCACGCGGCACGCCGCGGTCAAGGAAGGTCTTCAGCGAGTACTCGGACGGGACGAGCAAGGTGTCGGCGAGCTCGTACTCCAGCTCCTCGAGAGCGAGCGTCTCTTGATCGAACGTGTGCGAGTTTCGTTGAGTCGGCGTCATCCCCAGGCTCCTGAGCTCGCGGGCGACGACATCAAACGCGAACGCCGTATGTGTGTTCGGGACCTCGCGAAGGGACGGGATGCCTTGGCGACGGGCGGCGCGGCACGTGTGAACCGTCGCCCTCGGCCAGCAGTGAACGACGTCGATACTCGGGCCGAGCCGCCCAAGGGCGACAGCGACGCGTCGGTCGTGGTACCGATAGCTCCGTTCGATCCCCAGCACTCGATGGGGAATGCGACGTCCCGCGATCGACAACGTCTCGACGACGTCGACGTTCTTAGGCAGTTCCCCCCGCCGGCTCGTGCAGTACAGCGTGACATCGACGCCGCGCGCCGCGACTTCGCGAACCTGGTTGAACGCGGTTGTGCCAATCCCTGTCCGCCCAATCTCGTCCGGGAAGCTGTAGAGAACGCGCATCGAGATAGCTTCTCCTGAACGAGCGTCAGCCCGTCGAGATTCGCTCTCCGAAACGAATCAACATCGCGTTTGTGCCCCGTGGCGACCGGCGGCTAGCTGGGCGCGACAAACCAACCGAAGCGCGCGTTGAGGCGGGGGAAAAACGGGATGCGGTAGAGCATGCGCTTCACTGCCTTCTTGCGGGCGCGCTTCGCTTCGTATCGCCTCCAGTAGTCGGCTTTCTCCTTCGGGGTCACCGTGTAGTGAGGGCCCCCGGTGTGGTGAACCTTCAGATCCGCAAGCACTGCCGACCCGAAGCCGATTCGCTCGAGGTCCCGAATATAGGCTTCGTCTTCGAGCCAGAAGACCTGCTTCTTGTTCTCGCGGAAGCCGCCGACGCGTTCGTTCAACTCCCGCGACGTCATGGCGCATCCGCCGCCCGCAGGCCCTGTCAGGAGTCTGACGCCGTTCTCCTCCGCCAGTGTGTATTCGTGTGGACGGATGTGATGCCGGTAGCGGGAGGCCAGGTCATGCGGATCGTCTTCGAGGTCGGCTGCCAGGAACCCGATGCGAGGTAGGCGCTTGAATGCGTCGAGAAGCGTGGCATCCCACTCCTCCTGGGCATTCACGACGTCGTCGTCGAGTTCGACCAGATATGGAGCGGTGGTGAGCCGGAAGGCACGAGCGTAGCCATTTTGGCCGATGTTCTTCTCGCTGTGAACGACCCGAATCCGCGGATCCTCGAGCGAGTCGAGGTACGCGCGCGTCGCATCTGTGGATGCGTTGTTCCAGATCACGATTTCCCGAGTCGCGCCCGACGTGCGGAGCAACACATTCTCGACGCACTTCTGGAGCAGGTGAACGCGGTTGTGCGTCAGGACGACGATCGCGATGCCCTCTCGCGATGAAACGGAAGAGGTGCCACCAGCCGTTGAAAGCTGAGCGGTTTCGGCCACGGGGAACATCGTAGAAGCGCTCCCTGGAAGGATCGACGGTCGTCCGGCCAGGATTCTCGCGGGTCGCCACCTAGCCGGACGGCTAGCCCAGTTCCTGGCTGTCCGGTCGTGGTGACGCAGCCGAGGCCGGGATACGTTGTCCTCAGATGCCCGACACCGCCGAGCAAGCTTCGCCCGATTCGATCGGTTCCCAGATCCGCAGCGGTCTCGCGTGGAAGGCGGGATCGCAGATCACGCTTCAGATCTCGCGGATGGCCGTGGCCCTCGTGCTTGCGCGCTTGCTCGCGCCGCACGACTGGGGCCTGGCCGCGATGGTGCTCGTCTTCTCGGGCTTCGTCGTCGTCTTCACGGACAGCGCGCTCGGCTCCGCCCTGATCCAGCGGCGCGACCTCCGCGAGGAAGATCGTTCGACCGTTTTCTGGCTGAGCGCGGGGATCGGGCTCGCTGCTCATGCTCGCGGGGATTGCCCTCGCCGGTCCGATCGCAGACTTCTACGGCGAGCCCGAGGTCCGTCCCTTGTTTGCGGCGCTCTCGGTCGGGTTCTTCATCAGCGCGCTCGGGACGACGCAGTCCGCGCTCTTCATCCGCGACATGGAGTTCCGGGTGTTCGAGCTCCGCGCAATCGCCGCCACGGTCGTCGGCGCGGTCGCCGGAATCACCGTCGCGCTGGCCGATTTCGGCGCCTGGGCGATCGTCACGCAGCAGCTCGCTGAAGTCGTGACCTCGACCATCCTGCTCTGGTTCCTCTCGCCGTGGCGTCCCTCGGCGACATTCTCGGTCGCCAGCCTGCGCCGCCTCGGCGGTTTCGCAGGGAACGTCTTCGGCGAGAACGTTCTCTACCAGGCAGGCCGCAATCTCAGCGGGCTCCTGATCGGCCGCTTCCTCGGGCCGGCCTCGCTCGGAACCTTCACGCTCGCGACCAACGTCATCCTCGTGCCTTTCTCGCGAATCGCGGGCCCCCTCCAGCAGGTTTTCTTCCCAGCGTTCTCGCGCATGAGCGACGACCGCGAACGGATGGCCGATGTCTGGATCCGCGCCACCCGTCTCGTCGGCGCGATCTCGATCCCTGCCCTCGTGGGGCTGGTCATCGTCGCGCCGGATTTCGTTCAGGTCGTGCTCGGACCGCGCTGGAGCGAGGTGACGCCGGTGATCCAGATCCTCGCGTGGGTCGGGCTCATTCAATCCCTCCAGACCCTCAACGGCGAGGTCCTGCTCGCGCTCGATCGCTCCGGCTGGCTGCTTCGGTTCACGATGCTCTGGTTCGTCGGCAGCGTGGGCGCATTCGTGCTCGGCGTGCAGTGGGGCGTTCTCGGCGTCGCGACGTGTTACGCGGTCGGCGACGGCGCTGATCGAGCCCGTCCGCACGTACATCACGACGCGCGCGCTCGGGATCTCACCTTGGCGGTTCGTCCGCTCGCTCGCCGGCGTGGTGCAGGCGACCGCGATCATGGCGGTCACAGTGCTTGCTGCGCGTGCGGCCCTGGTTGCGGTGGATGTCCCGCCCGCCGGGCGGCTGGTGCTTTTGGTTGTGCTGGGCGCGGCCGTCTATCTCGCCTGCTGCCTGTGGCGTGCTCCCGAGATCACGCTCGAGATCAGGGAAACGATCGCGAGTCGCCGGAAAGGCGGCGCCCCGCATCGAGGCCGCGGCGGCTCAGCTCTAGCCGATCGGCTAGGCGACTGTGCCAAAACGCTGGCCCAACGGGCGTAGGCGTCGCATCGCGTCGTTCATACCATGACTCTCGTGCCGGCGACGCTGCACATCACGATGCCGCAATTCACGACGAAGAGCGACTGAGATGGATTTCCAGCTCTACGCCCGCGTCCTGTGGCGGTTCAGGGTCATCGTCGTGCTGGGACTCATCCTGGCGCTGGCGCTCGCGCTGCTGTCGATGGTCCGCGTAGGCCAAGAACGGGGTCAGCTACCGCGATTCCGAATTGTGGTCGAGCTCGGTGCGGCTGCTCGTGACGCAGACCGGCTTTCCCGAGGGACGCCTGTACGCCCAGGAGCATGGCGCAACCGGGCGCCGAAGCGACCGGACGCGGAACCCTGGTCGCCGACCCGGCTCGCTTCAACAATCTCGCGATCCTCTATGCCGAGCTGGCGGCAAGCGATCCGGTCCGCCAGCTGATGCTAGAAGACGGTCCCGTTCGCGGAAAGATCGTTGCCACGGCTCTCCGAGACGAACAGTCCGGCACGTTGCTCCCGCTGATCGATCTGGCAGCCATTTCGACGTCGCCGCAAGCAGCGATCACGCTCGCGCTTCGCGGCGCGAACGCGCTCAATGCCTTCTTGCAGGATTCGCAGCGCGCGAACAACGTCCCAGCCGCCGACCGCGTCGTCGTGCGGACCATCGTTCAGCCCGACGTCAAGGGAAGCGGAGCTCTTCCAGCCTCGCTCGAAGACGCTGCCGATCGTCGTCTTCCTTGTCGTGATGCTTGCGATCTTCGGCCTCGCGTTCCTGCTCGACAACCTGAAGCCGCCCCCTGCACGCGAGGCTGGCGGTTCGCAGGAAGCCGACCTTGCGGACGCACCTGTTCGACGCACCGCCTAGGGCATGAACGCCACCGCTCGGCGGATCGAGGCGCTCTCCACCCTCGGCCCGGTGGTCGTCATTGGGTCGCTGGGATTGTTCGCGGCCACCGTGATCGCCGGCGTCTCCACGCATGCCACGGCCGCGCTCGTCGTGCTCGTCGCGCTTGGCGCAATCGCACGAACGGTGTATGTCGGGTGGCCGCGGCTTCTCGCAGTGCTGATCCTCGTCATCCTCCTCGTTCCGATCCGGCGATACTCACTTCCGGCCAACCTGCCGTTTCAGCTCGAGCTCTACCGCGTTCTCGTAGTCATGCTCGTTCTCGCCTGGTGCGCGTCGCTACTCGTCGATCCCGAAGACACGATTTCGCCGAACCGGCTTCGAGGCGCCCGCTGGCCGTCATCCTGGGAGCCGCGGTCGCGTCGATCGTCGCGAACCCCGGTCGAGTGGCGGAATCCTCGGCGCAGGTCAACAAGTCACTCATGTTCTTCCTGAGCTTCGTGCTCGTTCTCTATTTGACCGCGAGCCTGATCCGCCGGCTCGACGAGGTCGATTTCTTGGCGAAGACGCTGGTGTCCGGAGGAGCCGTCGTGGCGCTGTTCGCGATCGTCGAGGCGCGAACGGAGCTTCAACGTCTTCAACCACCTTTCGCGGGTCATGCCGTTCTTGGTCGATCAGGGCGATGTGGGCGGCTTCGAGCGAGTCGGAACCGGAACGCTTCGCGTGTTCGGCTCTGCGCAGCATCCGATTGCGCTCAGCGCTGCGCTCGTGATGCTGATCCCGCTCGCTGTCTACCTCGCGCGACGCTATCGGCAGCGCCGGTGGATGCTGTGCGCGCTTGTGCTCGCTGTTGCCTGCGCCGCGACCGTCTCGCGGACCGGAATCGTCATGCTCGTCGTCGCGGGGCTCGTTTTCCTGTGGCTTCGGCCCCGCGAGACGCGCCGCTTGTGGCCCGCGCTGCTGCTGGCGCCGATCGTCATCCATTTCGCGCTTCCGGGCACGCTCGGAGCGATCAAGAATTCGTTCTTCCCACCCGGCGGTCTCATCGCCGAGCAGAAGGTGCAACCCGGCACGGGTGGCAGCGGGCGGCTTGCCGACCTCGGTCCCGGGCTCCAGCAGTGGAAGCGGCAGCCTCTCCTCGGTGAGGGATACGGCACGCGCGTCGTCGATTCGACGGTCGTCCGCGCGCCTGTACCCACGGGATCCGCCACTCGACCCCAACGTCAAGATTCTCGACAACCAATGGCTCGGAATGCTGCTCGAAACAGGCGCAGTCGGCTTCTTCGGGTGGGCTCTGGCTCTTCGTGCGCGCGCTGCGTCGATTCGGCGCGGAGGCAAAGCGAGACCAATCTGACCGAGGCTGGCTGCTCGCGTCCATGACGGCGGGGATCGCCGCGTACGCTTTCGGCATGCTGACGTATGACGCATTCGCGTTCATCCAGGTCACGTTCTTGACTGTTCATCTTCCTCGGGCTGGGCGCTGCGCTGCTGGCGGAGCGCCCGACCCCGCTTGCCGTTCGGACGGCGCGCGGCGAACCTGTTCCGGCCGGCTGAGAAGGCGGTGAGTGCATGCGCGTCCTGATCACAGGCTCGAGCGGGCAGATTGGAACGAACCTCGGGCTGCGGCTGCTTCGCGAGGGCCACTCGGTCTTCGGCGTCGACAAGCGCCAGAACACGTGGACGGACGCGTTTCCCACCCTCTTGCAGGACCTTGCTGGGCATTACCCGGCGTTCCCGGGAGGGATCGGCGGGGTCGAGTATCCGCAGGTCGACGTCGTCGTCCACCTCGCCGCGCACGCCAAGGTCCATCGAGCTCGTTGCCCAGCCGCACCGCTCGCTCGAGAACGCGGTGATGACCTTCAACGTCCTCGAGTTCTGCCGCGGCGTCGGCGTCCCGGTCGTCTTCTCGTCGACGCGCGAGGTCTACGGCGACGTACGTCGCTTTGAGGGCTACGGCGAAGACACGGCGGACTTCGCGTTCACGGAGAGTCCCTACTCGGCATCGAAGATCGCTGGCGAGGCACTCATCTACTCGTACGCCCGCTGCTACGGCCTTCCGTACCTCGTGTTCCGTTTCTCCAACGTCTACGGCCGCTACGACAACGACTTGAAGCGCATGGTTCGCGTTCTGCCGCTGTTCACGCATCGCATGCTTCGTGGCGAGCCGGTCACGGTCTTCGGCCGCGACAAAGTGCTCGATTTCACCTACGTCGACGACTGTGTGGACGGAATCGCGCGCGGGGTCGAGGCTCTCGGCTCCGATCAGCTACGCAACGAGACGCTCAATCTTGCGTACGGGCACGGCAACACCCTGCTCAGAGCTGCCGAGCTGATCGCCGAGCAGCTCGATGTCGACCCTCAGATCGACACCGCCCCTGCGCGCCTCGGCGAAGTCACGCACTACGTCGCAGACATCCGCAAGGCGCACGACCTGCTCGGCTGGCGCCCCGAAACTTCGCTCGACGAGGGCATTCCGAAGTCCGTGACGTGGTTCCTAGAGCATCGGACTGCGCATCCGGAGGAAGACACAGCGATCGCGGGCGACGAGGCCGGTGTCGGCTGGAAAGCCGCGTCCGGAACAGTCGCGAACCCCGCGTCCGACTAGGCGTCCGGTCTGACTCGGTCGGGCGCGCCGTACTCGCGCAGCACCTCAGGAACCTCGCCGCCGAAGTTCTCGAGGATCGCCAGCACCCAGCGATCCGTGACGGCGGTGCCGTTCAGCGTATGCACGAACTCGGTGTGGCTGTTCGCGCGGTAGCGGATCCCGAGGCGCCGCGCCTGGTAGTCGGTCGTGTTCGACGCCGACGTGATCTCGCGATAGCGCCCCTGGGACGGGAACCACGCCTCGAGGTCGATCCGCTTCGCGGCGGCGGCGCTCAATTCGCCGGCCGCGATGTTGAGCACGCGGTAGGGGAGGCCGAGCTCCTGGACGAGCGCCTCCTCGATCGCGACCAGGCGATCGTGCTCCTCCCACGAGTCCTCCGGGAGCACGTACGAGAACATCTCGACCTTGTTGAACTGATGAACGCGAAACATCCCGCGCGTGTCCCGGCCGGCGGCGCCTGCCTCACGGCGGAAGTTGGGCGAGAAGGCTGTGTAGCGCATGGGCAGCTCGTCGGCGTCGAGGATCTCGCCCATGTGCAGCCCTGCCAATGCGACCTCGGACGTGCCGGTCAGATACAGGCCTTCGTCGGCCACCTCGTAGATCTCGAAGCGCTCAGCCGGGAAAAATCCGGTGCCGTACATCGCCTCCTCGCGGACGAGCACCGGCGGGAGTACGGGCGTGAATCCCTCGCGCGACCGCGCGATCGAGCGCCCAGCGGTACAACGCCAGCGCCAAGAGCGCCGCGTCGCCGAGGATGTAGCCGAAGCGCGATCCGGAGAGGCGGGCACCCCGCTCCATGTCGAACCAACCGACCTCCAGATGCTCCGGCCCTGACTCGCGTGGCTCTCCGAACCGCGCGCTCTTCCCGCGAATCGTCTTCCGTCATCCCGTCGGGAACCGACTCGTGCGGTGGGTTCGGAACCTGCGTGAGCAGCTCGTCGCGCCGCGACTCGGCCTCCGCGAGCTCCTCCTCCAGGCGGCGCAGCTCCTCCTTGACCCCCTTCAGCTCCTCTAGCTGCTCCGGGGTCGGCTTCCCCTTGAGCTTCTGCCGGCCGCGCAGTTCGTCGACCTTCGGGACGAGCTCCCGCCAGCGCGCGTCCGCCTCGAGCAGCTCGTCGAATGCCTCGCCGGCGCCCTTGCGCGCCACGGCCGCCCGGTAGCGATCCGGATCGCTGCGCGCGGCTCTGAGGTCGATCAAGACTGGGTCAGGAAGGCGACGAGGTTGGCGAGGTCTTGCTCGTTGCCGCTCCAGGCGGGCATCACGCCCTCCGGGAACCCCTGCTCGACGTACGAGTCGGGGTTGACGATCGACTCGCGCACGAACTCGTTGAGCGGTTGCCCGGCCTTCTCGGCCAAGTCGGGAAGCTCGTCGAGGTCGGGGCCGGTCATGCCGGTCGTGCCCGCCGGCTGGAACCTATGACAGCCGCCGCAGCCGCTGCTCATGAACACCACCCTGCCCTCCACGGGGTTGCCCTCGGTCTGCGGAAGCGGCGCGGGCGGGGGCTGAGAGCCCTCAACGGTCTCGGCCGTCGGAGAGACCGTTTCCTCGCCGCCGCAGCCGGCGGCGAGTGCTCCCAAGACGGCGATCAGAGCCAGCCGGCGCACGGCCGGGAGTCTATGCAGTGCACACTACGACGCGCACGATGACCGCCGCCATCTCCCGACTCGTCTCCCCTCGCCGTGAAGTGCTGCTCGCGGGCGGCCTCGCCTGCGTCGGCGCGGCTCTGCTCGTCGCCCTGGCGCCGCCGACGGGCGATGCCCCGGCCCACATGTACCGGACGCTGCTCGTCGAGCAAGGCGTTCTCGTCTGGGACAACCTGTGGTACGGCGGGCATTACCCGCTCGCCTCGTACAGCCTCCTCTACTACCTCCCGGCGGCGGTGGTCGGGAACCTGCCGCTCGTCTTCGCCGCGGTCGTGCTCTCGGCCGCCTTGTTCGCGTCGCTCGTCGAGTGGGAGTGGGGGGCGGCGGGACACTGGCCGGCGCGCGCGTTCGCCGTGCTCGCGGCCGGACCGATCTACGTCGGCACCTACAGCTACGCGCTCGGTCTGGCAGCCGGGCCTCGGCGCGCTGTGCGCGCTCCAGCGCGGACGGCGCTGGGTCGCCGCCGGCGCCGCCGCGCTCACCCTCGGCTTCAGTCCACTCGCCTTCGTCTTCCTCTGCCTGATGCTGCTTGCGCTCGTGCTCGTCCGTCGCCGCGCGCGGCATACGCTCGTCTTCGCCGGAGCAATCGCAGCGATTGGGGCGGTGCAGCTGGGCGTGCTCGCGTTCTTCCCGAGCAGCGGCCCATACCCGTTCCGGTTGCTCGAGCTCGGAGCGGTGCTGACCGTGAGCGTTCTCGGTGCGACGCTGGCGTCCCGCACCCGCCACGGCGCGCTGCTCGCCGCCTTCTTCCTCATCTGGGGCGGGGCGAACATCGCCGTCTTCCTCGTCGCCACGCCTGTAGGGGAGAACCTGACCCGGCTCCGCTCGATCGTCTTCCCACTCATGCTTCTGACCGCCTTTGTCGTCCGCTTCAAGCCGCGCTGGCTCGCCGCGCTGGCACTGACAGCGGCGCTCGCCTACAACGTCGTGCCCTACGTTGCTCCTTTGCTCGAGCGGACCGACGTCCGACCCGCGCACGGGGCGTTCTGGGCGCCTGCGCTCGACTTCCTCGAGAAGCGGTCTACTCCGCAGTACCGGGTCGAGGTCGTGCCGACCTTCGACCACTGGGAGGCGTACTGGCTGCCCCGAGCCGGCGTGCCGCTTGCGCGAGGCTGGTATCGCCAGATCGACATCGCCCGGAACGAGCTGTTCTACGAGAAGCCGCTGACGCCGGCACGCTTCCGCTTCTGGCTCCGGCGAATGGGCGTTCGCTTCGTCCTCCTGCCCAAGACCCGGCTGGGGCAGAAGGGCGAGGAACGTGAGGCGGCGCTGCTCCGTTCGGGCCGGTCAGGCCTCTCGGTCGTCTATGCGGACGGCAACGCCACGATCTTCGAGCTCCCGAAGCCTTCGCCGATTCTCACCGGGCCGGGCCAGCCGCGGATCACGCGGCTCGACCACTCTCGGATCGAAGGCACGCTGACCGAGCCGGGTGTCTATACCGTCAAGGTCCGGTACACGCGTTATTGGCGAGTGCACGCCGGGGCGGTCTGCGTCGAGCGCATCGCGGGTGGAATGACCAGGCTCAGGGCGTTGTTGCCGGGGCACTTTGCGCTCGCCGTCCCCGAGCGGCCGACGTCGCTCTTTCGGCTGCTGATCGGGCGACCCCCGGCGCGCTGCTGAGCGCCAGATAACCGGCGAGCCCGGCGACGATCACATCGTTGGGCGAGCCCGTCACGACCAGCGAGACGGCCAGCGCGACCAGGAAGGCGGTGAGGAGCGGGCGCCGCTCGCGCAGCGCGAGCACTGCGAGTGCGGCGACGCCGGCGCCGACGAGCAGCCCGACACCCCAACCGTCCGTCGCTACGTGCCAGGAGAGCCGAAGGCGGCGCCAGAGATCCTCTGCCAGGCCGATCGGGCCTTCCACGGCCAGGGCGAGCACGACGACGACGGCAACGGCCAACGCCGCGATCGCTGTGCGTCTCGTCAGTCCGTAGTACGGCACGATCAACGCGGCGTACCCCGCCAACAGGACGATCACGCCGCCGCCGTCGGCTCCGAACTCGCTCCCGCCGACGGTCACGAGCGCAAGCGCCGCAACCGCCGCGAAGGCCCACAGGCCGAACGCGCGGCCGAGGAGCACCGCGCCGGCCAGCGCCGGCACGAGCAGCAGCGTCGCCAGCAGGCTCGAGAGCCCGTAGAAGCGCGCGCTCTGTGACGGCCCGAACGGCGAGAATGCCACCCAGCGCTCGTCGATGCCCATCGCGACCAGGTAGGCGGCGAGGACGCCGGCGAGCAGGAGCCCGTGGGCGACGAGCGGTAGCCGGACGAAGACGAGCGACGCGGCGACGAAGCCGACGACGACGCTGACGTCGACCCAGGCTTCGTTCGCACCGGCAATCCCGAGCGCGAGGTTGGCGAGCAGGATGGCGGCGAAGCCTGGCAGCACGGCCCCGGGGAGGAACGCGGCCAGTGCGACGATCAGCGCGAGGGAGACGAGCAGCACCGGAATCTTGGCTTCGCGGTGGTCGCGGATGAGGGCGTCGAGGTCCGCAAGCGCCGCGACCGGATCGGCGTCGGGAGTCGAGCCGAGTGCGCCTTCACGATCAAGGGCCGTGGGCGCGATGTCCACCACCGAGACCAGGCCCGGGGATGCGGGTCGACTGGGAGGTGAGCAGACCGCGGTAGCCGGGGGCGAGCACCGCGATCGGATAGCGGCGGTCGTTCGCCTGCGTGCCGCCGCGCGGCAGGCCGAGCACGATCGCCGGCCCCGGCGGTGGGCTCCGGGCGAAGCTGACCTCGATTTGTGGATCGCCCGGCGGATCGTCACCGAGGAGCGAGTTGCGAACCGCGCCGCGCTCCAGTGCCGCCAGCGCGCGTGCCGCACTTGTGTCCGGGCCCTCGTCGGGCACGAGCAGGCCCACAGCGCCCTGCTGCGAGAGTGCTTCCAGGTCGGCGAACTCGAGCTCGGGAACGACGAAGACGGGGAGCTCGGCGGCCTCGGCCGGCGCTGCAGCGACCGCGGTCAGAGCAAGTGCCAAAGCTAAGATTCGCGCCATGAAACGCAAGGCGTACGGACGCGATTTCGGGCTGTCGGCCCGCATGGTGACCACGATGTTCCTACTCGGCGCGCTGTACGTCGTGTTCTTCCTTGTCCTGCTCCAGTTCACCAATCTCGGGATCGGCTTCCTGATCCTGATCATGGGCGGGCTCGCGTTCTTCCAGTACTACACGTCCGACAAGATCGCGCTGAGGGCCTCCGGAGCGAAGATCGTCGACCGCGACGAGGCGCCGGAGCTGCACGAGATGGTGGAGCGGCTCTCCGCGATGGCCGACCTGCCGAAGCCTCGGGTCGCTGTGGTCCCGACCGACGTCCCGAATGCGTTCGCGACCGGCCGGAGCCCGAAGAACTCGGTCGTGGCTGTCACCGAGGGCCTCTGGAATCGGCTCAGCAAGCCGGAGATCGAGGGCGTGCTCGCGCACGAGCTCTCGCACATCGGCAATCGCGACGTCGCGATCATGACGATCTCGAGCTTCTTCGCCATGGTGGCGGCGCTGCTGATGCGAATGGGCATGTTCGGCGGGATGTTCGGGGGCGACCGCGACCGCGGTGGTCCGCCGATCTGGCTGATCATGTTCGTGGTCTCACTGGTCACCTACGCGATCAGCTACGTGCTGATCCTGATGATCTCGCGCTATCGCGAGTACGCGGCCGACCGCGGCGCCGCGACGATCACGGGCGCGCCGGAGAATCTGATGAGCGCGCTCCAGCGGATCGCCTCCAACATGGTCCAGATCCCGCAGCGCGACCTGCGGGAGGTGCAGGGCATGAACGCGTTCTTCATCATCCCGACGAACGTGCGCTCGTCGTTCGGCGAGCTGTTCATGACGCACCCGCCGCTCGAGAAGCGGCTCGCCCGGCTCGCGGAGATCGCCCGCGAGATGGGTAGACCCGTTTCCTGAGGCGTAACTAGGAGTCGTAGGCTTGGGCTTTCGGGACGCCCTCTTCGGGCGGAAGGGCCTGAAGAAGGCGCAACGCGAGGCGCTCTTCGCGCTGCCTGCCGCGGCGGTGACGATGGACGCAGAGCTCGGCCTCCGGCCGGCCGGAGTCGCGGCGGTGATCTTCAAGCCGCTGTCGGCCGGCGAGTTCGTCCGGGCCGAGAACGAGCTGCAGGAGTTGCTCGACGTCGCAGCGCGCGAATCGAGCTCCAAGCTCGAGCGGACGAGCGACTCGTATGGCTACGAATGGCTGATCCTCCGGGACGACGACCTCGAGGATCTCGTCACCACCGTCCATCTGGTCGCTTCGGAGCTCACTGCTCGAGGCTTTGGCGAGCAGCTGCTGGCCGCCGTGTTCAAGTTCACCGGCGGTAAGGCGCCGGTGCTCTGGATCTACGGATACAAGCGGGGCGCGTTCTGGCCGTTCGTCCCGACCGGCGACGGGCAGGAGCGTGACAACGCAGAAGAGCTCGAGCTGAAAGCGAAGCTGGAGAAGGAGCTACCGATCGAGGAGGACCTGTCCCGCTGGTTCGGCCTCTTCGGCGCGCCCCTCTAGTCAGCTCCGGCGGAACGGGCTTCAATTGACGAGTGTTTCGCTTGCGCCAGGCCCTCGCCGCGCTGACCGCTGCCGTCCGGAACCGGGACATCCGGCGGGTGGAGCTCGCGTGGGGCGCTGCGATCGCCGCGGAGTGGGCGCACTTCGTCGCGTTCGGGGTCTTCGCCTACGAGCAGGGCGGCGCCTCCGGCGTCGGCATCGCCGGGCTTGTTCGCCTGCTCCCGGCGGCGCTCGTCGCGCCGTTCGCGGCCTCTCTCGGCGACCGGTTTCCGCGCGAGCGCTTCCTGCTCGTCATGATTCTCCTCGCATCGGCCGCTCTCGCGGGCTCCGCAGTCGCCTTCTACGCGAACCTCGAGCTCCTGGTCTTCGTGTTCGCCGCGGTGCTCGGGCTTGCCGTCACGCTCATCAGGCCGGCGCTGCAAGCGCTGCTGCCGTCGCTCGCACGAACGCCCGAGGAGCTGATCGCGTCGAACGCCGCGACCTCGACGATCGAGAGCCTTGGCACGCTCCTCGGCCCGGTGCTCGCGGGGCTGCTCGTCGCCGGCGCTGACGCCGGGCTCGTCTTCGCGATCGGCGCGGGAGCGCTCGCCCTCGCTGCGATCCCCCTCTGGCGGGTCAACGTCGAGGGCCGCGCGGGCCTACCGCTCGCCCTGGACGAAGGCGGCGCGTTACAGGTTCTCGTGGCCGGCTTTCGAACCATTGCGCGCGCCCGCGGAGCCAGGCTCGTCGTCGCCCTAATCGTCGCGCAGACCTTCGTCCGGGGATGCCTGAACGTCTTGATCGTGGTCGCCGCGTTTCGTGTGTTTGATGCAGGCGCGGAGGCGGTCGGCTACATGACGGCGGCGATCGGCGCCGGCGGGCTGCTCGGTGCGATCGGGGCGATGACGCTCGGCGGCCGGCGCCTCGCAGTCGCCTTCGGGATCGCGCTCGTCTTCTGGGGGCTGCCGATCGTGCTGATCGGCTCCTCGGCCGACCTTGCGTTCGCCGTCGGCATGCTTGCGGTCGTCGGCGCCGCCAACAGCGTCGAGGACGTGGCGGTCTTCACGCTGCTCCAGCGACTCGTCCCCGACCAGCTGCTGACGCGAGTCCTCGGCGTCACCTGGAGCCTCGCCATGGGTGGCGTCGCCGTAGGGTCGATCACGGCGCCGGTGCTCGTCGAGGCCGTCGGACCTGGCGCTGCATTGGTTGTCGTCGGCTCCATTCTGCCGCTACTTTCGCTCGGGGCCTACCGACGGCTCGTGCAGATCGACGAAACAGTCGCGCCCGCCCCCGAGCTGGAGCTCATCGACCGCGTGCCGATGTTCGCGCCGCTCTCGATCGCGGCGAAAGAACGCCTGGCGGCCAACCTCGTCCCGCTGACCGTGGAGGCCGATCAGCTCGTGATCCGTGCGGGGGAGGTCGGGGATCGGTTTTACATCGTGGGCAACGGCGCGCTCGACATCTCCGCAGACGGAGCGCACATCACCGCGCACGAGGCGGACTACTTCGGAGAGATCGCGCTGCTGCGAGACGTGCCTCGGACCGCGACGGTCAAGGCGCTCACCGACTCGAAGCTCTACGCCCTGCAACGGGAGGACTTCCTCGCGGCCGTGACCGGGCACCAGGCCGCGCACGCCGCCGCCGACGACGTCGCGAAGGAACGGCTGGCGCGGTTCTAGCCCCAGGGGCCAGGCCAGCTCTCCCTGCCGGGAGACGACGCTTACCGGACGGGCAAGTCCGGGATCAGTCCTTCGTCGGAGAAGAGCTTGCGCGTCTCCTCCAGGGTCAGGTCGCTCGGCGGGATGATCAGGTCCGAGGCGGCGAGCTCGTCGTCGGCCAACTGCTCGCCCCGGCCGCGGACGAGCTGCCACATCCGGTCGAGCTTCTCGTCCAGCGCGGGCTCGTCTTCGGCGTCCATCGCCGCCTGGGCCTCGACGTCAAGCTCGTTCAGCTGGCTGAGGAGCGCGTCGTCGATGCGGTACTGGCCCTCGCCCATCAGCCGGACGATCATCGGTCGAGCTCCTTCTGGCCAGCGCCCGCGCCGACCTCGGCCTTGAGGCGCTCGAGCTCGGCGTCAACCTGCTTCTCGGCGGAGATCTGCGCCAGCTCCCGGTCGAGCTGGCTCTGGTCGCCGGCGGTGAAGTCCTCGAGCGTCCCGGCCTCGATCAGCTCCTCGACCGCGCCGGCGCGCGCCTGCATCTGCTCGGTCTTGTCCTTGGCGCGTTGGATCGCGAGCCCGGTATCCGCCATCTGCTCGCCGATTCCCGTCGCCGCCTCGCCGATTCGCACCTGCGCCTCGGCGGCCGAGTACTGGGCCTTGATGACCTCCTTCTGGGACCGGAAGGCCTCGATCTTGGCCGAGAGCTGGCGCTCGGAGGACGTGAGCTTCTCCTGTTGCGCCACCAGCTGCTGCACCTGGAGGTCGAGGTCCTGGAGCTGCTGCTGAGCAAGCGTCTTGCGCTCGAGCGCCTGCCGTGCGAGATCTTCGCGACCCGCGGCGACCGCGTCCCGCGCCTGCGTATCGAGCCGGACCAGGCTCTGTTCAAGCTTGTCGGACTGCAGCTGCAGCCGCTTCTTCGACGTCGTGACGTCGGCAATGCCGCGCTTGACGTTCTGGAGCAGCTTCAGCTGCTCCTCGTACGAGTAATCCAGCGTCTCGGACGGATCCTCCGCCCGGTCGAGCAACCTGTTCAGCTTCGACTTGATCACCAGCGACATACGCTCGAACAGCCCGGCCACTACACCCTCCTCCTCGGTTCGCTGGGACATAGCCTATGCGCCGGTGCGCATCGAACGAAGCATGCATCCGGACTGGCTCTCGAACGCCTACCTGGTCGCGGACGAGGACGGCGAGTGGGCCGTGTTCGTCGACAGCGGCGCGCCAATGGAGCCGCTCCAGACGATCGCCACGCGCTGGGAGGTGCGGCCCACCCACGTCCTGCGCACGCACGCCGACCCCGACCACGTCGAGCATGAGGCCGAGCTCGGGCTCGAGGTCGTGACCGGGCCGCTCGAGCTCGCGGGTATGAAGATCGAGGCGATTCCCACACCAGGCCACTCCGACGACCACGTCGCCTTTCTCTTCAAGGGGCAGGTCTGCTTCTCCGGCGACATCCTCTTCAAGGACGCAGTCGGGGGCGGCGATCCCGACCAGGTGCGCGAGTCGGTGATGAAGCTGATGGAGCTGCCGCCGGAGACCCGTGTCTTCCCCGGCCACACTGCGGAGACGACGATCGGGCGCGAGTGGTTCGAAAATCCGTTCATCCGCGTGTGGCGGGGCATCGATCCGGAAGGGACCGAACGCTGCCGGGTCGGGGATCGGGAAGGGACGATCGTCGTCTGGTCGCCGGACTACGACGGCAAGGGCAAAGCCTGGGTGCGCTTCGACGACGGCGCCGGGCGCATCCTGGGCGGCTCGCGCATCGAGAGGCTGACGAGCTAAATCGGAGTGCGCTCCGCGTCGCGGGCCGCATCGCCGCTCGGCGCGCCCCCGATCACATCCGCGATCTTCCGCTCGAGCCGCCCCTGCCAGCCGGAGTCGTAGCGGTGCCGGGCGCGATCGAGCTTTCGGGGGCTCTTGGCGTAACGCCATCGCGCCCAGGGAGAGTTGGGCTTCGCGAGGCGGGTTGCGCCGAAGAAGGCGACGAACGGGACCAGCAGGCCGACCGCTCCGACGACCGGCTTCCCCTTGAAGAAGCAGACCAGGGCGCAGAGATAGTGCACGGCCAGGACGGCGAAGACAACGGAGCGCGACTCCTGATACTCGGACTCGTTTATCCCGAACGGCGAGGCCACATGCAGGAGGATCCCGGCGAGCACCGTCCCGACGATCACGGCGTCGATCGAGCTACGGCCCTCGTTCGACCAGTAGACGTCCTGCAGGTGGAAGATCAGCGCCCACTCGTCGAGCACGAGCGCGGCTCCGGCGCCGAAGGCGACCGCGAGCACCTCCCGGGGCGGGCTCCCTGTCCCCCAGGGCGTGAACGCGAGTAGTCCAGCTGCAAGCGCGACGACGAGGCCGGGAACGGCGTGATGAAGATGGATGCCGCCGATGCTCGCGCTCCCCCAGCCGTGGATGCGAGCCTGGCGCGTATAGAGCCGTGCGAAGGCGAACGCCACGAGAAAGGAGACGAAAAGGAGAAAGAGCGCCTCCTTGCCGCCGTCGTAGATGTGCGTCTCGTAGCCAGGGACATGGCGGAAGACGTTCATTTCATGAGCGTAGCGCCGCTGCGAAACGGTCGAACAGCGGCCCGGTCATGAGCGTCGTCACGATCGCTCCGAGGACGAAGACGGCCATCATTTGCTCGGTCAGCACGCCGGCTTGAAGGCCGATCAGACCGACGATCAGGATCTCGAGGCCGCGGCAGTTCATCAGCACCCCGACCGCATTCGATTCTCGCCAGCTCAGGCCGACGAGCGGTCCCGTGAACGCGCTCACGCCCCACTTCGAGACGATCATCGCGGCGAGGAAGAGCGCGAGTCCGCCGACGTCCGCGAGCGAGAACTCGCGGAGGTTTGTCTGGAGGCCCGCGACCGTGAGCAGGACGGGAATGAGCACGATCACGACCAGGTCTTGCAAGCGGGCGGTCACAGCCTGGGCGAGGCCCGGCAGTTGCGGCACCGCGGCGCCGAACAGAAAGCCGCCCGTCAACGCCTGGACGCCGATCCGATCGGCCACCGCGCCGGCGAGAAAGGCACCGATGAGCAGGAGTGCGAAAACGTCCGCGCCGAGCTCCTCGCCGGGGCGATAGCGGCGCTCGAGGACCCAGCGGAGCGCCGGCCGCACGACGGCGAAGAGGAAGGCCGCGAGAGCGAGTGCGAGGAGCAGCTTGACCAGGGCGGACTCGGGGACACCATAAGGGCCGGTCGCGAACGCGCTGGCGATGATGATGAACATCAGCGGCAACGAGACGGCTGCGGCGCCGACGGCGACCACGCCTAGCTGGGTCGAAAGCATGTTCCGGTCCTGGAGAATGCGCGCCATCACGGGAAACGCGGTCACGGCGAGTCCGGCCCCGATGAAGAGAGCGTGCGTCACGAAGGGGACGTTCTCGCCGTCCCGGTTCGTGAGCACACGCCACACGTTCGGCTCGTCCAGCACCGCCGCCACTCCGAACCCAATCGCGAATGGCACGACGGTGACAGCGAGCCCGAGCACGACGATCTGCCTTCCCCGACCTTGAAAGAGCCGCTG
This sequence comes from uncultured Actinomycetes bacterium, assembly GCA_963752845.1. GTDB lineage: Bacteria > Actinomycetota > Thermoleophilia > Gaiellales > Gaiellaceae > JACDAN01. The sequence goes on along the minus strand of CAVVZV010000004.1, from coordinate 45,399 downwards.
CTCGACCTCGAGCCCGACGAGCAACATGAACAGCACGAGCGCGAGCGTCGCCAGCAGGTTCAGGAACTCGAACGCTTGCAGCGGGAAAAGCTCGCCGACGATGCCCGAGCCCAGGTCCTCGGGTCCCGAAGCGACCGAGCCGCCGAGCAGGGTGGGGCCGAGCATGAGGCCCGCGACGATCTCTCCGATCACACGCGGCTGGTGGAGCTTCACGAAGGCCCAGCCGACGATTCGGGCCAGCGCAACGATCAACGCGAGGTCGACGAGCACGAAGGCCACGACCTCGGTCTCTGTCAGGCGGTGCGCTACGTCTCCCACGTACGCATGATCGCCGGAAGCCGCGCGAAAGCCCAGCGGTATCGTGGCTCCGGTGCACGAGCGCTCGATCGTCGGGCTCCTCTTCCCCGGTCAAATGGGCGCCGCCGTCGGCAATGCCGCGCGGGCCGACGTGGTCTGGGCGAGCGAAGGGAGAAGCGAGGCAACGAGGAGGCGAGCCGCCGCCTTCGAAGATGTCGGCTCGGTCGAGGAGCTCGTCAGGACGAGCGGGCTGATCCTCAGCATCTGTCCGCCGGCAATCGCAGAAGAAGTGGCCGAACAGGTCTTCGGGCTCGGCTTCGAGGGCGTCTTCGTCGAGGCCAACGCAATCTCACCAGCGCGGATGCGACGGATCGGCCGGCTCGGCTCCCGCGTCGTCGACGGGTCGATCCTCGCGGCGTCGGGAATCAACCTCTACCTCGCCGGCGAGGAGAGTGACGCGGTCGCGCGGTTCTTCGAGGACACGGACGTCAAAGCAATCCCGCTCGAGGCTGAGCTCGGCGCCGCCTCGGCGCTGAAGATGGCCTTCGGCGGCTGGAACAAGATCGGTATCGCGCTAACTGCCCAGGCGCACGCAATCGCGAGAGCGTACGGAGTCACGGAGTGGCTGGAAGCCGAGGGCGTCCCCGAGAACCGCCTCCCGGGCGTGGCCGACCGCGCCTGGCGTTGGGCGCCGGAAATGGAGGAGGTCGCCGACGCCTGCGTGGAGGTCGGGTTTTCGGATGCAGTTCCCCACGCCGCCGCCGCGTTCTACCGGGCTCTAAGGGAGGAACGCTCCTAGCCGCCGCGCCTCGTCCTCGAGCGCCTTCCGCTTCCCCGGAACCGCCAGGAGCGCGAGACGACTTGGCCGGTCTAGTGGCCCAGCGTTGTGCTCATTGCTCGAGCAGCTCGAGCCGTGCTTTCTGTACGCGCTGGAAGCCGGCGGCGGCGGACGCACTGCTGTCGACCAGCCGGGACAACCAGCCGTGCCCGCTCAACGGGTTGGCTTCGTCGTCTGGGCTCCCGACCGAGGCGAAGATACGCGCGCCGCGGAAGCTCCACTCCTCGATCTGGTCATGTTCCCCCTCGACGTCGGCGCGGAACTGTTGCAGATCTTCCAGCAGCCGCTCCTTGACCGTCGGCAGCCAAGTGTCCTGGCGGTCGCGACTGACATCGACCCCGCAGTGCTCGAACAGATCGTCCTCGATCTCCTCGAAGATCAGGGCGTCGACGTAGCGCTCAGCCTCCTCCCAGTCGGGCTCCTCGCCGGGCTCGAGCGCGACCAGCTCGACCGAGAGCCCCGCCGCCTCGGCGCGGGCGAACGTGGCAGCGGCCCCTTCCGGCAGCTCTTCCTCCTCCCGACTTGCGAATGCGTGCTCGAGCTCGTGGTCGGAAAGCTCCTCCACCTCCGAGAAGTCGCGCTCAGCGACGAGCTCGAGGTACGGCTCGCCGTCCTCGTCGCGCGCCAGGCGCTGGTCGACGACCTGCCAGTTGACGGCCTGACCGTCCTCGATCGTCGCCAGAGAGTGGCCGATCCCGGGCGAGCCCGGACGGAAGCGGCGGAACGCGCCGATCTCTTCGCGCCCGTCGGGATGCCGCAGGGTCAGGCGGTAGCGAGCCGGCCTCGCCATCGCGCGCGAGCCGTCGATGCTCTCGATCAGCCAGTAGCGACCCTCGAGCCTGAGCACCGCGCCGACCTCGAGCGGATCCTCCGACGCGTACCGCACCACGTGCTCCCGCCCGTTCCGGTGGTGCGCGACGACGTCGTACGTCGTAGCCGTTCAAGCCGTCGTGCGCTCGGACAGGTTCCCAGGCTCGACCGTGAGCTCGCGCAGGTCGACGAGCGTGTACTCCCCTTGGTCGAGGCGGCCGGTCGAGACGACAAGGCTCCTCGCGATCCTCATCTCCGCCACTCCGCCTTCCCGCCCGACGATCACGAGCCGTGGGTTATAGGTCTTGATCAGTTCGGCGAGAATCTCGCTCCCCGGTTCGTGCAGGCCCTTGTGGCTCGGCCAGGTCGTGAACAGGAACACTTTCTCGCGATCCTTGAACTCGTCCAGGACCTTGAGCCGGTACTCGACCTCCCAGCCCGGATAGCGGAGGAGGGCCTCCTCGTCCCTGATCGTGTCCGGGTCGTCGACGATCTCGCCGCCCATCCCCGCGACGAGCAGATGACCGTCGGGCTGAGCCGCGGTGCCGTGCACGCCGCGTAGGTGCGGGAAGGCGATCTCCATGTTGTGCGCCTCGCGGAGGTACTCCCGCAGCGGTGCATCGGTGGGCCCTGGGATCCAGAACGTGGGCACACCCGACTCGCCGAGGGCTCGGAAGATCTGCCGGTACGTGTCGGCTTTGCTCCACGCCGCGCCGAGATCGCCGGTTACCGCGATTGCGTCGACCCCCTCCGGCGGTTTGCCGATCAGCCGCACGAGCGGCTCGATCTCGCCGCGGATCTCGCCGGCGACCAGGATCTTGCGAATGCCTTGCGCCATGTCAGCTCTCCTCCCAGGGGAAGACTCTCAAACCCATTGTCCAGACCGACGCAAGTCGCGCGCGGCACAAGAGCTGGTCGAGGAGGCCGAGCAGCCGGCCGGGAGCGCCCGCCTAGGACGCACTGCGACAATCGAGGGGTGAGCACCGAGCCCACGCGCGGGCCGCGTCTCACCGCGGTCCTCCGGCAGACCGAGCGCGTCACGCCGCTCGAGCTCTTCTTCGACCTCGTCTTCGTGCTGGCGCTCACCCAGTGCACGGCGCTGATGGCCGACGACCCGACCTGGACGGGGCTCGCCAGGGGCCTGCTCGTGCTCGGCGTGCTCTGGTGGTCGTGGGTGGGCTACGCCTGGCTGACGAGCGTGGTCGATCCCGAAGAGGGCGCCGTGCGCCTGGCGATGTTCGGCGCGATGGCGGCGCTGCTCGTCGCGGCACTCTGCGTGCCCGGTGCCTTCGGCGACGAGGCATTGCTGTTCGCCGGCGCCTACGCGGTCGTGCGAGCGGGCCAGATCGCGCTGTTCCTGCTCGCGAGCCGCGACGATCCCGGGCTGCGCAGGTCGATTCTCGGCCTCGCAGTGAGCTCGACGATCGGCGTCGGGCTGCTCATCGCCGCCTCGGGCACCGACGGCATTCTCCAGGGCGCGTTGTGGGCGCTCGCGCTGGCGCTCGACATGGGCGGCCCGTACTTCTTCGGCGCCGAGGGCTGGAAGCTCGTCCCCGGTCACTTCGCCGAGCGACACGGGCTGATCGTCATCATCGCACTGGGCGAGTCGATCGTCGCGATCGGCGTCGGCGCGGAACGAGGCGTCGATTGGGGCGTGGTCGTGGCGGCCACGTTGGGGGTTGCCGTGGCCGCGGCACTCTGGTGGCTCTACTTCGACGTCGTTGCGCTCGTCGCCGCACGGCGCCTGGCGCGGGCCGCGGTCGGCCGCGAGCAGAACGAGATGGCGCGTGACTCCTACTCGTACCTCCACTTCCCGATGGTCGCCGGCATCGTGCTGCTCGCGCTCGGGCTGAAGAAGACGCTCGGCGACGTCGGGGACCCACTCGACACCGTCCCGGCGGCGGCGATGCTCGGCGGGACTGCCGTCTACCTGCTCGCGCACGTCGCGTTCCGTCTGCGCAACGTCCACACGCTGAACAGGCGGCGGCTCGTGTGTGCCGTGCTGCTGCTTGCGCTCATCCCGGTGGGAGCCGAGTTGCCCGCGCTGGCGACGCTTGGCATCCTCGCGGCCGTGCTGATCACACTCATCGCCTACGAGGCGCTGCGCTTTGCGGAGGCCCGCGACCGCATCCGCCACCAGCTCGCGGCGGAGCTGGGGGAGCCTGAGCCCTCGTGAAGCGGCTCGCCGCTGTTGTCGTCGGTTTGGTGATGGCTTCGGCGGGGTCTGCGACTGCCGCGACCACGCGCCTCGATCGGCATGGGACGGTCCTCCTCGACGGCCGCAGGAGCTTCCCGATCGTGCTCGCGAAGGGCCCTCCCAGCTGACGGCCTCGCCGAAGTCGCGGCAGCTGGTGTCAACTTCGTCAAGGTCGGGCCGGCCGGCGCCTGGAACGACGCCGCGATCGCCGAGACGATCGCGGCGAACCGAGCGGCCGCGGCGAACGGCCTCCACACATGGGTCAACCTGAGCTCGCTCAGCACCGTCGCGCCGTGGAGCTGGCAGGCCGACCTGCTGCGCCACGTGATCGGCTCGCTGGAAGCAGATCCATCCGGCAGCGCGATCGGCCTGTGGAAGGGCGCCGACGAGCCGTGGCGGTTCCGTGTGCGGCCGTCGTCGCTGCGCTTCGCCTACTGCCTCGGCACCGGTCGAGGCCGCCGGGCGTGGTGTGCCGGCGAAGCGCCGGCCGACAGGGATCATCTGTGGGTGACCGTGCAAGCGCCGCGTGGCGGGATCCCCGGTCTGGCGCGCTACAGCGCCGTCACCGACGTCCACGGGATCAACCGCTACCCGATCGCGATCGGCGATGCCGACCCCGATCTCCGTGACGTTGGCGTCTGGACGAACAGGCTCGGATGGGCGACGCCGAACCGCGCCGTGTGGACCACGCTCCAGATCTGCTGGACGTGGAGCTACGACGCGGCCGGCAACTTCGCGCTGCCGACGCGGGAGCAGGAGCGTTTCATGATCTACCACGCGATCGTCAACGGCGCGCGGGCGCTCGCCTTCTACGGCGGCAACAACCCGAAGTGCTGGGGGCCGTTCGACGCGGTGGGCGGCTGGAACTGGACGTTCTGGAACGGCGTGCTCGAGCCGCTGGTGCGCGAGATCGGCGCGGCCAGCCCGCTCGCTCCCGCGCTTGTGCAGCCGGGGACGACGCGGGCGCTGGCGACCTCCGATCCCATGACGCAGGCGATCTCGCGCCGCGGCCGGAACGGGGAGCTCTGGGTGATCGCGGCGCGGAGCGGGGAAGACAGCGAGGAGGTCGCGATCACCGGGCTGCCGCCGTGGGCCACGCGCGCGGACGTCTATACAGAGGGCCGCTCGGTCAGGGCAGTGAAGGGCACGCTCACCGACAGCTTCGACCGCTGGGCCGTCCACGTGTACCGGTTTCAGCGAAGGTCGCGGGTCGCCATCAGGTACTCCCGCCACGGCTCGTAGCCGACCCGGCGGTAGAAGTCCGTACGGACGACCCAGTCGATCAGGCAGACGCGGGCACCTGCGTCGCGAAGCAGTTCCGAAGCCCGCGCGACCAGCGCGGACCCGACGCCCTTCCCCTGGGCCGACTCGGCCACGCCGACGCAGGCGATCGCCGCCGAGTCGGCGCCGAGCAGCTGCCAAAACGTCGAGACCGGTCCCGGCCCGCGGAAGAGCAGCGTGCCCAAGATCGTCCCCTCGGAATCGCGGGCGGCCAGGATCGACCAGTCGCCTCGACGGAAGGAATCGAGCCACTCGGGGAAGTTCGCCTCCTCGAACGCCAGCGTTTCGGGCATCTCTGGCGCTTCTGCCACGGCAAGGCTGATCCCGTCCGAGGCCGCGCCGGCGACCGCGCCGATCGGGTCGACGTATCCACGCAAGTCGCGGACGAGATCGATCGTGACGTGGTCCCAGGTCCACCCGTGAGCCTTGAGGAACGCCACCGCGTCGGGCAGGTTGGCCGGCACTCCAGGCCACAGGTAGCGCTCGCCGCCGCTGCCGAGGCTAACTCGATCGGCCCCGCGCTCTCGAAGCAGCTGGAGCGCGGTAGCGTGAAGCGCGCTGCCGATCCCCATACGCTGCGCCGGCGGCGCCACCACGAGCAGCGGGATGCTGCCGCCGTCCACCGCAACCACGCCGGCCACGTCGCCTTCGCGCTCGGCAACGAGGCCGTCGCGGATCACCTCGAGCGCGCCCGGATCCAGTGGCCAGGTCGACTCCAGCGTCTCCGCCCAGAGCCGCGCGAGCGCCGCACGGTCGGCGGTTGGGTCGAAGGCGCGGACGGCGATGGACATCGACCCTCGGCGGAACCCTACTCTCTGATTCCGGCTACCCTGGGCGCTGCGGGGCTATAGCTCAGCTGGGAGAGCGCCTGGATCGCACCCAGGAGGTCGCCGGTTCGAGTCCGGCTAGCTCCACTCCCGCTCGAAGTCCGGCCGCTTCGCGGCCAGGACGACCTCGAGCGGTTACGTCCTATCGGAGAGCGGTCGTGGCCGACGCGCGCCCTCTACTCAGCGGTCTTGCCGCAGGCGCAGACCCAGGTAGAGGGCGCTCGGCAGGCCGCCGATCACCCACAGGACGAAGAACACGACCTCGAAGGCGCTGGACTCGCTATCCGTGTAGTTGTCGACGATCGCGAGCGTGATGAACGGAACCACTGACAGCAGCGCGAGCGCCGTTCCGATGGCCTTCTCGCGGTTCGACCATGCCCTGGAGATGAGCACCATGGCGATTCCGAAGAGCCAGCCGATGAACGGGACGACGAGCGTCACCATCGCGGCGACCTCGAGCTTGCCCGGGGGCGCCTGCTCGGCTGCAGGCGGCGGTTCCGCAGCCTCGACGATCTCCTCGGGCGGCCCGAGCCGCTCGAGCACGTTGCGGACCGCGACCTCGCCCGCGGCGTCCTCCTCGCGCAGCGCCGTCTCGATGTGCTCGCGGATCTCCGCGATCAACTCGGTGCGGCGCGACCGCTGCAGGTGCGCGGCGGCCTCCTCGAGCCGGCTCAGGTAATCGTCGACGAGCCGGTCGGTCTCCATGGTGGTCATCCTTCCTCCTTCGTGAGAATCGCATCGACTGAGTCCCGGAACCGGGCCCATTCCTTCGCGAAGTCGTCGAGCGCTTCCCGGCCCGCGTCGGTGAGCTCGTAGTAGCGCCGTGGCGGGCCCGACTCAGACTCGCGCCAGAACGTCGTCACGAGCTCCTCCTTCCGCAACCGCGTGAGCAGCGGGTAGATCGTCCCCTCGCTCGTGACGAGTCCGTCCACCTCCGAGAGCTCGCGAACGAGCTCGAACCCGTAACGGGCGCCGCCACGCAGCAAAGCCAGGACGCAGTACTCGACAGTGCCGCGGCGCAGCTGGGAGAGCGACTTGCGTGTCTGAACAGGTTCCATGTATTACATAGTACCTTGCGATCGCTCATCGTGTCAACATCACGCGCGCCGCCGTTTGGCAATCGCCCATCGAGCGCGCAAGATTGTCCGGTGGCCACTGCTGAAGCTGCTCCGCGCTGCCCCACATGCGGCGAGCCGAACCCAGCCGGATCACGGTTCTGCTCGAGCTGCGGGGCGCGACTCGAGGACGCGAACACGGTCCGTGAAGAGCGGAAGCTCGTGTCCGTCCTCTTCGTGGACCTTGTCGGCTTCACCGCGCGCTCGGATCGCGCGGATCCCGAAGACGTGCGTGAAGTTCTCCAGCTCTACTACGCGGAGGCCAAGCGGCGAATCGAGCACCACGGCGGTGTCGTCGAGAAGTTCATCGGCGATGCCGTGATGGGCGTATTCGGCGCCCCGGTTGCGCACGGCGAGGACGCCGAGCGCGCGGTTCGCGCGGGCCTTCGTGTCCTCGAGGGGATCGACGAGCTGAACCGGGAACAAGCGCTCGACCTCGCCGCGCGCGCAGCGGTGGACACCGGCGACGCGGTCGTCTCCGTGGATACCGCGCGCGCCGACGTGTTGGCTACCGGCGACGTCGTGAACACGGCGTCGCGGCTCCAGTCCGCCGCGCCGCCGGGTCGCCTCCTCGTCGGCAGCGAGACATATCGAGCGACGCGGCACGCGATTCGGTACGAGCCCATGGGAGCGTTCGTCGTAAAGGGAAAGGCCGAGCCGGTCGAGGCGTGGTTGGCCGTCGAGACCCTGGTCGCGCCGGCGGACCGGCCGCTCGCCGAGAGTGCACTCGTCGGGCGCTCGCACGAGCTCGAGCTCATCCGGTCTGTCTGGACGAGGTGCCTGACCGAGCGCCGGCCTCACCTGGTCACCGTTCTCGGGCCGCCGGGCATTGGGAAGTCGCGGCTCTGCCACGAGCTCTCCGTACTCGTCACGTCCGACGGCGGTCGCGTCCTTCGAGGCCGCTGCCTCCCCTATGAGGAGCAAGCCGGGTACCAGGCATTCTCGCGCCTTGTGCACGCGGCGGTCGGAATCCTCGAGTCGGACCCGCCGGCGGCAGCGCGCGAGAAGCTGAAGCTCGGGATCGAGCAGCTCATGCCGGAAGCCGAGGCGCCGGAAACGTTCCGCTATCTCGCGCTTCTCCTCGGTCTTGCACCGGACGACAACGTCCCGAATGCGCAGCTGCTGTTCTTCGCCGCGCGGCGCTTCCTCGAGTGCGTCGGCCTCGTGCAGCCGACGGTCTTCGTCTTCGAGGACATCCATTGGGCAGAAAGCAGCGAGATTGCTCTCCTCGAATACCTCGCGCGGCATCTGCGGGACGTCGCCCGTGATGCTCGTCGCCGCTGCGCGGCCGGAGTTACTCGACGCGCAGCCGACGTGGGGAAGCGGTCTCGCCGCCCAGACCACGATCCCGCTCGAGCCTCTGCCGCCGCGGGAGGCCGAAGCCCTCGCGCTGCAGATCGCCGAGGCAGCAGGAGCAGGAGACGTCGACGTCGCGCGAATCGATCGAAGTCGCCGGCGGGAATCCGCTCTTCCTCGAGGAGCTCGCAGCGTCAGTTGCCGAGCTCGGCGACAGCCGCGATCTGCCGGTCACGGTCCGGGAGGCGATCGCCGCGCGCATTGACGTTCTGCCGCGAGCATGCGCGCGCCGCTCTCCTCTCGGCCGCGGTCATCGGCAAGACGTTTTGGCGCGGCCTCCTTCAGGCGGCGGTCTCGATCGACGACATCGACGACGCGCTTGGGCAGGCTCGAGGCGCGCGACCTCGTCCGTCGCGATTCGTCGAGCCAGCTCTCGGACGACGTTCAGTTCACGTTCAAGCACATGCTGATCCGCGAGGTCGCGTACTCGACTCTCCCGCGCGCGGTGCGGCGAGAGCGGCACGCGGCGGTGGCCCGGCACGTAGAAGAGACGGTTCGAGGGCGTCGGCGAGACGCTGCCCGCGATCCTCGCGCACCACTGGCGCGAGGCAGGCGAACCTGCGCGCGCGATCCCATACCTCCTTGCTGCGGCTGATGCTGCCCGGCGTAGCTGGGCTCAAGGGGCGGTCGTCGACCTGTACTCGAAGGCCCTCGAGCTCGCGGACGAGCACGAACTGCGGCGCAGCATTCGGCTACAACGGGGCTTCGCGCTGGTCGAGCTTGCCGACTATCCACGCGCAGCGGAGGAGCTCGACGGCTCTGTTGCCAGAGCTCGAAGGCAAAGACAGGCTCGACGCCCTGATCGCACTCGGACACGCATTTGTCTGGACTGAGCGCGACGAGGAGACGCTCGCGACGGCAGCGGAAGCTGCTCGCCTTGTCGACGTGGTCGACGACGTGAGCGCGAGGGCGGCAGTCGTCGCGATGGAAAGCCAGGGCTTGGCGATGCGTGGTGGCGATCGAGACATCGACCGAGCGCTCGACCTCGGCGACCGTGCGCTCGAGCTCTGGGTGCCGGGAACGAGGCCGCTCGACCGCCGGCATCACCTGCACTTGCATGCCGATCTGACGTATTGGGTCGGTCAGTACGAGCGCTCGGTCCAGCTCTCGATGGAGACTCGGGCGCTTGCAGTCGACGTCCACAGCGCCGAGTCGTTGCTGCGTGGCGGCGGCTTCGAAGCCTTGGCTCGCGCCGGCCTGGGCCGACACGAAGAGGCGATCGCGATCTGGGACGAGCTGTTCGACATCGCACGCGAGCTCGGGCAGAACCCACGCGTCCTGCTGAACTACTCGGCGCTCGCGTATCGCGAGCTCTACGACCTGGCCGAAGCGCGCACCCGAAGCGAGCAGGCGCTCGAGCTGTCCGCTGATGAGACGTTCGGAATGCCTCGGCAGTTCGCGGGCTCGGACCTGCTTGCCACCCAACTCCTCGCCGGCGACGTCGGAGGCGCACAGGCGGCGTGGCCATCGCTGTGGGAGGGCGCCGACGACGCGACCGGGTGGACGACCTGGTTGATCGTCGGGCGGCTGCTGTGCGCGCGCGCCGAGATCGCGCTGAATGCGGAGAGCCCTGAGGTCGCGGCCGATTGGGCTGCGCGCGCGATTGCCGTGGCCCGGCGGACGAAGCGGCGAAAGTACGAGGCGCGCTCGCTCACGCTCCTCGGCCAAGCGCTTGCTCGCGGCGGCCGGCGGGACGATGCGCTGGAAGCGTTGCGGTCTGCAGTTGGGATCGCAGACGACCTCGTCGGCGCGCCCGCCCGCTGGCATGCACGCGCGGCGCTCGGTGAGGCGTCGTATGCGCTCGGCGACGACAACGCGGCCTCGGTGGCTTACGAGGAAGCGGCGAGCCTGGTCGAGTCGTTTGCGGAGACGCTGGCCCCGGAGCGAAGGGTGCGGCTCCTGGCGGCAGCTCCCATCGACGAGATCCTCTCCCTCGCCGGCCGCAGGCCTGCAGCCTGAGCTCGCCCGTGCGTTTCGTTGCCGTCGGCGATGTGATGGTCGACGTTGTCTGCTCGGAGCTGCCGTCGCCGAATGCGCGCATGCACGCGAAGGTGTCGATGGGCGCGGGTGGATCGGCTGTGAACGCCGCAGCGGCCGCAGTCGCGGCGGGGTCGTCGGCCGCGGTCGTCGGTCGTATCGGGAGCGATCCTCCCGGCGAGCTCGTCGCGGCTGAGCTCGACGAGCTCGGCATCGAGACGCACCTCGCGCGGGATCAGGCGCTTCCTACGGGAATAGCCATCTCGCTCGGCGACGATCCGTCGAGCCCGAGCGTCGTCGCGAATCGCGGTGCGAACGCGCGGCTGTCACCCGAGGACGTCCCCGACGTGCTCGAGGCCGACGTCCTGCTCGTCTCCGGCTTCGCGTTGTTTCAGACGGGATCGTCCGAGGCAGCCCGTGCGGCACTTGATCGCTTCGCAGGCTCCTGGGCGGGCATCGACGTGAGCTCGCCGAAGCTGGCCGAGGCAGCCCGCGACTTCGTCCTCGGTGACAAAGCCGGGCGGCGAACAGTCGTGCTCGCGACTGCCGACGAGGCGCGAGCGATGTTGGGGCAAGAGCCGGAGGAGGCCGCCCGTACGCTCGCGTCGCGCTTCTCCGTCGCCTGCATCAAGCTTGGCGAGCAAGGCGCCATTGCGGCTGCCGGTGATCTCGTGGAGCAGGGGGCTGTCGACCCTGTTGCTCGTCGGTCGCCGTTTGGAGCAGGCGACGCGTTCGCTGCAGCCCTCCTCGTCGCACTGGCGGCGGGTACTCCGGTGGGACGCGCGCTCGACTTGGCCTGCGCGGCGGGTGCTCGCGCGGCCGGTTCGAGTCCGGGCTAGCCTGAAGCCATGGCCGACTACTTCCTCGTCGAGCAAGGACGCGGTCCGGCGTGGGATTACTCGAAGCGCCGGCGTGAGCAGCCCGGGTGGGACGAGCACGCGGCGTTCATGGATGCGCTCACCGACGATGGAGTCGTCATTCTCGGCGGCCCCGTCGGCGAGGACGACGGCGAGAGCGTTTTGCTCGTCGTCGACATGGAGACCGAGGCGACGATCCGCGCTCGACTCGCCGAAGACCCCTGGGCGAACGGCATGCTGACGATCGAGAGCGTGAAGCCGTGGTCGGTTTGGCTGCGCGCGAACGTCACCGCACGCTAGTCGGGATCAAGACGCTGGCGACCGCGCCGCCGGTGAGGTGCTGGGGCTACGCTCCTTCGAGATGACCGATCCCGTTCGCCCCGCCTCCGACGAGGTCGACTTCGAGCAGAGCGTCGAGGACGCTCTCGCGTCGCTGCCGGTCGAGCTGCGCGAGTTCATGTCGAATGTCGCGATCGTGATCGAGGATGAGCCGCCGCGCGGGATGCCGCTCCTGGGGCTCTACCAGGGGTATCCCTTGAACATGCGCAGCAGCGCCTACGGCGGAGTGCCCCCGGACAAGATCACGATCTACCAGCGCCCGCTCGAGCGCCTGTATGGGGGCGATCCGGACCGCCTGCGCAGCGAGATCCGGCGCGTCGTTCTCCACGAGGTGGCGCACCACTTCGGAATCAGCGACGAGCGCCTGGTCGAGCTCGACCGCTACTAGTCGCCGTACCCGGCGATGAAGGCCCGGACGAACGACACCATGTCCTCGTTCGGCTCCTCGCCGGTCTGCTCGCGGACCTTCGCCAGCGCGGTTGCCTCGTCGGGCAGGTCCCCTTGGGCCGCGATTCCTCTGACGGACGACTCCGCGTGGCGAACCATGACAGCCAGCGCCTCGAGCTCCGCGTGCGGGATGACGGCCTCGCCGTGTCCATCGATGTAAACCTCCGCGCCGAAGCCGCGGACCGCGTCATGAAGCGGGAACACGAGCTCGGGCGTCAAGCGCCCGTCCGGTGAGTCGTAGAGGCAGTCGCCGAGAAAAAGCACGCCGTCGGGCTCGATGTACATGACACACGAGTCGGCTGCATGGTCGCCGCCGACGTGCCGCACGCGGACGGCCGCGCCGCCGAGCTCGATGTCGAGCCCATCGCGAAACACGATGTCGGCCGAGGCAACCTGAACCTTGCGCGGCGAGGGCAGCTCCTCCTTGACGTTCGCGGCGTGCTCCGGGAGAGCCACCCCGGCGGCCACTCGGCGATCGAGCGCCTCGTCGCTCCAATCGGTGGCCGCCAGCTCGGTCAGCGTTTCGGCCGTCAGGGCCTGCCCGATGACGTGCGCGTCTACTTCGGTCGCCCCGAAGACGTGATCCCAGTGTGAGTGCGTCAGGGCGACGTAGCTCGGCGGCTCAACACCCTCGGCCGCGAGCCCGTCGAGGAAGAGCCGCGCGTGAGCGGCTGATGCTCCGGCGTCGAGCATGAGCGTTCGGCGCTCGCCGACGACCGCGCACAGGGATGGCCGGTCGGGCGGTCCCGGCGGCAGCCAGTAGACGCGATCGCTGATTCGGCGGAGGGCGGAGCAAGACGTCGCGCTCCGCTCAGAGCATCAGCGGCCTGATCTCCCTACTCAGTGCCCTCTGCTTCTGACGTGCGCGTCCGGCGTCTTCGCGACCTCTGGGCCGCTCTGGCCCATCCAACGGGAGCGTGGGCAGGTACTGAGGCGTGCTCCGAGCCTGGGTCGCTGCCTCGAACCCTGACGCCAGCGTGATCAGCGTCGGTTCACTGAATGCGCCCGCCATGAAGCGTGATCCCCACCGGGAGACCGAATGCTTCGCCAGCCGGCACGTTGATCAGCGGGTAGCCGGCGATCGCGGCGGGAGAAGAGCTCGCGCCGAGAAAGTGGTCGCCGTTGACGAGATCGATGGGCCAGGTGGGCGAGGCTGTCGGAGCGACGATTGCATCGAGATTGTGATCCGCCAGCAACTTGTCGATGCCCTCGGCGCCTCCGAGCCTCCGGGCCGCCGCAAGCGCGTCGAGGTACTCCTGCTCGCTGAACGGGTCGGACTCGGCCAGGTCGAACCACTCCTGTAGGAACCACTTCAGCTCCTGATCGCGGTGGTCGAGGTTGAACTGGATCGCCGACGCGAGGGAAGTGATCGGCACCCCGGTGCGCGTCGCGAGGTAAGCATTGAGGTCTCGCTTGAACTCGTAGACGAGGACGGTGACCTCGAAATCGCCGGAGTCCAGCGTCTCCTGTGAGAAGTCGGTGGGGTCGACGACCGTCGCACCGGCGTCTGCAATCGCCTCGAGCGCCTGCTCGAAGATAGCGTCCGTCTCTTCGCTGTAGCCGGTCACACCCGCCCGTGCGGCACCGATCCGGGCGCCTTGCAGGCCGTTCTCGTCCAGGAACTGCGTGTAGTCGCTGAAGAACTTGCCCGCACTCGCCGCGGTGGCAGGATCCCGTGAATCGACGCCGGTCAGCGCGCCGAGCACGGTCGCTGCGTCCGCCACTGTGCGTCCGTGGGGGCCGACGGTGTCCTGACTGTCGGCGATGGGCACGACGCCGGCGCGGCTCGTGAGACCGACCGTCGGCTTGATCCCAACGACAGCGTTGACCGAAGACGGGCACACGATCGAGCCGTCGGTTTCGGTCCCGATCGTCGCCGCGGTGAGGCCGGCCGCGGCCGCGGCACCCGAGCCCGAGCTGGAGCCGCATGGGTTGCGATCGAGCACGTACGGGTTCCTGCCTGCCCGCCGCGGCCCGACCAGCCGCTGGCGGAGTGGAACGAGCGGAAATTCGCCCACTCGCTCAGGCCTGCCTTCCCGAGGATGACCGCGCCCGCATCCCGCAGCTTCCCGGCCACCGTCGCATCCTGGGCGGGCGCGCGCCCCACGAGCCCCAGCGATCCCGCCGCGGTCATCATCCGGTCGGCGGTGTCGATGTTGTCCTTGAGCACGATCGGGATGCCGTGCAGCGGCCCCCGAACGTTGCCGTTCCGGCGCTCGCGGTCGAGCTCCCGCGCGATTGCTTCGGCGTCGGGGTTGGTCTCGATGATCGAGTTGAGCTTCGGTCCGCGGCGGTCGACCGCATCGATCCGGGCGAGGTACCTCCGAACGAGCCTGAGCGCGGTGAGCCTCCCTTTTGTCATGGCTTCCTGGAGCTCGGCGATCGTCGCTTCTTCGAGCCCACGGAACGGCGACGCATGATCGGCCCGGGCGCGCTCGACGACGATGCCCGCAACCGCCGGCGTTGCGGCGGCCGCTGCGCCGAGCCTCAATAGTTTCTTGCGATCGAGCCTGACTTCATCGGCTCCTGACAGGGGGTGGTCGCTCATCCTTCCCTCCTCCTCCGTCGAGTGCGATTCTCGCCTCGGCCGGATCAGAGGGGCACGGACCAGCCTTCCGACCCGCGTCCGCGACGTGACCGTAGTGCCTTGCCCCGGAGCGACCGAGGTGAAACATGGCCAGTCTGCGGCGCTTAACGAAGCCTTAGCGTGCCTTAGCAGAACCTGAACGAACCTTCACGCTGAACGCGCGTCCTACCCAGAAGACCTACGAAAAGGAGCGATCCGCATGCCGCTAACCAAGCTGTTGCCGATCTCGGCACTGGCGCTCGTGCTCCTCGTGGCGGCCGCCGCGTGCGGTGGGAGCGACGACGAGGGCGCAACGGGCGAAAAGGCCGCGACGCAGGAGATCACCGTGAACTGGGGGGCGGAGCCCCCGTCACTTGACCCCGGTCTGGCGACCGACACGACGTCGTCGAACATCCTCCTCAACATCATGGACCCGCTCGTCAAGCTCGACGAGAACCTGGCGCCGGCACCAAGTCTCGCCCAGAGCTGGGACACCAGCGCGAACGGCAAGACCATCACGTTCCACCTCCGGCCGGACGGCCGGTGGTCGAACGGCGACCCGGTGACCGCGCAGGACTTCGAATACTCGTGGAAGCGGACCCTCTCGCCCGAGCTCGGTGCCGACTACGCCTACCAGTTCTACGGGATCGTCGGCGCTCAGGAGTACAACTCCTGCAAGTCGAACTGCGCGCAGATGCGCGACCGGGTGGGCGTCCGCGCGGTCGACAAGACCACGCTCAGGGTTTCGCTCACCTCGGCCCAGCCGTGGTTCCTGCAACAGGCCGCGCACCACTCGTTCCTGGCTGTGCACCCTGCGACGGTGGAGCGGTTCGGCAGAAAGTGGACCGAGGCCGCGAACATCGTGACCAACGGCCCCTTCAAGCTGGCTCGGTGGGTCCACAACGCGAACATCGACCTGGTCAAGTGGGCCGACTGGCGCGGGGCCGACACTGTGTCGCTCAACCGCGTCAACGGGCTGATGCTGACCGAGGGCACGACCGCGGTGAACGCGTTCGAGGCGGAGGAAGTCGACGTCAACCTGACGATGCCGCCCCAGGACATCCCGCGGCTGAAGGAGACCCCCGAGTACGCTCAGTACCCCGCGCTCGGGACCTACTACTACGGCGTCAACCTGAAGAACATTCCGAATGTGGACCAGCGCCGGGCGATGGCGCTGGCGGTCGACCGGCGGTCGATCATCGACAACATCACGCACGCGGATCAGGTTCCCGCGACCGGCTACACACCGAAAGGGATGCCCGGCTTCGAGACGATCAACCCGAAGTCGGAGTGGCTGCCCGAGCGCGCCGATCTCGAACGCGCCAAGGACCTCATGGCGAGTGTGCCGAACCCGAAGCGCGAGATCACGCTCTTCTACAACAACGATCCCGCGCACAAGTCGATCGCGGTTGCGCTTCAGGCGCAGTGGAAGGAGCTCGGCCTCGACGCGAAGATCAGGGTGCAGGAATGGGCGCAGTTCCTCGAGTTCCTCGGCCCGCCGCCGAACAAAGCGGTGGACGCCTTCCGGCTCGGTTGGATCGGCGACTACGTCGACGCGATGAACTTCCTCGATCAGTGGACGTGCGAGTCGGGCAACAACAACACGAACTACTGCGACCCCGCGTATGACCGGCTCGTCGAGCGGGCGCGACAGACGCAGGACAATCAGCAGCGCTACGAGCTGTACGCGCAGCTCGAGCAGATGCTGTTCGGGCCTGACGGCGCCGTGCCGTTCATCCCGATCTACTGGTACACGTACACCGCGCTCGAGCGGGAGTCCGTGAAGGACTCGTTCGAGATCAACCTGCTCAACCAGGTCGACCTAACGCAGGTCGAAGTCGTCGAGTGACCTCTAGGGCGGGAGGCGGCCCCACGCCGCCTCCCGCCCGGCGTCTCTAGGCGGCGGCCGGCTGGTAGGTGAGGATGGCCACGCCGTCGCCGACCACCTTCGAGTCCGTGAGCCGCCAAGGCTTCTTGTCGCTCGTCTCACCGAAGAGGCGCTTCCCGCTACCGAGCACGACCGGGAAGACCATCAGCCGCAGCTCGTCGACCAGGTCCTTGTCGAACAGCGTCTGCACGAGCTGGGGGCTGCCGTGGACGACGATGTCGCCGTCCTGTTCCTTCTTGAGCCTGGAGACCTCCTCGACCACATCGCCCTTGAGCACGGTCGAGTTGTTCCACTCGGGCTTCTCCAGAGTCGAGGAGACGACGTACTTGGGCATGCTGTTGAACTTGTCGGCGAAGCCGACCTCGTCCGTCCTCGACGGCCAGGACGCGGCGAAGCCCTCGTAGGTCACCCGCCCCAGGAGCAGCGCCTCGGACGAGAGGGTCTCGTCGAGCTTGAACTTGTCGCCCTCTTCGCCGCGGTTGATCTCGAGGCTCCATCCTCCGTGCCTGAAGTCCTCGCCGCCGCCGGGTGCCTCGACGACGCCGTCCAGCGACACGAACTCCGTTACGACGATTCTTCCCACGTGATCTCCCTTCTCCGGCCGGTTGGGCCGGTACTCTATTCAACAACTCAGTTGCTAAACCTACCGGATGAATAAGCAGTGGCAGCCGACCAACTGACGAGCACGTTCTCGGCGCTTGCGGATCCAACGCGGCGCGCGATCCTGGCGCGCTTGACGGAGGGTGAGGCGACGGTGACGGAGCTGGCCGAGCCGTTCCCGATCAGCGTCCAGGCGGTCTCGAAACACCTCAAGGTGCTCGAGCGCGCCGGGCTGATCACGCGCGGCCGCTCGGCGCAGCGCCGTCCCTCCCGGCTGCAAGGGGCGCCGCTCCAGGAGGCGGTCGAGTGGCTCGAGAACTACCGTGTGCTCTGGGAAGGAAGCTTCGACCGCCTCGACGAGCGCCTGCGTGACTGAGCAGCCCGGGATCTCGATCACCCGTGTCTTCGACGCCCCACGTGAGCGCGTGTGGCAGGAATGGACCGAGCCCGAGCGCTTTGCGGACTGGTTCGGCGGCACTCAATCCGAGGTGCCGTTGTCCAGCGTCTCGATGGACGTCAGGCCCGGAGGCTCCTGGCGGTTGACGATGTTCGCCGAGCCTGGGCGGCGCGAGATCCAATGGAAGGGCGAGTACCGCGAGGTCGCACCGCCCGAGCGGCTCGTGTTCACCGTCACCGACCAGCCGGGGGAAGATGTCCACGAGCTGGTGATCGTCGTCCTCACCGACCTCGGCGACGGCCGGACCGAAATGCACTTCCAGCAACGCGGTGGAGGCTTGTCGGCCCAGGAGTACGAGCGCGCTGCGCAAGGCTGGTCGTCCTTCTTCGACCGGATCGCAGAGCGCCTGGCCGGCGTTTGACGCGCCGTTGCCACCTTTTCACCGGCTGCTCACTGCCGCGTAACCCACCGGACGGGCGGGCTGCGCAAGCCTCCGGCGGCTCTGTTTCCGCACCGGAGGTGCACTCATGGACACTCGAAGACCCGCCCGGGCCGCACTGGTAGTGCTCGCGGGGCTCATCGCGCTTACCGCCGCCGTCGCCGCGTCCGGCGGCGGACCGCAGGCCCGTGGCGACCACGGCTCGCGGGCGAAGCCAATGGTGATCGGCCACCGCGGAGCCAGCGGCTACCGGCCGGAGCACACGCTTGCTTCGTACAGGCTCGCGATCGAAATGGGCGCGGACTACATCGAGCCCGATCTCGTGTCGACGAAGGATCGCGTGCTCGTCGCCCGCCACGAGAACGAGATCGGTGCGACCACCAACGTCGAGAGCCACGCCGAGTTCGCCGATCGCCGCAGCACGAAGACCATCGATGGAGTCGCCGTCACCGGCTGGTTCACCGAGGACTTCACGCTCGCAGAGCTGAAGACACTTCGCGCCGAGGAGCGGATCGCCGCCCTACGGCCGGCAAACGCAGCCTTCGACGGCCTCGAGCAGATCCCGACGCTGCAGGAGGTGATCGACCTCGCAAAGCGCTATTACGTCGGCATCTACCCGGAGACCAAGCACCCGACGTACTTCGACGGCATCGGCCTCTCACTCGAGGAACCGCTCGTTGCCGTCCTCGATCGCAACGGCTACACGAAGCGAAGCTCGCCGGTGTTCGTGCAGTCCTTCGAGGTCTCCAACCTCAAGAAGCTGAACCGGATGACCAAAGTGCCCCTCGTCCAGCTGATCAGCGACGTCGGCAAGCCGTACGACTTCGTGGTGTCGGGCGACCCGAGGACGTATGCCGACCTTGCGACTCGCGCCGGCCTCGACGAGATCGCGCGGTACGCAAACGGGATCGGCCCGAACAAGAACCTGATCGTTCCGCGAGACGCGTCCAACCACCTCGGGCAGCCGACTGAGCTCGTCCGGTGGGCGCATCGCAAAGGCCTCGTCGTCCATCCGTGGACGTTCAGGCGCGAGAATTCGTTCCTTCCGGAGGACTTCCGTCAGGGCAATCCCGCCAGCCCCGTGTACATGCAAGCCGCCGGTGATTTCCCCGCGGAGCTTCGGCTCTTCTACCGCCTCGGCGTGGACGGGCTGTTTAGCGACAACCCCGACGTGGCGGTGGCGGTACGTACCGCCCGCGACCTGTAGGAGGGCGAAGGCCAGAGCGCAGAGGCGCCCGGTGGCCTACAGGCCGCCGGGCGCCTCGCTCGTAGACTTCGCCGCGTGGAGGAGCGCGTCATTCTGCTTGCGGCACTGAAGCCCGGGGCTCGTGAGCGGGCCCTAGAGCTGCTCGAGAAAGCCACGGAGAATGAGGACAACGAAGCGGTTACCGAGCGACAATCGGTCTTCTTGTCGGACCGGGACGTGATCTTCCTGTTCGAGGGGGAGGGCGCGCGCGCCTCCGTGCGCGAGCTGCTGAACGATCCGGTTCGCTCGACGTTTCTCGGCAGCTGGCTGCCCCTCTTCGCCGGGCCGCTGCACAGCGCGTACGAGGCGTTCTTCTTCGAGCGCTCCGACCACTAGACGAGCACCGCGCCCGGTTGTTCTCGATGCGAACACGAAGTCGGTCTGCGCACATCCGCTGACCAAAACGTGTTAGGACTAGTGATCGTGGCGGCTCCGGGCGTAGCGACGGCTGAGACCGTCTCAGGAGAGACGCGACCGGCTTTCGGGACCGCCGCCGCGCGGCTGGCGCCGGTACTGGCGACGGTGGCCTCGATCGCGGCCGCGCTCGCGCTCTGGGAGTTCGTCTCACGCGCCGGGCTCATCTCCGAGCAGGACCTCCCGGCGATGACGACGACCTTCCAGGAGCTCTGGTCGATGATGCACACCCGGGCGTTTTGGACCGCGTTCGCCCAGACCGTGCGCGGGTGGGCGCTGGGCCTCGGCATCGCCACCGCCCTTGCCGTTCCGACCGGGATCCTGCTCGGCTCGAGCCAGTTCGCGCTCAGAGCCTTCCGGGTTCCGATCGAGTTCCTGCGCCCGATCCCGTCGGCGGCGTTGATCCCCCTGCTCTTCCTGACCCTCGGGACCACGCTCCAGAGCGAGGTTTTCCTCGCCTCCTTCGGCGCGTTCTGGCCCCTGCTCGTGCAGACGATCTACGGCGTGCGCGATGTCGACCCGGTCGCGCTCGACACGGCGCGTTCGTTCGGCGTCGGCCGCTTCGAGCGGCTCTACCGGATCAAGCTGCCGAGCGCGGTTCCGTACATCGCGACCGGCCTGCGCATCTCCTCGGCGGTCGCGCTGATCCTCGCCTTCACGGCGGAGCTGTTCATGGGCACGCCCGGGGCTCGGCCAGATCATGAACGTGGCCGAGTCGTTCGGACTGACCGTCCAGGTCTACGCGCTGGCGCTCGCCACCGGTTTCCTCGGCCTCGCCATCTACGTGGTCTTCTCCGCGATCGAGCGGCGCGCGCTGCGCTGGCACCCCTCCCAGCGGGAGGCGACAGGCTGAGCCGGCGCGTCTACCACTCCGCGGCGATCGCGGCCGAGATCGCGGTCCCGCTCGCGATTCTCGCCGCTTGGCAGCTGTGGACGGTGCAGGCCAAGGACCCGAAGTTCCCGCGCCTGTCCACGATCCTCGTCGAGTTCCGGGAGCTGTGGCTCTTCTCGCAGTTCGACCTGCATGTCGTCCCGAGCCTGACCAGGATTGCGGCCGGGTTCGCGATCGCCGTCGTCCTCGGGATTCTCGTCGGGATTCCGCTCGGCTTGTCGCGGTGGGGCCGGATCCTGGCGATGCCGCACATCGAGTGGTGGCGCGCGATGCCGCCGCCGGCGCTGCTCCCGATCTCGGTCGTCCTCTTGCATTCGATCGAGAACCGGCAAAAGATCGCCTTCATCGCATTCTTCTGCCTGTTTCCCGATCCTGCTGAACACGATCGACGGGGTTCGGAGCATCGACCCGACGATGATCGAGACCGCTCGCTCGTACGGTGTGCGGGGGTTCGAGCGGATCCGGAGGATCGTGTTGCCCGCGGCGCTGCCTCAGATCTTCGCGGGAATGCGCACGAGCCTGTCGTTGGCGGTGATCGTGATGGTGCTGACCGAGTACTTCTCGAGCACGAGCGGCGTCGGCTACGTCCTGCTGATCTCGAAGAACACGCTCCAGCTCGCGCCGATGTGGGCCGCGATCGTCCTGATCGGCCTCCTGGGCTACTTGTTGAACCTGCTGCTGATCCTCGTCGAGCGCCGGGTGCTCGCCTGGCACCGCGGCTGGCGGGCGGCGACGGCGCAATGAGCATCGAGCGGCGGGCACCTGCTCGAGATCAGGAACGTCGCCAAGACGTACGGCAGCGGCGTCAAGGCCACGCATGCGATCGCCGACGTCTCGTTCGCCGTCGAGGATCGTGAGTTTGTCTGCGTCGTCGGTCCGTCGGGTTGCGGGAAGACGACCCTGCTCAAGTGCGTCGGCGGGCTCCTGCGGCCGACGAGCGGCCAGGTGCTTCTGCGCGGAAAGCAGGTCACGTCCCCACCGGAGGAGATGGCGCTCGTCTTCCAGGAGTACGGCCGCTCGCTGATGCCGTGGGCGTCGGTGCGCAACAACGTGCTGCTCCCGCTTCGCCACAAGAAGCTCGGGCGAGCCGAGAGGAAGGACCTCGTCGAGGAGGCTCTCGAAGCCGTCGGGCTCACCCGCTTCATCGACCACTACCCATGGCAGCTGTCCGGAGGGATGCAACAGCGCGTTGCGATCGCGCGGGCGCTCGCCTACCAACCGTCGATCCTGCTGATGGACGAGCCGTTTGCGTCGGTCGATGCCCAGACGCGCGGCGATCTCGAGGATCTTGTCCTGCGGGTACGGGAGGAGTTCGCGGTCACGATCCTCTTCGTGACCCACGACATCGACGAGTCCGTCTACCTCTCGGACCGCGTCGTCGTCCTAACCCATGCACCCACAGAGGTAAAGGAGTTGATCGACGTCGACTTGCCGTTCCCACGCGACCAGATCGCGACGAAGGAGCTACCGGACTTCACGCACCTTCGCGGGCACGTCTACCGGCTGATCAAGCGTGAACAGGAAGAGCCGGCCCGACAGTTGGCGCCTGTGACAACTGCGACGAAAGGAGAACGAGCATGACCAGAAAGATGCGGCACCGGCGTGCGGGGCGCCTCGGGGTCGTCACGGTGGCCGGGGCGATCGCCGCCCTCGCCGTGTTTGGAAGCACTGCGGCCAGCGCGCCTCGGGCGACAACGGAGCTCCGGCTGCTCACATTGCCGATCGCGAATGCCCTGCCGCTGGATCTCGGGGTCCAGAAGGGATTCTTTGCGCAGCAGGGGATCACGTTCAAGAAAACGACGCTCCAGAGCGGCAACGACGTCGTGCTCGCGATGGGGAACAACAACGGCGACATCGCCTATGCGGGCTTCGTCCCGTTCATGATCGGATCGACGAGCGGCATCTCGCTCCAGCTGCTGGCGGCGAGCGAGGTCGAAGGCACCTCGGCGGCGGACAACTGGCAGAACATCCTCGTCAGAGGCAATAGCTCGGTTCGCACGGCCCGCGACCTCGCGGGGAAGACGGTGGCCGTAAACGCGCTCAAGGGCGTCGGCGAGATCATGATCAGGGCCGCGTTCGAGAAGCTCGGGATGTCGGCCAACACAGCCAGGCTGACCGCGATCCCCTTCCCGCAGATGCGGGCGGCGCTCAACAACGGGCAGGTCGATGCGGTCTGGACGCCGGAGCCGTTCCTCTCGCAGATCATTAGCGACGGCGGCCGGTCCGTGATGGCTCCGGGGCCGGTGCTCGGCCGGTACTTCCCGATCGGCGGCTATGCGGCCAAGCCGAGCTGGGTGTCGTCAAACCGGGCCCTGGCGCAGCGGTTCAGGACGGCGATGAACCGCTCGCTCGTCTATGCGCAGACGCACCCGGACGAGATCCGGGCGTTGCTCCCCGCGGCGATCCGCAACATCCGCCTGCCGATCTGGAGCACGCTGATCGACCGGGGCAAGCTCCAGCAGCTCGCGAACTACACGAGGAAATACGACGTGATCTCGAGGATGCCGAACATGAAGCAGCTTGTGCCCAACGAGCATCGCGAGCGGGCTCACCCTGCAGGGCACCGTGCAGGGCCGGCGTGTGCTGCTTCGGCTCGAGGGGAGGACGGTCAAGAAGCTCGTTGTCGGCCCGTACGTCTTCGTCGTCACCGACAACTCGCGGACGCAGAACTTCGTGCTGACGGGGCCGAAGGTCAACAGGCGCACGAGTGTCACGGGGCGCGGACGCATTACGTGGACGCTCAACCTCCGGAAGGGCACATACCGCTACTGGTCGAGCGCACAACCCGGCGCGAAGAAGAGCTTCACCGTCGGCTAGGGCTTCACAGGAGGAGGGCGCCCGCGAGGGTGCCCTCCTTGCGCCTGCGCTTCCGTGGGTCCGTTGGGGTCAGGTCTTGCATTGACACAACGCACCGCCAGTCACACGCGTTTGTTGCAATGCAAGACCTGACCCCTGAGCTTTGGCTAGGGCGCGAACGTCTCTGTGGGAGCGATCGCCACGTCGAGGAGCAGCGGCTCCTCGCGCGTGGCGAGCTCCGGCACGACCTCGTCGAGCTTCCTGAGCAGGTCCTCGTGCTCAGTGATCCGCTCGGCCGCACAACCCTGCGCTCGCGCCATACCATGCGATGTCGATGTCGAAGCTCGGCCAGGGCCCGGCCGCGCCGTGCCGCTCGGCGAGGCGGTCCATGATCGCGTAGCCGCCGTTGGAGAGGATCACGAACAGCACCCCGACGCGGTAGTGCGCGGCGCTCCAGAGCGCCTGGATCCCGTAGAGCGCCGAGCCGTCGCCGACGACCGCGACGACCGGCCGCTCCGGGAGCGCCATCCGCACGCCTGTCGCTCCCGAGAGCGCGAAGCCGAGGCCGCCCATCGCTGCGCTGAGGAAACCGAGCGGCTCGCGCGCCAGGAGACGATCGTGGATCTCGGGCCGGTCGACGGGAGCTTCCTCGACGACGACCGCGTTGCGCGGAAGGCGCTCGGCGAGCGCCGCCAGGACATGGCCCGCTCGAAGCGGCTCTCCGGCCGCGGGCGGATCCGGCGCGGGCGGCGGATGGAACGGCTCCGGCGGCGCGCCTTCGCGCGCAGGCACGCGCTGCGCGAGCTCGCGGCACACCGCCGCCGGGGGCGCGAGCACCGCCAGGTCGGCCGGGCTCCGGTGCACCTCGTCCGCGTTGTCGCCGACGACTGCGATCCGCGTTCCGGTCTCCGTGAAGCGTCCGGGCGCGTACGGCGACTGGCGGAAGACCGGCGCTCCGACCACGAGGAGCATGTCGTACGGCGCGAGCTTCTCGCGCAGCCGTGGCCGGTCGGCCGGGAGGACGCCGGCGTAGAGCCGGTGATCCTGCGGGAAGCCGGCCCGGGCGCCGAAGGATTCCTGGAACACAGGCGCCACGAGTCGCTCGGCGAGCTCGGACAGCGCGGCCCAGGTCTCCCGGTCGTCCGCCCCCGCGCCGACCACGAGCGCCGGCGTGCGCGCGTCGGCCACGAACGCGACCAGCTCCTCGATCGCCGCCGGGTCGGCGCGGCGGCTCGGACGACGCGCGCGGGCGCCGCGTCCTCACGCTCCTCGTCGGCGACGGCGGCCCAGTCGTCCATCGGCACGATCACGATCGCCGGGCCCGCGGTGCGTGACCGCCTCGTGCGAGGCGCGCAGGATCGCGCCGGGCACGTCTTGCGCCCGCACCGGCTGGTCTTCCCAGACCGGATACTCGCCCGCGAGGCCCCGAAGCCGCCCCGCGAGGAACGGCTCGAACGCCAAATGCCGCCGGTCCTGCTGGCCGACGAGAACGACGAGCGGCGCCCGGTTGACCCGCGCGGTGGCAAGGGCGCCGACCGCGTTCCCCAGCCCGGCCGTCGTGTGCAGCAGGGCGAAGGCGGGCTCGTCTCGTGCGATCGCCCACCCCGTGGCCAGCCCGACGACGGACGCCTCGTGGAGCGCGAGCACGAACCGCAGGTCCTCGGGGAGCCCGGCCAGGAACGGAACCTCGGTCGAGCCGGGGTTGCCGAAGATCGTCGTCAGCCCGCGCTCGCGGAGGACGTCGAAAGTCGCGTCGCGCACTGTCTCGCCCATGACGGCCAGTATCTCGCAGGGCGATGTTCGGTATGAGAACATCTGTTCACATGCTGGATCAGGCCCAAGGACGCAACCCCGACTACGTCCAGTCGCTCGAGCGGGGGCTGGCGGTGATCCGAGCCTTCGGCGCCGAGCGGCCGGAGCTGCGGCTGAGCGACGTTGCGCGGGAAACGGGTCTGACCCGGGCAGCGGCACGCCGCTTCCTGCTCACGCTTGTCCGGCTCGGCTATGTGCGGCAGGACGGCAACACCTTCTCGCTTCGTCCGCGCGTGCTCGAGCTCGGCTACGCCTACCTGTCGGCGCTGAGCCTGCCTGAGGTGGCCCAGCCGCACATGGAGGCGCTCGTGGGCGAGGTGAACGAGTCGTCGTCGATCGCGGTGCTCGACGATCTCGACATCGTTTACGTGGCGCGCGTTCCGACCCAGCGGATCATGACGATCACGATCGCGGTCGGGACGAGGCTGCCGGCCTACGCGACCTCGATGGGCCGCGTGCTGCTCGCCGGCCTCGACCCGGACGCGCTCGAAGAGCGGTTGGAGCGGATCGAGATCGAGCGACTGACGCCGACGACCGTCCCTGATCTGAAGACCCTGCGGCGAGCGGATCGACGACGTGCGTGACGCGGGGTGGGCGGCGGTCGACCAGGAGCTCGAGCAGGGCGTCCGCTCGGCGGCCGTGCCGATCAGAGACGCGACTGGGGCGGTCGTCGCAGCGCTCAACGTCTCCGTGCACGCGACTCGGATGACCATGCAGGCGCTGCGCCGCCAGGTGGTTCCGAAGCTGCTGCGAACGGCCGAGGCGATCGAGGTCGATCTCCGGGCGGCCGGAGCGCGAATACGGCTTGACACGCTGGGCACGGAGGTGGAGAGTGCCGGTGCGGTAGCCGGATGATTGTTCTCATGGCGAACATCGCCGAGCGAGGAGGAGCATGAGATGACCGTCAGCGCAATCGAGAAGACCATTCCCGGCCTGCACATCGGCGGGGAATGGACCGACGCAGCGAGCGGGCGGACCTTCGAGGACACCGACCCCTTCACCGGCGACGTCGTCGCCATTGTTCCCGCGGGGACGAGGGAGGACGCGAGACGGGCGATCGAGGCGGCGGCAAAAGCCTTTCCCGACTGGTCGCAGACGCCGCCCGCCAAGCGCCAGCGAATCTTCCTCAAGGCGGCCGACCTCCTCGAGTCGCGGATCGAAGAGATCGCCTCGCTGCTGACCCGCGAGACCGGCTCCACCTTCGGCTTCGCGATGTTCCAGCTTCAGTTCGTCGCCGGGCTCTTCCGCCAGGCGGCCGCGCTCGGCTACCAGCCGATGGGCGAGATCATCCCGTCGGACACTGGCGCCTTCGCGATGGGCATTCGCCGCCCCGTCGGCGTCGTCGGCGCGATCGCACCTTGGAATGCGGCGCTGATCCTGTCAGCGCGCTCGTTCGCCTCGCCGATGGCGCTCGGCAACACGGTCGTGCTGAAGCCGTCCGAGCTGTCGCCCTACGCCGGCGGACTGCTCTGGGGCGAGATCTTCAGCGAGGCGGGCCTTCCCGAGGGCGTGCTGAACATCGTCACGCACGCGCCCGGCGAGGCCGGCCCGATCGGAGACGAGTTCGCCGAGAACCCGCTCGTTCGCGTGATCAATTTCACGGGCTCGACCGAGACCGGCCGCCGGGTCGCCGAGGCAGCCGGCCGCAACCTCAAGCGCGTCGTGCTCGAGCTCGGCGGGCTCAACCCGTTGATCGTGCTCGCCGACGCCGACCTCGACTACGCGGTCGATGCCACCGCCTTCGGAGCGTTCCTCCATCAGGGTCAGATCTGCATGTCGGCGCGCCGGATCATCGTCGAGCAGCCGATCGCCGACTCCTTCGTCGAGCGCCTCGTCGAGAAGACCAAGGCCCTGAAGAGCGGCGATCCCAAGAAGCACGACACGATCATCGGCCCGCTCATCACCGAGGCTGCGGTCGCGAACGTGAAGAGCCGCGTCGACGACGCGGTCGCGAAAGGCGCCAAGGTGCTCGCCGGGGGCGACGCCGACGGGCCCGTCTACCAGGCGACGCTCCTGGCCGATGTGCCGGAGGACTCGGACTTCGCGCGGCTGGAGACGTTCGGCCCGGTGGCGGCGATCGAGGTGGTCGGGAGCGCCGAGGAGGCGGTCGCGCGCGCGAACGACACGAGGTACGGGCTCTCGGCCGGGATCATCACGTCGGATCCGGATCGGGGGCTCGCGCTCGCCCAGCAGATCGAGTCCGGGATCGTTCACGTCAACGACCAGCCGGTCGCCGACGAGCCGCAGATGCCGTTCGGCGGCGTCAAGGAGAGCGGTTTCGGCCGGTTCGGCGGGACGGCCGCGATCAACGAGTTCACGGAGCTCCGCTGGGTCACGGTCAAGAGCGGCACCCATCCGTTCCCCTTCTAGGTCCGCGTCCGGGGATATGGCCGAGATCGTTCCGCTCGCCGACGCGGTTCGGGAGCTCGTGCACGACGGTGACGTCGTCGCGCTCGAGGGCTTCACCCACCTGATCCCGCATGCCGCCGGGCACGAGGTGATCCGGCAGGAGCGGCGCGAGCTCACGCTCGTGCGCATGACGCCGGACGTGATCTACGACCAGCTGATCGGGATGGGCTGCGCGCGCAAGCTCGTCTTTTCCTGGGGAGGGAATCCCGGCGTCGGCTCGCTTCACCGGCTACGCGACGCGGTCGAGCACGACTGGCCGCGGCCGCTCGAGCTCGAGGAGCATTCGCATGCCGGCATGGCGGCCGCGTACGCAGCCGGCGCGGCGAAGTTCCCGTTCGGCGTCGTTCGCGGCTACGAGGGAACGAACCTCGCGGAGCGCACCAGGGTCGCGTGGATCAAGTGCCCCTTCACCGGCGAGCAGGTCGCCGCGGTGCCCGCGATCCGGCCGGACGTCGGCATCGTCCACGCCCAGCAGGCGGACGAGGCCGGCAACGTGCAGCTCTGGGGGATCAGCGGCGTCCAGAAGGAGGTCGTCCTCGCGTCGAGCCGGTCGATCGTCACCGTCGAGGAGATCGTCCCGCGGCTCGAGCCGCGCCCGAACGCCGTCTTCCTGCCCGCCTGGACGATCACCGCCGTCGCCGTCGCGCCCGGCGGCGCCCACCCGTCCTACGCGCACGGCTACTACGACCGGGACAACGCGTTCTACGTCCGGTGGGACGAGATCAGCCGTGACCGCGACCGCTTCCGCGAGTGGATGCAGCGCCATGTGCTCGAGCCCGAGGCGGCAGCGGTATGACCCAGCTGGAGACGGCCACCTACACCGCCGACGAGATGATGGCCGTTGCCGCCGCCCGCAGGCTTCGCAACGGCACGGTCTGCTTCGTCGGGATCGGGCTTCCGAGCCGCGCGGCCAACCTCGCGCGGGCGACGCACGCACCGGACTGCGTCCTGATCTACGAGAGCGGGGCGATCGGAGCGAAGCCGGCTCATCTACCGCTCTCGATCGGCGACGGCGAGCTCGCCGAGACGGCCGACGCGGTCGTCTCGGTGCCCGAGATCTTCAGCTACTGGCTCCAGGGCGGCTGGATCGACGTCGGCTTCCTGGGCGCGGCGCAGATCGACGCGCACGGCAACCTGAACAGCACCGTCATCGGCGACTACGCCCGACCGAAGGTCAGGCTGCCCGGGGCGGGCGGGGCTCCCGAGATCGCCGCCTGGTGCCGGGAGACGTTCGTGATGCTCCGGCAGACGCCCCGAGCGTTCGTCGAGCGGCTCGACTTCCTCACGAGCGTCGGCGGGCCTCGCCGTTCGGGCGGCGCCGGCGTGACCTGCGTCGTCACCGACCTCGGCGTGCTCGAGCCGAACCGCGAGAGCGGGGAGCTCGTGCTCACCGAGCTCCATCCGGACGTCACCGTCGACGAGGCGCAGGAGGCGACTGGGTGGGAGCTTCGCGTCGCGCCGGACCTGCGGCCCGGACCGCCGCCGACGGCCGAGGAGCTGCAGGCACTCCGCGCACTGAAGCCCGCGAACGAGGACACTTCCGTCGATGAGACGTCGCTTGCGATGTCGACTTCAGGCCGTGCCGCCAAGGCATCGCTTGCGATGCCGTTTAGAGGGCATGCCGGCTTTGCCGGCGTGCCCGTCTCCTTTGCTGGCGCGGCCGTCTGCAATGACCGGTCGACACGATCGAAGTTCGAGGGTTCGGCTGTGAGCCGAGCCGCGTCGACGCTCGAGACCGTTCGTGACGGCGAGGGGCCGCACCCGCCGTACCTGTATCCCGACTACCGCTCTACGCAGTTGCGTGCGCCGAAGCGACCGCTCTTGCTCCTGCCGCATACGCTCTCGGAGCTGACGGGCCCGGTCTACGGCGACGAGTCGGTCGGCGAGCTCGACCACGATCTCACCCGGCAGCACGAAGGCGAGCCGCTGGGAGAGCGGATCATCGTCACCGGCCGAGTCATCGACTCCGCCGGACACCCGGTCCGGTCGACGCTGATCGAGATCTGGCAGGCGAACGCCGCCGGCCGGTACCGCCACGAGGTCGACCGGCACCCCGCCCCGATCGACCCGAACTTCACGGGCGCCGGACGCTGCCTCACCGACGACGACGGACGCTACCGCTTCGTCACGGTGAAGCCGGGTGCGTATCCGTGGCGCAACCATCCGAACGCGTGGCGCCCCGCGCACATCCATCTCTCGCTCTTCGGCCGTGCGTTCACGAACCGCCTGGTCACGCAGATGTACTTCCCGGGCGATCCGCTGTTCGAGCTCGACCCGATCTTCCAGTCGGTGCGCGATGCGAAGGCGCGGTCACGGCTCGTCTGCGACTTCGAGCTGGAGCAGACCGTGCCGGAGTGGGCGCTCGGCTACCGCTTCGACATCGTGCTCGGCGGCCCGGCCGAAACGCCGATGGAGGCCTACGTGATCGACGCCGTCCCAGACAGTTGGGCCGTACTTCGCCCTCGGGCTGCTCGACCGGCGCCGCCAACGAGCTCGTGTCGCATGGAGTCCGCATCACGGGACGAGTACTCGACGGCGCCGGCGAGCCGGTGCCCGACGCGATGGTCGAGATCTGGCAAGCGGACGAGGAAGGTCGCTACCGATCCGATTTCGGCTGGGGCCGTTCGGGCTGCGACGAGGAGGGCCGCTACTCGTTCGTGACGCGCAAGCCCGGGCGCCGTCGCGGGGCAGGCGCCGCATCTGACGGTGATGGTGTTCGCCCGCGGGCTGCTCAAGCCGGTCCTGACGCGGATGTACTTTCCGGACGAGGAGGAGGCGAACGCTGCGGATCCCGTGCTCGTCGCCGTCGACGACGCCTCGACGCTCGTCGCGCGGGCGGCCGACGACGGGCTCGAGTTCGACATCCGGCTCCAGGGCGACCGCGAGACCGTCTTCTTTGCCGTTTGACGTGTTCGAGCGGATTTTCGTGCCGGCGGAGTTCCGTGACGCGCTGTCGGACCGTGCCTGGCTCCAGGCGATGCTGGACGCGGAGGCAGCGCTCGCGGCCGCCGAGGCGCGCGCGGGCGTGATCCCGGGCGAGGCGGCCGAGGCGATCGCGGCGGCCTGCCGCGCCGAGCAGTTCGATCCGGCCGAGCTCGGCGACCAGGGCCGCGCGCCGGGGAATCCCGTCGAGCCCCTTGTCCGCGCGCTGACGGCCGCCGTCGAGGGCGACGCGGCGCGGTACGTCCACTGGGGAGCGACGAGCCAGGACATCCTCGATACGGCCGCAATGCTTGTCTCGCGCAACGTCCTCGACCTGATCCTCCAACGCATGGCGGAGGTCGCGGGCGAGTGCGCGCGGCTCGCCGAGGAGTACCGCTCGACCCCGATGGCCGGCCGAACCGTGCTCCGGCAGGCGGTGCCGACGACCTTTGGACTGAAGGGGGCCGGTTGGCTGGTGGCCGTGCTCGAGGCACGGAGGGGACTCATGAGGGTCCGGCAGCACGGGCTCGCCGTCCAGCTCGGCGGCGCGGCCGGCACGTTGGCTTCGCTGGGCGAGTCCGGCACGAAGGTCTTGCACCTGTTCGCGGAGGAGCTGGAGCTCCAAGAGCCGATCGCTCCCTGGCACACGAACCGCGTGCGGGTGGCGGAGCTGGGCGCGGCGCTCGCCGTTGCCGCCGGGGCGCTGGCGAAGATCGGCCTCGACGTCGCGCTGCTGGGCCAGACCGAGGTCGGCGAGGCGACGGAGTCCGGTGGCGGCGCCTCCTCGACGATGCCGCAGAAGCGGAACCCGGTCGGCAGCGCGCTCACGGTTGCGTGTGCGCGTCATGTCCAGGCTTACGCGGGCATCCTGCTTGCAGCCCTGCCACAGGAGCACGAGCGGGCGCTCGGCGCCTGGCTCTCCGAGTGGACTGCGCTCTCGGGAGCGCTGGCCTACACGGGAGGCGCCGCGGACGCCGCCCGCCGCGCTCTGGACGGCCTCGAGGTCGACGCGGAGCGGATGCGGGCGAACCTCGATCTCGCCGGCGGCTTAGTGATGGCCGAGCGGGCTTCCTACGTGCTCGCCGAGCAGGTCGGCCGCCGCAAGGCGTTCGAGCGCGTGGCGGAGGCAGCGGCGAGCGGGCGGCCGCTGGTCGAAGAGCTCGACCTCGACGCCGCCGACCTCGACCCGACGTCCTACCTCGGCTCGGCCGACGAGCTCGTCGACCGGGCGCTCGCCCTGTACAGGACCGAGTTGGGATGACGCCCGTGCTCGCACTTCCCTCGTCGCTCGGGACGACCACCGAGCTGTGGGCTGCCAACGCCGGCCACTGGTCTCGCACGTTTCGACTCCTGCGCTACAACCAGCGCGGCCGCGACTCCGTCGAGGAGCTTGGACGAGATTTCGTCCGACTGCTGGACGAGAACGGCCTCGACCGCGTCTCGCTCTGCGGCCTCTCGCTCGGCGGCGCGACGGCGATGTGGGTGGCCGCCAACGCACCGGAGCGGATCGACCGCCTCGTCCTCGCCTGCACCTCGGCCCGGTTCGGCGAGCCGGGACCGTGGCTCGAGCGGGCGGCACTCGTCCGGGACCATGGTCTCGAGCCCATCGCCGACGGCATCGTCGCCCGTTGGTTCACGCCGGCTGCGCGTCCCGAGGTCGTTGCACGATTCCGCCAGATGCTCGTGGACACGCCGCCCGAGGACTATGCCGCCTGCTGCGAAGCGCTCGCCCGCTGGGACTTCCGCGATCGGCTCGCGGACATCCGGACGCCCGACACTCGTCCTCGCGGGCAGCCGAGGATCCGTCGACTCCGCTCGACCATGCCGAGCTGCTCGCGCGCGGGATCCCGGACGCAAAGCTCGTCGTCCTCTCCGCCGCCGCCCACCTGGCGAACGTCGAGCAGGCGGAGGCGTTCTCGCAGCACGTCACCGAGCATCTGGCTTCCGTGGAGGTTGCATGACAGACCGTTACGAAGAGGGAATGCGGATCCGCCGTGAAGTGCACGGCGACAAGCACGTCGACGCTGCGATCGAGGGAGCGACCCAGGACACCGCCGACTTCCAGGACCTGCTCACACGCTATGCCTGGGGCGAGATCTGGGCGCGGCCGGGTCTCGATCGGCGCACGCGCAGCGCGATCACCCTGATGGCGCTCGTGGCGCTGAACCGCGAGCCCGAGCTGGCGCTGCACATCAAGTCGGCGCTTCGAAACGGGCTCACGCGCGAGGAGATCAAGGAAGTGCTGCTGCAGAGCGCGATCTACTGCGGCGTGCCCGCGGCCAACGGGGCCTTCGCCGTGTTCCGAGACGTGATGGAGGGAGAGACATGAGCAAGCGCACGACGCCTCCGTTCCGCGCCGACCACGTCGGAAGCCTGCTCCGGCCGCCCGAGCTGCTTCGAGCCCGGGAAGACTTCGCCCACGGGCGGATCTCGGCCGACGAGCTGCGAGCGATCGAGGACGACGCGATCCGCGACGTCGTCCGCATGCAGGAGGAGATCGGCCTCCAGTCCGCCACCGACGGCGAGTTCCGCCGCACCTCGTGGCACATGGACTTCATCTACCAACTCGAGGGGATCGACCCCGCGGACGAGCAGATCAAGGTCGAGTTCCACAACGAGCAGGGCGACGTGGAGTTCACGACCGCGGCGCTGAGCGTCCACGATCGGGTAGGCCTCCAGAAGACGATCTTCGGCGACGCGTTCGAGGCGCTCAAGTCGATGACGACGACGGCGATGCCGAAGCTGACGATCCCGTCACCGAGCATGGTCCACTACCGCGGCGGGCAGGCGGCGATCTCTCAGGACGTCTACTCCGACGTCGACGAGTTCTGGCGCGATCTCGTCGCGGCCTACCGGGAGGAGGTGCGTCGGCTGGGCGCGCTCGGCTGCACCTATCTCCAGTTCGACGACACAAGCCTCGCCTACCTGAACGACCCCAAGCAGCGCGAGTACATCGCCAGCATCGGTGGCGACAAGGAGCATCAGCACGAGGTCTACATCCGCCACATCAACGAGGCTCTCGCCGAGCGTCCTGAGGGCATGAGCGTGACGACCCATATGTGCCGCGGCAACTTCCGCTCGTCGTGGGCCGCGGAAGGCGGCTACGACTTCGTCGCCGAGGCGCTCTTCAACGAGCTCGCAGGTCGACGGCTTCTTCCTCGAGTACGACGACGAGCGCTCAGGCACCTTCGAGCCGCTCCGCTTCGTCCCGAAGGGAAAGATGGTCGTGCTCGGTCTGGTTACGACCAAGCGGGGCGAGCTGGAGGACAAGGACGCGCTGAAGCGGCGGGTGGAGGAGGCGTCGCGCTATGTCCCGCTCGAGCAGCTCTGCCTGTCGCCGCAGTGCGGATTCTCGTCGACGGTCGAGGGCAACCTGGTCACCCATGAGCAGCAGGTGGCGAAGCTGCGCCTGATCGTGGAGACGGCCGAGGAGATCTGGGGCTGAGGAGAACGCACGCAGGTCGGGATCGTCGGAGCCGGTCCCGCCGGGCTCGTGCTGGCGCACCTCCTCCATCTGGAGGGCATCGACTCCGTCGTCCTCGAGGACCGGAGCCGCGAATACGTCGAGCAGCGCATACGCGCGGGGGTGCTCGAGCAAGGCACCGTCGACCTGTTGATCGAGATCGGGGTGGGGGAGCGACTTCAGCACGAGGGGCTCGTCCACGACGGCATCGAGCTCCAGTTCGCCGGCGAGCGGCATCGGATCGACTTCCCCTCGCTGACCGGCGGGCGCCGGATCACGGTCTACGG
The DNA here is from genome assembly GCA_963752845.1 of uncultured Actinomycetes bacterium. Lineage (GTDB taxonomy): Bacteria > Actinomycetota > Thermoleophilia > Gaiellales > Gaiellaceae > JACDAN01. The sequence continues at coordinate 10,927 of CAVVZV010000004.1, read as the reverse complement.
CCAGCAGGAGGTCGTGAAGGACCTGATCGCCGCGCGGCTTGACAACCGGCCGCCCGCTGCTGTTCGAGGTGAGCGATGTCCGCCTGAGCGGTTTCGAATCCGAGTCGCCGCTCGTCCGCTTTCGCCATCGGGGTGAGGAGGTCGAGCTGGGCTGCGACTTCATCGCGGGCTGCGACGGCTTTCACGGCGTCTGCCGCGACAGCATCCCGGCCGGTGTGCTGACGCGGTTCGACCGCGAGTACCCGTTCGCCTGGCTGGGCATCCTCGCCGCGGCGCCGCCTTCGAACGAAGAGCTCATCTACGCCTACCACGAGCGTGGCTTCGCGCTGCACAGCATGCGATCGCCGACGCTGACTCGCCTCTACCTCCAGGTTCGGCCGGACGAGGATCTCGCGGAGTGGCCGGATGACCGGATCTGGGAGGAACTGGAGCGCCGGCTCGGCCTTGAAGGCTGGACGCTGAACACGGGCGAGATCCTCGAGAAGGGGATCACCGGGCTGCGGAGCTACGTCGTCGAGCCGATGCAGTACGGCCGGCTTTTCCTCGCCGGCGACTCGGCGCACATCGTCCCGGCGACCGGCGCGAAGGGTCTCAACCTCGCCGTTGCTGATGTGCGCCTGCTCGCCGCGGCGCTTGCCGCCTGGTATCGGAACGACGAGGGTTCGCTGCTCGAGCGCTACTCCTCCGACGCGCTCCGGCGCGTGTGGCGGGCCGAGCACTTCTCCTGGTTCATGACCTCGATGCTGCACCGGCTCGAGGGCGGCGATCCGTTCGACGTCAAGCTGCAGCTGGCGCAGCTGGCGTACGTCTGCTCGTCGGAGAAGGCGGCGGCGTCGCTGGCCGAGAACTACGTCGGGCTCGAGCACGTTTGACGCTTCCGGTCATTCCTTCGGAAGAGCTCAGGGCGGTCTTCGGTGGCGAGGCTCCGGCCGCGGAGGTCGAGCCGCTTGGGCACGGGCCTCCGGCTGCGACCGTTGGCGTCTGGCGCGTCCGGGTCGCGGGCGCCGCGGCTGTGCTGAAGCTGGTGCACCACAGGGCCGACGGCCATCCGCGCTGGCCGTCCGCGTCTGACCCGGAGCATCCGTACTACTGGCGGCGCGAGCCACTTGTCTACGAGTCCGGCTTGCTCGAACGTCTCGGCGAGCTGCGCGGCCCGCGCCTCCTCGCATCGGCCGCCCGCCGGGACGGCACGGTCGCGCTCTGGCTCGAGGACGCTCCTCTCCCGCCGGCCTTCACCCCAGCCCTCCTGGGTGAGGTCGCCCGCCGGCTTGGTGAGACGCAGGGCGGCTTCGCCGTCGAGCCACCGGTGCAGCGCTGGATATCGCGGCGTTGGCTGCGCGCCTATGTCGCGCTCCGCGCTCCGATCACGCGCGAGCAGGAACGTGTGCTGGCGCGTGTCGAGGCAGCACCGACGACGCTCTGCCACCTCGACTTCTATCCGGGAAACCTGCTCGGCCAGGAGGCCGACGTCGTCATCGACTGGGCCTACTGCGGTCGCGGCGCTCTCGGCGAGGATCCCGGCAACCTCGTCCCGGACACGATGTTCGACGGATTCGTCGAGACGTCGCTGGCGCGTGAGCTCGAGGAGGCGGTCTGGGAGGGCTATCTCACAGGGTTGCGCGCGTCGCCGTGGCGGGGCGACGAGAACGAGGTGCGATGGGTCTTTCTCGCGTCCCCCGTCATCAAGTACACGTGGATCCCGGCGGCAATCGCCGATCCTGCGACGGACGAGGTGCTTCGCTCGCGCTGGTCGAAGGTGGTTCCGCTGCTCGACCGCTGGGCCGAAGAGGCCGCGGTGAGCTGGCCCTAGCTCGACCTAGAACCTCGTCCGGTTCAGGAGTATCGTCGTAGCAAGCGAGAGAACGGAGGCCGCACGGCTGTCGCCGCCACAGCACGGCTGCAAGCGGATCTGAGCGACGCGCGAGCGCCGCCGAGACCGCTCGTGCTCTCGGCAATCGCGCTCGCCGGTTGCGCGGCGGCGACGTATTCATTTGTCTCGGCGCTGCGGAACCCGTTGGTGGGGGCCCATCTTGGGGAGCCTCTCGTCGTCGCGCTGCTGGCGAATTGGCTCACCCTGTCCTACATCCTGTGCGGCCTGTTCGCATGGTGGCGTCGACCGGACAGCCGCTTCGGCCCACTGATGGTCGCTGCGGGGTTCGCGAACTTCATCTCCACGCTGTCATGGACGACGAACGACGTGACGTTCACCCTCGGCCAGTCGCTAGATCTCGTGCCGCCGGTCCTCTTCATGCACGTGTTCCTCGCCTTCCCGTCGGGCCGACTCCGCGGGCCACTGGAGCGTGCCCTCGTCGCGAGCGCCTACGTCGCGGCGGTGGTGCTACAGGTGACACGGATGCTGTTCAGCGGGTTCGGTCCGAACAACCTCCTCGAGGTTTGGGCCAACGAGCACGCGGCGCTGCTCTCGCTTCGCGTTGCGCTCCTGACGATGAGCGCCTTCTGCCTCTCCGGGGTCATCGTCCTTCTGCTGCGCAGGCGGGGAAGGGGCCGGCCGGTACGTCGCTCCCATGTGGTCCTCGTGGACGCGTTCGCGCTCGGGCTCGTGATGATCGCGGTCCTTTACATCTCAGCCTCGTTCGACGGTCCCGCCGTTCACGCGATCAGATGGGCAACGTTCGCGACGCTCAGCTTGGCCCCCGTTGTATTCCTCGCCGCCCTGTTGAACGAGCGCCTTGCCCGCTCGGCTGTGGGGGACTTGATGCTGGAGCTTCGAGCCGAGCCGGCGCCCGCAGATCTTCGCGATGCGCTCTCGCGCGCGCTACGTGATCCCTCCCTGGAGCTCGCGTACTGGCTGCCCGACTACGGGGTATACGCCGATCTCGACGGTCGTCCGCTGGAGTTGCCGGACCTGGATGGAAGAGCGACGACGCTGATCGATCGAAACGGCGATCACGTCGCGGCGCTCATCCACGATCCGGCGATTGAAGATGAGCCTGAGCTGCTCGACCGCGTGCAGGCGGCGGCCGGAATCGCCCTCGAGAACGCCAGGCTCCACGCGGAGCTCAGGGCACGACTCGAGGAGCTCAGGGGCTCGCGGGCTCGGATCGTCGAAGCGGCGCAGAACGAGCGGCAGCTCCTCGAGCGCAACCTCCACGACGGGGCACAGCAACGGCTGATCGCCCTTTCGCTCGACCTGAGCATCCTCAAGGGACGACTGGACGGCGATCCCGAGGCGCGGGCGGGCATCGATCAGGCCCGGCGTCAGATCGCCGCGTCCCTGGCCGAGCTGCGCGAGGTCTCGAGCGGCCTCCACCCGGCAGTCGTCAGCGGCCACGGGCTCCCGGTCGCGCTCGAGCAGCTCGCAGCGCGGGCGCCGGTGCCGGTGGAGCTGGCGATCGACGTCGAGGGGCGGCTCCCCGAGCCGCTCGAGGTGGCTGCGTACTACGTGGTCTCGGAGAGCCTCACCAACATCGCCAAGCACGCGCAGGCGAATGCGGCCCGTGTGGAGATCGTCAAGGAGCACGGCGAGCTGGTGCTGGAGATCGTCGACGATGGCATCGGCGGAGCCGACAGCGAGCGTGGAACGGGGCTCCGCGGCCTTGCAGATCGAGTGGAGTCCTTGGATGGTCGCTTGCGCGTCTGGACGCCGCGCGGAGGCGGCACCCGAGTGAGGGCCGAGATTCCATGCGGGTAGCGATCGCCGAGGACAGCGTCCTCCTCCGGGAGGGAGTGGCCCGGGTTCTCGACGAGGCCGGCTTCGACGTCGTCGCGCAGTGCGAGAACGCAGATGACCTCCTGCTCAAGGTCCGCAGCTTCCCACCGGACGTCGTCATCCTGGATATCCGCCTGCCGCCGACGCACAACGACGAAGGGCTTCGCGCCGCACTCGAGATCCGCTCCAGCCATCCGGGGGTGGGAGTGCTGGTGCTGTCGCAGTACGTCGAGGTAGGGCTCGCGCTGAAGCTCGTTGCCGATTCGGCCGAAGGCGTCGGCTACTTGCTCAAGGACCGGATCGGCGACGTCGAGGAGTTCGTCGCCGCGGTTCGCCGGGTTGCCGCGGGGGGGTCAGCGCTCGATCCGATCATCGTGTCGACGCTGCTCGCGAGGGAGCGGCCGGACGATCCGATCGCCCAGCTGACGCCGCGTGAGCGCGACGTACTCGAGCTGATGGCCTCGGGCAGCTCCAACCAGGGGATCGCCGACAGCCTCGTGATCACCGTGCGGGCGGTTGAGAAGTACGTCTCGAGCATCTTCAGCAAGCTCGGCCTGCCCTCGACCGGCAGCGAGTCGCGGCGCGTGCTGGCGGTTCTGCTCTACCTCCGTTCCTAGGGAAGTCACCAAAAAGACACCAGAAAGACACCAGAAACCCGCCCCTCGGGCGGCAAGTCTCCCGTCTTCTCAGGCTGAGCCGACGGCGCGAGGCTGAAACAGATGAAGACGCGAATCATCCAGCCCGAGCCCGAGCCCAGGCCTGCGGCCCCCGCCGAGGCTCGGACGCCGGTTGCCGACGAGCAGGAAACCTGGCTTCGCCGTGGGTTCCTCTTCGTCGCAGTCGTCGGCTATTTCATCATCGGCGTGATTCACCCGGCTGACATCGAGGTCGGTGACGCGACCACGCTCTACATCGGGATCCACCTCGTCCAGCCGGTGTTCATCCTGCTGCTCGCCTGGGGCATCTGGCTTCTCGTCAAGGATCTCCCGGGGCGCGCCGCCCAGGTTGCGCGCGTAGCAATCGTTCCCTACGCAATCGCCTACTCGATGTTCGACGCGATCGCCGGCGTCTCGCTCGGAGGGATCGTCCGCTTGGCGAACGACGCGAGCCCGGCTGACGCGGCGGTCGTTCAGCGGCTGATGGACACCGGGACGGACTACGTCGGCATCGTCATCTTCGTGGCGTCAGGCCTGAGCTGGTTCGTCATGGCCCTCGCTGGGGCCATCGCGGTCAAGCAGATCGGCGGGCTCGGCCCGACGCTCCTCATGGCGATTGGCGCCGCAATCTTCGCCGTTGGCCATCCCTTCCCGCCCGGCCCGATCGGAATCGCAATCTTCGGCCTCGGAGTCGCCTGGCTCGAGCTCAGGCGTGAAGCCGCGAGGGCGCCCCAGGCACAGCCCGTCCTGGCGCCATGACCAGAGAGGAGAACGCTGAGATGAGTACCCCGCAGAAGACACCATCTCGCCGCACGAATGGCGCGCTGGAGCGCGCATCACCGGAAGATCGCGATCTTCGGCTGGCTGGGACTCGTCATCGTCCTGTTTGCGATCAGCATCGCCATGCCGATGGAGGCGATCGTCACAGAGACGTCGGGACCAGGGGAGTCTGGGCGGGCGGACACGATCCTCTACGAGGACTTCAAGCAGCCGGCGGGGGAGAGCGTCCTCATCCAGCACGCCACGCTCAAGGCGGGCTCGCCGAGTTCAACGCCGCCGTGCAGGTCAGTGATCGACGGGGTCTCCGGCCTCGATGCGGTCGCGAAGGTCGAGTCGCCGTTCGATCCCGAGAACATGGGCCTCGTCTCCGACGACAAGCGGTCTGTGCTCGTCGGGATCGAGATCCGCGGACTTGCCGATGACGCCTCCGACAAGGTCGACCCGATCGTCGCCCGCGTGAAAGAAGCTGCAGCAAGCCAACCCCGAGTTCACCATCGGGTCCGTCGGCGAAAGCACAAACAAGGCAGTTACCGAGGAGTTCTTCAACGACCTGAAGAAGGCGGGGCTCTTCTCCGTCCCGCTGACGCTGATCATCCTCGTCTTTGCGTTCGGGGCACTGGTCGCGGCCGGCATCCCGCTCCTGCTCGGGCTGACGGCGGTGCTCGGGACGCTGGGCCTCGTCTCGCTCATCAGCCAGGTCTTGCCGATGGCCGAGGGAGTCCGCGCGATCATCCTCCTGATCGGGCTCGCCGTTGGAGTCGACTACACGATGTTCTACTTGAAGCGTGAGCGCGAGGAGCGCGCCGCCGGCCGCAGCGAGGAGGCTGCTCTCGAGGCGGCGGCGGCGACGTCGGGTCGTTCAGTGCTCATCTCGGGCATCACCGTCCTCGTCGCCATGTCGGGGATGCTGCTCACCTTCGACCCCACGTTTGCCTCCTTCGGCGTCGCCACGATGACCGTCGTCGCCGTCGCCCTGCTGGGATCGCTGACCGTGCTCCCGGCGCTGCTCTCCAAGCTCGGCGACAACGTCGACCGTCTGCGCGTTCCCTTCGTGCACAGGCTCAGTCGCAAGGACGGCGAGGGTCGGATCTGGGGCGCGATCATCGACCGTGTGCTCCGCCGCCCGGTCCTGTCTGTCGTGCTGGCCGGCGGGCTGCTCGTTGCCCTCGCGGTTCCTGCGCTTCAGCTGAACCCAGCGCAGCCCAGCATCGACACGTTCCCGCAGAAGTTCCTCGTCACCTACAACCGGATGAAGGAGGCATTCCCGGGGACGGAGAACAGCGCGCAAGTCGTCGTCAAGGCGCCAGACGTCGAGGCGCCGGCGGTGCAGGAGGCGATCGGCCAGCTGGAATGGCGTGCGCTCGACAGCGGCGTCATGAACGAGCCGATCGACGTCGACGTGAACGCGGCGAAGACGGTCGCCGTGGTTTCGATCCCGATCGAGGGCGACGGCACCGACGCCACGTCGAACCAGGCGCTCGACAGCGCTGCGGGACGAAATCATCCCGCCGACGCTGGGGACGCTCGCCGACAGCGAGGTTGCGGTGACGGGCACCACGGCGTGGGCGAAGGACTTCGAGCGACCAGATGAAGACGGCGGCGCCGCTCGTGTTCGGCTTCGTGCTGCTATTCGCGTTCGTGCTGATGCTCGTGTCGTTCCGGTCGATCGTGATCGCGGCCAAGGCAGTGATCCTCAACCTGCTCTCGGTCGGAGCCGCCTACGGGATCCTCGTGCTCGTCTTCCAGCACGGCTGGGGGAAGCAGATCCTCGGCTTCGAGTTCACCGGCGGGATCGATCCGTTCCTCCCGATCCTGCTCTTCGTGATCCTCTTCGGGTTGTCGATGGACTACCACGTCTTCATCCTCAGCCGGATCCGAGAGGGCTATGACGCGGGGATGAGCACCGAGGACGCGGTGAGGCACGGGATCAAGACGACGGCCGGAGTCGTCACCAGCGCGGCGATCGTGATGGTCGGTGTGTTCGCGATTTTCGGCACCCTCCAGGCGATGCTCTTCAAGCAATTCGGCGTCGGGCTCGCGGCGGCGATCCTGATCGATGCGACCATCGTCCGGGCGATTCTCCTGCCGGCGTCGATGAAGCTGCTCGGCGACTGGAACTGGTACCTGCCGAAGTGGCTCGAGTGGCTGCCGCACCTCGAGCACGGCGAGAAGCTCGAGCCGGTCAAGGCACCGACCGTGCCGACACCGACCGCTTAGGGGATCCGGTGTCGACGGTCGCTCATCCGTCCGCCGAATCCAGGAGGGCCGCCGCGACGCGCGTCGCGGCGGCCCTCCTCACCGAGACGGGGCTGGCGCGGATCGCTCTCGGCGTCGGCGCGCCCACGTGGTCGACGACAACTTCCTCCAGCCGCAGCCGGGCACGTCGGCCGGCGACCACCTGGTCGGCGGCCTCATCCAGGCGGCCTTCTTCATCGGGTTCGCGTGGGCCTACCCGCGCCTTCGGGCCGGCTCCTTCGACCGGGCGCCGATCGACGCGACTGTCGCGATGCCCTATGCCTAGTTCGACAGTACCCGCTGCGCGCGGTCGGCGCGCTCGACCGCGCGCGCGACCTCGACGCGTGAGGAGACGTCGAGCTTGCGGAAGATGTTCCGAAGATGCGTCTCCACGGTCTTCTGGCTCACGAAGAGCTCGGCCGCGATCTCGGGGTTCGTCTTCCGGTCGACCACGAGCCGCGCGACCTGAAGCTCGCGCTCTGTGAGTGACTCGACACCGTCTCCTCGCGCGCTTCCCGCCCGTGTACGCCGGTGGATGTGATGGCCGAGGCTGCGCAGCTCCTGCTCCGCGCGGTCGCGATACCGGAGCGCACCACAGGCGTCGAACTGCGCGGCGGCGCGCTGCAGCTCGGCCGCCGCAGGCTCGGGCCGGCCAGCTTGCGTAAGTGCGCGGCCCGCGAGCGCCCGCGACAGTGCGGCCTCGACGGGCGCACCGACGTCGTCCGCAGCCGCTGCCGAGGCGAGCGCTCGGTTGGCGGCGAGGTCAGGATCGCCGGCCTCGAGTGCGACGGCAGCGCCGGCCCGATCAGCCATGCCGGTGGCCAGGCGGAGCCCGCGGGCGGAGGCGCACTCTTCGGCACGGGCGGCTGAACGCTTCGCCTCGTCGAGGCGGCCGAGCGCGAGCCAGCAGCGGGTCAGCAGCTCGAGCCAGTTTGCTCGCCAGGCGCCCGGGATGAGCGGTAGCTCGTCGCCCCCGCTGGGCTCCACAAGGACATCGACCGCGCGCTCCGGATCGCCGCTCTCGAGGAGCGCGGCGGCGAGCGCCAGCCCGGCCGACGCCGACATGAGACTCTGATCCAGCGGACGCGTCAGATCGACGCTCTCTTCCGCCGCGGTGAGTGCCGTTTCGACGTCGCCGGCAGCGAGCGCCGTGAGCGACACGTTGAGGAGGTTCCCCGCGAGGCTCTGGGCGTTGCCCGACAGTCGCGCCGCCCTCGACGGCGCCGTCGAGCAACTCGCCGGCCTCGGCCAGTTTGCCCACGCAGTCTCAGAACCCAACCGAGGGCCAGGACCAGGAGCGGGACGACGGCGCTCTGGCCCGTTGCCCGTCCGACGGCCAGCCCCCGTTCGGCGTGAGCTTCCGCCTCGGCCAGGCGTTCGAGGTCGAGCTCGGCGGCGGCGAGGTTGACCGCGGCGTCGAGCCGGACGCGCGAGCTCGTCGTCCGGCATGCCATCGACGAGGGCTGCGGCCTCGAGCGATACCTCTCGGCCTCTGTACGGCCCCGGTGAACGCGCCGGCCAGCGCAAGGGCGGCGGCCGCCGCCGCGGTCAGCGGCGGCTCGCCGAGTGGCCCCGCGGCCCTCAGCGCACGGCCAGCCCGCTCCCGCATCGCCGCCCAGTCCAGCCGGTAGAAGCCGTCCACCGCCAGCTCGATCTCCAGCGCGACCGCCTCCGGCGAGGCGGGGTCGGCCACCGCCGCGAGGGCGTCGAGGAGGTGCCGGTGCGCCTCGTCCGGCCGGCCGAGGAGGTGTTCGACGGCGGCGCAGGCTGCGGTCAGCCGGACCGTGGTCGCGGCCGAGTCCGGTGCCAGGGCCAGGCTCTCCAGCAGCGCCGCCCGGCTCCCGGCGAACTCGCCGGTGGCGGCGAGCGCGGCCGCTCGGGCGCCGAGCAGCTCGATCCGCTCCGCCGCCGGCCCGGACGGCGGCAGCAGCCGCAGCGCCGCGGCGAACCAGCGCGCGGCGCTCGCCGGCGCCCGGCTGCGCCGCCGCGTCCCGGCCGCGCGCAGCACGCCGGCCGCGACGCGGTCGCCGTGCCGGGCCGACTGCTCGAGGTGCCCGCGCGCGGGCGGCCGGCGCCGCCCCGGCGCGCCGCAAGCGCGGCGGCGGCCCGCTCGTGGGCGCCGAGCCGCCATCCGCCGGGGATGCCCTCGTAGGCCGCGGTCCGCACCAGCGGGTGCCGGAAGCGGAAGCTGCGAGGCAGGTCGGTGGGGCGGACGAGATTCCGGTGTAGCAGCTCGTCCAGCGCCGCCGGCGCCGCGGCGCGGGTCCAGCGCTGCCGCCGCGGCCGCCAGCTCGGCGTCGAACGGGTCGCCCACCACCGCCGCGCCCTCGGCCAGCCGGCGGGCGGCGATGCCGAGCGCGGCGAGCTCCTCGGCCAGCGCGGCGGCCACCGCCCGCGGCACCCCGGCGTCCCGCAGGGCCGGCCCGGCCGGGCCGGTGCCCGCAGCTCCGGTGGAGCGGGCCAGCTGCTGCAGGTAGAAGGGATTGCCGCCGCTGCGCCGGTGCAGCTCGGCCGCGGCGTCCCCGGTCACCGCCGCCCCGAGCAGCTGCCGGGCCTCGTCCAGGCCGAGCGCGGCCGGCTCGACCCGGACCAGCGTGCCGACCCGGTGCGCCCGCTCCAGCGCCGCGGACAGCCGGTCCGGCGCCTGGTGCGGCCGCAGCCCCAGCGCCAGCAGGACCGGCGCCGCCGGCGGGCGGCGCAGCAACGCCGAGAGCAGCTCGACCGAGCCGGGGTCGGCCCAGTGCAGGTCGTCCAGCACCAGCAGCAGCCCGGGCGCCGTGGCGAGCAACTCCAGCAGCTCCCGGACCGCCCGGTGCGCCCGGTATCGCTCGTGCTGCAGCGGCATTCCATTGTGGACGGCCGAGTCGGACAGTGCGGGCAGCAGCCCGGCCAGCTCGGCGCGGGTGCTGCCGGCCAGCCGCGGCGGCCAGGTCCGGCGCGTGCTCCTCCACGTGCCGGTCGAGGGCGTCGACGAAGACCGAGAACGGCAGGTCGCGCTCCAGCTCCGTGGCGGAGCCGGCGAGCACCAGGTAGCCGCGCGCGTCCGCCCGGACCGCCAGCTCCTCGAGCAGCGCGGTCTTGCCGATCCCAGGCTCGCCGGTCACCGCGACCACCGCCGGGCGCGCCCCGATCGAGCCGGCGAGGGTCTCCGCGAGCGCGAGCTCCGCCGCGCGCCCGACGAGGTGCTCGGCAACGGCCACCTGTCGCCCCCATGACGACGATAAATCAGGGGCGCGTCGATTCGAGAATCAGGGTGCGGAATCAGGGTGTCCGCCCTGATGTCGACGGGGCCGCGGCGAGGGCGAAGCTCGATGTGCTGTTCCGTTACCTGCTCCACCATCGCCACGAGCCGCAGAATGCGGGGTGGTGTTTGCCGCGTTCAAAGGGCCACGAAGCCCGCTTCGTGGCCAGACGACGCTGGCCTCGTGCATTTCCGGCGGGCACGCGATCTGGTGGACGGTGGAAGCGGCGACGGAGGAGGAGGCGCTCGGGCTGCTGCCCTTTTACGTCGCCGAGCGCACGACTGCTACCCGGGTCAGCGAGGTCGAAATCCCATGACACTCGCGCCGCCCCGCCACCGAAAGGA